>CAVRNU010000065.1:0-117340 GCA_963722585.1 Bryobacterales bacterium | reverse complement strand
CCCGGCGGCCATGGTGGTCATTAAAATGGGCCGGAAACGGAGCAGGCAAGCCTCAAAGATGGACTCTTCCGAGCTCTTGCCCTCCTCGCGCTCGGCGGCAAGCGCGAAATCGATCATCATAATGGCATTTTTCTTAACGATGCCGATCAGCAGAATGATTCCGATAATGGCGATGACTGTCAGCTCGGTTTTGAAAACCATTAGCGCCAGCAGCGCGCCGATGCCCGCCGAGGGCAGGGTCGAAAGAATCGTGATGGGATGAATGTAGCTTTCATACAAGATGCCGAGTACGATGTAGACGGCGCCCAGAGCGGCGGCGATATGATCGGTTCGCTGCCGAGCGAATCCTCGTACGCCTGAGCAGTTCCCGCGAAAGCAGTGTGGACCGTGGCTGGGAGACCCACCTTCAGCGCGCGGGCCGTGATCTGGTCTACTGCTTCGCCCAACGCCACGCCGGGTTTGAGATTGAACGAAATCGTGAACGCCGGGGACAGGCCCTGGTGCGGAACGGCCAGCGGCGCCGTCAGGGAGCAAACCGGGCAATCGCATCGAGCGGAACCTCGGGGCCGGTAGGCGACTGAACATAGATGTCGTGCAGGATCTCAGGATTCTGCCAGAACTGGGGCGCAGCTTCCATTACCACGTGGTATTGATTCAGCGTCGTGTACATGGTGGAAACCTGGCGCTGGCCGAAGGCATCGTACAGGACGTTATCGATGAGCTGTGACGAAATGCCAAAGCGTGCCGCAGTGTTCCGGTCGTAAGTCACCATCGATTGCAATCCGTTGTCCTGCTGATCGCTGCTGACGTCCGTGATGTTCGGGACGGTGCGGAGTTCCTTCAGCATTAGCGGTGCATATCGCGTAAGGTCTTTCAGGTTGTCGCCGCGCATGGTGAATTGATATTGAGCATTGCTTTGGCGGCCGCCCACGCGCACATCCTGAGACGCCTGGAGATACAGCGTGCCGCCGGGGATACGCATCAGCTTCGGTCTCAGCCGGGCAATCACGTAATCGACGCTGATCTTGCGTTCCTCGAGCGGTTTCAGCATTATGAACATGCGAGCGGTATTGATGCCGCCGCCGCCGCCGCCGCCGCCGCCGGTAAAGCCAGTGGCGGTCGCCACGGCCGGATCGGCGGTAACAATCGTGATCATCTGCTTCAGCATGCGATCCATCGCCTGGTACGAAGTATCCTGATCGGCTTGGATGGCTCCCATCAACCGGCCATTGTCCTGCTGGGGAAAGAATCCTTTCGGTACCCGAACGAAGAGATATACATTTAAGGCAATGGTGCCTAGCAAAATGATGAGCGTGACGGCCGAATGCCTGAGCACGACACGCAGCGTGCGGCCATACGTGTGAATAATCCAGTTAAAGAATTCTTCGCTTTTGCGGTAGAGCCACCCGTGCGCTTCGTGAGTCTTCAGCAGGTACGCGCACATCATTGGCGTGGTCGTCAATGAAACGAACATCGAAACCACGATCGCGGTAGAGAGCGTCACCGCAAATTCGTGAAAGAGCCGGCCGACGATGCCGCCCATCAACAGCAGGGGAAGAAACACGGCAATCAGCGACGTGCTGATAGTCACTACCGTGAAACCCACTTCCCCGGCGCCTTTTAGAGCAGCCTGGATCGGGCGCATTCCTTTCTCGAGATAGCGCGTAATATTTTCGATAACGACAATGGCATCGTCGACTACAAAGCCTGTACAGATGGTGAGCGCCATCAGCGACAGATTGTCGAGGCTGTACCCACACAGGTACATCACTCCGAACGTTCCGATGAGCGAAATTGGCACGGCAACGCTTGGGATCAGTGTGGTACGCACGTTCCGCAAAAAGGCGAAAACTACCAGGATCACTAAAACGACCGAAATGACGAGCGTTTTCTCGACTTCGCGAACGGAAGCGCGGATCGTGATCGTCTGGTCCATCTCGACAAACATATCGATCGATTGAGGGATGGACGCTTTCAGTTGCGGTAAAGCGGCGCGCACGCGATCGACGGTGTCGATAATGTTCGCGCCCGGCTGGCGGAATATGACGAGGAGTACGGATGGCTTGCCGTTCGAGTACCCGGAATTGCGGATATCTTCCACCGAATCGACTGCCTGGCCTACGTCGGAGACCCGGACGGGCGCGCCATTCTTATAGGCAATGATGAGCGGCGCATAATCCACTGCCTTGAAAATCTGATCGCTCGCGCCGACTTCCCACATGCGGTTGGCGTTCGAGAAGTGGCCCTTAGGCGTATTCGCGTTGGCCCCGCTCAGCACGCTTCGAACCTGCTCCAGGCCGATGCCGTACTTGTTGAGCATCAGGGGATTGAGCTCGATCCGGACGCTAGGCAAAGCACTGCCGCCCACCATCACTTGTCCCACACCGCTCACCTGCGACAGGCGCTGGGCCATGATGGTCGAGGCCGCATCGTACATCTGGCCTTTCGTCAGAATGTCGGATGTAAGGGCCACAATCATGATTGGCGAGTCGGCGGGATTCACCTTGCGATAGCTCGGATTACTAGGCAGATTCGTCGGCAGATACCCGCGAGCCGCGTTAATGGCAGCCTCGACATCGCGGGCGGCGGCATCGATATTCCGATTGAGGTCGAACTGGAGCGTCACGTTGCAAGAGCCCAGTGAGCTGCTGGAAGTCATTTCCGAGACCGCCGCGATTCGGCCGAACTGGCGCTCGAGCGGCGTCGCCACCGACGATGCCATGGTTTCCGGACTGGCGCCGGGCAACTGGGCGCTGACCGAAACCGTGGGAAAGTCCACCTGCGGCAGCGGCGAAACGGGTAGCAGCCGGAAAGCAGTCGCACCCGCCAGCGCGACGGCTATCGTGAGGAGAGTCGTGCCGACAGGCCGTTCGATGAATGGGGCGGAGATGTTCATCGGCTTACTCCGCGGGCAAAGGTTCGGTCCCGATGACCGGACTGCGCTTCCTGGACAAGCGGGCCGCCAGCCGATCAAAGAAGAGATAAACCACAGGAGTGGTGTACAGCGTCAAAAGCTGGCTCAAGATCAAGCCGCCGACGATCGTGATTCCGAGCGGCCGGCGAAGCTCCGATCCCACGCCCGTTCCTAAAGCCAGCGGCACTCCACCCAACAACGCCGCCATCGTCGTCATCATGATAGGCCGGAAGCGGAGAAGAGACGCTTGATAGATTGCCTCCACCGGCCCCTTCCCTTCTTTGCGCTCAGCTTCGAGAGCGAAATCGATCATCATGATCGCGTTCTTCTTGACGATGCCGATCAAAAGAATAATGCCAATGAGTGCAATGATGCTGAAGTCGGTATGGCAGAGATCGAGAGCGAGCAGCGCGCCCACACCGGCCGACGGCAGAGTCGAGAGGATCGTGATGGGATGGATATAACTCTCGTAGAGCACGCCTAACACGATATAGACGGTCACGATAGCCGCGAGAATCAGGATCGGTTCGTTTGCCAGTGAAGCCTGAAAGGCTTGGGCGGTTCCCTGGAAAGCCGTCTGAATGCTCGGCGGTAAACCGAGATCGTCCCTCACCTTGTTGATCGCGTTAACGGCGTCTCCTAGCGATGCGTTCGGCGCAAGATTGAATGACAGCGTCGCGACCGGAAACTGCCCCTGGTGATTCACGGTGATGGGAACGGTGCGGGTTTCAAGCCGCGTAAACGCGCTGATGGGCACCTGGCTGCCGTTGGGGAAGGCGGTGGTAGATGCGATAGCGCTATTGCCGAAAACCTGGCTCGAAGCGGTGGGGGAGCCGCCCAACGCATTTGAAGCAATGCCGGTGCTAGCTTCGAGAGCGCTCGAACTCGTCGGTCCCAAGGAGGCTGTCGTCGCCGAACCGCCCGCCACTAGCCCGCTCGAACCCGAGTTCGACGTTCCGCCGCGAACAAACAGGGCGCGCAGATCGATGGGATTCTGTTGGAAATCCGGGAACAGCTCGAGTACCACGTGGTACTGATTCAACTGCGTAAAGATCGTCGAGACCTCGCGCTGCCCATAGGCATCGTAAAGTGTTTGGTCGATGATTGACGGAGCGAGCCCGAGCCGCGAGATAGTATCCCGGTCGTAAACCAGCCTGGTCTGCAATCCAAGCACCTGCTGATCGCTCGCCGCATCGCGAATCTCGGGGAGCGCTTTTATGCGTTCGAGCATCCGCGGGGCGTAAACGTTCAACTCATCCTGACTCGGATCCTCCATCGTATATTGAAACTGCGTGCGGCTAACCCGATCCTCGACCGTGAGGTCCTGGACCGGCTGCATGAAGAGCGTAATGCCAGCCACCTGATCGAGCTTTGGCTGAAGCCGCCGGATCACGTCAGTGGCGCTTATCTTTCTTTCCTCGAGCGGCTTCAAATTGATTTGGATGCGGCCGCTGTTGAGTGTCGTATTCGTGCCGTCGATCCCGATGAAGGACGACAGCGACTCGACGGCTGGATCCTTGAGGATGACTTTCGCGAGAGCCTGCTGCCGGTCCGACATTTCATTGAACGATATGGTCTGAGCCGCTTCCGAAATCCCTTGGATCACGCCGGTGTCCTGGATAGGAAAGAAGCCCTTGGGAATCATGAGGAAAAGAACGATGGTAAAGACCAGCGTGCCGAGCGCGACAAGCAGCGTAGTGCCCTGAAAGCGCAACACAAATTGAAGCGTTCTTCCGTAGAACGCGATAATCCATTCAAAGGCGTATTCGGAGAGCCGGTAGAAACGTCCTTGCTGGGATTCGGGCTTATGCCTCAGTATCCTCGAGCACATCATCGGCGTCAGAGTCAGAGAAACGATCGCCGACACCAGAATCGTGACACTGAGCGTGACGGCAAATTCGCGGAACAGCCGCCCCACAATGTCGCCCATGAAGAGCAAAGGAATGAGCACGGCGATGAGCGAAATCGTCAGCGAGACAATCGTGAAACCAATCTGCTCGGAACCTTTTAACGCGGCCTTTAAAGGTGTGTCGCCCTCCTCAAGGAACCGCGAAATGTTCTCGATCATGACAATCGCATCGTCCACCACGAATCCCGTCGAGATGGTCAGCGCCATCAGCGTCAGGTTGTTCAGGCTGTAGCCCAGCAGATACATGACCGCGAATGTGCCAACTAACGATAACGGCACCGCCACGCTCGGAATGATGGTTGCCGAAACATTCCGCAAGAAGAGAAAGATCACCATTACAACCAGTGCGACGGTAAGCATCAACTCGAATTGCACGTCCGCGACCGAGGCTCGAATGGTCGTCGTCCGATCGGTGAGGACGTCAACGTGAATGCTGGAAGGAAGCGTAGTCGTGAGCTGGGGCAGCAGAGTTTTTATCCGGTCGACGACTGAAATGATGTTGGCTCCCGGTTGCCGCTGGATATTCAGAATGACGGCCGGAGTTTCATTCATCCACGCTGCCTGCCGGACGTTCTCGGCATCGTCCTTCACGACTGCTACATCTGTCAAATGTACCGGCGCTCCATTCCGGTACGCGATAATCAACGGAACGTAATCGGCGCTCGACAGAAGCTGGTCGTTCGCGCCAATTTGGAAGGCCTGATATTTCCCGTCGAAATTTCCTTTCGCCTGGTTCACGTTCGCCGCGGTGATGGCGCTGCGAAGATCTTCCAGATTCAGGCCATAATAGGCGAGCGCCGTCGGGTTGGCTTGAATCCGCACCGCCGGTTTTTGCCCGCCGCTGATGCTAACCAAGCCCACCCCCGGAAGCTGCGAAATTTTGGGGGCGAGGCGCGTATCGGCGAGGTCTTCCACCTTTGAAAGTTGGAGCGCATCGGAGCTCAGGGCCAGAGTCAAAATTGGCGTGTCGGCAGGATTGGTCTTGCTGTATATCGGAGGCGTGGGCAGATCGGCGGGCAGGTAGGTGCCCGACGCGTTAATGGATTGTTGAACCTCCTGCTCGGCGACATCGATATTCAAGCTCAGGTTGAATTGCAGAGTGATGACCGAGCTCCCGTCCGAGCTGATTGAAGTCATCTGCTGCAAGCCAGGCACCTCCCCGAACTGTCGTTCGAGCGGAGCGGTTACGGAAGAGGCCATCACATCCGGACTTGCGCCGGGGTAAAACGTCGTCACTTGAATAGTGGGGTAATCCACTTCGGGCAGAGCGGAAACAGGCAATTGCTTATAGGCGACCGCTCCTACCAGCACGAGGCCGAACATCAGGAGCGAGGTGCCTACAGGACGTAGGATGAACGTCCGCGATGGGTTCATTGCCCCGCTCCGCGTGGCTGTGACGGCGCCTCACTTTGCGCCGGAGCCTGCTCATTTTCCATATGGACCTGCACCTTGCTGCCCTCCTGCAGCTTGTCAACTCCCGTCATCACCACCACATCGCCCGCCTCGAGTCCCGATGTGATCTCCGTATTTTCACCATCGCTCGTACCAAGCTGCACCTGCTTAATGGTGACGGTGTTGTCGGGTTTGACCAGAAACACATACGTCGACTTGGAATTACGCTGGATGGCCGCATTCTGCAGCAGCAACACTCCACGCTTCTCCTGGACCAGCAGTTTTGCGTTCACGAATTGATTCGGAAACAGCTTGCCACCAGGATTGTCGAAAACCGCTCGAAGCTTTACGGTTCCGGTAGTCTGATCGATCTGGTTATCTATTGTGCTAAGCGTGCCGCTAGCCATCTTCCTGTTCATCTCGTGATCGTAAGCATCGACCCTCAATCGCGCGCCATGATTGAATCTTTGCGCGACCTGGCCCAATTGATCCTCCGATAGAGTGAAAATCACGCTAATCGGATCGACTTGTGTAATAACTGCCAGCGCGGTCGACGAAGCTGCTTGCACGAAATTACCCGGATCCACCAGCCGCAACCCGAGACGGCCGGAGATGGGCGCGGTGATGTGGCAATAAACAAGGTTCAATTTAGCCGCATCAATTTGGCCTTGGTCCGTTTTCACGGTTCCCTCATCCTGCTCGACGAGCGCTCTCTGAGTAGCCAGCGTTTGCTCAGGGACTGCCTTTCGACCGATCAAATCTTCGTAGCGCTTCAGGTCGACTCGAGCGTTCGCCAGTAAAGCCTCGTCGCGAACCAGCGCGCCTTCGTACTGCGTCAGCGTCGCCTGATAAGGCCGCGGATCGATTTCGACCAGTGGCTCGCCTTCTTTCACCATCTGGCCTTCCTTATAGAGGACCTGCATTAACTGCCCGTCCACGCGGCTTTTCACCGTTACCGTGAAGATGGGAGTCACCGCTCCGAGCCCCGTATAATAAACGCCGATATCGCCCTTGAAAGCCTTTACGGCTACGACTGGAGGAACTCCGCCGCCGCCCCGCCCATGACGTGCTCCGGCACTTGCGTCGTGATGGCGGCAGTCAACGGCTGTGAGGGCTGCTTCGGCCGTGAAATGTAGTAGTAGACTGCGACTCCCGCAATCACAAGAACGAGAAGCCACGGCCAGATGCGGCGCCGGGGGCGTTGCTCTGGCCGTGGTTCTTGCGGCTTGCCGGGTTCAATTACGGGAGGAGCTGTCTGGCCGTTTTCAACCGCGGAAGGAGGGTTTTCATTCATGGACTTGTTTGGGAGTTCGACACTCCGCATTATCCGCCTTGCCCTCCCCGACCGCCACTGTCGATTGACCGAGAGCCGCGTACGCCATTCGGCGTAGAGCTGCATCCTGTTTGTAAGGATTTGTGCCGCGGGAAATACAGATGCCTCGTGCCATGTAACCCGTCAATTCGGGCTTTTCGCCTCAAAGGAATGGAAATACGGCGAGTTTTGGGCGCAGATGAAGCGAAGAAGCTTCGTTAGAATCAAATCAGCGCTCCTTGCTCATGCATGTAATCTCTAGCCACAACGATTCCGGCAGAAGACTCGTCCGTTCTGTTCTGGCGGCGGTTGCGGTCGTTTGTCTCTCGGCTCTCGCCAAGGCGGCTTACGCGCTCGACACGAGCAAGACGCTAACGCAGTATTCGCATCGTGTATGGAACCAGGAAGAGGGGCTGCTCGAACCCACCGTTTATTCGATCTTACAAACGCATGACGGCTACCTCTGGTTAGGTACACAAAACGGACTCATCCGCTTCGATGGCGAGCGCTTCCGCCCCGTTAAAGTGAATCGCTCGATCGGCGGCGACTTCGAGCCCGCCCTCATACGCTCCTTATTTGAAGACAAGAATCACGTGCTGTGGGCGGGTTCAATCGGCAATGGTTTCGCGCGAATCTCCCGCGGGTCGCGGCGCTGGTTCACCACGCGAGACGGACTGCCCACCAACATTGCCGTTTGCGTCGTTCCCAACAAAAGCGGCGGTTTGTGGATTTGCACCAGCGGAGGACTGGTCGAATTTCGGGACAAGGTGCGTCGCGTTTATACAACGGCCGACGGTCTGCCTAGCGATCGTGTACATTCCGTATGCCAGGCGAGCGATGGGACGCTGTGGGCGGCGACTTTTGAATCCGGATTGAGCCGGCGAGTTGGCGAACGGTTCGTGCCATTCGCGGCTCCAAATGAATCGATCGGCGATGTGGGCCCCCTCGCGTGCGCAAGTGATGGAAGCATTTGGGCCGGAACCGAGGAAGGTATTGTTCACATCAAGGGGTCCAACGTTCGAAGGTACACGACAAGCGATGGCCTGCCCGACAATTTGATCTCGACAATACTCGAGGGTCCCGATGGCAGCGTGTGGGTTGGCTCTCAAAGCGGCATCGCGCGCTTCCACAATGGCGAATGGAGCGCGTACCGTACGAAAGACGGCTTGTCTCACACGGGCGTGTTCGCAATGCTGCTCGATCGCGAAGGCAGTTTGTGGGTTGGAACAAAGAACGGTCTCGATCAGTTCACCGATTCAAAGGTGACGCCCTATACGACCAGTGAAGGCATGCCGTCAAATGATGCCGGACCGGTCGTCGAGGACAAGGACGGAATGCTATGGGTGGGAACGCGCGAAAACGGACTGGCCAGGTTCGATGGTCGTCGTTTTACAGTTCTCACCAAATCGGATGGGCTAGCGGATAACCATATCCTGAGCCTTGCCTCTGGAGCAGATGGCGACCTGTGGATCGGAACACCCAAAGGACTGACCCTTCTCCGCCATGGACATGTGATTCGAACCTACACGGAAAAGGATGGGCTAAGCGGCGACCGGATTAGTTCCCTGTTTGTTGACTCGCAATCGGCGCTGTGGGTAGGCGCTAACGGCGGGCTGTCCGTGCTTGAAAACAACCGGTTCTTACGTCCCGCTCAGTTCCTGAGCCTGGATTCCGAGCCCATTGTGGCGCTTGGCGGAGGAAGGACCACTCGTCTGTTCGTCAGTACAGCGTCGGGACGTCTTTATACGCTCCGGAATGGCGCGGTTTCAAGCTATATGCCTCCCGATCCGACCCGAGCCATTGCCAGCTACTACGCCGATACCACGCGGCATGTGCTGTGGATGGGAACCCTTGGAAGCGGGCTGGTCCGTTGGAAGAACGGCGCGCTCACTCATATCCGCACAAAGGACGGTCTCTTTGACGATCAGATTTACGCCATTCTTCCCGACGATCATGCGAATTTCTGGTTTGCTTCGAGCAAGGGCATCTTTCGCGTCAGCGCCTCGGAATTGGACGAGTTCGCCGATGGCAAACAGAAAGGGGTGACAAGTTTTCCGTTCAGCACCGGACAGTTAAGGTTTGAGTGTCAGGGTGGCGTACAGCCTGCCGCTTGCCGCACGCGCGACGGCCGCTTGTGGTTCTCGACCACCAACGGGCTCGTCGTCGTCGACCCGAATCATCTTTTGCCGAATCGTCTGCCGCCGCCAACGCAGATTGAGACGGTCTTCGTGAATGGACAGCGGCGCGATCCCGAAGCTCCTTTGTCGCTCGCGCCGTATGAAAAGAATCTCGAGATCCGGTACACCGGTCTGAGTTTTGTCACGCCTGAAAAAGTGACCTTTCGCTACATCCTCGATGGTTACGACAAGGAGTGGGTCGAGGCGGGAAGCCGCCGCGAAGCCTTTTACACCAACTTGCCTCCAGGCCATTTCCGGTTTCGGGTAATCGCATCGAGCAGCGATGGTGTCTGGAGCACCGATGGCGCATCTATCGACTTCACGATTCAGCCTCTCCTCTATCAGCGCCCCTGGTTCTTCCCGCTTCTGGCCGTTTTAGTGGGCTTGGCGATCTGGCTTGGATACTTGGTCAGAATCCGCAACCTCAAACGCCGGTTCAGGCTGGTGATCTCGGAGCGAAGCCGTATTGCCCGCGAACTGCACGACACCCTGCTGCAGGGGATCTCGGGTGTGACCATGCAGCTTCAAGCGCTTTGGACGCAGCTGCCGCCCTCGCAAGAGAAGGAGGTTCTGCGCGACATCATCAAGGACGCCGGCACTTGCCTATCGGATGCGAGGCACTCGTTATGGGGGTTGCGGAACCAGCTCGGCTCGGAAGAACAGGGCTTGGCTGAAAACCTGGCGCGCCACGCCCGGCAAGCTGTTTCGGGCACACCTATTCGGCTCGTGCTCGAAATTCAACCTGCTCCCTGCCAACTATCTCCCGACCTCGAATATCAGCTGCTGCGCATTGCGAAGGAGGCGCTGGCCAATTCGATTCGTCATGGCGAACCGAAAACCATTGAAGTACGTCTTGCATTCATAAGGGATAACGTTGAATTGTCGATCAGAGACGACGGCAGAGGCTTCGATACAGACGCACGGCGCCCGCAGCCCGGGCACTATGGATTAGTCGGCATGCGGGAACGGGCAAACGAGCTGGACGCAAAGCTCGTCGTCACGAGTGTGCCCGGCTTGGGAGCCGAGGTTTTGGTCACCGCGCCCATCAACACGAAGTCGCGGGCTGGAGCCGAAGGACACGAGACGCCAGACCAGCGCGAAACTATGGAGAACCAAAAGGCATGAGTGGTCGAGCGCGAATCTCTGTACTTTGCGTAGACGACCATCCACTCGTGCGCAAGGGCGTCTCCGCGATTCTTTCCACCGAACCCGAAATCATGCTCGTTGCCGAGGCTCAGAATGCGGAAGAGGCTCTCCAATTGTACCGGCTGCATCGGCCCGATGTGACGTTGATGGACATTCGGCTTCCAGATAGAAACGGTGTCGAGGTGACCAAAGAGATTCGTGCTGAGTTCCCCGAAGCACGAATCATTGCGCTGACTTCCTACGATGGCGATCAAGATATTTACCGCGCGCTCGAAGCCGGCGTTCGCGGCTACCTGCTGAAGGAGATGGTGCACACGGAAGTCGTCCGGGCCATACACACCGTGTATTCAGGAAAGCGGTTTATTCCACCTGAGGTCTCTCAACAACTCAGTGAACATTTTCCCGAAGTGGCGCTGACGCCTCGCGAGGCAGAAGTGCTGTTATGGGTAGCGCGCGGACTGGGCAATAAAGAAATCGGCGAAGAAATCGGTGCCGCGGCCGGCACCGTGAAGGCTCACATCCAAAACATCCTGGGCAAACTCGAAGCCAAAGACCGCACGCATGCCGTCACCATCGCGCTGCAGCGAGGAATCATCCATCTCGACGCGAGACGCCCCGCCTAACCATAACGAGCCGCAACCGCAAGGGAGCGGTCACTGACCCGACTGCAACCGGTTGATATCCTCGCGAAGTCCCATGTTCCGAACGAGGCGCAGCAAATAGTTCGGATGCAGTCCTAAGAACCTTGCCGCTTGCTTATAATCTCCATTGCCTCGCAGATAGGCATCGAGAATCGCTTCCTTCTTGGCCATGCCGACTGACCTATGATATTCGGCGGTGGCATCGCGCGGCGAAGCTTCGAGCAGCGATTCGGGCAAGTCTTCCGGCAGCACCAGATCTGAAACACCCAGGACCACGGCTCGCTCCATCGCGTTTTCGAGTTCCCGAACGTTGCCGGGCCAACTATATTGAAGAATCAGCTCTTCCACTTCGGGCGAAAGGCCGGCCACTTGCCGCTTGCAGCGCTCCGAAGAGCGTTCGAGAAAATACTTCGCCAGCAGCGGAATATCTTCTTTATGGTCGCGCAACGGAGGCGAGAACAGCGAGACTACGTTCAGCCGGTGATACAAGTCCTCGCGAAACTTGCCCGCCCGGATATCCTCTGTCAAATCGCGATTGGTCGCGGCAATCACGCGAATATCGAGCTGATGGGAAACGGTTCCGCCCACTCGTTCAAACTCTCGTTGCTGCAACACGCGCAACAGCTTGGCCTGAAGCGATGAAGCCAGCTCGCCGACTTCATCGAGAAAGACCGTGCCGCCTTGGGCCAACTCGAAACGGCCCTTCTTCGTGGCAATCGCGCCTGTGAAAGCCCCCTTCTCATGACCGAACAGTTCACTCTCAAACAAGGTTTCGCTCATCGCCGCGCAATTCACTGCGATAAATGGCCGTTCGTGCCGCGAGCTCTTCGCATGCAGAGCTCGCGCGATCAGCTCCTTGCCCGTCCCGCTTTCGCCAAGAATGAGCACCGTCGTGTCGCGCGGCGCAACACGCTCCACCAATTCCAACAGCCTGAGTATGGTGGGACTGTTGCCGACTATCCCAGTGGAAGAACCAAAGCGCTCCTCGAGAAGAGCTTTCTCGACCTTCAACGTTTCGATTTCGCGATTGGCTTCGAAGCCGACCGAGGCAAGTGAAGCAATCGCCGTCAGCACGTCGAGGTGTGACGCCAGTCGAACTTTCTCCGCTTCTTCCACGCGCAGGATAATGGCCCCGCTGAGCGATCCGCCCACGTACAAGGGAACGCCCGCCGTTCCCGTGCCGGCGTCCTGAAAAGCGCCTTCTTCGCAGACGCGAAGCAGGCCTTCTTCAAAACCCGGCTCGCTCTTTGGGTATTGCTCGCGGAATCGCGATCGCAATTCGTCGCGCCCTGTCCCAACCACTAGAAAGCCCTCGTTTGTGGGAATCAGATCGCGAATCAGCCGCAGAATCTGATTCTGCAGCAGCCCGTTCTGCGCCTCACCCACGCTTGCCGCCAACGCCCGAAACAGGAACACGAGCGAGCACGCAGCCAGCAGAACCGGTTTCGTATCCGGCCGCCGTTCAGCCAACTCCTCGGCTTCCATGCCCTCGACCGAGCGAAACATCAAAATCGTTTTACCGATGCCGATCTGGTCTCGATCCTCGAGCCACCGTTCGGCAGTCCGCATCCCATTCACATACGTGCCCGACGAGGTCCGCAAATCCGTCACCAGATACTTGAAGCTTTGCCGGCGAATCTGGCAGTGACGCCACGCTACCTCCGGCTCGGCCAGCGCTAGCGAAGAGTTCGGCGCCCTACCAACGAAGAATTCTTCCCTGTCGAGCGCGTAGCGGCTTCCGGCCTGAGGGCCATTGACAACTATGAGCTCCGCATTCATTCAGCAGAACTTTAGGATAACGAATCAGCCCACATGGGAGCGGCTTTCGGCTGGTGGCGCGAAGAACTATCATCTTTCGTCTGGAGGGGTTCGGCGACCGCCGGCTTTTCTTGCCTCGCGCACTGCGGCGAGTTCACGCTTCGCTGCGGCTGCGCTCCTCGGAGCAATGGCCGGAACCAATCGATCAAACGCGCTCAGCATAGAAGAGCGCTCGCGGTCGTTCAACCGCGCGGGCCGATCGTGGGAAACGGCCCTCGTGGTTGGCATACTGATACGATGTGACCACAGAAACTGCGAACGCGCCGTCGGGGCAGATTTGCCGATGAACCAACGCCTATAATTGAGTCTGTTTCGCTGAATCCGAGCCGGAAGCGTGAGCGCCCCCGGTTCGAACGGTGGCATTCTTCGAGTTGCGCACCTGTCGCTCTGTGGGGCAGAATGACATCCTGCGCGGCGGTTGGCTACCGCCGCGCAAGCGCCCGCAAGAATTGCGCGGGTTCGTAAACCGTAGGTTTTAACTACATCCCGAAGTACTGCCGCAGTTATGGCACTTGTAGCACGAACCGTTTCGTGTCATGATGCTGCCGCAAACCGAGCACGAAGGCGCATCTGTCGTATCGTCCACCGCCATGAACGGAAGCGCCTGCTGCGGCTCCGGCTCGGTCGGCTTAAGAATTGCTGTCTCTCCGGCCTCGCTCACTTCCGCAATCCCCAGAAACCGGTTGCCCAGCCACCGAAAGATATAGTCGATGATCGACTTCGCATACGGTACCTGCCGGTTGTTGGTCCATCCGCTCGGCTCGAAACGAACGTGGCTGAACTTGTCCACGAAGAATTTCAACGGCACGCCATATTGCAGGCCATAGCTGATCGACGTGGCAAGCGTATCCATCAGGCCCGAGATAGTCGAGCCTTCCTTCGCCATGGAAATGAAAACCTCGCCCGGAGTGCCGTCCTCGTATAACCCGACGGTGATGTAGCCCTCATGTCCCGCGATCGAAAACTTGTGCGTAACCGACTGGCGCTCATCCGGCAATTTGCGGCGCACCGGACGATAAACGATCTTTTCCGTAATCACCGGCGGCGCTGGAGCCGCGGCAACCCATTTCTTCTCGCCTTTGCCCGTGCCGGAACTGAGCGGCTGGGACCGCTTCGATCCGTCACGGTAAATCGCAACCGCCTTCAGCCCAAGCTTCCAGCTTTCCAGGTACGCCTCCACGATGTCCTCGACCGTCGATTCCTCGGGCATGTTAATCGTCTTCGAAATCGCGCCCGAGATGAACGGCTGGACTGCGGCCATCATGTGCAGATGGCCCATGTGCTGGATAAACCGAGTCCCGTTCTGCGGCCGGAAGCTGCAATCGAACACGGCAAGATGCGCAGGCTTAATATGAGGCGCGCCTTCGATCGTTCCTGTCGAATCGATATGCGTCACAATCGCGTCCACCTGCTCAGGCGTATAGCCTAGCTTGATCAAAGCTTGCGGAACCGTGTTGTTCACGATCTTGATCACGCCGCCGCCCACCAGTTTCTTGTATTTCACCAGCGCAAGATCCGGTTCAATGCCGGTCGTGTCGCAATCCATCATGAACCCAATGGTCCCCGTTGGAGCGAGAACCGTGGTTTGTGCATTGCGGTATCCCACCTTGGCTCCGAGCTCGTACGCCGCGCTCCAGCACTCCTCCGCCGCCTTGAACATCGCCGGCGGAACCAGTTTGCTATCCAGTCCGCTGACCGCATTCCAGTGCATGCGAATCACGCCCAGGAACGGTTCCTCATTCTCGGCATAGCCGGCGCAAGGACCGACGGCTTCGGCCACACGAGCGCTCGTCAGGTACGCCTGCCCGCACATGACGGCGGTGATCGCGCCCGCGAAATTCCGGCCGGCATTGCTGTCGTATGGCAAACCGAGCGACATCAGCAGCGCCCCTAAATTCGCATAGCCCAATCCCAGCGGACGGTAATCGTGCGAGTTCTTTGCGATTTTTTCAGTTGGATAGCTGGCGTTGTCCACCAGAATTTCTTGGGCCAGAATCACAGTGTCTACTGCGTGGCGGAACGCATCCGTATCGAACGCTCCATCCGGTCCTGTGAATTTCATCAGGTTGAGAGAGGCGAGATTGCACGCCGAATCGTCAAGGAACATGTACTCCGAGCAGGGATTCGACGCATTGATGCGGGCCGTGTTCTTCGATGTATGCCACTTATTGATCGTCGTATCGAACTGCATGCCCGGGTCGCCGCACTGATGGGTGGCCTCCGCAATCTGCCCCAGCAGATCGCGCGCCTTATACCGCTTCAACGGCTGCCCGCTTTGAATCGAGCGCGTCCACCAGTCGGCATCTTCCGTCACAGCTTGCATGAACTCGTCCGACGCACGCACCGAGTTGTTCGCGTTCTGAAAGAACACCGAGCTATACGCCTCGCCGTCAAGAGAAGAGTCGTAGCCCGCCTCAATCAGCGTGTGCGCTTTCTTCTCTTCCTTCGCCTTGCACCAAATAAACTTCTCGATATCCGGGTGTTCGGAATTCAGAATCACCATCTTCGCGGCTCGCCTGGTTTTGCCGCCGCTCTTGATCACGCCTGCAAACGCATCGAAGCCTTTCATAAAGCTGAGCGGCCCCGAAGCGCGCCCCCCGCCCCAGAGCGAGGCGTCTTCCTCGCGGATCGCCGATAAATTCGTTCCAGTGCCCGAGCCCCATTTGAACAACATGCCCTCGGTCTTCGCCAAGTCGAGGATCGATTCGAGAGTATCGCTCACGGAATTGATGAAACATGCCGAACACTGCGGATGGTTCTGCCCCGGCATCAACTTCTTCACTACCTGCTCGGCTTCATCGAAGTAGAACCCATAACCGCGCGGTTCCTTCACTCCAACGTTGAACCAAACCGGCGAATTGAAGCAGGCTTTCTGAGTTAGCATCAAATGCGCCAGCTCGGCGCGGAAATTTTCGCCATCTTCCTTCGTTTTGAAGTAGTTTCCTTCAATGCCCCAGGTCGAAATCGTGTCCACCACACGGTGCACAAGTTGACCGACGCTCGATTCACGCCCCGGCGAACCCACGTGTCCGTGAAAGTACTTGCTCGCCACAATGTTGGTGGCTGTCTGTGACCACTCAGCTGGCGTCTCAACGTCCCGCTGCTCGAAAATGACCGAACCCTTGTCGTTACCGATCGTCGCGGTACGCAACTCCCACGTAATCCCATCGTAAGGAGTTTTTCCAGGTTCGAGCCGGCTCGTAAAGTGCCGTGGAAAGGAGACGCCTTTCCGCTCTTCTTTTCGAAGTGGCGCATGAAGCTCAGCGGCTCGCGCGCTCAGGTCAACAGCTAACTGTCCCATGTGTGTTGCCTTTCTCTGAATGCCGTCCGGACCGATTCGCGATTCCCTGGTGGAACGAGCGAAAGAACGGTCCTTGAAAATCATCCCCTATATCTAGTGTAGCGTCAAGAAAAATAACTATATGCGGTACATAGGTTTGCCGACATGCTGCCCACTCTCATCACTTCTTTCTCTTCTCAGTTGCGTCGGGGGAGTTTTTGCGGTACCGGGGAAGGCAGCACCAAGTGTACCAGAGATGGCCCTAATGCGTCGTCGGCGCCGTCCTGATTGTCGGATATTTAATACCGAGCTGATCCAGGTATGTTTCGTATTTCGAAGAATCGTAATAAAACGGCTTCATCCGCGGACGATACTGTTCCATGATTTTCTCGTTCAGCCAAATCGCGGGCTTATCGCCGGGCCGTATGAAACTCTGATATTTCACATCCTTGGTTTGCACGTTGCGAAAGTAATCCCAGGCCGAATTGACGAGTTCGGGATGTAGCAGCAGATCCAAAACCGTCATGGCCTGAGCCTTAGCCCCCGCAATAACCCCCTTATATGCAATCGGCGTGGCCATTGATACCCCATTCGCCCAATTGTGCCCAGGACCCCCGGGAATATTCGACGGATAGCGCAGCACCACGGTAGGCACGTTCCATGAAACATCGCCGATATCGTCTGAACCGCCACCGGTTGGCCCAATGTTCATGCCAAATTCGTTCTCCTCCTCTTGCGGCTTCGGTTCGCGCATATTCTGAATCTTCGTCGCAAGTCCCTTCTCAGGCACCTTCAGTTCGTGTTGGAGAGCTTTCGCCAATGTCTGATCTTGCGGCGACCATTCGGGCAATCCGACTTTCTTGATGTTCTGGTACATGTCCTCGGCGATCGGCTTGTTGAAATATCCCGGCCACGCCGAGCCAAGAAGTCGTTCGGCGTAGGTCGTATCCGTCATCAGAGTGGCTGCCTGCGCCATGTTGTCGCCAATGCGCCACAAGTTCTTGATATGGTCGTAATCCGCTTCACGGAAGTAGTACCACACCGATGCATCCGGCGGCACAACATTCGGCTGATCCCCTCCATTGGTAATTACATAGTGCACTCGGGTCGCAAGCCGAAGATGCTCGCGCCGGAAATTGTAGCCCACGTCCATCAGCTCCACCGCGTCGAGCGCGCTTCGTCCCCGCCAAGGCGCGCCGGCGGCGTGTGCGCTCTCGCCCTGAAACATGTACTCCACCGACACCAACCCATTGCTGGGGCTCGGCCCATATGAAACGCCAAACTCACTGGCGACATGGCAGAATAGCACCGCGTCTACGTCTTTGAAGACGCCTTCCTTCACGTACCACGCTTTCGACCCCAGTAACTCCTCCGCTACACCTGGCCACAGCTTGATCGTGCCCTTCAAATGCTCCTGCTCCATTACCTTCTTGACTGCGATCGCCGCGATAATGTTCAGCGGCACACCCGAATTGTGGCCTTCGCCGTGCCCCGGTGCGCCTTCAACAATCGGATCGTGGTACGCAACGCCAGGTTTCTGCGACGCCTGTGGGATGTCGTCAATGTCCGATCCTAAAGCGATCACTGGCTTCCCTTCCCCCCAAGTCGCCATAAACGCGGTCGGGATTCCCGTGACCCCGCGCTCCACTTTGAAGCCTTGCTTTTCGAGTATTCCGGATAAATATTTGGAAGTTTCGAACTCTTGAAAACCCAGTTCCCCGAAGCTGAAAACGGTATCCACCATCACCTGCGCCTGTTTTTTCATCGAGTCGATCTGGCCGCCCAGATCGGCTTTCATCGCGCTTTCCCTCTCCGCGGAGCTCTTCTCTTGACCAGCAAGTAGTGCCGCGGCGCCGATCCATACGGCAAAAGCAATGGCTTTGCTCACGTCCCTCGATTTCCTTTCAGTGGATTCAAACGCATCGGCCCCGACAGACATTTTCAGTCGCGACGCGCTACTTGGGCGGGCGGAAGACCTTTCGTAGAAGCTTGTACGATTCCCGCGTTATTGTCAATAAGGCCGATCGCCCACGATGTTGCCCGGCGGATTGTACTCGCAAACCCAAACCTGCGTATTCCCCGATTCCGCCCGCGCGCACCCCACCTGCTGCGTATCTCGCCAAACAATCTGCGTGTAATGTCCGCACCGCCCCCGGCAGGAATTTGTTCGGTAATCGTAGTTCCTCCCTTCCGCTGCCCATGAAGCCACAACGTCAGTAGCTCTTACTCTCCCGCCATCTATCAGAAAGAGGTTCTCGCCATAGACAGGATGTGGATGGTGATACAACCGATCTTCTCTTGCCAAGCGGTTGGCCCAGTCTTGCGCATAGCTGGCAAGATCGCGCGACCAGCGTAGAGGCGGCGCGCCCACCTGCGCTCGCAGCCGGTTGTGAGCTCCGATCATCTCATCCGCCATCGACGACGGCGTGCCGGACGAGCCGTCGCCGAAATGTCTCCATTGCGCCGCAAGCAACCCCGCACACGCAACACACAATAACGCTCGGTTCCTCACTCGAAAGAAAGGACGGCCTCGGCCGCCCCCGGGTAATCAAGGTTCCTGGAATCAAACCAACTCTGATTACCCGATTTGTCTGGCCCGGCTAAAAGCTGAGCTTCAGGCCGAGATCGATCGTCCGGTTGCCGCCTGCGCCCGTCACGAGCCCAAAGTTCGAATCGCCAAGGTTCGTGTCCGGGTTGTTGAATTGCGGAGAATTCGTTGCGCTATACCAATCGGTTCGAAACTCGAGGTTGAATCTTTCCTTGACGTGAATGTTTTTGAAAAGCGCCGCATCCAGATTGAAGAAGCCGGGTCCCGACCCGATATACCTTCCCACATTACCGAAGGTTGGCGTTCCAAACAGAAGGGTCGGGTCCACGAACGCGGATGTATTGAACCAGGGAAGCGTGTTGATTCCGTATAGCTTCGTAAACTGCCCAACCAGCTCGGGTGATTGCTGGTTGTTGGGCGTGTTCAAAGCAGAACTGCAACTGCAGGTAAAATTCAAAGGCAATCCGCTCATCAACGTCACCACACTCGTGAGCTGCCATCCTCCAAAAATGTAATTGAGCGGCCCGCTCTGCAAAAACTTTTTGCCCTTGCCGAATGGCAGATCATAAATCACGCTCACGTTGAACATGTGCTCGCGGTCGAAATCCGTACGCGCGTAGTTTCTGATGAAGTCCACGTAATACACCGCGCTGGGTGCGTTCTCGCCATTTTCTCCGCCAAACCCGAGGGCCTTGCCCCAGGTGTAGGACCCTGTAAGCGTGAGTCCGGTAGTAAACTGCCGTTTCACGCTTACCTGCAGCGAATTGTAGTCGGATGAGACCTGCCAGTAGCGCAGATCGACACCAGACGTCATGCCGTATCTCTGAAAGAAGGGCTGGCCCGCGGAGCCTTTGCCGATGTAGGCGGGGTCCGTTGTCGAATTCAAGTTGTAATCGAGGGGAATATGCACGCCCCGGTTGCCGACGTAAGCCAGGCTGAACACGACATTCTCGGGCAGCGCCCGCTCGTAGGTGAAGTTCCACGACTCGATATAGGGATCTAAGTAATTCTTCGGAATCGTAATATACGACTGGCTCAGCAGCAGCGGCGTATTTACCGGAATCAAGCCGTTTGAGGGAACGGTCGCCACACTTGGAGGCGGAAAGCCCTGCTCAAACGTCGCGGCCACACCGTTTGGAAGAACGGCCGGACCAAAGCTGCTGATCGAGTTGAACGCATTGTTCTGCTTCACGGGGAAGTTGTAAGCGTAAGTGTTGTCTGCGAACGGCGCATAGCTGATGCCGAATCCGGCCCGAATCACGTCCTTGTCTGTAGCACGGAATGCCGCTCCGATTCGAGGCGCAAAGTCGTGATACTGCTGGTTCATTCCCAGGTTCATCGGGTTGCCTCCAACACCAGCGACAACGAGTGTGTTCATATCCCCGTTGTAGTTCGAAAAGCCGCCACGAAATTGAGGCGTCGCTCGCGGATAGAACTCCCAGCGCAGCCCCAAATCAAGCGTCAGTTTCGGAGTCACTTGCCATTTATCGCCGCCGTAAAAGAAAAGCTGCCATGCGCGATAAGCGGGGAAATAGATCGGTAGATCGCGGCCTACCTGATTGGGCACGCCCAACAGAAGGGCGGCAAAGTTGTTCGCAAAGCCGGTACCCGGCCCTCCATTCAAAGCCGTTTGCCCCGTCGCGAAATTCCATGTGCCGCGCGGGCCGAATGTTTGCTCCTGCAGCAGATCGTCGCGAATGCGAATGAAATTGCCGCCGAACTTGAACGTGTGGTTCCCGTTGGTCTTTGTCCAGTTATTCACAACATCGAAATCGGTCTCCGCCCGCACCCACGGCAAACTTGCGGAGTAGCCAACAAGAGGGTTGGAAAACCCCGTGCTGTTCAGCGCTGTCATCCCACTGGTAAATGGGTCCACATTCACGCCGGGAATGCCGAACTGAGTGGAACTGTTCGTTCCGTAATCCGAACCATTCGCCACATTGCGATAGCGGTTCAGCCCGATTCGAGCCTCCGAGATCAAGGTTGGCGAGAAAATGTGGTCCCAATTGATTCCGGCCGAATAGGTTGCGTCGGAACCGGTCCCCTGGAATCCGCCGGCAACCGGGCCGCCGGCCACGGGACCAAAAGCGGGCAATTGATCGGTCAGCGGGTTGGTGTAGCTCAGCCGCCCGGAAATGTGCTCCTTCTCTCCCACATACTGGTCGACCTTCGTATCAAAGGTGTTAGCGTCCTGAGTGAATCCCGTTCGCTCCAAAAAATTGTTCTGATACTTCTTCGTGCCGGCGGCAGTCAGATTCGCATTCGGCAAAGGCACCAGGGCCATCAATTTTGCCGCAATCGGATCGATGCGGCTTACGGGGATGACGTTGCCCGGAAACTGCGTGCGCCCCTTTCCACAGTTTTTGGAGTTGCCGCCGGGCAGGCAATCGGCCGCATCGCCAGTCGCCGGATCGTAGATCTTCGTCAGAGCGGGATCGGAAAAGTCGCCGTTCTTCAGCGCCGCCGTCGGAACGGCCAGTTGCTGGAACTGCGCCTGGTGGTTTGTGGTTCGCAGATAATCCATAAAGAAGAAGGTCTTGTTCTTGCGAATTGGGCCACCGAGCGCGCCTCCCCAATAGTTCGATACCAGGTGCGGAAACACATAGGGTTGTCCGTTCATGCCATAGTTAAAGAAATTCCGCGCGTTCAGCGAGTTGCCGTTCCAGATCTCGAACAGGTTCCCGTGGAAGTCGTTCGAGCCTGACTTCAGAATGATGTTGATGACAGCGCCCACCGCCACGCCCTGCTCTGGATCGTAATTGCTGGTGGTCACGTCCATCTGCTGAACTGACTCCACTGGTGGAACGTACACCTGCAGCAAGCCGGTCCGCTCGTTGTCGTTCACGCCCTCGATTTGATAGTTATTACCCAGGCTCGACTGGCCATTGATCTGATTGTTCAAGCTGTTTTGCGCATTGTAGAAGGCCGAATGATTAGACTGCGCGCGCGTCGCTCCAGGCACGAGGTTGACCAAGTTTTGGACATTGCGGTTGTTGCCCAGCGCAAGTTGCGTCGCTTGTTGCGAGCTCATGGTCGCGCCGGTTTTCGCTGTATCGGTCTGAAGCAATGGCGGGGCGCCGGTCACCTCTACCGTTTGGCTCACCGCGCCAGGCTGTAGCTGTAAATTCGCGCGTGCTGTGCTGTTTACCAACAGCGTGATTCCCCCCTGCTCGGCGCTCGAAAAGCCCTCTTTTTCCACCTTCACCGAATATCTGCCGGGCGGCATGTTCGGGAAAGTGTAGTAACCGTTCGCGTCAGTGCTCGCCGTCCGGGTCGTACTTGTGTCGACATTTGTGAGCGCAACCTTCGCGTCTGGAATCACGGCTCCCGTGGGATCCGTGACCGTGCCCACAACAGTCCCGTTCACCGCTTGCGCGTAGGCGCAATTGATCGAAGCGAACAGAAGCGCAATCGCGGCGCAAGTCCAACCGAGGACCTTTATTCTTAATCGCATTTGTCAAACCCCAGTGGGTGCATTATATGCCAAAAATCGGGGAGAGCCGCTGGTATCCGCATCCAAATTGCATCCCTCGTCATCGAAGGAGGTAACGTTTTCGAAGGTAGTACTCTCACACTTGAGGAACGTAAGCGATGCCCCTTCCACACGCAGTCTCTAACACAAATTTGCAACAATCGAATACTCCACCGATCCTCGTAACATTGCGCGTGAACGGAGAGCCGCGCACCCTCAGCCTCGACCCACGCACCTCTCTCCTCGACGCGTTACGCGACCACCTCGGTCTCACCGGCAGCAAAAAGGGCTGCGACCAGGGACAGTGTGGCGCATGCACGGTTCACGTTAATGGCCGCCGCATTCTTGCCTGCCTCTCCTTAGCCGTGGCGCAT
Organism: Bryobacterales bacterium; assembly: GCA_963722585.1. Classification (GTDB taxonomy): domain Bacteria; phylum Acidobacteriota; class Terriglobia; order Bryobacterales; family Bryobacteraceae; genus KBS-96. Next base: position 94,357 of record CAVRNU010000065.1, on the reverse strand, counting down.
CAGCACGACGAAATCTTGACCATTGAAGGCCTCGCCTCAGACGGAGCCCCGCTGCATCCCATGCAGTCCGCCTTTATCGAGACCGATGCTTTTCAGTGCGGTTATTGCACGCCCGGCCAGATCATGTCCGCCATCGCCATGATCGAAGAGGCCAAGGCCGCGGTTCCGAGCCATGTCACTCCAGATGTCTCGCGGGCGCCTACGCTTAGCGCGCTGAGCGACGCCGAGATCCGTGAACGCCTCAGCGGCAACATTTGCAGATGTGGAGCCTATCCAAATATCGTGGCCGCCGTTCGCCACGCGATTTCGCACGGCGGAAAGGACACCTAGTTTGCAGCCGTTCCAATACACGCAACCCCGGTATGCCGCGGCGTCACTCGAGGCGGTCGCTGCCGACCCCCGCGCCGTTTTCTACGCCGGCGGCACAACGCTCATCGATTTAATGAAGCTCGATGTCATCGCGCCCACCGAACTGGTCGATATCAACCGTCTTCCTTTTGACGCTATCGAGGTTCAGGCCAACCACGTCCGCATCGGAGCCAACGTGCGTAACAGCGATCTTGCCAACCATCCCGTCATCCGCGAGCGCTACCCGGTGCTCTCGGAAGCATTGTTGGCAGGAGCCTCAGCCCAGTTGCGCAATATGGCGTCAACGGCGGGCAATATTCTCCAACGCACTCGTTGCCCTTATTTCCGCGATGTGCATTCCGCCTGTAACAAGAGAGTCCCCGGATCGGGCTGCGACGCGCTCTCAGGATTTAACCGCAGTCACGCCATTCTGGGAGTCAGCGAAAAATGCATTGCGACGCATCCCTCCGACATGTGCGTGGCGCTCGCTATTCTCGATGCTTCCGTGACTACGCAGCGCGCCGGCGGCGCCACTCGCACGATTCCGTTTAATGATTTTCATCTCGTTCCCGGCGATACGCCGGAAAGGGAAACCGTACTCGAGCACGGAGAATTGATCACCCACATCACCATTCCCGATTTTCCAATGGCGCGCCGTTCCTGTTATCGAAAAGTGCGAGACCGCGCCAGTTACGAGTTTGCTCTCGCCTCCGCCGCCGTCGCGCTCGATCTCGATGGAGCGACAATCCGTTCCTCACGTGTTGCCCTTGGAGGAATCGCGACCAAGCCCTGGCGCTCGCTCGAAGCCGAAGCGGCGCTCAATGGCAACCCGGCTAATGAACAGACCTTCCAAGCGGCTGCGGAAGCGGCCCTTCGCGGCGCGAAAACTCAGAAACATAACGCTTTCAAAGTGGGGCTTGCCAAACGTACGCTTGTCTATGCACTCACGGAGTTGACCGCTCATCCTTAAACGAGTGAATCTATGGCCACCACAACAGTAATTGGTAGTCCTGTTAGCCGTGTCGACGGCAGGAAGAAAGTCACAGGTACTGCGCAGTATGCAGCCGAGTTCCTGCTAAGCGGCCTGACCCACGCCGTGCTCGTCGACAGCCCCATCGCCAGCGGGCATATCAAAAAGATAAACACCGCCGCCGCTGAATCTGCTCCCGGCGTCTTGCTGGTGCTCACTCACGAAAGCCGAGGACCCCTTGGAAAAATGCCGAGCGGTCTTGGCTCATCTGGCACCACGGCCGAAGATCGCCCTCCCCTTGAAGATGAAAGAATCTGGTATGCCGGACAATGCGCCGCCGTGGTAGTGGCTGAAACGCTCGAACAGGCCCGCTATGCCGCCTCGCTCGTCGAACTCGAGTACCAACCCGCGCCATTCGCGTTGGCCATGGACGATGCGCCCGATACTACCTATAAACCCGAGCAATTCTTTGGCGAACCCTTGCAACTCTCGCGCGGCGATGTCGCCAAGGCCCTCGCCGAGGCCGACGTTACGCTGGACCAGACTTACACCACGCCGAATGAACATTCCTGCGCCCTCGAGCCCCATGCAACCGTTGCCTCCTGGTCCGGCGACGCGCTCACTATCTATAACTCCACTCAGTGGATCGCGGGAGACAACGGTGTACTCGCGGCCGCATTCGATATCCCAGGCGACAACGTCCACGTGCGTTGCCCCTTCACTGGCGGCATGTTTGGCTCCAAGGCAGCTACTCACGCTTATGTCATACTGGCCGCGCTCGCTTCCAAGCGATTGCACCGTCCAGTTCGAGCCGTCTTAAGCCGGCCGCAAGTGTTGTATGGCGTCGGTCACCGTACAGAAACGGTGCAGCACATCGAGCTTGGTGCCTTGCAAGACGGACGTATCACCGCCCTCCGCCATCACACCATTTCGCACACGTCGGGAAACGACGAATTCGTCGAGCCGGTCAGCTTCGCCTCACGCATGCTCTACGCCGTACCCAACTATGCCACTTCGCACGACCTGGTTCGCCTCAACGTGATGAAACCTGGTTGGGTGCGCGCTCCCGGCGAAGCTCCGTGCCAATTCGCCCTCGAGAGCGCCCTCGACGAGCTTTCCTATCAACTCAAGATCGATCCGGTCGATCTTCGGCGCCGCAATCACGCCAGCATAAATCTGAATACCGGCAAGCCGTTCTCGAGCAAAAACCTCCTCGCTTGCTACGATCGCGGAGCTGAGCGCTTCGGCTGGAACAACCGCCCTTCCGAGCCGCGATCGGTCCGTGACGGACACAATCTCATTGGCTTGGGAATGGCAACATCCACGTATCCCGGCTATCTTATGGGCTCCACCGCTCACATTCGGCTTGAACGGGCCGAATCCGGTGTCAGCGCTGTCGTCTCAACTGCCGGCACCGATACCGGCACCGGCATGTACACGATGATGGCAATCGCCGCCGCAGAAGGTCTGGGATTGCCCGTCGAGGGAGTCATAGTCGAGCTCGGCGACTCGCGTCTGGCGCCTTGCGCCGTGGCAGGTGGTTCCAATCTCACGGCCAGCACCGCGCCCGCCATCATGGATGCCGCGGCCGAAATCAAGCAACAATTGCTCGAAATCGCTTCCAGAACCGCCGATGGATTTACTGACGCCGACCGTCACATCGAGCAGTTCATTTTTCAGAATGGCCGCCTCTCTCATCGCTCGGAACCAAAACAGAGTATCGCTTACGCCGACCTGCTTTCGCTCGATGGTCGCGATTCCATCCAGGCGCAGGCCAGCACAAGCCCCATCCTCGGACAGAACGAAAAATACTCGTTCCAATCTTTCGGCGCCCACTTCGTTGAAGTCCAGGTGGATGAAAGAATCGGCCGCGTCCGCATCGCGCGCATTGTCAGCGTTTTCGACTGCGGCCGCATCCTCAGCGCAAAGACCGCTCGCAGTCAGTTCATCGGTGGAATCGTGTTCGGAATCGGCCAGGCTTTGTTCGAAGAACTCGTTTACGACCGCGAACACGGCCAGGCAGTCAACGCCGACCTCGCCGGCTATCTCGTTCCCACTCATGCTGATGTTCCCGACATCGATGTCACTTGGATCGACGAGCCCGATTACAATTTCAATTCGCTCGGCTGCCGAGGCATCGGCGAAATCGGAATCACCGGCGTAGCCGCCGCAATTGCAAACGCCGTCTTCCACGCCACCGGCATCCGGGTGCGCGACCTGCCAATCACGCCTGACCGATTGCTGCCATAAACGAGCGTGAGTTGTACGGGCCGAGGCCCGCCTCGCCCGTCGCGGACCCACCAGAAGGAGCCGGAAGCGTGAGCGCCCGGCCAATTCCATATATCGGAAAAATCCTACCCTCTCGCCCCTCTGAAATATGCCGCGCCCCTGAGACGGCCCCTCCCCTCGCCAATCGTACTGGAAGAACGCGTTTCAATCATCACCAGTCATGCTCCTCCTTACCATCTCCGCCGTCTTCGTCATTTCGGCTCTCGGCGCCGTCTCCGCAACGCGCGCCGTTCTGAGATTCATGTTCTCAGCCATGGCTCCCGCCGATAAAGAAGAACTCAAACCGCAACCGTAGCGTAACCCCATCGAAACTTCTCTACCACCTTCCTCACCGCCGGCGTGAGACAATCATTCTTGATGGTCGTGCGATTGTCGGGACAGAAACGTATGAGCTTGCGGGAATACAACGATTGGAATCAGAGCAGATTTGAAGGGCTTCTCAGAGATATAACAAATCAGCTCTCCGAAACTCCGGAAGTGGCCATTTCGTTTGAGAAGCCGCGCCCGGAATCCTTTCAACATTTTCTGATTGATGAATTGGACCGGCAGGGTTATATAGCTTACTTCGAAAACGCCATGCCCGCCGGCTCCTTACGCTTGGTCGCTAAACGACGGCCCAGTTGAACATTTTTTTCTCTATCGGACATAGCGGACCGTATGCTTCCCTCGCGCCGCAACCTTTTTGGTTCGCTGGTCGCCGCATTGGTTCCGCTTGCTCATGATCTGCACAGTGAGGAGTCGCAATCCGATCCCTGGTCCGCACGAGAATTGCTGCAACCCGCGGCGCTGGCGAAGATCCTCGGGGCTCCTGCCGGACAGCCAACAATTATTTGTGTCGCATTCCCCTTTCTGTACCGGCAAAAGCATATCCCGGGAGCGAAATTCGCGGGACCCGCGAGCAAGACGGAAGGACTCACAGCACTCAAACAGGCTGTCGCGTCCCTGCCCCACAATGCAGCAATAGTTCTCTACTGCGGCTGCTGCCCAATCGTTCGCTGCCCTAATATTCGTCCCGCCTTCCGGGCCCTCAAAGAGCTCGGCTACACGAACCTGCGCGTTCTCAATCTCGCTTCCAGCTTCCGCGCCGATTGGGAAGACAAAGGATATCCGGTTTCATCCCGGTCATAATTAAGGGAGCCACTGCCTATGCCGAGCGCCCCAGTTCGTTGCCTCCTGTTCCTCTCGTGCGCCGCTTCGCTCCTCTCCGCGCCGCTCCCAATCCCGCATGGCAAGGTCGAATTAATTTCGGAACAAACCAGCATTCAACCTGGTTCGCCCTTTCAGGTTGGATTGCATTTTCAGCTGGAACCGGGCTGGCATATCTATTGGAAAAATCCGGGCGATTCCGGCCAGCCACCGCGTGTTCAATGGGATCTTCCCCCAGGACTTTCCGCAGGGCCGATCGAATTTCCCGTTCCCCATCGTCTACCCGTTGGTCCGCTGCTCGATTACGGCTACGAAGACGATGTTCTGCTTCCGGTCGCGATCAAAACCGAAAAAAGCGTGCCCGCCGGCGGCGCCCTTGCACTCAAGGGCAACCTGCGAGTCCTGGTATGCCGCGAAACGTGCATTCCGGGTAAGGCCGCCCTAGAACTTAGCCTTCCGGTGCACCGCGAGTCTGCCAAAAATTTAGCTGCTAACGAACCGCTATTCGCTCGCGCACGCGCCAGTATGCCGTTGCCCGCACCGCCCGGCTGGCATGTTTCCGCGGCTTCGAATCCTTCCTCGCTCGTCCTCAAAGTTCAAGGCTTGACGGGCGCGGCCGGCGTTCTTTTCTTTCCCGCTCAACCCGACACCATCGAAAATGCCGCTCCACAGAATGTCAGCGCGACACCGCAGGGTATCGAGCTAACACTGAAGCGGCCGAGCCAGCCTTCTCAGCCGGTTCCGAAGCTCGACGGATTGTTGATTGTGCCCGGCTCCTCCAGCGGCAACAGCCCGCGAGGCTATGAAATCAGCGCCAATGTTTCCACAGCGCCCGCGCCGTCAAGCTCCTCCGCTGCCGCGCCCCAAAGTCTGCTGCTCGTCATGAGCTTCGCGTTTTTGGGCGGCCTGGTGTTGAACCTGATGCCGTGCGTCTTTCCCGTGCTGTCCATCAAAGCGCTTCATCTGCTCGAATCCGCAAACAAAAACAGCCGCATAGTCCGCTTGAGCGCCATTGCCTACACCCTCGGTGTGCTGGCTTCGTTCTGGGTTCTAGTCGGAGTGCTTCTTGCGCTCCGCGCGGGAGGAAACCATTTGGGCTGGGGCTTCCAACTGCAATCGCCGGTGTTCGTGACGTTTCTCTGCTGTTTTCTGTTCCTGTTTGGGCTCAGTCTCGCAGGCATGTTCGAGGTTGGCCAATCGTTCATGGGCGCCGGAAGCAGCCTCGCGCAGCAGCCTGGTTATACCGGCTCGTTTTTTACCGGCGTGCTCGCCACCGTCGTTGCCACGCCCTGCACCGCCCCCTTCATGGGCGCGGCCGTCGGCTTTGCGCTCAGTCAACCGGCTGTCATCTGCACTCTCGTCTTTACGGCCCTCGCAGTCGGCCTTGCGGCGCCATTTCTCGTGCTTGCCTTCGCCCCGCATCTCGCCCGATTTCTTCCAAGACCCGGCCGCTGGATGGAGACACTTAAGCAGTTTATGGCCTTCCCCATCTTCGGCACGGTCATTTGGCTACTTTGGGTTTTCGGGCAGCAATCGAGCATCGACCAAGTGACAATCCTGCTCGCCGCGCTTCTCGTTATCGCTATCGCAGGTTGGATCTTGAATCGCTGGGCGAATAGCCGCTTGGCCGTTACCCTCGCCGTTACATTCATCGTTTGCGCGGCGCTCTACTCCATGCTGAGCCTTTCCGGCGCCGCTTCCGCCTCGGCTGCGGCCCGTGGCGCGCAACTTTCAAATGGCGCGTTGCACTGGGAGCCGTTTTCCGCCGAAAAGCTCGCCGCTGATCGCGCTTCCGGAAAACCCGTTCTCATCGACTTCACAGCCGCCTGGTGCCTCACCTGCCAAGTCAACGACCGCGTCGTTTTCCACTCGAAAGAAGTCGAGGACCAGTTGAACAAATCCGGCGTCGCGCTGCTCCGTGCCGACTGGACATCGAGCGATCCCGCCATCACCGAAGCCCTCGCGCAGTACGGCCGAAGCGGCGTCCCTCTCTACGTGCTCTACGCACCCGGCCACCCCGACCCAGCGATTCTTCCCGACGGCCTCCTGCGCCCGTCCACATTTCTCGATACTCTGCACCAGCTTAATTTGTAACGCCCTGGGTGGTAGATTCTTCGAGGTGAACGATGCGTTGGCGTTCTGGACTCCAGCGCCAGGTCGCCTCGGCCCCCTTCAAGTGGACTCCGCCAAGCCATCGGTCAATCCCGTTGAGGCGAACGTGGTCGGCATGGCCGTCGAGTACACTGAGGCCAACTTTGCTGATTCTCACCGGCAAGATCGTTTCGAAAGTTGGCGCGCCATGACCGAGTCCCAGTTGGCTTCCATCCGCTGTATGGATAAGCGGGTGCCGTGCGGAAGCGAGATCGATAAGAATACGAAACAACGAGAGATCTCCCATGAAGGGCGGATTCTCCATCGCTTGCACCGCGAAGAAGAGTCGAAGCGGACTGAGAGGACCATGCTCGCGAAGTACCGAAAGCGCCTGGCGCTCAGTGCGCGACAGGCCATTGCCTACAGATGGAAATTGTTCCAGGTGACGCCGTAGCGCAGTAGCGAGAAACGGCAGAGCGGCACTATCTCCCTCAATCACAGCCTCAATGGCTGTAGGATCGGCTGAACTGAACGCATTCCAGGCTGAGTGCGCGGCGCGGAACTGCGCTTCAGAAACCGGAAGCCCTGTATCAGCCAGCAACAACAGCTGTTCGGCTCTGAGTTGGCCAAGCCCGACGAAACGATCTACGCCAGGATAGGACCCGGCGCAAATCAGACCCAGCTTAACTCGGCCGAGCTGTTGCCGACTGAACCAATCCAGCAGTTTGATCAGAATTAGCTGGTCCGACAATCGGTGATCCAGCCAAAGGATAGTCTCATCCTGCCCGGAGACCGATCCAAGTGTATCTTCGAACGCCGTCACATAACGACGCGCCTCCTCAAAACTAACCCAACCGTGTTGCGAAAGGAAGTTTGCGCGGCAATCGAGCCAGGCTTCGGTAGTCAACCCCGCTGGCGCTGGGCCCTCATACATCAAATTACCGTAAATCCTCACATCGCCCGCCACTCCAGACTGTCTCAGCGTACCGGCCACGGATTCACCGTCAGCTATATGAAGCATCGCAGGGTTCCTCGTTTGCTGCTCCTTTCAATCTACTCGACGTGGATCGTCTGGGGCAGAGATGCTCACGCCCGCACGCGCTATCCGGATCATAATTCTCATATGACGTTTTCTTCGCCGGAAGTCGGTCGTCTCCTTTCCGCCAGTCCGGAACGCCTGCCGTTGATCAAAGCCGCCCTGCGGCCCGAGGTGGACGCATCGAGCGTTCGATCGCAGGATCCGGCTATCCTCTTCCCCGGCGCCCGCCAGAGCGGGGCGGCTTTAGCCGGCCTGCTGCTTCGCATTGGATGCTGGGACGAGAGCCATGCTGTGGCACAGGACGTTAACTCCGCCGAGGGAAGTTATTGGCATGGCATCATCCACCGAATGGAACCCGACTCTTCGAATGCGCGCTACTGGTTCCGGCAGGTCGGGCACCACGCCATCTTTCCGGACCTCTCCCGCCGTACCGTGGAAATACTGAACAACAGCGGCCTTAAGCACTGGAAATCCAAGACCACCTGGGATCCCTCTGTCTTTGTCGATTGGTGCGATGAGGCTCGCGAAAAAGGCGGCGAGGCCGAGACTGCTGCAATCGCAATTCAGATGGCTGAATGGCAACTGCTCTTTGATTGGTGCGTTTCCGCCGATTCTTCGCCTCACTCGTAGCAGTCGGTGAAAACGAGCCTCACCGCCTCAAACTTGGCGCGAAGTAGAAACTCTCGCCGAGATACACCCGCCGCACTTCCGGATCGTTTCCCAAGGAGTCGGGAGTGCCCGTGCGGAAGATCCGGCCTCCGCTGATAATGTAGGCGCGGTCCGTTACGGCAAGTGTTTCGCGCACGTTGTGGTCGGTAACCAGGATTCCGATGCCCGCGCGGCGCAGGTCGGCGATGATCCGCTGCAGCTCCAAGACCTGAATGGGGTCGATGCCCGAGAATGGCTCGTCGAGCAGAAGAAAACTCGGTTCTAGAACCAGCGATCTCGCGATCTCCGTGCGCCGCCGCTCGCCGCCCGATAGCATGTAGCCTTTGCTGTGCCGCACGGTCTCCAGCCCCAGCTGCTCGATCAGCCGGTTCATCCGATCTCTGCGCTCGCGGCCGCTGATCGGCAAGGTCTGAAGAATCGCCATCAGGTTGTCTTCCACCGTCAGCTTCCGGAACACCGACGCTTCCTGGGGAAGGTAGCTCACGCCCTTCTTCGCGCGCAGATACATCGGCAACCGCGTAATGTCTTCACCATTGAGCAGAACAGCGCCCGCTTCAGGGCTCACCAAACCAACGGTGATGTAAAACGAAGTAGTTTTCCCTGCGCCATTCGGGCCAAGCAGTCCCACCACTTCTCCCTGCTCGACGCGAACGGAAACATTGTCGACAACTCTGCGCCCGTTGTACGATTTTGAAATTTCAACTGTTTCGAGTGTGCTCAAGGACTGATAAGACCATCATAGAAGACCATACATTTTGCAAGCGTCTACCAGCCAAGTGGACAGGCGCTTTCGCCTGTCGCTAGTTCTACATTTCGGTCAAGCAGCAGCAGCCTGAACGAGGATCTGATGGCTGATTTGAAAGCCGAAAGGAGTGAGCAGTTGAGGTTGTTCGGTCATTTCTTTTCGGAGTAGAGTGATGAGATCGAGGCAGGAAGGGCAACGCACGTGTGCTCAGCTGCGCAGTACGGTGTAAGGGCAGTAACAAGGAAGCCTGCAGGAAGCGCAAGCCTAGGGTTAAATTCACGTGAAACGGTGGCGACATTGGAGCCTGAGGGCTCAGGAATGGAGTGACATACTCCTGTAGGTCTGTCAACAAGATAGGTGTAGACCGACTTTTACGCAGCCCGCTATCCCGCCCTAACCCGGCCAGCCCGTCTTAAAACATTTTCGGTGGGAAATGTAGAAACTCTAGACGGCGAACTGAAGTTCGCCGCTGCACGCTGAAGCGTGCGCCACGGGGTTAGCGGGAGGAAACGGTGTAGCTGGTGAGGACGCCGTTGACGAACTGCGCGTTCAGGCTTCCGTCAGTTAGCTGGTAGGTACATTCCACGATATCCATGCCGCTAATGTATTTTGCATTTCTTGTCGAGGGATTGCCGGCGGCGGTGGTGACATCGCCCTCCGACATCCCTTTGTGCAGCGCGGCGGAAAGCGATCGTGAATCGGCAACGCGGCGCGATTGGGCCTCCTGCCCAGGGAAGTCGACGTATTGCGCGAGGACGGCCATGATGGCTTGAGGCGAGGCTTGTTGCGGCGAGAGGTTCTGGGAATAGCGGATATTGAAACGCGAACCGGAATGAGCCCGCTTATCGTTGATCTGCGCCTGTTGCGCGGCGACGACCTGAGCCTTGCCGGCCTCCAGGCGCGCCTGTTCGCGCTCGCGGTCGCGGCGAAGATCGTCAAGCTGGCGGTCGATTTGTCTTTTGCGGTTGGGATCGGTGGTGTTTTTGCGTTCGTTCTCGAGATCGCGCTCGCGTTTGCTTTCAGGAACGACCGTGTTGGGTGCGGACGGCTCGCGCATGAGATCGCCAAACGTTCCATAGCCGCCTCCGCTTAATTGGAACTCGACCAGCTTGCCCTTCAGATGCACTTTCGTGATCATGACGGAATCGCCTTTACGCAGAGCAATTCCGTATTGCTTGAGGCTGTCGCCGAGGGCTCGGTAATCGACGGCTATTTCCCTGCCGGGATAAACGTCGACACCGCTGGATGCGGCGGGCATGTCGATTTTCACGACAACTTGCTTGCCCTCGAAGAAGCTGCGGAGGGCTTGGTCGCTTTGAGCCAGGAGCGGCGTCGCGACGGAGAGGGCGAGAGCAGCGAAGCAGCAGCGCGCGCATGGCATTCCATCCAATAGCGTAGCCCGGTCACATCAGGCCGCTCTGGCGGGCGAAGGCTAGAGCTTCAAGGGCTGCGCCGCGCGCGCTGGCGGTGTCGCCGTTGGGCATGATGTGGATGGGAATATCGATTTGTTCTTCGCGTTGGGGCGGCATGCCGGCGCGGATTTCGTCAAGAAACCAGCACTGGAAATCCTGGTCTGTTTCGATGGCTCCGCCGCCGACGATGAGCGCGTCAGGATCGAACGTGTTGACCATCTGATCAAAGAACAGGCCGAGCGCGCGCGCCTGCACGCGGAAAATTTCTCGGCACATCGAGTCGCCCTTCTCGGCCAATCCTCGGACTAACTTAGCGGCTTGGCGGAGGTCTCCAATCTTGGCAAGCTCGTGATGGGGATAACGCTTGAGAAAGTAAGGAAGAAACGTTTTGCCGATGGCGGTGAGCGAGCACAGTGCTTCGAGATCGCCGAGCCGTCCGCAATTGCATTCGGGACGCAGACCCTCGATGCCCGGAATGCTTTGAAACGGGATGAGAACGTGGCCGAGCTCGCCGCCAAATCCTTTTCGGCCTTTAATGACAAGGCCCTCGGTAATGACTCCGCCACCGAGTCCGGTCCCGATGATCGCGGAAACCGATGTGGCCAAGCTGGTCGCTCCGAAGAGGACGAAGTGCCCCCAGAGAGCGCCTGCATTGCCGTCGTTCAGGTACGTAACAGGTTTGCCGAGAAGCCTGGCGAGATGGTCGCGAATGTCGAAGCCGGCCCAATCGGGGTGCACAAAGTTGGTAGAACCGCGGGCGCTGAGAACACCGGCCGAACTCGCTGGGCCGGGCGTATCCAGACCGACAACTACGACGTCATCAAGCTGGGCGCCTACCAACGCAGTAGCGACATTGAGACCATCGGCGATCTGTTGGAGACAGATTTCCGGACCCTCGCGAGACCGGGCAGGATGTTCGCATAGTCTCTCAATGAGGAACTCTTCCTGAGCGTTCAGCAGAGTAAAGTTAATGGCGGTTCCGCCAAGATCGACCCCGGCTGCAATTTGCAGTGGCGTTTCCTCCTTGCAATTGTGTTGGCATTGCCAACGTTGACAGAGTAGCAGGAGGGGTGTGGAGAAGGCCGGGCAGGCCCGGCCACTAGAGTTTCTACATTTCCCACGGAAAATCGTAAGTGTTTTCGAAGCCTCTCTGGAAGCACAACTGCGCGCCGTTCGCCGCCTGCACCAAGGTGAGCCGGCAGCCGGGCCACGCCAGCGTAAAAGTCTGTCTCAAGTGGATATGGCTTTCGACACACTTAAGAAGGCCCGCACCCTCTGCATATATCGGAGATTCTCGAACGTATCCAGACGCACTTCGGCGTCACCGTCGATCGCGAAAGCCTGGTCTCTTCTCTCACCAAGAGGGTCGCCCGCGGCGACCGTTTTCTACGCCCGGAAAAGAACACCTTCGCCTTGCGGTCGGAGGTGCGATGAGCCTGCTTTCCGAGTTTCTCGAAATCGCGAAATGAAGAAGTGGTATCGCACAGCGCTCAAACAGCAGAATCTGTCACAACGCTTTGTCGCCATAGGCGAGCAACTGCGCCAGGAGTTGTATCAGGCGGGCGGCGGGAAAGAATCCTGCTGTTGACCGGTGATGGCAGCTTCTGTAACCGGACCTGCTTCCGGCAGATTCCCGAACGCTCGGTTCTGCTGGTGCGGCGCGCAAGAATGCCAAGCTGTGTTTTCGCGCTCCGGCCGATTCGCGCCGTTTCTACGCGGTTGAGAAATTCACCCCCGAACAAATGCGCCAAGACGACGCTTACCTATGGAAAACCACCAAGATCTTCTATGGAGGAAACGCCGCAAGATCCGTTACAAGACCGTCGAAACAGTGTACTGGCAAGACCCTCGTTCAGGCTGCTGCTGCTGCTTGACCAAAATGTAGAAACTCTAGCGCTAGGCGCTTTCGCCTGTCGTTGTCGCTCTCATACGCCCCCGTCACCGATGCCGGTTCATGTCGCTTACAACAGGCTTCTTCGGAACGCCCTCCACCAGAACGTGGTCGGAATCGGACCAGTATGTCAGTTGCTCGCCAACCGTGGTTCCCTTCCGCGTATCGAGCATTTTGGCCCCGCCTCCATTCAGAACAACTTTGTTCTCCTTCGGATAATACTCGCAATGCTTCGCGAGCCCGGTGCGCGATCGACCCGTGCCCGCCTGCGTCACTTTCACGTTTCCGTCGGCAAATGCGTGGTCAAGCGATGTGCCGCTGTCGCTCTTGCCGTTTTTATCGGCGTTCTCTTTCGTGAGGAAGGTGCGCAGCTCGTTCGATGTCACGGTTGTCTTATCGTGGACCAGATCGACGCCGCCCGCGTAATGAGCAAGCCGTTGATCGTCCTCATAAAACAGTTCCGGCGCGTGAACCAACGTGTAGATGACGGGCCCTGGTTTTTTTTCCGCGGCCGGGGGCGGCGCCGGCGCTATTGACCCCGTCACCGAGACCTCCTGAAGGTGAACCAGACTATTGTCAGTGATACTTTTCTGTTGCGGAGGCTCATTAGAGTTCTCATCGGGTTGATGATCCACGAGCTGGCTGACGACGTGACCGCAGGCATGCAGCGTCTTTCGATCGCGGTCGATTTCAACTTCATCGGCCTGAAGCCGGTCCGCCCCTTGCCACAGGACCGCGTGACCGTCGTATTGCACTTTATGATTGTGATCCCAGGTTTTCATCGTGTCCGCAAGCGCTTGTAACGGTCGGTTCTGATCGAGCAGCGGGGCGGTCTGATCGTCCTTCTTTTGCTGGTCGGGTTGCCGTGTCGATGCAACCTGGCCTGAAGCGTCCATATCGCCCGTCTGCTGATTCAGCAGAATCTTGGCCGCCGACGTTGTTCCAGTGTCATCCCAGACGCGCGCGTCGCCGGTCAAATCGATTTTGTTGGCCGCCTGCTCAAGAAACGCGCGAGCCGCCGTGGCATGCCGCAAGCCTTCTTCGTACCGGAAATTGCCCTTCTGTTCGAGCGTCGCTAAATCGTTTGTCTTTGGCGTAAACTTAGCCCAAAGTTCGTCGCTCCACGTCAGAGCGGGAGCCGGAGGAGGCGCTGGTTTGCCGTCCTTGCCAATTCTTTTGCCGGCCGGAAGCGGTTTTTCCGTCCGGGTCGATGCCTTCGACGCGTAAAACGAGTCCACGGAATTCTCATCGCCATAGACAACGCGTATCCGCTCGCCATCCAGCCACCGATGCGAACGCTCCGCCTGATTAGGCTTAATCTCGAGCTGTCCGGGCGTATCCGTCCGCAACGACTCAATCTCCTGCCCGCCCGGCCTCATAAGTATCTCGATCTGCTCGCTACGGAGGATCCGCGTGTCCGCGGGTTTTGCGTCCGGCCGCGGAACCGGCGAGGAATCCACCACGGCGTGGCCGCTCGCGAAGGCCTCGTGCAGAACGCTGCTGTTCCGCTCCTGCCCGTTTACGATATCGGTCTTTATATCGAAGTGCAGAACCGCCTTATTCGCCGTCATGCTGGTCTTCGAAGAAGCATCCTGCGAAACCAGATGCGCATTCGGCTCGCCCGTGATCTGCTTCATGTCGCCGTTGTCGTTAAACAAGGCCACTACTTGGTCCGCGCCGTATTCAACATGGCGGTTCTCTTCATCGTCGGTTCCTGTCGCGTGTAGCGAAACAATCTGCTGTAAAACTCCCTGGTCGAGCGTCACTTCCGAATTCGCGGCATTAACCACCGTGTTTTTCCGCTTCAACCGCGACCACGGCCACAGAAACACTTTTCCGGGGTTTTCCTCATAGCGCAGCTCTCCCGATTCGACATGCAGAGCGTCTTCCGGCGCCCCCGTCCCAATCCAGTCGAGCGACACCTGCGACTTAATGTGCAATTGATGCGTGTTCGGGTCGTAATCGGCGCCCACGCCCTGGCCTTTTCCGTCCGCGAAAGTGAAACGGGCAGGCTGATTCGTCTCAGCCTTGCCCGTCTCGGTTTCGTATCGTATGCCGCTCGTGTAAATGTGGACCAGGTTTGCGATCGCTTGTTTATCCGTCGGCTCTTTGTCATGCGGCACATTCATGAGGATCAGCACATCGCCTTTCGATGTCATCACCTTCGAATATTCGTCGAATTCAGCCCTGCTTGTCTCCACGTACGTGTAAGTCGAGCAACCCTTGTTGAACAGCTTCAAGTGCATATCCGTCAACTCGAACGTTGATGGCTCGTGCACGGCCCGATAGGACGAGGCCACCATCCGCACGACCGGACAGTTCGTCTGAGTATCGTCCTTGTTATAGCGCCACGTTTTCCCGGTAGCCTGCACGCCCGGCTCGACCGTGGCGATCGGCCGCGGAGGATGTTGTGCCGCCCGCGAAGAGCGGTGTACGTAGGTGTACGTTACGAGGAGGGTAAGAAAGAACGCGGCGCAAGAAAGCAGGACGGAATATCGCCGCATACAACTGGGATGAATTTTAAGAATAGCAGATTTCAAATCATCGCCTTACGATTGCGCCGCAGCGCCCAGAATCTGCAAACAATAGACTCAGATAATGTTTAGTCCTACATTGTATGGGCCCGAGTGATAGCGATTTTTTTCATTTATAATCAATTACTTACATCTTTTTATTGTCACTCTGTCACCGAGTGTGCTAAAACTCTTAAGGGAGTTCGGCCCGGCATGTGCCGGGGCTCCAACGTTTCTCAATACTTAATAGTTACCGTTAGCAACTTAGACACTGGAGGTTCTGAATATGGATATTCGACCGCTTCACGACCGCATTGTGGTCAAACGGATCGATCAGGAAGAACAAATGCAGGGCGGGCTTTACATTCCCGACTCAGCCAAGGAAAAGCCTCAGGAAGGGCAGGTTTTTGCCGTTGGAAATGGCAAGAAAACCGAAGAGGGCAAAATCATCCCGCTGGATGTGAAAGCCGGCGACCGCATCCTGTTTGGCAAGTATTCTGGCAGCGATATCAAGTTGGATGGCGAAGAATACCTGATCATGCGCGAGGACGAGGTTCTTGCCGTGCTCGAGGGTGGAACCAAGAAAGCAAAGGCATAAGGCGAAGGAGGCATTAGAACAATGGCAGCAAAACAGATTACTTACAGCGAAGACGCGCGCCAGGCAATTCTTCGGGGCGTGAATCACTTAGCCAACGCGGTGAAGGTGACGCTCGGTCCCAAGGGCCGCAACGTCGTTCTCGAAAAAAAGTTCGGTGGTCCGACGATCACCAAAGACGGCGTCACGGTGGCAAAAGAAATTGAACTGAAGGATCCGCTCGAGAACATGGGCGCGCAGATGGTGCGCGAAGTGGCCTCGAAGACGTCCGACATTGCGGGCGACGGCACGACGACAGCGACCATTCTGGCGCAAGCGATCTTCCGTGAAGGCGTGAAGAGCGTCGCGGCCGGAGCCAATCCGATGGCGCTTAAGCGTGGTATCGAAAAGGCAGTCGATGCCATAGTCGAGGAAGTGAAGAAATCCTCGAAGCCGGTTTCCGGCGACGCGATCGCTCAGGTAGGAACCATTTCAGCCAATGGCGATACTACGATCGGGAACACAATTGCCGAAGCGATGCAGAAGGTTGGCAAGGACGGCGTCATCACGGTCGAAGAATCGAAGACGATGGTGACCGAGCTACAGACTGTTGATGGCATGCAGTTCGACCGCGGCTATCTTTCGCCCTACTTCATTACCGACCCGGACCGGATGGAAGTGGTTCTCGAAGATCCCTACATCCTGATCCACGAAAAGAAAATCAGCAATATGAAGGACCTGCTGCCGCTGCTCGAGCAGATTGCGCGCGCCGGCAAGCCGCTCCTGATTATCGCCGAAGAAGTAGAAGGCGAAGCGCTGGCCACGCTCGTGGTCAACAAGCTCCGCGGCACATTGAACGCCGCGGCCGTGAAAGCCCCCGGTTTTGGCGACCGCCGCAAGGCCATGCTCGAGGACATTGCCATTCTGACGGGCGGCAAGGCCATCATGGAAGAAACCGGCATTAAGCTGGAAGGAGTTCGCCTCGAAGATCTCGGCCGCGCAAAGCGTGTCACGATCGACAAGGACAACACGACCATCGTTGACGGCGGCGGCACCCAGAAGACCATCGAAGGCCGCATCAAGCAGCTTCGCGCTCAAATCGACGAGACTACTTCCGACTATGATCGCGAGAAGCTCCAGGAGCGCCTGGCCAAGCTTGCCGGCGGTGTCGCGGTGATCAAAGTCGGAGCCGCGACCGAAACCGAAATGAAGGAAAAGAAGGCCCGTGTCGAGGATGCTCTGCATGCCACCCGCGCGGCTGTCGAAGAGGGCATTGTTCCCGGCGGCGGCGTTGTGCTGCTTCGTGCCGGTAAGGCGCTCACCACTCTCAAAGCCGATGGCGATGAACAGATCGGCGTTAATATCATTCTCCGCGCCACCGAGGAGCCGCTGCGCCAGATTGCTGGCAACGCTGGTTTCGAGGGCGCGGTGGTAATCGAGAAAGTTCGCGCCAACAACGACGCCAACTTCGGCTTCAACGCCGCCAGCGGCCAGTTCGAAGACCTGGTGAAGGCCGGCGTCATCGATCCGACGAAAGTCACCCGCTCCGCTCTTCAGCATGCCGCTTCCATCAGCTCGCTCATGCTGACCACCGAAGCGCTCATTTCCGAGATTCCGGAAAAGAAACCTGCGCCGGCTCCGGGCGGTCACGGTCCCGAAATGGACTATTAATACCGCTCCTCCTCAAAGCGAAAAGTCAAACCCGCGCCCGGACGAAAAGTCTCGGCGCGGGTTTTTATTGTGGGTCGCCAGTCGTGGCGACGATCCGGCCTCCTGGCCGGCTCTAAAAAATGAATTTCGTCGCCATTTGCACAATGCGAGGTGCGGCGGCGCTCACCACTTGCCCGAAGGAGGAACTGCCCAGCACCCCGTTTACTGAAGACGGCCCGAAGAACTGAGCGTGATTGAAGACATTGAAAGCTTCAAGCCGGATCGAAAGCGAAGTGGTTTCTGTAAACGGAATAGCTTTACTGAAAGCCATATCGTAGTTCTCCGCTCCCGGTCCGTAGAAAAAGCGGCGCGGGCTATTACCTGGAGTGCCTAAAGGTTGAAAGCTAAACAAAGACGTGTTGAAGTAACTGTCACCGTTTCGCGGATTGTGATTGATATCTAGCGGACCTTGCGTATACTCGGGTTCGTCGATGATCGAGTTGTTGACGCCGTTAGGATTCGTTCCGAGCAGCGAGTTATCGCTATTGTTGACCATCGTCACGGGAAAACCCGTGCCGAAGCGGGTAATGCCCGACAGTCGCCAATCCCTTGTCCAGCGGTTGCTCGCGTGAAACACACGATCGAAAGGAAGCTCATAGTCGTAGCTGGCGACAAAGTTATGCTTTATATCGAACGCTGAGATCGCATAGCTCAACGCGCGATTTGTAGGATTCACTTCTTCCCCTAAGTTCGACGAACAATCAAGCGACTTGGCGAAAGTATAGGAAGCCAACAGTTGCAGGCGGCCGCTAGTATGGCGAACACTTACCTCGAGCGCATTGTAGTTCGAGGAACCAACCGTAGATTGATAAGCGTTGCTCCCGAAGTTCGATCCGAGCGCCGTTCGCGTTCCATTCACTGTTTGCCCTGACGCTGTCGTGTAAACATTGCCTTCGCCGAATGGCCCGCAAGTGGCGGTTCCTGGAGCAACCTCCCTTGGCTGACTCAAACTAAGGCAAAGTGCCGGATTGCCCGCATTAGATTCGACCAGAACCAGCAGGCGATGACCTGTGTTTCCCACATAACTGGCGCTGATCAGAGTGTTGGCCCCAAGCTGACGCTGAAGCGAGAACATATATTGCTGGGAATAAGGGATCTTATTGGCGGTGCTGTACCCAGGAATGCCGCTGATGGGCGTGTATTGGGACCAGTCGATGCTCGAATCCGGATTCGTCTTCGAGACGTTCAGAGGCGCCAGGCTGACGGGAAATGGCTGGCCGAAATCCTGACCGTTCGAAGCAGTCACAAAGGGATCGTTGAACAGAGGCGGGGCTGGACTGGTGTACGTAGTTCCATACGGAGCGTTACCGGCTGCAACCGACACCGTTAATGCTTCGATAGCTGTGTAGTACATGCCAAAGCCCGCCCGAATGCTGGTCTTTCCCGGGCCTCCCAAGAGCTTGCCGAGAAAGCTGTCTTCGTCAACATTCGGCGAATAGGCGAGGCCGACTCGAGGCGAAAATTCATTGCCTGGTGGGGCGATTGTGCGATCCACGCCCGGATCTCCTGGATACAAAATGCCGGCGGGCGCGCCTGAAAAGACAACGGATTGTTGGCCCGGGGAAAACGTCGAGATCTGATTGTATTTCTCGTACCACGGCTCTATCCGGTCCCACCGCACTCCGTAGTTGAAAGTAAACTGCGAGCTTACCTTCCAGCTATCTTGCGCATAAGCTCCGGCGTACTTGTTCCGGCTGTAAAAGAAATTCAACTGACTCTGGTTGTACTGGCTGGGCGCTCCAAGCAGGAAGTCGGCGAAATCGTTCCCTGTTTCACTTCCTGTGAAAGAAAAGTTGCCGTTGAACTGGGCAATGGGGTTCGCATTCACCTGGTCGTAGTGGCTCTCGCCGCCGATCTTAAACGTGTGCGCCCCGATCACACGCGAAAAGCCATCTGAAATCTGGTACGTATTGTTCGCCTGCTTCAACTCGTTAGTATTCGTCCCGATCGAGAAACTATTAAAGACGATGTTCTCCACTCCCTCAAGTTGCGGAGCCAACGCCACGATGCTGGGAGCCCCGGTGGACGTGACAAAGCCCTGGGATGCCAGACTTACCCCAAGGCCGCCTTCGGGTTTTCCCAGCAGAGTATAGTCGCGAATGAAACTCACGTTGAATTCATTCGTCGCGTTGGACCCGAACGTCTTGGTGTCGCTTAAGCTAACGAGTTGAGCGCGCCCCAGCGTCTCTGCGCTGAAACCGGGAACGCTGGCTCCGCCTTGCGCTACAGGATAGGGATTGTTGAGCGTGTAGTCATCGTGAAAATAGTAAGCCGACAGCGTGCCGGCGCGAGTATTCGCATCCAGGCGAGCGCCGCCCTTGTCATCGCCCAAGGCCTGGTTGTAGGCCGAAGTCGCAAACGCGCTTTGGCCAGCGTTAGGAAGAGGAATGTACTTCAGCAATTGCTGAGCTGCCTCCGACCAGACGCTTTGGGGAATAATTGCGTTGGGGAAAACGCATTGAGACGAACTCACACAGCCGGACGTGTAATACGTTTCTCCAGCCTTCACCGGATATCCCAGTTTTTCTGAAAGCAGGTTTGCGAAATACGGTCCGCTCACCGCACCGGTAAGAGAGGATGCAAGATCAGAGAGGTTTCCGGCGCGGTCCTCGAGTGAAGGGACTGCAATCGAGCCCGTGTCGATGCCCTGTACCTGCCGCGTCCCCTGATAGTCGATAAAGAAGAAAATTTTGCCCCGCCGCACGGGGCCGCCCAGCGTGGCGCCAAACTGGTTCTGACGAAATGCGCCTCGAGTGGGCGAGAAGTAGTTGCGGGCATCTAAATCGGTGTTGCGCAGGAACTCGAAGGCGTCGCCATGCATGCTGTTGGTCCCGGACTTGGTGACGACATTGATTTGACCTCCGCTGAACTCGCCATACTCGGCATCGAAGTTGTTGGTCAGAATCCGAAACTCTGCAATCGAGTCGAGATTGGGAACGATTGCCGTGCCCATATTGACGTCCTCTTCAGCGTCGCTTCCGTTCACAATGAAGGCATTTGCGAATTCACGTTGGCCATTGATGGAAACGGTACCGGGATTCAGGCTGCCCGAGGGGGAAAGAACGGTCGCTCCTACGTCCTGCACAGTATCGGAGGTGATCGATGTGGCGGGCGCTACTCCGGGTTGCAAGGACAGAAGGTCGGTGAAACTGCGTCCGTTGAGAGGAACCGCTGTCATTTGACGCCCTGAGATGAGTTCGCCCATCTGCGTGCTGGAAGTGTCTACATGGACTGCGCTATCACTTACCGTAACGGACTCAGTCTTCGAGCCTGAAACCAGCGACGCATTCACAGTTAGCTCGCTGTTGGCGTCTACTACAACGCCGACACGCTCGTATTGCCGGAAGCCTGAAACGTCAACGCGAATGGTGTACCGCCCCACCGGTAAGACGGGAAACGCATAAGTACCGTCGCTGTGCGTTTTCGTTTGCTGTTCGACGCCCGTGCCGGTATTGACGGCAACTACTTTCGCTGCCTGAATAACGGCTCCCGTTGGATCAGTGATTGTTCCCGCAATACGACCGCCGACGCTGGCCCACGTGACTGCCGAAGCCGCGACTGCAAGGCCCAAACACCGCACCACCTGAATAGACACACATCCTCCTGCAAATGAATTGCATTAAAATGCAACCTAAATTACAAAATTCGAGATTGTGGCCCAAAACACCACTAGCGTCAATATACGATCAATTTGATCCTGTATGCAATCGAATTTCATCTGAGCGGGAAAAGCCGGGCTGCGGACGTAGTAAGCCGCGAGGCGAAGCTAAAACGAGCAGACAGCAAACTCTCGATAAAGAGCGTGGCGGATATGGCTTCCTTGGTCGCGAAGTCTACCAGCGGCTTTGCCGGCAAAGCCGAATTCGGCTTAGAACGGCACCTGCGCCGTGATCTGGATTCCGAACCCTTCGAGGCCAACCACCTTACGGGGATGATTGGTGAGAAGGCGAATCGTGGTTAAACCCAGATCGGATAGAATCTGTGCTCCTATTCCGCTTTCGTGCTGGATGGGCGTAGCTCCATCGGAGGGCAAAAAAGCAGTCTGGGCGCGGCCATGGGTCAGCAGGCGATGTTCGCCTTCGTGCCAGGCGGCCTGGATTCCAGCGCCGGTCTGGTGCAAGTAAAGAAATACGCCGGCTTCTTCTTCAACGATTCTCTTCAAAGCGGCCGGAATCAGCATGCGGCAGTCGCAATCGAGCGAGCCGAAAACGTCGCCATAAACACAATGCGAGTGAACCCGCACCAGCGCGTCTTTCCGGCCTGCGACATCGCCATGAATTAAGGCCAGATGGGCGCCCTTGTCCGCCTGGTTCAGGTAACGGACTGTTCGGAAGTCTCCAAACTGAGTTCGGATGCATCCCTCGCCGTCCCTCGCGACGAAGCGCTCGGTCTGGAGACGGTATCGAATAAGGTCGGCGACCGAGATCATTTTCAGTCCATGCTTTTTGCAGAACTGAATCAGCTCCGGCACGCGGGCCATCGTGCCGTCTTCGTTCATGATTTCGCAGATGACGCCGCCTGGGTTCAGCCCGGCCAGCCGTGCGAGATCGACGGCGGCCTCGGTTTGCCCGGTCCTGACCAGCACTCCGCCGGCTTTCGCTCGAAGAGGGAAGACATGGCCGGGACGCGCAAGATCTGACGGCTTCGATGTGGGGCGCATCGCCACTTCGATCGTACGCGCGCGATCGTGCGCCGAGATGCCTGTGGTCACGCCCTCGGCCGCATCCACAGCTTCGCAGAACGCAGTGCCAAACCGAGCTGTGTTCACCGCCGACATGGGCTGCAGATCGAGCCGGTCGCAAATCTCTGGCGCAAGCGCCAGGCAAATGAGACCCCGGCCGTGCGTGGCCATAAAATTGATCACTTCGGATGTGATCTTATCCGCCGCTACGGTCAGGTCGCCTTCGTTCTCCCGATCCTCGTCGTCGATGACGACAAGGATGCGCCCGTCGCGGAAATCCTCGATCGCCTCCGGAATGGAAGCAAAGGACATCCTATGCGACTGCGACTGCGCCGCCAACCTTCGTATACCACGGTTTGGCGGATTTGATGGCCTGGTTCACCGCGTTGATGTTTTTCACGCCTTCTTCGCCGAGCCAGTCCTCGAGCGCCTTCGCGCCTTTCTTGGCGTAAACAGGAATTCCGTCTTTCCATGTGGCGCGGCCGCACAACACGCCCGAATAGTCCGTTCCTGCTTCGGCCGCCATATTCAGCGACTCGACAAATTGCGCATTGCCGACACCGGCACTCAGATAGATAAAGGGCTTTTTCGCAGTCTGAGAGGCTTGGCGGTAGTAATCGAGCGCCTGCTTGCGCGAATAGGCCGCCTGACCCTTGAACACGCTGCTGCCCTCGACGAACTCAGCATTGATTGGAACTTCCACCTTCAAGACATCGACGTTGTATTGAGGCTTCGAGAATTCTTCCATCGACTTGATGACGACCTCTGGTTTCTTCTTGGCATACTCGAGGCCCTTTTCGTCGCCCCCCGCCGGATCGTAGCCAACAAACTCCAAAAAGAACGGAATTTGGTTGAATTCACATTCCGCGCCGATGCGCTCGATGAATGCATGCTTGATGTCGTTGATTTCCGGCTTCTCGAAAGGTGTGTAATAGATAAGAATCTTCGTCGCGTCAGCCCCCCAATCAAGCAGCCTTTTCACGGAGACATGGGGAAGCAGATCGGGCAACCGGCCGGGTTTCGTATTGTCGTATCCGCTTTCTTCATAGGCCAACAGAAGGCCGCTATTTTTCGCGCGCGCTTTCGCCGCCGGCAGCCCGAATTCAGGGTCGAGCAGAATCGCGCTGGCGTGAGGCGTCAGCACTTTCGCGACGACAACTTTAAACTCTTCCATCATCCCGTCGGTAATCTGGTCTGGGGTAACGCCCTTGGCGGACGCGATTGATTTGCGCAAACTTCCGCGCTGATCCATAGCGGCAGCTGCAATTACACCCTTCTCGTCGGCGAGGGCGTTCATGTGCTTCGTTTTGCCCGCGGAAAAATTCATGGGATCTCCTCAACCTTCTTGGGAATTTCACCTCAAGTATATCGAAGGGAGCGAGGCTCATCGCGTGCCGCGTCGCGGGTCTAAGCGCGGCGAAACTTCCCCCGAATGCGGCATAATCGGAAAGGAGCTATTCGTGCGAACACTCTTCCCTGTGATTCTTGGAGCCATCCTGCTCGCGCCGCTGTTTTCCCAGCAATCGAACAACAAGGCCGCTGTGCCGGCGTATATGACGGAGAAACAGGCAAGCAAGAAGCTGCCGGAGACTCTGCCGCCCTCGAATTTTACCGATCCTCAAGTGGTTCGCGCCTACCAGGCGGCGAAGGATATTCCGAAGGTGTTGGCGCAACTACCGTGTTACTGCTGGTGCAGCCGCGGCGGTCATCGCGGCTTGGTCGATTGCTATGTGACTGAGCACGCTTCGCACTGCGGCGTCTGCCAGAAAGAAGCTCTACTTGCCGAGAAGATGACGAAAGAGGGTAAAACGCCGGCTGAGATCCGGACCGCGATTGAAAACAACGGCTGGGTGAACGCCGAATAGCGGCGAGCAGCCAAAAAAGGCTGACCTACTGGACGAAACCTATCTTCTCGAGTTGAGCCTTCGGCGACGGCACATTGAATTGAGCTTGGCCGAACGCCTCGGTTTCGCGCCCATCTATTAACGCTACGCCGTAAGGCGGATCCACAAACTTAAATACCTTCCGCAGTTTCTCGGTTTCCAAGGAAGTTCCAGCCTTGAGGCCGGTGTCGTGCAGGAAGGCCGGCGCAAACTCTGGCTGCGTCGTGGGAATGGCGATCACGCGAGTGTTCTCCCAGTTGAGCTTAGCCATAAACCGCGCGGCCGCGTCACAATGCATGCATTGCGGATCGTAGAAGAACAGAAACACTTTGCCATCGTCTATTGATTGCGGCTTTCCATCCACAACTATTGGATTGGGCGCTTCCATTCCACGGCTCTGAAGCTTGGCAACACCCAAGCTAAGCCCCGAAAGCGCGGCAACCGTTACAAGCGCCATGGCTGGGACCCGAAGGCTGCGCACCGCTGGCGACCATATAGACGCTACGATGCCAAACAGTAGCATCACTCCGTCGCCCACAAAAAAACCGGGACCGACGGTCCGTTTGATGATCGGAAAGCAACTGCATTCCTGCCCAACGAGAGCGTGGTAGTAATACCCGATCCAGCCGATGAAAAACACGATCAACACGGAGCCTAAGATGCCGCCCAATTTTCGAAATCGCGGCACAAACAGAAGAAACGCAGCAACGAGCTCGAGCGCGCCGAGGCTCGATGCGCCGATAGCTCCCCAGCCCGCCGGCACGCGCGCCTGTTCCAGCAGTTCCCCTGTCCGCAGCGGGTTTAGAACTTTCCAGCCGCCGGAAATCAAAAAAATCAAGCCAAGCAGAATCGCGCAGATAGCCGAGGTGGTGCGTTTGCCTCCCGTCACATCTCGATTCTAGCGGCAAGGAACTTGCGCGCGCACGTGGACGACGAAAATCCGGCGGGTGAACGCTACACTGACACCTATATGAATCGTGCTTTCCTGGCAGTCTCCGCCTTTCTTGGCGTAGTTGTCCCCGCCCTTTCCGCTCCGCCGAAAAATCTCGATAAGCAGGTGAAATCGATCACCAAAAGCGCCATCCTCATTGACACGCATAACGACATACCGAGCTTCACGGTCGATGGCGACGACATTGGGAAACCGACGCCGGAACGCGACACGGACATCGCTCGACTGAAAGCGGGCGGCGTGGGAGCGGTCTTTTTTTCTGTTTTCGTGGCGGCAAGTTATGTGGAAGGGAACCACTCGGCCAACCGCGCGCTCCAGTTGACCGACAGCGTACGCCACGACATCATCGCCAGGTACCCGAGCGATTTCATGTTTGCCCGAACCGCGAACGATATTCTCAAGGCGCATAAGCAGCATAAGATTGCGGCGCTCATGGGCTTGGAAGGAGGGCACGCGATCGAAGACAATCCGCGGCTGCTCAGAGACTTCTACGACCTGGGAATCCGCTACATGACTTTGACTCACACCAACACAAATACGTGGGCCGATTCATCGGGCGACATGGACGACCCGAAGGTACAGCATCACAATGGCCTGACGCCGCTCGGCAAGGACATTGTGCGCGAGATGAACCGGCTCGGCATGATGGTCGATATCTCTCACGTGGCTGATAAGACTTTCTGGGATGCGCTCGCAACCAGCCAGGCTCCGCTGATTGCTTCGCACTCCTCCTGCCGCGCTTTGACCAATGTGCCGCGCAACATGACCGACGACATGATCAAGGCCCTGGCGCAGAAAGGCGGAGTGATCCAGATCAATTTCAACTGCGGCTTTCTTTCGCAAAAGGCCGCCGATGCCGAGAAGAATTCGCCGCTAAGAGGCCGGTATCTCCAAATCATTGCCCAATACAAGGACGATCCGGTCCGCCGCAAGCAGGAACTGGACAAGCTGATCGCCGAATCGAAGAAAACGATGGTTCGCGCCACGCTGGATGACGTAGTTGCGCATATCGATCATGCGCGCCAGATTGCCGGCATCGACGCGATAGGTATTGGAAGCGATTTCGACGGAGTGGAATGTACACCGGTTGGTCTGGACGACGTTTCGAACTTTCCCGATCTGACGCGGGCGCTGCTCGAAAAGGGCTATACGGCACAAGACATCAAGAAAATATATGGCGGGAACACGCTGCGGCTAATGCGGCAGGTTGAGAAAGTGGCAGCGCAAATTCAGAAGCAGTAAGAAGGTCTTTCCGATTAGCTTTGCTTGTCCGGCTCCGCGAAGGCGTCGGCCAGATCGATTTCGTTGCCGTTTGGAAGCGCGAGCGATCGAACTCGTTCGTCTGATCTCGGCATATCGTAGAATTCGTCAAGATGAGTTCCCTGATCGCTACGTTTGGCGAGATTATGCTGCGTCTCGCTCCTCCTGGATTTGAGCGCTTCCTGCAATCGCCGCAATTCATTGCCACGTGGGGCGGAGGTGAAGCTAACGTGGCTGTTGCGGCGGCTCAGTTCGGGTCTCAGACACGCTACATCACCGTGCTGCCCGAAGCAAACCCGATTGCCGATGCGTTTATTGGTGAACTACGCCGTTTCGGCGTGGATGCAGGTCACATCGTGCGGGGTCCGGGGCGTTTAGGCATTTATTTTGTAGAGGCAGGAGCGAACCAGCGGCCTTCAAAGGTGGTCTACGATCGCGAGCACAGCGCGATTGCAATCGCGAAGCCGGGCTCAATTGATTGGAAAAAATCGCTCGAGGGCGTTAGCTGGTTTCACACCACCGGCATCACGCCGGCTATCAGCAAGAGCGCCTCGGCTCTCGCGCTCGAAGCGCTAAAGACCGCGAAAGAGCTCGGAGCCACCGTATCGATCGACCTGAATTTCAGAAAAAATCTCTGGCGCTGGGGCAAGAAAGCGGCGGAAGTGATGCCGGAGCTGATGCAGTACGCCGATGTCTGCATTGCGAACGAAGAAGACTGCCAGAAGTGCCTCAATATTCACGTGGACATCGACGTGGAAAGCGGTGAGCTTGAACGCGAGCTCTATAACGAGCTCTCCGAACGCGTGCTTGCCGCTTATCCGAAGTTGAAGATTCTGGCAATCACGCTGCGAGAATCGAAAAGCGCTTCGCACAACGGCTGGTCGGCCTGCCTGCACAGGCGAGACAAGTTCCTGCTGAGCAAGCATTACGATATTACGCACATTGTCGATCGCGTGGGCGGGGGCGATAGCTTCGCGGCGGGACTCATCTACGGACTGACGTGTTTCAAATCCGAGCAGGAAGCATTGGAATTCGCCGTAGCGGCTTCTGCGTTGAAACATTCGATTCCAGGCGACTTCAACCGCTTCACAGCGGACGAAGTTTTGGCTTTGGTGAAAGGTGGAGGATCGGGGCGCGTTCAGCGCTGAGCCTCGCAAAACGCATTAGGGTGGCCGCCGCTTGGATGCGTTGAAATCGATATTCGGCAATTGTTCGACAGCCCTACGGAGCGACTGTTCCCAAACAGCATGGATCGCATTGAGATCTTGATCGGCTGCCGAGAATCGCCTATAGGTATCAAGGACGAGGCTGTCGTTCCGGTAAACAAGTAATTCGATCGGAGGCCCGACTGTCACGTTCGAGCGCATGGTGGCATCGAGGGAGAGGAGCGCGTACTTTGCAGCCACATCCAGCGTAGTGAGACCGTATTCGATGCCGCGATCGAGAATAGGCCGGCCGTATTTGCATTCGCCGAGCTGGAGATAGGGCGAGTCTTCGGTAACGCTAAGAGGATTGCCTTGCGGGTAGATCAGATACAAATTAGGCGCCTCGCCTTTGATCTGCCCGCCCAGCAGCAGGTGAATGTTGAACGTGTAGTCGTCGCGTTCGAGCGATGCCCGGTCCACCTCCGCTACCTGGCGCACGCAATCGCCCACTACACGCGCCGCCTTATAGAGGGAATCGACTCGCGCCAGTCCCTCGCCGGTTTCGAACTGGCCTCGCAGCAGCGTAACGACCGATTGAGTTATCGATACGCTTCCACTGGTAAGAAGAACCATTGCGCGCTCGTGAGGTTGCACGAAGGTGTGCATCTTGCGGCAAATGTTCACCTGGTCGTATCCCGCGTTGGTGCGGGAGTCGGAGGCCATTACCAGGCCCTCGTGCGTCACGATTCCCAAACAGTAGGTCATCTTCTCCTCGGACACCAAAGGTAGCACCCGAACAGTACCGCCTCGGGCGCGTGCGAGAATTCTTGAGCAAAATTTCCGGCTATTCGATAGACTATCGAACGTCTATTTTGTGGGTCCACCCGTGCGCTTCTAGGTCCACGTTTGCCGGTGCCGCTGACTCAATATCTTCACCGGAGGTAGTGTTAGACGTATGCTGATCCGGCTCGGCTATGACATAGTTTTCGAGGTTCCCTCGCCCGTTCCAATTGCCGCGCTTCTCCACGTCCACTCTTCGCGCGCCGCCGATCTGCGCCAGCCGGACGAGCTGAAGATTGAACCTGAAACCAAGATAACCTCGTACTTCGACAGCTTTGGCAACTGGTGCTCGCTGTTTCTCGCGGAGCAGGGGTCAGTTCGACTTTACAACCTGACTATGATCGAGGATTCGGGCCAGCCTGATCCTGTTTTCCCGGAAGCGAAGCAGTTGCCCGTCGAACAGTTGCCGCCCGAGACGATCCGGTTCCTTCTCGGCAGCCGGTATTGCGAAGTCGATCTGCTTTCTGCCGTAGCATGCGAGCTGTTCGGCGGCATCGAGCCCGGATGGGCGCGGGTGCAGGCGGTCTGCGATTGGGTTCAGAGCAAGATCAAATTTGGATATAACTTTGCCCGGGCCACCAAGAGCGCGCTCGATGCATATACCGAGCGCCTTGGCGTATGCCGCGATTTTCAGCATCTGGCGATTACGTTTTGCCGGGCCTTAAACATTCCCGCGCGGTACGCGACCGGTTATTTGGGCGACATTGGAGTGCCCGCCGCGCCCTATCCGATGGATTTCAGCGCGTGGTTCGAGGTATTTCTCGAAGGGCGCTGGTGGGCGTTCGACGCGCGTCATAACAAGCCGCGGATCGGCCGGATTTTGATGGCGACCGGCCGCGATGCCGCCGACGTCGCCATCACGACTTCGTTCGGCGAAGCACGCCTGGCGCAGTTCACGGTCATTACCGACGAGGTGAAAGATCAGGCTGCAGTAGCGACGTAGTCCACAGCTAAAAACTAATCTTGACTCCGAGCTGCAGGTTTCGGCTTTGAGATGCGGTACTGATCAAATCGGGGCCCGTTACACCGGGTGTGACGGAGGCATTAGGTTGGCCGAAGTTGGTGTGGTTAACGATGTTGTAAGCGTCCGCCCGCAACTGGAGGGCGCCTTGCTCGCCGATGAACGGGAGCTTCCAGCTTTTCGCGAGCGCGGCATTGATTTGCGCGCAGCCCGGTCCATAGAGGATATTCCGGCCTGAATTGCCGAAGGTGCGCATGAAGAACATTCAGGTAGTTTGCAAGATTCGCGTGGTCGGAAGCGGTCCGACGGAGCCTGAGGTGGTCGCGGTCCACGCCTGGTAAACGAAGCCATTCTCGCTGGACAAACGGTCGAGCCCGTCCACGCGAATGGGCATTCGATTTGTTTTACTGAGGAGGCGCGGCGCTCTGCGCGGCCCGATCGCCGGCTGCCGGCTGCGCATTACCGCCAACCTGTGAAGAAGGCGTTTGCCCGCTCTGAGAAGAGGGACCGCCTGTAGCTGTGCCTTCGTTCGAGTTTGCATCGGATTCACGCGTCAAGTGCAGCATAAACGGCGTGATCTCGAATGGGTATTTCTCGCGCGGCGACAGCAGCGCTACATTCCTGGTTTTCATCAACGAGAGATGGTCGTTCCAGGGATCCATCCTCACGCGCGAGCCGAGAGGCAAAGCAGAAACCTGGTCGATGCGGTCCACTTCGAGCGGCGGCGCTAGCTCCATCAGATCCGCCATTCGCAGGTCTTTCCCACTCGCCGCCATCCGGTTTCCGATGAGCGGCCGGATCAAATGGGGAAGTTCGTCGCCGCGCACCGAAAGCATCTTTAGGAACAGGCCTGCCTTGGGCAACTTGTCAGCGTAAGGCGACTTCTTCAGCATCTCAATGGCCTTCTCATCTGCTGCATCTTCTTCCCGCTCCGTGCGAGCCAGGTCCATACGTTGGAGCGTCTGGTCGTCGCGGAAGAAGAGCCGGTCGGTGAAGGCGAATTTCGTATCCAGCTGATGGCCCAGCAAAACGTGAGCGAACTCGTGGGCGATGACGGCCGCGAGTGTCGCCTCGTCGGGTAGAACATCGAGCAACCCGCGGCTCACGAGGATGGTGTGACCGACATAGACCGATTCCATAGGTGTCGTCAGCATCACCCGCGCGCGCATTTCAGGCGTTACGGTGACGTTGTTCGTAATTTCGAGATTGGTCAGAACCGTGGTCAGAATTTTGTCCACCTCGCCCGGCGGCGCAATCATTCCAGCGTCCTCGAGACGCTCGAGAATATTGTCTTCAGCCTGGCGTTCCCACAACCGTTGCTCCTCGACAGGGGACGTATCCGACGCCTGATCGCTCTTATCGTTGACGCCCTGAGAAGTGTCGACCGTCATGTTGGTGAACTCGTCCGTGCGGCGCTCTTTCTGCGACTCGTAACCCCAGAGACGGGTCTGGGCTTTGAAGGCCACGTGGCGGAGACCGCCATCGAGCGACATCGAGCCTTCTTCGGTATACACATAGGCCGGCAGCCACAGGTTTGGTCCGCAATTCACACGCCATGAATCGAAATGCGTGTAATGGGCACGCATGCTGGACGGCCCGTAGGTTCCGTTGAAGCGAACGATGTTGTAATCCTGATCCTCGATCCAAATGCGCCCGACAAAACGCCCACGCCCGGCGTTCTTTTGCGGGAAGACGTCGAAGACCAAGGTTCGAACGTCGCCGAGGAATTCGCGTCGCACGTACTCGAATGTGTAGTGGCTGCGATCGAAACCGTCCTCGTCCATCAACACCATCTGGGCAAACCCGCGGGGCAGGAAGTCAGGCGAGAAGAAGTGTGTGAAAACCCCAATCGATCGGCGAAAAAAGCCCGGCGCAGGAATAAAGGAATCGTCGGCAACCTGCGCGGACAAATTCAGTTTTCCCAGAAAGTAGTTATCCGTTTTCGGGATGGCTCCGAGGTCCTCATCCCGCTGCATCTGCTGAATGTAGGTCTCGACCACCGGCTCCATCGTCTTGAGTTTCTTGATTAGCTGGGCTTCGGTCGCAATCGCCCGATTGATCGCCTCGTCCGAGCTTTTCGCCGCTTGAGTGGGTCCCGTTTGCTGGGCGGCCGCCGCGTTGGAAATCCAAGCGGCGGACATTGTCACGCTCAGCAGACGTAATGCAAGCGGACGCGAGAACTTTAAAATCAACATAGACTGCTCAAATGCTTTGTCACTCTAAGCCACGTTCCCCAAAAGCCACCTTCTCACACCGGAGAAGACGAGACAAGCATCCGCCGGAATTTCCGCTACGTGAGCTCGAAGACGATGTGAATGGTAGCTCTTGTATCCACCGGAACTCCGTCGCGCGTTCCAGGCCGGAACCGAATCTGCCCGGCCGCCTGCTGCGCGGCCTGATCGAGGCCGTGCCCCAGTCCGCGAACCACCCTCACAACTTGCACAGCGCCGGAGGCAGAAAACACAACCTCAAGCGAGACTTCTCCTTCTAAGTGAAGGTCCCGTGCTTCCTGCGTGTAAGCCGGTTTGGGCTTCGAAATGATCTCGACAGGCGTGGTAGCCGCCGCGGCCACCTGCCGCTTAACGGCTTCGGCCTGAACGGCAGTGGAGTTATCGCCAAAACCACCGGTCTTTACACTCCCGCCCCGGCTGCCGGTTCCATTCCCGCCTTCCGGAGAACCGAATCCCGCCGTCCGTACCGTGCCATGGCCGGTGCCACCCGGTCCGCTGCCCGCTCCTTCGACCGAACCGAAAGACGTGGTCCGCACGACACCCCTGCCTTGGCCGCCGCGCCCGCCCGCACTTCCATCGCCCTGAGGCATCTCGAAAGCGCCGACTTTCGCGAGAAGAGTAGCTTGGGTGCTGTCGGGATTTGCCTTGACCCCGTTCGGGTCGCCGAAGCCTCCGACTGCGACCTGCTTCTGGGACTCCACCTTCTTCGCCGCTTCTTCACTACCGAATACGCCGGTGCGTACTTGGGGTTTCAACGCGGGCGCAGGCGCGGGTTCGGGCGTAGCGATCCGAGGCATGGGCTTCGGCTCGGCTCTGGCGATTTGGGGCTGCTCAACCGCTTTACGCTCTTGTTTCGCCACCGGTGGAGGCGGCACTACGGGCTTAGGCGGGACTAGCAGCTTCGCTTCTGGAACGGGTTTCGGCACAATCACACTCTTTGCCAAAACCTTGGGGGGGCGAAGTTTCGGCGGTGGAGGCTTATAAGGCTTAAGCTGTGGTGCAATGAGCGTGGCCATATCCCTCATGCGCTGCCGGCCCTCTTGCGTAGCCGCCACCGGTATGAGCAGCAGCAGAACGACTACGCCCACGTGTACGGCCATGCTTGTGGCGTAGCTACGCCATCCAAGTGGCGGATTTATTTCAGATCCAAACAGAAAATTCTGGTTTGATTCCGTGCTCATCAAGCTTCCTCGAAGACTCCTATACCAGACGCAGATTGGGCGGTCATCGGTATAGTGCTCTTCTATTCTATTCGTCTCTCTGGGTATCTGTCTCTGCCCTACTGTTTTAAAACGTACTTAGAGGTAAGCTCCTTACATCATTCCTTTGTTAGCAGTCGATCATAGGGGGGCTCCACTGTTTAAAATCCGCCCGCTCGCTGGTGCTCGCGGTTCCGATTTGCACTTTGACTCAGAAGAACTTACCCAGCGTCCCGAAGACTGACCACGGGATCAAAACGTGCCGCGCGATGGGCCGGAAAAAACCCTGCAACCAGGCCGATCGCCATCATGGAAATGCATGCTATGGCAAGTGCGAGAGGATCGAGCGGCGAAACTTCGAACAACAGGCTGGTCAGAATCCTGGTCAGCGCATAAACGCCGATCAATCCGAATACAAGACCCACGCCAACCATCGCCAGCGCGTTCCGCAAAACGTGTGACAGCACATCTGCCGGCCGCGCGCCCAAAGCGATGTGAATACCCAATTCCCTCCGCTGCTGTGTCACCGAGTACGAGACGACGCCGTACAGACCGATTGCAGAAAGGAGAACTGCTACAGACGCAAACGCTCCGATCAGCCACGCAGGACGGCTGATTCCCGAGAGTGTATCGTCCCGGACTTGCTGCATAGTGGCGACATCGCCAAGGGGCAGATTAGGATCGATTTCGCGCACGGCCTGGCGAATGGCCGGCATCACGGCCGCCACCCCATCTTGGGAGCGAACGAGGAGTTTAATGTTGGGATTCGGCGCCTGCGCCAACGGCACATATACAACAGCAGGATCAGGGTATCCTGGCGACGCGGTACGTTCGCTTCGAATCACACCGACGATCTGCACCTCCGATATCACCGGGTGCTGCCCCAGGTAATCGCTCGACGTCAGGCGAACCATTTTCCCGACCGGACCTTTCATACCTGCTGCGTCTGCCAACCGGGCGACCAGCGCTTGATTGATGACAATGACGCGCGGCGAACCCTCGCGGTCTCGATCGTTGATGCCGCGCCCAGCGAGCACGGGAATGTCGAGCGTCCGGAAGTAACCAACGTCGACACGCTTAAACCGGACCAGCACTTGCTTCTCAGCACCGGAAACAAATATGCCCTCGCCATTGCTGATCCAATGTAGAGGCAGAAATGTAGAAATGCCAACCTTCGCAACTCCCGGCACGGCGCGAAGGCGCTCGGCAAGCATTTCATAGAAGAGCGCCGCTTTCTGAGGTGTCGAGTAGGTCTCTGTCGACAGGTTGATGGACGTCGTAATTACATTTTCAATCCGAACTCCGGTATCGAGTTGTTGGAGCTTTAGCAGGCTTCGGATCAGGAGAAGAGCGCCGCATAACAACACGAGCGAGAGCGCGACTTCTCCAATGACGATGGCGCGCCGCAGCCTCAGGCGTGTACCGTAAGAACCACGTGCTGCTTGCTTCAAGGAGCCGGCAAGATCATCAAACGAACCTTGCAACGCGGGAAATGCGCCAGTCAGCAATGTAACTCCCAAAACAACGGCGATTCCGAAGGCAAGGGCATGCAGATCGAGCGTCACATCGGCTGTGAAAGGGAGAGACTGCAACAGAATGGGTTTCGCGAGCCGGATCAGAAGAAAAGCAATAGCAATCCCTGCCGCGCCTCCTAACACGCACAGCGCCAAACACTCGGTGAGCAGCTGAGCAAACAGGCGCCCGCGTCCCGCGCCTAGCGCGGCGCGAACTGCCAACTCCCTTCTACGCGCGGCTCCCCGTGCGAACAGTAAGTTGGCGACGTTCGCACAAGCGATCAACAAGACGAGGAAGACGGCGCCGAAGGCGACCGCGATTGACCGGTGGAGATCCGCGCCCACCAGCAAACGCGAGAGTAGCTCGACAACGATGCTTCCTTCACGATCTTCATCTGCAGATCCAGTCGCACGGAGAGCGGCATAGATGGCCTGCATTCGCTGCCCGGCCTGCGTTAAGGTCATCCCGGGTCGCAGACGTCCGTAAACCGTAAGCCAATGAATTGCGCTCGATATTTCATCCGGAGTGAAAACGAGCGGCTTCCAAAATTGAGTTTCATCGCGGTCAAACGCGCCAGGTTCGAGGACGCCGACGATTTGACAACTTTGCCCATCCAAGATAACCCGCCGGTGCAGAATGCCGGGGTCGCCGCCGAAGTAGGTGTGCCATGCGGCATGGTGCGTTTCGACCGGAAGCCGCTCGTGAGAAAATCCGAAGTCAGCCGACATTCTGCCTCATGAAAACAGTTCTCGCGTTTCTCGCCGTTGTGTGTGGCGCCGCTCTATCCGCTAAAGCTCAAACCGTCCAATACAGCCCTCAACAGAAGACCTGGTTTTTGCAGACGGACCATGCCACTTATGTGGTGGGCGTGAACGAACGCGGCGAGCTGCAAAATCTGTATTGGGGCGCAAAATTGACGCATCCGGAGGACCTTGGGCCGGCGCATTCAGCGCCGGAGTGGGCTTCGTTCGATGGCAGCGAGACGACGACCAACTCCGAGTACCCAGGCTGGGGAGGACGTATGTATGCCGAACCGTCGCTCAAAGTAGCGCTGGCCGACGGCGTGCGTGATTTGGTGTTGAAGTATTCGGACGCGAAAGCGGACGGCGATACGCTGCGGCTTCGCGCGAAAGATATTCGATACGACCTCTTCGTCACGCTCGAGTATCGCGTTTATGCGGCGGAAGACGTGATCGAGAAGCGGGCAGTTATCGAGAACGGAACGCCGCAAGTGGTGACAATCGAGAGTGCGCAAACCGGAGTCTGGTATCTTCCCCGCAACCAGAAATACCGCTTGACCTACGCGGCGGGGCGCTGGGCGGGTGAGGACCAGCTTCAGCAGCAGCCGATTGATCAGGGTGCGGTCACACTCGAGAGCCGGCGCGGCAATACGAGTCATCAAATCTATCCATGGTTCGCGATCGACGAAAACGGAACGGCCGGTCAGGAACATGGCCGCGTTTGGTTTGGAGCACTCGCGTGGAGCGGCAATTGGAAAATGGTAGTCGAAGAGACGCCCGTGCACCAGGTCCGCGTCACCGGCGGATTCAACGATTTCGATTTCAGCTATCCGCTCAAGCCCGGCGAGCGTCTCGAAACCCCGGCTTATTACGGCGGATTCAGCAGCGAAGGTTTTGGAGGCGCGTCGCGCTGCCTCGACCGGCTGGAAATGAACGAAATACTTCCCGACCATAAGAACCCCCATCCGCGGCCGGTCCTTTACAACTCGTGGGAAGCGACTGAGTTCGATGTCAACGAAGCAGGTCAGAAAGCATTGGCGGAAAAAGCCGCGAAGATCGGAGTCGAGCGCTTTGTGATGGACGATGGCTGGTTTGGCGAGCGGAATAACGATCATGCGGGCTTGGGTGACTGGGTGGTGAACCGGCAGAAGTTTCCGAACGGGCTTAGCCCGCTGATTCAGTATGTAAACAGGCTGGGCATGGATTTCGGCTTGTGGTTTGAGCCGGAAATGGTGAACCCCGACAGCAACCTGTATCGACAACATCCGGATTGGGCCATGCATTTTCCAGACCGCCCGCGCACAGAGGCGCGCCATCAACTCGTACTCAACATGGCCCGAGACGATGTGACCGAGTACATCTTTGAATCGATCGATAAGGTGCTTTCTGAAAACAACATCAAGTTCATCAAGTGGGACATGAACCGGCATTTTTCCGAGCCGGGATGGCCGGAAGCGCCAATTCCAGAGCAAAAGGAGATCTGGATCAAGTACGTGCAACATGTGTACGGCATTATGGACCGGCTTCGCGCCAAATATCCCGGCCTCGAGATCGAGTCGTGCTCGGGCGGCGGAGGACGAGTGGATCTCGGCATTTTGCGGCGGGTAGACGAAGTGTGGACATCGGACAATACGGAAGCGTTCGACCGTCTGAAGATTCAGGAAGGCTTTACTTATGCGTACGCGCCGAAAATCATGATGGCTTGGGTCACCGATGTCCCGAATACGAACCAACGCAGCACGCCGCTCAGTTACCGCTTCCTTGTGGCGATGCAAGGGTCTCTGGGCGTTGGAGCCAATTTGAATAAGTGGGCGGCGGCCGATTTCGATCTGGCGGCGAAAATGATCGCTTATTACAAGCAAATCAGGAACACCGTTCAGACCGGAAGTTTATACCGGCTGCTTTCACCTCGAGAAGGCGAGCTAACGGCTAATGAATACGTAGCGCAGGATGGTAAGCAAGCTGTTCTGTTTGCGTTTCTGCATTCACAGCAGTTCGGGAATGCAACGCCCAATATTTATCTGAAGGGTCTCGACCCGAGCGCTACTTACAAGGTTGTCAGGATGGACAGCAAACTGATGGATCGAAACGATACCTACACGGGATCGTTCCTGATGAATAATGGATTGTCGTTGAAGTTGATCGGCGACTACGACAGCACCTCGGTTGAATTTGCGCGGGTGGATTAGCTGAACTTAGTCACTAAGCCGCTTGCTAACGCGCGCGGTTCTGTAAGTTCTTATGGATCAACGCGCGTATCGGAACCGCGACCGGTAGGGAGCGGATGTGACGAAGTTCTGTTAGTTCACAGCAGCCCTTTACAAAGCCGGCGAATCGTTGCCTAACATATTCCTGCGAATAATTTTGATCGGTATGCCGCCCTGTTTCACAAAATCGTTGTGGAACTGTTCGAGATTGAACGAGGCTCCCATCTTTTGGCGGTAGTCTTCGCGGAGCTTCAGAATCTCCAATTTTCCCAAAGTGTAGTAAAGGTAGGTAGGATCGCTGGTGCCACGTTTGGTTTCCCGCTCGGCATAGGCGCGCGTCATGAAACCTTGCTTCATGAAGAAATCGATTCCCTGCTCGTAACTCATTTTGCCGGTGTGCATCTCGATGCCCACGATATAACGGCAATCGCGAAGCAGAGCGTCGATCAACTGACCAAATCGCAATTTCGGATCGTGATCTCCGTAGCCTTGGTCGAGCATCATCTGCTCGGAATAGTGCGCCCACCCTTCGACGTTCGAAGCGACCTGCGCGAGTTTTACCGGCTTGGACTTGAGCTTTTGAAACCACAGCAGTTGAACATAGTGGCCGGGATAAGCCTCGTGGATGGCGGTGCTAGCGATGGTTCCGCGGTTAAATGCGGTCATAAATTCCCGGGTCTCCTCGGCGGACCAACTTTTCTCCGGGAGAGTGACATTGAAATAAGCTTCGGTGGCCTTCCGTTCGTAAGGACCGGGTGTGTCCATCGAAGCGGTGGTTAGCGCGCGCATAAAGGGCGGCGTTTCCTCGAGGATCGGCTCGATCGGCGAGGGTATGGTGATGATGTGCTTGGTCTGAATAAAGTCGATAAGGCTCGCGAAGGTGTTGCGGAAGGCGGCGAGAAGTTCATCCGGCTTCGGGTGATCGGCTGCCAGTTCGTCGGCAATTTGCTGCGTGGTCTTGTTGGGATCGATCTTCTTCGCGACATCGGCAAGATGGCGCTGGTTCTCGTGTAGATTGTCGTAACCGATTTTCAGCAGCCGGTCGAGCGGGATATCGACGTCCTCGTCGTAGAGCAGTTTCTTGCTGTAGTTTTCGGAGCCTATACGGAAATCGCCATGCGAGTTTGGAAGCAGAGTTGTCCTAACATAATCCTGGTAGCTGCGCAGAGCCTCCAGAACCCCATCGTTCGTTTTCCGGAAGCGGGCAAGTAAAGCCGGATCTTTCACGTCTGAGAAAGCCTTGGGCACATCGTTCGAGAAAAAATCTTCTATTCCCGGAAGCTGCTCGAGGGCAACCTCGGTGAAGATACGCGGCGGATTGCTGAGATTCCGCCGAGCCTCGTCGAGCACGTGCGGAATCTGATTCTCTCTGGCGATTACGCTTTGAAGCCGTACTTGAAGAGGGGCAAACTTGCGGCTGATGAGCGAGAAGATGCTTTCGGTCGCGCCGCTGGAATAGAAATCGGGATTCTTCACCCAGTAGCGGATATTCTCAATGGCGAGCAACTGGCTGCGAATTTTTAAGAGCATAAGTTCCCGATCGTCCGATTGCGGAGCTTGCTCGAACTTTGGGAGATAATTTCGCAGCATCGCGACATAGGCGCGCATCGAGTCCTGCGAATAGTCTTCGAGCGACGAATCGTAGCGATGAAATCCGGCGGCGGTGCCCTCGGACGGAGAAAAGTGGAAGTAATCGTCGTAAAAATGGTTGACCAAATCGTCAAGCGGTGTCTGAGCGGATGTGAGTAGCGTGCCTGCCATAAGAAGCCCCAACAATCTCATGAAAGACATTATTTCAGGCGTGTGCTTTCGAGCCGGGAATCTTGTTGACATGCGACATCGCGAGATTTATAGTGTAGACGAGCGACAAGATGGCAAACCAACCCAGACTGGATCTTCTGCAAGGCACCCTCGATCTGCTGATTCTGCGCACCTTGAGGTCCGGTCCGGCGCATGGCTGGGCTGTTTCGGAAAGGATCCAACAGATTTCGCAAGACGTCTTGCAGGTCAATCAAGGCTCCCTATACCCGGCTCTGCACCGCCTGGAACACCGGGGCTGGATTAAAGCCGAATGGGGCACTTCGGAACTAGGGAGGCGCGCCCGCTTTTATCGCCTGACGCCGGCCGGAAAGAAACAACTGGAGCTCGAGACTGACGACTGGGCGCGTTTGTCGGTGGCGATCGGGCGAGTACTCGAGATGGCGTAAAGTATGCGCTGGCATAGCATCCTGGAGCGTCTCCGAAGTCTTTTCTTCCGGAATCAGACGGACCGCGAGCTTCGAGACGAACTTGCGGCTCACATTGAATTCCAGACCAGGAAGCATCTCTTGGAAGGCATGAGCGAACAAGAGGCATACCGGCGCGCTCGAATCGAGTTTGGCAGCATCGAGGCTTTGAAAGATGAATGCCGAGAGATTGACCGCTGGCGTCATCTCGACGCGCTGGCTCGGAACGTGAAATACACGATGCGATGTCTCACCAAGAGCCCGGGATTCACGTCGATCGCCATTCTCATCTTGGCGATTGGCGTAGGTTCCAACCTTGCCGTGTTCAGTCTCGTCAACGCCTTGGTGCTGCGGCCTCTCCCGGTGGAACGGCCGGAACAACTGGTTCGCATTTCTTCAATCGGCAAAGATGGCCAGCTCTATGGATTGCCTTCCACGGTTCTTGACCTTCTTTACAAGGACGCGGCATTTCAGGGACTTTGCGGATTCGACACGGGCTATCCTGCGCTCGAGATCGGCGGGGCCATTCGTTCGATGGGCATGCTCGGAATGACCGGCGATTGCTTCCAAACGTTGGGCATCAAGGTTCAACTGGGAAGGTCGATTACTCCTGATGACGATCGAATGGGCACGGAAGGGGCTGCGATCATTACCGAGGCCCTCTGGCAAAGCGCATTTGCCGGACGGCCCGATGTTCTAGGAAAGCGCATTCAAATGCAAGGCGCAACGTTTACTGTTGTTGGCGTTGCTGAAAAGCAGTTTGAGGGACTCCTGCTCGGCTTTCCAGCGGGAATCATCATCCCTTTGCGCCAGGAGCCTTCCCGCTTGCCGGGCGGAAAAACACCGACGTATTACTGGGTCAATATATTGGCCCGGCGCGCGCCGGGAGTATCGGACAGCCAGGTGCTGGCGCGGATCGCGGCCGAAAGAACCCGGCTTCTCGAACAGAGCGTTCCGCATCGCTATAACGCCGCGCAGCGCAAGGATTATTTCGACACCAAGCTGACGGTCACTTCCGCAAAGACTGGAATTGACTATTTCTTGCGCGACCGGTTTGGAAAACCGCTATATGCGATTTTTGGAATCTGTGCCGCGATTCTTTTAATTAGCTGCGTCAATCTGGCAAATGTTCTTTTGGCAAGAAGTCTCGCGAGACGCAGGGAGATTGCCGTGCGCCTCGCCCTCGGCGCGCGAAAAATCCACATTGCGAGCGCGTTTGTTTGGGAAGTCCTGATTCTGATCGTTGTAGCGGCGGTGTTAGGCACTGTGCTCGCGCGCGCAATGGATCAGTTTGCGGTCGCACAAGGCAACAGGATGTTCGGGAATTTAGATTTCAGCTTGGCTTTCGATTGGCGAATGACGATCTTTCTTTTGGGAGCGGTTTTGCTCGTGGCTTGTGGGCTCGCCGGCGTGTCTGTGTGGCAGGCCAATCGCCTCTCGAGTCACGAAGCGTTGAAAGAGAGCGGGCGGGGCAGCGTGACAGGCCAGTCATTCTCGCAGAAGATCCTGCTCACCGCCCAAATTGCCCTCACATTGGCGCTCGTTACGGGCAGCGGTCTGTTCAGCTCGTCTTTGTCGCGGCTTTACGGAATCGACTTGGGCGTCAATACACACAATGTCTGGACCACGCAACTCAATCCGCGCCCAGGCGCGTATAACGATTTCGCGCGGCCGGCTTACTATCGAGACATTCAAGAGCAGCTTGCATCTCTTCCGAACGTGGCGTCTGTCACGCTCTGCCAATACCTTCCGTTCTTCACCTTTGCGTATCTGGAACCCGTAGCATCGGTCGAGAACGCAGAGCCAGGCCACGAATTTCAGGCGCAACAGATAACAGCCAGCGATGGTTTCTTCCAAACATTGGGCGCGAAGATTATCGAGGGCGAAGATTTCCGCCGCGCTGAAACTACATCGGGAGAGGCGACCGTGATTCTGAGCGAATCCCTTGCCCGGCGCCTCGGCGATCCCCGTCAATTGCTCGGCCATCACGTGCGGGTTGGCAACGAAGCGGGTTATCAACGGTTGAAAATTATCGGAATCGCGTCGGACATGCAGTTAAGTTTGGTCAACCCGGATGATCGAAGGCCCTTGGTTGCCTACGTGAATTTTTGGCAGCATCCGGATTCGGAAGCCAATCCCGTGGTTCTGATAAAGACGTTTGGGGGCACTCTCGATGCTGCGGCGGTCCGCCACGTTGTCGATTCGAGAGGACGCGAGTATGTGGACCGCTTTAGCACGCTTGACAGCACAAAGGACGGAGCACTCGTCGAGGACCGGCTTCTCGCCTACTTGTCTGCCGCTTTCAGTGCGCTCGCGCTCGTTATGGCCGCGACCGGCTTGTTTGGCTTACTCAGCTATCATGTGGCGAACCGTATCGGCGAGATTGGCATCCGCATGGCGCTCGGCGCTCAGCGGCGGCAGATCCAATGGCTGGTGATCCGGCAGGTCTTAGCTCTGTTAGCGATTGGAAGCTGCGTAGGAGTGGCGCTCAGTCTGCTTCTCGGAAAAGCGATAGCCGGTCTGTTGTACGGCGTTAACCCTCATAATCCTGTGCTACTCGCCCTTTCGCTGGCAATGCTCGGGATCACAGCGGTGATCGCGGCATGGCTTCCCGCGTTTCGTGCCTCGTCCATCGATCCGTTGGCGGCTTTGCATCACGAATAGCCGCTCGCCCACCGGGCGCAAGAGAGTGATGAAGACGATAAGAAGCCGGAAGCGTTAGCGACCCGAGTTGGCAAATAGAGACAAGTCAATGAGCATTAGACTGATCGATCTCAGCATGGAAGTCTACAAAGGGATGATGACGTACCCTAACGTCGCAAAGCCGGTCATCGTGGAGATGGAGACGCACCGGGAGATGGCGCAGAGCATTGGCACAGACCGGTATGGTGTCGATGAGATCACTAATCATTGCATGATTGTTACCGGCGATCACATTGGGACACACATCGATTCCTGGGGGCACGTGAAGCCGGATGCGCCTCGTGCTGAGGGCATTCCCATCGAGCTCTGCTATGGCGATGGCGTCGTGCTGAATCTGACCCACATAGCGGCTGGCGACGAAATTACGCCTTCCGACATCGAAGAGGCTGAGGGCAAGCTTGGGGGGTATAAGATTAAAGCGATCGATATCGTGTTGCTCAGGACCGACGCGGCGAAAAGGCGGTTCGAGAAAAGCTATCTCACCGACCACCCGGGAATGACCAAGGAGGCTGTGCATTGCCTTCTCGATCGCGGGGTGAAAGTGATGGGAATCGACGCCATCGGCTTTGATCCGCCGGTCGCGAAAATGTTCGAGCGCCAGAAGTTTTGGGAAGCGCACCGGGTGATGCGCGAGCGGGAATACTATCACCTGGAGAACTTGTGCAATTTAGACGATATTCCGGCACCCCATCATTCTTTCACTGTGAGCGTTTTGCCAATCAAGTGGCGCGGAGCTTCGGCAGCGCCCGTCCGGGCTGTTGCAATCGTTCAGAAATAGCCCGGCGTCAGATGAACCCTTTCCTACTTGGCGCACGAGGCCATCGCAGCAAATACCAAGGTAGAGATCCGGCTCATGTCAGTCCGGAGCGCCTACGTAGATTGACCCCGCGAATAACTGATCGAGCACTCAAGCACGACGGCCCTGCGCTGGTCGAAATTCCCGTAAGGCGGCAGGAACCATCCATGCCTCCGACCATCACCTTCGAGCAGGCAAAAGGATTTGGGCTGTTCGCTCTCAGAGCAGTTCTCAGCGGGCGTGGAGACGAGATTGTTGACCCTCGCAAAGGTCAATCTGTTCCGGTAGGCAGGGGTACACCGCTTGTATTTGTGGGACATTAGCCGCTGACTCGTTGTCCGAGCTGGGAATACGACTGGTCGTAAATGCGGTCCCCCTGC
The DNA here is from genome assembly GCA_963722585.1 of Bryobacterales bacterium. Taxonomy (GTDB): domain Bacteria; phylum Acidobacteriota; class Terriglobia; order Bryobacterales; family Bryobacteraceae; genus KBS-96. Next base: position 51,242 of record CAVRNU010000065.1, on the reverse strand, counting down.
ATTCCATGTGATCCATGCGTGTGCGCGCTCTGAAATGTTTCGAATGGCCGATTCGAGTGTTCTATTGGCTGTCCCAATGTCCCACGGGAGATTCCGTGCCGATGCATCATGGTGACGAGGGTCGTCCTGGCGAGCCCGAGTTGAGCAGCAGCTCCACGCCGTCCGCCGATAACCCAATTGGTTTCACGAAGTGTCGCGGTGATGTGCGCCCGCTGGGCTTCGGCGAGCGTCCTGACTGGCGCGGGCCCCGCAGCATCTTGCGTCAAATACTCCGTTGTTTGCGGGCTCAGCACGGGGCCAGTCGTCATGATCACTCCGCGCTCGATGACATTTTGTAGCTCTCGGATGTTGCCCGGCCAAAGATGGCGTTTCAGAATTTCCATCACTTCTTCGGGGATGCGAACGATCGACTTGCCTTGGCGCTTGGCGAACTTTTGAACGAAGTGCTCTATCAGCAGCGGAATATCGCCTTTTCGTTCCCGCAATGGCGGCAGCGCGATGGGAAATACATTCAGCCTATAGTAAAGATCGGCGCGGAACTTCCGTTCCTGTACCATGCTCCACAGGTCCTGGTTGGTGGCCGCGATAACCCGCACGTCGACTTGAAATGTGCGGCCGCCGCCCAAGCGCTCGAATTCCTTTTCCTGAAGAACGCGGAGAAGTTTTGGTTGCAGCTCGAGAGGAAGATCTCCGATTTCGTCCAGAAACAGCGTTCCGCGGTCAGCCGTCTGAAAGCGTCCCATGGTCTGAGCGACCGCACCCGTGAAGGCGCCTCGTTCATGGCCGAAGAGTTCGCTTTCAAGCAAAGCGCTCGGAATGGCTGAACAATTGAGGGCCACGAAACGGTTGTGCCGCCGCGGGCTGGCTTCGTGAATCGCTTGCGCGACCACCTCCTTACCGGTGCCCGTTTCGCCTTCAACCAAGACAGCGGAGTCCACTGGCGCAACGAGCTTAATCTCGTCGAGCACAGCCCGGAATCTCGCACTAGATCCAATCAAATCTGAAATAGCCATCGTTTACCTCCTTGCCGGACCGCGCAGATCAGTGTGCTTGTTCCATCTGAATGGGCAACCGAATTTGAAACTCGCTTTTACGATCTTCACGGTCTTGACCCTGTATTCAAAAGTGGACTACGAAATTTGTTTGGCCAGGTTTCATCGACTGAGAAAATATCGCCGGAGCTTACAATCAGGGATCGTTCAATAACGTTCTGCAATTCGCGGATATTGCCTGGCCAGTGATAGGACTGAAAGAGTTCTAGCGTATCCTTGTCGATCGACCGGATATTCTTGCCTGCCCGGCTCGCGTAGCGCTGAACGAAATATTCGAGCAACATCAAAATATCTTCCTTACGCTCCCGGAGGGGTGGCAAGTCGATGGGAAATACATTCAGCCTATAGAAGAGGTCCAGGCGGAAGCTTCCACTAGCTGTTGCGGCTTTTAGATTACGATTCGTGGCAGCGATAACGCGGACGTCGACATGGACGGAATGCGTTCCCCCGACTCGCTCGAATTCCCGTTCCTGTAGCACTCTCAGGAGCGCTACCTGCGTGTCGGGCGGAAATTCGCCCACTTCGTCGAGGAAAATCGTTCCGCCGTCGGCCAGCTCGAAGCGGCCCAGCCTGCGTTGCGCGGCTCCCGTAAAGGCTCCCTTCTCATGGCCGAACAGTTCCGAGGAAATCAGCGTTGGCGCAAGCGCGGCGCAGTTCACGCTTACGAAGGCGCGTCCGGACCTGCGAGACTGCTTGTGAACAGCGCGCGCGATGAGTTCCTTTCCCGTGCCAGTTTCGCCCTCGATTAGAACGGTAGAGTCCGTCGGCGCCACCGCACGAATTAGGTCCAACACTTGAATCAGAGGCCGGCTGCAGCCAACTATGCCGTCGAATTCGTGGTTCGAGAGCTCTCCATGTTCCACACGGTAATTGCCTTTCCAAACGCCTTGCGCAGATCGCGGAGTGAACTTAGATTCGCCGTGATCAGATCGGGGCGGAAAATGATCAGTGACAAGGCCAACGCCGGCTGCGCTCATGCTTGCGAAATCCTTTGCTATTGAGGCGATTGTGGAACAACTTCCGTCCCCGGAAAACCCCCAATGGAGTCGTGTGCGGACTCTATCGTGACTTCTGGCGACTCTTCTGGGGAAGGTATCTAATTGTTCCGAGCTCGAATGTCGATGCGCTTCCATCCAAAGAGCCGAGCGTCAACTGACCAGGCCCCAGGTCCGAGCAATGCAAGAGCCACGCCGAGGGTTCCTAACAAAATTTTGGCCCACGGATCTCCAGATTGCGAGAAGAGGCTCCATAGTTCGAACACGCCCACTAACGCTCCTGAAACTGGCGTCCATAAACCTGCGAGAAGGAGCATTCCGGCACCGATTGCGAATACGTGTAGTACGACCGATTCGATTGGCACTTCAGTTCGCAATATTGTGACCGCGTGACCGATCAACACTATTCCCGCAGCCAGGCGCATGAACAAGAGTCCCGCACCAGGCCAGCCGCCGGCGAATGTTGAGAATAATCGACGCACAAGCTCCCTGTGTAGAGCCTATCTGTTTACCGAATGTGACAGGAACCCCCGAAAGAGCGCAGCCTTCACTCTTTCGAGTCTCTCTTTGCTTGAATCCTTGCCTCACTGAAACGCGCGGGCTCATCTAGGCTTCAATGATTCCGCGTTTCAGACCGATGACCGCAGCTTGAGTTCGGTCATTGGCGCCCAACTTGGAGAGAATATTCTTGACTCGGCCCTTGACCGTGTCTTCAGTGATTGAGAGTTGCGCAGCAATCTGCTTGTTGGCGTTCCCGGCTGCAATTAGCCTCAGTACATCGACTTCTCCTTGGGTCAGGGCGTCATCGGTGGCATGCTCGGCAAGTTCGTAGGAGGCCTCGGGAGAAAGGCTCTTTTTCCCGGCATAGACGGCACGGATGGTCTCGAGGAGTTCCTTATACAAGAGATTCTTTATCAGGTAAGCTCGAGCGCCTGCCTTCAAGGCGCGCAGAACCTGAATATCGCCAGTGTAGGTCGTTAACACAATGATTCTGGCGTCGGGGAATTCATTGCGAATGGCGGTCATCGCATCCAGGCCGTTCATTTCCGGCATCTGCAAGTCCATCAGGGTGATGTCCGGAAGATGCGCACGGAACTGCTGGATCGCTTCGTGTCCATTTGCCGCTTCGGCGACTAAACTCATGTCCTCCTGATCGGCTACGAGTCCCGCGATTCCCTGGCGGAAAATCGGATGATCGTCCACCGCCAGGATGCGAATCGGCTTGAGGACGGGATTCATCATTTCATTCTAATTTTTTCTCGAAAAAACGAGCCTGCGCCGAGCTGGCGATGTACTGTAAGCAACGGAGGCAGGAACGGTTAAGTCGATCTCCGTGCCAGAACCGAGTTTACTCCAGACATCGAGATTGCCGCCCACAAGTTCAGCGCGTTCACGCATGCCGGGCAATCCCCAGTGTCCGGGGAGCCGGTCTCCATCAACTACGTTCGGGTCAATGCCCTTGCCGTTGTCCCTGATCCGCAACCGAAGCTGCCCTTCGTCGTAGCGAATTTCCACTTCGATCCGCCGCGCCTGGGAGTGCCTGCATGCGTTGCGCAGCGCCTCGGCTGCGATTCGGTAGACTTCGTCTCGGAGAATTGGATGGAGGTCTCGCGGCGTGCCTTCCACCTGCACATAGACATCGGGACAATTCCGGCTCGCTCGATCGGCGGCGAGTTCCTTTGCCAGAGCGGTTAGAGCCAAGGCAAGGTCGTTCGTTAACATCGTGGACGACCGCAACTCGTTCACAGCATCCCGGCTCTCCCTGATCGCTTGAGCTGCCTGATCGATCGCGCCGTCGAGTCTTTCCTTGGCGTCCTCGGGACGCGTTGGGAGCAGGTTAGAAACGGCTTGAAAGCGAAGCAACAGTCCGTGAAAACTTTGGAGCAGCGTGTCGTGTAACTCGCGTGCGATTCGCGTTCGCTCCGCAAGGCGCTCGGCGTAGCGGAGGTCCATTCTGGCGGTCATTTGCCGAAGGCGTAGGCGATACAGACCCCAGGCGAGCAGCACAAGCGCAGCAAGGCTCGCAACCTGGAACCACCGGGTCTGCCAATACGCGGGCTCAACATCGAAAGTCATCGTGGCTTCCTGGCCGCTCCAGCGACCGTCCGCATTACGCGCCATCACCTCGAACCGGAACCGTCCTGGCGGAACGTTTGTATAGTCGACTTCGCGTGAACGAGTGGGCTCGCTCCAAGCCGAATCGACGTCGTCGAGCCGGTAGCGATATCTCACGCCTTCCTGATTCGATACACTCACGCCCGCGTACCGGAACGTCAAGCGACGCTGCCGGGCGGGTACGTGGATATCGCCGCCAGGCGCAATGAGCTTCCCGTCGGCAAGCATCCCGTCCAACCGGATCGTCACGGGAAATGCCGGCATGGCGAACGCGGACGGCTGCAGCACGGAGATTCCCTGATTCAGCGAGAACCAGACCCGCCCGCGATTGTCTTCAACCACCGAGCGGCTGCGCTTCACACCTTCGACGCTGGGCAGCCCATCCGTCACTCCAAACTCCCGGTAATCGCCTGCTCCGAAAGAGTCGTTCAGTAAAGAAGAACACCGCACCCGCAGGACATGATTGTCAGTCGTGATCCACAACCAGCCGTCACTCTCAGCCATACCAAGAATCTCTTCATAGAGCGCCTCCGGCGCGCTAACAGGCACATGTACGGTCCCGGACCGGAGAAACGAGATTCCCCTTACTGTTCCAATCCAAAGCGTGCCCGCATCATCGAGAAATAGGCTTTCGATCGCACCCGGCGGTAGTCCGTCGTGGGCCGCATAAGTGACCCAGCGGTTGTTTCTGAGTTCGGCCAAGCCGTTCGGCGTACCCACAAAGATTTCTCCTGAGGCGTTCCCGGCGATAACCGAAATCGTGTTGGAAGGTAGCCCGTCTTGAGTTGTGAACGTGTGCCAGCTGCCACCGCGGAGGCGGCTGAGGCCTTCGTCGAGTGTTCCGGCCCAAACAGCGCCATCGGGTGCGCGGTAGATCGAATAAACCGCATTCTCTGCGACTCGGTTTCGCCGTGTATACGTAGAGGTTTGAAGCTCGCCCCCAGATAGCCGGAAGCGCGTGACACCATCGTTTTTTCGAGCCGCCCAGACCTCGCCCCCACCTCCCGCAAGCGAATAAACGGTGTCATCTTTCAGTCCTGCGGCGTTAATCCGCTGAATCCGGCCGTCAGCAAGCCGGAACAATCCGCCATCCCACGGCGCAAACCAGACACTCCCCTGATCGTCAACGTAAATCGCTCCGCAATTGCTCGAGGGCAAGCCCGCTGAGCTCAAGTACGTAGTAAACCCATTGGCCCTGTAGCGCTCGATGACCTCCGGACCGCCAATCCATAGGTTTCCCGCCCGGTCCTCAAATAATGACGTCACCGCCGAGCGGACCGTCAAGTGATCAAGCAAATGGATTCTGCCGTCTGCATCAATATCCTTCGCGTCGGCTTTGAACAGGCCACTGTCGGTGCCGATCCAAACGTCACCGTCGAGGCCATTTGCCAAGGCGAGAATCTCGCGTTTATTGAGTTCCGGACGGGCCTCCTGAATCAAGCTGCCGTTATGTAGGCTCACCAGGCCTTTGTCTGTGCCGAGTAACAGCGTTGAAGCCCCAACCGCAAGGAGGCAATTGATCTTCGTGTATGGCAGGCCACTGATGTGCCTAACTTCCGGAGCGCCGCGCGCCACGTTCAGACGGAACACCCCCGTGTCGCGGGTGCCGACCCAGAATGTGCCGTCCGCCGTTTCCGCCACTGCCGTGGGCGAGTTGGGAATAGCGCTCGAATCCAACAGGACACGGGCCGCGCCACGCGCATACTCGACCAACCCCTGCGTTTCACTGGCAAAGAGCAGCCATCCGTCGCGGGTTCTGTTAATGGGGCTGGCTTGATACTGGTGCTTACTCTTGTCGAATAAAGGTCCCACGAGACGGCCGGCAGCGTACCGGAAGAGGTGGGTACGGTCATCCGTGGCCCACAACTGGTCATTCGAATCTGTCACCAGACCAACAACAGGGGACTTTATCTCCGCGCTCAAATCGCTCTCGCGAATGAATACAAAAGTCAGGCCGTCATACCTCACCAGCCCTTTGCTGGTGCCGATCCAGAGATAGCCATCGCGGGTTTGCGTTATCGAATAGACGTAGCCTCCCGGAAAACCCGCCGCTTGATCCCAAATGTCGACGCTGTGGCTGGGCGTGATTTTGTCCTGGGGGGCGCCCAGGAGGGCGCGGGCTACTAGCAGAGGCAACGCGAACCAGAAAAGCGCAAAGGGCACGGCTGCGTGCCGCCAGTCACGATAGTAACTCGTTAATTCATTGGGCGGCGCGCTCAACACCGGGACCGTTTTGCGCGTGCTTCTCAAAAGACGTCGCATCAGATGGCCGAGACTTTCAGCAAGCTAAGGCAAGTACTGAAACCGGTCCACAACGACTTCGGCGCGACGCTGAAGACCAGACGACCTTCGCTTTGGGTTCCAGTAAACATACAAAACCATACGGACTGATTCAGCTCCGGCTGTCGGAACTTCTGACGTAAACACATGCCTGGATATCGCAGGCGCTCGAGGAGATGCCGAAGCCCGTGAACTAATCATTGTGATCCGGCCAGGCTCCCAGACAATTGTATGTCTTAGTTTGCCGGCGGGCGCAACGAAGCGAGAAACGTTACTCGGAAGAAAGGTAGGCTGCAGGGTAAACTCCGCGTTCCTGTTGTCCGGATCGCCCCAACGGCTAATGTTGATGTCGAATTCACGGTTGTTCTGCTGATCGGTCGAATAATCCCAGGTGAACATGCCGAAGACAACTGGCGGCTCGAGGCTGGAAGTGTCTTCGACTGTGAACGAATATGTGCCATAACCCAAGCTGCGCGTCAGGTTTACTTCCGAACAGGTCCAGCGCTGATCCCGATTGACAATCTGAAGATGAAGCGCCCCGGCTCGGTCTGTATAAACATTGTTGGCATCGTAAGGATTGCTGGTGCCGCCGCGATCGCTCGGCTTCCAGTGGACTCGCCACGTGAAGCCGCTGAATTGGATGAAGAAGGATGATGATTTTTCCGGCCCACGCGCAACAGCGACTTGCGCTACGGCCCCTCCACGCGCTGGCAGTCGGCGCAAGACTGCAGCCGGGTGGTACGAAGAATCAACCAGCAGGGCCGCGTATTCGGTACCGAGATGTGCTTCGTTCCGCCAGACTTTGTCGGGCGAAATGGCCGTAAAAGGGGAAGCCAGCACGGGCTGCAACCACCACAAGTTCCCGCACTCGGAATAGATGACCATCCGCTGTCCTTGCCGTGCCCCGCGCACGGTTCCTTCAATAATGTCTGTCTCATCCTGATCCCCGGTATTCCATTGGGGCACCTGCGTAAACGAGATTTTCGCTTCAACATCTCGCTTTGTGCCCTGATGGCAACCGGCGAGCGCAACACACATCGCTAACAGGAGCAGCATGGCCGCGGAACGCATTTGGCGCCCCATCAGATAGCCCGGACTTTCAGCAAGCTAAGGCAAGTACTGAAACCGGTCCACAACGACTTCGGTGCGATGCTGAAGACCAGACGACCTTCGCTTTGGGTTCGAGTAAACATACAAAGTCATACGGACCGACTCAAATCCGGGTGTCGGAACTTCTGACGTAAACACGTGCCTGGCTATTTCAGACCCGCCAGCGGGTGCGGATGCGCGCGAGGTAATCATTGTGACCCGGCCAGGCTCCCAGACAATTGTATGTATTAGTTTGCCGGCGGGTGCGATGAAGCGAGAAACGTTACTGGAAAGAAAGGTAGGCTGCAGGGTAAACTCCGCATTCCTGTTGTCCGGGTCGCCCCAACGGGTAATGTTGATGTCGAACTCACGATTGTTCTGCTGATCGGTTGAAAAATCCCAGGTGAACATGCCGAAGACAACTGCCGGCTCCAGGCTGGAAGTGTCTTCGACCGTGAACGAATATGTGCCATAACCCAGGCTACGGATTAGATTCACCTCCGAACAAGTCCAGCGCTGATCTCGGTTGATGATATCGAGGTGAAGCGCCCCCGCGCGGTCTGTATAAACATTGTTGGGGTTGTATGGATTGCTGGTGCCGCCGCGGTCGCTCGGCTTCCAGCGGACTCGCCACGTGAAGCCGCTGAATTGGATGAAGAAAGAGGACGATTTTTCCTGCCCGCGCGCAACAGCGACTTGCGCCACGGCACCTCCACGCGCCGGCAGTCGGCGCAAGACTGCAGCCGGGTGGTACGAAGGATCAACCAGCAGGGCAGCGTATTCGGTGCCGAAATGTACTTCGTTCCGCCAGGCTTTGTCGGGCAAAATGGCCGTAAAAGGAGAAGCCAGCAAGGGCTGCAACCACCACAAGTTCCCGCATTTGGAATAGAGGACCATCCGCTGCCCTCGCCGCGTGCCTCGCACGCTTCCTTCAATTACGTCGTGCTCATTCTGATCTCCCGTACTCCATTGGGGCACTTGCGTAAAAGAGATTTTCGCTTCGACGTCTCGCTTGGTGCTCTGATGGCAACCGGCCAGCGCAAGGCACATCACGAACAGGAGCAGCATGGCTGTGAAACGCAGTTGGCACACGTCCGCGATTCCTTGATGAAATATCGGATGATCGTGGGCCGCAAGAATGGAAATCGGCTTTAGGCCGGGACCCATGACCTCATCATAGTTCCCCTAACCCAAACATCCCACGAGCGCGGTTATCTCAGCGCGCCGCTGCGCCGCGTTCGATCACCATCAACGAGAATGATCCGGGCAGCACCGGCCCTCTTCGTCTGCTTCCTGCCGGCGCCGGTCCGAATTTGGCCGACACAACAAAAACCCGGTGATTCGTAAAGTCGAGTCCCATGTTTCGTGAGCCTTGTGGCGTCTGCAAATTCTGTGCGACGTGATACCGGTCCGGGCCCTCCTGGTGGATCACTGTGAGCGTGCCATCCGCATTCGACGCAAACGCATCGCCGAATGCCGGATCGTATCCGGCCCCGTCCACACCCATACCAATCGGTAACGTTGCGACAACCTTGCCGGCCTGATAATCGGAGACCGCCATTACGCCGCTGCGGCATCCGCTGAACAGCCGATGATTGGCCTTGTCGATGGCCATGGGCACAGGTTGTTTGCACGGAGCAGTGGGCCAGCGCCGCGTCACCGTCGCTGTCTTGGCATCGATCTCCACTACCTCACTCGTGTCTGTGATGTTGGCATACACCTTGCCATCGCCGGCGGACACCCCATTTTCCGGTTTGCCGCCGAGCGGAATGTTTGTGATCAAGGTCCCCGTTTTTGCGTCGATCACCGTCGAGGAGTGAGCATCTCCATTCAGTGTGAGAACGCGATTAGACGCGCCGTCGAAAACTATCGCATCGGCATCTTCGGCGGCTGGTATTCGGCCCAAAGTCTTCAGAGTCTTCAGATCGAACATGACCACCGACTGGTCATTACCGGAGGTCGCAAATCCGTGTCCGGTCCCATAGGCCACCGCTGTTCCATGCGCCCCGTTGATGCCTGTGACTTCACCGGTCAGCCTGCCGTCATCTTCATCGACAATCATCAAGCGGTTTTGTCGAGCAATGAATAAGCGATGATTTGGTGGATCGGGAATAATGTAATCCCACCCGCCGTCTCCGCCCAACAGGTAAGTGTGCGTGATGCGGTACATTGACGGAGATTGCGCCAGCACGACTGTCGCAGCGGCTAAGTTCAGAACAAGCTTTCTGATAACCATATACTTGCTCATTATCGTTCGCTACTGGCGTACCATCATCATGGTCCTATTCGTGGCGCAAAGCCGCCATTGGATCGATCCGCGATGCCTTCCACGCGGGAACGTAGCCTGCCACCGACGCAGCAGCAATCAGAATGAGCATCGAGATCAGCACCGACTGCGGATCGTTACGTTTTACACCATACAAGAACGATTCCACGAATCGAGAGGCTGCCCAGGCGACGGCAAGTCCGATTGCAAGACCAGCGGTCGTCAGCGCAAACACTTCTCTCAACACCATCCGGATGATTCGCCCGCGCTCAGCTCCTAGCGCCATGCGGATTCCGATCTCGTTTGTGCGTCTTGCGACTGCATAGGCCATTGTGCCGTATAGACCCATCGAGGCGATCGCCAGCGCGAGCACGCCAAAACACGTGCACAGTTCCGCGAAGGTGCGCTCCTGCCCGATCGTCTCCTCGATTTGCGCTGATTGCGTAGTGACACTGAAAACCGGAATCCTCGGGCTAACTTCATGAACAATCTCACGCACCGGGCGCACGAAACTGAGCGGATCAGTAACCGTGCGCAATTCAAAGATCATCTGGTTGAGAACCTTGCGGTTCTGCGCGTAAGAAGGATAGACAAGCGGCGGAATGTCCCCCTTGAGAGAGTTGTAGCGCGCTGCTTTGGCGATCCCAACAATCTCGAACTCATCGAATTTTCCGCCATCTCCACCGAGTCCGATCCGGCGGCCAAGCGGATTCTCGCTTCCAAAGTAATTCTTCGCAAAGATCTCGTTGACGACTGCTACGGGCGGCGATCCGATCGTGTCTTGTTCTCCAATTTCGCGGCCGCGCAGTATGGGAATCTGCATGGTTGTGAAGAAAGAAGGGCCAACATTCATTACCGGAGTTGCATTCCCGTGGCTGGTCTTCGTTATGATGCCTGGAATTCTGAGGCCAGTCCTTGAGATGCCTTCATTGACCAACGCGCCGTCTGAGAGCGTGGCACTGCGCACGCCGGGAATGGCGCTGAAGCGATTCCGCAGTTCTTTGAAAAGTCCGACAATCTGCTCATCCTTGTATCCAGCCTGCTTGGGCATCACCGCAAAGAGGAGCACATGGTTGCGGTTAAAGCCCAGCTCTACGGACTCGAGGGTCGACAGGGTACGAACAAAGAGACCGGCGCCGATAACCAGCAACAGGGAAGCCGCAATTTGGGAGACCACCAGGGCATCGCTCAAACCTAGACGGCCCCGCCTTGAAACGCTGGACCTTGCTTCCCTCAGTGCGGGCGTCAGGTCCACCTTGGTTGCCTGTAGCGCCGGGGCGAATCCAAACAAGATGCCCGTCAATAGCGCAAGGCACAGCGTAAAACCGAGAACCTGCCCGTTGATGCCTGCGTGCAATGTGAAGTGATCGCGTCCGTTCGCCAGCAGCCACGTTATGAAGCGGATTCCAAAAGTTGCGATCCATATCCCTAGCAGCCCGCCCGTTGCAGCTAACAGTACGCTTTCGGTCAACAGCTGCCGGATCACCCGTGGTCTGCTCGCGCCCAGACTTAGCCGCGTCGCCATCTCTCGCCTCCGCGCGGTTGCGCGAGCCAACAGCAAATTGGCTGTATTCGCACAGGCCAGGATAAGAAGGAGCCCAACCATCGTCATCAGCACGAAGAGCGGTTTCGAGTATTGCCGCCGAAGCGAATCGATGCCGGAGCCACCTTCTTCGAGGAGCAATTCCGGCAAATCCGCCCGTTCTTTGTTATTTGTAGCGGTGCTGGCTTCAAACTGGTCGAATTGCGGTGCAAGCATGGCCTGGGCTCGTCGGATATTGATTCCGGCCTTCAATCGGCCCATTATCTCGACCCAATAGAAATTCGTGTCAAGAAAACGCCGATCGTCAGAGCCTAATAGGCCAGCCGCATGGATCGGCATGAAAATCTCGGGCGCGCCGCCAGGATTGACTCCGAAGAATTCGGGCGCAGAAACCCCGATGATCGTGAATGGCTTGCTATTAATCACGATCGATTGTCCGATTACTTTTGAGCTCGCCGCGAAGCGCCCCTGCCACCAGGCGTAGCTGATCACCGCCACGTTAGCCCCAACGCGATCGTCGTCTACATCGATCAGCCGTCCCAGGGCTGGACGCACGCCAAGATCGCTGTAAAAAGTGCCTGATACGAGCTCGCCACCGGCAATTTCGGCGCGGCCCTGCGACTCCACAATGAGCCGGCCGATGCCCGCAAATGCGAACACCTTTGAGAACACGTCATCCCTTTCACGCAACAGTTCAAACGCGTGGAAAGGAAAATTTCCGCTGGTGAAGCCGGTCTTGGGGGCCCGATAGGCGTTACCGCTGAAGCTGTGCGAAACAGCGGGGAAGTCTTTCGTATGCCAGTTGAGGATCACCAGTTGCTCCGGGTGCCGAACGGGTAGAGCGCGCATCATAATCGCGTCCATGAAGCTGTAGATGGCCGCATTTGCTCCGATGCCCAGCGCGAGCAACAGCACAGCCACGGTGGTGAAACCTGGATTGGCCGCCATCGACCGCAGGCCGTAGCGAATATCCTGGGCGAACTGTTCCCAGAGTGTCCATGTCCACATAGCGCGGCTCCGCTCCTTAATCGAAGTGATGTTCCCAAACTGCCGCCTGGCGGCTTCGACTGTTCCCTGCTCTTCCGCGCTGAGTGCAAGGTGATGACGCATCTCTTCGTCTAGCTCGCGCTCGAATCTGGCCCGATGTAACAGATACTGGATTTTTCGCAGAAGCTTATTCATACAGCCTCGATCACGCGTGCGATTGCCCCCATCACCACATCGAACTCGCGAAGTTCACGGCCGAGCTGTTTGCGTCCCTCGGGCGTCAATTTGTAAAACCGCGCCCGCCGATTATTTTCGGACTGCTTCCATTCGGCGACCACCCAACCCTTGATGAGCATGCGTTGAAGAGCAGGGTAGAGCGAACCTTCTTCGACGCGTAGGACGTCTTCCGACACTTGCCGGATATGCTGCGCTATGCCATAACCATGCGTTGGCCCCCGGCGTGCCAACGTCTTGAGGATCAGCATGTACAGTGTACCGGGCGGAATATCGGGGCCGTCTTCCATAGCATCACTATACAACGTTAGGCTATGGAGGAGATCGGCGAGTAGGCCACGCGACCGGACAGAGCAATCAGAGAGATCCACAGTAACGGTGCGGGCAGAGTGAACTCTGCCAGATGGCGGGGTCAGTTGATGGGCATGCGTTCGTCGAAGAAGTCGGCCAGGCGTGAGGCGATAGGCGGATCGAGATTGGCCAGCACGACAACGACGGTGTTTGTGCGCGTATAAACACGCAATTCGCCGTTCATGCCGGGCGCTCCGCCGCCATGACCAAAACGTTTTCCTTGTGGCTCTTCAGAAACCATCATGCCGAAACCGTAGCCTTCGCCGGCAGGCATCTGAGCGGCGCCCGCCTGTTTGGAGGTCATTTGCGCGAAGAGTTCGGGCTTTATGAGCTTGCCGCTCGAAAGCGCTTCAGCAAAACGGAATAGATCTCCGACCGTCGAATACCCGCCGCCGGCCGACGTTCCGCGCCACGGCAGCGTATCGACATTAGTCACCCAGGCGCCATTCTTCCGCACGTAGCCTACTGAACGATTCGGGACGGTCTCCGATTCCGGCAGTGAACCGGTCCCATGCATACCGGCCGGGAGAAAGATGTGTGTGCGGACATAGTCGTAATACGACATACCCGACACGTTCTGAACCACAATGCCGAGCAGCAAAAAGCCGTAGTTGGAGTACGCCCATCTCGAGCCAGGCTCAAACTGTAATCCTCGGGGACCGTAGAGCTTGACGTAATCCGTGAGCTCGCGCGTGTCGAGCCGATGCTTTTGGTACTCGGGTGTGAATATATCGCCAGTGCCCCCCGTGTGCGTCAGAAGGTGGCGGATGGTGACCTTGGTGGCCACCTCTTTGTTTGGATAATCCGGCAAATACTTGCCTAGCGGCGCCGAGAGATCGACCTCGCCATTCCCCACGAGCTGCAGAATCGCGGTGGCGGTAAACATCTTATTCATGGACCCGATGCGAAAACGGGTATCGAGCGTATTGGCGGTGTGTTTCTCGCGATCAGCAAGCCCATAAGCTTTCTGAAATGCGATTTTGCCGGAGTGAGCGACCAGCACGTCACCTGAGAATTTATCTTTGGAGGCCAGCTCGGCGGCCTGGCTATCGAGACCCTTGACTGCCTCTTCAAAGGAAAGGCGCGGAACGGCCGGCTGGTCCGGGGGCCGGGGAACCACGCGAAGCCTGAGACCTTTGACAATGGGGGATTGAGCGCCAGTCACATCGAGCGTAAGGAGGGCGAAATTGCTGCCTTCACGCTCCTTGACCAAGGCCTCGAGATGCAGCGGCTCACTCTTTTCGATTCGTAGCAGCGTGAAGCCACCCGTCTGATCGCGAAAGTTCATCAGTTGATCGACGGCGGATTTGTGGTCGGGTTCGTATTTGGCTAGATAGCTGGCGAGGCGCGCGCGATCGCCCGAGTTGAAGGCATCCAGCCACGCGGACAGAACGGTTCCGGCCGGAGTGGTGGGAATTGCGGGGTCCGGCGCGGCCCAAGCGGACAGGACGAGGCAGAGACAGGCTGCAAATCGCATACATCTATATACGAACAATCGGCCAAAAGGTACAGATTAATCGTTGCAATGATTGTTGTCAGCCCGCTGGGTGCCATAGTCGCTTTGCTGGCGGCGCTCAATTATATCGGCGGCTTGATGGCGGCCCGGAAGTCTATACACGCCAACTCACCTGGAAGGAAGTCAGGTCGCGCTTGTGGGCGGTGAGCCTCGTTACTTCCCAGAACACGGTCGTTTATCAGTATACTGAAGATCGAGTATATGCCTAAACAAAAGTTGAACCCACTCCCCTCGGCTGCCTTCCACATTCTGCTCGCGCTGGCTGGCGAGGATCTGCATGGCTACGGCATCATGCGGCAGGTAGCCGAGCAAACCGGCGGTCGCATGCGACTGGGACCTGGTACGCTATACAGCTCAGTCCAGAGCCTGCTCGAAGAGGGCCTTATCGAAGAGGTTGAGCCGCGCGCGGACATAAAACGTGGAGACGAGCGGCGGCGATACTACCGCCTGACGAAGGCAGGACGCCAAGTGGCCCGCGCTGAGGCGGAGAGACTTGCCGACCTATTGCGACTGGCGCGAAACAAGAGGATTTTCAGAGGCGAGTATGTCTGAGAAAATCTACACCTATTTGTTGCGCCTCTATCCCCGCCATTTTCGCGAGAAATACGGCGAGGCAGCCCTCCAACTCTTTCACGACCGCTCTCGCGATGAAACAGGGCCTCGTCTGCGGCTCCGCCTCTGGATCGATCTGCTAAGCGATTTAACAATCTCGGTTCTACGCGAGCATCATCGGGCGCCCGATCCTCTCGCCTGCGCCCTAGCGGAGGCTCGGCAACTCGGTATACCTGCGTTCTATGTTTTCGGATACAAAGCGCCTCGTCTTGGATCGTTGATCCTGGCTGGATTACTCTCGCTGGTTACGTTCGATCTCATTACACTCTCGATTGGACATCGCGGAGGCAGCGGATCGTCACGAGTTTCGCTTCTTACCTCTCGAGGGCAAGAGTCCGTGTATTCAGCAGCGCTCAGCCCATTTTCGAGGAACTTCACCCACAACGCGAAGGCAACTGGGTCTGCGGCCGATGGCGGAAACTTGGACGTTGCAGAACGCCAACGTGTGATGGACGCCCTGATCAAGAATGTGAAACAGTACTACTTCGATCCGGTCATGGCGCAGCAAATAGCTGAGGCACTGCTAACGCATGAGAAGAGAGGGGACTACGACGCAGTGGTGGATGGCGAGGCTTTCGCCGATATTCTGACCAGGCAAATCAGGGACGTGAGCCATGATATGCACCTGGAGGTGGTCTATAGCGAAGAGATGCTGCCTGATGGCCCGCGGGAACCGACGCCTGAGATGCGTGCGCGCGAACGGAGGGAATTAGAGCAAAATAATTGCGCTTTCGAACAAGTAAAGGTTTTTCAACATAACATTGGCTACGTAAAGCTGAACGCCTTTCCTGATGTTTCGATCTGCCAATCGAGGGCGACAGCGGCGATGTCGTCATTGAATCACGTGGATGCAATCATCTTCGATTTGCGAGACAACGGTGGTGGTTCTGGCGATATGGTCTCTCTGATTGCCAGCTATCTATTCGATCATCCAGAGTTTCTGTATTCCCCGAGGTCGAATCCGACTGTGCGCTCCTGGACGCAACCGCGATCAGGAAACAGATTAGCGGACAAGCCGGTGTACGTATTGACGTCAGCTTCCACTATCTCTGCCGCGGAACAATTCACTTACGACCTGAAGATGCTGAAACGAATCACGGTGGTCGGCGAGACCACACACGGTAGCGCGCATGCCGGCGTCTTCTATCGTATAGATGCTCACTTTGGTGTGGCTATCCCCAAACTGAAACCAATCAATCCCTTTTCGAAGACCGATTGGGAAGGAACAGGCGTGGCGCCGGACGTAAAAGTAAAGGCCGCAGATGCGCTTGCAGCCGCAGAACGGCTTGCAGAACGCGTCCCAACAAATGCCCAATGAGATGCCGCATTCCCCTTGCGCTTCAGCTTGCAGCTCGATGTTATTCCGTGCGGAGTGCTTTCATGGGATCGATGGATGCGGCGCGCTGCGCCGGAATAATGGTGGCGATGAAGGCGCAGAAGCCGAGCGCCGAGACGGAAACTAGCAACGCTGCCGGGTCCCAACTCCGCACCTGGTACAACTGGGATGCAAGAAGCTTGCCCGCCCCGATCGCTGCTGGAATGCCAAGCGCCAACCCGATAGCGATTTGCAGGAAGGCGCCGCGCAGCACCAGTTGGACGACTTTCATTCGGTCCGCGCCGAGGGCCATTCTCACGCCGATTTCGCTGGTGCGCCGCGCGACCGTATAGGCAGTCACTCCATATAACCCCACTGCGGCAAGAATCAAAGCCACAATGCCGAAGAGTCCGGTGAGACTTGCCACAGCGCGCTGCTGATCAAAGTTCACAGCAACCTGCTGCTGCATGGTTTGAAAACCAAGGATAGTGAGATCGGGATCGACATCGCTGACAGCCTTGCGGATGCCAGGTTCGAGATTTTGCGAGTTGCTATCGACTAGCAACACCACGCTTTCGATGAAGTGCGAGCGAAGCTCGAACTTCTGCATCTGCTCTTCCTTATAATTGACGTGCTGCGTCAGCGGCGCGAAAAACATCGGCCGAGCCGGATGGGCTGGGTCGATATACTTGGCGTCGCGGAGAATGCCAACAATCTCGTAGCTCTTCGAATACGCGAGTAGACCGAGTCCGAAATGATGGCCGATGGGATCTTTGCCGGGGAAGAATTTCTTCGCAAAAGTCTCGTTCACGACGGCAATGGGCCGGGACGTTTCATTGTCCTGCTCGGTGATCGTGCGTCCGCGTAGAATCTCGTGCCCCATAGTCTCGAGATATCCGGCGCTGACCTTGTCCAACGAAGCAAGCTGGTTGAAGTCGAGCTTGGCGTTTGTGCTTGCGTCCGTATAAACCAAGTCGTTCCAATTGCCTGTGAAGGGGCTGTACATGGCTAAGCCCACGCCCTTTACGCCGGGAACTTGCGAGAGCCGGTCTTCCAGCCGTCGATAAAGGGCGCGGAGCTGGTCTTGTGTGTAGGTTGGTAGCGGTTGGACGGCCACGCTGATGCGGTGATCGGTCTTAAATCCGAAATCCTGGTGTTCGAGGTTGCTCAAGCTTCTGGTAAGCAGGCCGGCTCCGGCGAGAAGCACCACGGAAAGCGCGGCCTGCAGAATGAGCAGTGCTTTCTGCGAAAGCGAAGTGCTGTCGGCGGTGCTCCGGTTGACTCCGCGGAGGGCCTCAGCGGGATCGGTGCGCGAGGCGAACCACGCCGGCGCAGTGCCGAACAGCACGCCAGTGAACAGAGACAATCCGAAAGCAAACGCGAGTACCGGCACTGACGGAGCCGCGTCGATCGGTATGAAGTGCGCGCTATGAAACGCCAGAAGCAGGAGGAAGCGAGCGCCAAGATAGGCGACTGCGATACCGGCTACTCCGCCGAGCACGCCAAGAAGAACGCTCTCGGTCAGCGATTGCCGTATTAAACGCGCGCGCGAAGCCCCGAGCGCCATCCGCACCGATGTGTTGGAGCGGCGGGCCACGCCGCGAGCGAGCAGCAGATTTGCGATGTTAGCGCAGGCGATCAACAGTACAAGTCCGCAGGTGGTCAGCAGAATGCTGAGGCTGTTTCCATAATCGTCCTTCATTGCGCCGACGCCACCGCCGGCTGGAATTACGTTTACGTGCTGCTTCGGGAGGAGACGCATCACTTCTGGCATAAACTCTGCCGGATACCCGCTTTCGTTAGCCAACCAGCGCCGTAGAACGCCGGTGAGTCGCGCCGGCAAGCCAGCGGTGGTTGCTCCGAGCCGCAATCTTCCAATCACGCGAAGCCAAGCGCTGGTATTTTGCCGCAACAAAGAGCCCTTCCCGTTGATCAGCGGCTCTTGTTGCAGCGGCAGCCAGAGATCGGGTGGATCGCTGCGCAGTGTTTCGCCGAAGAAGCCAGGAGGGGATATGCCGACGATGGTGAACGGATGGCCTTCGACGATGAACGTGGAACCTACGATCGATGGATCGCCTCCATATGACTCGTGCCAGAGCCGGTAGCTCAGCACCGCCACCGGCGGCGAAGACGCCTTATCGTCGTCAGGTGTGAGGGTGCGTCCCGCCAAGGAGCGAATGCCGAACGTCGAGAAATAGTTCCCTGTGACAAACTCGTCGTGCACGGGCTTGGCGACGCTATCCTGATTACCGTGACGAACGCTCAACTCGCCGGTCCATGCCTGGAAGGCCGCCAGTTGCTCGAACTCGGGCGCGGCCTCGCCCAGCCGCTTGTATAGCGCGTAGGAAAACAGGCCCCAATTGTCCTGGGGACCACCATCCACGCAGCAATCCTGACTGTCGCCGACGCGATAAAGACTGGCCGGATCGCCCACCGGCAGCGAGCGCAGCATCACGGCATGGACCAGCGTAAAAATGGCTGTTGTACCGCCGATGCCCAGAGCCAGAGTCACTATGGCGGTGAGCGTAAAAACAGGCGATCGGCGGAACTGGCGGAGCGCGTAGCGGAAGTCTTGCGAGGCGTTCAGCATGGCGAGTTAATTCGGAAATACGCGCACGTCGGAGTCCGAGTTCCGGAATGTATTCAGATCTAAGCTTTCAAGTGCTTGCGGAAGGGTAACCAGCGCTTATATGCTCTCGACTGTTCATTTTCGGACAGCGATGTCCACTCCCGGCCAACTGGAAGTTGCTTAAGGAGTGCTGTGGCCGGCGCACTGGAGCACCCCCAGGTATCCGCTCCACGGACCTACCACCTTCCGGTATTGGTGGGCCATAATCCTCGAGATTTGGTGCAGATGAGTTAAGTCATGAGCTGCCCAGGTCGCCAGCAGTTCTGACAGAGTAACTACTCCGAGGGCAGGATGTCTTCCACGCAACTCGAGGTCCTCTGGCCGCAGATTCAATTCACGCAGTTTGTCGAGGCCCTCCGACCGCAAACGAGCAAACTCATCCAATAACTCACCGAGCGACTTACCTTGACTCTCTGATACGTGCCCCCAACGATCAAAGGACTCAAACGTCCGAGTCTCGCCAAATTGCAGCACGATCCTCACCCGCGGTATCCAGTCAGTACGATCGCCATGAATCAAATGAGCGACGACATCGAACGCGCTCCAAGTGTTTTCACCTTCATTTCGACAGGTCCACGTTTCCGGTAGATCGCGGAGAAGCGCATTGAGAACAGCAGGTGTGCGAGTGAGAAGCGATATTGTCTCGTCCAGGTTATGTTCCATCATCCTTCTCATTACCCGCATTCCGACGTCTCTACGGTTTCCGCGTAGCCGTCCATCGGCCGGCGGCTCGGCCTTCCACTTTCATGCGTCCGCCTGCGGAATCGCCGTCGATCCAACCAGCGAGCGTCGCGGCAGCGTTCGTCGCGTCGCCAAGGCCGCGGCTCGGCCAGTGCCCGTTGAAGGTGAGCTCGACGTAGCCATCGCGCCAAGTTCCGGCAACGGGGCGAGCATTACCGAGATCGCCCGACCACGTTCCCGTCACTCGGCTGCCATCGCGTGCGAGCTCAAGAGTACCGTTAAAGATTCCGGCGTCGCTCGAGCACCTTACCTGCCATTTGCCGCTGGCGTCTGCGCCGTTCTTCACCGGTAGCGCGGCCGAGTTGGTGATGCGGATATTTGAGAAATACGCCTCCTCGCCTTGGTATCCCCACAATGCAACGCCGCCTCGCAGATCCTGGCCCTTTAGGCCGTCCACAACGAGGCTTGGATTTTCGGATCCGTTCAAATAAAGTTTAGCGGCGCGGCCCTTTACCTCGATCCTGACTTTCGTCCACCTCTCTGGTTGCAGGTCCGCATAAGCCTCATAGACCCAGGGCCACTCCCGGCGCAGTTTGTACCAGTTATAATCCGGCTCAGAGGTGTACTGCACCGAATGGTTCCGCATCGCCTGGTCGTCGGAGAGCGCGTTTCCTGGCCGCAAATAGAACAGTTCGTAGCGTGAGGCGTCCGGCCGCGCCCTGAAGGCGATGCCAACAAAGCCGGGCATTCTCACGCCTGGCGGCGTCGTGATCTTCAATGCAATGTCGGCCTCGATGACGCCGTCCTGAAAATCCGTGCCCGGCAAGAGTGCGAAGCCGTCCTTTTCCGTATCCTTCGTGAGTCGCACTGCCTTGCGTCCCTGGTATTCGACAGCGTCGGTCTTCACGTTGACGAGCCTCAGCTCGTTGGGGTCGCTCATCTCCTTAACGCGCACAACGGCACCAACCGCCTGTGCGCTCAGAGGAAACGTTTGAATGTTGGATGCAGCCCGAGCCAAGCTAGCTAAGACCAATAAAGCGAGAGAAACCCGTTTGCCGATCCTGTTCGAAACCATCGTCATCTCACTCGCAGCGGAGCGCCGCCATTGGATCTACAGCTGAAGCGCGACGCGCCGGTACCAGGCATGCAAGCGTTGCAACGGCAATCAGCAGCAAGCAGGCCGCAATTACCGATAGCGGATCGTGCCCGCTGTTCTCTACCCAACGGGCAATCAGCCGGCTTGAGCCAAAGCTCAGCGCCATCCCAACACCAAGGCCGAGTCCAACGCTCAAGCCAGCGGACGCGAACACCAGACGGAGAATGTCGGGCCGCCGTGCTCCGAGCGCCATGCGAATGCCAATTTCATTCGTTCGCTGTACAACGCTATAGGAAACTACGCTGTATAGACCGGCCGCAGCCAGAGCGAGCGCAAGTGCCGAAAACACTCCGAATAGAATCGAGACCAATTGGCCCCTGGCCCATTCCGGCTCGTTCCTGATCCAGGTGTCCAGGTTGTTTATTTGCCCGAATGCCTGCTGATCCGGATTCACCTTGCTGATCTGCTGACGCACCGTATGCAGAAGCGCCAGCGGCTCACCTTGCGCACGCACCAGTATCTGCGTCCACATACGCATGCTCAGCGCGTAGGGAACAAAAATGGCGGGTTTCACCGGCTTGTCCAGACCGTCATCGAGAGCATCTGCTACGACGCCGATAATCTGCAGCCAACGGTCGCTG
Organism: Bryobacterales bacterium; assembly: GCA_963722585.1. Classification (GTDB taxonomy): domain Bacteria; phylum Acidobacteriota; class Terriglobia; order Bryobacterales; family Bryobacteraceae; genus KBS-96. The sequence goes on along the minus strand of CAVRNU010000065.1, from coordinate 29,840 downwards.
CCTGGAGCCCCGAGATTATACGGAGGTTCATTGGTGAGCCGCGGCACGCGTATCGAATGCCCAAGAATATCGCCCCCTGGAAAGTAGCGGTGCGCGAGAGTTTGATTCACCAGCGCAAACGTCGCGCCGCGCATCGTTTCCGCCGGGTCCCAAAGGCGGCCGCGAGCTAACGGAATATGTAAAACAGTGAAATATCGCGAATCCACAAAATTCACGCGGGCCTCTTGCTGTTCAAAGGCGTTCTTGCCGAGAATGTCGAAGGGCAAATTCCAGCCATTATCTGGAGGCGTCGCGTTGGTCGATATCCCCGTAGAGACGACACCTGGCGTTTCTTCCACTTTCTCCCTTAGCCGCTCGAAGTAACTTGCTCGCGCGGCCCAGGTCGTGAACGTGTTGTCATGCACCGGAATACCAACTGACATCACGTGATGCGGATCGTAACCGAGCGGAACATGCATCAAATGCACAAATCCTTCGATAGACGCGCCGGCGGCGGTCGTCAGCAACAGCGTCAAAGCAATTTGCCCTGCGATCAGTCCCGTGTGGAATCGCTTTCCACGCACTGTTCCTGCTACGTTCCTTGTGCTCGAGCGCATTACCTGGTTAATTTCCGGCCGCGCCATCTGCAACGCCGGAAATAAGCCAAAAAGAACGCCTGTTAACATCGCGAGTCCTACACTGAACAACAGAACGGGTATGTTGATGTGAAAGTCTGCCTCATGGGGAAAGGAATACTCCGGCAAACGAGCCACGATGAAACCAAGACTCCGATAGGCCAAAATTACGCCTAGCCCCGCGCCGGTGATGGCCAGCATCAACGACTCGGTTAGCAACTGACGGACAATTCGAAAGCCACTGGCGCCAACTGCCGACCGTACGGCAAATTCATGTTGCCGCGAAGTTCCGCGCGCAAGCAACAGAATCGACACATTCCCGCAGCCAATGGCCAGCAACAGCGTGACGGCTCCCAAAAGCAAATAGAGAGTGGGCCCCAATCTGTGGAAGTAACGGTAACTGATGTTTCGCACTTCGAGCTTGTATTGTTTCGGAAAGCGATTCGGGGTTTCTTTCGCAAATTCCTGATAAAGGGGCTGCAATTCCGCCGCTGCCGCTGCTTGCGTTACGCCGGGTTTGAGCTTAAAAACCATTCCGTAGCCGACGGTTTGCGACGTCGAAAGATTGAACGGAATGTAAACATCGCCATCTTCCCAGGTAAAGCGCTGAGGCAGCACGCCCAGAATGATGTAGGGTTTGTGGATAAACTGAATGCTCTTGCCAACGACAGACGGATCGGCATTGAAATGCCGCTGCCAGAACTTGTAGCTGAGCACTACGACCGGTTCCGGCTCCTTTCCATCCGGGGCGTCCGAAGGCGCAAAATAGCGGCCCAACATCGCTGGCACACCCAGAAACCGAAATCCGTTGCCGGTTAGATAAATGGCTTCTACATCTTCGGGAACATCGCTGCCCGTAATTGTCAGGTTCCAGTCGTTGATCCCAACTACGTCCTCGATCGCGTGTGCTTGCCGCAACTGCCGTATCTGCGGGCCTGTCAGACCAGGGCCGGTGTCATTGCCGGCCTTATCTAACAAATCGACTTGGCAGATGCGATCGGCCGCGGCGTATGGCCATGGGTTCAACAGCACCGCATAGATAATGCTAAAGACGGAAACTGTCGCCCCAATCCCGAGGGCGAGCGATAGGATGGCCGCGGCAGCAAAGCCGGGATTCTTAACCAACTGCCGAAACGCAAAACTCACGTCCTGCCGGAAGGTATGCATCACCGTCACCTCGAAGACGAATTCGGGTCGATGCGCTTACGGAGCAATTTTGCCCCCAGGCCTCATTCAAACCTAAGTTGCTGATTGCATTGGTATGCAGCAGAGATGGCAGAAAGCCAAACAAGCAGCTCTCTGTCCCAGAAACGAACAAGTCCCGAGCGCAAACGAACACCTATTCGGAATCCAGATTAGAATTTTGCGGTCCCGTTCCCGCTTACCAGGGTGAGCGGCATCGGAGGCAAGGGAGACTGGAATGAATTCGAACTATGGAGAGCCGTCATGCCGAACAAGAATGTTTTCCGGCTTGATGTCGCGATGGATAATGCCATGAGCGTGAGCCGCGGCAAGCGCTTGCGCGATCTGCCTGCCAAGCTCGACAATCCTGATCCAACGGCTGCGGACTTCCGCAAAGCACCCGCAATGCGGTTCCCTCGATCAGCTCCATCACGATAATCGGAGTTTCCGCGTGCCGGATCACCTCGTGAACAGTGACGATGTTTGGATGGTTTAGCGCCGAGGCGGCTCTTGCTTCCCGCGTCACCTGTTCCACCGCTCTGCCGGATGACGATTCAGGAGCCAGAAACTTGAGAGCGACGTTGCGGCCCAGCATCGTGTCCTCAGCCGAGTAGACTTCGCCCATCCCGCCACGGCCGAGCTAGCCGGTAATAAGAAAGCGATCGACTTGAAGCCCGACCAGCGTACCTTCGCCGAGCCGCGTCCCGGCGTGAAAGCCTATGGATTGTGAGCCCATCATCAAGTTGGCCGCCGGCCAGGCGCCTGCCCCAAACAATCGGTGTTCGCGTCCGTCGCAAGCAAGCAGCGACTCGACCTCGGCGCGTAGTTCGTCCTCACCCGAACAGGCGTCTTCTAGAAAAGCAGCCCGTTCGGTGGGTTCGTATTCGAGCGCGGCGTGAACCAGGCCGTCGATGCAGCGCCATCGATCCTTACTTATTTTTTGGAGGGCGTCATCTGGCGAGTGAGCCATAATTTCGACAGCTTCCAATCCCGCGACACCGTTTGAGACGAAACATTGAGTGCGGCGGCGGTTTCCTCGACACTTAATCCCGCAAAAAAGCGCATTTCGACAATTTGCGCCTTGCGTGCGTCGAATTTCGCCAGATCGGTCAGCGCATCGTCCAGCTCGAGTAGCTCTCGATCCCGATCCGGCGCCAGGATCATGCCTTCCTCTAACGACGCCCGCAGCATTCCGCCGCCGCGCTTGAGATAGCTGCGGGAACGGGCGTGCTCCACCAGGATGTGGCGCATTGTCTGCGCCGCTAATGCAAGAAAATGAACTCGGCCCTCACATTGGACGTTCTGAGCACCGGCCAGTCGAAGGTACGCCTCATTGATTAGAGCAGTCGCTTGAAGCGTGTGATCGCTTCGCTCCCGCCGCATGTACCCATCCGCGATGCGCCGTAAGTCTTCATAAAGAACCGGCACAAGCTGTCCGAGCGCTTCGCGATCGCCTGCCGTTAGGGCGCACAGCAAACCCGTAACATCCACGCACGGCGTGGGTTCCATTGATTTTTCCACAGACCGTCGAATCATTTTATCCGAAAAACAGCCCCGCCTGGTCTCTCGCCGGTACCGCCCATGCCGAAACGAGACCCTCACAAAAATATTTTGGGCCCGGCTTAGAGTTTCTACGCTTGCTTTCGCGCATACCAGGGAAGAGGAGGATGGTCATGCACAGAATTAGTACTAAACCCACTACCCGACCACGAACGCCCCTTGCGAGAGTCCTCATCGTCCTCGCATTCATGTCCCTCGCCGCCGGCTTGTCGGCTGCCCAAAGTACGCCCTCAGGCGGTCAACAACAGCAGATCGCGGTGATCGAAAGTATCGCCTCTGACGCAATGAAGAAGTACGACCTGAAGTCGATTATCGTGCGAGTGACAGCCGGCGGTACCAATGTCTACTCCGGAGCGCTCGGTGAGTCGATGACTGGCGTGCCCGCAACTCCCGAAATGCATTTCCGCAACGGCGCGATGGCGTTCACCTATATGGCCACGATGCTTCTGGAGCTCGTCGACGAAGGGAAGGTCACGCTCGACACCAAGCTCAGCAACTTTTTCCCGAACCTCCCTTATGCCGAAAGCATCACTCTCAAAAATCTCGCGAACATGACGTCGGGATACGCCGATTACGTGTATCAACCGGAGGTGGAACACGGTACCAACCTCGACCCATTCCGGCAATGGACGCCGGAGGAGCTCATCCAGATTGGCATCTCAGCCGACAGGATGTTTGACCCGGGCGCTAACTGGGGCTATTGCCATACAAACTATGTCATTCTCGGTCGAGTCCTCGAGATGATCACCCAGATGCCTTTAGCCGAGGCGATGCAGAAATACATCTTCGGCCCCATGTGCCTGAAGCAAACCCGGAGCTCCAACACGCCTCAAATCCCGGAGCCCGTGTTGCACGCATTCAGTTCCGAGCGCCGTGCGGATCTCGACATCCCGCCTGGCTCGCCTTTCTATGAAGAGTCGACATTCTGGAATCCGTCGTGGACCACCGCCGAAGGAGCGATCCAGATTACCGACATCACCGATATGACGAAATCGATGGAGGCCGTTGGCACAGGCAAGGTTCTTTCCTTGCAATCGTGGGCGGCTCAGGTTGGCCCGAATCTTGTCGGCTTCGGCCATACCGAGCCCAACTGTCCCGTCTGCCGCCAGAACACGATCGAGTTCAATTATGGGCTCGGCGTCGTGAACCTCGGTCCGTGGATCACCCAAACGAAGAATTTCGCGGGCTCGGGCGCGACGGTCGGCTATCTCCCGTCAATGAAGCTTGCGGTGGCTGTCGTCACCACATACCTTCCCACCGCCTTCGACGACAAGGGCAACTACAAGAACGCGAGCGAGACAATCTTCGCCTCGCTGGCCAACGCCTTCGCGCCGAACACCATCGTGAAACCGAAGCCATGAAAAGGCCAAACGCACTGAAGCAGCCCGATCCCCGGTGAGTTTCTAGCATGCGATCCGATGCTGTAGCCGAACCTCACTAAAATGAGAGTGTGCTTCTTGGGCGTCGTTGGCTGCATCAGGTGGTCGAGTTGTTTTTGGGCGAGAGGAGCTTCGAGAGAAAGGTCGTGTCGAAGCGGCCGGCCCGGAAATCGTCGTTGTCGAGAATGAGCTCGTGAAGGGGAATGGTGGTGGAGATGCCCTCGACGACAAACATACTTAAGGCGCGCTTCATGCGGCTAATGGCTTCCTCGCGGTCACTTCCATGAACAATTAGCTTGGCAATCAACGAGTCATAGTACGGGGAAATGATTCCGTCAGTATAGGCGGCGGTGTCCACTCTCACGCCGATACCGCCGGGTAGGTTCAAACCGGTTATGCGTCCGGGCGAGGGCGCGAATGTTTCAGGATCTTCGGCATTAATGCGGCATTCAATGGAATGCCCGCGGTAGACGATAGGATCGGGCAGGATTTCGGACAGGCGAGCCCCGGCCGCAATGCGGATCTGCGCTTTCACCAGATCGATCCCGGTGACAAACTCGGTCACGGGATGCTCGACTTGAATGCGTGCGTTGACTTCGATGAAATAGAGACGCCCGTCTTCATCCATGAGAAACTCGACAGTCCCAGCGTTCGTGTAGCCGATTTCTTTCATGGCTTGGCGTAAGCTGCTGGAAATGGATTCCCGCAGATGGACGGAAACGGCGGGCGAAGGGGATTCTTCGATCAATTTCTGATGGCGCCGCTGGAGCGAGCACTCGCGCTCGCCCAGAATCTCGACTTCGCCGTGCTCATCGGCCAGGACTTGGAATTCGATATGCCTGGGAGCTTCGATGAACTTTTCCAAGTAGACATCGCCGCAGCCGAAGGAAGAAGTGGCTTCGGTTTGGGCCTGGGCGAGGAGATGGGACAAATCGTCGGCCGACCGGACGATGCGCATACCGCGGCCTCCGCCTCCAGCGGCAGCTTTTAACATGACTGGATACCCGATCTCGGCAGCGAGCAGTTGGGCTTCATCAACCGAGTTCAAGATGCCTTCCGAGCCCGGAAGAATCGGCACGCCGTGCTCTTTCATCACCGTCCGGGCACGCTGCTTGAGGCCCATTGTGCGGATGACCGCGGGGGGAGGACCAATAAACTTGACACCTGAGGTTTCGCAGACTTCGGCGAAATCGGCGTTTTCACTTAAGAAGCCGTAGCCGGGGTGGATGGCATCGACGTTGGTGATTTCGGCGGCGCTGATGACGGCGGGAATATCAAGATAGCTGCGGGAGCTTTTAGCCGGGCCGATGCAAATGGCCTCGTCGGCGAAGCGAACATGGAGGCTGTTGCGGTCGGCTTCCGAATAAACCGCAACGGTCTTGATGCCCAGTTCTTTGGCGGCGCAGTTGACGCGCAGCGCGATCTCGCCGCGATTGGCAATAAGAATTTTTCGAAACATTCGGGGACTTACCGTGGCTGGATCGCAAACAAGGACTCGCCATATTCGACAGGCTTGCCGTTCTCGACTAGCTTGGCAGCAACAGTGCCAGCGATCTCGGCTTCTATTTCATTCATGAGCTTCATGGATTCAATGATGCAAAGCACCTTGCCTGGTTCGACCTGATCTCCGACCTTTACGAAAGGAGGGGAGCCGGGAGAAGGGGAATCGTAATACGTTCCGACAATAGGGGATTTTACGATCTCGGTGTTTGTGTCGACCTCCTCGGCGGGAGACGGAGCGGCGGCAACAGGCGAAGGGAGAACGTGGGGTGAAGACGCGGAAGCCGGCGCAGGAGGCGAAGAAGCGTTGGGCAAAACCGTAATGTCCTGCTGAACCGAATGCGAGCCGGTTCGGATGCGGACGCGGTTCTCGCCCCGCTGTACTTCGAGCTCCGCAATGCCTGTCTCCTGGACTACACGAATCAGCTCTTTGATTTCATCAATAGTCATTGATTCCCTTCCTGGAGCTCGTCTTGGCTCACAGGACAGACAGGTTTTTGGGAGTCGGCGTCAGAATCTGGCAACCCTTCTCCGTAACCACGACCGTGTCTTCGATGCGGACACCACCAAATTCCTCAACGTAAACCCCGGGCTCGACTGTGATGGCCATGCCTATGTCTAAGACTGTGGGGTCCTTTCGACCGATACGCGGCATTTCGTGGATTTCCAATCCCAAGCCGTGGCCGGTGGAATGGACGAAGAATCTATCGAATCCATGTCTTTTCAATACGTTACGGGCAGCACCGTCCACCGAACTACTCCGGACACCGGGCTTGACTGCATCGATGGCCGCAAGCTGACTTTCCAAAACGGCCTTATAGATGCGCTTCGCTTTTGGACCCAGGCGCCCCACGCCCATAGTGCGGGTCATGTCGCTGGTATAGCCAGCAACGGTCGCCCCCATATCTATTAATAATAATTGATTACTTTCGATAGGCGTGGTGGCGGGATGGGCATGCGGGAGGGCAGAGCGAGGCCCGGAGGCGACAATAGTGTCGAAAGAGGGGCCATCCGCACCTAAACGCCTCATTCTGTATTCGATTTCAGCGGCGAGGTCGATTTCGGTCATTCCCGAGCGGAAGCCGCGCAAAGCCTGTCGCAACGCGGCTGAATTCAACTCGACGGCGGTTTTGATGGTTGCGATCTCGGCCGGGGATTTCACCATCCGTATCCGCTCGATAACTCCAGCAACAGGGACCAGTCTCGAGCCAGTCACCTCCCGTTTCAGGAAATCGTAATCTTGGAACGAAATTCGTCCCCGCTCGACGCCGAGGCGCTTCAGCGCAAGTTTGTTGAGCGATTTCGAGGTTTCTAAGAGAAGCGGGCCCTTGGCGATCCGGACGTCGCAATCGGATTCAAGCGGGGCTTGGGTCTGGTATCTGGGGTCTGTGAACAGGATGGCCCTCGAATCCGTGAGCAGAAGCGCCCCGTTGCTCCCGGTGAATCCGGAAAGATAGCGAACATTCGGCAAGGCAGTGACAAGGAACCCGTCGATCCGGTGTTGCCGGAACGTTGAAAGGAGGCGCCGCCGACGCTCGAAATACTGGGTAGCGGGTTCGGGCGACGAAGATTTTTTTTCCGGCATGTTCAAGGCTTGAGGAGGAGTTTCCCAGTGGTTGCGCGGCCTTCGAGATCGCGATGGGCGGCGGCGGCATCGGCCAGAGGGTACTTTTTATGAATCTCAAGTGTCAACTTCTTGCTGGCAAGCCAGCCGAACAGATCGGAGGCGCGCCACTCGAGGTCCTTCCTTTCGCTGATGTAATTGCCTAGACTGGGCCTGGTCAGGAACAGTGAACCTTTTTGGCTGAGAATTAGCGGATCGACAGGACCAACAGCGCCGCTGGATTGGCCGAAAGTGACCATCATGCCACGGGGCCGCAGGCAGTCGAGACTCTTGTGGAAGGTGGCTTTTCCAACCGAATCGTAGACCACATCCACGCCCCGGCCGCCGGTTATCCGCTTCACTTCTTCCACAAAGTCCTGCGTCGTATAGAGGATCACTTCGCCGGCTCCGTGTTGCTGAGCGAGTTTGGCTTTGGCGGCAGTCGAGGCAGTGCCTATCACCCGGGCACCGGCGATTTTTGCAAGCTGAACAATCAGCAATCCCGCGCCTCCCGCAGCAGCGTGAACCAGGCATGTTTGTCCGGGCTGCAAAGGGAAGGTTGACCGCGTGAGATAGTGGGCCGTCATTCCCTGCAACATCAAGGCGGCGGCTTCGTCGAAGGAAACACCTTCGGGGATGGCGACCAGCATGGAGGCCGGTACAACGGCATACTCGGCGTAAGCCCCTCGCGCCATGGCCCACGACCACACGCGCGCCGATTCGCAGGTTCACATCCGGTCCAACGGCGGCGATCGTCCCGGCTCCCTCGTTTCCGAGCAGGACCGGCGTCTCCGGCGCTTTATAATGGCCCGTTCGAAAGTAGACATCGATGAAGTTGACGCCCGCGGTTTCCACCTTGACCAGCGCCTGGCCTGGTTTCGCCTCAGGCTTCGGTAGATCAATGTATTTCAGATTTTCAGCACCGCCCAGCGGATCCGCCACAATGGCTTTCATACGACGTGATTGTATCGTTCGGGTGGAACAGGTTAAACGGCGGGGCGGCCTGAGAGGCCGCCGCAAACCGAGGACCGCCCTACTTAGCTTCAGATTTTTCTGGAGGGTTTCCCGTAGTAACTAAACGCGCTAGACTAACATCCATCTACGATCGAATTTCAATAGAACTCCGAAGGGAGAAAATGGCATGGCCTCAGCAGTAGCTCCCGCTCCGTTACGGCAAGAAGGGGCGCGGTTTTGGGAAGAATTAACGGAAGAGTGTGAGAAGCAAATCAACGCGCTAAATTCCGCGTTGACGAATCACGGAATTACGGCCGGCGACCGTGTGGAATGCCACACGGGTCAGCAGTTACGCTTGATCCGGTCGTGCCATCCTTCGACAGTCATCGACGTGAGTATGATTGTCGAACACTGGGGACCGGTCTTGCGCGTGCGCATCGCCGGTCACGAAACGAACCATGCCGGATTATTGCGACGGGAATTCGAAATGCCGCTGGCAACCGATGTGGACGGATGTGTCGTGGGCGTTTTTGACGAAGGCCGCAGCTTGTGTCCTCGGGAGCTGGCTAGCTACCTGATTCAACACTTTCGGCCCTGTTTTCCACGGATTTCACTTCCCTGCCCGGACGCCGCGTAGGTCTGGGACACCTCGCGCACCGTGTCCGTGTTATTTCTGAATTGAGGATGTTTCGGCGCCCGCTCCCATTGCTTGCTCTGGCTGTCATAGCTGCACTGCTATCGACTTCACAATGCTATGCGATGTGTGCGGCTTACGCATGTGCGGCGTCTTCTGCCCGGACCTCTCAGTGTCACCATCATTCTGAACACCGCAATAGCCCGGGCCAGTCTTGCCAGCCTCTTTCCCACACGGAATTCTTTAGTCCGGAAAGCAATGCAGGATTAGCCAAACTCGCCAGATTGCATTTCGCGGGAGTTCTGGCGCTTCCCGGCATCGAGCCTATCAGGGCGTTCGAGGCTAAATCTGCCTCGGTAATCCTTCGCTTTTCCGAGTACCACGCGCCGCCGGGCAGAAGTGTGCTCGCGCTCCTTTCCACATTCCGCATCTGATCTCTCCGTTTCCAACTTAGACGCCTGGTTTCGAGAAGCCCCGTACTGACGTAGGCGGTTCAGAGTCCGCTTATTGACGTGCGCGGTTCTGTTTGTTGAAGGGGAGAGGTTATGAGTAATCGACGGCGTTTCTTTCGAAATGCGCTTGGGATTGGAGCAAGCGTGTTCTCGGCTGCAAGCATCGACGCGCAGCAAGAACACAAAAGAATTTCAGGATTGGTTCCGGTCGAATCGCCGGATCTCAAGGATCTGCGCTTCGATGTTGACAACGGAGTTAAGGTCTTTCATCTCGTTGCCGAGCCTGTAAAACAGCAGATCGCTCCGAACAAAACGATTGACGTCTGGGGCTACAACGGCAGCGCGCCAGGGCCGACCATCCAAATCACGCAAGGAGACCGCGTGCGGATTGTTGTCGATAATCATCTGCCCGAACCGACGTCGATGCACTGGCATGGATTTGAAATTCCGCATGAGATGGACGGAGGACCGGGAATCAGCCAGGATCCGATTAAGCCCGGCGGACGTTTTATTTACGAATTTACGCTGCATCAAACGGGAACGTACTTTTACCACTCGCATATGGCGATGCAGGAAATGATGGGCATGCTCGGCGCGTTCATCATGCATCCGAAACAAGCGTACACGCCAGCGGCCGATAAGGATTTCGTCATTCTTCATGCAAGAGTATGCTGTGCTTCCGAACAACAGCGTTCCGAACACAATGAACATGGAATTCAACTGGCTGCTCTTCAATGGAAAGGCTGGTCCGGCCGCGACTCCACTGATCGTCCGGCTGGGGGATCGCGTTCGCATTCGTTTTATCAATCTCGGCATGGATCATCACCCGATCCACGTGCACGGCCATACGTTCTACACGACGGGAACTGAGGGCGGGCGCATACCTGAATGCGCTTGGGTTCCCGGTAACACGGTGTTGGTCGGTGTGGCCCAGGCGCGCGATGTCGAGTTTGTGGCCAATAACCCGGGCGATTGGATGGTGCATTGCCACTTGCCGCACCACATGATGAACCAAATGTCTTCAAACGCGGGTCCGATGTCGCGAATGGGCATGGGGATGCCGGCGGGGGTGGACATGAATCAAGGCATGGGGATGTTGAACGGCAGTCCGGGCGCGCCGATGGGAGACGACTACGGACCGAGCCTAGGCCGCGGCTTAGGTGTTGGATCGACTAACGATCAGACAGTCGGAAATACTCCACTCTCTCCGGAGAAAGCGATGGCCGCCATGCCCGGCATGCCAGGTATGCGGCACTCGGCTATGACGATGGGCGGCGACATCGCTGCCGATGCGAACCGTGTTCCCGGCTTCCCGCAGGACGCTTATATGGAAGGCCCCATGATGGCGATGGACGACATGGTGAAAAAACCGGAGAACTACAATTTGCGGCCCGGTTGGAGCGGGTTTATGCAAGGCATGATGACGTTTCTTCGCGTCCTGCCTCCGAATGAGTACGACCGGGTGGTGCAGCAGATACGCCAAGCGCAACAGAAGCCCGAGGGGGACCGATGAAGGGACAGCTTACCGTTCTTCCCCTCGCCTGCGTTGCCTTATTCGCGCAAATGCCTGTTCCCGACCTGCTGAAAGATGCAGCCGCGCGCGCTCCTATGCATTTGGAGCAATTCCAGCAATTCGCGCTCGCGACCAATCCCACGTTGCAGCAAGCGAACGCTCTCGTGACGGAATCTTCCGCAGAGGCCCGGCAAGCGGGTTTACCGCCTAACCCCGTTATCGGTTACAGGGGCGACGAGATCCGCGGCGGCGAGTTTGGCGGCGGCGAACAAGGAGGTTTTCTTCAGCAAACCTTTGTTTTGGGTGGAAAACTCGGCCTCAGAAGAAATGTTTACCAACAGCAACGCATGGGAGATGAAATTGGCGCCGCGGAGCAGCGCTATCGAGTTCTTGGCGGCGTCAGCCAAAGCTTTTATGCGGCGTTGGCATCACAGGAGATTGTAAACGCGCGGAGACGATTGCTGGCCCTGGCAATGGACGCTGTAGAAACAGCACACCAGCTCGCGAATGTTGGCCAGGCCGACGCGCCCGACGTGCTGCAGGCGGAAGTGGAAGCGGAACAGGCGAAGGTGGATTACACCGCCGCGCAACGCGACTTCATTCAAGCGTTCCATAGTCTGGCGGCGCTCGCGGGGAAGCCCGAGCTGGCGGTTAGCGGACTGCAGGGGGATCTGGAGCACCCGCCCGAAATCAATCCCGATGAAGCCATGGACAAGATTGCGCACAACAGCCCAATGCTTCAGCGAGCGCGGCAAGATATCGTTCGAGCCGAAGCGGAAGTCAAGAGCGCGAAACGCGAAACCGTTCCCGATCTGCAGGTGACGGCCGGCGCGCAGCAAAGCTATGAAGCGCTGAACGAGTTTAACAATAAACCGGCAGGGTTTCAGGGCTTTGTCACGGCCGGTATCAACCTACCGATCTTCAATCGGAATCAAGGCAACGTCGCCGCAGCTCAGGCGGAGTTCGAACGCGCGCGAGCCGAGGTTACTCGACTGCAGCTGTCACTCCGGCAAAGTACACAGACGTTGTTACAGGCGTATCTTTCGAGCGAGATGGAAGCCGCGCGGTACAAGACCGAAATGATCCCTCGCGCCAGGCGCGCTTACCAGCTTTATCTGGCGAAGTACCGGCAGATGGGTGCTGCGTACCCGCAGGTTTTGGTTTCACAGCGGACGCTGTTCCAAATCCAGGTGGGCTACATCCATGCTCTGGAAAATGTTTGGGTGGATGCGATCGCATTACAGAACTACACGCTGACTTCTGGCCTGAATGCGCCCGCGCCTTCTGGCGTTTATAGCACGACGTTGAACGCGCCGAACTCGAGCGGCGGCGCCCAGTAGGAGGGGAATGCTATGCGAATTATTCTTTGGTTTTCGGTTGGCGTGGTCACGGCTATTGTCTTGGCATCCGGCATTAGCTATGGGCTCTTGACGACCAGTGTTGGCGGCTTCAGCGCGAACGCCCGGCCCACCGCGGCCGAGACCTGGATAGCCCGAAAGGTAAGAGTGATGGCCGTTCCCGACGACATGAAGCAAAAAAACAATCCCGTTCCGAATAGCCCGGACGTTCTCTCCGACGCCCGGGCGCATTGGGCCGATCATTGCGCCGCTTGCCATGGGAACGACGGACGTGGGCAAAGCGAAATGGGACCGCATCTCTATCCCCCAACCCCGGACATGAGAAAGCCTGACACGCAGAGTATGACCGATGGCGAGCTCTTTTACATCATTCAGAACGGCATCCGTTTAAGCGGCATGCCGGCCTGGGGTGCCGACCATGGCGCCGAAGACTCGTGGAAGCTCGTCCGCTTCATTCGCCATCTGCCCGATGTCTCGCCAAGCGAGTTGCAAGAAATGGAGAAGCTCAACCCAAAGACTCCGCAAGAACTCGAAGAAGAACATGAGCACTCAGAGCCGTCAACAACAGATCATCACCATCATTAAGTGGGTTGAAAATACCACTCCCTCGCGGTCGCGGCTCGGCTAGGCTTAGTTAGTCGAACTTAGTCACTAAACCGCTTGCTGACGCGCGCGGTTCTGTAAGTTCTTATGAGTCGACGGCATATCGGAACCGCGACCGACACGAAGCGGACATGACGGAGTTCGCTTAGTCGTGGCCGCTTTGCTGCAAGAGCTTGGCGACCAGTCCTGTCCAGCCTGTTTGATGGCTCGCTCCCAGGCCTGCTCCCGTGTCGCCGTGGAAGAACTCGTAGAACAGAATACGGTCGCCGAACTGGGGATTGTTCTGGAACAGCGCCTTACCGTTGTAGACGGGCCGCTTGCCCTCGCCGTCCTTAAGGAACAATGACGATAAGCGGCGGGAGAGGCAACCGGCCGCATCCCAAAGCCTCATCGTGTTTCCCGATCCGGTGGGGAACTCGACCTTGAAATCGCGCCCGAAGTAGTAATCGAAACGCTGTAACGCCTCGATGATGAGGAAGTTCATGGGAAACCAGATCGGCCCTCGCCAGTTCGAGTTACCGCCGAACATGCTGGAGGTGGAATCGCCCGGATCGTATCTCACCGTGTGCACGGTTCCATCGACGGGCAGAGTGAAGGGGTGGTCGGCATGGTAACGCGAAAGGGACCGGATTCCAAAGGGCGACAGAAATTCGCGCTCGTCAAACAGCCGCGAGAGGATGCGCGTCAGCTGTTCGGGTTTGACGAGGGAAAACAGCCGGCGTTCGCCCACCCCGGGGTCGGTCATGCAGGCAAGGTGGTCGGTGAGGTCGGGCCGGTGCTTGATAAACCAATTCATTCGCTTGGTGAAACCCGTGAAGCCCTCAATCTCGCGCTGCTCGAGCGTACCGCAAGCGAACAGGGGAACGAGTCCGACCATCGAGCGGATCTTAAGAGAATGGTAAGTGCCGTCGGGCAGCTTCAGGCGGTCGTAATAGAAACCGTCTTCCTCGTCCCATAGTCCCGTGCCGCCTTCGCGATTCAGCGCGTTGGCAATATAGAGAAAATGCTCATAGAACTTGCTGGCGATGTCCTGGTAGGCCTCGTTGATGTTGGAAAGCGCGAGCGCAAGTTGCAGCATCACCAGACAAAAACCCGCCATCCATGCCGTGCCGTCGGATTGCTCGAGAATGCCGCCAGTGGGCAAGGGGGCGCTGCGATCGAAGATTCCAATATTGTCGAGGCCTAGAAAGCCGCCTTCAAAGATGTTGTTTTCCTCCGAATCTTTCCGGTTGACCCACCAAGTGAAATTCATCAGAAGCTTATGAAAGCAGCGTTCCAGAAAACCGTAGTCGGCCTTCTTCCTGATGCGCTCATCGATCTTGAACACGCGCCAGCAGGCAAAGGCGTGCACGGGCGGATTCACATCGCTGAATGCCCATTCGTACGCGGGTATTTGCCCGTTGGGGTGCATATACCATTCGCGCAGGAAAAGCTCGACCTGTGTCTTGGCGTAATCCGGGTCGGCCGGCGCAATGGCAACCGCATGGAACGCAAGGTCCCACGCGGCATACCACGGATATTCCCATTTGTCCGGCATCGAGATGATGTCTTCATTGAACAGATGAACCCAGGTAGAATTGCGCCCGTATTTGCGCGATTCCGGCGGCTTGGGCATGGATGGGTCGCCCTTGAGCCAATCCTCGACCACAAAGTGATAGAACTGCTTGCTCCAAAACATGCCGGCGAAGGCCTCGCGCTGTACCTGGCGTGCTTCCGGCGACAGCTTAGTTGCGAAGCCGGCATAGAATTCGTCGGCCTCCTGAATTCGCGCATCGAAAACGGCGTCCCAGCCTTCTCGCGGAAGATCCGGAAGCCCTACGGCGGCCAGGCGGAAGCACAGCGTGCGAGCCTCGCCCGGGCCGAGTTCGAGTGGATACAGTGCGCAGGCTTTTGTTCCCCGGCCGTCGGGGTGAACCGCATCTTTGCGGCCAGCGATCACGTAGTCGTGGAAGGCGTCTTTCACGTATCGCTCGTCATTGGCTAATCCGAAGATCCGTTGGGAGTTGGTTTCGTTGCCGGTAAAGAGTACTTGCGGAGTCCCCTCGAGGGTGAGGTGGAAAAAACCGAGCGTAGGGTGCTGCGCGGCTATGCCAGCCTCGCCCAATGTCAGCTCCGGCCTGGCCGAACTGCCCCGGCCCCATGCCCAACGATTGCGGAACCAGATCTGCGGGATGATCAGAACCTTTGCCGGCTCCGGCCCGCGATTGGCGGCCGTCAGGCGAATCAAGATGTCGTCGACGTCGTTGCGCGCGTATTCCACCGACAGGTCGAAATAGCGATCGCCGTCAAAAACGCCCGTGTCCTCGATCTCAAACTCACGGTCGAGACGGCTCCGCTTTTTGTTTTCACTAACCAGCCAGTCGTATGGGTACTCAGCCTGTGGATATCGGTAGAGAACTTTCAGATAAGAGTTGGTCGGCGTCGCGTCGAGGTAATAGTAGATCTCTTTTACATCCTCGCCGTGGTTGCCTTCCGGCCCGCTCAGCCCAAACAGCCGCTCTTTCAAGATAGGATCGCGGTAGTTCCAGAAAGCCCACGAGAAACAGAGCCGCTGATGGTTGTCGCAGATGCCAAGTAGCCCGTCCTCGGTCCAGCGGTACGCCCGCGACCGGGCATGATCGTGCGGAAGATAGGACCAAGCGTTACCGTCCGGGCTATAGTCTTCGCGAACCGTTCCCCAGGCGCGTTCGGACAGGTACGGCCCCCATCGTTTCCAATGCTTCGTGCGAGAAGCAGATTCGATCAGGCGCTGTCTCTCAGAAGGCATGGAAGCGGCGTAGGGCAGCGGCGGCCCTTAAGATTTTCTCACGCTACGTTGGATTCGATTGTGGCTTCGACCGGAACCTCAATGGGACGCTTGTACCCGCACTCCTTGTTCGGGCATTGAGCCACAGGTCCAGCCTTCAGGTACTTTTCGATCAAATAGCTCGACCCGCACTCGGGGCACTTCTCGGCGAGAGGTTTGCCCCACGCGACAAAGTCGCACTCGGGGTAGCGGTTGCAGCCGTAGAATGTTTTGCCTCGTTTCGAGCGGCGCTCGACAACTTCGCCTTCCGAACAGTTCGGACACTTCACGCCAATCGTCTTCTGCTTGACGTACTTACACTTCGGATAGTTGCTGCAGGCGACGAATTCGCCATAACGCCCGAACTTTTGAACGAGGTTGTTGCCGCATTGAGGACATAGTTCGTCGAGTGGAACGTCTTTCCGCTGCTCGCCGCCTATTTGTTTCGTTGTCTTGCAATCGGGATATCCGGAGCAGGCGTAGAACTGGCCGAAGCGCCCTTTCTTCAGAACCATCGGCCGGCCGCAGTTTTCGCAATATTCCTGCTCGTCCTGCTCGGAGAAATCGGCTTTATCGACATCGGGCAAATCGACCGTAAGCTCGCGCGTGTTGGTGCATTCGGGATAGCCGGTACAGGCGATAAAGCTGCCATGCTTGCCCCACTTGATGACCATGGGCTTGCCGCACTTCTCGCAAACGAGATCGGTCGGCTTCTCCATGCGCTTGATGTCGGTCATGTTCCGCTCGGCGTATTCCAGCTCCTTTTGGAATCGCTTGTAGAACTCCGCCATTGCCATGCGCCAGTCGACTTTTCCGTCTTCAATCTCGTCGAGCTCTTC
The DNA here is from genome assembly GCA_963722585.1 of Bryobacterales bacterium. GTDB lineage: Bacteria > Acidobacteriota > Terriglobia > Bryobacterales > Bryobacteraceae > KBS-96. The sequence goes on along the minus strand of CAVRNU010000065.1, from coordinate 12,864 downwards.
TTCCATCCTGGCGGTGTACTTCACTTCGAAGATGTGATCGAAATTGTCGACAAGCAAATCGGTCACCACCATTCCGAGCTCAGTCGGATAAAAGCGGCCGCCTTCCTTCTTTACGTATTCGCGATCTTGAATGGTGGACAGGATGGACGCGTAGGTAGAGGGCCGGCCTACTCCATCGGATTCGAGCTCTTTCACGAGCGTGGCTTCGTTGAATCGGGGCGGAGGTTCGGTGAAGTGCTGCTCGCGCTCGAGGGCTTTGAGCTTCAGCACTTCGCCTTGCGCTACCGCGGGCAGTCGCTTCAGCTCATCGTCGTCTTCAACTTTCTCATCCTTGCCCTCTTCGTAGACTTTCAGGAAGCCATCGAACTTCGGCACGCTGCCGGTGGCGCGGAACAGATAGGCGCCGCCGCTTTTTCCTTTCGACGCGATTTCGATAGTTGTCTGATCGAAGACGGCCGGCTTCATTTGCGATGCCACGAAACGCATCCAGATGAGGCGGTAGAGCTTCAGCTCATCCTCGGCCAGATATTTCTCGAGCGAATCGGGCGTGCGCAGCGCCGATGTCGGCCGGATGGCCTCGTGCGCGTCCTGCGCGTCCTTTTTTGTCTTATAGATATTGGCCGATTCAGGAAGATATTCTTTGCCGTAGCGATCGGTCACCATGCCGCGAACTTCAGCGAGCGCATCGTCGGAGACGCGCGTCGAATCCGTACGCATGTAGGTGATCAGCCCAACCAGCCCTTCTTTGCCGATCTCTTTCCCTTCATATAAGTGCTGCGCGAGCATCATGGTGCGCTTCACGCTGAAGCGCAGTTTGCGCGACGCCTCCTGCTGAAGGGTGGAAGTGATGAACGGCGGAACGGGATTGCGTTTCTTCTCGCGAGTAGTAACAGTCTTGACGGTGTAAACAGCCTTTGCGAGGTCGCTCGCCAGGCTTTCGGCGGCGCCTTCGTTCCCGATGAAGGGCTTGTACGGCGGCTTATCCTCGTCGGCCGGTTTGGGAAGATTCAAAGGCTCTGCGTCTTCGATTTTTGCGAGCCGCGCTTTCAAGACCGGGGGCCTCTTTGCACTCAGAGCCGCGTCGATTGTCCAATACTCTTCCTTCTGAAAGGCGCGAATCTCGCGTTCTCGCTCGACGATCAGCCGCAGAGCCACTGTCTGGACTCGACCAGCCGAAAGACCGCGGCGCACCTTGTCCCAAAGAAGTGGCGAAATCTTGTAGCCGACCAGACGGTCGAGAACGCGCCTTGCCTGCTGCGCTTCCACCAGATTGACATTCACCGCCATCGGCTTGTCAAACGCCTTGCGGACAGCTTTCGCTGTAATTTCGTTGAACATCACCCGGAACACCTGCGGAGTGGCGCTCTTCTTTGGCTGCAATTCCTCCTTCAAGTGCCAGCAGATCGCCTCGCCTTCGCGGTCGGGGTCGGCGGCAAGGTAGACGGAGTCGACGCCCTTGGCTACCTGTTTCAGCTCGGAAATCAGCTTTTTTTTGCCCTCGATCACTTCGTATCGCGGCGCAAAATCGTTGTCGACGTCGACTGCCAGGTCTTTCTTCGGCAGGTCTTTTATGTGACCGAGCGACGCCTTGACGACGAAATTTTTCCCCAGATATTTGCCGATAGTTTTCGCCTTCGCCGGGGACTCAACGATGACGAGCGATTTTGCCATAGCGGTTGCTACCTAACTGACAGCCTGACCCAGGAGGCCGAATTGCGCAACTTTGTAACTCCCGAAGGAAAGATGCGGAGGTCTGAACCCGGACGCTACCTTTTTTACCACACCTTGACGAAGCGCTTACCGGGCAGCTGCCGGACGAGGCCGTTCATTTCCAGGTCGAAGAGGGCTGCGATCAATTCAGATGAAGAGACCCCCTCGAAAGATTCGAGTAGTTCATCAAGTTGTTTTGATTCATCAACTTGTAAGTAATTTATAATCTTACGCGCGAGCACCTGAAGAGGGGCTAGATTTGCTTGTTCTTCGCCGATCGGAAGATTTTCGCCGCCTTCCGACAAAATTTGGCGTTGCCCCCGGTTGACAAGCTCGCGGCGGACGGCGGGCGACAATTCATTGACCACGTCGCCCCATTCCTGGACGAGTTTAGCCGTTCCATCCTTGATGAGCAGGTTGGGTCCCCAGCTCATTTTTGAAGTGATGTTACCGGGTACGGCGAAGACCTCTCTGCCCTGCTCAACTGCAAGGCGAGCGGTAATGCCCGAGCCGCTATATTGCGCGCCCTCGACAATGATGACCCCGAGCGAGAGGCCGCTCACGATTCTATTTCGAATGGGAAAATTCTGTGGGTAGGCCGGGGTCCGCATGGGGAACTCCGAAATAACGAGGCTGCGGGTGGAAAGCTCATCGAACAGACGGCGGTTGTCGGCAGGATAGAGAACATCGACGCCACAGCCGAGAACGGCAATGGTGTTGGCGGTGCTTTGCAACGCGGCTTTATGGGCGGCGGTGTCGATTCCGCGGGCCATGCCACTGACGATGGTAAGCCCAGCTTGGGCGAGGTCGGCGCTCAGGCGTTCGGCAGCCGCGAGTCCATAGGGAGTTGGGCGCCTTGTGCCGACGACAGCGATGCCGTAGCTCTGGAGAAGCTCTGTGCGGCCGCGGGCGAAGAGAACCAGAGGTGGATCGTAGGTGTCGCGCAGCCGCTGCGGGTATAAAGGATCGTAGATGGGGATGACGCGGGCGCCAATTTCGCGAGCGGCTTCCTGCTGGTCGACCGCTTCCTCAAACGAGCAGCCGCTCGAAATACTGTGAGCGAGAGCCGGGCTTAAGCCGGAGGCTTCGAGTTCGCTCGCAGAGGCGCGAAAGACAGCTTGCGGGGATTTCCATTTTTCAATGAGGCGGTACGAACGCAGGGCACCCAGGCCCGGAACCATTCTCAAGGCGAGCCAGTGGAGCTCTTCTTCCTGCGAAATTGCGAGGGTCGGCATGTGAATTAGTGGGAAGAGGAAAGGAGCTTTCTCGCTCCTCGATAGAGCAATCGATAGGAAAGAGTCTACAGCGTATGCCTTTTCTCCAATTGCTGCACGTTTTCCTTGTCGATGGGCACGACAACGAGCTTCTGCCCCTTCTTCACGGCTGGCACTCGCGGCGTTGCCACATTAATTGGGTGATTTTGTATAGCCGCCGCTTTTCACGGATGGGCGATCACTAGCAATGTTTTCGCGCGGGCAAGCGTGCATTCGAGCGCGACTTTCAGGTTTTCAGGATCGAGCGCAGCGAAGCTCTCGTCGAGAATCACCACGTCCGCTTGTTGGAGCAGGGCACGTGCGATGAAGACGCGGCTGCGCTCGCCGTGCGAGAGCTGCCATCCGCCTTCGCCGACCATTTGCATCAACCCGGCGGGCATGGTGTCGAGCAGTTTGCCGAGGCCCAGATCGCGGCACAATGATTCTGCATCGTCCAGTTCGTTCGTAGTGGGCGGCCACCGGCGGCCCATCAACAGGTTGAACGCGAGTGTTTCTGTCAGGATGTGATTTTCATGGAATTGCGGAGCGGCTGCGAGGCGGCGGCGCCATGGGCCATCGCCGAGCGTTTGCCTGTCGAGACCATTCATCAACAACAACCCGGAATCCGGTTGGCGCATCCCGGTTAGAAGCGAAGCGAACGTGGATTTGCCGCCGCCTGATGGGCCTTCGAGCAGAATGCGGTCGCCGCGATTGATTGCGAGTGTGCAGGCTTTAAGCACAGCCGGACGGTCCGCACGGTATCGGAAGCTCAGGCCGTCGGCTTCGATTAAACCGCGGTTGTCAGACGCGTCATAGTGAACGGTTAAGGGAACAGAGCCGGGGTTCTCGGCGCGCGATGCGGACTTGAAGAGAGACGCGATGCGTTTCCATGCGCTCGAGACGGCGGCAATTTCGGTGAACGATCCAGTCAGCCGCCGGAACGCGGTGTAGGCGAGGAGAATGGCTCCGAGCAACGCGGCCATGCCTGAAATGGAATCGTTACCGGCGATCACGCTGGGCGCGAGTGAAGTGAGCCCCACGATGAGCCAGAGGCGTGGAACGGCGGCGATCAGCCAGGCTGCGGCGCAGTCGAGTTTTTGAGAACGATCGAAGTAATGGTTCAAGGCCTGGTCCTCGGATCCATGCCAGTCCGCCCGCGGCTGCTGCGCAAGGCGAGTTCGATGACCGACCATCGCTTCGACGAGATCGTGAGTCATCTCGAATCGCGCCGTGGTCCAAGCGCCATATCGGGCGGCGAACCGGCGGGCAATAAAAAGTGTGGCGACAAAACAAAGGAGAAGCGCACATCCCAGCCAACCGAGAATGCACCCTGCGGCAATCAGTTCGATGGCGGCGAGGACGCCTTCGATACCGCCGCTCAAAGCGAGCGTCTCAACTGTTTCGGCTTCCAATGCCTGAGTGAGAAAGCTTCCCACGCCTTCGGAGCGCAGCTCGTCTGGCTTTAAGCGCATTGCCCCATGAAGCAAGCGCGCTTTCAGCATTCCACCCACGCCGACGGCAAGCAAACCCTGCTTCCAGATGGTCAGCAGGCGTAGAGGGACAAGCGTGAATAGAAGCAGTCCCCAGGCAACCAGCCAGCCCCGGCTGAGCTGCCCGTTAAGCGAAAGCTGCCCGATGAGGGCCCAAGAAGCGATCCAGAGCGCGTATTGGCCGATGTGCGCGGCGAGAATTGCCGCTCCGTTGCGGAACGCGTTTGCCTCGCGCAGCCAGAGTTTGACGGGCGATCCCGGTGGCACGCGAAGCAGCCAAAGTTGATCGAAGCGTTTTTCGCGCAGATGGCCGGCCAGCAGCAGGCGAAGTGCGGCGGCGCGGCGCGAGCGTGGAACAGAAGTACTTTCAAGAAGCGATTCGATTTCCTGGCGCGGACCGGTTACCAATGGTTCGGCGAGAAGGCGTGCGATTTCGCCCACGGCGACGCTTCGCAGCTTGAGTTCGGGCGTGATAAGCGTTAGGCGGCCCCGTTTCGACGACTGGATGATCAGGAATTGGCCGGGCGCCAAGCGGAGGACGGCGGGATATGCAGTTGCCAGTTCCTGTTCCAGATCGCCGAACGTGGTGACGATTGGTTCCGCCTCGCAATCGCGCGTGGCGGCGTACCACTCGATCCACTCGCCGGCGGTCGACTCATCGAAATGCTCTGGCGGATTGTGAATTTCGCGCGCGGGTTTGCTGATGGCGGCTTTACGGCAAAGAGCGTCGACGGCGTCGCCGAGCCGCCCTACAGGCCAGGAGAGCGTGTCGAAATTGGGAGCGCTCAAGACGCTTTCTCCTCGGGATATGCTTTGCTCTGATCATCCGAATGGTGGTGAGCTTCTTCAACGATTCGCCCGCCCTGGACGCGGATGCGCCGCCAAAGGCCTCTCGACCAGAGGCCGGATCGGATTTCGTCTTCGGCTTCGAGGAGTTGCGAGTAGCGGGAATGAGAATCCGCGCGCAGCGTGGACGGGTGGCCGTCTTCGATTACGCGGCCCTGCTCGACGACTAGAATCCGGTCGAATTGCGCGGTTTCCGCGATATCGTGGGTGACGCAGATCAGCGTGCAATCGCGCCACTCGGAGCGGGCGCGGCTGAGGAGTTCGCGACGCTTCTCGCGATCGAGACCGCGAAAGGGTTCATCCAGAATGACGAGGCGGGCATCGCGTTTCGAGAGCGCCCGGCCGAAGCGCACGCGTTGTCCTTCGCCGCCTGAGACGAGCGCGCCGCCTTCGCCAAGCTTCGTCTGAAGCCCCTCGGGGAGCTTCTCGAGCATGTTCCGGAGCGCCGCGGCGTCGAGGGCTTCGCCGATGGAAGCAGTTTCGCTGGTTGAGCCGTAGACGAGATTTGCATGCAGGGAGCGGTTCCACAAGGTGATTGCAGGATCGACCCATGCCGTCGAGCGGCGGAGCTGTTCGGGGTCGAGCGGCTGCCCGTCAATCATGATGTCGCCTTGGGTGGGGCTGAGAAAACCTAGGAGAAGCGCCACGAGGCTGGACTTGCCGGCGCCGGAAGGACCGACTATGGCGACGTGAGTGGCGGGCTCGAGTTCAAGATTTAGGTTGTCGAGGATTTGATGGCCGGAGATTTCGACGGAAACGTTGTGGAAGGCGATGTGGGGTGGATGCGAGAGAGCGTGAGAGGGCGAGGCAGGCCTCGCCCCTACAAGTTCGGGGGCTCCTAGGGGGTCGAGCAGGCGCAAGGTGAGATTGCGATAGTACGGGTATTGGCGCGAGAGAAGTGCGATCTCCTGGCCGAGCACCGGAATGTTGAGGGTCCAATAAACGGCGAGTAGAACACGGCCCATATCGGCTGCGCCATGTGAGCGGGCGAGAAGCAGCGCCACAACGAGCGAGAACGTCAATAGCAGCTGGACAGCTTCGGCTGCGACGACGGCTCGTTGCAAGCGGAGAGCCGCTTCGGCCCACTCGCCCAGGAGTTTCGCGTGCTCGGTGCGGATGCTTCGCTCGGCTCCGTGCGCGCGAATGGCGGCCAAGCCCAGCATGGCGTCCAGATAAAAGCGGGTCAGACCCGCGGCGTGGTTCCTTGCGCGCAGATCGCGCTCGGCCAGCGCGGGTTGAGATATGAAGGAGGGCAGTAGCGCGGCGAGCAGAATGAGCAACACCCAAGGCAGAGACGATGGTTCGAGCCAGACGATGCCCGCGCCTGCCGCGCATAGGTCGCAGCATGCGCGCAAAAGCTGTCTTAGCAGAACGGGCAAATTCCGGAGACGATGCGTGGCGTGGCTTCGCTCGGCCATGTCGGAAGTGAGGCGGCTTTGAAAGTAGCGGTCGCCAAGCTTCGGTAGCTTCGCTAGAAATGCGATGCGCAGCCGGGCTTCCATGTGGCGACCGAGGCGAATGGCGGTGGAGGAAATCGGGATTTCGAGTAACAGTAGCGCGAGCGAGAAGAGCAAAACAGCGGCCATTGCCCCCATTCGCTGGCCAGGCAGCCCAAGCTCCGTCGAGATATCAAAGAGGCTGCGGAACAGAAGGGCCTCGACTAAAGTTCCTGCGGATGCGATGGCTATGGCAGGCAGGATCAACGACGATAATTTGGTGTTACTTTGCTTCAGCAGACGCAGCAGTTCCCTGCCCGGTTTTGCGGTCCTGTCATGGATGGCGGCTTTGAGTTCCGGCCCGAGCTCCTCTTCGACGATGGCGGCTTTCTTGCCTGTGATTCGCACCAATACGGCTCCGGCCACGCGCACCTGCTCGATTTCGTCTTCAGTGGGGGCGGCGGTGGCCGACCAGTAGCGCTCCGGGATCAAATGAGCCGATCCGATGACGCGCTGGAGGAAGGTGGCCGATTCGGCTCCCTTGCGCAGACCGCCCGACGCTGAGAGAACCGACGAGAGACGGATTGCGGCATCGAGCGTAGCGAGCGGTTTCCAGTTCGCGGAGGCGAGCGCGTCGTTCAGGAACGCCTTTGCGCGGTTAGGGCGAATGCCGAGACGGCGCAAGCGCGCTTCAATCGAGGCCTGGAACTGGACGGACGAGGCGAACTCTCGCCAATCGGCAGCCGGAACCGCTATCGAATGCCGGTACAGCTCGTTTTCAAACTGGGAACAGGAGACCCAGCGCCGCCCGGCTGCGGGGTCCATGATTTGTACTCGAGTTCCGTGACGGCGCCAAAGGACGACAAAATGCGTGAGCCCATTCGGAAGCGAGACGACCGCGATGGCGGGCAACGCTTTGGCCGGTTCGAGCAGAACATGGTCGAGCGGGAGCATGATCTGCTCTGCTTCGAGTCCGAGTTGATTGGCGACGGTTTCCATCGTGTCGATGGAAGTTCCGTCGATATCGGTTTGGCACGCTTCCCGCAAACGGCCATAACTGACCGGGATGCCGAATCCATCGAGCAGACACTTGAGCGAAGCCGGGCCGCAATCCATCGCGGAGGTTTGGACGACCTCCGGGACGATGATCTTCCTCATTGCGTACCGAGAAACCTTCCGGCGGAGCGCAAAAGCAGAACGGCGGGCGAGACTCGTTCTACTTCCACTTCAACGGAGCCAGGCAGCCCGTGCTGTAGAGGGATCCGGGAAGGAGCAGGGGTTGAGAGAGCCAGTTCTACCCGCACCTGTCCATCGCGGATCTCGCCTGCGACGCGCGAGACGTTTGCGCTGATTGTGCCGTATTGCATCCACGGAAAGCCTTGCAGTTTGACTCGTGCGGGCTGTCCCGCGTGTAATTTACCGAATGCGGCGGAAGGGGGAAACTCAGCCACAACGTGCAAGCGTTCGGTGGGTAGGATGATGGCGATGGTCTCGCCTTCGCTGATATGCGATCCGGGCCGGAGAATGGCGCAATCGCTGAGTCGGCCATCGGCGGCGGCACGAATACGGCGCCGCTCGATTTCATACTCGAGCCGCTTCACCGCCGCCAGAGATGCGGACTTTTGGGCTTCAAGTTTGGCGATATCACCGGCAATCTGATCCAACTTTATTTCTCGATCGCTCTCGCGGACTCGCAGCTCGGGCTCGAGCCGGCCGATTGCGATTCGAAGATCTTCGGCGGCGGCGCGGCGGCTTTTCGCGGCCGCGTTTGCCTGCTGAGCATCGGCTTCGGCGATCAAGCCATCGGCGCGGAGACGGTTTGCACGACCGGCCTGCTGTTCGGCGAGGATGGCCTGAGCCTCGGCTTCGCGAAATTTCGCCTGCGCCTCTTCGAGCGACAGACCGAGCACTCTTCGTTCGCCGGCGCGGCCTTCATTCTGGCCGAAGATTTGGGCGCGGAGAACGGCGAGTTGTGGATCGAGCGCGGCGAGTTTGGTTTTCTCTTCCTCGAGAGCGAGGCGCTCGCTTTCCGAATCGAGCTCGGCCAGCATGTCGCCGACGTGAACTTCTTTGCCCAAGACAAGGTCAGTGGAGACAATCTGGCCGGCTGTACTTGCTTGGACGGGATAAGCCGATCCGGAGACCTCGAAGCGCGCCGAGGAGGTTATTTCGTAGCGGGGCACTCGTGTTTCGAAGGCCCAGAGAATCCAGAGGGCCGCGAGGCCGGCAGCGATGATGACGCCGACGCCGGAGCGTAACCCATTATCCTGTCGAAGAGATTGATTTACGCGATAAAAACTTGTCGGCATCGTGTCGGTAGGGACAAAAACAAGTCGGCCGCTTCTCTATAGTGACGAAGCGGCCGATATTTTCTTAACCAGTTCAACTGAGGACTAGCTGCCCCAAACGGCGCGACCGGCTTTCACGTTTGTTTTGACTTTCACGGCGAGACTCCTTTCTTTATTTTAAATAAGTTACAAAATGTAAGATTTTTCTTATCTCTTAGAGCGCTCTACTTATTGGGCTTAGGCAACGTCTTAGCTGTTGCCTTAGCCTTTGTCTTTCCGTTCAAGGCTTGTTGTCTTTCTTTCGTCAGATTCAATCGCCTTGTGAAAGTCAGTATGGCAAAATTTTGGCGGTTGCGGAACAGCACTAACTACCCTGGATGTACTTGCCTTAGCCGGTACCTTTATGGCTGGAATAAGGATTCACTTACTCCTGTTTATGAATATTTGAGACTGGTTCTGTTACGGTTTGGAATTGCGAAAAGAGATATTGTTGTTTTATGCGGCGTCGGGATGGCGCTTAGTCGAGTGGTTGGGCGTTGGGGATGGCGGGTTTTGCGAAACGAACTGCCGGTCGATCATGCTCTTGACCCCTTCTACGGGGTTTTGCGAAACGAACTGCGGAGTAGCGCTCGCGCTTCCGGCTCCTTGTGAGGGGCATGTTGCGGCTCCTTGTGAGGGGCTGATGGGGGCCATGATGAGGCGTTCGATTTCCCGCTGGACTTCCTTTTCTTCGTCCTCTTCGGCTCGGCGGGCGTCGTTGCGGATGGCGGTGCGGAGACGTTGAAGCTCGGCGAGGGCTTTATAGAAGTTGCGCTCGGCGGTGGTGCGGTAGCGAAGGACCAATGCGAGGGCGGCGGGGTCCAACGTTGATTCGGGCTTCGCACAACGGCACCGAACGCCTGTGCTACGCCGAAACCCCGATTCCTGGTCGAAGACTTCGAGTTCGAGCGAGAGGGCTCGATCCATCCGCCACTGGCTCAGGGCCATTTGGGCAAGGAGGAGACGCTCGGTTTCAGTGGTTGGTTCCCATTCGGAGTCAAACTTGGCGTGGAGTTCGTTGTATTTGTCGAGCTCGGCTCCGGTGAGTTTTTTGAGCAAAGGTTGTGTTTGACCGCGTTGCGGGAAGAGGTAGCCTTGCCTACTTCGCTGGTAGGTCCAGTGGAGGCGGATGCCGGTTCCGCGGCGACCTCGGCGGCGAGTTTTGGAACAGGCTGGACGGCCGGCACGGGTGAATCCGAGGGGCGGGCGGTCTCGGCGGAGCGCTGGCGAGTGACTCGTTGTTTTCTTCGTTCGCGACGGTTCATGATGGAAACTCCTTTGCTGACGCGCGCAAAACGGGCTGGACTCGTGCCGCTTTGCGCTTCAAAAAAGAAAAAGGCGTTCGACCGGAGAACCGGGCGGACGCCTTCTACGTAGAGGAGTGTAGCATTGGGTTAGAAGGGCGGAGGTGGGGCGCCGGAGTCAAGTTGTTTGGGTAGTGTGGGTTACGGGTGTGAAGATTTCTGAACTGCGAGCGCAAGACCGGGGCGAAGTTCTACTTTGCGGAGAGTTTGGGCTCGCTATGGTCCAGCCGGGGTTCCGCTGGCAGCGCGAGTTGGCCACACACAATGGACGCTCTCGCGAGTTGGCCACACACAATGGACGCTCTATTGCAGGAATTCGGGCTCGAGGGTGGTAGCCGTTGTGAGGACGTATGGAAGAACGCAATCTGCTTTTCACATTCGCGCTCGGTCAAGACACCGAAGGGAATCAGCCTCGAAGCCAGTCGATCTCGGTAAGGGCCACCACTGATTTAGGCGCTTTTCCTGAATCCAGCCCACGCGACAGGATCGCCGGAAAGCTGCTGGATGTATCCAAGGAGCAATTGCTCAAGATCAGCTGTGGCAATGACACGCGAGTGATGATTAACGAAGGGGATGCGGGTTATAGATTCATCAAGCTTGGCGATGACGGCTCGTTTGAATTGATCCGCATGAAGCGATGAACTCTAATTTGCCTGAAACAATGAGGCGCTTTGTCCGCCGGGATTGAGGGTGCAGGGACGGCGACCGAGCGGCGCTTTCTCGAATTCTTCACGTTCAATATCGGCAGCCGCAACACGCGGGCTGCTTACGCTCGCGCTGCCGGCGATTTCCAGCGCATGGCCGGACGCGCCAACGCCAAAACCATCGGCCTCTACGGCCGGCGCAACGATGGCGTGAGTGTGGGTAAGGTGGAGCGGATCGCGCATTTGGGCAATGGCTGCTCGGCTCGCTTGGCCGGCGCGGAATCGTTTCATCCATTCCGTCGAACTAAGTTTCTATCTTTACGGGTTGCGGAAACTAGCCGAAAGTCGCCGTTGTTCATGCTTCTGAGTCTGTAGATGCCGGTACACGTCTCTCCCGAACCTCGCACAACCACTTTCACCAGGCAGCTTTCGGGAAGACGCCATTGGCTCGGACGGTATTGTTCTTGGAGATCGTAGTAGTTCTCGTTACTCCAACCGTAGGCGACGGACTCGTTCTCGAACCGAACAGCGATATCGAGCGGCTCCTTTCCCCCCCACGGTATGTCGATTTCCGGGATGCTGGCTACGAGGCTGGGATCGGGGAAAAGAATTTTACGCCCCTGGTCGAGCACGATGACCTCGGGTTGAGGCAAGGAGGCCCACCGCCCTCTCATTTGGCGCCCGTCGAAAATGTTTGCTCCCGTCTGGGGGTGGTGGAATGTGATCGAGGCTGTGGCACGAATGAGCGTCTGTCGCGGCCAAAACTTCGGAAGCCGCTTTGTGTTTGTTGCCACCACCCGCACAGCTCGGTACTTTTCGAGCAGGTTACGCTCAGCATCTTCGGTTTTTAGCCACTGCGGTTCGTCAATGGAAATTCTAAGTTTAGGTCGAGAGAGCCATAAGACAAACACAGAAACAGCTGCGCTGATCACCGCTCCCAACAACATTTGAACGGCGGGATTTTTCAAGAAATCCAGAATCGGGCTAACGAGTGGTTTGCAGGCGATCATGGCGATCACCGTAAGCATGATCGCGATGACGGTAAGAACTGCTTTCGTGTAGAAATCTGCCTTCATAGGCCGCAGGGCGCGAGCGGTGCCGCCGGGTGTGCCTCTCAATTTTAGCGGCTAGCGAATTGCAAGAATCACCGGTTTGGCCGCGTTTCTCGAAAAACTCCCTCATGCCATTGGGCTTGGTTCTAACTTATTAGGGCGTCATAGACATCGTGCTCGCCAATCCGGAACCACACATATTCATCTGAGAGTCTGACAGCCAAGCCGCGACATTTCAGCGTCACCCGCGCGGACCAGATTTCTTGGCCCCTGCGCTGGCCCAGTTTCTTGAATTGCGAGGAAGGGGGTTGCGGATTTGCTTTCAGTAACGCGAATTGCTTGTCAGCGCGTTCGCGGATGTCGGCGGGCACGGTCCGGTAATCATTCCAGAAATCCGCGTTCGCACGGTGGGTCATGCAAACGGACGCTAAAGGGGTTGGGTTCTTCCGGCTTTGTGGTCGGCCGTGGCGCGATCGATACGCTCGTCTATGCGGCCCGCTTCGAGCGCGGCCCTAAGCTGAAGCTCAATCGGTTGCGGATAGTGCTGGTCAAGCCAGCGATACAGTTCTTCCCTCTGCTGCGGCGTAATGGCATTTATCGCTCGTTCGATTCCTGTACCGTGCTTAAATCCATGAGCCTCCCCCTCATTTTACGGCGCGTCCGTTTGTAGCGCAGGGCAGAGGCGCGGCAAGGCGTGAAAACCTAGTTCTTCTTCACTGGAAGGCGGCGCGGCAGGGAAGAGGTGGAACTTACCCTTTTTTGAAACACAGCGGCTAAAGCGCGGGACGGTGCTCGTAACGTC
>CAVRNU010000064.1:0-66362 GCA_963722585.1 Bryobacterales bacterium | reverse complement strand
CGCCAACAATACCGACAATCTCGCAAGAATCTCCGCCGAGGAAATTCAATTGCCGGCCGAGCGGAGCGCTGTCGTCCGGCATGTAAACTTGCTCGAACGCGCGACTAATCACGCAGATTTTCCTCGTGGTCGCGTGATCGGTATCTTCGATGCCGCGGCCGCGCAGCACCGGCATTTCGAGCGTTTCGAAAAATCCAGGCGTGGCGTAAACGAGATTGGTCATGCCGTCGTAGCGCGTAATTCGGCGGCCGGAGATGTCTCTGATGTTGTCGTTGATGGCTCGTTCGTAAGGCAGCGTAAGAGTTGCGGCGGCCCATTGAACGCCGGGAATCTGGCGGATTTTTTCCAGAGTTTCGCGGAATAGGCGCGCGCCAGCGGCTGAAGTGCTGTAACGCGCATCCTGCAACGAAACGGAGGCCGTCATGAGATGGTTCGGATTGAAGCCCGGTTTCGTGCCCATCAGCGTGGCAAACGTGCGAATGAGCAAACCGGCGCCGACAACCAGCACAACTCCGAGCGCCACTTCCGCGAAAACCAGCGCCTGGCGTTTCCATTGCCTGCGGCTACCCGATGCTGTTCGTCCCGCTTCCGAAAGCGAGGAACGCAAATCGACAGATGTGGCTTCAAGTGCCGGAAAGAGGCCGAAGAAAACGCTCGTCGCAAGAGAGACGGCCAGCATCACACAGGCGACGCGGACATCAAGCTGGGCGGGACGCCAGATATCGAATTCGCCGGGATTGAGCCAACCGAGAGCGGTAATGGCGAAATTTCCGACAAGCAAACCGGCTATGCCGCCTCCTATAGCGAGCAGTCCGGCTTCTGCGAGCAACTGCGAGACGATGGCCCCGCGGGTCGCGCCCACAGCCATGCGGGTCGCAATTTCGCGGGAACGTGTTGCGGAACGCGCAAGTAAAATACCGGCAATATTGACGCAGCCGATCAGAAGCACGAGCGCCGCGGCGGCCCACATGAGTGTAATACTCGTTCGCATTTCCTCAGCCCGGCCGATTTGGAGAGGCACGGCCCGCTCGTCAATCGAAGCATTGTGCGGCAGATTCTTCCGCATTGGCTCGAGCAGCGGACCCGTGACGACGCTGAGCTGCGCGTTCGCGGCCGCTGGCGTGACGCCTGGCTTCAGACGCGCAATGACGGTGTAATTCCATCCGCTGCCTTCACCGGAAGTGGAGGGCTGAAGCGGTGTCCAGACATCGACCTTGGCGTCGCTCCGGAAACCCCGCGGCATAATGCCAACAACGGTATACGGCGCGCTGCGAAGGTCCACTGTGCGGCCGACGATGGATGGATTGCCTTGAAATAGCCGTTGCCAGAATTCGTAGCTGAGGATCGCGACCGAGGGTCCGCCGCGCACGTCCTCTTGCCGGGTGAACTCGCGCCCAAGCCGCGGCCGAATGCCAAGCACGTTGAAAAATCCAGAGCTCACTTTTTGCTGCTTCACATACTGCACGCCGCCATTGGCGAAAAGATTAACGCCGCCCGACCCGGGTTGGTACACCGCGCCATCGAGGAGCGTGGCGTGATCGCGCACCGCTTCCCACAGGGCGCCGGTTTGGCTGGTTCGAATACCGGAAGTGCTGCCTTTGCTATAGGCAACGGCGATCATCACCAGGCCATCCGGTTGCGGATAGGGCAGCGGACGGAAGAAAATCGCATCCACGACGCTATAAATCGCGGTGTTCACGCCAATGGTAAGAGCCAAGGTGGCAAGAATCGTGATGGTAAATGCCGGGCTTTGCCGGAACTGGCGCAGAGCGTAACGAAAGTCATTCCAAAGCATAGTTGGGCTGCCTCGTTTCCGAGCCGCGACTGCCAGGAAGCGGTTCTGACGGACTTCCGCTAGCGCTAGAATACGGCATTTCACAATCGAATGTACACCGCAGCGAACGTCTCCAGCGTCTATTAACATTTGGGCTATGGACCGGCGCACGCTATCGCTGGCATTTCTACTTGTGTCGCTCGCCGCGTCTTCGCCGGGACGCCAGAACACGCCGCAAACCACTTCGACTGGACAGTACTCGCTGAGCGGTATTGTCGTCAACGGCGCGACCGGCGAGCCGATCCCGAGAGCGCTAGTTCACCTGAACGCACAGTCGCAGCAGATGACCATGAGCGGGCCGGATGGCCGTTTCGAATTTGACAATCTGCCGGCGGGCGCGGCCATGGTTTTCGGCCAGAAACCGGGTTTTTACAACCAACAGGAAATGGGACTGACATCCGCTCCAATTCCGGTGCTGCAGATTGGCCGCGACACAGAGATAAAAGTAAATCTCTACCCGATGGGCGCCATAGCCGGGCGAGTGACCGGCGTGAGCGGCGATCCGATTGAAGGCATCGATGTCAAAGCCATTTATCAGCATGTGGTGGATGGCACAGTATTCTCGGACCAACGCAATTCGGCTATAACCGACGACTCGGGCGACTACAGGATCGCGAACCTGGTCCCTGGAAAATACGTTGTTGCTACCGCTACGCGTCCCGTACGAGTGCTGTCGCCGCAGATCCGCTCGTTTGGCGAAAACTTCGACGAGGTCTATCCGGGCGTGTACTTTCCGGGCGCGCCCGATGCTTCGGGTGCAGTGCCGGTTCAGGTCATACCGGGCCAGCAGGAGGAAGCAAATTTTTCCGAGACCCCGGTGAAGGCTTACTCCGTCAGCGGAACAGTAAGCGGGGATAGCAGCGAACGCATGTTCATCAGTCTTAATAACCGCGACGGCGATCAGATCACGACCCGTATACAAAGAAGAGGGAACCATTTCAAGTTTCTCGATATTGTGCCTGGCGATTATTCGTTGTTCGTCAGCGCCGGAAGCGATACGAATCAGAATGCTGTATGGTGAAACGCAGCTTGCGGTCTCGGGCGCCGACATAGACGGAATTTCGGTCGAGCTCTTCCCGGGCGCGATGCTTCACGCTCAACTTCAATACGACACGTCGCAAGGCAATTCACAGGCGGCGCAGGGGTCAGGTCAGCTTCGCCTCATCGTCCGGCACGTTACGGCGTCAGTAATTTCGGTCATTACGGGGGTAAATTTCAGCTCGTGAACAACGGCTTGGTTCAAGCGATCGGGCCAGTCATGCCGGGAACGTATCGGGTGGAATTTGAGCCCACTGGTTCATGGTACGTGGCAGAATTGCGGTCCGGCCAAACGGATCTCAGCCGGAACGAGTTTGTGCTGACGCCTGGCGCGCAACCCGAAACCATCCAGGTTATTCTTCGCCCGGGTGGCGCCACGCTCACCGGCAACGTAAAGGGCGCCGAAGGACTGCCAAGTGTTGTCGTTCTGGCTCTGCCCGATGGCGATTCCGTGGCCGAACCGCGCTCCTACACGGTGGCCCCGCAATTCTCGCTGTCAGGACTCGCTCCGGGTTCCTATCGCGTGTACGCTTTCACCTCCATTGCCGGCCTCGAATATCGCAATCCCGAAGCGATGAGAAAGTATCAAGACCAGGCCGTGACAGTGAACCTTTCCGAGAACGAGACAAAGCAGATCGATCTGCCCTTAGCCGGCGGCACCTGATTTCCTGCAAGCGGTTTAGTACCGCATAAAGGCGTCGAAAACAGTCATCACCGGTAGAGCGTTGCCGTCGTGATCGAAAAAGCCACGCGTGCGCAGCCGGCCCATGACCGCAGGTTCCCACCAGAACACACCTTTGCCTAAGCCTTGAGGAGTCTCCTGCACGATTCGATTCACTCCTTCGAGAAACTGCCGCTGTCCTTCCGCAGTTTCCGGGAATGGCGGGGGCCTGTGCTCATATTCGGCAGGCTCCCAATTGTAGGCGGTCTCCACAACGATGATGTCCTTCTTGTACTCCCCGGCCATGAAAATCATGTTCTCGCGAAGATGGTTCAAGCTTCCATGCCACCACGGATAGTAAGACTGTCCAATCACGTCATAATTAACGCGATATGAATTCAACTTGTCGAAGAAGTACTTCGTTCGGATTTTATCGCCGCCGCGGTCGATATGAATCATGATTGGCGGCCTCGGCTCATTGCCTTTTCCCGCTTCAACACCCGCAATTCCCGCCTTGACTAATTCGGCAAAATTGTCCCAATTGTCGGGCAAACGGCCATCCGGCCATAGCATGCCATTCGTAATTTCGTTTCCGATTTGCACCTTGTCGGGAAGCACGTTCGCATCGCGGAACGCGGAAATTGTCTGGCGCGTATAGTCGAACACCGCGTTCACGAGTTGAGTATGCGGCATCCCCTGCCATGCCTTCGGTATGAATTGCTTTCCTGGATCGGCCCAAGTATCCGAATAATGAAAATCGAGCAAGAAGTGAAAGCCAAGTTTTTTTGCAGCCGTAGCCAGCGCGATCGTGTATTGCAAGTTATTAGGAAGCTCTGGCGGCGTATGAAACAGCCGCAGACGAATCCAGTTATAACCGTGTTCTTTGAAAATCTCGAGTCCCGGCTTAGCCTGGCCATTATCTTTGAACACGACGCCGCCATCCTCTGCCTGTTTCAAGAACGACAGGTCGGCTCCTACAGCGTACTCAACGGGCGGGACGCGAGGCAGTGGATCGTCGGCCGGATAGAGGGTCGCGCAGACCAAGATCGACAGGGACAGACAACGGGCAAGGCGCTTCATTCGCATGTCACTTGGCTGTACCAGAGAAAGATTAGCACCGACCTAACCAAAAGCACCGTCGTTCGTTTATAGCAAGAATAGGTGAATATGCTCGAATCGATCACCCAGGACGTGTCTTATGGAATACGGCAGCTAAGGCAGAGCCCTGGATTTGCCGTCATCGCCGTGTTGTCGCTGGCGCTCGGAATCGGCGCGAACACGGCGATTTTCCAGCTCATCGACGCGATACGCCTCAAGATGCTTCCTGTGCGCAATCCAAAGGAACTTGTGTCGATCGACTTCGAGAAGAACTCGGCGCGGTCAGGCTGGTTCTCCTCCCGCAGTTCGCGCTTAACATATGCGCAATGGGATGAGATCCGAGCTCGGCAGCAGGCATTCACGGGCGTGCTCGCATGGAGCGACACCCGGCTCAATCTGGCTAAAGGGGGCGAAGCGCGGTACGCCGAAGGAGTTTACGTGAGCGGCGATTTCTTTCGTACGCTCGGCGTGAACGCGCTGATAGGCCGCACGTTCACCTCACAAGACGATAGCCAAACGTGCTCCGGCACAGGAACAGTGATTAGCTACGCGTTCTGGCAGCGGGAATTCGGAGGCGACCGTGGAGTCCTGGGCCGCACCGTCAGTCTCGACGGTTATTCATTTCCCGTAATAGGCGTCACTCCCGCGGCGTTCTTCGGCGTCGAGGTCGGGTCTCGCTATGACGTCGCCATCCCGCTTTGCGCCGATCGTTTGATGGCCGACGATAAGAAGGGCCGCATTCCTGTTCGTCACGCGTATTGGCTCTCGATGATTGGACGCTTGAAGCCGGGATGGAGCCCGGAGCGGGCTACGTCGCAGTTGCACGCGCTGTCACCGGAAATTATGCGAGCGACCTTACCGCCAATTTACAAGTCTCAGCAAGTCAAACGATATTTGGCCAACAAGCTGGCTGCGACCGATGCAGGAACTGGTATTTCTGGCTTACGCGAACAATACGAACGTCCACTTTGGCTGCTCATGGCGACGGCCGGCTTAGTCTTATTGATTGCCTGCGCGAATCTGGCGAATCTGCTGCTGGCGCGGGCGAGCGTGCGCGAGCGCGAGATCGCCGTGAGACTTGCGATTGGCGCATCGCGGTGGCGGCTGGTGCGCCAGCTTCTGGTTGAAAGCCTGTTGCTTGCCATCGCCGGTGCGGCGCTGGGTGTCGCAATGGCGCAGGCGCTGAGCCGCGGCCTGATCAGCTACATCAGCACATCAAATGATCCGCTCTTTGTCGGCCTATCAGTGGACTGGGGCGTGCTTGCATTTACGGCGGTTCTCGCCATATTGACATGCGTCTTATTCGGGCTCGCGCCGGCGCTGCGAGCAACTTATCTGTCGCCGGCCTCTGCCATGCGCGCGGGAGGACGGAGCATGACCGCAGGACCGGAGCGCTTCAGTCTCCGTCGAGGCCTCGTGGCGACGCAAGTGGCGCTTGCCTTGGTGCTGCTTGTGGGAGCGATGCTCTTTGTCGGCACTTTGCGCAATCTGCTTACGACCCAAGCCGGATTCAATGCCGAGGGCGTACTCACAGTCAACCTCAACTTTGCTCGCGCGCAATATGCGAAGGAGCGCATACCGGCCGTTTATCGCGAACTCTATGATCGCCTGTCTGTAATTCCGGGCGTGGTTTCAGCGGCGCAAGTTTGGTTCACGCCGGTGAGCGGCGCCGGTTGGAACAACGATATCGGTCCTGACGGCACAACCGCGGCGGCGAGCGGAAAGCTGTCCAATTTCAATCGTGTTGGTCCCGGCTACTTTCAAACCATGGGAACGCATCTGCTGGCCGGGCGCGAATTTAACGATCGCGACACGCTCGCTGCGCCCAAAGTGGCGATTGTGAACGAAGTATTCGCACGCAAGTTCTTTGGCGGAGCTAATCCGGTGGGCCGCACGTTCCACCTGGAAGCCGAGGCCGGGAAGCCGGAGCCGTTGATCCAGATTGTCGGCCTGGTCGAAAACACAAAATATTACGAACTACGGGAAGACTTCGTGCCGATCGGTTTCGTTCCGGTGGCGCAGGACGATGATCCTGGCCCAGGCGCCACCTTCGTACTGCGCGTGGCCGGTTCGCCTGGAGGGTTGACGAGCGCGGTGAAGACTGCTGTAGCGGCGTACAATCCCACGATTGGAATCGAATTCCGATCGTTTTCAGCGCAATTAGAGGAATCCCTTTTGCGCGAACGGTTGATGGCAACCCTATCCGGAGGGTTCGGGCTATTGGCTGGGCTTCTTGCGACTCTTGGACTCTATGGCGTAATCGCGTATATGGTGGCGCGGCGGAGGAACGAGATCGGCGTGCGGATGGCCCTCGGCGCGGACCGCGCGCGAGTGATTCGCCTGGTGTTGGGCGAAGCAGTGCTGCTCGTCGGCGTGGGGCTTGTGGTCGGCGTCGCGATTGCGCTGCTGGCAGCACGCGCCGCCGCAACGCTGCTGTATGGACTCAAGCCATACGATCCCGTCTCCATCGGTACAGCCAGCGTTTTACTCGCAGCGATTGCTCTGCTCGCGAGTTATGGACCCGCGCGTCGCGCTGCTGCCCTTGAACCGATGGCGGCGTTGAGGGACGAGTGATCCGCGGGCGGCTGAGCACGGACAGCGCAGCCGGACGAACGATCGCAAACTGTGATAACGTTTGAAGCGAGGAGTACACAAATGGCTGCTCAAGTTAAAAAGATCCCAGCTGGCTACCACGCCGTGACGCCTTACCTCGTTGTAAGCGATGCCGCGCGCGCCATTGATTTTTACAAACAAGCCTTCGGAGCAAGCGAAATAATGCGGATGGGCGCTCCAGGAGGAAAGATTGGCCATGCAGAGTTGAAGATCGGCGATTCGATGATCATGCTTTCAGATGAAATGATGGGAAACAAGTCGCCAAAAACCATAGGCGGCTCGCCCGTCGGCATCTTTTTGTACGTCGAGGATGTTGACTCCGTTTTTAAGCAAGCCGTCAACGCGGGAGCAAAGAGCGACGCGACTCCGACTGACATGTTCTGGGGCGATCGTTACGGAAAACTCACCGACCCATTCGGTCATGTATGGTCGGTGGCTACCCACGTCGAAGATGTGGCCCCGGCAGAAATGGAAAAACGCGCGAAAGCGGCCATGGCGC
Source organism: Bryobacterales bacterium (assembly GCA_963722585.1). Classification (GTDB taxonomy): domain Bacteria; phylum Acidobacteriota; class Terriglobia; order Bryobacterales; family Bryobacteraceae; genus KBS-96. Next base: position 58,619 of record CAVRNU010000064.1, on the reverse strand, counting down.
AGATGAGCCAGTCGGCTGCACAAGGCAGTTGAACCGGGCGCTATCGTCGCTTTCCCCTGTCCTGATGGCCCCCGACCTGCGGGGGCCTCTCAAACCGCTAAAGCAGTACTACTGCCACGCTCCCAGCAGGCGGCGCAACAGCACGAGTTCTCCCAAGTGGTACGCGTTGTGATCCGCCACAAGCAGCACCTCGCGTAGGATCGTTTTCCCGTCGCCATGCGGGATGGGGGCGGATAGATCTGTCGATTTATTCTCGACCAATTCAACTATCGCTGCGAGGTCGGCGCGAAAAGCCTGAGCGCTCTTGGCCCAGGCGTCATCAGCCGGCGGTGTTTGCGCGCTTGGCCAATAGCCGCCAGGGAACTCGGGTGAGACATGACTGGCGTTGCGGGTGAACTCCAGAATATCCCACTGCGCAATGCGCATGTGCTCAAGTACCTCCCAGGGTGAATGCTGCGCCCCTTTCGGCTTTTTTCCTTGAAGGGAGACGGGCAAGTCCTTGATTGCTCCCTCAAAATCTACGTGAGCTCCTTCGCCTTTGAGCAGATAGGTCAGATGCTCTCGCAGAACCTTGTCGTCTTTCATCGCCGCTCCTTCTCTAAAACCGTTATAGAACGCCGGCAAAGACGCGTTCTTGGCAAAAATTGCGGCTATAGACGCGGAGCGTCCGCCTCATCTCTCGGCCGTGTTAGCCTGTGCGCGTGTCGAGCCGGGACGAGTTGTGGTACCGTGTCGGCGCTCCCATTTGAAAAGTTCGCGGATGTAGTCCATGCACAGAAGGCCGATTCCGCATAAGAGGATAACGAACCAGAAGAGTATACCCAATGTCCAAGAGAGCCAATCGGGCTTAGTGGCAGCGGGCGCGGAAGTTGGGCTCGAAAGCATAAAAGTGCGGACGAAGAACAGTGCGCGTTCATCCGGCGTGAACCGGGTCCTCACACTATAGAACAATTGGCCAGTTATTCGGAGTACTAAGCTTCCCAATGCCGGCATTCCGTTCGAGTTCAACGGCAGGGGTAAGATCTAGGAAGCATGGACCGAATTACACGGCGATCGATATTAGCTTCTTCACTGACTCCGATGCTGCTGCGGAGCCGGCCGCTGTCAGCCCAAACCACCCCATCTGGTTACTTGCTGTACGTTGGTACCTATACCCATAAGACGAGTAAGGGGATCTATGCCTTCCGCTTTCAAAGCGAGTCGGGCGACTTGATGCCTCTCGGACTTGTGGCGGAGACGCCAAACCCTACCTACCTGGCTCTGTCGGCCAACCACCGTTTCCTATACGCGGTGAATGAAGAGTCGAATTATCAGGGCACCCACAGCGGACTTGTTTCCGGTTTCGCGATCGATCACCTCGATGGCAAGCTGAAACCGCTGAATTCGGTTGCCTCCGCCGGTTCCGGTCCCTGTCATCTGGCTGTGGACCACACCGGATCCGACCTGTTTGTCGCCAATTACGGCAGCGGAAGCGCAGCTTCCTTTCGTCTGAGCCGCACGGGACTCATCGGCGCTCCCGTATCGCAGTTTCAGTTTTCGGGGCATGGGCCAAATGCGGAGCGGCAGGAAGGACCACACGCGCATTGCACGACTGTTTCACCCGATAATCGCTACGTTCTTGTGAACGATCTCGGTCTCGACCGCATCGTGGTCTACCGGCTCGATCCAGCAACCGCCAAGCTGACGCCAAACGATCCGCCCTATTGGAGCGCGAAACCCGGCTCCGGCCCACGCCATCTTGCGTTTCATCCGAAAGCGCCGTTTGCATATTGCGTCAACGAAATGGCGTCTACCGTCGATGTGCTCGGGTGGGACAGCAAGGCCGGCACACTGACTTCCATTCAGAATATCTCTGCTCTGCCCGAAGATTTTCACGGCGAAAGTACAGCCGCCGAGATCGTGGTCGATCCAACCGGCAAGTTTGTCTACTCGTCCAATCGCGGTCACAACAGTATCGCCATGTTCGCCGTTGATCCCGCGCGCGGCACTCTAAGCTCGCTCGGTTTCGCCGCAACGCCTGGCCGCGAGCCACGCAATTTTACGCTCGACCCGACCGGCCGCTGGGTCTTGGTCGGTAATCAGATGATTGGCACCATCTCGCTGTTCCGGCGCGATCTCGAGACCGGACTGCTGACTCCGGCAGGGAAAACCACCAGTATCGATCAGGCGGTCTCCATCTTGTTTGTATAAGAGTGCCGCGGCCATCACTGCTTGGTGTCGATCGGATGCGTCGATTTCTCGTAGAATTCCTTTTGCAATCGCAGGCTGACGTTGTCGGCCTTCGCGGCCCGAATCGCTCCCGCTATTCCGTGCGCCCAGGCCTTCATGTCGAACTCCCCTAATTGCGTATTCGCGTAGCTGGCGTCGCCCGCATAGTGATTGGGAAATTTCGCGTACCACCAGATGCCCGTATACAGGCTCCTCGGCAGATCGAGACGGTTCTGGTCCGACCCATCCTCGCTTTTCGCGCGGTCGAGATGCACGAGATCCGGCCGCGCCACCATCGTGTGAGATGTTTCCGATTCGCCGGCGTGCGCGTCGGTCTTCGTGTGCAACGCCGGCCGCCCCGGCGGATTCCTCTCCTCCGTGTCCGGCCAGTAGACGTACACAACATAATCGTGCGGCGACGCCATCTGCGTCTGCGCGAAATAAGGAAGTAAATGATTGTTGCCGCCGTGCCCATTCACGATGACGATCTTCTTGCAGCCATTCCGCCCCATCTCGTCGGTCGTTTCCTGCAACAGTTCGAGTTGCAGATGTGCGCTGTATGCCACTGTTCCAGGTTCGTGTCTAGCCTCAAAAATCTGTCCGAAATAATATTCGGGAAAGACCACCGCATATTCTTCCTCCGCTCCGTGCAGCGAAGCATATCGAACGTTCAACAAGTCGGTGCCAAGCGGAAGCTGCGGACCATGCTTCTCCAGAATTCCGAACGGCAGAACACAGGTGTCCTGGGCCTTCTCCAACGCTTTCACAAAATCGGCGGCCGTCAGTTCCTCCCATTTGACCGGCAGAGACTGCGCTTGAAGAGAAGCGCAGCTCACAATCGACAGGAACACCGCAATACGATGAATATTCATACGGGCAAGGCTATCAAAATATGTGGTTCGTACAATTGAGGCGTGACCGAGAACCTTCCCCGTCTGCGATTTAATCTCGATTTCATGCCATCTCCCGATCCCTCGCGGCCCGGACTCGTAATCCGCGACCCGTATCGGTTTTCGGACTCGGTTCTCGTAGTTCCTCCGGTTCTGGTCCCGTTGTTGGAATGTTTCGATGGCGCTCACTCCGAGCTCGACTTGCGAGCTGAAATCGTCCGCATTACCGGCGAGATTCAAATAGGCCCCATCGAACAAAATCTTTTCGATTCCCTGAACGCCGCAGGTTTCTTGGAGAACGAGAACTACCGCCGCATTCGCAACGGCCGTGAAGCAGAATTCGCTCGAGCGCCCGTAAGGCCGTCCATCTTTGCCGGCTCCGCCTATCCGGTACAACATGGAGAACTTTCTTCGCTGATGACAGCCAGAATCGGTTCCGGACAAGGCGCCGCTTCGACACTCGCCATTGCCGCGCCCCATGTAAGTCCGGATGGCGGATGGGACACTTACCGTGCCGCGTACGGCGCGATTCCAGTAAATCACGCTACCGATCGCATAGTAGTGATTCTGGGAACGTCCCACTATGGAGCACCTGATAAATTCGGCCTGACCAGGAAGAACTTCATCACGCCGTATGGGGAAGCCGCAACCGAAACCAAACTCGTCGACGAATTGGCCGCGGCGGCGCCCGAAGCCGTTCGCATGGAGGACTACTGTCACGCTGTCGAGCATTCCATCGAATTTCAGGTCGTCTTCCTGCAGCATCTGTTTGGCCCCTCCGTGCGCATCCTGCCCATCCTCTGCGGGCCCTACGTAAAAAGCATTTATGAAGGAGGATCGCCGGAACAGGACGAGCACGTGAGCCGCTTCCTCGATACACTCGCCAATATAAACGTCAGGGAAGGTAAGCGCCTCTTCTGGATCTTAGGTGTCGATATGGCGCACATGGGGCGGCGCTATGGCGATCGGTTGCTTGCTCAAGCGAGCCAAGGCGAAATGCTGAGCGTGGAAGATCGCGACCGGAAACGAATCTCTCAAATCGTCGCTGGCGATGCCCATTCCTATTGGAGCCTTGTCCAGGAGAGTCAGGACGACCTGAAGTGGTGCGGAGCCTCCTCCTTTTACACATTCCTCAAAGTGATGCCGCCTTTACGCGGCGAACTTCTCGACTACCGCCAATGGCAGATCGACGCTAATAGCGTTGTGAGCTTCGGCGCACTACGATTCGAGCCCGCGTCCTGAAAGGCAACGCCCTACGACAACCGCGATCGAGCAATCTCGGGAGCTTCCTCTGCCTTCTTCGCAAGCACCTCTTCCGGCTCGAGATAGTACCGCGTCAATCCATCCCTCAATATCGAAAGCGCTACCTCCGGATCGTCGGCAAACTGAAACAAGTCGAGATCGTCGGGCGCAATCACTTCGTATTCCACAAGCGCGTCCCAGTTCACGACTTCCTTCCAGAATTTCGACCCATACAAAACAATTAGAATTTTGCTCTCGAGCTTTTTTGTTTGCGCCAGAGTCAGAATCTCGCTCATCTCATCCAGCGTTCCGAATCCTCCCGGAAATACGACCAGCGCTTTCGCGAGGTAAGCGAACCAGAACTTACGCATGAAGAAGTAGTGGAATTCAAACGACAGCTCCGGCGTAATGAACTGATTCGGCCTCTGCTCGAAAGGCAAACCAATGTTCAGCCCGATTGTCTTCCCTCCGGCTTCGGCAGCACCGCGGTTTGCCGCCTCCATGATGCCCGGTCCGCCGCCCGAGCACACCACAAACCGGTGCGTAGGTTCGTTCAGGCTGTTCGACCATTCCGTAACCAGCCGCGCCAGTTCCTGCGCCTCTCGGTAGTAATGTCCCAGCGGACCGTGCGCCGAAATTCTCGCAGAGCCAAAGAAAACGATGGTGTCCTGGATGCGCTCCTCCTCGAGATGCGCCAGTGGCCATAGATATTCGGAAAGCATGCGCAACGGCCGTGCTTCGTGACTTTCGATGAAGGCTTCGTCCTTGTACGCGACAGGACGGTGGAAGTAATCGTTTGGCGACTCGGACATAAATATTCGCGAAAATTCTCTGGAAAATAACAAATCGAACGGCCTGGAATACCGTTCTTATTCAAAGGCCTCAACGGGCGAGTTTGTGCTCGAGTTCGTCGATGCGCTGCTCTAATTGACGCACGGTCTTCAGCAGATCGGGAAGTCTCGCGAAAGCCGTGCAGGCGCGCCGCCACTCGCGCGCTTCAAATGCCGGTGATCCGCCGACCACCGTGTTTTCCGGAACGTCATGCCCGACTCCCGCTTGAGCGTAAACGGTCGCTCCTTTGCGAATCGTGAGATGACCCGCCGAACCCGATTGGCCTGCCATCGTCACGCTTGCTTCCAAGACGGTGCTGCCTGCAAGCCCCGCTTGCGCGCAAATAATATTGTCTTCGCCGACCACGCAAGCGTGCCCCACTTGCACCAGGCTGTCGATTTTTGCTCCCCGCTTGACTCGTGTTTCCCCCACTGTTGCCTTGTCAATCGAAGTCAAAGTCTGAACTTCCACATCGTCCTCCAACACGGCGCGCCCCGTCTGCACAATTTTGAACTGCCTGCCGTCGGAATTCTTCGCGAACCCGAAGCCATCCCCGCCCACAACCACTCCATTGTGCAACGTCACCCGGTTGCCGATCTGTGTGTTTTCTCTAACCGAGACATGCGAGTGAGCGGTGAAATGGTCGCCAATGACGCAACCCTCATAGACCACTACGTGAGGGTAAATGGTTGCATTCGCTCCAATGGTCACGTTCCCGCCAATGACAGCATATGCCCCAATAGCGGCATTGTCGCCTATGCGCGCCGTCGCTGCGATGTCTGCCGTCGCATGGACGCCCTTCGGAACTTCAGGCGCCTCGTAAAACAGCGCCAGCGCCCGCGCAAAATCGTAGTACGGATTTGAAGAGATCAGCGTTGCGGCTTCCGTATCGATCAGGCGCTTAGCCGCAAGAATCGCCGAAGCGCGGCTCTCTTTTACCTTCGGGCTATATTTCAGGTTGGCCAGAAAGCTGAGCTGTCCCGCTTCAGCCTTGTCCAGGGTAGACACGCCGCCGATGACGATGTTGGGATCTCCGGCCAGTTCGCAATCCAATTGCGCCGCTAGCTGGCCGAGCAAAATCGCGGGCATACAGCCATTAGAGCTTATCGCCCAGGGCTGGCCGGCTATCTTGCCACCAGTGCGTGCTTCTCTTTGCAAGCCTCGGAGCAATAGTAAAACGTCGAGCCCGCTTGGTGGCGCTGGAACGGCGTGCTCTCCGCAACGAACGTGCCGCACACCGGGTCTCGATGCAGATCTCCGCCCAATTGAGCATTCCGCTTATCGCCCGGACTGCCGGCGCCCGCATTCCCTGCTGAGATGAACGCGCCAAAAGCTTTCGTCAACACGCCTACGAGGCTACGAAGAAGGGAGACCAGAACCAGAATAGCCAGCGCGTAAATGATAAATCGAAACATCAAATTTTCTCTTCTGCTGCCCCGATCTCCTAAGGCAGGCCTCCCGGTCCGCGGCGAGCCTCCTCGCCTCGCCTGCTTCTTGTGGCGGATTGCTCGAATACGTCCGGCGCCGTGCTCTATTGGTCTTGCTGCTTCTTCTTCTTGCTCGTGCCGGGAGCTTTATAAACTGTATTCACCTTCTCCCCAAGCTGCGTCAGCATATCCCTGGAGGATTGGGCGAAAGGACCGTCCGGCTTCAGCTCGAGATACTTCTGGAACTGGTCGGCGGTTCCCTCCGGAGGGGTGATCTTTCCGCTTGCGTCAACCTGCGCCTTGGCCATCAGGCAGATGCCGTACTGGTAATGGGCGTCGGCATAGTTCGGATCGGCGGCAATCGCCTTCTTGAAGAAATCCGCTGCCTCATCCGATTTACCGGTGTTCACCAAATTGGCGCCCAGATTATAGTAGGCCTTTGCCGCCATTTGTGGGTCGAGTTGCGCTGACTTCGTCAACGCTTCCGTGGCCTCGGGTACTTTGCCTTCAGCGCCGTAGACGTTTCCTAGCTGGTTGTACATCGCGGCATCGTCCGGCTTAATAGCCAGCGCTTTCTTATAGGCGTCTGCGGCTTTATCGTAAGTCGCCTTGTTCTGGGTGGCCGGCTGTTTCCTCGCCCAGTTATACTCGGTGTCTCCAAGCGAAGCCCACACCGCAACCTGGCTCGGGTCCAACTCGCCCGCCTTTTGAAAATTCTGTTCAGCCGCCGCGAAATCCGCGTTCGCTTTGGTAGGATCGGTATCGGCCTGCGCCGCCTCAAAGGCAGTTTTGCCTTGGTTGAATGCGTCATTCAGAGCCTTGTTCTTCTTCATCTGATCCGACCGCTCTTTCAACTGTTTCTCGAGTGCGGCTTTCTGCTCGGCGCTCATGCCTCGCGTTTGGTCCTGGTTTAACTGTCCCGTTTCCGCCGCTTGCTGCATGGAGGCCTGCTGCTTCTTCATTCGTCCGGCGTCGAAATCGACTTCGGTTGTGTCTCCGTACTTCGACTTCACACCCTTCACCGAATCGACCGCCTGCCCGTTTACCATGCATTTGATGTCGTACGTACCCAATGGCAGGCCGGTATAAAACCAGTGCCCCTTTTTGTCCGATTTGACGGTGTAGTGGCCTTTGATGTCCGTGCGCGTTAGATCAATGACCGCGCCCTTCAGCGGTTGGCCATTTTCGTCTTTGACTTGTCCCTCCAGGGTCGTTACCTGCGCGTATGCCGCGCTTACGCACAGCAGACTCGCTCCGGTGAACAAAAGGAATCGTCTCAACTGGGCGAGCATAATCAATCCACTCCTAACTTGTATTGTGCAACAACATTACTCTACAACAGCGGAGGCAGAACGAACCTAAGACCTTCTGTGAGCCGTTGAGCCGCCGGGCCGCGCGCAATATTCGCCATGTATTCGCTCCAGGCCGCGACAAATTCCAACGTCCTTGCGCAGCTTCTCTGACACTCGCATATTTTCGTATCCCGTAGCGCCTCCAAGACATCACAATAACGGCCCGTTTTCGGCGAATTCGGGTCCGATCTGGCGTATCATGACAAAAGCTCTCGGAGATCGTTTGAAACGCGCTAAGGCTGGCATTGCTCTAGTTGTCGCTGGTGCTGCCTTTGCCGGCATCTCTTTGCAGGCGCAGGCGTCTTCGAAATCCTCGCTGGTAAAAGCGGAGGACCTGTACCGCCGCACGGAGTACCGCCAGTCCCTGGACCTCCTTGATCTGAAGAGCAACGAGCCGGCAGTAAACAACCTCGTCGGGAGGGATTATTTCATGATGGGCGATTTCAAAAAGGCCGTGGAGTACTTCCAACACGCCGTCGATGCCAATCCGAACAGCAGCGACAACGCATTATGGCTGGGCCGTGCGTGGGGCCGGCGAGCGGAAACCTCGAATCCGTTCGTCGCTCCGGGCTACGCCTCGAAAGCGCGACAGTGGCTCGAAAAAGCCGTTCAGCTCGACGACAAAAACTCGGACGCGATGAGCGATCTGTTCGATTACTACCTCGATGCTCCGGGCTTCTTGGGGGGCGGCTACGATAAGGCCCAAGCCATCGCCCGCAAGATCGCCGACGTCGATCCGGCTGAAGGATACTTTGCGCGCGCGAAGCTCGCCGAGAAGCGGAACGAGTACGAAACGGCGGAGACGCAACTGCGCCACGCGATTGAGATTGCGCCGCACCAGGTAGGCCACGTTTTGGACTTGGCGAAATTTCTAGCTAATCAGGGAAGGCAGCAGGAAAGCGACGCGCTGTTCGCGAAGGCGGAAACCATCGCGCCTGAAACCCCCGGGGTTTGGTACGCCAGAGCCGACACGCTCATTAAGCAAAAGCGGAATCTGGATGAAGCGAAACGGCTCTTGCGGAAATACGTTCAATCGTCATCCATTACCCCGGACGACCCTTCGAAGAACGATGCGCAGCGTCTGCTCAGGCAAGTCGAAGGCGGCGCCTAAGGAGCTGGAAGCGTGAGCAACCGGCATGAATGTAGCTGAAGCAGTCCGGTTTAGCTTGGAATCGCTGCGGGCTAACCCGCTTCGAACTTTCCTCACGGCTCTCGGGCTCGTCATAGGCAACGCCTCCGTCATTCTCGTGGTAACCATCTCGCTAGTCGGAAAAGACTTGATCCTCGACCAGATTCGCGGCATCGGCTCGAATCTGGTGTACGGAAGCCTTGAGACGGGCGGCCAGAACAACGTCGTCGCTCAGGCCGATTACGTCAAAATAGGCGACGTGCAAGCCATACGCGATGCGTTGGGCAGCGAACTTATCGCCGCTACGGCCATTATGCCCGATAGCGGTCACATTGTTATCAATGGCAAGGAGCACGACGTTTCTATCCTTGGGACCGACCAGTACTACGCGCAGGTTCGCAGGCTGGTGATTTTAGCAGGCCGTTCCTTCGATGCAAGTGACATGGCGCTCTTCCAGCGGGTCGCCATGCTTACGGAAAGGCTGGCGCAGCGTATGTTTTCCTCACCGCAACTCGCCATCGGCCAGACGATCCGGATTCGGCAGCTTCAATTCACGATCATCGGCGTGTTCCGCGAGCGCACCAGTACCTTTGGTGCCTCCGAGCTGACCGATGAGACGATGCTGATTCCCCTCCCTGTGGAGAAAACTTTCGTTACTTACGAGCGGATCGATCCTTTTTATATCCAGACGAGGTATGCGGAGGATGTCCCGCGAGTTACGCGTCGGGTTCAAGCCATCCTTGAATCCAGACACCGGCCCGGCGCAAAGTATGGCGTCCACAATCTCACGGCGCTTCTCAGTGTCGCAAGCTCCATTGCGACAATCCTGACTATCGTCCTGATCAGCGTTTCCGCCATCGCCCTCATCATCTCCGGCATCGGCATTATGAACATCATGCTTGTGACCGTCACCGAACGCACCCGCGAGATCGGCCTTCGAAAAGCGGTAGGCGCTTCCCGTCGGGAAGTTCTGGGTCAGTTCCTCACGGAGTCTGTTCTCCTCAGCGTGGGAGGCGGCTTCATTGGCACTCTCATTGGCATTGCGGCCCCGTTGAGCGTAACTCTATTTACCGGCGTGGCGATCCCCGTCAGCAAAGCCTCCATTCTGGTCGCCTTTGCTGTATCGATTTCGGTCGGCATCGGCTTTGGAATGCTGCCGGCATCAAGAGCAGCGAACCTGAACCCGACCGAGGCGTTGAGGTACGAGTAGGCGGTCCCGATTTTGCCTTAGGGTTCCTTGTGCCAACCGGGAAAGGTTATCCTCAATCTCAGGATTTCTTTATGCCTTCCCCTGAAATTACCGAATCTCAAAGACGCCTGCTGACGGGCTTGCGCAATTTTCGCGACGAAGTCTATCCGCAACGAAAGTCCGCTTACCAACAACTGATCCGCGAGGGCCAAAAGCCTCACGCGCTCTTCATCACCTGCGCCGATTCCCGTATCGATCCCGAATTGCTGACACGCTCCGGGCCAGGTGAAATTTTTGTTTCGCGAAACATCGGAAATCTAGTGCCTGCCTACGGCGAAATGTTAGGCGGCGTGTCTGCCGTGATCGAGTATGCAGTTCTCGCTTTGAACGTCAGCCAGGTTGTCGTTTGCGGCCACACCGACTGCGGCGCCATGAAAGGACTCTTACATCCCGACAAGGTCGCCACAATGCCAACCGTGAAGTCTTGGCTGCGAAATGGCGAGGCCGCGCTCAGCATCGTCCAGGCGAAGGCAAGCGCTGCCGATGAACACCACGCTTTGGAACAATTAATCGAGGAAAACGTTATGCTGCAAATGAATCATTTGCGGACGCATCCCTCAGTTACGGGCAAACTCGCCCAAGGCAAGCTTGCAGTCGCCGGGTGGGTCTACGATATCGAACACGGAACCGTCCGTATCTTCGACCAAAGCACGTCGAAGTTCGTGCCGTTCGATCAATTGCCGGTCCCCGGGTTGCAGGCCGAGGGCGCCATCGGATGATTGTTCCAGACGGCGCAACTCTGCGCAGCATGCTGCGCTCTATTTGGCGTCCTCTGGCCATCCTCTTTAGCTTCGACATGATAGTCGCCGTTGCGTATGTCTACGGCGGTATGACATGGCTTTCGATGCCGCACGTGCCTCTGTCCATTTTGGGTGGGGCCATCGGCGTCATTCTCGGCTTCCGCAACAACAGCAGCTATCAGCGCTGGTGGGAGGGCCGTATTTTGTGGGGCTCCATCGTCAACTACTCCCGCACTTTCTCGCGCCAAGTGTTGACGATGATTGTTGTACCGGACGATCGCGGCGCGACTGAGCGAGACCGCGCCCGCGAGATCCAGCGCAGGCTCGTGCTCCTGCAGATTGCCTACGTCCATTCGTTGCGGCGCCATCTCCGCGGACAACCAGCTTGGGAAGAGCTGACTCCTTTTTACTCCGCTCAACAAATCGAAGCATTTCGAACGCAGCGGAACGTCCCCGTCTGTATTCAGCAGGAAATGAGCACCCTGCTTTCCGAATGCTACGAGCGCGGTTGGATCGACAGCATGCGATGGGCATCGATCGATCAGTCGCTGGCTGCCCTTATGAACGCACAGGGCGGCGCGGAACGCATCAAAAACACGCCAATGCCGAGGCAGTACGACTTCTTCCCGCAAATGTTTGTTGGCGGCTACTGCATACTCCTGCCCCTCGGCATAGTTGCCAATCTACAGCTGCTCACGCCCATCGGCTCGACGCTCGTCGGCCTCATCTTCCTGGCGCTTGATGAAATAGGACGCGAACTCGAGAACCCGTTTGAAAACGCTGAGCACGATGTACCGATCACTTCTATTTCGAAGACAATTGAAATTAATTTGAAGCAATTGTTGGAGATCGAAGAAATACCAGCGCCGGAAAAGGCGATTCAAGGTGTTCTGTGGTGACTCGCGGTCGTCTCGCTGGCCCCGCCCGCCTCGCCTCGATTACCACGCTTCTATTCGCCGCCGTTGCCTCCGCCGCCTCAAACGAAAAAGAGCCATCTACCGCCTGGAGACAGGGAAAATTCCACGTTAATACTGCGGGCATCGTGGGGCGCTCCGATATCGTTCTCGAACGTCCGAATACTCGACCGGGACAGGCCATGCCGCTCGGAAATGGCCGGCTCGGTCTCGCCGTCTGGGCGCAGGACGGCCTCACTATCCAATTGAACCGCGCCGATACTCTCCCGCTTCGCCTCTCGCCAGGTCAGCTTGTCATCCCTGGTCTGGCGCGTCTCGCTTCCGCGCCCGATTACGCCGCAAGAGTGAATCTCTATAACGGCGAATTTACCGAGAGAGGCAGCGGAATGAGCGCCACCGTCTTCGTGCAGCCGGATTCCGACGTCGCGATTGTCGACGTCTCCGGTGCCGATCCAGCTGTCACACAAACGGTCGAGCTGCATCTATGGGAGCCGCGCCACCCGCAAATAGAGCTAGAAGGCCCGCTCGGAATCCTGTCGGACCTTTGGACCGATTCGAAAGAAGTTGGAGCCAGCGGCAGAACCTTCGGCTCGCTCGCGGCGATCACCGCTCGCGCAAGAAATGTCCGTGCCGAATCGAGCGGCGACTTGACTGTCAAACTTTCCTTCCTTCCTGAAACCAACGGTTCGTTCCGTATTTTGATTGCGGCTCCAGAATGGGCCGGCGGCAATGCGCTCCAAACAGCAAAAGCTGTTCTTTCACAGGCCGCCAGTTCATCCCCGGCGGAGCACCGCCGCTGGTGGAACGCATTTTGGAATCAGGCCGGACTGATGAAATTGAGCTCGGCCGACCACGCCGCAGAATATTTCGAAAACCTGCGCCTGATTGATCTGTTTACCGCGGTTGCCCAAAGCCACGGATCCATACCCGGCGCGCAAGGCGGCATCGGCGATTTGTTCTCGTCTATCCGCGATCGCCATCAATGGGACCCTGCCTCCTATTGGCATTGGAATTTGCGCATGCAAGTCGCAGCCAACCTGGGAGCCGGATTGTTCAACCTGAACGACCCCTATTTTCAGTTGTACAGAGATAACTTGCCGAATATCGAGGCGTGGACAAAAAACAGAATGCAAGGCCGCCCCGGAGCTTGCGTGCCGGAAACGATGCGCTTCAATGGCCAAGGCATCGAGAACGAAACGTGGGTCAAATTTCCGGGCCTCAATTGCGATGCCGCATCCCGACCCTATTACAATGCCCGAACCATCTCGACCGGAGCCGAAGTTTCTCTGTGGATCTGGCGGCAGTTTCTGGCTACCGGCGATCGCAAATTCCTTGCCGCCAATTACCCCGTGATGGCTGCTTCCGCGCGCTTTCTTCTGGCATACAGCCACGCCGGCGCCGACGGGCTTCTCCACACGTCTCCTTCGAATGCCCATGAAAATCAATGGGACGTTCACGATCCAATTACCGACATCTCGGCGATGAAGGCTCTCTTTCCCGCTCTGATCGAAGCCGCGCGCATTCTGAATGCCGACCCCGATCTCGTTCAGCAGGCTGAAAGCGCGTTGCACAAAATTCCCGAACTTCCTCGCACCGATTCCGCCACTCTGAGGCAGCAGCTCACTCCGGCAGATGATGCCGCCGGTCAAGATGTGATCGCTCAGTCGTACGATCAAAGCGCGCCCGTTCACAATACGGAGAACCTGGGCCTCGAGCCGGTCTGGCCCTATTCTCTGATTGGCGATGCCGGCCCGCTCCAGGATCTCGGCGTTCGCACTTATAACTACCGTCCAAACAAAGCGCAGAACGATTGGAGCTTCGATCCCATTCAGGCCGCGCGGCTGGGGCTTGCCGCAGAAGTGAAATCAAGCTTGACTCAACTGACCGGACGGTATCAAGCCTATCCCTCGGGCCTCGCTAGTTTTGCCGGTCCGGAATTCTATGTCGAACAGATCGGCGTTGTGGCGGCTGCCCTGCAGGAAGCTTTGGTCCAGGATTACGACGGACTTGTACGCATTGCGCCCGCGTGGCCGAAAGATTGGGATGCCGACGGGACAGTTTACATTCAGCACAACAGCAAAGTTTATGTCCAGATGCGTCGCGGTGAGCCGGTGACTGTCGTTCTCGCTTCCGGTTTTGCGGGACAAATCCGCATCCGCAATCCCTGGCCTGGCCGTGCTGTCGAAGTCCTCTCAGCAGACGGAGGCCAACCCATTGGCGCCGATGTGGCTGGCGCGGCCCTCGCATTTTCAGTCGAACCGGGAAAATCGTACGTCCTCGAACGCCGCGATCTGCCGCTCACAAAATTGCGCTTCATTCCCGTTGAAGGCACACCAGCCATACTACCCAAGCTTCTGGGCTCCCGATCCATCGGTCTGCGACGGTAGGGCAATCCTAAAGCGAAAAGCGGAGCCTTTCAGCCCCGCTTCTCATTCACCACCGATTGTTACCGGCGTCCGCCGCCCCCACCACCGCCTCCGTGGAAGCCGCCGCCCATTCCACCACCGTGGAAGCCGCCACCCATCGAGTGATTGAAGCCGCCGCCATGGAATCCACGAACGCTCGCGTTTACGCCGCCTACGCGTCCATGGAATCCCGGATGCCCGTACGCTCCGGGACGCGGATACCATCGGCCTCCATAAAAGCCGCCGTAGTATCCGAAGCCAAAGAAGGCGGGCGAGTAGAAGCCCCATCCAAACGGACTGTACAGGAAAGCAGCGTCATACGGCCAGAAGCCATAGAAATCCCAATACGGATCCCAATACCAGCCCGGGCCCGCTGCCGCGTAGCTGTCTGCATAGCTTGCCGCCTTAGCGCTGGCTTGCGCTTCGTCTTCACTCCGCGCCTTGCTCCACACGTACAGCGGATCGGCTTGGACAGCCTTCTCGTTGACCCCGCGCGTCTTTAAGGGATGCTGGCTGGCCAGCAACACCTCGTCATGTTTGTTGAGAGTCTTGCTGCCGGCGGGCGAGTCAACCTTCGCCTTTCCATCCAACACCATCACTGCCTGCTGCGCGGCATCGAAGTTATACAAACCATTCTTTTCAACTTGCGTTGTTGCGCCATTCATGAGCACCGCGAGGTTAGTGTTTTTGATCATCTGATCCACTTCCAGCATGCTCTGGCCGCGCACAAGCTCAACTTCCGTGTTAGCCAATCCGGCCGATACGATTCGAACTTCACTGTTGTGCCCCACGCGCAGGAACGCTCCTGGCGTTAAAAGCACCTCGACAAAGCCTTCACCTGTATCGAGCGCCTGGCCAGGTTTCAGAGTGGCCGTTCCGATCGACTGCGGCGTAATAGCCTCTCCATCTAACGACACCTGACCTTCTACGTAATTAATAGTTCCTGGTCCAACCGGTTCCGAAGGACGCGTTTGACTATTGGCGTTAGGCCACTGCTCCTGCGGCCCGGCTGCTGCGGGCGGCGGTCCACTCACTTGGCCAAAGCCCAGGGCGGCCGACGCAAGCAGCACAAGTGGTAACTGCCAGCGAATCTTTTGCCCTTTCATATTCTTTTCTCCTATCTGTTGGATGCACGGAAGCGGGTTTCGATCCCACCGCATACACAGCAAAAGCGCTCTAATTCGCACACTAGAAAGGGAATCTTGAAAGGACTAATAGATTCGAATGAGGAACCGGCCTAGCGTTCATCGCGTCTATTCAATCGGGTGGATCGTTTGAGACTCCATGGTGGGGCAGGCGCTTTCGCCTGCGCTATTTCGCCGCGACCTCCAGTAGCGTGTCATAAATCATCTCCGTCCCTTCATCCAGCGACTTCACCGACATCCGCTCGTCGTTGCCGTGCATGCGACTCAAATCGTCGTCGGTGATCGGATAGGGATAGATGCCATAGACGGGAACGCCCCGGCTTCGCCACGCAAATGCATCCGTGCCCGCCTGAAACAGATATGGCGTAACCGGAACATTCGGCCAGACTTTTTGCGCGCCATCTGCGAGCGCCTTATAAAGTGCCGTGTCCGTCGAAGAAGGTTTCACCTTCGATGCGATCGCGAGGTACTTGGAATAAACAACTCCCGTAGCAGCGTTTGCCGGAGGAAGACCCACGCCTATTTCCGGATCGTCAATCGCCTTCTTGATCTCGCCAATAGCGTCCTCAGGCGTGGTGCCGGGAATGACGCGCATGTTGATGGTCGCTTTCGCCGAACCGGGAATCACGTTGCCGCGAAATCCTGCTTCCAAAAACACTGGCGCAATCGTGTCCCTCATAATCGCGTGCAACAAGATATTCTGGCTGATCTCCCTGTCCGCCTGTTCCACCAGCTTCGGATCGTTGCTTTCCACAAGGTTCTTGAAGTACGTCGACATCGGCGGAGCGCTCGTCTTCGCCAATGTCAAAAAGAATTCACGCGTGCTTGGAATCAGGTGCGGCTTTGTGTCGAATGCCGACAGTTTGGCCATAGCCCGGCTCAGCCGAAAAATCGCGTTGTCCGGCCGCGGCATCGACGAGTGTGTGGATGTTCCGTGCGCTGTAAGCACCAATGTCACAGACGACTTGTCGGCCGTCGATATGCTGACGTACCGGACCGTCCCGTCGAGATTCTTCATGATCCAGCCGCCCTCGTTCAGCGCAAATTCGCAATCCATCTTGCTCCAGTTCTCACCCGCCAGCCATTCCGTGTTGTACTTACCGCCTTCCTCGTCGGCTTCAGACAAAAAAATGACGTCGCGCTTCAGAGGCACCTTGTTCCGGGCCAGCCGCATCACCGCTTCGGCGAAAACTGCCTCGCCGCCCTTAAAATCCAAAGCTCCCCGCCCGTACACATACCCGTCCTTAATAATTCCCGCAAATGGATCGACACTCCACTTGTCGCGCTCCACTCCCACAACGTCCGCATGGGCCGCGAGCAGTACAGGTTTTAGCGAGCCGCTCCCTTTCAAACGCGCAATGAAGTGAGCCTTCGCCGGATCGGGCGTAGGAATAATTTCGACGTCAAATCCTAGCGGTTTGAACTTCGAAGCGAACAGATCGTCAAGCGCCCTCTCATTTCCCGGAGGGTTGCTCGTGTTGACTCGAATGAGCTCCGTAAGCAGTTCGGCGGTGGGAGAAGAGCTGTTCTTGTGTGCCTGCCCAGAACCGGCCACGAACAGGCTGAATCCGGCAAGCACCACATAGATTTGCAGTTTCCGCACTGGTTACTCCTAAGCGATCCGCCCACTCGGCCCGGAGCACCTCGCGCGCGACGTGACGCGAACGACTACGAAAAACTGAAACGTTCAGTGTGCCCCAAGCGTGCCGCACCTGTCAACAAAAATTCTTGGGAATTATTAAACGCGACATGGAACTATCCGGATGATACGCTTGCGCGTGGCGGCGAGATGGAAATTTGGCAGTTTGTCAAGGCGCTTTGGGAACGTTGGTGGGCGCTTATGAGCTGCGCTGTGTTTACCCTGATCGGGATCTATGGGGCAGCGGCAGGAGTGAGCCTGTTCTGGTCGACGAAAACGCTTATGAAGGAAGAGTGGGCGCGTTCGACACTTCCGGCGCTTGGGCACGTATGCGGGACTCAATAGTCATTAAGTGAAGCGGGCCTGATGTGTACATGTGAGATGAATAATCTCAAATCATGGCGGCAGAGCCGAGCTTTTTGACAGCGCCGCGCGCAAGATGTCCGGCATTTCGAAAGAAGGGCGCGCTGAAGCCCGAATCAGACCGGAAGCGGCTATAATCAGCAAATTCCTTCGGATGCGCAAACACGTCTTCTACAATGAAGCGATGGCTCAGGACGAGACACAAACCGCGCCCGCCTTCGAGACGAGCCTCGATGAACTCGAGCGCGTGGTGAAGGAGCTCGAAAAAGGCGAGCTTCCGCTCGAAAAAAGCCTGGAATTATTCGAAAAGGGCATGAAACTCAGCGCCGATTGCAAGCGCCAGCTCGAGGAAGCGGAAACCCGCGTCGAACTGCTCATTAAGCGTGGCTCGAAAACCGTAGCCGTGCCCTTCGAGCCAAGGGAGGAGAATTCTACCAAATCAGGATGACGCAAACCGAACAAGCAAGCTTGGAAGAGTACCTGCTCGAGCAGCAGCAGCTCATCGATCGTGTCCTTGAACAATGGGTCCCTTCCGAGCACGCCGAGCCTCAATCGCTGCACCGCGCTATGCGCTACAGCCTTTTCGCCGGCGGCAAGCGCATCCGGCCGATTCTCGCCATCGCCGCGGCCCGCGCCGTATCCGATGCCCCGGAGGGCGTTGAAAACGCGGCCGTCACGCTCGAACTCATTCACACCTATTCGTTGATTCACGACGATCTCCCGGCCATGGATAACGACGACCTTAGGCGAGGCCGACCCACCTGCCATAAAGTCTTTGGAGACGCGCTCGCTATCCTTGCAGGCGATGCTCTCTGCACACTCGCGTTCGAAGTCCTAGGCCGTCTGCCGTACATCGCGCCCGAACGCAAGATTGCGCTCATCGAAGAGCTCGCGAGCGCAGCGGGCACGCTCGGCGGAATGATTGCTGGCCAAGCGTACGACATTGAGGGCGAGCGCCAGTCCGCGACCCCTCGGCTGCTCGAAAAAATTCATCGCGCGAAAACTGGAGCCGTTCTTCGCGCCAGCGTCCGAATAGGCGCAATCTATGCCGGTGCAACCAGTGAAGAGCTTCATGCTCTCTCCGCTTATGGCGAACATATCGGCCTTGCCTTCCAGATCGTCGACGACATCCTTGACGTCGAGCAAACTTCCGAAAAACTCGGAAAAACTGCCGGCAAAGATCAGGAGCAACAGAAAATAACTTTTCCTGCGGTCTACGGCGTCGCGCGTTCACGAGAGATGGCGCAAGAAGAGCGCCTCGCCGCCCATCTCGCCCTGCAATCTTTCGACGATCGCGCCGACCGTCTGCGCCAGCTCGCCGATCTCATCGTTCAGCGCCAAACGTAACGAGCCGTGCCCTCAAAACACCGCCTCGATACCTCGCTGGTTGATCGCGGACTTGCACGCTTCCCGCGGAAAGGCGCAAGCCCTCATCCTTGCCGGTGAAGTCTCGGTGAACGGCCGGAAGGCGACAAAACCGGGCCAACCCGTCGATCCCAATTCCAAGCTCGAAATCCAGCAGCCGCTCCGCTACGTGAGCCGCGGCGGCCTTAAGCTCGAAGCCGCGCTCCACGAGTTTGCCGTCTTGCCACGCGATAAAGTTTGCCTCGATGTCGGAACCTCCACCGGAGGCTTCACCGATTGCCTGCTCCAGCACGGCGCTTTGCGCGTCCATTGCGTCGATACCGGCGCAGGCCAAATCGATTGGAAGCTCCGCACCGATGCCCGCGTCGTTCTTCACGAACGCACCAACGCGCGGTACTTGCAGGTCGCCGATATTGGCGAACCGCTGAGCCTCATCGTCTGCGACGTCAGCTTCATCTCGGTCACGCTCATTCTTTCGGCTCTGGTCCCGCTTCTCGAAGCTACCGGCGAACTTGTGATCCTAGTCAAGCCTCAATTCGAGGTAGGCCGCGAAAGCGTCGGCAAGGGCGGCATCGTTCGCGATGCCGCTCTCCACGCCCAGGCTCTCGATCGCGTCCGAACGGCGCTCGAATCCCATGAATTCAAAACGCAGTCGATGGAAAGCCCGATACTAGGCGCAGAAGGCAACCGGGAGTTCTTTCTTCACGCTCGCCCTTGATGCCGCCCATAAGGAGCCGGAAGCGTTAGCGACCGGCATCTGGCCTTGTGACGAATTCACCTATGATTCCTGCTTATGCAGCTCCCGTATCCAAATATTCCGAAACCGCACCGGATGATGATGGTCCTGCAAAAGCAATGGCATCTTCTCCGGATGCTTCTTGTACGGCGGCCGCCCTTCCCATGCCGTCGGCCCAGTGAGCGAAACATGATCCTGCACCAAAACGCCGTTAAATAGCACTGTCACGGTAGCCAACCTCTCCAATTCGCCCGAAGCTGAAAATCGCGGCCCATGAAACACGATGTCGTACATCTGCCACACACCCGGTGGCCGGATCGGATTCACCAGCGGCGGCCATTGCGAATAAACAGCGCCCGCCTGCCCGTCCGGGTACGTATCGGCATGATACGAATCGAGCACCTGAATCTCGTACAGGCTCATCAGGTACACTCCGCTGTTGCCCCGGTCCTGATCCGTCCCCCTTGGCGGATTCGGCGAAGCCCATTCCACATGGATTTGGCAATCTCCAAACGCCTCCTTCGTCCGTATGTCACCCGAGCCCGGCGTTACCTCGAAGTAACCATCCGCCACGTGCCACGGAGCTGCTTTGCCATTCTTGCCCTGCCATTCCGACAGGTCCTTTCCATCGAAAAGAACCACAGCGTCCGACGGAGCCTTCCCCGGTTCCGCCTGCGTGCTTTCCGTCCCTGGCGTGACGACCGGCGGCTTCGGCCGGCTCCGGTCGTCCGGCTTCCATTTGATAACCGGTATCGTAACGCCAGCGAGCAATGCCAGCGGAATCAGCGTGAACAGAGCGATTTTTTTCATCTCCGCGCGAATTCTATCAAAGCGCTGCGTTGGGCTACTTTTTGAAGTTCATGCCGCGCTGCTAGTTCGTCCGCAAAAATCACCGCCGCTGCATTCGTCCACCCGAAGCCCGCCTCATTCGACGTATAGCCAAATTTCAAACCGGCGGCCAAATCCGATCGCGCAGTAACTACGTCATATTTTTCTTTGATCGTGCCGTGCTCTTCAAAATCCCGCACAACCATCGCCAGAAACTTTCGGCTGATGCGATCGGCGTCATCGTCGAAGCCATAGCGCCGCAGTCCCTCGACAGCCAAGATGTGCAAAGGAGCCCACCCGTAAGGCGCGTCCCATTGATTTCCGCTCACGTTATCGCTGGTCTCGAGTCCCCCGGCTTTCTCGAATATCCTGAGATTGCCGCGCAGTCGCTCAGCCTGCTCCTCGGAAGCGAGCCCCGCCCACAGCGGATAAAACGTCGTCAAAAAATGATAGTTAGACTGTTTGTGAGTTACGAAATCGTAGTCGAAATACATTCCCTCTTTCTCGTTCCACATCAGCTCATTCATCTGAATCGCCCGGTGATCTGCCCGTGTTGCCCATTGCCCGGCTTCGCGCGGCCGGTCGAGCAGTTCCATAATCGCCGACGTGTCGAGCTCCATTCGATAGAGCAGAGAATTCAAATCCACTGAGTTGTAGTGAATGATGTCGACGCTGAAGGGACCGAATCGGGCCGAAGGATCGAATCCCGATTCCCGCATGGCCCGGTCTCCCTCATAAAACAGCGGCGTCAACCGGTCCGTCGCGCGATCGTAGTATTGGCTGACGTCATACGCGGTCACTTTGTATGTCCGGTAATATTCCTTCACGCGATCGTATTGGTTCTTACCGTTCGCGTCCCGCTCTCCATGAACCACTTCGGGCGCGGGCGTGTCGGCCCCTCCGGCATAATGCGACAGCAGCGTGTCGGGCGTAAAGTGCGGCGCTTTCAGCCAATACGCGTAGTACTTTTCAATCGCCGGAATCGTTCCTTCAAGCCATTTCAAATCGCCCGAACGCCGGTAAACCTCGAGAATCATCTGCGTCAGAAATGGAGGCTGCGACCGCGTTAAATAATACGTCCGGTTCGCATTCAGAATCATGCCGTAGTGCTCGATCTCGTACAAAAAATTCTCCGTCATGTCCTTGGCGAGCTGCAGCTCGCCGTCGCGTACCAGCCCGAGCAATGTGAAATAACTGTCCCATCCGTACATCTCGTTAAACCTGCCGCCCGGCACGACATAAGGATGGGGCAGATATAAAAGACCTGCCTCCGAAATCGATTCCGGATCGGGCGGTAGCTGCTTCACCGTGATGCGCTTCATCTCGGCAGGCGCAAGAATCTGCCGTAAACTCGCCGTAACTCGCTCCGGACTTTCGTCTCGCGCGACATAAAGCGTCAATGTGCCGGCTTGTCCCACTTTCGTGTCAACAGCCGATTTCAAAAGCGTCTTGTTCGACCGCTCGAGCACATGCCACATGTGCTTGATATAGATGCGAGTCTCGTTCAGCAGGCCCGGATTGATCGACTGGGCCAGCGCGAGCGAGGCGATAGCAAAAACGAGTAAGACGTATCTTCGGAAGCACAATCGGGCACCCAGCATGGCAGTGTTCAGTTTACCTGCCGAAAGCCAGGATAGTTTTTCGTATTGGGGTCGGAATCGGCCAAACGGACAGCCTAGTACCTGGGCGTTATGTCCGCTGGGAAGTTTCGACTATGATTGTCTGGCAATTGAGTCCGCTGAGCTGACGGATGGTGGACCGTGCTTACGGCGCGATAGGAGACTCACAATGCCATCCTTTGGTTGGTTGCCCTTCGGAGCGGCCATTACGCTATTCGTTTGCGCGCCGGAATTGGTTTGCCAACAAGAGACGCCGTCCGAGCCGGCGGCATTGGCAATCTCCGCCAACATTCAGGCTAAACACATGCCGTTCGGCACAATTCTCGATCCGATTTATGCCAGTCCAACAAGCGATCAGATCGTCGGCTACACGCACTGCGGTGATTCAGCCCTTTGGACCGGTGCATATCTCGCGGCGGAGTCTTTCCGCTATAACGTTACACAATCAGTTGATGCGCTGAACAACGTAATCGCCGCGTTGAACGGTTTGAAGGGTTTGGCCGATGTGACCGGCGATAATCGGCTGGCTCGCTGCATGCTGCCGCAAGATTCACCCTATGCTTCTGCGATCGAAAATGAAGAAGCGCACAACACGATCCACCAGAACCCTCCCTGGATTTGGGTTGGCAACACGTCTCGCGATCAAATTATTGGAGCGTTCTTTGGCCTCGGTGTAGCCTACGACAATGTGAATGACGAAACCGTACGGGCCAATATCAGCGATCTGGCAACGCGGCTGATCGGATATATCTCTCGCCACAAATGGTCGCCTTATGGCGACCTTTCGAGTACATTCGAGATTCGACCGGAAGCGCTGCAAATGCTGCTCCAGGTGGCTCGCCATATCAATCCTGCGAATTCAGTTCACGGGCCGTTCTTCGTGCCCCCGGTAGAGACGGCTGTTCTGGTAGATGTACAAAGCAATGACTCCTATTTCAAGTTCAATCTGGATTACATGAGTCTTTACCATCTCGTCCGGCTGCAGGATAACGATGACAATCGGCGCGCATATGGCATTGTTCGAAACTACACAGCATGGCACCAGAACGCATTCTTCGACATGGTTGACCGCGCTCTTGAAGGAGTGAATGCCGGGCGCGATACGGAAATGTGCGACTTTCTTGACCAGTGGCTACAAAGGCTCAGGCGCGATAATTATGTCAATCTCACCCATCTTGTCTCGATGTGCGGCGCCTCTGCCTGCAGCCCAGTCCCGGTTGCCCTCAGACCGCCTACCGATTACCTCTGGCAGCGAGATCCTTTTCAAGTGATTGGCGGGGCTTCTGGAACCGTCGAGACTGCCGGTATCGACTATATTTTGCCGTATTGGATGGCCCGCTACTACGGAGTGATTTCAGCCGCACCCTAGAACGCTTCAAAAAGCCCCTATGCGGAGTGCGCCGATGTCTTTCCTGTCTTCCCGCGCCGCCTCACGGGCGAAACTGGTTTATCATCCTGCGACCAGTGCCCTAGCCGGTAGACGCGCGAGTAACCCGCCGTTTCGTTCTCGACCGTGACTGAAATCGAACCGCTCGAATCGCATTCGTACAGCTCGGCAATCTGCTGACTCGTCGCAGGGCGTGAAATCGCCACTGGCTGGCGGTCGAGACCATCGAATTTCGCCAGCGCCGGATCGAATGGAAAGCGGATTTCGTCCCACAGCGTTACTTCGCCCGATGGCGTGCCGTCAGCCGCGCGATGGCTGCATTCCAAAAACCGAAAATGCCCGATGTTGTGGACCGGCGAATACTTGCGAGCAATACTCAACGGAGGTTCACCAGTCGGTGGAAGCTGCAAACCTTTGCTGAAGAGCGGATCGAACGTGATCCGCAGCCCGCCGTCAGCCTCCCTCCACACGCCGAAGTAGCGCGACAATTGCTCGCTCAGCCGGTACCGTTCGGGCCGGTCCGCCTGGATCGCTAGCCCAATCGCCGTCGCCGACCGCGTGTACGCCGAACGCCGCACGCGCCGCCCGAATTGCTCCCGCAATATACGTGCAATCAGCGGCAGCTCGCTCCCTCCTCCCGTCAGGTACAGTATGTCGAACTGCCCTTGCGTATGGTGGGCCAGCAAATCTTCCGTTGCGTTCACCGTTTCGTCTACCAGGGGGCGCGCCGCCGCGTAGAAATCTGCTACAGGAACTTGAACCGTCGTCCACCGCGGATCCACCCCCTCCAATTCAATGACTATCCGCCGCGAGTTCGGATTGAGCGATTCTTTCTTCGTCCGGCATTCATCGAGCAACCGGAACCACGCCCCCGCGGTGATCTGGTCGCGCTCAAGCGCCGAAATGCCTGCCGCGTCCAGTGCCAGGTCGGCGAGAATCTGGTCAAATTCATCGCCGCCAATCGAGGGTATCCCTTCCGACGCCACTACGTGGTGAACGTTATCGTCGAGTGCCACCAGTGATGCATCAAACGTCCCTCCGCCCAGATCGTAGACCAGCATCGATTCGCGCTCGGCTTTGCCTGCACGCTCCCGGTGCCCAAACTCGATGCTCGCGGCGCTTGGTTCGTTCAACACGCCTAATACTTCGAAACCAGCGGCCCGAAACGCTTCCACTGTCAGAAAACGTTGATTGCTGTTGGCATGAGCCGGAACACCCAACACCATCTGCAAAACCTCATCCGGCTTCACCCCCAGGTTCGACCGTTCCCTCAGCGCGTTATTTAAATCCGAAGTTAGCCCGTAAAGCATCTCCTGAAGGGAAACCTGCCGCTCTCCCAAGTCCACTACCGTTTTCGGTCCAGCGCTCTCGAGCAGCCGCTTGATCGATCGGACAATCGTCCATCCCTCTTCGCTCTGTGCAGCCCACGCGTTCCAACCATACCGCCGTTCTTCGCCACGCACGGCGACAAGCGATGGATACCAATCGGCTGAAGAACCATCCGGCGCGTCGAACGAGACTAGCGGATAATTGCCACGATCCGCCGCCGCAATTACCACTCGAGTGGTTCCGAAATCGATTCCTAGTTTCATTTCTCCTAACAGTGTACGTGGCGCTTGCCCGAAGCGGGTCTGACCGCCTGTCAAGCCGCCATTCTTATCGCTCGCTATTTCATGGCGTGCGTGCCATGGGTGATTGCCGCTCCGGCCCGAAGTGCCGCGGCGATTGTGACCACCTCAGCGATCTCCTGATCGGACGCTTCCGCCTCTCGAGCTTTTTTCGCGTGGATCTCTATACAGTATGGGCATTGCGTTGTGAAAGCCACGGCAAGCGCCATCAGCTCCTTGTATTTGCCAGGAATCGCTCCGGCTGTCATGGCCGCTTTATCGAAGGCCCAAAAGGCCTTTACCGCGTCCGGCGCATTGGCTTCAAGGGTCTTTAACTTGCTAAGATTCTTAATGTCGTACATCCGATACCTCCTCAGTTGTTACCTCGTGAGTCTAACGAGGAGTGCCGAAGTAATCAACCACGATTCTCAACTCGGATCACTCGGCGAAGTAGACTTGTACAACCACCAAATTGGGATTTGTAACGCAATACCATTCGCGCCGCTGAATAATGAAGAGCTCTTTTCTCGAGTGGCGCCCAGGTCTGAGCAGGCGATAGTAAAATTCCGCGAATTTATCCGCTCGTTCAACGAAAGGGTAAAAATCAAATCCTTCGCATGTTGGGACACGTTCGCCGTAGCTGACCATGACAGGATTCGTAGTCGAACTTGACAGATCGCGGAAGTCGAATTCGTTGTAGATCTCATCGACGCGATGCCAGTCGGTCTGAGCAAGCGTCTCGAGCGTTGCGCCCCCGGGCGCCATCAATTCCGCCGGTGTCGGCTCTACCTCCCCTTCCGGCTTCGCGTCTCCCTCGTTCAGACAAACCAAGCCCATAGTGAGGAAGGCGCAGGCGATGTTGCCGGCATCGCCAAGGCAGCGCCATCCGTGAGACACAATCCACGTATGTAGGGGCTCACAAGGGCTCGCAAGCTCTGCGAAGCGTGCACTTGCCACCGCTGTGACCCGTCGATACAGTTCTCCATAGCCCGTAAAGGCACTCTTCGCGTCGATTTTTAGCTTAAAGCTGGTTGCGATCCGGTATTGCCGGCCGCGGAGGAGCGGCGATGGTATTCGCGGTCGGGCCGTGTATACCAAGCCCCTGTGCCAATCGCCAATACCGCGAATCGATCCGCCGTCATTACCCGGCCGCGAAAAGTCACCGCTGATCACGTCGCGGCAGCCAGCGGTTGATTCGTAAGCAGAACCTTGCCGCCGCTGTGTGCGACTACGATCAACTTCGACTCTCCCACCAGATTCCGTAGTCCGGATAGCGCCGTGTCCTCCGCAACGATATACGTCCGTTCAGGGCGGAGCCAAAGCCGCTCGAATTGAGCATTGTCGATAAATATGGGAGGCGCGCCCGGAGCATAAGATCCGTACACCAGGTTGTTGATGCGGCCATTTCGCAATAATGCGTTGCGGCCCGTATAGAAGAAGATAGACGAGAACGTGTAGTAGTGATGATCGACGATAAGCCTGCCCGGAGGCGCTTGGTTTAGGGCATCCGCCAGAGGACGCGATGATAGATACGGATCAAAAGCGATCATGGCAAGCCTTGCCGCCTGAAAGAACACGACCATCATCAATGCGGCCGCCAATATTGCGCGACGCCCCATTGCGATCGCTGTCCCGATGGCTCCAATCGCGAAGCCAATACCGGCCATAAAAAGCGGAAGGCGGAGATAGGCGAAGGAGGCGAGCGTCAGATCCTCCATGTGCCCCAACGATAGTGTGTAAGCGCCGGGATGCGAGCTCAGCGCGCTTGAAATATCTCCGGCAGCCGGGGTATTCCGCACCGCGATCAGAATTCCGAAAACAACGATCGCGGCGCAGGCCGCTATAGCCGAGAGCGTTCGCGTTCCCCATCGAACCAACAAATCCCGCTTCATCGCCATGGCGGAACCCAAAAGCAGCGCCAGCGCCGGATAGCATGGCATCGAGTAGTATTCCTGAGTTGTCGAGAAAGTGAAAAACACGAGCACAACGCCGATCAGGCACAATGCCATCAGCCGGGTTTTACCCGCGCGGTCCACTGGCCGGAACGACAGGTTGAAGACAGCAGGAAAATAAACGCTCCAGGGAAACAGCCAAAGCAAGTGAAACAACCAGAAATATAACCGCGGAACGGTATTGTAATCGCGCGGATAGCGGAGATTCAGAAAACGCAGTAACTGTTCGTTGATGAAGTAGAACCAGAAGAATCCATGATATTCACCGGGAACGCTCCTCATTGTAAATGCAAAGTAAGGAGGGTTCCGCAGAGTGGCCAAAACATGCCACGGAGCGGCGATCAGGATAGCGATCAGCGCGCCACTGAAGGGATGAAGACGGCTCCACGTTCTTCGGGAGAATAGTTGCTTGGTTAAGAACAGATACACCAGACCGGCTGCAACCGGAAATACCACGCCGATAAGGCTTTTCCATAAAAGCCCCACTCCCAAACTAACAGCCAGCACGAACGCCCAAATGCGCGGATGTTGCTCATCTTCGTCCAACGCACGTAAGATGGCCCAGATCGAGATCAAAATCGTAAGGGTCAGCATTACGTCCGGAATCAAGATGCGAGTAAATAGAAACAAGCCGATGCAGGTTACCATGCAAATGCCGGCATACAACCCGGCGAGCCTGCCGAAAGCCCACGCGCCAACCCAGGCGACACAGGCCGCTAGCGCAATTGCAGAAATAGAAATCGGAATACGAGCAGCCCAGTCGCTCACCCCGAATACCTTGTAGGAAATCGCAATCAGCCAATAAATGAGCGGCGCTTTCTCGAGATACGCCACGCCATCGAGACGGGCCGTTACCCAATCGCCCGATGTGAGCATGTTTCGTGCGATTTGAGCTTGCACGGCATCCACGTCGTCCATCAGGGACGGAGGCGAAAGAAGCGATGGAATATAGATAAGCGCGGCGAAGAGCAGAACCGCAATCAGATAGACGTGAACAAGCCTTCTCTTACCGGCTGTTCTATCGTTTCGTTCGGTGCCGTCTGGATTTTCCATCGCTTCATCCAGAGGAACAGAATCATTAATCCCCAAAGGTGATACCCCACGTTTTCACGCCGCTCGAGATGGCGTGCGATCAGTTTTTGAATTGTGTCCACCCGGAATACATCCTGGAAATCGGTGGTGCCGGTTAACAGAGTCTCGAGCATCAAGCTTCGCAGCGGACCCCTCAGCCATTCGTGCGCTGGTATGTCAAATCCCACTTTTTTGCGCTGAAGGATGGCTGCGGGAAGCTTGCCCTTCATCAATTCTTTCAAGATTACTTTCTGGCGCGAACCGTTCACTTGTAATTCCCGAGGCAGCAAACTTGCGAACTCGATGATTCGATGATCCAGGAATGGCGGACGTACTTCGAGAGAGTGGGCCATGCTGATACGGTCCACTTTCGCGAGGATGTCGTCGGAGAGGAAATACTTCTGATCGAACCACAGAAATTCCTTCAGACTGGTTCCCGCGATGCGAAGGTCGGCCAGAATCGACGCGAGCGCCGGCGGCAGATCGCCTTGAACCAGTTCCTGCTTCTCAGCGTCGGAAAAAGTCCCATTCCAGTAGACATGCGCGCGTTCAGCTTGCATTTCACAACCGGCCAGGAAACGCTTCAATTTATATTCGAAGCCGATTTTTTCGTCGGAAACGGGCCACCGGCGCGCCGCCGCGACCGCCCGATGCAAAAGCCTCGACGGGATTCGCCGGCACCAAGCCGAAAGTTGATCCGCGCGGTAAGTGACGTAGCCGCCAAAGAGTTCGTCAGCTCCTTCTCCGCTCAGAGCGACTGTCGCGCTCCGTCGAGTCAGCTTGGAAAGGAACCAGACAGGAAGGGCCCCGGCGTCGGCGTTCGGCTCATCGGAATAATAGGCAAATTCTTCAATAGCATCTTCGAGAGCGCTGTCTTCACTCAGGTTTAGCATCTCGTGCCGAGTGCCATAGAAACTGGCCACCTGCCGTATGTAGCTGCTTTCGTCGAAGCTGCGGCCTTCGAAGGATATGGAAAACGTTGTTAACGGAGTGCCCGAAGCCTCCGCCGCGTAGTGAAGAATCGTTGAAGAGTCAACGCCCCCACTGAGCCAGACTCCGAGGGGCACATCGGAAACGAGATGTTCACGGACTGACTGCCGAAGCAAAAGGTCCAACTGCTCGCTGGCGGAGGCCAGCGTATGATGCGCTTCCGGGCGCAACGGCAATTGCCAGAAATGCTCCGATCGGACGAGTCCTCGTTTCCACTCGAGCCAATGACCGGGAGGAAGTTTCTCGATCCCGTCAATCAATGTCCACGGACACGGCACATAGTTCAAAGCGAGATAACAATCCAGACCGGCTAAGCTGAGGTTCCGTTCCACTTCCGGATGAGCAAGAATGGCCTTGATCTCCGATCCGAAAAGGATGTCCTGGCCGCGACGCGCGATATACAGGGGCTTGATTCCCACGCGATCGCGCGCGAGAATCAAGCGCTTCCGCGACTCGGTCCAGAGAGCAACGGCGAACATGCCGCGGAGGCGTGAAAAGCACTCTGTATCCCATTCGATGAAGGCCTGTAGAACGGTTTCTGTATCTGTATGCGAGCGGAACCGATGTCCCCTGGCCTCGAGCTCGATCCGGAGTTCCTGGTGATTGTAAATTTCACCATTGAACGCGATGACAACGTCGCCGCTCCGGCTAACGATCGGTTGATCGCCACCTTCCAGGTCGATAATTTTGAGGCGAGTGGCTCCTAACGAAACAGATTCTGTCTCGAAACATCCTTGCTGGTCGGGTCCACGGTGGATCAGGGTTCCTACAACGTCCTGTATCCGGCCAGGTTCAACAACCGAGGCAATATGCGTAAATCCGGCTATTCCACACAAACGATCAGGGCCCTCCCCCCTTGAGAATTGACTATCTTGCGACCGTGGCTAAAACTGTAGCAAACGCCGCAGCCTCTGTGTAGGGTGGGACTAGTTATGGTAGACGCTTCGGAGCTTTCGCGGGTTAACATTATTTGACATTGCTACAGTAGCTTAAGGGGATTGGTTTGGTTATGGCTGAGAGATCAAATGGTTCAATCCGTAATAGACTGCGTGCTGGTCCTCGCAGCCTTCCCTTTTATCTATTATTTACTTTCGATCTATAGTTGCTGGCGATTCTTTCGCAGCGCGCCTGGACGAACCGGGTTCGATGGCCGCGCCCCGTATCTCCCTCCTGTCAGCAATATAAAGCCAGTTCGGGGTCTCGACCCGGACGCTTACGAGAATTTTGCCAGTCTGTGCCGTCAAGACTATCCCGAATATGAGATTGTGTTCTGCGTCGGCTCCGCGGACGATCCGGTTGTTCCGGTTATTCATCAGGTGGCCCGCGATTTTCCGCATCGCACGCTTCGTATCATCTTCGGCTCGGGCCGCGCCGGCTCGAACGACAAAGTCGCTAAGCTTGCCCGCCTGGTGCAGGAAGCGCAGCATGACGTATTGGTGATCAGCGACAGCGACGTCCGTGTCCAGCCCGATTACTTGCGCAGCGTGGTTGCGCCACTAGCCGATCCGCAGGTGGGAGCAGCAACTTGCCTCTACCTTTCGGCGAAAGACACGACGTTTGCCGAACATCTGCAAAGCGTCGGCATGATTTCCGATTTTTTCCCAAGCATACTTGTCGCACGCGAACTGGATGGAGTGAAATTCGCTCTGGGGACTACCATTGCGACCACCCGGCAACACCTGGCTGAATTCGGCGGCTACGAGTCGCTCGAGAACCGGCCCGCGGATGATCTTCTCGTTGGCCGCTTGATAGCTGAACAAGGACACAAAATCGAGCTTCTTCCTTACACGGTCACGACCGTTCCCGACTACAGTTCCGTCCGCGAGCTGTGGCATAAGCGATTGCGCTGGATTGTCGTGATGCGCCATATGCGTCCATGGGGACATCTGGGGCTGCTATTCACGCTCGGCTTACCGTGGCTTTGCGTCGCGCTAGCCGTTCACCCAAGCTGGGCCATCGCTGCAGGATACATTGGAACTTATCTGATGCTTCGCTTTGCGATGACATGGCTAGTTGGCATCCGGGGTCTAAGAGATCGGCGGGTGTGGAAAAAACTCCCGTTGATCGTAATCTGGGACGCTGTTGCGTTCGCGATTTGGACGACGAGCTTCTGGCGTACAAGCATCAGGTGGCGCGACGGGCACTATTACATTCGCAACGGCACGCTTGTACCGGTCGCTTCGAAAGCCGCGGAGAGTGGATGAGCGAAGGCAGAGGGTCGCGCGCAAGCCGAAGCCCAGCCTCCGTGGGTCATTGCTGGTCGACGATTTTGATTTCAAAGAGTTTTGGCCAGAGCTTGCCGGTAACGAACAGCCTGTCGTTTTTTGAGTCGTAGGCGATTCCATTTAGCACGTCAGGTTGGCCCGCGCGGTCGGCGGCGCTCAACAGACCGGTCATATCCACGAAGTGCAGAACGTTGCCTGTAACAGGAGAGATGCGCGCAATAGTGTCGGTCTCCCATATGTTGGCGTAGATCTCACCGCGGAGGTATTCGAGCTCATTTAGGTTTGTGACTGGCGCGCCGCTGGCCGTTACGTGAAGCAAGCGCACACTTTGATAGGTTTCGGGATCGAGGTAGCGAAGGGTATCGGAGCCGTCGCTCATAATGAGGTCTTTTCGGTCGTGAGTGAGACCCCAGCCTTCGCCCGGATACGAGAAGTCGCGCAACTTAGCGAAGGTAAACAGATCATAGACGAAGCCCGTGTGCGCTTGCCACGTGAGCTGGACGAGGTGTTGACGCCAGTCCGTCAAGCCTTCCGCGAAAAACCGGTCTGGTATTTTGATCTCCTGGAGAACCCGACCGGTTTGGAGATCTACTTTGCGAAGCGACGAATGTCCGTGGAGACCAGTGCTTTCGTAGAGCGCGCCATTGACATAAATTAGACCCTGGGTGAAAGCCGAAGGGTCGTGGGGGAACTGGTGGACGATGCGATAGCCTTGGTGAGGGATATTTGGCGGCGCGTTTTGAAAAAGGAAGGCGGCGAGCGGAATTCCGCCAATAAAAAGCGACCATCTGAGCATGATGGGTATCATCATTTAGAGATGAGGGCTTGGCATTTAGCTATCGCGGCGGCGGTTGTCAAGGCAGCATCGGCGGCGAGCACCGACGAACACCGGTTTGCCAGCATCTTCAGGACCCTTACAACGCCAGGGACCGAAATTACCAACATCGGTATGTTGGCGCTGGCAGTGACTGGGGTGATCTTCGTCATAGTCGCGGGATTGATTGCGTTTGCGCTGATCCGTTTCCGGCGCAGGGGGGCGCACGACGACCTCGAGGAACCACCGCAGGTTTACGGGAGCACACAAATTGAAGCGGCGTGGACGGTGCTGCCGATACTGATCGTCTTCGTATTGTTTATGGTGACTGCACGGGTAGTAATGAGCGTGCAGGATGTAAAACCGCCCGCGAACGCCTTGCACGCGACCGTTGTAGGGCATCAATGGTGGTGGGAAATACGTTACCCGGAACTGGGCATCGTGACGGCGAACGAGCTGAATGTGCCGCAAGCGGGAGCCGACCATCAGGCTACTTTTTTGAAACTGCAATCGGCGGATGTAATCCATAGTTTCTGGATTCCGGACCTGGGCGTCAAGATGGATGTGATTCCGAACCGGAACAACGAGTGGTGGATGGACCCCAAGGAGACTGGAGTTTATTTGGGCGCGTGCGCGGAGTATTGCGGCACACAGCACGCCAATATGCTGATCCGCGTGGTGGTGCGTTCGAAGGACGAATTTCAGAAATGGGCCAATGACGAGAAGCAGGCGGGTGTGAGCGATCCTTCTGTCGCAGCGAACCGTGAGACGTTTGAATCTTTATCATGTGTTAACTGCCATGCAGTGAAGGGAACGCCCGCGCACGGTACATTCGGTCCGGACCTTACGCATCTGATGAGCCGCGACACGTTGGCTTCCGGAATGATTCCGAATACAAAAGAGAACCTTCGCGCGTGGGTCAAAGACCCACAAGAAATCAAGCCGGGATGTTTTATGCCGAACATGCAATTGGCGGATGGGCAGCTGAATGCGGTGGTGGCGTACTTAGAGACGTTGAAGTAAGCGAGAGGGATTTGAATGTCAACCCTTGATTACCCGTTGGAACGTCCAAGGCGGCGCCGGCGCGACTTGTCACTATCGGAATTGCTCTATGACTGGGTAGCGACCGTCGATCACAAGAAGCTGGGGCTGATGTACATGATTTCGGCTATCTTCTTTCTGCTGGTAGCCGGAGCGTTCGCGATCGTGATACGCATTCAGCTCGCGATACCGAATAACCACTTCGTACCGGCCGACACGTTTAACCGGCTGTTCACGATGCACGGGACCACGATGGTGTTTCTGGTGGGGATGCCGATTGTAGCGGGGATGTCGAATTACCTGATTCCGCTGATGATCGGCGCGCGAGACATGGCGTTTCCGCGGTTGAACGCGTTCGGTTTCTGGATGTTCCTGTTCGGCGGCTTCCTACTGTATTTCAGCTACGTGGGCGGAGGAGGGTTGAGCGGAGTGGGATCGGCTCCCGACGTTGGTTGGTTTGCCTATAGCCCTCTGACAGCCAAGGCGTTTTCGCGCGGCAATTCGACCGATTACTGGGCTCTTGGAATTCTGGTTGCCGGCGTGGGGAGCATCGCGAGCGCGATCAACGTGATCGCGACAACGCTTTCGATGCGATGCAAAGGAATGACGCTGGCGAAAATGCCGATTTTCGTGTGGACGATGCTGACTGACTCCTGGCTGATTCTGATCGCCCTTCCTCCGCTTTCGGCCGCGCAGTTCATGCTGCTGGCTGACCGGTACTTGGGCGCGAATTTTTTCAACACGCAAGCGGGCGGCTCAGCGGTCCTGTGGGAGCATTTCTTCTGGATATTCGGGCATCCGGAGGTCTACATACTGATTTTCCCGGCCTTCGCCACGTTATCGGAAGTGGTTCCCGTGTTCTCGCGGAAGCCGATTTTCGGGCGGTCGGCCATGGTCGCTGCGATTGTCGCGATCGGGTTCATCAGCACTGGCGTGTGGGCGCACCACATGTTCACGATTGGAATGACGTCGGTGGGGAATATTTTCTTCGCCGCATCGACAATGACTATCTCAGTTCCAACCGGAATAAAGATCTTCAATTGGACGGCGACGATGTATGGCGGAAAGATCCGCTTCGCAACGCCGATGTTGTTTTGTGTCGCGTTTCTATTCCAGTTTCTATGTGCCGGGCTGACAGGCATCATGCTGGGCGTCGCTCCATTCGACTGGCAGCTCAGCAAGTCGTATTTTTTGGTTGCTCATTTCCATTACACACTGGCGGGCGGCTTTGTTTTTGGGGTGTTCGCGGCCATCTACTATTGGTTCCCGAAAGCGACCGGACGCATGCTGAGCGAGAAGTTGGGCAAGTGGCACTTCTGGCTGTTTTGTATCGGGTTCAATCTGACGTTCATGCCCCAACATTTTCTAGGTATTCTGGGCATGCCGCGGCGGATTTATACGTATGAGGCCGGCCGCGGCTGGGAAGCGCTGAACATGATGTCGACGATTGGGGCCGTTGTGCAGGCAGTGGGCGTGCTGGTATTTGCGTGGAACGTGATTCACTCGCTGCGCCATGGAGAAGTTGCGGGAGACGACCCATGGGACGGTTGGACGCTCGAGTGGGCTACGACATCGCCGCCTCCCGAATATAACTTCGAGCAATCGCCGGAGGTACGAAGCAGCCGGCCTTTATGGGATTTAAAGCATCCGGAAGATCCGGACTGGAAGTACGAGGCTTAGCGCACAGCCGGTTTCAGGTGTTGTGCGCGATTCAAGAGAGGGACTTATGGCTTCGATTACGACAACTCCGGCTGAGCTGACTGAATGGAAAACACCCGATCGCGGCGCTGTGGGGATTATCTCGCTAATCATCACCGAGACCGCGCTGTTTTCGATTTTTGTTGTCGCGTACCTTTACTACATCGGGAAGAGCGTTAATGGGCCGTATCCGAGAGACGTCCTCGAGCTGCCGATATGGGCATCGATTTGTTTGTTCTCGAGCAGCGGGACGATTGTGATGGCGGAACATGCGCTGAAGCGCGCGAATTTGGGAGCCTTCAGGCTGTGGTGGGCGGTAACGATTCTGCTGGGAGCGGAGTTCATCCATCAGACGGCGAGCGAATGGCATTTCCTGATTTACGAAAAGAATCTCAGAATCTCGACGAATCTGTTTGGAACGACGTTTTACATGCTGGTGGGTTTGCATGCAAGCCACGTGATTGTGGGATTGACTTTTCTGCTGATTGTTTTCATCGCGACCATGAGGGGGTTTCCGATGCAGAGGCAGGAGCGGCGCGTTATGTTTCTGTCGTGGTACTGGCACTTTGTGGACGCGGTGTGGGCGGTGGTGTTCACGGTGGTTTACCTCATTGGAAGATAGCCATGGCGGAGAATCACAGCGAGGAGCAACCTAAGAACACGATCGAGATGCCCGCGCCGACGTTTTGGCCGATGGTCTTGGCCTTCGGCATCACGCTGCTTGCGGCCGGGCTGGTGACAAATATCGCTGTCAGCATTATTGGTATCGTGATTCTGTTGCGGGCGGCCTTCGGCTGGTGGCCGAAAGTGATTCCACACGAGCAGCACGAATTCGTAGAGCGGCGCTATCCGGAAGAGCGGGCGGCTCCGGTTCGCGTAAGCTCGCGTTCGGTAGCTACTCTGCGAGTTGGGGTGGGGCATCACCGCATGCGGATACCTGAAAAGGTTCATCCCTACACGGCGGGTTTATGGTGCGGATTGGCCGGTGGAGCGGCGATGGCAGGATTGGCGTGCGCCTATGGAATCTTCGCGCAGCACAGCATCTGGTATCCAATCAATTTGCTGGCTGCGATGATAATCCCTTCGATGGCGAATTCTACAGTCGAGGGATTGCGCGCGTTTAATCCAGTAGCATTTGGAATTGCGTTCGTGGCGCACGGCCTGATTTCGATTCTGGTAGGCGTCCTGTACGCAGTGACGCTGCCAATGTTTCCGCGCCGCGCGCCGATATGGGCGGGCTTCGTCGTGCCGCTTTTCTGGAGCGGGCTGCTGGCGGCCACTTTGAATCTGACCAACCCGGCGCTGAATCAGCGGGTTAATTGGGTTTGGTTCGTTATCTGCCAGATCGGCTTTGGCGCTGTTGCGGGATTCGTCGCCGCGAAAACACAACGCATCGACACAATGCAGAATGTTCCGTTCCTGGAACGCGCGGCTATTGAAGGCCGGTTCGACGAGAGCGGATCGGAAGAGGAGAACCGATGACCGCTCGTGGCGCACGCTTCAGCGTGCCGCAGTGGGCTGTAGCCCACGGTTCGACAGAGCAAGCTGAAGCTCGCTCCAGCACGCTAAAGCGTGCCCCACGGCCGGTCGCTTACGCTTCCGGCTCCTTAATTTTGTCGTGTATTTTGATTGTTTCAAGCTGTGGGGAACCGCAAAGGCTCGATAAAACGCCGGTACCCGTCGAGGTGACAGACTTTCACGAGTTGTTTGCGCAGAACTGCGCTGGGTGCCATGGCGAGAATGGCATGAAAGGGGCGGCGCCGCGGCTAAACGATCCAGTTTATCTGGCTGTTGCGGACCGCGAGGCCATCTACAACACGATCAAGAACGGCCGGAAGGGAACGCCGATGCCGGCTATGGGGAAGGACCAGGGCGGAACGCTGATGGAGAATCAGATCAAGGCAATTGTGGACGGCATGGAGCGCGAATGGTCACGCAATGTCGATTTTCAAGGCACACCCGTGCCGGTGTATAGCGTCGGGAAGGCTCCTCCGGGCGACGCTCAACATGGCCAGCTTGCTTACGAGAAGAATTGCATGATGTGTCATGGATTCGGACAATTCAAGGGCGCGGCGGGGCCGATTTTGGATCCGCATTTTCTCGCGCTCGCCAGCGACCAGGAGTTGCGCACGACGATGATTGTGGGACGGATCGATTGGGGCATGCCCGATTGGCGGAACCGCATACCTGGTCATCCGACAACCGATCAGGAGATTTCGGACATAGTGGCGTGGCTGGCTTCGCAGCGCCCGCAGTACGCAGGAGAGACGACACAGTGATCAACCAGGGCGATGCGCCGGCGGATGTATCGACACCGAGCCGGCGGAACATTTTGTTTAGCATGGGCGCGGCTTTGAATGCCATCGCCGGTGTGCTGGTGGCGATACCGATCGTAGGCTACGTGTTCTCCGCGTTCGCCAAGAAAAGGATCGCCCCCCAAGAGTGGATCAATCTGGGAGACCTGAGCCGGTATCCAACGGGCCAGACGCGATTGGCGACGTATAGGAATCCTTTCACGCGGCCATGGGACGGGGCCACCGCTGAAATTCCGTGCTGGGTACGACGCCTTGACGAGAGCAAGTTTCAGGTATTTGCCATCAACTGCACTCACCTGGGGTGTCCGGTGCGGTGGTTTCAGGAATCGAAACTGTTTCTTTGCCCGTGCCATGGCGGAGCGTATTACGAAGATGGCGGCCGGGCGGCGGGTCCTCCTCCCCGAGGCTTGTTCGAATACGCTGTAAAAACGGAAAACGGCCAGTTGTTCATTCGCGGCGGCATTCTGCCCACTCTCGCGGAACCGCTTTCCTAGGGCTCAAGGAATGTTGAAGTCACTCTACGGCTGGATTGACAAGCGGCTGCATCTTACCGAATTGTTTCTATCGACGGCGGGCCATCACGTGCCGCGCAGTTCGGGGAGCTGGTGGTATGTGTTCGGGAGCGCGACGCTGCTTTGCTTCATACTGCAGATTGTCACGGGCACTGTGCTGGCCTTCGTCTACGTCCCCTCGACGAACGAGGCATGGACCAGCCTCCAATACCTCAATCACGTCCAGTACCTGGGATGGTACTTGAGAGCGATGCACAATTGGGGAGCGAACTTCATGGTTGCGCTGATGACCTTGCACATGGTGCAAGTGTTTCTTTTCGGCGCGTACAAGTATCCTCGTGAGCTGACCTGGATCAGTGGAATCTTCCTGATGATTTCGACGCTTGCGATGGCGTTCACGGGGGAGGTGATGCGGTTCGACGAGGACGCCTACTGGGGTCTAGGCATCGGCGCTTCGATCACCGGCCGCATCCCATTCATTGGCGACCGGATGGTGCATTTGCTGCTGGGCGGGCCGATCATTGCGGGCGAAACGCTTTCGCGGTTCTTCACGCTGCATGTCTTTATCGTTCCGGCGTTGATTATTGGCATCGTTGTCATGCATTTGCGGCTGGTGCTGGCGCAGGGAATCAACGAATATCCCGAGCCGGGAAGACCCGTCGAAAAAGAGACCTACAAAGCTTACTACGAAGAAATCATTAAGAAAGAAGGCGTGCCTTTCGTACCCCACGCCATCGGCAAAGATTTGATCTTCGCCGCT
This sequence comes from Bryobacterales bacterium, assembly GCA_963722585.1. GTDB lineage: Bacteria > Acidobacteriota > Terriglobia > Bryobacterales > Bryobacteraceae > KBS-96. The sequence continues at coordinate 20,165 of CAVRNU010000064.1, read as the reverse complement.
TTGGTGCTGATCGCGATTCTGGCCTGTTCCGCGATCTTCGGGCCGGCCGGACCCTCTGGACCGCCCGATCCGACCCAGGTGGATACGGTGCCGCGCCCCGATTTCTATTTCCTGTCTATTTTCGCGATGCTGGCGCTTTTGCCGGATTGGATGGAAATATTCGTCCTGTTCGTCTTTCCGGCCTTGGCGCTCGCCTTCCTGTTTGCTCTTCCGTTCTTTTCGGGCACCGGCGAGAAGAGTTATCAACGGAGGCCAGTTGCGGTTTTGAGTGTTCTGCTGATCGGCTTGACGCTGGGGACGCTGACCTACCTGGGAGACACTGGGCCGTGGTCGCCCCAGATGAATGCGTGGAGTGGGGACGCGATTCCGCCCCAAGATCTGACGGGTCGAACGCCGCTCGAGATGCGTGGAGCGACGGTTCTGCAGAACAAGCAGTGCCGCGCCTGTCATTCCCTCGGTGGGCATGGAGGTGAGCGCGGTCCAGCCCTTGATGATGTGGCGACGCGGCTGACTGGGCCTGAGCTCGTGCGGCAGGTGATTCAGGGCGGAGGCAACATGCCCGCTTACGGAAAAAATATGAACCCGGCCGAGGTGGACGCTCTCGTCTCGTATTTGATGACTCTAAGACCGAGTTACCGGCCTGCGGCTCGCGATTCGGCCGTGCCCACGAGCCCTCGAAAGACCGGTGGAGACACGCAAGCGGGAAACGGGAAAGGTGGATAAGGTTGCCATTGCGGCGCTTGGCTCGTGGAATTTGGATCCTCGCGTTATAGGTCTGCTGCTTGTTATCGGTATCGTTTATTTTCGGGGCTGGTGGCGTCTTCAAAAGGTACTGCCGCAACAATTCTCCTCCGAGCGGCTGCTTCTATTTTGGCTAGGGCTGATTCTGCTGTTTGTGGCGCTCGAGTCGCCTCTCGACGCGTTTTCTTCTCTGCTGCTGTCGTCGCATATGGTGCAGCACCTGCTGCTCATGATGGTTATTCCGCCGCTCCTTCTGCTTGGCCAGCCCCTGCTTCCTTTACTGCGCGGCTTACCGCGTCCGTTCGTGAGGGAAGGGCTGGGCCCGTTCCTGCGCTGGCCTGCGCTCCGCAACGTAGGAGACGTACTTGTCAGGCCGTGGTTCGCTTGGGCAGCCTATAACGTGAGCGCGGTAGCCTGGCACGTTCCAGCGCTATATGAGCTCGCGCTGCGTTCTCCCGCATGGCATAACGTCGAGCATGCATGCTTTTTCTGGTCTTCCTGCTTATTTTGGTGGCCTGTGATTCAACCCTGGCCCAGCCGTGCGCAGGGGTCGGGGTGGGCCGTAATTCCGTATCTGCTTGCCGCCGATATTGTCAATACCGCTATTTCAGCGTCGTTTGTCTTCGCGGATAAAATTCTGTACCCGACGTATGCGGCAGCGCCACTCGGCGGCATTTCGCCACATAGCGATCAGGCTGCGGCCGGCGCCATCATGTGGGTTCCGGGATCGCTGTTCTACCTGGTTCCAGCGGCGATTCTCGCGATGCGGCTGATCGGCGGTTCTCACGGTGTGCGAGGAGCACAATCGCGCGCTAATCTCAACCGAGCCGCGACCGCGAGGGAGCGATTCCGCCTATTTCATGGCCTCAATTCCTTCCTTCGCTGGCGCTACGCACGGCCTCTCATGCAGTCGGTTTCTTTCGCTGGGGCGGTGGCTATCGTTGTTGACGGTTTTCGTGGCCCTCAAATGGCTCCAATGAATTTGGCCGGTGTTTTGCCGTGGATTCATTGGCGAGGGCTGGTTGTGATCGCCTTGCTTGCGGTAGGCAATCTGTTCTGTATGGCGTGCCCGTTTATGCTTCCGCGCGCAGCCGGACGCCGGTTCTTTAACCCCACTTTGCGCTGGCCATCTTTCTTGCGCTCGAAGTGGCTTGCGGCCGGACTTTTTCTAACCTATCTGTGGGCTTACGAAGCGTTCAGCTTATGGAACAGCCCTGCCGTGACAGCCTGGATTGTCATTGGCTATTTTTTGGCGGCATTCGCGATCGACGGGTTCTTTCGCGGGGCGAGTTTTTGCAAATACGTTTGTCCGCTTGGCCAGTTCAATTTCGTTAACTCGTTGTTATCGCCGTTCGAAATCAGAGTACGCAAGCAAAAAACCTGTCAATCGTGTCAAACCTTCGACTGCATACGCGGCAACGAGACGCACCGGGGCTGTGAGCTCTATCTTTTCCAACCGAAAAAGGCGGGCAATTTCGACTGCACCTTTTGCCTCGATTGCATCCATGCATGTCCGCACGATAATGTCGCGCTACTACCAATCATGCCCGGCTCGACGTTGATTACCGATCCGTATCGATCGTCAATCGGCCGCTTCTCGAACCGGCTCGATCTTGCGGCGCTCGTTCTGATTGTCGTGTTCGGTGCGTTCGCAAATGCCTTCGCGATGATCCAACCTTTCGCCGTGATGGAGTCGAAGCTGAGCGGAGTTCTAAGCCGTCCATTGCTGATCGGGTTGCTGATTGCGGCCGGCGTTATTGTGGTTCCGGCGTGCGCAGTCTGGCTCTGCGCCGCGATCAGCACGCGTTCCGCGGTTCCCAAGTGGCCTAAGACGCGTGTGGCCGCTTCGTTTGCGTTCTCGCTATTGCCCGTCGGCGCAGCCATGTGGGCGGCGCACCTGCTTTATCACCTCGCGACAGGTTTCTTTGCGATCGTGCCGGTTGTTGAGCGCGTTCTTCGCGAGATTTTGCATCTTTCGATTCAACCGGACTGGGGGCTTTCGGCAGACCCCTTCATGCCACGATGGCTGACACCGGTGCAAATGCTGTTGCTTGATGCGGGGCTCTTGCTTACTCTTTATCTAGCGTGGCGCATTTCAAAGACCCGGATGAACCGGGCAAGACCCGCCGCCGTGTTTCTGCCCTGGGGGTTTCTGGCGGTGGTATTGTACGGCATTGCTATCTGGATCGTGCTTGAACCAATGCAGATGCGGGGCATAATGATGAGTTGATGCCTGATCGAGCTTGCCGGATTGCCCTATTTGTCTTGCTGCTGGGCTGCATCTTGCGGATTCCGGTTCACGCCGACGGGGGCACGGTTCAGTTTCGCCGGCGCTCTGGTCCGTTCATAATTACGTTATTCAGTAGCCCCGTTCCCTTGCGAACCGGCGAAGCCGATTTGAGCGTACTGGTCGAGTGGGCGGACGGCAATCGACCGGTTCTGGACGCGACTGTCGGCCTGGACTTGAGCCAGCCGGGCGCGCGTTTGAGCATGAAAGCGACGCACGCCCAAGCCGCTAACAAGCTGCTGTACGCCGCGCTTCCACAACTGCCGAAACCTGGAAACTGGACCGCTGCTGTTTCTGTAACGCGGGGCGATTCCAGGGCCGAAGTCATGGGGACCGTGAATGTTATCTTCGGACCCCCGGCACTTGTTTCCTACTGGCCGTATTTTGCAATTGTTCCCTGTTTGATTGGGCTATTCGTATTGAATCAGATACTCAAGAGCAGGACGCGGCGGTCGAAGAACACTTAGACTCGAGCCATCACTGCTTCGGAAGTTTGTTTTTCCAATGCTTTGCCAGGCATTCCGCAACCGAACTTGGCCTTTGGGCATCGAGAACGGTGTACCGGTCGTCCTTCTTGCAGGTGTAGCTAAAGGTGACATCTTTCGACTTGTTATCGATTACCCTCATAGACACCTCGTTAAAGGCTCCACTGTCCCAGCTTCCGCGCGTCACCGCAGTTGCGATGCCCTGTAAAATCGAACCATTGTTGTCAGTGGTTTGAAATTTGACAACGTAATCGGCAAGCTTGGGATCAGTGGTTACGACGACGGGCACATTCTTTTTCTCCAATGCGGACGAGAAGTAAGCGGAGAAGGGATCGTTTGGATCCAGGTACACGCGGCTTTTCTCCTGCGCATAGAGTGTCATCGAGATCAGCACGGCAAATGCAATTATTAGCGCTTTCATCTTTTCTTCCTAAAGGTGTTCATTGTTAGTGAGACTTGTAAGTGTTTGAGGAGCAGGCTCAAAACGAAGGTGTAGCTCCTTGCCAATTGCAGCCGCTCGTGTTCCAGCCGCCGTTGGGGTTGGGAGTCGTCGCCGAAGGGCCGCTAATAAGGTGTGGCAGCGGCCAGGTTTCAAAGAACGCAGGCCCGTAAACACCAAGGCCCTCTTGGCTAATAGGCTTGAACAAGTGCGTCATAAATGTATTTACAGGGGGTTGATATTGTACGGACCCGCTCCCGATGTTGCTTAAGAACTCGTTCGCTGCATCCGCGGAGGTGTCTGTGATTTTGCCATTGATATCGATAGTCGCGGCAATCACTTGCTGCGTAGGCTTTGCGGATTGTCCCGGCGTCTGCGGCCATACCGATGGAAGCGAGACAATCGCAAACAGCAAAGTGCACAGGGCCCGCGGCACGTAAGGCCCGATCCATATTCTGCGTGCTGTAGAAGTGATCAACTGTTTTTGCACCTCTGTTTTTGTTTGGCTCCAGGGGCGCAACCGGGGGAACTAGCCTCGCAGTTGATTTTGGCCCTTCTGAGTAATCAAGCGCAGAATTTTGGAGAAACGGGTCATGCTGACCCGCTAATTTAAAGTGGAGATTGGTATGAGGAGTGGTAAGCCCGCGCCGGAAGCCATGAATCGGATCGGCGCGGGCAGGGTATGTTTCTTGGCGGTGCTTTAGGCTATGCGGCCTTCAGCAATCCATGGGGATCGAGCACGTATTTCTTCGCGGCGCCCTTGTCGAAATCCTTGTACCCTTGGGGCGCCTCTTCGAGCGAAATCACGGTCACGTTCACCGCTTTGGCGATCTGAGTTTTGTCGTGCAGAATCGCTTGCATCAGCTGCCGGTGATACCGCATCACGGGACACTGCCCTGTCGCGAATGTATGCGACTTCGCCCAGCCCAGACCGATTCGGATTCCGAGGGTTCCCGTTTTGGCGTTCGCGTCTTGCGCACCCGGGTCTTCGGTGACATACAGCCCGGGAATGCCGATGCCGCCGCCCGCGCGTGTCAACTCCATTAACGCATTCAGTACCGTGGCGGGATGTTCCTTGGCGCTGTGTTCGCCGTGGCCTCGAGCCTCGAATCCCACGCAATCGACTGCGCAATCTACTTCAGGCACGCCGACAATTTTCTCGATTTTCTCAGGGAGCGAGCCGGCCTGCTTCAAATCGACTGTCTCGCACCCAAAGCTCTTGGCCTGCTTCAGCCGTTCGGGAATCATGTCGCCAACAATCACCACGGCAGCCCCGAGAAGCTGGCAGGCGGCAGCGCAAGCCAAACCTACCGGCCCACCTCCTGCCACGTAGACAATCATGCCCGGACCGACACCCGCCGTAACGGCGCCGTGATAACCGGTGGGGAAAATGTCGGACAGCAAGGTGAGATCGCGAATCTTCGCCATCGCTTGCTCCTTGTCGGGAAACTTGAGCAGATTGAAATCGGCGTAGGGGCACATGACATACTCCGCCTGGCCGCCGACCCAACCGCCCATATCTACGTAGCCATACGCCGCTCCGGCCCGGTCTCCATTCACCTTCAAACAAATGCCCGTCTTTCCTTCCTTGCAGTTACGGCACCGGCCGCAGGCAATGTTGAACGGCACGGACACCAGATCTCCAACTTTCAAGAACTCGACGTCGCGGCCGGCCTCGATGATCTCGCCCGTTATTTCGTGACCGAGTACCAGTCCTGGCTGAGCCGTTGTCCGGCCGCGAACCATATGCTGGTCGCTGCCGCAAATATTTGTCGAAACAATCTTCAGAATTACGCCGTGTTCACACTTGCGATTGCCCAGGGCCAGTTTAGGGTAATCGATGGTCTTTACTTCCACCTTACCGGGCCCGAGATAGATAACGCCTTTGTTGCCTGGCATGCAATTTTCTCCTTTCGCGTACTTGGCTGAAGGGTCTTTCAAAAATGGGCGGTCATTTGACGACGGCGGCGCCTGCTTCGGCGACCGCGTGATCCTGCTCGCCAGAGCCACCGCTTACGCCGATAGCGCCAATTACCTTGCCGCCGCTCTTCAATGGGATGCCGCCCGCGAAAATCATAATACGCCCGTGATTGGACGCATGGATACCGAAAAACTGCCCGCCCGATTGCGAGTGTGCTGCCAGATCCTTGGTTGCGATATCGAATGCGCGCGCTGTATAAGCCTTGTTGATAGAAATATCGATGCTGCCCAGCCACGCGCCGTCCATCCGGACATGCGCCACCAGATTTCCTCCCGCATCGGCTACGGCAATGTTCATTGGCTGCCCGATCTCCGCAGCCTTCTTTTCGGCGGCCGCAATCACTTTCCGGGCCAGTTCCAAATTTACTTCTGCCATGTATATCCTCCGAGGGCATCACACCACATTCGGTTCGAGGAACTGCGGCCCACCAATATTGATGAAGATCTCAAGGAGCCGCGAGCGTCAGTGACCGGTCTTTGATGAGGGTTCACTTAATCTTCAGATCGATCTTGGCTTGTTTGCGGCTGTCATACTGACTCAGAGTTTTCGCGTTACTCACAGCACCGTTCCGTTGCGCTCGAAGCTCGTATTCGTCGTTGGCACTAAGTCCGAGGAAACGATAGATACCGTCGTTCTTGGTTACGTACGAACGAATCTGCAAGGTTTTAGTGTCCTTCAGCAGGACTACGGCGCCCGATGCAGGTTTCCCGCCAGAGTCAGTCACGATGCCCATCACCGTGCGAGTGTTTGTGTCGAAAGTTTGCTTGCTCTGATTTCTCGCGAGCGCGGTGCTGGCGACGATGCAGCCGAGAAGCGCGGCGCACGCTAGCCGCTTCAACAGGAAGGCCACGGAAATCGACCCTATTACTGCTTACTGCGGGTTACTGCCAGTCCAAACTCGAACGACTGGCTCATTGCCAGTCCAAGCTCGAGCGACTGGCTCATTGCCAGTCTTCCTCACCCTCTGCCTCTTCTTCCTCATCTTCATCGTCCTCTTCAAAGTCGTAATCCTCCTCGTCCTCATCCGCATCGTCTTCCGATCCCAACTCAACCGGATTCACGCTCGTGACTGTAAGCGACGCCCCGCATTCATCGCAAGAGAGCAGGTCACCTTCGTCCAGGTCTTCTTCTTCGACATCGATAGCCGCATCACATTTCGGGCAACTAATCATAATCTTGGTTCTCCGGTAAATTGGAATCCTGAAAAAGGGCGAATGCCTCACATCTTCCGGCTCATGCGTGGCTCACCGTTCAGCCAGCGCGTTCGGTTCGAGCTTCCCTTGCAATTCACGATCGTGGCCGGCGATTTCGCTAGCTGTCAAGGTAACCAGGGTTTTTTCGATGTCCTCCCCAGTCTCGATCATGCGCTGCACGTGCAGCGCCGCAAGTTTCATACACCAGGGGTCGGTCAACTTGCGGTTGCGTTCCTTACACACTTCGAGCAGCGCGGCGTGCGGCAAGGCGATTACCTTTTCCTCTTCGGTGCCATCGTCGCATTTGAGCAGAAATTTGACGTCGACGGTATCGGCATGCCTAATGGAAATTGCCGTTTGCAGCCAGCGGAACTGCGCTGTCCAGTTCCTTCCGAATGGATCGGGCCCTACCTCGAAGTAGCGAAAATGCTCATGCATTTCACCCACATGCTAACACGCAGCGGGAAGCCTGAGGCGGGCCATGACGGCGGAGCGAGTCGAGCGCCGCGCGCCCGATTCCAAGCCGTTCTTCAAAAGTGGTCGGAACGCGACCGCACGAGCGAGAGCAGCTCATCGCGGCTCTCCTTGCTCGTTCGGAACGATCCCAGCATCGAGCTTGTTACTGTCCCGGAGTGTTGCTTTTCCACTCCGCGCATCATCATGCAAAAGTGGCGCGCTTCACAAATGACGCCGACACCGCGCGGGTTCACAAGCTCCTGAATCGTCTCGGCAATCTGCTGTGTCAACCGTTCCTGAATCTGAAAGCGCCGCGCGAAAACATCCACAATGCGTGGAATTTTGCTTAGCCCGATCACTCTGTGGTTCGGCAGGTAGGCGACGTGCATCTTGCCGAAGAAAGGAAGCAAATGGTGCTCGCACATGCTGAAGAATTCAATGTCTTTCACGATCACCATTTCGTCATAGTTGACGTTGAACAGGGCTCCGTTGACGATTTCCTTGACGTCTGTTGAATAACCGCTCGTAAGAAACTTCAGCGCCTTCTCGAACCGTTCGGGCGTGCGCACAAGGCCTTCGCGGTCGGGATTCTCGCCCAGTGCCTCAAGTACCGCCTTCAAATGATAAGCGATCGACTCGGATTCCGATTTTGGGCGAAAATCGACGACAGCATTATTCTTTTTCATTCGTGTCCTACTGGTGTTCATCTTCCGCCCCGGTCCGGGGAAGAACAACCTCAAAACTGTTCCGGCCCGTCTCTTGAAGGTGCACTCGCGTCAACTTGTCGCCATCCCGCTCACGTCCGAGCGGCCATTCCGAATTGAGCAAGCTCGCTACCGCGAGTGCCAGATTCTCAGTGGTCGGAACAATGTCCTCGAACTCCGGCACATCTAGGTTGATGTTTTTGTTTGCAAAACGGCTCAGGATTCGAGTCTGTACGTACCGGTCCAGCTCAGGAACCGGCACCGTCAACCCGGTCCTCGGATCGACAGGACCATGTATGGTCACTTCCAACTCGTAGTCATGCCCATGCCCGTAAAGGTTATTGCACTTCCCAAAGACGCGTCTGTTTTCCGCGTTAGAAAGCGCAGCCGTGTGCAGCCGGTGAGAGGCTGAAAATCGATATCTCCGGGTGAGCGATGCCGTCATCCTTCCACATCCTCGCTTCTGATATCGACATAAAGATCGGGCGTCTCGTATAGCCGGACGCGGTCGAGCTTCGCGCGTCCTCCGTTGAACCGCGGCGCCAGTCGCCGCCAGATCTCGATGGCGACGTTTTCCGTTGTCGGAATCAGGCGATCAAAAGGAGGCACCTCGAAGTTTAAGAAACGGTGATCCATGGGAGCAAGCACTTCCCTCTCAATGACGTCCTTGAGTTCCTTAAGGTCGACCACCATGCCCGTGACAGGGTCTGGGGCTCCCTCGAGCGTCACCTCCAAAATATAATTGTGTCCATGCCCATGAGAATTCGCCGCGGCGCCGTAAACCCGCTCGTTTGCCTCGTCGGTCCAATCTCCGATCCGGCATACATGGGAGGCCGAAAACTCAGCCTTACGAGTAATAAACATTTCCTGGTACGATGCGCCAGCCTCCGCGCAGGACACTTCTAACTAATTATCCCTCTTATTCTCCTCGGCTACTGTTGAAATACCGTTCCCTCGCGGTCGCGGCTCGGAACCAGCGGTCGTATTTTGAGGGAACGGAGCGGCTGAGGGAGCGTATTCATCAGCGTATGCCGAAACATGACACTGTGCCCGCCGGGGAGATGCAAGCCGGCAATTTTGTCGAAAATCTGTGGAGAGATATACGGTACGCCGGCCGCATGATGCGGAAGAATCCATTATTCGTTGTGTTTGTGGTTCTGACGCTGGCGCTGGGTATTGGCGCAAACACGACCGTCTTCACGATAATCAACACGCTGATTTTGAACCCGCTTCCAGTTCAGAACTCGTCCGAGTTGGCGGCGGTCGCCGGCACCGAGACGAAGAATGCATCGCAGTCGAAAATGCCTTTGCCGGTCTCGGAGGCGGACCTGAAAGACTACCAGGCCGGAAACCGGGTGTTCACTTCCCTCGCGGGCTATACAGGCCCACGCCCTCTGACGCTTGACGTAAGCGGCGGTTCCGAACGAATATTCGGCGAATTAGTGACGGGCAACTACTTTTCGACATTAGGTCTGAAGCCGGTGCGAGGTCGCTTCTTCCTGCCGGAAGAGGACAGCGCACCAGGCGCGCACGCCGTTGCGGTGATGAACTACGCGACGTGGCAGGCGCGGTTCGGAGGTGAGAACGACATAGTGGGTAGAACTCTCCGCCTCAACAACGTGGTGTTCAGGGTTGTAGGTGTCGCTCCGCCCAGATTCATCGGAATGAATGCGATCTTCGGACCCGATCTGTGGATACCGGCAGCGATGGCGGAACAATTGTTACCCAACGAAATGCAGGGCGCCCTAAGCAACCGAATCAAGGCGGCTTTTCTGGGGGTCGGTCGGTTAAAGAGCGGAGTGAGCCGCGCGCAGGCACGCGCCGATCTCGAAACCATAGCATCGGCGCTGGCACGCGAGTACCCGGAAGCGGACGAGGGGCATAGCGCTGCGGTACTGCCGATCACCGATGTTCTCTTCGGAAGCTCGGGCAGCGGGAGTACGCCCTTTTTATTCGGCAGCGCAGTGCTGCTGATTATCGTGGCCATTGTTTTGCTGATAGCGTGCTCGAATGTGGCGAACCTGCTGTTGGCGCGCGCGGCAGCCAGAAGGCAGGAAATCGCGGTCCGTTTGGCAATCGGAGCGAGCCGCGGAAGGTTGGTGCGGCAGCTTCTTACCGAGAGCGTGTTTCTCGCGTTCCTGAGCGGCGTGGTGGGACTGGCGATCGGGTATACGGGTTTGCAACTGTTATGGTCGTCGCTGCCGGGCGGGGTCTCGGCGAACATGATCAAGCCAAACATGGATGCAACGGTATTTGTGTTTACCCTAACTGTCGCGCTGCTGACTGGCTTTGTGTTCGGCACAATTCCGGCGTTGCGGGCCTCGCGCACGAGCGTAGCGGAAACTCTGAAAGAAGAATCGCGGACGAGTGGCAGCAGCCGGCTAAAAGTTAGCCTAGCGAATACTTTGCTAGTAGGGCAGGTGGCTTTTTCGTTCGTGGCGCTCATGACGGCAGCGCTGTTTTTGCGAAGCATTTGACGGGCATACGATATGGATCCCGGCTTCGAGACCAGCCACCTTGCGGTACTGACTGACGAATCCGGGACAGGCCGGATATGGGAAGCCGCAAACGAAGGCGTTCTACAAAGAAGTGCGCGAGCAGGTTGGGGCTATGCCGAGTATCGAGTCAGTTTCATGGGCATCGAATCTGCCGCTGTGGGGCAGGCTTGCAAGCGGACTCAAAGTGGAGGGCCACGAGCAACGATCGAAAGCGGACGTAGTCACGACGGTGTTGAACACAGTCGATCTCCATTACTTCGAAACGGCGGGCATACCAATCGAAAAAGGCCGTGAGTTCACGGAGATGGACCGCGAAAACTCCACTCCCGTAGCGATCGTCAATGAAAAGATGGCGCACGATTATTGGCCCAATGGGGAGGCATTAGGGAAGCGCATTCAGCTGCCGGGCGAAACGGAAATGCGGCAGATCGTCGGCGTTGCCAGGACTGCAAATTACTCTACTTTGGGAGAGCCGCCGCAACCCTGCGTTTATGTGCCTCTCGAACAGAATTACTCGGACGCGATGACGTTGTACGTGCGAAGCAAGGGAGATCCGCAGCAGATATTAATCCCCGTTCAACGCGAAGTACGCCAGATCTCGCCGCGCATTTCCGTTAACGATGCGCGAACAGGACATACGATTATCGATCAGGGTTTGTTTCAAGCGAAAATGGGCGTGGCAATGCTAAGCGTGTTAGGGCTGCTTGCGCTGGGCCTCGCGAGCATCGGATTATACGGGATCATGGCGTACTCTGTGAATCAACGTGTACGCGAGATTGGAGTGCGCATGGCGCTCGGCGCGGCGCGTGGAAATGTGCTGCGGCTAATCCTGAAGCAAGGGATGTTGCTGGTTGTGACGGGCGTAGCGATTGGCTTCGGGGCGGCGCTGTTTGTCGGGCGTCTGCTCACGAGAATGCTGTATGGCATCAGCGCGAGCGATCCGGCAAGCGTAGCAGGAGCGGCAATCGTGCTACTGGCCGTCGCGCTGGTCGCGTGTTATCTACCGGCATACAGGGCAAGCCGCATCGATCCGATGATAGCGTTACGCGAGGGGTGACGGCCTGTGTTTTGTACTGGCCGGGCCTGCCCGGCCACCAGGCTCTACGGCAGCGTGTAGCGAAGATCGATCCAGACCATGTTGGTTTTGGCGTTCTTCGGCGTGTTTGCCGCCAGGTACCACGGCACCCGCCACAAGTACGAATATTGCGTGATGAGCTGGAGCGCACCATAGTGAGGGCTTTTCCAGAAGGTTGGAATAAGTCCAATCGTGTACTCTTGAACATCGCGGTTCTGGCTGTTCGATGAGCCGGTATAGCCGTATCCGACGTACTTCCCATTGGTATCGAGAAGCGCGTCCTTCCCGATGTACGCGCCGCCGTAATAGCTGTATAGCATGAGGTTCTTTGAAAGGTTCGCTTCAATTCCGTCGACAGTCGACCATGAATGGAGCAGGGACAAATTGCCGTTCGGCTTCAGCGCCAGATCCGGGGCCATGCCGAAGATGTAGCGGCCGCCTCCATCGCTGAAGAACGTATTGGCGATCAGGTGAACGTTTTTGAAGACTTCGAAGTTACCGTTCACCGATCCGCCTCCGCCAGTGGCCGTAAACGTCTTGCCCTGGTTGTTGCTTAATGTCGGATTGTAGTACTTGAAATTGCGAAGCAAGCCGGCGACTTCGATATGCTGCAGCTTGCCGCCCGGGCGGCTGTCGAAAGCGGCTTTCACGATGAAATCGGGCTTCGAGTTCGGAACACTGAACTCATTGGTGCTCCCGTTGCCGAATTGATTCGTGATAGCCGTGTTCGAGGCATACGCCGCTGGGAACGTGATTGAAGGACTTCCGGAGCTTCCACCGGAATATTGCTGGGGGTTCTCGAGCGAAAGCGCCAGATGGAAATTGTCGCTCGGATGATACGCGATGCGGAACTGCGACTGGCGCGCCCAGATTAGGCCCGCCTGGTAATTGGTGTCCATATCCTGCGAATAGAAGAGATCGGCCGGCAATGGAGATATACCAACCCGGCCCGGAGTCATAACGACCAATCCTGACCCGCCCATGATCTCGAGCGGACCCTTCTTCACGTCAACAAAGACGTTCCGCATACGGAACGAATTGGAGTTGCTCGTATCGAAGACATTACTGGCATCATTACCCAAAAAGTCAGCCTCGAAGTAACCGAGCACTTTCGCGCTTGCAACAGTGCTATCGACGCGCAAGCCCAAACGGCTGTTCTGCGTGCTGAAGTTGTTTTCGCCGATCCGGCCGGTTGCGGCGGAGTCATACGGGATGCTGGCAAAGTTTGTGCCGATACCGCTGCCTACGTTTGTGGATCGGCCGTACCACGTCAGATCAACAAACCCGAAGGGAGTGAAATCGGTATTGCCGATTTTGAAAGAGAGCGGCGGCTCGGCCGTGGCTGTTGTAGCTTGACCGCGGCCGGCGCGAGAGGCCGGCGTTTGCGCTAGCGGCACATTGCCCATATCGCCGATTGGTTGTAGTTGCGGTGGAGTGGCAAGCAAGTTGGCGTTGGCATTTTCGGTTGCTCCCGCAGCCACTGTCCTCATCGTGTTATCCAATAACGTCTGCTGTTCGGCCACAGACTTTTGGAGGCGCTCAATCTCTTTTTGCTGCTCGGCAATCTTCTTTCGTAATTCTTGTATGTCTTTTACTGAAATCGCTTGCGCCGGAGCTGTCGATGTGCCTGCGTTCCCGCCACTTTCCGGGCTCTCCGCCATCAAACAACAGGCCATGGCGCTGCAACATAACAGCTTTAGCGTCCTTCGTAGGATCATAGTTTCCTCTGGTGCGAGATAGACGGGGTCCGGGCGTAAGCGCCGAAACCCTCGGGTAACGCACCTCAGAATATCCATGTAGTCTTACATGTCCATGAACAGGCCGTAACGATGCTGTAACAGCCTATTGGTTTCTAGAGATGACCGTACTGGCGCGAGGGCAGTCGTGGGGCGGACCTCCCGGTCCGCGGCGAGCCTCCCGGCTCGCCCTTGCCGACATTTTGCCGCCTCCACCCGCCCTCTTAAAACGCGAGTTTCAGGGCGAATTGAACCACGCGCGGATTGTTCACAGTCGAGCTGATGGTTCCAAACGTTGCCGGCGAATTGAAGTCGGATCCGGGCTGGCCGAATTGAGCGTGATTGAATAGGTTGAAAAACTCGGCGCGAAAATCGAGCCGCACCGATTCCCGGATTGGAAAGTGTTTAATGACCGAGAAATCGGTGTTGACGAAGTCCGGGCCTGAGACGGGCGTTCGCGACGCATTTCCGAGCTCGCCGGCGGCGGGGGCCGAAAAGCAGGACGTGTTGAAGAACTCGCTTAAACTCTGGGGGCCGGATTGAGGATTGCAAGTCTGATTTGGGCGATTCAGGCTATTCCCGTTGTTCTGAAAGTTGACGCCCGAGTTATTGGCGCTATCCACGACGAATACCGGGAACCCCGAAGTCACCTTTTCAATCACCGTGACCTCCCAATTTCCCAAGGCCGTATCGAGCGGGGTGCTCCAAGAACTGCCAAATTTTCTTCCCTTGCCGAATGGCAGTTGATAAATAATACTGGCGGTGAAATTCTGGTTCAAATTGATTTGCGAAAGCGCCCAATCCAGAGATTGCCATCCGGGCAACGGAAAGTAGGTTGCGCCGAGAAGGCTTCCAAGGCCATCGGTGAAGCCGTTATCGTAGGCTCTCGAATACGTGTACCCGAGAAGAGCATAGATTCCATATCGCGAACTCTTGGTTTCGGCTTTGATCTGAAGTGAATTGTAGTGGGCCTTACCCGCGTCATAAATATTCGAGATCGTAGAAAAGGGGAATGCCGGGTACGGAACGCCGAACGAGGCACCACCGGGGCCGCAGCCGAGCGTGTAACCGGAAACGGTTCCGCAAGCTGAGGGCGATGAAACATTAATGTTATTACCGTCGATCAGAATGTGCGAGCTGCGAGATCCGGCATACCCTACGGTCACAACAATCTCTCCAGGCAGTTGGTGCTCCACGTTGATGTTGAACTGCTGAACTCTGCCTTGCTTGAAATTCGTATTCTGAGCTTGAATCGTGCCTGTAAAATCGGCGGGGTTGGGAGGCCCCGTGAACAGCGGGAAGCCGTTCGATGCGCTGATGGCCAGCGGTGTCAGTCCATACTTCGTCGCGCAGGCAGCGGTCGCAAATGTGCACCCGGGAGTGAACGCATACTGGTCTGATTCCGCATAATACGGCGGATTCTGCCACAGACCCTGCGCGCCCTGGTTCCAGGATGAATCGTGGAAGATCGCGTACCCTCCGCGTATCGCGGTATTGCGGCTGCCAAACGGCTTCCATGCCAGCCCGACGCGCGGCTCGAGCGCGGTTAAATCCATTTGAATACCCGCCGCGGGGCCGGCATTTTGCCCGGCGATCAAAAATTGACCATTGGCGGGATTAAAATCCGCTTGACGGTTGGCGGCTTCGGTGATGGGGGTGACGAGCGCCCAAGCTAGACCGAGGTTCAACGTCAGGTCTTTGGTGACTCGCCAATCATCTTCGATATAAGGACGGAAAAGTTTCCAGCGTCGACCGGTGACATTGCCATTGAACGTCTGATCGTGAAGGGCGAGGCTCGGTAAACCAAGCAGGAAATCGGCCTCGGCGTCGCCAACCCACGCGCCGGTGTAGATCCAATAGCCATCTTGAAAACCTTCGGCGAGGACGTTCATCTGCATGGCGCGAATTTCTCCGCCCACTTTAATGTCGTGATTGCCTCGGATCATGTCGAGCGAGTCGGAAACGGACCAGACGTTCGTTCCGCCGATAAAAGGCGAATAGCCGCGATCGCCCAACGACCAGTAGCCGCCGTCCATCTGCGTACTGGTAAGCCCGCAGCTCACTCCGCCCAGATTGGCTCCAGGAATACCGATAGCCGCCGAGAGACAGCTTCCGGTGCCCTGCGAGGAGATGTAATCGAAGATGCGGTTGTAGCCCGCGTTGACTTGATTGACGGTGTTGGGCGAAAAAACGTGCGTCTCGGAGATGGCTACGTTGCGGGCATGGTTGAGAATACCTTGATTGCTCGCAAAAGGATTGGCTTCGGCAAAGCCAGGCGACCCGCCGGGAACGTAGGAGGTGGCCTGATCGTAGCTGAAACGCGCGAAGGCGTAGTCGTTATTAGAAAAATTGTGATCGAGCCTAACATCAAACTCGCCTTCGTTCAGTTTTCGTACGGGCTCGTTGACGTAGTTATAACCAAGCGCGGCATTGTTGGCGTTTGGCAGCGGATACAGATTGATCATCTTTTGAGTGATCGGGTTGATCAGGTTGGAAGGAATTTTGTTGCAGGAGACGCCGCCCGATTGGCTGCCGTCGGGAGCGGCGGGAATCGGATTTCCAGCGCTGTCGCATTGGAAAGCGGTGTTCGAGGCGCCGGTCACGTTGGGATTAACTAGGAGGCCGGACCGGGGATTGCCGAATGCGTCGTCGGTAAAATTTCCGGTACGCATGTCGGCGGTGGGAACTAAGCCCGTGAACGGTATCCCGTGCCGCTGCATCTTATTCTGGATGTCCGCAAAGAAGAATGTTTTGTCCTTCCTGATTGGGCCGCCCACTGAACCGCCGAACTGATTGAGGTTGAATTGTTCGGTCGAGGTGGCGAAGAAACTGCGCGCGTCTAATTTCGTGTTGCGAAAGAATTCGAAAACGGTGCCGTGGAGAGCATTGGTTCCGGACTTGGTCGTAACGAGAACAGTAGGTCCCGCGCGCGTTCCCCACTCGGCGGAGTAGTTGTAGGTAAGAACTTTGAATTCCTGGATCGCGTCGATGGAAGGCAGGATCGCGATGCCGCCGGCGGTTAGCTCGTTATTGTCGTTGCCGTCCAGCAGCCAGTCGGTCGAGTTGGCCCGCGAGCCGCCAACCGAAAGCGAGAAAGATCCACGAGCCGAAACTTCGCTGCTGGCGCCCCCATTGAAAAAACTGTTTGGATTGGTTTCCTGGGTTGTGCCCGGCGTGAGTGTTGCCAATTGCACAAAGTCGCGGCCGTTCAATGGCAGCTCGGCGACTTGCTGCGAGTTAATCACCTGACCCAGCGTCGGATTCGTGGTTTGCACCGCGACGGCGGTCGCCGAAACTTCAACATTCTGCTGCACATTGGCCGGCACAATTTTAAAGTCCAATTCCCGCTGCTCATCCACTTGCAGCCGAACGTCGTGTACTTCGGAGGGTTGAAAGCCTTTGAATTCAGCCCGCACAGTGTACCTGGCAACTCCGAGCAGAGGGATAACGTAGTGACCGGCGGTGTCGGTTGTACCGGCGCGCACCGCACCTGTGCCCTCGGCAGTCACCGTGACCGTGGCTCCAGCGATAGCTGCGCCCGTCGCATCGGAGACCGTGCCGGATATGGTGCCGGTTGCCTGGCCGTAGAGAATCGAACAAAAACAAAACAGAAACGCGGATACTAGTACGGCGCGTAAGCCGTTGTTAGCAAGCATGAACGCCCCCTCATGGCCACCAACGGAGTGACTTGATCGAAACTTCCCCGTCACCAAAACGGTAATTTGTGGAGATCGCTTAGTATCGCTTGCTTAGCGCTTTAGTGTCAACAGAGGGTGGTTTGCTCGGCGGTATGTCGAAGGGCGGAGTTCTAGGCGGGCGGGTTCATGTTGCCGACGGTAATGAGATCGGCGTGCGGGATTGAAGCTTGGAATTCGGAGGCTGTTTTGCGTGTCGCAATCAGGTAATCCCACGGTCCTTTTTGCCTGGCGCGTTTACGGGAGTCCACATATTTAACCCGAGCTCCCAGTCCAAAACGCTCCAGAGCCGGCTTCACTGTTTGCTCTCCTTCCAGTACGTAACAGGAAAGGCGAGGCAGGTCTATCATGTCTGCAATCACGCAACCCGGCACGCCTGGAGTCGCCAGCACACGGACCGTCTCTTTTGCCTGATGAGCCTGCTGCAAGCTCTCATAGATCGTCATGCGTTCGGCCAGAGGAAGCGGATCGGACGCGGCAATCTCAGGCCGCGCGTCCCAACTCGAGCCGTATTCCGGTTTGAGATTTCCTGAAAAAATCCAGTCCATCAGCGCGGCAATTTGACGCTCAGGTAAGAAGTTTTCGGTATACGTCTTGTGGCCATTCGCAGCAACGCCGATTGCCCGCTCAGGATCGGCGAGGCACCGCCGCGCCATCTCGAGCAATTCTCCTTCACTCGAATAGCCAAGGTAGTCTCGCCCTTCCTCGAATAGCAGCATCTGCCCGGATTCAGGAGCAAGCCGGTCGGTGAGAAGGCATCCTCCTGCCGACATCACTTCAAATGTCCGCAGGTTCAAGTCACCGTTCAGACTGGTGTTGAACGACAGCAGTGAGGAATTGTAGCAGGCGGCCGCATCCTCGCGGGAGAGACCTCGAATATCCAGGGGCAGGGCGGCTCTCTCTAAGCAGTTCAGTAGCCTTACTCTCCTCGCATGGTGGTTTGATCGCTGGCCGGAAAATGCGATTCTGCTCTCCTTCTTATCCGAGAACACTTGCGGAATATGTTGGACCGCTAACCCGGGGATCCACGCAGTCTTTTGCTTGCCCGCCTCCAGGTACCAATGCAAGTGCTGGCGGTTGAAGGTAGTGACCACGTAGTCGAATCCTCCCAGCACAGCGTAGTCAACCATTCTCTTCAAGACCGTTTTTCCCCAATGGGTATCGCCCGCATAAAGAAGCGTAGGACAGCCAAACGCATTCGCGTTCAAAGGGGCGTTGCCAAAGCTCGATTCCGCCGAAACCACAACCAGATCGAACGGCCCTGTGATGCCTTGCGCTTCAAGCACTGCTTTCAAGTCGTACGTATGGAAAAAAGGCGTATAAGCGGCAAACGGCTTGGCGGTATTCGGACGCAAGAACGTCTTGGCGGTGGCTAGCGCATGAGGCCCTACCGTAATCTGGTTCTCTGACAGGTTGGGTGGCGGCAGATGAGATGGATCTACAGCCCAGCTCAACAGTATGCGCTTCGAACGATGGTGGCTGCCAATAATCTTCGGCCAACCATGCCACCTGGGGCGCTGTTCCGGAAACCAGGAGAGGATGTTCGCAACTAACCGCTGAGCTCCTTGGGTCTTCGCCCACTGCTCCCTGGCTGCCGATGCCAATTTCGCCGCCTCATCATAATCTGCGAGAGTCTCATTCACTGCTCTGGCGATTGACGTCGGCGTCTGCTCATTGAAAGCCGGCCCGCGAATGCCGAAAGACTTCATGCGGGTTTCTAAACGAGTGTTGGCCGGAACGGCCGCTGGGACCCGTTTGCAATGAGCTCGTCAAGCAGCCACGAGCCGCGGTGGCGAAAAACTAGAGGATCATATGGCAGGACGGCCAGGTCGACGGCAGAAAGAATTTCGTTCCAGCGGCGCCGCGACACACATCGAGGCATGTAAACGAATCGTTTGTTTAGCTTCTCCAAAGCCAGAAGCTCGGGCTCAGTGTCCAACGTCTTTGGACCCAGGCCATGATGGACCAGAAGGGCTGCATCAGGATTTTGATCGAGCAGCAGCCGCACCATTTCTGGAATTATTCGAATGCCCCTATCGACCGATTGATTTCCCAGGATGGCAAGGAGTCTCCCGCCAGCCGCCCCAGTTTTGTACTTCGGAGTGGTTCGAGCAACGTGCGGACTCGGCCAGCATTCCACCGAAAGCTGGAGTAGGTTCTCAAGATAAGAGGCCGCGATCTCGTCAGTGGCCACCAGCTTCACAGACGTCTGAAGCTCCGAAGCAAGGATTTTTCTAATCCGCTCTCCCAGTTTGCGCGACAATGTGGGACCGGAGCCGCCTGCTGTCAGCTCGCCGAGACAGGATGTCGCGAGATGGATGATCGTCCTGGGCCGTTGGGACCCTGAGAATTGTCTTAGCCAAAGCAACGCCGCCTGCGCATGCGGCAGGCCGGCTTCCCTCACATAAACGCAATCGCGCGGACCAACATCAGGTATTTGCGAAAAATCTAGAACACCCTGTTCTACAAGCTGTTCCAATTCGCCGAGAGTATCGGGAGACCGGTCTCGCTCCAAGAAATTCGCTGAATCTCGCCGAAATACTCTCTTGACTTCCAGCGGCCGCTGCGTTTCCTGACCAAACTCCGTGCGAACCAGCAGCGGTTCCGCGTCCTCGGAGTATGCCTGATGAGCAAATATCCCTGGAGTTATCCAGTACGTCTGCAGCTCTGGAACGACGTAGTGGTACCAGCAGGCGCTGGAATCTGCGACCTGCCGCAGAGTTGGGTCGGCGAACACAAGGCTCATAGCGCAGGCCTCGACGATACGTGGTCCGTCAAAGAGGGCAGTGGCTTTGCGGGAAAGCCCAATCTCTCGCTATTCCGGTAGGAATTCGCCGGAGATAGGTCATACTGCTGTCACGAAACGATTTACTGT
>CAVRNU010000063.1:0-20496 GCA_963722585.1 Bryobacterales bacterium | reverse complement strand
ACTCGCAATCGTTGTGTAGCGGGCTGGGCGCGGGTGGTCCGGCGATGCAGGGGATCGCGCTTAGATATTCGTAAATGGCGCGCAGGTCATGGTCGCTCATATCTTGAAAGTCGGGCCAGGGCATGACTTGGAGAAGCTTTCCATCGACGGGAGGCGGAATGCAGTTTGCCGGCTTGGGGGTCGGCGATATGCTGTACAGGTCGGATGGAGGTGGTCCAGATCGACGCCAGTGTGCATGATTTGCATGAATTGAGATAGTGTGTTGCCACCTTCCGGCCTGCCCGTTTTGTCCGGCGTCAAGTTGCGGGAAATAATGTCCGGACCAACATAACCCGGACCCGGGATGGCTGGACCGAAGTCCGTGCCGCCCGCCAGGTAGGTGGTCGGGTCGGTTTTCTTCGGCTGTCCAAAGTATGGATTGAAACCGGCGGCGAAATTGAAGTTTGGAGGGCCGCCGGAGGTGTGACAAAAATTGCAATCGTACACGGCGTTGACCCAATAGCTGCCCAAGCCCACCAGCTTCCGGTCCTTCCCCACCAGATTGAGCGGAACCGGCGCGATATCGAATCCTTGTTGAATCCTCGCTTCGTCCTCGTTCCAATCTTGCGCCCGTCCACGCGGCGAACTGACCAGCATTCCCGCGAATACGACCAAGGCAAACGATGCTCCCGCCCCGGCTGTCTTTGTAAAATTCGCTAGTGTCACCTAGCCCTCCTTACACATCGGAATGCATGTTGCATCAGGGTGCCCGAAACGTCCATACCTCGGCTGTCATTTCCAAATAAATTCGGGATCATTGGATAATCCGTTCATTCGATGGTGTTTCTTTTTGGCGCGTCATTTGCCCAGGTGATCCATAATGGAGGTCCAAATGGAGCGCTACCAATTAGGGCCCTTTCAACTCAATGGCCAAAGGTTCCGCTTCAGCGCCTTTGAGCTCGATGGCGTGAGCGGCGAATTGCGCAAGGGCGGTGTCCGAATCCGGATTCAAAATCAACCCTTTCAAGTGCTGCGTACTCTAGTCGAGCGAGCCGGTGAGGTAGTGACCCGCGAGGAGCTGCGGCAAACGGTGTGGTCCCATGACACCTTCGTCGATTTTGAGCATGGTCTCAACGCTGCGATAAATAAGGTTCGGCAGGCGCTCGGCGACTCAGCCGATCGTCCGCTCTACATTGAGACCATGCCCGGCCAAGGCTATCGTTTTGTTGCGCCCGTTGAAAAACCAGCCATTGCTCCCGTTGAAGCGCGGACGATCTCGACAGATGCCAAAGCAACTGCCGAAAGCCACTCCGTTCTTTCGCCGGTTAAGGTATGGATGGCGCTAGCTGTAGTCGGCGCAGCGTTCGGGATCTGGGGGGTGGTGACGCTGTTGACAGCGAAGCCCGGCTCGATCCCCCGGCCGGTTCTGCAATTTGTTATCTCTCCGCCGCCGGGTATTATCTTTGCGCCGCCGATCAGCCGTCAGCCTTTCGCCATCTCGCCCGATGGAAAGCGGTTGGCTTTCACGGCGACGGGCTTGAACGGTACCAACGTTTGGATCCGCGACCTTGCCTCGCTCGAGATGCGGACTGTGCCCGGTACCGAAGGAGCCTGGGTGGTGTTCTGGTCGCCAGATAGCCGTTCCATTTTTTACTCGGTGAAACGGAGTCTGAAGGAAGCGGACTTAGAGACCGGTTCCACGCGTGCGGTAGCCAATCTTCCTTTCATTACTATGTTCGGAACATGGCGCTCAAAGGGAGACTTGCTGCTCTATTTGGGACCTCATACTTTTTATGAGCTTCAGATAGAGAACGGCGCGCTGCGGGAGCTTCCAGGCGCGGACATGCGCTGGCCGCAATTTCTCCCGCACAATAACTTCATTCATGTCGTTTTCGATCCGGCATTGGGGCGATATCGCGCACTGGCGACAGATTATTTCAGCCACAAGTCGGTGCCTTTAATGGAGACGGATTCTCGGGTTCAGTACGCGCCTCCGCTGCGCCGTGGCGACCCCGGGTATCTGCTGTTTATCCGTGAGGCAAGTCTCTTGGCCCAACCCTTCGACGCGGACCGAGTGCGCCTGGCGGGCGATTCGTTTCCGATCGTTCAGAACGTCATTTATTTCAGACCTTCGCCGTGCTTCTCGGTTTCAGACAATGGCGTCCTGGTGTATCAAACTGGGTTTCCCGTCTCGGAGTTGAACTGGTATGACCGGGCGGGCCATATTCTGAGCGCGGCTGGCCGGCCAATGCCTTATAGCGGCACAGTGCGAATTTCTCCCGACGGGCGACGGGTAGCGGCAGGGGTCTGGAGTCCGGGCAATGGCGGATTGGACATATGGGTTTTCGAATCAAGCGGGACAGGAAGCCGGCGGCTCACATACCCTCCGGCAGTTCATGGGAGGCCAGTGTGGTCGGCAGACGGAAAGCGCATCGCCTTTGGCACCTCTCTCACTGGCCCTCCCGCATTGGCGAGTTTAGAGGCCGCTGGGGATGGCAAGGAACAGCAGGTTATAACAGACTCGTCCCAGAGCCAGGCAATCGAACAGATCCAGATGCCCACGGACTGGGCTAGGGACGGTCGATTCATTGCGTTCGACACGGGGCTTGGCGAAGAAGAACAGGAGGTATGGCTGGCGGACACGGCGCGCGGCAACGTCATGCCCCTTTTGCGGAGCGATTTTGCGCAATGGGGAGCCGTTTTCTCGCCGGACGGTAGACGAATCGCGTTTGTTTCTGAGGAATCGGGCAGGCCCGAAGTTTACGTCCAGGCATTCGACTCCATACCATCACCTCGGCTGGTTGGTGAGAGGCGGCAGGTGTCGAGGGATGGCGCATGGATCGTGCGCTGGCGTCCGGATGGCCGCGAGCTTTTCTATGTGAGCACCAGCAATTGGCTCCATGCGGTGCCAGTCGCAGCATCGCTCGAATTCGGTGAACCCAAGCCCCTCTTTCGTATTGCGGGTATCCCACAATACGGTACGACCAGTGACTTTCAGTTTGACGTGACGAGAGATGGCCGGCGGTTCATCATGAGCACTACCGGATCGGTAGCGCCGCCGGCCTTCACCGTGATCGAGAACTGGCAGGACAAATTCCGCCGATAGTCCAAGCCTTACCTTGCTGGCCATCTTGCTGGTTCGACAAGTCTTTACAAAACCTGGGGGACCACCCTAGGCATCCATGCGTAACCCTGTTTGTGCGGTTTCCGCCCCCAATACAAATGCAGTTCGTTCGTAGTCGGGTACGAAGCTTAGTTAACACCAGTTTCTTCAGTCTGATCTTGTTCTTAGCCCTGGCGCTTGTCGCCTTTCCTGTCCGGGCGCAAGAGGCGGCACACCCGCAACTCGATCAGGTTTTGGGGAGTGTCACTTCAGTCGATCCCGCCAACAAGACATTCAAGGTGAAGGACGACAAAACCGGAACCGAGTTTACGGTCTCGACCGAGACTACCCGCCGGTTCCTCAAGGTACCACCGGGCGAAAAAGACCTAAAGAAAGCCCAGCCCATCGACGCATCGCAGATCACGCCGGGCGACCGGCTTCTTGCGCGGGGCCACAAGGACCCCTCCGCACCAAAACTTGATGCCTTAATTGTCATCGTTATGACAGCCGGCGAGCTCCAGCAAAAGCGCGAAGCCGAATTGGCCGACTGGCAAAAGCGCGGAAGCCGCGGCGTGCTTGCAGCAGTCGATCCCTCGGCGAATCAGATCACAATGACAGAGCGGACCCCCGAGGGCCCCAAGACTGTAACCGTTATCGCCAACTCGAGCACGCAGTTTACGCGCTATGCGCCGAATTCCGTGAAATATACGGATGCCAAGCCCAGTTCGATCTCCGAGTTGAAGCCCGGCGACCAGCTTCGGGTTCTCGGGAATGCGAGCGAGGATGGAGCGAAGATCACGGCGGAACGAATCATTTCCGGAGCCTTCCAAACCATCCCCGCTACTATCGTTTCCATTTCACCCGATGGCAAACAGATACAAGCAACGAATATTCAAACCAAGCAGCCGGTGAGCGTCACGTTGACGGACGATTCCACCGTACGCCAAATGCCGCCCATGATGGCTACCATGCTGGCCCGGCGCATGAACGCGGGCGCGCGAGCCGGCGCGCCAGGCGGAACTCAAGCGGGGCCCGCGCCGGGCACTCCTCAACAGGCTGGCGGCCAGGGTATGCAGCCTCGCGAGGCGGGAAATGGAAATGCGGCTGGACCCCCGCGCTGGCCCGCAGCGGGCGGGATTGCAGGCGGCGATATCTCGCAAATGCTGGAACGGCTTCCGAAAGTTCCTTTGTCGGACTTGAAGCCTGGTGAGCAGGTAGTGATTTCAGGCGGGGTCGGCGACGACAAAACCCGCCTGACGGCGATTAACATCATCGCCGGTGTTGAGCCCTTGTTTGCCGCGCCGCAACAAGGGCAAGGCGGTGGCCGCCGCGGGGCGGTGGCGGCGTGTGGATCTTTCCAACTGGAACCTGGACATAGGAACTCCGGGCGAGCAGTAACTTGAGGCGTACTTTCCTGAGAATTTTTTCGACGAGGTTGCATGGTCTATCGAAGACTTAATGTCTTGATGCTTTGTTTTCTAATGCCGCTGGTTGCGCTTCTGGCGCAAACTCCACCGTCTGCTTCCGTCAGCCGGCGCGCAGTGCTCCGAGGGGCAGCGTAATACAGGGAACTGTGAAAGACAACACAGGCGCCATCATTCCGAACGCGCCAGTTACGCTCACCGATGAGAACGGGGCCACGCAAACCGGCAAAACGAAAGGCGACGGCACTTACGTGTTTCGCGGCCTCAAGCCTGGCACATACACGGTTTCGGTCGACGTCAAAGGGCTAACACAGGCTGGCGTGGTGGCTGTCCAGACGACCCCCGGTCAATCCGCGCAAGCGAACGTGGTGCTGACGCCCCAGAAGGTAAAAGAGGAAATCAACGTCGAGTCCAATTCGACGACCCAGATCAGCGTCGATCCCTCGCAGAACGCCGACGCATTGGTGCTCCGCCAGGAGGATTTGGCCGCTCTGCCTGACGATCCCGACGACCTTCAGCAAGACCTCGAAGCGCTGGCCGGCCCCTCGGCCGGACCCGGCGGACCGCAGATTTTCATCGATGGCTTCAGCACCGGGCGTTTTCCACCGAAAGAGTCGATTCGCGAAATACGCATCAACCAAAACCCGTTTGCTTCCGAATTCGACAAGCTCGGCTTTGGGCGCATCGAGATATTCACTAAGCCCGGATCGGACAAATTTCATGGGACGGGTTTCTACGACATCAGCGATGGCGTGTGGAATGCCCGCAATCCCTTCTTGACCGGTCCGACGCCGAATTTCAGCTCGCAATCCTTCGGCGGGAATGTCAGCGGACCCATTAGCAAGAAAGCCAGTTTTTTTATCGACGTCGAGCGGCGTCAGATTGACGATAACGGAATTTTAAACGCGTACATTCTCGACCCGAACAGTCCGGGGAGCATCCTGAATAACCGGGGGTTCGTTCCCACTCCTCAGGACCGCACCACCGTGAGCCCTCGAGTGGATTGGCAGCTAGGACCCAACAACACCCTCAGCATGCGCTATTCATACCTCGACAACTACCGCAAGCTGTGGAACGTGACGGGGTTCGACTTGCCGGAGAATGGCTACAGCTACGATCAGTACGAGCACACCGCCCAGATCACCGACACGCAGGTCTTTTCGACAAAAGTAGTCAACGAAACCCGGTTCCAGTATCGCCGCGAATTTCTCGATAACCTGGCCGTAACCGACGCGCCGGAAATTGTCGTGCAAGGCGCATTCACCGGCGGAGGCTCAACTACCGGCGATACCAGGCAAACCACGGACCGCTTCGAGTTCCAGAATTACACGACGATGACCGAAGGCAAACATACTATAAAGTACGGAGTCAGGGTCCGTTCCGACAATCTCAATTACTATACGCCGACGAACTTCAATGGAACATTCACGTTCGGCTGCCTGATCCCTTCTCAGTGCACGCAGTCGTACCAGTTAGGCATTCCCACGCAGTTCACGCTGAGCCGCGGCAATCCCTTCATCATGATTAATCAGAGCGATGTCGGAGCATTTGTGCAGGACGATTGGCGCGTCGCTCCGAATCTTACCGTCAGCGCAGGGCTTCGTTGGGAGGGTCAGACCAACATCCACGACTGGCTCGATTTTGCGCCGCGTTTTAGTTTCGCCTGGTCGCCTAAGCTGTCGGGCGGGAGCGGCCGGCCGAAGACCGTCATCCGCGGCGGCTTCGGAATGTTCTACATCCGCTTCGACGAAACCGATGTCGCTTTTGCCGAGCAAAACAACGGCGTCAATCAGCAGTTCTACCTGGTGAAAGATCCCACGTTTTATCCCAATATCCCGAATGTCCCGAGCCTGACCCCTTCACCCAACGAGCAGGTACGCTATGTTCTCGACAGCAATCTTCACGCGCCGTACCTGATACAAAGCGCCCTCGGAATCGAACGCCAGCTCTTCAGCCGTACAACGCTCGCAGTCAATTTCACCAACACGCGCGGCGTGCATCAATTCGACGCGCGCGATATCAATGCGCCGCTGCCGGGCACCGTCACGCCAGGAAACCCGGACTCAGGCATCCGGCCGTATGGCAACATCGGCGATCTGTACCTCTACGAATCGGCGGGCCTCCTCGAGCAGCAGCAGGTTATCGTACGCGTGACCTCGCAGGTTGGCGCGCGCGCCTCTTTATTCGGAGCCTATATCTGGAATAACGCCCACTCGAACACGGACGGGCTCACTTCGCTTCCGGTGAATCAATACAATCTGAACGGAGAGTGGGGCCGCTCCTCGCTCGATATCACCAACCGCACGTTCATTGGCGGCAGTATCCGCGGCCCGCTGCGGCTCCAGTTCTCGCCGTTTCTGATCGCGCGCTCGGGCATTCCCTTCGACATCACCACCGGGCTCGATAACAACCTCGATGGTGTTGTGAACGACCGGCCTGGCATTGCAACCGGACCTGGGCCCGGCATCATTGCGACGCCATACGGCTATCTCAATATGAATCCCACGCCCGGGGAACCGATTCTCGTGCGCAACGCCGGCAATGGCCCGACACAGCTCAGCGTCAACCTCCGCCTCAGCAGAACATGGGGTTTTGGAACTACCAAATTCGCCGGCGTGGTCGGGGGAGCAAGGTCTAGCCAAGGCGGCGGTGGTGGGGGCGGCGAAGGCCGTGGCGGTGGCGGCGGCGGCGGTGGAGGACGCGGCGGTGGCGGCGGTTTCGGCGGCGGCGGAATGGGTGGCGGCGGTTTCGGCGGCGGTGGTGGCAGCCTTACCGAGCATCGCTACAATCTCACGCTTTCAATCAACGCGCGTAACATTCTCAACCACGTGAATTACGGGCCGCCCGTCGGCATCATGACCTCGCCCTCATTTCTTGAGCCGACGGGCATTACGGGCGGGTTTGGCGCGGAGCAGACGCCTACCAACAATCGCCGTCTGGATCTCCAGCTTCGCTTCCAGTTCTGAACCACTGGCGTGCCGAGAGTCGTCTCGGAACCGCGACCGGCAGGGAGCGGATCTGACGAGATTCGGCTCACTGCGTCTTGCGCGACGCACCTCCAAAGCGGCGGCCCAAAATCATCTTCACAATCAGATGATCGGTGCTGCGAGTGACGCCGAAGCCCACCCCAAAATTGAATTCCCAATTCGGGCTCAAATTCAGGTCGACTGCGGGAAAGATCTGCTGCTGCTGGTCTCGCAGAGGAGAGAAACCGGTAATCGATCCCACCGAACCGTAGTACTCGAATCCCGCATTGATGACTTTCGTGAAGTCATACCCCGCTTTGAAGGCGGGCGAGAACGTAATCCCCTGGCTAACGCTGGGACCGTGAAACGAGCGATCCATCGCCGGGTTGAATGCAAGATAGAGCCTGCCTAGTTGCTTATCGATGATCGGCCGAATCTCGAGTGTCCAGGTATCCGGCGAAAACTTGGCGCGCTGATAGCCGAACTCGAGCGATAAACTCACGCCCACAGGCCAGTTCCAACTGTCGGGCACGCGGACCCGCGGCCGGATGTGGTCGCCCACCCACTGCCAGCTGGTCAGATCGCTCGCGCTCGTAAAGAAATAAAAGCCCGTTTCAAACCAGGGCGTAAAGCCGTGCGTTGTCTCGATCGTTTCATGCCAGGCGTGATCGGTCGGGAACATGCCATTCACATAGCTCTTCGATCCCTCGAAGGTAAAGTTGTTATGCAGCTCGATCATCGTTTCGCCGGGAGCCACTGTGTCAGAACCATAAACCTGAATCTCGTAATTGTCCTGACCCGAAGCCGAAAGGGCGAAAATCAGGAGACCCGAGGCTGTAAGGATGAGTCTAGTGAGTCTCGTCAACACAATGATCTTTCATTGGACACAATTCCCTCTTTCCGTAGGGATGCAGAGAGGGCGAAAATGAGAGCTTGGCCCTAAAATTTTTTTCATAAATCTTCGATAAACCCTGTCGATTTCACCTGCTTCGCGCGACGTTCCCACAGTGAGCTTGATACTCAGGACAAAATCGAGAAGGGAAAAAGAAAATGCAGCTGAAAGAGACGATTAGATTCGCCCTAACCGCTTCAAACGGAGCGGTGCTGAGTGCCATCGATGAAATGAGCGATGCCCCAACAACGTTTCCGACACCTAACGGCGGGTGCCACCCGCTCTGGGCTATAGGCCATCTTGCCGTGGTGGAGGGCATGATTCCGGAGGTGCTGTTTGGGGATGAGAACCCCGCCGCGGAGTGGCGGCAGTACTTCGGCCAGGGATCGGAACCGGTCGGCGATGCGGGCGCGTATCCGCCTTTCGCAGAGGTTCGGGAAAAGTATGTTCAATTGCGTGAGCGGAACCTTACGCTTCTCGAGTCGCTGAGCGAGGAGGACTTAAATAAGCCGACCAAGGCGCCCCCCAAAGGATTAGAGCACGAGTTCGCTACGTACGGAAATAGCTTCATAGCGCTCGCCCTGCATCAGATGATGCATCGCAGCCACGTGACCGATGCTAAGCGCGCGGCGGGGCGGATTACGCTTGCGGCACAGGCCGCGTGAGAAGCTGTGAAAAAATCGCCCCGTTCCGAACGTGACATGCTGCAACCGATCGATAAGCAGAACCGAGCCGCGACCGCAAGGGAGCGGTCTTGCGATTTTTTCACAGCTCCCGAGCCAGCAGAATACGTGAGTCGGCAGGACACGTGAGCCGGGAGGATACGTGAGTCAGGAGGATAAGCGATGAAGTATTTGTTGATGATTTGCGCCGACGAGACTGCCGACGCGAATCTGAAACCCAAGGATCAGCAGGGCATGATGGTGGAGTACAGCCGGTATACAGAAGCCGCCCGGCAAGCTGGCGTATACATAGGAGGCGAGGCTCTGCATCCCACCACATCCGCCACCACAGTTCGGGTAAGAAACGGACAGACTTTGACGACGGATGGGCCGTTCGCCGAGACCAAGGAGCAGGTTGGAGGATTCTACCTGCTCGACTGCAAGAATCTGGACGAGGCCATCGAGTGGGCCGCCAAGATTCCTCATGCTTCGCTCGGCTCGATCGAAATTCGTCCGGTCGTGGATTTTTCGCAGGCTGCAATAGCTTAAAACTTTGAAAGGAGCACAGG
The DNA here is from genome assembly GCA_963722585.1 of Bryobacterales bacterium. Classification (GTDB taxonomy): domain Bacteria; phylum Acidobacteriota; class Terriglobia; order Bryobacterales; family Bryobacteraceae; genus KBS-96. Next base: position 10,901 of record CAVRNU010000063.1, on the reverse strand, counting down.
AATGGATTACATGTTCTTGGTTTACACGGATGAAGAACGGATGGCGGGGAGCACCGAGGCTGAAAAGATGGCGGGGCGGAAACGCGCATGGGCTGTTCTTGACGATGCCGTGGCGAAGGGTGTGTTCAGGGCCGCGAATCCGCTACAACCCGTCGCAACCGCCGTCACGGCGCGCGCTCAGAATGGGAAAGTAACGCTGACCGACGGCCCGTTTGCCGAAACCAAAGAGGTTTTGGGCGGCTTTTGGATTATCGACTGCAAAGACGCGAGCGAGGCGAGATACTGGGCTTCGCGAATTTGCCAGGAAGGCTGCGGTGCCAACAGCGTCGAATTCCGGCAAATTGCAGCGCTACCGGCGCGCCCGGACCTGGCGGAACCGGCAACAAGCCGCCAGTTCGTGAATGCGTGAGACAGAGGCCGCAATTGAATCTGTCTTCCGGGAGGAACGAAGCCGGATTATCGCCACGCTGATCAGGCTTTGCGGGTCGTTCGATCGCGCCGAGGAGGCCATGCAGGAAGCATTCGCCTCGGCGCTTTCGAGCTGGCCGGAAAAAGGCATCCCCATTAAGCCCGCGGCATGGATTACCGCTGTTGCCGAGCGAAGACTCATAGATGCCTCGCGGCGCGAAGCAACGCAGCGGGACAAGACCGTGGCGCTCGCGCATCATCTTCCCGCGTTTCAACGCCCCGAGGAGATCGTGGGTGAAGATGAAATGCAGCTCTATCCTGACGACCGGCTCCGCTTGATATTCACCTGTTGTCATCCCGCGCTCAATCCCGAGGCGCAAATCGCACTGACCCTGAGAACACTCGGCGGGCTTACCACCGGCGAGATTGCGCGAGCGTTCTTGATACCCGAGCCAACGCTCGCGCAGCGGCTCGTGCGCGCAAAGCGGAAGATTCAGGACGCGCGCATTCCCTACGAAGTACCGCCGCGCGAGCGGATCTCGGGGAGGCTCGACGCCGTCAGAGGCGTCATCTACCTGATCTTTAACGAAGGATATTCGTCCACTACCGGCGACCATTTAGTGCGCGCCGATATGTGCCGCGAAGCCATCCGGCTGGGCCGCATGTTATGCGAGCTGATGCCGGACGATGCGGAGAATCTCGGGCTTCTGGCCTTGATGCTGATACATGATTCGAGGCGGAACGCAAGAATAACGTCGGATGGGCATCTTGTCACGCTCGACGAACAAGATCGCTCGCTCTGGGATCGGGAACAAGCTCGGGAAGGAATCGGCTATCTAAACACAGCTCTCCGTCTTGGCTCCATAGGCCCTTACCAACTCCAGGCGGCGATTGCCGCCGTCCACGCAGAGGCAGAGGATGCCAGCCAAACCGATTGGGGCGAGATTGCGGCGCTTTACCGAGAGCTATCGCGCCTTAATCCCTCGGCCGTTGTGGCACTCAATCATGCTGTCGCCGTTGGCATGAGCGCCGGCTTCGAGCGCGGACTCGCGGTGATGGATGAGATCGACAGAAGCAAGGATCTTGACGGCTACTACCTATTGCACGCCGCGAGAGCAGACCTGCTCCGCCGCCTCGGACGCAAGCAAGAAGCGGCTTCGGCGTATAATCGAGCTTTGGAGTTAGTGACCAACGGCGTTGAGCGCGAATACTTGAACAGGCGATTGAAATCCCTTGATGTCGATTCCGAGCCTGGAGCGTGAGTCCTCACCGATCCCGTGGTCGATCGTCGGACTCTTGCTTCTTTGGCCTGCTGCCTCTGCAGCTCAAACTACCGTTCTTACCTACCACAATGACAACGCGCATACCGGTCAGAACCTGACGGAAACGCAATTGACGCCCGCGAACGTGAACGCGGCTAGCTTTGGGAAGCTGCTGAATCTACCAGTAGATGGTAAGGTAGATGCCCAATCCCTGTATATTCCTGCGCTCCAAATTCCGGGCGCCGGCACTCACAACGTCGTATTTGCGGCAACGGAGCACGATAGCGTTTACGCATTCGATACCGCGACTGGCGCGCAATTATGGCAGGTCTCGCTGTTGAAATCGGGAGAGACGCCCTCCGACATAAGGAACTGCCAGCAAGTTATTCCCGAAATCGGCATTACTGGAACGCCGGTGATAGACCTGAAAGCCGGGGCTCACGGATCCATTTACATGGTTGCGATGAGTAAAGACTCGGCGGGAGCGTATCACCAAAGGGTACACGCGCTCGATATCACTAGCGGGGCGGAAGAGTTTGGTGGCCCAGTTGATGTCCAAGCCACGTATCCAGGAACCGGCGAAGATCGGAGCGGCTCAACCGTTTACTTCGATCCCGGGCAGTACAAAGAGCGCACTTCTCTCCTTCTGTTGAACGGAGTCGTCTACATAGGCTGGAGCTCGCATTGCGATACTCAGCCCTACACCAGCTGGTTGATGGGATACAACGAGAACACGCTCGCGCAAACCTCCGTATTAAACCTTGAGCCCAACGGCGGGGAGGGAGCGATTTGGGGGTCGGGCGCGGGTCCTGTGGCCGACGCGAACGGGAATATTTTTATCGCGATGGCGAACGGAACGTTCGACACAACGCTAAATGCGCAAGGCTTCCCGAATGGAGGCGACTTTGGCAATTCGTTCGTAAGAGTAACTCGTGAATGGAGGGACGCCACAAGTGGCCGACTACTGGACGATGTACAACGCCGTTGCGGAATCGGCCGCCGACCAGGACTTAGGCTCCGGCGGGGCGGTGTTATTGCCTGATCTCGTGGACGCGAATGGCCAGACGCGGCATCTAGGCATTGGGAGCCGGAAAAGATGCAAATCTCTATCTGTTCGACCGGGACAACATGGGCAAGTTCAATCCCAGCAACAACAGTACTCTGTACCAGGAAGTCGCGAATGGATTGGCGAGTGCGGAGTTCGGTATGCCCGCCTGGTTTAACGGCACGGTCTATTTCGGCGCGGTGGGCGACTCGATTCGGGCATTCCCCCTGTCGTCGGCGCGGCTCGCTCAATCGCCCTCGTCAAAAACCAGCACAGTCTTTGCGTATCCGGGTACAACGCCCAGCATTTCCGCGAACGGGACGACAAACGCCATTCTTTGGGCGGTGGAAAACGCAGCGGCGGGCGTGCTGCATGCCTACGATGCAACCAATCTGACCACGGAACTTTACAACAGCAACCAGGCGGCCGGCGGCCGAGACCAGTTCGGAGCTGCAAGCAAGTTCGGAGTTCCGACGATCGCCGATGGCAAGGTGTTTGTTGGAACGCAGAATAGTGTGGCCGTATTTGGACTGCTGCAGCAGTCGACAGCTCCAGCTCCCGTTGCCGCCACGACGACAACCCTGACCGTTTCTCCCGTAGCTGCGGACAGCGGCTCTTCCGTGACTCTTACGGCGCAAGTTGTCTCGAGTTCCGGTGTGCCGACCGGAACGGTAACGTTCCTTGACGGCACTACGCCAATCGGAACCGCGGCTCTCGGTACCAATGGCACGGCGACGCTCTCAACCAGCACCTTGGCGGCTGGCTCGCATTCTGTCAGTGCGACTTACGAAGGAACCGCTGCCTTCGAGACAAGCACTTCGAATGCAGTGGCAGTAACGATCGTGGCGCCCGCGGCGCAGGTGACTTTCACAGTGAATCCCGTCAGCGTGCCGGCTGGAGCCACTTTCGGCCAAACAACAATGAGCTGGAGCGCGCCGAGCGCCTCGACTGTCGAAATTCATATCGGCGCGCCGAATGGAACGCTGTTTGCCCAGGGCGGATCCACGGGTACAGCTACGACCGGCGGCTGGGTCACGAACGGAATGGTTTTTTTCCTGCAAGACGTCAGTAGCGGCAAGGCGTTAACGCTCGCAAACACGCTGGCCGTTGGTTCCGCAACATTTGACCCAGAGACGTTGCAAGGCTCGCTCACCATTAGCCCCAATCCCATCTACGCGCCCTATGGATCGATGGGCACGGCCACTCTGAATTGGAGCACTTCGTCGGCCTCGACGATCGAAGTCAGAGTGAACGCGCCAAACGGACCGCTTCTCGCAACCGGCGCCGCGCAAGGAAGCGCGACGGCAACAGGCTGGGTCACAAACGGAATGACTTTTTACCTTCAAGACGTGAGCCAGGGCGAAGTGCTGACGCCCGCTTATACGATTGCAAAGGTAACCGCCCAGGTTATGCTTGCTCCCGAATCGGGTTATTTGCTCGCCATGCCGAATCCAGTTCCGCTGTCCGCCGGACAACTCTTCGGATCGGCGACGTTGAACTGGAATACATCGACGGCAAGCACGGTCGAGATTCACATCGGCTCGCCTTCCGGCCCGTTGTTCGTGCGCGGCGGTCCGCAAGGCACGGCGACGGCATCGGGCTGGGTAGCAAACGGACTCGAGTTCTTTCTCCAGGACGTTAGCCAGGCGCAGCCGCTGACCACGCAATTCACCATTGCCACGCAGACGCTCAGTACCGCGACACCTCAGGCTGGTGCATCGTTTCAGGCGAGTCCAAACCCGGTGATTGTGGAGGCAGGGGCCGGGCTGGGTTCGGCGACGCTCTATTGGAGCGCGCCCTCGGCCACAACGGTCGAGATTCACATCGGCGCGCCGGATGGACCCTTATTCGCGCAAGGAGGCACGCAAGGGAGCGCAACCGCGTCGGGCTGGGTAAGCGATGGGTTGATGTTCTACCTACAGGACGTGAGCGGCGGAAAGCCGCTGACGCCCGCCAACACACTCGCTACCGTACAAACACACTTGTTGGTCCCCGCCCCTTAACAGGCCTCATGAGGAGCCGGAAGCGTAAGCGACCGGCTTCCGGATCGTAACCTGCATACGTCCCAAGATCGTCTCTTCACCAATGCTGTATCATTGTCACTTGAAACAATCCATTGTGTTTGTTTCTCTAACCCTCCATAACATGTCCGGGTGCGACAGTGAATAGGCGGACTTTTTTGTACGCCGCCGCGACGGCTCCGCTGATCGCCACTCCTTCCAACCTCCCCAAATACAAGATCGTCACCACGGCCGATCAATCGAGTACCGCAGGACTGCCAGGAGCATATCCAGGCACCGCGATACGCGTTCATTCCGACGATGCTGTGGATACAGCCGCAAACAAAGTGAACGCATCGGCAGTTCGCGCGATGTTGTCCGCGGGTATGCGCGAGCTGACGCAGGCGAAAGATGACCGCGCCGCGTGGTCGCGATTCATTTCTGCTCATGACGTAGTCGGCATCAAAGTCAACTGCTCGGGCGCGCCCGAGATCAACTCCAATCCGGAACTAGTCGCTGCGATTATCGAGAACCTCATCGCGGTTGGCGTTCCGGCGCACAACGTCTACATCTATGACCGTTTCGAAAATCAGATGGAGACCGTAGATTTCAAGCCTAAAGTGCCTGCTGGAGTCAACACCGCCGCGGCGGAAGCGGACCGGGGTTCGATTCTCGGATACGACCCGCACATCTATGTCGAAGTGGACTTCTTCGGCGAAGAAGATACACGCTCGAACCTGATTCGCCTGGTGTCGGAGAAGTTCACGAAAGTCATCAATGTTCCGACGATGAAGGAACACCGCGCGGCAGGCGTCACCGGCTGCCTGAAGAATCTCGCTTACGGCGATTTTTCGAACGTCGCGCGTTCCCATCATCGCGAGAAAACCAACACTTACTCGTTCATCGGGACACTGGCCTCCGTTCAACCACTCAGATCGAAAACAGTTTTGAACGTCATGGATGGCCTCAGAAGCCTGTGGCAAGGTGGTCCGTTTTTGCAGGATCCGAAATTTCTGTTCTTTCCCAAAGAAATCGTTGTCGGTACCGACCCAGTGGCGATGGACCACGTTCTCATCGACATGATTGAGCAGAAGCGCCGGGAAGAACACGCTCCATCACTCTTCGACCGCTCCACGGCCCATATCAAGTTTCAGCCGGAGCTCGATCCTCAATACAACAGCTTTATTCGCGAGCCGGGACATGTGGAATATGCCGGCCATCTCGGATTGGGCATCTACGACAAGTCCAAAATGAAGGAGAAGCTAATTTCGCTTTGACCATTCTGCTTGCTGCCGCCCTCCTGGTTCCTTCGCTCTTCTGGGACAAAGGACCGGAGACGGCTCATCTCCTTGAGGACGCCGGAATCCATAAGATCAGCGTTCCGTCGGCTCTTGAAGCATCATGGAAGGGCGTCGCGGGTATTTCGGTAACGCCGGTCAATTCCTCGCTCATGCAAAAGGTACCGCCGCCATCGATCAAGCGCCAGCGCCGTATGGCCAGCGCTACCATGGCGCCGTGGGTCGATTCGAACGGTTGGCGATTCCTTCGCGATCCGGGAGCAACCTACTTCTACGACGCCACAGGAAGCACGGCCGCCCTCGCCGCCGCCGAAGCGTTTGTCTTTCGCGTGCATGCGTTTGTGCATACCGACGAAGCCGGATTGCGGCCCTTGGGCCAGATGCTCGCGTTCCTCTGTAAATTGAAGCCGCCGGATGAGCCGAGCCGAGTCAACATCGGTTTTATCGACGACGGTTCGCCAGCCTCCGGCGAATTCATGAATCTTCTTGTCCGGAGAAATCTCCTGTTCCGTGTTGTCAAACAACCGAACCCCGCGCTCGATCTCACAGTGAAGCCCGGATCGGCTGAATATCCTGCCAGCGAAGCGTCGAATCCGGCCCTGCTTGCCGAAAAGGCGCGAGCCAGTCTCACCGATGAGAAGCGTCTCTTGCGAATTTATGGTAGCGAAGTTGTCGTGGGACAGCTCTATGGAACTCGCGAAAACACCCAGTTGTATTTGCTGAATTACGCCGCTATCCGCATGCCGGTCGACGGGTTGCGCGTGCGCGTGCTGGGCGACTTCCGGCACGAGAAGATTTCGGATTTTGGCGAGCCGAATGAGCAGTTGCTCGACGTTTCCCAAAACTCAGAGGCCACCGAATTTACTTTGAAAGATCTTAGCGTTCTCGCGATGATCGATCTTACCCGCTAGATTGAGGCTCAAGAAAGACCAATGGCTGCGTATCGTCTGAAACCAAGCCAGACACTTTACGGCTTGCTCGCCCTGTTTTTGTGCTCTTCCATGCTGACCGCCCAAACGCAATACGACCTCTTGATTCAGAACGGCCACGTGATTGACGCCAAAAACCATATCAGCGCCGTTCGCGACGTTGCGATGCGGGACGGCAAGATTGCCGCAGTCGAAGAGCACATCGACCCGTCGAAGGCGCTGAAGACCGTGAATGTGAAGGGGCTGTATGTTACGCCCGGCCTGGTCGACATTCATGTACATGTTTATGCGAGCACTGGTGAAGCCCATTCCTACGCCGGAGACAACAGTGTCTTTCCGGATGGATTCACGCTAAGAAACGGCGTCACCACGGTTGCCGACGCGGGCTGCTCAGGTTATCGAAACTTCGAGGATTTTAAGCTCCATATTATCGACCGGTCGAAGACGCGTGTGCTCGCGTTCCTCAATATCGTGGGAGCCGGAATGCGCGGGCCGAAGTATGAAGACAACCTGGCCGATATGGATCCGAAACCCGCCGCGGAGATGGCCAACCGCTATAAAGGCCTGATTATCGGAATCAAGACCGCACATTATTCGGGACCCGAGTGGACGCCCGTCGAGGACGCTGTCGAGGCGGGCAGGATGGCGAATATCCCCGTGATGGTGGATTTTGGAAAGAACTGGCCCGATCGCCGCCCGCTTGATGTGTTGCTGACCCAAAAACTCAGACCCGGCGATATCTATACACACTGCTACTCCGGGCTGCGCGACGAGCTGGATGCTTCCGGCCATGTGAACAAAGGCATGTGGGAGGGAAGGAAGCGCGGCGTTATCTTTGACGTGGGCCATGGCGGCGGAAGCTTCGCCTGGCGCATCGCTGTTCCCGCTATTAAACAGGGCTTTCTGCCCGACTCGATTTCGACCGATCTGCACATCGGCAGCATGAATGCCGGAATGAAAGACATGCTCAACCTGATGAGTAAGTTTCTTGCGCTAGGGTTATCCGTAGATGATGTCATTGCCGATTCGACCTGGCATCCGGCTCGCGAAGTACATCACGACGAGTTAGGGAATTTATCGGTTGGAGCGCCCGCTGACGTGGCTGTGCTCCGGCTCGAGCACGGCAAGTTTGGTTTCACCGACATGTACGGAGCAAGGAAGGACGGAACCGAAAAGCTGGTTTGCGAAATGACTGTGAAGGGCGGGAAAATCGTCTACGATTTGAATGGAATTTCCCGTCCGGAATGGACCACCCTTCCCAAGAACTATAAAGAAATCGGCGACCCCAGGTGGGATGGCTTAAACCCCGCCCATCAAAGCCACTAGCCGAAGTTCGTCGCCAGACCGCCTGCTCATGTGCGCGGTTCTGTAAATTCTTATGAATCAACGCGCGTATCGGAACCGCGACCGCCAGGGAGCGGTTGACGAAAGTAACCGCTAGCAAGTGTGATCGAGGACGATCTTCCAAATTCCGTTGCTGAGCTCGAACACCAGGCTGAACACCCCGCCTACCGAACCGCCGGAAGCAGTGTTGCGATCGAGATTCCAATGCCCGGTGACAATAGCAATCCGCTCATCGAGTGGATTGACAGTAAGACCTGAAAAAGTAAGCTTGCCCATGGCGGCGCGTGAAGGGTATTTCGTCTGATAATGCGCCAGAACTTCCGCGCGAGTCACCTCCGAAATTTGCGTGCCAACGAGCGTGCACCGGTCGGCATACGGGTTCACAAATTGCTCGAGATCTCCTCTATTCCAGGCAACCGCCTGCCGGTTCAAGATTTCCTCAATCGCCGCCGCCGGAGTCTGTGCGCTTAGCATGAGTGGTGCAAAGAGCATCGGCAAAACTGACATCCGTCCCAGCAAATTCATTTGAGGGATTGTATCTCAGGCGAGAAGAATGTGCTTCGGTCAGTATCTTAGTGAATGCAGCTATGGACACTACGACTCTTCTAAAAGCACGGCCGTATGATCTCGCCCAGCTCTATTTTCCGGGCATGCCCCATTTTCCTTCTCATCCGCCATTTCTGTACAGCCTGAGCAAGAGGCACGGCGACATCCTGTATAGCGACGGAGCTACGTCGGCGGCTGACGCCATCGCATTAGGCACTCACGTCGGCACGCACATCGATTCGCTGAGCCATTTTTCATGTAACGGTGTCTTCTACGGCGGCCGTCAAGTGGAGCACACCTACGAGCGCGGTATGTCGGACCTCGGCGTCGATACAATTGCTCCGATCGTACGCCGCGCTGTTCTTCTCGATATTGCGGGCCTCGAAGGCGTGGACATTCTCCCCCCGGACTTCGAAATAACTGCCGGCCACCTGAGCCGCGCCTCGAAGACGGAAATCGCCGCCGGCGATGTTGTGCTGCTTCGGACCGGCTGGGCGCAGCTGTTTCACGACGCCAAACAATACATCAACAACACAGCCTGTCCGGGACCGGGAATCGAAGGCGCGCGCTGGCTGAGTTCGCGAAAGATCTTCGCCGCCGGATCGGATACCGTAGCTTTCGAAAAAACGCCGAGTTCCGCCATGCCCGTGCACGCGCATTTGCTCGTAGAGTCGGGAATTCACATCATCGAAGTTCTGAACCTGGAAGAGCTGGCTCGCGATGGCGTGCACGATTTCCTGTTCGTGGCCGCTCCAATGAACATTCGAGGAGCAACCGGCGCGCCAGTGAGACCGCTGGCGTTTCCCCTCTGACCGAGAGGCGTCGTATGATGTCTTAGCGATTAGAATGAGACGCAAATCCACGCGAATACTCTATTTCCTGCTGTTCGTGTGGGCTCTCATCAGCATGAGCTATTACATCGCCGGCGCGACCGCGCTTCGCGAAGAATGGTTTCACGGCGAAAGAAACGCTCGTGCACCTTTCGATTTTAAGGATGACGCCCAGACGCTGACGCTACTACAAAAGGAAGCGAAGAATGCGAGCCTTTCGGACGGAGACGTGCTTCAATCGCTAAACGGAAAACCATACACCGGTTGGTTTCAAATCAATAACGAAATCAGGCGCGCCAGGCCCGGCGATACGGTGGAAGTCAGCGCTCGCGCAAAAGACGGCCGCACGAAAGAGGCGCGAGTCCGGCTGGCTCATTCCGAGGGACCGGGCTTCACCCTGGGCGGATATATCGCGTTCCTGACACCTATCCTGGGCGTTCCGCTGCTCGGTTTGATTGTCGGCTATTGGGTTGTAGCGGCGAGGCCTCGCGACCCGAAATGCCTGGCTGGTGCTGTGGCTGCTTACAGTTACGGAAACGCTGTTCGGAAATCTGGATACCAGTTTCTGGGGCGGCACCTGGTTCATCGTTTTCCTTCTTTGGCATTCCATTATTCAGAACTTCGATTTCGCCGCACTCGTTTGGTTCGGGATCTATTTTCCCGAGCGATGGAGGATCGACCGTCGCTGGCCCTGGGTGAAATGGCTGATTTTGGCGGAATCGCTTTGCATGTTCGCCGCCTCACTGTGGATTAACGGAGCTCGATTCTTCGATGTTCGAAGAATGCCTGCTCTCGTAGGCCTCGAGCGCTGGGCTGACCGGATTGACGGCTGGACAGAGACCATCTGCATCATTCTTTTCCTCGCCGCTGTTCTCGATAAATTGCGATCGGCTTCGACCCAGGACGCGAAGCGCCGGCTGCGTGTGCTGGCTATAGGCAGCGGTTTGTCGCTGGGACCGCTCTGGGTCATGTTTGCCGTGCTGCCGCGCCTGGGCATCGACCCGCATCACGGCTCCTGGTTTGAGGTCGCGGTACCTCTCGTGGTTCTCTTCCCGCTTACGCTCGCTTACGTGGTCATCGTGCAGCGAGCGATGGACGTCCGCATCCTGCTGCGCATGGGAACAAAATACCTGCTGGCGAAGGCGACGTTACTAATCGTCGAAATCGCCGTTGCGGCTTTTCTGGTGCTGCGTTTCATTGTCCCAATGATCGAACGGAAAGAGCATCAAATACTCAACG
>CAVRNU010000062.1:0-14509 GCA_963722585.1 Bryobacterales bacterium | reverse complement strand
GGCTAATCGCTTGCGCGTTCGAGATTTCAGGTATTCTTGTTAGTACTAGTCCACAGCCCTTCTCTCCCATCCTACAGCCACTTGGCTGGGGTTTCTCAGCTACACTGTGGAGAATCAATTTATGAACGTGATTCGACCCGTGCCCTCCGGTACGTCCAAATCGGACGGCTACAGGCAGATCTGCGAGCAGCTGGCCGACCTGTTAAAGAAAGAGCCGGATTTTCTGGCAAACGCAGCGAATACTGTGTCGCTGTTGTACCATACTCTTCCCGATATTAACTGGTGGGGGCTTCTATTTTGACCCGCGGAGACACGCTCTTTCTCGGGCTGTTCCAGGGCAAACCGGCTTGCACGCGTATCGATTTCAACGAAGGAGTGTGCGGGGCTGCGGCGACTCGGAATGAAACCATCGTCGTTCCCGATGTCGAAAAGTTTCCCGGCCATATCGTCTGCGATCCCGATTCAAAATCGGAAATTGCAGTGCCCTTGCTGAATTGGGGACGGCTGCTGGGCGTGCTGGACCTCGACAGTCCATCGCCCAACCGCTTCGACGAGGACGACCGGGGAGGGTCTCGAGTTATTGGCGGCCCTGTTCCTGTCCCTCAACCGACGACTTGCCCGACTTTGAAGCGCTAGCCAATCAATGAACGCTAAAGCTCGAAAATGTCAATTTTCGAAGCCGAACTTCGGGACGTGAGCGAGAATGGCCGGTGTTTATTCACCCCTGCGCTAAAGTAGAGGTTTCGCGCGCAGCGAATAGCGTGTCCGGCGACTCGCCGGGCCACGACCCCACAATCAAGACATCAGAGGAAATTCATGGACATTGTCGAAGTCATTGGAAGAGAGATTCTGGATTCGCGTGGCAATCCAACCGTCGAGGCGGATGTTCAGCTGGCGGATGGCTCGATAGGGAGGGCCGCGGTTCCCTCAGGAGCCTCGACCGGCGAATTTGAAGCGATCGAATTGCGCGACGGCGACAAGGGCCGGTATCTCGGCAAAGGAACGCTGAATGCCGTTAGGCACATCAATGAAACGATTTCTGCCGCGCTTGCCGGTATTGACGCAGCCGATCAAATCCTGATCGACGATACGATGCTGAAGCTGGATGGGACCAACAATAAAGGCAAGCTTGGCGCGAATGCGATTCTCGCAGTTTCGATGGCAACGGCTCGCGCGCAGGCACAATCGGAGATGACGCCGCTGTACCGTTATTTGGGCGGGGTGAACGCGCGCGTGCTTCCGGTACCGCTGATGAATGTCATCAACGGCGGCGCGCACGCCGACAATTCGGTCGATCCCCAAGAGTTCATGCTTGTTCCCGCGGGCGCGACAAGCTTTCGAGAAGCATTGCGCATGGGAGTGGAAACATTTCACGCGCTGAAAAGCGTTTTGAAGAAGCGCGGATATTCGACGGCGGTTGGCGACGAAGGAGGCTTTGCGCCGAGCCTTAAGTCGAATGAAGAGGCTCTCGAAGTTTTGATGGAGGCGATTTCGAAAGCGGGGTACAAGGCCGGTGAGCAGATTTGGCTCGCGCTCGATCCGGCAGCCAGCGAATTTTACGACACCGGCAAGAAGAAATACGTCTTCAAGAAATCGGACAAGAGCGAGAAGACGACCGAGCAAATGATCGACTACTGGTCGAATTGGGTGCGGCAGTATCCGATTATTTCGCTCGAGGATGGCATGGCGGAACAAGATTGGGAGGGCTGGAAAACTCTTACCGATGCGCTTGGCCGGAAAATTCAATTGGTAGGGGACGACATCTTTGTCACAAACCCCGAGATACTGCAGCGGGGAATCGAGAAAGGCATTGCAAACTCAATTCTGGTGAAAGTGAATCAGATTGGAAGCCTGACCGAGACTCTGGATGCGATGCGGCTTGCGGCGAGCGCAAATTACACAACGGTGATTTCGCACCGCTCGGGCGAGACGGAGGACTCCTTTATCGCGGACCTGGCTGTGGCGACGAATGCCGGCCAGATCAAGACGGGTTCGGCCAGCCGGACGGACCGGCTCGCGAAATACAATCAACTGCTGCGCATCGAGCAGGAGCTTGGAGATGCGGCGATTTATCCCGGTAAGAAAGCGTTTCGGCAATAGGGCCGCAAGATGGCGAATGAGCGGCCGCTGGTATTGACGATTCTGGATGGGTGGGGCTTTTCGCCGGCCACGGAGGGCAACGCGATCGCGGCGGCGCGAAAACCGGTTTACGACGAACTGCTTCGCTCCTACCCCAACACACTGATTCACACATCCGGGCCGTTCGTGGGTTTGCCGGATGGACAAATGGGTAACAGCGAAGTGGGCCATATGAATATGGGCGCCGGCCGTGTGATCTATATGGATGTCACACGGATCGACTTGATGATCAGCTCGGGCGAATTTTTCTCGAATCCAGTTCTGTTGAACGCCATGCAGAAGGCGGAGGGGCGCCGGCTGCACCTGATGGGACTGGCGAGCGACGGCGGAGTGCATGCGCAGCTCACGCATCTTTACGCGTTGCTCGAGATGGCCAGGAAACACGGGCTGCCGCATGTGTTCGTTCACTGCTTCATGGATGGGCGCGACACGCCGCCCGAAAGCGGCGCGGGGTACATCGAGCAAATCGAGAAGAAACTGCGCGAACTTGGCCTGGGCAAGATCGCGACTGTATCGGGCCGGTATTATGCGATGGATCGCGACAAACGGTGGGACCGCATTGAGCGCGCTTTCGGCGCTATCGTGCTTGGCAACGGTCACAAGGCAACGAGCGCAGTCGAGGCAGTGCGGCAATCGTATAAGCGCGGCATCACGGACGAATTCATCGAGCCTGTAACCATCGTGGACGCGCGCAAAGAGCCAGTGGGGCTGATTCGCGAAGGCGACAGCATCATTATGTATAACTATCGGGCCGACCGGGCACGCGAGATGACGCTTGCCTTGACGGACAAGAAGCTCGAGCAGCCATCGCGTTCTCTTGTTCCTAAGGACCTGACGTACACGATGATGACGCAGTTCGATAAGACATTCGCCCTTCCGTATGTGCTTCCACCCGAGCATCCCGACAACATTCTTGCCGACGTTATGGCGCGGGCCAATTGGAAGAACCTGCGTGTGGCCGAAACCGAAAAGTATGCGCACGTCACGTATTTTTTCAACGGGGGAAACGAGAAGCCGTATGCGGGCGAGGAACGGGAGCTGGTGCCCTCGCCCAAAGTAGCCACATATGATCTGAAACCGGAAATGAGCGCGGCCGGCATCACGGAGAAAGTTGTGCAGGCAATCGAGCGCGGCGGATTCGATGTAGTTGTGATGAACTACGCCAACGCCGACATGGTGGGGCATTCCGGCAAAATAGCGCCTACGGTACAGGCCTGCGAGGCGGTAGACGCAGGGCTTGGCGAGATCTACAAGGTATTGAAGCGCGCCGGCGGAAATTGGATCGTCACAGCCGATCACGGCAACGCCGAAACCATGATCGACCCGATTACCAAAGGTCCGCACACCTATCACACGACGAATCCTGTGCCGTTCATCGTCATGACCGAGGAAAAGATGAAGCTGCGGCCTACGGGCGCGCTAAAAGACGTGGCTCCGACGCTCCTCGGCATGTTGGGCATTGAGAAGCCGAAGCAGATGCTGGGCGAAGATTTGCGAGTGAAAGAGTAGCCAAGCGCCGCGCGACTTCCTGGTCGCGCTTCATGGCGATAAGCGCCAGCCCCTTGCGTGTTCGTTCATTGGTTCGTCAACACGCGCAGGACGCCGCGCCGGTTGTGCAGCCAATGATGCACGAGTAATTCGACGGTGATGTCGTTTCCCGTGGCGGCGATTATTGCCTCGCCGGCTTGCCGCTGGGCTGGCGAAAGAGTCACCCTCCGATTGCCGTGGTTACTCCAGATATGGAGATTGGCTTCGTTTGTTCCGGCCGTTTCCTCCGGCAACCAGCTCACCGTTACGTGGCCCGGCGCCGCCGCGGCATGAAGTTCGATGGGCGGCTGCAAAAAATTCCAATCGAAATAGAGAAAACAGCCTAGCAGCAGAACGACCGATACAACGGCGGCGGAGATCAGGATGCGCCAGTCCGTCTTTCGAACAGGCACAACGACAGGCTCAGCTTCGTTCTCGATAGCCGGTAAGTCCGGTTCGGGCGGGGGAACGGCGGCGGCCTCGCTGGGTTCGGTGAATGCTTCGTTAAGCGCAACGACCGTGGCCTTTCGCGAATACCGGCGAGCCTTCGGCTTCGCGGATGCCGCGATTTCCCCGGTTGGAGATTCTTCCGCCGGCGTCTCCACAGCTCTTCTTTTCGCCCGGGGCGGCCGAACCGGCGAAGGGAGCGTAAAAATGTTCAATTCCGCTTCGTCCGGAAAGACAAACGCAAAGCGGGTTGGCTTGAATTTCTCAGGTTTGAGAAGGACGAGAAGCCGTAGGCCTTGCTGGGCCTCGCGCAAACCGGGCTGGACTGCGCCCTTTGCGCTTTGCGGAAGCAGCGACGCGAGAAGCTGCCGCTCGGATTCCTCGACCTGCAGCTCGCGTCGCGAGTGCGAGACAAAAAGACCGACGGGTTCGAGGCCCGCTAATTCGGGATCGGCTGCGGCGCTACGAATCTGTTCTTTGATTCGCTCGACGTCACCCTCCGATGGCAGAAACGCGGGCCCGGAGGCATGCTCGAGTTCAACTTGGCGGAAGGCTTCGATTTGCAGCTCGTTACCGGATGCGCGGCCGAACAACAAGCCGCCGTGCTCGATGCCGCCATAGGCGATGCGGCGATAACCTTCACTAACAACAAAGTCAATTTCGTGGAAGACGGAAAGAGAATAGCGAACTGTGAGCGGGAGTGTCGGGTGGCTCCAGGTTCCGTAAGCAGCGTCGGACTGGGTTTCCATCACACAAATTTCCAATGCGGGCTAATCGGCGGCGCGGGATTGCCGGTGCTCGATCGGAGGGTCGCCGAAGTATCCTGCTCGTCGGGCGGCTCGTTCTGCACCTGCAGCGCGTAATAAAACGTGATGACGCCCATCGTCCCCACCAGGGCCAGAATCAAGGCCAGCCATTTGGCGGTACGAATGTTCCAAACCGAATCCGCTGACGTTAAGGCTACAGAATATGCGACGCACACGCCAGCCAGCCCAAGACCAAGACCGCCTTTCCAGCCCCACGGCATCGCGTCGAGCACGGCTTGACCGCCGATTTCAGACCAGGCGGTGAAGATTGCGATAACGGCCACGAGGAACTCGGAGAAAAATACAATTCGCAAATATCGAGGCGTCATCTTAACCGATTAACTGGACCAACGAGGGCTCCTCTTCGATCACCGCGCCGTCCAGATCGAGGTACTGCAAGTCAAGCAACCGGCTGGTTTCGATGTTGCTCATGGCCGAGAGCAGTGTTTCTTTGAGGTGAGGGTGATCGCGTTCAAGCGCCGAAAAAATGTCGCGCAGAGTTCGGCGAACTGTACCGGTTTTTTGAGAGCAGCCGCAGGGGATGACAGGCGCTTCGAGCAGTTGGGCGTAGCGTTGAGTCAGCTCTTCGGTCACAAACACAAGCGGGCGGATGAGCCGGAATTCGCGTTTTTTCGAATACGTGACGGGCGGCAGCGCGCTAAGGCGACCCGTGAATAGAGCATTGCGCAGAAATGCTTCGCAGAAATCGTCGGCGGTGTGGCCTAACGCGATCACGTTGGCCCCGAGGTTGCGCGCTACCTGGTAAACGGCACGGCGGCGGAAACGGCTGCAGAGGTCGCAGCCATGGTCGGGCTGCTCGTTGAGAAGGCGCAGAGAGGAGTTGTCTTGAACGTACGTCCAATTGATGCCGCGCTGGGCGAGATAGTCGCGAAACGGATGGATGGGCGCGAGGAATTTGCCTTGTTCAATCGTGAACGCGCAAACCGAAAAATCGATGGGAGCTCGCTTTTCGAGGCGCACAAGCGCTTCGAGAAGCGTCACGGAATCTTTGCCGCCCGACAGGCCGACGGCGACGCGATCGCCATCGCGGATCATGCGATAGCGGCCAATCGCTTCCCCCACTTTGCGCAATATTGCTTTTTCCAGCTCCACTGTGTACAAGGATAACGAAAGGCCATGCGTAGCTTCGCGATTTTGCTGCTTGCCAGTCTGGCCCTGGAATCGGCGCAGACGCAGGCTGGCGGGAAGAAAGAGCCGGCGATTGCCGAAGGGCAGGTTGTGAGCGCGGAGACGGGCGAGCCGGTGGTGCGTGCTCGGGTAACCATCCATCCGAAGATTCAATCGACAAATCCCGAAGATGCTCCGGGCGGCTTCACGATGCAGACCGACGATTCCGGCACCTATCACTTCGAGAAGCTCGAACCGGGCAAATATGAAGTTTTTGTGACCAAAGCCGGCTACCTGCGTGCGAACTACGGTGCGAAACGCGTGAATGGACCCGGACTTCCCATCGAGCTACAGTCCGGGCAGGCCGCCAGCAAACTGGACGTGAAGCTCTATCCAGAGGCAACCATATCCGGTGTTGTGACCGACGAGCATGGCGATCCGGTCCAATCTAGCGTTCAACTCGTCAAGCGCGGCTGGAAACAGGGCAAACCGACGCTTCTTCCGTCGAATTTCTCGAATGCCGATACGCAGGGACATTTTCATTTCTCGGGCGTGGGACCTGGAAAGTATTATGTTAAGGCGCAGCCTCGCGAATCGTCCTTCCTGCACCAACCGCAGGAAGTAGATCGTCAAGGCAACCCGGTAAACCTCCATTTCGTGTCAACTTTTTATGGCGACACGACCGGCATCGAAGGTGCCGTAGCTTTGCAGGTTCAGCCCGGTCAGGAAGTACCAGACGTGAATATTAAAATGCGCCGCGAGGCGGTTTTTCACATTCGAGGGCGCATTGTCTCAGTGCCTCCGGGTGATTCTCCGCTCAACTACATGCCCGTTTTGATTACCAATGAGTCATCGTTCTTTTTCGAACGCGGCAGCGCGCGGCCGAAAAATGATGGGCAGTTTGAAGTGGATAATGTTCAGCCTGGGTCGTACCTGCTGATGATGATGAGGGGCGGCATGAGCCCGGGCGGCAGTTACTCATTGCCGGTCGAGATTTCAAATGCCGACATCGACGGTATCGAAATTTCAATTCCTCCAGCAGCCGATGTTCATGGCCGGCTGGTTGTCGACGATCAGGGCAGCGCTGACCTTTCCACTGCACAGGTATATCTTTCGATGTCTGGCGGAATATTTTTCGGCAACGGCAACACCGTTGCTGCTGCAGATGGCTCGTTCACGCTGCGCGATGTGGCACCGGGCCATTATCGGGTAAGCGTGCAAATTCCGGGCCAGGAATTATTCGTGAGATCGGTCCGCGCCGGAAGCCGCGAAATAGCAGATAAGTCGATTGATCTTAGCCAAGGCGCTGGCCCCGTCGAAATTGTTCTGAGCTTTTCGCCTGCCAAGGTGGAAGGCACAGTCGCCCGGGAGGATCCGGACTCGCACACCAGTGTTGCGGCAAGCGCGATCAATGTCGTGCTGATCCCTGAAAAGCGGACCGACGAGTTTTATGGCGGCATCAAATCCGCTTCGACGGACGGCAAGGGGCACTTTACGTTTCGGGGAGTAGAACCAGGGCATTACAAGGCATTTGCGGCGGACGGCATCGATATGGACCAGTGGACCGACCCGGAGCTCGCCAAGGCTCTCGACAGCCGGGGCGTTGAGATCGAGCTGAACGAAAAGGATTCCAAGCAAATTCAACTTACACTCATCACGCAGGAAGAAGCGGCGGCGGTGCTGAATCAGCTGGGGCTATGAGTCCCGGCTCGGCCGCTGTTTCGCCTGCCCGCCGTGTTGCCTACGACGTACTGCAACAAGTTGCGGGCGGAGGGTTCGCCACCGACCTGCTCCTTGACAGAACAGCCACGCTCAGCTCGCGTGACGCGGGGCTTGCCTCGCAGCTTGTGTTCGGGTGCCTGCGATTCCAAGGGCAACTGGATTTTCTGATGCATCGTTATTCGGGGCGGAAACTCGAGCAGATTGAAGGCGCGGTCAAAATTCTGCTGCGCTTGGGCGTGTTTCAACTGCGGTACCTGGACCGGGTACCGGCTCATGCGGCCGTCCACGAAACCGTCGAGCTCGCAAAAGCGCATCGGCGCGCCGCGGCTGGTTTTGTAAACGCCGTCTTGAGGAAAGTGAAGCGGACTCGAGTGTTGTGGCCCGATGCGGCGACGGAATTGTCGTGCCCGGCATGGCTGCTCGAGCGATGGACGGAGCACTTCGGCGCGGCAACGGCGCGGGCGATTGCACGGGCGGCTCTCGAAGAACCGGCCAAGTACATCCGGTTACGACCGAACGAGCCACACCCCACCGGACTCGAGCTTGCTCCGACCGAGATTCCGGGCTGCTTTCAAGTGATCTCCGGCGATACAAGGCAATTACGGCTGCAAGACATCGGGTCGCAATCGATTGTGCCGCTCCTCGAGTTGCGGCCGGGCGACACGTTTCTGGATTTATGCGCGGCTCCCGGCAACAAAACGGCGCAGGCAGCCGAAACGCCGATATGGGGTGTGGCCTGCGACATCAGTTTCCGCCGGATTCTGGAAGTTCCCGAGGCTTTTCCGCGCGTAGTGCTCGATGCCTCGCAGACTGTGCCGTTCCGAACGCGCTTCGACAAAATACTTGTAGACGCCCCGTGCTCGGGAACAGGAACTCTTTCACGCAACCCGGAGATCAAGTGGCGCGTCTCTCCGCAAGACTTTGAGCGCTTCGCAGAACGGCAGGTACAGATTTTGAGCCGGGCTTTGGGGCAGCTTCGAGCTGGCGGCCGAGCGGTTTACGCCACTTGTTCGCTTGAAAGACAGGAAAATGAAGACGTGGTGCGGCAAGCGATCGCCGGGGAGCCTGGGGCGAGAATGGTCGAAGAGAGATGGCGGCTGCCTGGAAGAGTTCCGGGCGATGGCTTCTATGCAGCCGTGATAACATCAAGCGGGTAAGGGGTGTTTTTGGGGGGCCAGGAGTCGGGAATTGTCATCGAGTGGGCCTGAAAGATACGTGGTTCAAATTGTCCCATCGATTTTAGCGGCGGATTTCATTTGCCTCGGCGACCAGGTACGCGCGGTTGAACGGGCCGGAGCGCGGATGATTCACGTGGATATCATGGACGGGCATTTTGTGCCGAACCTGACCATGGGCCCGCCGGTGACTGAATCCCTTCGAAGAGCGACCGACCTGGTTCTCGACCATCACCTGATGATCGAGGACCCGGATACGTATGCTCCGGTATTTATCAAAGCGGGGGCGGATGCAATCAGCGTTCACTACGAGGTTTGCAGGAACCTGGATCGGACGCTGCACATGATCCGCGACGAAGGGGCTAAGCCCGGCGTAGTGATCAACCCTCATACAATCGTCGATCTGCTTGAAGATGTTCTCGACATTGTGGATCATGTATTGGTGATGAGCGTCAACCCCGGTTTCGGGGGCCAGGAATTCATACCGCGATCGCTCGAGAAAGTGCGTCACTTAGAACGGCGAAGGCGGGAGCGTGGCCTGAATTTTGCAATCGAGATCGACGGCGGCATTACTTTGGAGAACGTCGGCGAGGTGGCGAAGGCAGGCGTGAATTGGGTGGTTGTGGGATCGTCGGTATTCCATTCTTCCGACCCGGGAGCAGCGTACCGAGAGCTACAGCGAAAAGCGGAAGAAGCATTATTGGTTAAGGTGTAATGAAAACAATCGTAATTTCAGCAGAGTTTTTGAAGGGGGCGCTGGCAGCGGCGGCAATGCTGGGCCTTCTCACCTCTTGCATCCATAAGAAGTACGAGACGCCCATTACGAAGAACACGCAACAGCCGGACAAAGTGCTGTTCGACAAGGCGATGGGCGACATCGAACACGGCCGATATGAAGTAGCGCGGATCGAATTAAACACGCTGATGAACACGTATGAGTCGAGCGAGTTTCTCGCTAAGGCGAAGCTCGCTTTGGCCGATAGCTGGTTTCGGGAGGGCGGCGCCAACGGCATGGCGCAAGCGGAGGCCGAGTACAAGGACTTCGAGCTGTTCTATCCCACGATGGAAGAAGCGTCCGAAGCTCAATACAAGATCTGCATGATTCATTACAAGCAGATGGATAAGGCGGACCGCGATCCGGCCCAGGCGCTTCGAGCGGAAGACGAATGCCGCAACCTGCTCATTCAATATCCGAACAGCAAGCATGCGCCGCAAGCTGCCCAACTGCTTCGCAACATTCAGGAAGTGCTCGGCGGTCACGAGTTCAGCGTAGGGACGTTCTATTTTTCGCGCGGCGCTAATCCGGCCGCGGCAAACCGCCTAAGCTATTTGGCCGACGAGTATCCGTTGTATAGCGGCGCGGACGAGGCGTTGTGGGAGGCGGGCAAATCGTACCTGAAGATGGGGCCGCGGTTCCGTCAGAATGCGGCAGATGACTTTAGCCGGATTGTTCGCGACTATCCGTTGAGCGCGCGAGCCGCCGACGCCGAACAGGAACTGGAAGATTTGGAAATTCCGATTCCGCATCTGAGTCAAGCCGCTGCTGACCGGGAGAAATACGACGATGAGAACTATAAAGGCCGGTCGCTAATGAGCCAGGGGATGGGATTTCTATTGAGCAAGCCCGATATAAGCCATGCTGCGAAATCGGGTCAGCCGACAATGCAGGACGCGTCATTCCCGATTCCGGCGAGCGTGCCGAAGGTGAACAGTAACCTGGAGGCAAGCGCCGGGGCAAGCGGCGGCACTACTACCGATGTGTCAGGCTCAGTGGTTCAGGATTCGAGCAAGATCGATCGAGGTAAGGATGCGCGGCAGAACCTTGATAGCAAAGCCACGACCGCGGCAACCGGCGGCACCTCTAACGAACCCGTGCCCACAAACCACGATGCCGAGCTGAAGAAAGCTCGTGAGCAGGCTTTGAAGAAGGCGAAGAAGAACAAGAAGAAGAACGCCACGCAGAATGCGGCAGCGCAGAATGCTTCGGGGAATGCAACGCAGGGCACGCAACAGGGGCAAGGGAACGCGGCGCCCGCTGCTTCCCAGCAACCGGTACAGGGCGCCCAGCCGCAGACCCAAACAACGCAGCCGCAGCAGACTGCGCCTCCGAATCAATGAAGCGGGTTCTGCTGGCCGACGACAGTCAACAGGCTTTGCGGCTCGGCGAACGCATACTTTCGGGGCAGGGGCTTGAAGTGGTTAGCGTCACGGATGGCGCCACCGCGCTTCGCCGGCTATCGGACGTAGATCCAGACATTCTGATAACGGACGTCTATCTTCCGGCAAAAAACGGCTTCGAATTAGCGCGGTTCATCAAAGCCCAACCCGAATGGAAGCACATTCGGATCGTGTTTGCGGCGGGTGTGACGGATGAATTTGACGAGCAGGATGCCAAGAATGCCGGGGCGGAAATCGTCTTGCGCAAACCGTTTGAAGCGTCGGCATTGCTGGGCGCGGTACAACCGCTCTTGGAGCAGGCGGAAGCAGAACGCGGCAATAAGACAGATAGCGAGCCCGGCGTGGATCGTGCCATGGTTCGGGCAGCCGTAACGCTCGCGCTCGACAGCGCTATTCCGGTGTTAATCGACGAATTGACGGACCGTGTGATGATTGCCGTCCAGCAAAGTTTAGTGAAGCCCGAAGGCCATGCCCGATAACACTTTCGACATCGCATCGAAGATCGACTTGAGCGAAGTCTCGAATGCCATTCAGCAGGCGTCGAAAGAGATTCACACGCGGTACGATCTGAAGGATTCGAAATCGAGCATTGAATTGAATGAGAAGGACAACAAAATTCTGCTGGCGAGCGCCGATGAGTACAAACTGAAATCGGTCAACGAGATTTTGGGACAAAAGCTGGTGAAGCGCGGCGTGCCGCTGAAAGGGCTGCAATACGGAACGATAACGCCGGCCACGCACGGCAGCGTGCGGCAGGAGATTACGCTGCAGCAGGGCATTTCGACCGAAAAGGCCAGGGATATCGTCAAAGTCATCAAAGACAGCAAACTGAAGGTACAGGCTTCGATTCAGGGCGACGCCGTGCGGGTGAGCGGGAAAGATCGCGACACGCTGCAGCAGGTGATTGCTCTTTTGCGCGGGAAAGATTTCGGTATCGACATGCAGTTCACGAACTACCGGAGCAACTAAGCCCGGATGGCGCGCCGCATCGAGAGTCTTTTCATAAGCGGGCCGGTGGGAAGGCTCGAAGCAATCGTTGAAGAGCCGGAAGAACAGGCGCCCGTAGAAACGGCGCTGGTTTGCCATCCGCACCCACAGCACGGCGGCACCATGCACAACAAAGTTGTACACCGGCTGGCGCGAGGGTTGCGGCAGTCAGGCTGCATAGTGTTGCGGTTTAACTTCCGGGGAGTGAATCTTAGCGAGGGGAGTTATGGGCACGGCGTGGGCGAGACGGAAGATGCGCGCGCCGCTCTGCTCGAGTTGCGCAGCCGCTATCCGCTTCTTCCGACGCTGGTAGCGGGATTCTCGTTCGGCTCGCAGGTGGCGCTGCGTCTCGCGGTTTCAGACAACATGTTAAGCCGGGTGATTGCGGCGGGCTTTCCTACGAAACGTCCGAATCGCGAGTATGCGCACGAAATCCGCATTCCGAAATTCTTCATTCAAAGCACGCATGATGAATACGGGCCCGCGGCCGAGATGCAAGAATTTTTCGATTCGCTGGCTGTGCCGAAACAATTGTCGTGGGTGGAAGCGCGCGATCATTTTTTCCGGGACAGCCTGGATGCGTACGAGGCGGAGGTCTTGAGGGTGGGGAATTTGCGGTAGGCGGAGCTGTCAGCTGTCAGCCACGGAGGGGCCGATTAACAATCGGCCGCAGGTTTGACAACCTGCCTCACAGAACTAGTCGAGCTTCATGATTAGTAGGGTCATGTCGTCGTGCTGCGGAGCGCTTGCTGTAAAGTCGTCGGCGGCTCGAAAAATTGCCTGTAAAATCTCTTCCGCCGGCCCATTTTGGGCGGGTTGGGCTGCGGCCAGCATCCGTTCTTCGCCCCATTCTTCGTCATCCACCGTCATTGCTTCGCTAATTCCGTCCGTGTAAGTAAGCACCACGTCTCCGCGTTGCAGTACGACGGACTGCTCGTCATAATTCGCGCGGGGCATCAAGCCCACAACCAATCCGCCCGCTTCCAGTCGCTGGACATCGGCTGCGCCGCGTCTGATCAGCATGGGCGGGTTGTGACCTGCATTCACGTAGCACAATTCGCGAGTGGCCGGGTTGTAGGTAGCGAAGAAGAATGTCGCATAGCGGTTGCTGGCCGATGCTTCATATACGAGCTGGTTTACTTTTTGCATCATTCTGGCCAGATCGCTCGGTGAGTCGAGCGTCATGCCTCGCAGCGATGCGCGAAGGCTGGCCATGAGTAATGCGGCTGAAATGCCTTTTCCTGAAACGTCGCCGATCGCGATACCGAGCCGCCCGTCCTCGAGCTCGATGAGATCGTAATAATCGCCGCCCACGCCGAGCGCCGGACGGCACGTTCCCGCTAAACTCAGGCCGGCGATCGAGGGAAGCTGTTGCGGAAATAATCGCTGCTGGACTTCGCGCGCGATCTCCATCTCTCGATTGACACGCTCGCGCTGTGCTGCTTCCTTTGCGAGCGATTGCGCCAGTTCGCTAACCTCAAGTGCCAGCCCCGTTTGCGCCGCAAGCGATTGCAATACGCGCAAATCCGTAGGCGTGTATGGCTCTTCCGATTTCTTGGGGCCTAACGCCATTAAGCCCATCAGTCGCTCGCGGCCGGGCAGCGGCAAGAGCAACTCGGCGCTTACTCGGTCCAGCGTGTTTCTCTCCTCCTCGCCTGTTATCAGGAACCAGTCTTCAGGCCGGTCGCGATACACGGTCGCGGGGCGATTGGTTCGAGCCAGGTTCTGAACTGTGGCTGATTCCTCGGGGAGCATAACCGGACCCACAAGGTCGATGCCGACTGCCTGTTGCAGATGGAAGACATTGCTGCCTCGCAGCCAAACGGCAATGCGTGGCACATGAAGAACTTCTGAAATCCGGCGGGATACGGTTTCGATGAGCGGGCCTTTCTCGGTGAATTGGCGCGTTTGTTCGGAGAGCTCGCTCAGGACAATTTCGCTGTTATAGGCCTCGCGGAAAAACTTTCGGTCGAGCCATCTTTGCAGGCGGCTACTCAAGCTGTCGCGAACGATAAAAACGCGGAATAAGACCGCGATGATGGCGACCAGCAAAACTATGTTGAGTATTTGATGCTCTTTCCGTTCGATCATTGGGACAATGAAACGCAGCACCAGAAAAGCCGCAACGGCGATTTCGACGATTAGTAACGTCGCCTTCGCCAGCAGGTATTTTGTTCCCATGCGCAGCAGGATGCGGACGTCCATCGCTCGCTGCACGATGACCACGTAAGCGAGCGTAAGCGGGAAGAGAACCACGAGAGGTACCGCGACCTCAAACCAGGAGCCGTGATGCGGGTCGATGCCCAGGCGCGGCAGCACGGCAAACATGACCCAGAGCGGTCCCAGCGACAAACCGCTGCCTATAGCCAGCACACGCAGCCGGCGCTTCGCGTCCTGGGT
>CAVRNU010000061.1:0-69755 GCA_963722585.1 Bryobacterales bacterium | reverse complement strand
GGGATTGACCGCTCGACTACTTTTCTGAGCCTGGTGAGCCTCATCGCCCTTATTGTCGGCTCGCTTGGCGTCGGCATGGCAATGCACTCTCATCTGCAGCAGAAGATGGACACTATCGCCGTCATCAAGGCGGTCGGGGGGCGGTCAAAGCGGATCGCCGCAATCTACCTGATCCAAACTCTGTGCCTCGGAATCGCGGGCGGACTGCTGGGCATCGGTATCGGCGCGCTCGTTCAAAAAGCGTTCCCCATCCTGATCCATCAGGTGTTTGCCTTGTTGCCCGAAGTCGCCTGGGACTGGTCATTCAGCCTGGAAGGCCTGGCGCTGGGCGTCCTCGCCACGCTTCTGTTCACATTGCCGCCGCTTATCGGCGTTTGGCGCGTGAGGCCCAGCGTAGTCTTCCGGCGGGAAATGGACGATGCAGGGCGCACTCCGGCCTGGCGATCTATTCCCTACATGGTCTGCGTGGTCGCAATTGCTGCCGGCTTCATCGGCATCTCGCTGTGGGTGAGCGGATCGTGGCGCGTAAGCGCCTACTTCGCGGGCGGCCTGGCCGGTAGTCTTGTGCTGCTGTCGCTCGTCGCCATAGTCTTACTCCGCGCCGCCAAATGGACGGTGGCGCGTTCAGGCAGGAAACTACCTGCAAACTTCCGTCATGGATTCGCCAACCTGTACCGTCCCGGAACGCATGCTCCTCCGTACTAGTTGCGTTGGGCGTTGGCGTTGTCTTTACGCTCACGACATACCTAATACAAAAAACCGTGATTCGCGACGTACGTTCGGACGCTCCGGCTCGCGAGGGCAACGTCTTCCTTCTTGATATCCGCCCGTCCCAGCGTGACGCAGTCGAAGCCTTCATTGCGGCTCAGCCCGGGTCGAGCGCCCGCCGGATCTCGTCGGCTATTTTGTCGCGCGTATGCTGAAGAAAAACGGCACCCCCGTTCAGGATCTAGCGCTTGGCAGGGAACGCCGCGACCAGTTGCAAATAAGCCGTCTGTCGGTGGCCGGCACTTTGCCGAAGGATTTCGATCTGACGTCAGGCCAATTCTGGGCGGCAGATTCGGCCGTTCCGCTGGTAGCAATATCAGACGACGAAGGCCGCCGCTATGGATTCAAAATCGGCGATCGGCTCGAATTCCAGGCGGCGGCAAGTTGATTGACACGACTGTCGCCGCGATCTATCATCCCAACAAACAAGCTGCTTTCCGGTTCGAAATCCTGTTCCCGCCTCGCGCACTGAACGGAATTCCAGCTATTTATTTCGGCGCCGCCCGAGTCAAACCGGCTCAAATTCCGCGGCTTGAAGGGGCCCTGTTCGAAAAATTTCCCACAATCACCGTAATGAACCTGGCCGACATTTTGCAACGCGTGCAGGAAGCCGTCGATCAGATTGCGCTCGTGATAAGGTTTCTCGCGGCCTTCGCCATATTCGCCGGCGTCATCATACTTTCATCGAGCGTCGCGGGAACGCGGCACCGGCGCATCCGTGAAGTAGCGATCCTAAAAACGTTGGGAGCCACACGGCGGCGAGTCACTACAATTTTTTCGGTCGAGTTCACGATTCTCGGCGCGGTGGCGGGTTTGATCGGCGGACTGCTTGCCAACATCTTCTCAGACTTTATTGCGACCCACTACATTCACATTCCGTTCCGCTTCGATCCAATCTCGGTGATTGCAAGTGTAATTGGAATGGTCGTGCTCGCAAATTTAGCAGGATGGCTCGCGAGTATGCGGCTGCTAGATCTCAGGCCCCTCGAAGTTTTGCGGGCCGAATAGCTCGCCCTGGAGGGTGCTGAAAAAGGGGGAAAG
Source organism: Bryobacterales bacterium (assembly GCA_963722585.1). GTDB lineage: Bacteria > Acidobacteriota > Terriglobia > Bryobacterales > Bryobacteraceae > KBS-96. The sequence goes on along the minus strand of CAVRNU010000061.1, from coordinate 67,946 downwards.
AGGCCGCTCCCTGACGGTCGCGGTTCCGTAAGCTGCTGTGGACACGCGATGTTCTGCCTTTTCAGCATCCACCGAGGCGGATTTGAAAAACGAAAAGCGCAGCCTATTTGCCGGCTGCGCTTTAGATTTCGATTGGATAAAGCTTATTGCTTCGGAGCTGCAGAGGTGTCGCTCGACATCTTACTCGTGTCGCTCTTGCTCTTCTTGCTCTTCTTCTTTTTCTTTGTAGATTTTGAGCTATCGGTCGAGCCCGCGCTCGTGTCTTGCGCAATCGCCAGTGTGCCGAACAGAAAACTCAATCCGAGCGCTAGGCTGAGGATCTTTTTCATTGAGATATCTCCTGACTTCAACGTTGGAGCTCATCGAGAGCTCAGTCCATGGTGACAGAACGCCATGAAGCTTTCCTTAACGCCAGGTTAAATCCCCTTAATCGTTCACACGCCCGCCTCCGGCTGACGTGAGCTGAGTTTTCCAGCCGGAAATCGGAAAAGCGCAGCCCAAGTCCTTTGAGCTGCGCTTAGAATCCCACCCGGTAGAGTTACTGCTTGGGAGCAGCGGAGGTGTCGCTGGGTGCGCTGCTGCTCTTGCTCTTCTTGCTCTTCTTGCTCTTCTTCTTTGTCGTTTTTGAGCTATCGGTCGAGCCCTGGCTCGTGTCTTGCGCAATTGCCAGTGTGCCGAACAGAAAACTCAATCCAAGCGCGAGGCTGAGGATCTTTTTCATTGAGATATCTCCTAATTTCAAACGTTGAGCTACATCGAGCTCAATTTGATAATGGCACCCCTCCATGAAAGCGTCCTTAATTCGCAGTTAAATCCGTTTAATCGCGCCCGTCTCACAACTTCTCAAACTGCTTTTTCGCTTCCTTCGCTTCCTTCGACTGGGGATCGAGCTGCACTACTTTGGCGAACGATTTCTTGGCATCGTCCTTATGTTTCAGCTTGGCCTGCGCCTCGCCCAATTTGAAGTAAGCTTCCGCCCAGCCCGGATTCCAGCGCGTCGCCTCCAAAAACCGGCCCGCCGCGGCTCGATAGCTCCCCTTGTGCCAATAAAACATTCCGGTATCCAGCTCTTTCTTGGCTCGAAGGGGATTGAAATGGTACTCGGTTGGCTTGCGTTCCGAGTCGTCCTCGTCCGGAAGGCTTCCTTCGTCGGGCACCGTCGACGGTGGTGGAGTCGAGGTTGAGGGTGAATCTTGGGCGGGAGGCGGTGGGGGTGGAGGCGGCACCTGCGGGTTTGGACCCGCAAGGGCGCTGTATGTGGCGAACACGCCGCAAGCAAGCAAATTCCCTAATGTGCGTGTCACAATCAAAGTATAAGCTGCCATGGACCTTCGTGAGCGAGTCGCGCAGCTTCCCGCCGCGCCCGGTGTTTACCTGTACAAAGATGGCGACGGAAAGGTGCTCTACGTCGGCAAGGCAAAAAACCTTCGGAGCCGCGTGCGCAGTTATTTTTCCGAGGATCGTTTAGCCGAAGCCAAGACAGGTAGCCTGATCGCAGACGCCCGCGATATCCATTTCATCGAGGTCGACAATAATAAGGAAGCTCTGGCGCTTGAAAACAACCTCATCAAGCAGTACAAGCCGCGCTTCAACATCCTGCTCCGCGACGACAAGACCTACCCGTATATTCGCTTGACTAGCGAGAAATACCCGCGAGTTTACGTAACGCGCCGGCTCCTCAGGGATGGTTCCACCTATTACGGGCCGTATTTCCCGGGAAATTTAGCGCACCGCCTGGCGCACTTCATCAACCGGCATTTTCTGGTCGCCTCATGCAAGATCGACTTCAATCGCAAGCATACGCATCCTTGCCTGCAGTATCACATTCACCGCTGCCTCGGGCCGTGTGTGGAAGGTTTAACTACCGCCGAAGCTTATGCCGGCGCGGTTCACGACGTTAAGCTCTTCCTCGAGGGCCGCCATCGCGATCTGGCTCGCGAACTCGAGACGCGGATGACGCTGGCCGCCCAGGATATGCGTTTCGAAGAAGCGGCCAGCCTGCGAAATCTGATTGCGACCATTCGCGAAGTAGAGGAGAAGCAAAAGATCGCGGCCGCTGAAGGCGACAACATCGATATTTTCGCTTATTATGCCGAGCCACCGCTGGTCGCCGTGAACCTCTTTCATCTGAGGAACGGCCGCATTGTCGACCGCCGCGAGTTGTTCTGGGAAGATCAGCAGGACTTCGACCCCGGCGAGTTCTGCGGCGCTCTGCTGAAGCAGGTATATCTGAATCAACCGTACATTCCGGGATTGATCCATGTCCCTGTGGATTTCGACGACCGCCCGGAGTTGGAAGAACTTCTCTCGGAAAAGCGCGGCCGGAAAACGGAAATCGTCTTGCCTCAGCGCGGACAAAAGAGAGCCATGCTAGCCCTCGTTGAAACCAACGCCAAGCATAGCTTCGAGCAGCGCTTCCGGGTTCTGAAACCTTCTTCCAAGGTCATCGAGGAAGCCCTCGAGGAGGCTCTGAATCTGCCCGCTGCTCCCAAGCGCATCGAGTGCTTTGACATCTCTCACATCCAGGGCACCGACAAAGTCGCCAGCATGGTCGTTTGGGAAAACGGCCGGATGAAGAAGTCCGATTACCGCAAGTTCATCATCCGTACGGTGGAAGGCAATGACGATTTTGCTTCGATGCGAGAGGTTGTAACGCGCCGCTATTCCCGCTTACAGGAGGAAAAGAGAAAGTTCCCCGACCTGGTGCTGGTCGACGGAGGCCTGGGCCAGTTGCATGCAGCGGCCGAAGCCCTTGAAGCCATCGGCGTCACCGACCAGCCGCTTGCATCGATTGCTAAACGCGAGGAATGGATTTATGTGTACGGGCAGGAAGACGAGCCAATTATTCTCGATAAGTTTTCACCCATGCTGCACCTGGTCCAGACCATTCGCGATGAAGCGCACCGCTTCGCCGTCACCTTCCACCGGAACCGGCGCGACACCAATCGCCTGAAGTCGGAACTGCACGAAGTGAAAGGCGTCGGGCCGAGGACTGTCGAGAAACTGCTGCGCCGGTTCGGTAGCTTGGAACGGATCAAGATCGCGTCCGATGAGGAGCTGATTCAGGCGGTGGGAGTTCCCGCAGCACGGCGCGTACGAGAGCACATCGGTACGTCGCTCCAAAGTATTCCGTTGGTGCAGATCGACTCCTCCCTGACCTCGGAGAAGCCGGAGCCTCTCATCTTAAACGAGTCTCTGTCGGAAACCGCTCCTGAACCTACTGAAGTTTGATGGAAGGGGCGATCTCGACGTTGACGCGCGATGGCCTGAGAACCCATGATAGAAGTCGCCATGGCCAACTCCCTACCCGAGAACCAGGATCTTGCGGATGAATTTGTAGAACTGGCATGCCTCTGCTACGACGATCCGCACTACGATCATCGCTCGTTTCATGCTCGTGCCCATGAGATGCTGCGTCATGAACCGTGGCTATCGGAGGCCAACATCTGGTGCGCGGCAGCCGCGGGAAACACTGACGCTGTCAGAGCCTTTCTTGAAAAACAACCTGACCTGGTGAATTGTCATGGCACGCATCGATGGGCGCCCCTGATTTGTGCTTGCTATTCGCGTGTGAAACCGTTGAGCCCCGCGCACTCTACATTTGATGTAGCCAAACTCCTGCTGGACCGTGGCGCCGACCCGAACTCTTACACAATGAAAGGCAACGCCGACGACAGATTGGACCAGACCCAACGTCGTTTCACGGCGCTGACTGGTCTGTTTGGAGGCGGTTCAACCGGCTTGGCGAATCAACCGCCGCATCCACGTTGGCGCGAACTGGCCGAGATACTGCTCACTCGCGGCGCGAATGCCGCCGACGAGGAGGCGCTTTCAATCAATCAAGACGCGTGCCTCGAAATGCTGCTGCGATACGGATTGAAGCCCGATGTCATGGGCTCGGATGGAATTACCCTCATGGGACGCGCGCTTTCGCAAGCGGCTCGCCGCGGTGATGTGGAACAGGTGCGCCTGTTGCTGGCTCATCGCGCCCGGGCTGACGAGAAATTCAATGGCAAACTGCCATGGGAGCATGCGACGCGGCTTGGGCGCCTGGAAGTCGCGCGGCTGCTCGAAGAAGCCGGCGCGCCGGTTACGGAAATGGACGACGTGGGGAGATTCATTTCGCTGTGCATGGCGGCCGATGAGCGCGGCGCCCGCGCGATGCTCGAGCAGGCTCCAGACCTCGCGACGCGCGCCCCGAAAGACCTGGTCCATCGCGCCGTTTGGACGAAACGAAAGGAAGCTGTCAAACTCGCGCTAGATCTGGGCTTTGATCCCAATGCCGTAGAAGATAACGCCGCGATCCACCATGCCGGGGTCCTCGCCGAAAGCGATGAGATCCTCCGCATTCTCCTGGACCATGGCGCGTCTCTGACGCTGCGTGACCCGTGGTATGACAGCACGGGGATCGGATGGGCCGATTTTTTCAACTACACCGATCTGCGTGACAAGCTGCTTAGCGAACCCGGGATCTGCCTGTTCGATGCGCTCGACTACGACTGGCTCGATCGCATTCCCGATATTCTGGCGCGCGATCCCGGCGCGCTCGAGCGTTCTTTCGCTGAATGTCTTTCACGGCCACCCAAACCCGATGACTGGCAAACACCTCTGGTCCGAATGGTTGTTCGCGGCAAAAACGACGCGGTCCGGTTATTGCTCGACCAAGGCGCGAATACCTCCGCCCGCCATCCGGACGGCCGCTCGCTGTTCGAAATCGCACACGATGAAGGCCTAAGTGAAATCGCCGCACTGCTTGAAACCCGAGGCGCACCGGCTCGAGATTGACTCCTCACTGACCCTGGAAAAGCCGGAGCCCGAGCACATCGGGCAATCCCGCCGAACGGATCTTTTCCAAGGTCAATTCAATCGGGTAAACAACGCGCCGGAATTGCACCCAACGGGCGTTCACGTCGTAAAGGGCATAAGCTGCCCGTGGGTCGCCGTCCCGGGGTTGCCCCACCGATCCCGGATTGATCAGGTACAGCGTGTCGTGTTCGAGTTCGAGCGTCAGCTCGCTTTCCTCGAGCCGCATCCGGCTGATTTGGCCGAGGCGCCGCCGCTTTTCGAAATATCCCCCTTGCAGGTGAGAATGGCCGAAGAATGCAATGGGACAGTCGAGCGTCGAGAAGCTCTCGGCGGCGGCATCAGGCGAGACAACATACTCATCCTCGTCGAATGGCGCGCCGTGAACAATTTCAAAGCCGTCCACAGCCATGGGGCCTTTTGGCAACTCGTGCAAATATCGAAGTTGTCCGGCAGTGAGTTGTTTTTGTGTCCACCGGGCCGAAGCCTGTGCCGCAGGGTTGAACCAGTCAAGATCGTCTATGCCGGCAATCGCCTTATCGTGATTGCCGCGAATCACCGCATTGCAAGACGCCCCCGTCCATTCCACCACCGCGGCGGGATCGGGATTGTAGCCGACCAGGTCGCCGCAGCACACAATTCGATCGTATTTTCCATCTGCGTCCGCCAGCACTGCTTGCAATGCCTCGAGGTTGGCGTGCAGATCACTTAAAATCAGGAAGCGCACAGTTTAATGAGCGTAATTTCGGGCGGAGCTCCCAACCGGATCGGCATTCCGATGGTTCCGATGCCGGAATTCACGTAAATCGCCGAAGTTGCTCCCCTGTAGAGCCCCTTCGTGTAGGGAGTGAGGAAGTCGGCGATATTCACATTCTTATCGAAAATTTCGAAATTGATCTGGCCGCCGTGCGTGTGTCCCGCAAGCACGAGGTCAAACCCTTTTTCGACGGCTACCGGAAACACATCCGGATTGTGGGACAGCAGAACATTGAACTGTCCGGGTTCGACCAGTTCTTCGGCGCCAACCAAATAAGGCGAATGCATTGACTGATGATCGACACCTACGAGATTCAAAGAGCTGCTGCCAAACTTAAGATTTCTGGCCTCCCACCGAAGGAAGTTAACGCCGCATTTGGCTCCAAGCTCCGCGGCAGCACTTTCGACGCCGGCGAAGTGTTCATGATTGCCATTGCAAGCCCAGATGCCGGATGTGTTCTTCAGCCGGGCGAGTTGGCGAATTCCTGCGAGAAGCGGATCGCCCTTCGCAGTGATCAAATCGCCAGTCATGATGGCGAGATCGGCGTTCAAGTCGTTGGCGGCGTCAATTACTCGGACCAAGTCTTTCTCTGAATAAAACGCGCCCAAGTGGATATCGCTGATCTGCACCAGCCGCAAATTGTTCAGGTCCTTCGGTAGCCCGGGCAGTTTGAGATCGACTTCCCGGACAACTGTGTTCTTACGCGAAAGAATGCCGAAGGCAAGCACTGCCGCGGGCGCCGCACAGACGGCAGCTGTGCCCGCCCGGAAGAAGGCCCGGCGGTTCGAGTTGAATGCCGGAATGCGGCTGCGGGCCTCGATCACCACCCACGCCGCACAGACCGACAGAAACCATAGCTCGATCAACGCGGTTATCCACTGCGCCGGCCACTCTCCGACATGCCGTATGACCCAGCGCGGCCATTCCTCGGTAAGTGCTTCGAAAAATAGGAGAAAGAATAGCGCAAAAACCGCGCTCAACCCTAAAAACCACCTATTTTTCCGGGTTAACCAGAGCTGAGCTGAAAATCCGGCCAGGCAAATCGCAAAGCCAATCGGATCGCTAAAGCCCAGAAATCCGCGAAGATCCACACTTCATCATAATCGGACCAAGGCGCGGGTTGCGACGTTCAGTGCGTTTTAGAGCTGCTCGCCCAAAAGCTTGTTAGTACTGTTAATTGGAATGCTTGACGATGAAACACTGGCGCGCCTGAGGGAAAAGGCTCGCGAAATTCGCGCAAGTATCGTTGGAATGGTGACGGGCGCGCAACCGGGCCACGCCGGAGGCAGGCTTAGCGCAACGGATTTAGTGGTGGCCTTGTATTACCACATCAAGGTGGTGATCGGTCCGGAAAGTTCCACGAGTCCATGAACGCGCACCCGCCCAAAATTCGCTGCGGCATCGTCGGGTTTGGCTTCATTGGACCTCATCATGCCGATGCGATCCGGCGGCTCGGAAACGTAGAGATCGTCGCAGTCGCGTCGCCGGACATCGAGCGAACGCGTGCCAAGGCTGAGCGCTTCGGCATTGCTAAAGTGTACGGGCGTTACGAGGACCTGCTGGAGGACGCCGATATCGAGGTGGTCGATATAGCGGCTCCGACGTATCTTCACCGGCCTGTGGCGCTAGCTGCGATAGCGCGCGGCAAACACGTCATTGTAGATAAGCCGCTTGCTTTATCCGTATCGGAAGCGGCGGAGCTTGTGGAGGCCGCGAATCGCGCCGGGGTTGTCAATGCAATCACGTTCAACTACCGCTACAATCCGATGGTTCAGCAGGCGCGCGTAATGATTGAGCAGGGGCGTCTCGGAAAGATACACCTGGTTCACGGCCACTACCTGCAGGATTGGCTGCTCGAGGAATCCGACTTCTCGTGGCGGCTCGAGCCGGAAAAGAGCGGTGAAGCCGGAATGCTCGCGGACGCAGGTTCCCATTGGTTTGATCTTGTGGAACACGTGACGGGGCTACGCATCCGGAGCGTGCTTGCGGAGCTCGCGACGGTCATCAAGACCCGGCGAAAGCCGGTAAAGGCTCGCGAAGCTTTTCAAACTCAGGGTAGTGACATAACCGAAGCGCACGAGGTTCGTGTTCCGGATGTGGGCACGGCGCTTCTGCGGTTCTCGAACGGCGCGACCGGAACGTTTCTCGTCAGTTCACTCTGCGCGGGCCACAAAAACGACTTACGATTTGAGGTACACGGCTCGACGGCCAGCCTGAAGTGGCTGCAGGAAGAACCCAACCGGCTGTGGATGGGCAAGCGTGGGGAGCCCGATCAGGTATGGGTGAAAGATCCAGCGATGCTCGATCCATCGATCCGGCACTATGCCGGGCTGCCTGGAGGTCACAATGAAGCCTGGGCTGACGCGTTCCGAAACGCGATGGCTAGTATCTTCGATTCCATTGCCTCGCGACGCGCCGGGAAAGAATCGTGTGGGATCGTGTTTCCTACGTTCGAAAGCGGCCTAAGAATGGCTCGAATCGCTGAGGCGATGATGGCAAGCGGAAAAGCGGGTGGAGTCTGGACCGAGATAGTCGAGTAAGGCGCAGGTTTCTATTCGCCGCCAGTTGTGTCGCGCTGGCCGCGACCGCGATGACGTTCGGCATTCGAGCGGACATTATGGATTCGCTCGCCGCTCAGTTCCAACTCACCAAGGAGCAAATCGGGTGGATTGCGGGAACGGCATTTTGGGGCTTTACGGTTTCGATGCTGATTGGAGGGCAAATCTGCGACTTATTAGGAATGAAGCGACTGATCCAGCTTGCCTTTATTGCCCATCTCACCGGGATCGGGCTAACGATGGCGGCAGGCGGCTTCGCGATGCTTTACGTGGGAACACTGGCCATCGGGCTGGCGAATGGATTTGTCGAGGCGGCGCTGAATCCTTTGATCCCCACGCTCTATCCGCATTCAAAAACAGAGCGGTTGAACCGGTTGCACGTCTGGTTCCCCGGCGGAATCGTGATTGGAGGCCTGTGCTCAGCGCTTCTGACGCAGATCGGATCTGGCTGGCGAATCAAGATGCTGATTCTTGTGGCGCCCACGCTCGCCTATGGCGCACTGTTTTTCCCGGCTAAGCTACCGCGGAGCGAGCGCGCTCAGAACAATATTCCTACTCGCGTGATGTACGGCCAGGCTTTGCGGCCTGGTTTTCTGATTCTCTTGTTCTCGATCTTGCTCACGGCGGCCACAGAGCTGGGCCCAAATCAGTGGATACCGAGCATTCTCACAAAAACAACTGCGCTTTCAGGGATGATGGTGCTGGTGTGGATCACGGGATTGGAGGCGATTGGACGGCGGTTCGCGGGCGCAATCGTGAGCGTGATTCCTCCCACGGGCCTGCTTTGTTTTTCGGCGGCGCTATCGGCAGTTGGCCTTTGGGGATTGGGAACTGCGCAGGCGAAGCTGCCAGTGATAGCGGCGGCCACGATTTACGCGCTCGGCATTTGTTTTTGCTGGCCCACAATGTATGGGATAACCGCCGAGCGCTTTCCCGCGGGCGGCCCTTTTCTTCTGGCGGTAATTGGAAGCGCAGGCATGTTGAGCGATGCGCTTATGGTTCCGCTGATGGGGCGCATGTACGACGTGTACGGCCCGGGTGTAACTCTGCGTTATACGGCTATTTTACCGTGCATTGTCACAGCGATCTTTGCGGCGATCTGGCTGCACGATAGGGCGCATGGGGGATACCGCATTGTGCATCTCGAAAAGGCTGACCTGCCCGAAGGCGGTGAAACAACCCTATGAAAAGCAAAGTCATTTTGATTGTGATAGGTCTGGCGCTGATGACGTGGGCACAGTCGCACGAAGAGGTCCAGTGGAAGCATCTCTCCACCAAGAACGGCGATCTGCCCGTGCCCAATAGCGGAACACAGCAAACGTCGGCCACGGTCTTTGATATCGACAAAGACGGCGTAAACGATTTCGTCATTACCGAGCGTACGGCGGCGCCATCGGTGGTCTGGTATCGAAGAGGCGCGAATGGTTGGACTCGCTATGTGATCGAACCGGAGCCGTTCCACATCGAAGCCGGATCGACGTTTATGGATGTGGATGGAGACGGCGATCTGGATTTCATAGCCGGGGGCGACTGGAAATCAAATGAGTTCTGGTGGTGGGAAAATCCATACCCGAATTTCGACCCGAACGTAGGGTGGAAGCGTCACTTAATCAAAAAGAGCGGAGGCGCCAAACATCACGACTCGGCGACCGGAGATTTTTTTGGCGACGGGAAGAAAGAGCTTGTGTTCTGGAACCAGGATTCGCATAAGCTCTTCATGGCCCAGGTTCCGGCCGATCCCAGGAACGCGGGTCTCTGGCCTTTGACAGAAATTTATAGTTACAGCGTGAGCAGCCAGCCGGAGCAACGCGGCAAGGCCGCTGCATTCAAAGGAATCAATGAACACGAAGGTTTGGCGGTGGGAGATGTTGACGGCGACGGCAAACTCGATATCGTTGCGGGCGGTACCTGGTTTCGGAATCTTGGCGGCGGCAAATTCGAGCCGAATCCAATTGACGTGGGCTATGCGTTTTCGCGAGCCGCGGTAGGCCATCTTCTAACAGGCGAGAAGCGCGAGCAGGTTGTGCTGGTGATCGGAGACGGGGAGGGCCCTTTGGTGTGGTACGACCTTGTGAAAGGCACATGGGAAGCTCACAAGATTGCCGACATCAGGTACGGCCACAATATTCAGCTTGTCGACTTCAATCATGACGGCAACCTCGATATTTTCACGGCGGAACAGCGTCTGAATTGCCAAAACCCCGATTCCAAGATCTATTTATTCCTCGGCGATGGAAAAGGTAATTTCGAACCAACAGTTGTGGCAACGGGATTAGATAGCCATGAATCGAAAGTTGCCGATCTCAATGGCGATGGAAGACTGGATATACTGAGCAAGCCTTATAACTGTGGCACGCCCGGGCTTGATATCTTGCTGAACGAGGGCGAACGGAAGTGAATTTGTCGCGGCGTTACCTCTTGTTCGCAGTAGGCGCTTCGGCTCTCGCCGGTTCCGGTGTGCCCGGACCGCTTGGGCTGGAACTATACAGCTTGCGCCGGGAAATCGCCAAAGACCTTCCTGGAACGCTGGCGTTTACAAGAAAGCTGGGTTTCACCGACGTGGAAGTGCCGCAGCTTTACGGCTTATCAGCGACGCAGTTCCGCGCGGAATTGGATAAAGCAGAGTTGAAGTGCTCGGCAATGGTAGCTCCGGAAGCGCGCATACGAACTGGGCTCGCGAGCGTAGCCGATGATGCCCACACGCTAGGCGCCGGATATGTGATCTATCCCTGGATCACACACTCCGCGTGGGGCTTTCAGAGAGCAGACTGCTTGCGCGCGGCCGGCGACTTCAACCGGTGGGGTGAACAACTCAAAACCGCGAAACTGCAATTTTGCTATCACCCGCATGGCTACGAGTTCGCAATCAGCCCCGAAGGGACTCTGCTCGATACGCTGATCGAGCAAACTCACCCCGAAACGGTTCAATATCAAATGGATGTTTTCTGGATTGCTTGGCCGGGACAAGATCCTGTTCACTATTTGCGCAAATATCCAGATCGCTTTGCGCTGATGCATTTGAAAGACCTTCGGAAAGGTGTAAAGGGGAATCAGACCGGTCAAGCGCCGGAGGATGCAAGCGTACCCGTCGGAGCCGGCAGCATCGACTTCCGGGCCGTTTTAGAGACCGCTCGCACCGTTGGCGTGAAGCGATTCTATATCGAGGACGAAAGCCCCGAAGCGGCGAAACAGATTCCCCAGAGCCTTCAGTATCTTCGCTCGTTATCGCTCACGTGAGCAGAACTTCGTCACCAGACCGCTCGCTAACGCGCGCGGTTCTGTAAGGTTATGGATCAAGCGTACGTTTCTGAACCGCGACCGAAGGGAGCGTTTCTGATGAAGTTCGGCTACCCTTTGTTGTAGTAGAAGCGCTCGTTGACAATCTGTCCATTCTTCCAGTGACGAACAGCCACTTGCGCGAGATTAACGCGGACACCTCCTTTATAGGTGGCGTCAAATTCCCACTCACTGAAGGAGACATCGCCATTCACAGCGAAGCTGACGACCTTTGCTCCGTGAACCTGTTCCACGGAAGCCAGGAACTCTTCTTCACGTTTACGATTCGCGGCCTTACCCGCGATGGGCGTTTCCGAATTCTCTCGCATGACGACGTTGTCGGCATAGAAACGGTCGAAGGCTCCCAGGAGGTCGCCTGCCAATATCTGGTCATTCAATTGCTTATCTAATGTGGCCACATCGACGGTGGCTTGTGCTCTCGTACTCATGACCTAAAAGATGACGGCGTTGGCTCGGCCGTTGCAAGAACGATTGTGAATTCTTCTTTGCGCTCGAAACAGCGTGCGAGCCTTGAGATATAAGTAGCTAAAGTAAGGCATTGGAAGGAATCGATCTGTGAAACTACTCCTGGTAGAGGACGAAGAGGACGTTGCCCGGATGATTGCGAAGGCGCTTCGTCAGGAGCTCTATGGAGTCGATATTGCGGCGGACGGGCAGGTTGGCATCGACAGAGCGCTTTCGCAGTCATATGACCTGATCATTTTAGATGTGCGGCTTCCACTGAAAGACGGCTGGTGCGTATGCCGCGAGCTTCGGCAGCAGGGATTGCAAATCCCGCTGTTAATGCTAACGGCGAGCGGGACAACGGGGGACAGGATTAAGGGGCTCGACCTCGGAGCGGACGACTACCTGGTCAAGCCCTTCGACATCGGTGAACTTCTGGCGCGGGTTCGGGCGCTTCTTCGACGTAAGCCTCTGATTCAAGAGCCGGTTATCGCGATCGACACGCTCGAGATAGAAACCCGGTCGAAGACCGTCAGGCGGGGCGGGCAATTCGTGAGGTTGACCGCCAAAGAGTACGCATTGCTCGAATGCCTGGCCCGAGACGCCGGCGCGCTTCTGAATCGCGAGACGATATCCGAGCGGGTCTGGAACGAATCTTACGACCCGTTCTCGAACCTCATTGAGGAATACATCAAGCGGCTCCGAAAAAAAATCGATGTTGATGGAGAACGCCCTCTGATTCATTCCCGCCGCGGAGAAGGTTATATCTTGACCGCGAGGGAGTTTGCGTGAGCGTCGTTAGAAGGCATCGTTTTTTCGAAGGCGGGAACTGCGATATCGAATGTCGTGGCGCCGGGATGGGAATCCACTAAGCGCAAATAGCCTCCGTGACTCTCAATAATTGATTTCGCGATCGCGAGGCCCAGTCCGGCTCCCGGAACTTTCTCGCTTCCGGAATGGTGCGCCCGAAAGAAGCGATCGAAAATGTGAGGCTGCGCTTCGTCTGGAATTCCTGCCCCTGAATCTTTAACTGTGCACACCCAAAAGTTTTCGTTCCGTCGAACGGTGACCTCAATCGATCCGCCTGGCGGCGTGAACTTTACCGAATTGTCGAGGACGATCAGAATTGCTTGCTTAAGCAGCTCGATATCACCTAAGCATCTGGCTTCTGGCAACTCATCGAGTCTGAAAAACTGCTGTTTCGCTCGCGCCAGCGCTTTGGCCGCTCGACTCGCTTCCGAAATCGCATCGTCCAAATACATCTCCTTCCGGTCAAGCTGCAGCGACGAGGCATCTGCCTGCGATAGGAACATCATGTCCTCGATGATCTTCTTTAGCTTGAGCATCTGTTGTTCGACGATTTCGAGCGCATCTTGGCAGTCGCGCAGAGTCCGTGCCGCGTCACGCCCGGTCACCTGCGCGGCTGCGAGCGCCACTGTTACGGGCGTTCGGAGTTCGTGTGAAGCATCGGCCATAAAGCGGCGCTGAAGATTGAATGCCGTTTGAAGCCGGTCGAATAGAGAATTGAAGCGCGACCCAAGCCGGCCAATATCGTCCTGCGCGTTTCGCACATTTACGCGAGCGCTTAAGTCTGAAGACGTGATGGTGTCAATTGCCCGCGTGAGATCTTCGAGCGGCGCAAGAGTCTTCCGTGCCAGAAAATAGCCCGCCAGAGCTGCCAACCCAAGACCGAGGGGCACGAGGAGCAGGAGCGCGCGCGTGAGCAAACGAAGTTCGCCAAGGGCCGGCGCAATCTCCTTGGCGGCATATATCCGATAATGAGTCCCAAACTTCGGTACAGCCAGATCGCGATATGCGACACGAACTCCCTCCCAGTCCGCTGGCGTTCCAAGCCACTCAGCCGAAAGGCGGCGAAGATCGGCGGCCTGGTGCTGACTCGGTTTATACACGACTTGCCGTAAACCCTCCCGCACCAGGATTTGAGTGTCGGGAAGCGAGCCATCGCGCATCTCCTCGAGTACGGCTTGCAAATCTGCGTCGCCCCCCGCCTGGCGTGAATGCTCATTTAGCTCATGCGTCGCGGACATAGCGGTTCCGTCCACCGCGACGCGAAGCGACGAATCAAGTCTGGCATACGCATCGTTTCTGACGAGCACATAAGCGGCGATTGCAAGAGCAATGACTATACCGCCAAACAGGGCCGTGAAATATAAGGTCAATCTAACTCTGGTGGAAATTGTCACTGTGAGTATCCTGTCTGAGCTGCGATTGAGTAACAGAAAAATAAACGCACGATAACTACTGACCTTGCGCTTTCCAAAAAATTAAGACCGTTCACCCAATTATCTTGATCTTACTCTTGAATGACTTTTAAGATGAGACTTCGCTGGGTGCGCAATGTTGAAGAAATCAGGATTCTGTGCATTGGTTGCTTTCGTGGTGCTCTATCCAAGCGTCGCTGTAGGTCAAGACGCCAAAGTTATTTCCGGATGCAGCCAGATCTTGGATCCGGCAGCAATGCCCTGTACCATCGCGCAGGCCGTGATGCGCGCGTTTGCGCCCTTCGCGCCTATTGCGGAAACGGAACCGGCGTACTGGGCCGATCTAAGTTTCTTTCCGGATCAAGGCCAAGGAAATGCTCAGGGTCAGGCGAAGCCGCCGTCCAGCAATCCGGCGCCCCCTTCGTTGCCAGATCTCTTCCCTCCGGCTCAGACGCAGGGGAATGCTCAGGCTCAAGCGAGGCTGGATAAACGGACGCAGATGCTGAAGATGCATCAACGGCTGGGTTTGATTACCACAATTCCCTTGCTCGCGACGGTTATCAGCGGCAGCTTCGCCGGAGGAAAGCATCCCAGCGCGACCGACCGCGATCTGCATGCGGGGCTGGGCGCCGCAACAGCAGGATTGTATTTTTCGACCGCCTACTTTTCAATCTTCGCGCCTCGGATTCCAGGAACCAAAACTCGCGGGCCGATCCGGTTGCATAAAGCTTTGGCCTGGGTTCATGGGCCGGGGATGATCTTGACACCGATCTTAGGAGTGATGGCTTTCGATCAATTGAACAAGGGCGAAAAGGTGCATGGAATCGCCAAGGCGCACGGCGCGGTGGGCTACGTAACAGCCGCGGCGTACGGCGCCGCTATTGTGTCGGTATCGTTTAGATTCTAAGCAGGGCTTATGACTAAGAAGATGGCCCTGTTATTTCTAGCGCTTTCCACCGTTGGTGAAGCGGACAGCCAATGGATTCTCGAGCAATCCACTCTCAGCTACCATGTGTCTCACCCCCTGCATCAAATCGACGGCGTGAGCCATGCGGCGCGCGGCAAAGGTGTTTGCCACGAGGCGCAATGCGACTTCCTGATCGCGGTGCCTGTTAAGTCGTTTGATTCGGGCGACAGCAACCGCGATCTTCATATGCTTCAAGCGACGCGCGGCGCGCAATTTCCGATGGTCGTTGTGCGTGCGCGACTACCCGAAGCTGCGTCGGCCTTAACGACGATTCATGCCGATTTGGAGATCGAGTTTGCGGGTCAGACCGTCCAGTATAAACAGGTTCCGTTCCAACGAGTGACACAAGGGAACGAGATCCGGTTATCGGGAACAATTCCCGCGACGCTATCGGATTTCAAGATTCAGCCGCCGACCCTTTTGACGGTGCCTATCAAGAACGAAATACCCGTGCGTGTGGACATGACGTGGCGTCCGCAGTAAAAAGATCTGAGTCCGGTCCCGATCTGTCGGGCTGACGGACCACCGAAGTCCATGCCCCGTTGTTTAAGTGTTCTGCCCGGACCATCCAAGAACCCAGGGCCTGCAAAATGCTCTTGATAGTTAGCCTAACTTCGTCGCTGGACCGCTTGCTAACGCGCGCGGTTCTGTACATATCGGAACCGCGACCGGCAGGGAGCGGACGTGTGGAGTCGAGGTGTGACGCGGTGGTTTAGATGTGGCCTATCTGTTGCCGACGCTTTCGTCCGTCGGTGCCTCACTAGCCGCATCCTGCTCCGTTTCCACGCCCCGCTCATCGAACCGGACGTGCGCATTTAACGCATCCGGCTCTCGGAGAAAGGTTCACGAGTTCGCCCACGGGAAGCTGCGGGTCCGCGTGGTAAGGCGGACTAAACCCAGCACATCATGTAAGTCGGCTTCCGGAAATTGCTTGGTCGCCGGCATGGGCACTTTGTGTTTAGCGCACAGCCACTGCCGCAGCCTTCGCCGAGCGTGTCGTTCCACCGCCCGGTAGGCTTTGCTGACTGGACCCAAACAAAAGTAATTCGCCCACCCTACCATCATCCGGTTGAGTTTTGCTATCACCGTATCCTGATCCAGTTGGGTTTGGTTCCGTCCGGTCTCGCTGCTGATCGCCTCACAGATGCGGATGTCCCGCTTCTTGGACGGTACGGTGCCCAGATAGGCCCGCCCTGTCTGCGGCGAATAACAGCGCCCGAACGTATATCCCAGAAAATCGAATTTCTCTTCCGGCAGCTGGCAAACCCGCGTCTTGGTTTCATTCACCGTCAACTTCAGCTTCTGCATGATGTCCCGCATCGTGGCCACGGCTTCTTCCGCCTTGCCCCGACAACAGATCACCAGATCGTCGGCATAGTTGACGATATACGCTTTCAGACGCCTCTCGTGCCCCAGCGTCTTCCAGCCAAGCACGAACCGGCGCATGTACCAATTGCTGAGCAAAGGACTGATCACTCCCCTTACACAAAAGGTAATTTGGGTCTCCGACCGAAGTCGAACCGCCGTTTGACGGTGAGCCTGAAGGAATGGGGATACTATGCCGAATCGTGATATCACTTTCCCCCACCAGAACTTCTTTGACTACCAGGCATACGATCCGCTGACGTTCAGCGATATCCAGCGTTTCAGCATTACTGCGCAAGCGCGCGAGAAATGCCGTAAGGGTCTCGGCCAGTCGAAGGAATGCAGCCCGATCGTTGATTCGCTCAGTGATGGTTTGCAACTCCGAGCGAAGCATTTGTTCACGATTGCGTAGCGCTGGCATGCGCTGCCGCAACTGTTCGATCGACAAGAGCCCTTATCAGTAGGCTGAGTGCGATGGCTCGACTCCAGTTCAGCTTTTTTTCTTTTGACTTGTGATTCTTTGTGGTGGGGGCTTCCGTGCGTTCGTCCCCCTTCTCGTCTTCATCGGGTTCAGGCCCCTCCAACCACTCTCCGCCACGTTCGATGGCAAGTTCGAGCAAAGGTCCGGCCGATAAGCCCAACAAAACGAGCGGATCCTTGACTGCCGCTTCTGCCGTCAGCAATGAGACCCAACCGGCCGTGGCGTACGAAGCGCTTCGCAAGCCGCGAGAAAGAGCTTTGCGCCAAATTGCTAAAACGCGTCCCATACCAAAGGACACTTTCCGGGAACGGAAAACGCCGCCTACAAGCTGACGGAATACAGACACTAATGGCACGTGCTCGCCTCGCGGATCGTGGGATACATTTTGGCACACGTTCGTGGTAGAAGGGCCGAAGGGGTTCTTCCTGGTTCTCAGGCGCGGTGCATACGATCTCTATCAAAGCACCGGGTGGAAGAACGGTCTCTATCGGAAACCTGCGGAAGCCAAAAAATTCTATATAGCCATCGCGATCTTTACGTTCATCGGGATTGGCCTGAATTTCTTCGGCATCAATCCGATAAAAGCGCTCGTCTTCGCGGGGATTATACAGGCCTTTTCGATGCCGCCTTTAATGCTCTTAATCATGCTCATGACAAATAATCGGGCCGTCATGGGCGACCGCGTCAATGGAAGAGCTATCAACGTATTGGGTTCGATCACGACGCTCGCCATTTTTGCCGCTTCCGTTGAGCTGGTCATCAGCTTGTTCGTATGAACTGCGACTTTGGCAGCACCAGTTACTCCGTATCTTTGCTGAACGTTAGCATCAAGATCACGGCTCCGCGGCGGATTACGAACGAGAAACCCTCTTCTGTAGTTCTGTTGAGCTAATCCCAGATTGCTAACCCTCGTGACGTTGTCGGGGCGTGCTCCCGGGAAACGCCCTCAGATATTGCTTTGGCGCGAGAATCGGAAGGTCCAGTTGTTGGGCTGCATGCATTGCGAAGTACGGTCTCCGTAGAAGTTCGCGCGCAAGTAGCACCAGGTCCGCTTCCTGATCCCGGATGATGGCATCGGCCTGCTTGACGTTGGTGATCATGCCGACGGCTCCGGTTAGAATCGCTGCGCCGCTGCGGATCTGTCGCGCAAACGGGACTTGATAGCCGGGGCCAAGTTCTATTTTTGCGTAGGGGACGAGCCCGCCCGAGGAACAGTCGATTAGATCTACGCCAAGCGGACGCATACGCTGGGCTAGCTCGACCGAGTGCTCCACGCTCCAGCCGCCCTCGACCCAGTCGGTAGCAGATATTCGCAGAAACAACGGAAATTCCGGCGGCCATTCCGTGCGTACTGCGCTCACGATCTCGACAAGAAAGCGGAGGCGATTCTCCATCGAGCCGCCATACTTATCATTCCTTTGGTTCGACAAGGGCGATAGGAATTCGTTAATCAGATAGCCGTGGGCACCGTGTATTTCTACGACCTCAAAACCGGCAGCAAGCGCGCGCCGGGCAGCAGCGGCAAAAGCCCTGACAATTTCCGCAATTTCTGTTTCGCCCAGCATGTGAGGCGTAGGATCGCCGTCACGGAACGCAATAGGACTCGGTGCGACGGCCTCCCAACCATTCGGTTCTTGAGGAGCAATGGCCGCTCCACCATCCCATGGCACGTGCGCGCTCGCCTTGCGGCCGGCGTGGGCCAGTTGGATACCCGGAACAGCGCCCTGGCTTTTGACGAACGTTGTGATTCGACGCAAGTTTTCGATGTGATCGTCTTTCCACAAACCTAGGTCTGCATACGTGATGCGTCCGCGGGGCTCGACTGCTGTGGCTTCGGCCACGACTAACCCGGCGCCACCCACTGCACGGCTACCCAGGTGGACCAGGTGCCAATCATTCGCAAACCCGTCGTTGCTCGAATACTCGCACATCGGCGACATCGCAATCCGATTTGGAAATGTGATGCCACGGATCGTCAGGGGCGTGAAGAGGTTGGGCTTCGTTGATTCGTGTGTGTTTCTAATAACGGATTCGGCGGTCTGCATGCTCGGTAAGATGCAGGGGAACAGATAAAGCTTCAGGCGACTCGTCTGGCGTTAAGTCCAGAATGGAGAGAAGCGCACGAGTTGCCGGAGCCCGAGGGAGAAATGGGTATCGTTCATGAGCACAGCGAAAATTTCAAAAACGCAGTTAGCGATAAATGAATTGAAACAGGCTGCGGCAGATGCGGCTGCCGCCGAGCTAAAAAACGGAATCATCGTCGGTTTGGGTTCCGGAACCACGGCCAGATTAGCGGTAGGCGCAATCGGAAAGCGAGTCAAAGAAGGGCTGCAAATCATTGGCATCCCGACTTCGGAACAGACGGCCGAGCAAGCACGCGGCCTGGGAATCCAATTGGCGACGCTCGGGGAGTATTCACAAATCGATGTGACCATTGATGGAGCGGACGAGGTGGAGTTCGGCACGCTCAATCTCATTAAGGGAGGCGGCGGAAACCACTTGCGCGAGAAGATCGTGGCGACCGCCAGCTCGCGGGTCATTATCGCTGTCGACGAATCGAAGCTGGTTTCTCAGTTGGGTGATCACGCAAAGGTGCCCGTCGAGGTTGCTCAATTTGGCTGGCAGGCAACGGAGCGAAGCCTGGCCAAATTGAAGGCGACGCCAACTCTCCGGCTGCGGTCCGACGGGGCGCCATTCATCACCGATGGTGGAAACTACATCCTCGACTGCGCGTTTGGGCGTATCGAATCTGCCAATATGCTGCAGCGTGAAATAGACGGCGTGGTGGGAGTGATCGAGCACGGTTTGTTCATTGGGATGGCATCTCTCGTCCTGATGGGCACCTCCGAAGGCGTGAAACGGCTCGATCAAGAACGTTCCTAGGTCCCGTACAAGTATCAGGCATGCGCATCGAACGATTTCGAGATGGCCGGCACAGCTGAGAATAAGCCGACGAGGCCCTCCAACAAAGTAGGATGAGTCAAAACGGCATCGCGTAAAGCAGTGTACGGAGATCCGGAAGCCATTGTAATCTCCACGGCGCCCACTACGTTCCTCCGCGCTGCTCGCAAGCGGCACGTCGGTTGTTTGCATGATAGATCTGCCTTTTTACTCGCTCGCTTTGGTAGCCAATGTTTCCACTACGGCGAGGTTCTGGACCAGCTGCTGTGGTACGCCGTGCCGCTCTTGCAAGTATTCCGCGCTATTGTAGGAAGTCCAAACCTTCCCCTTTTCGTCTTCCCAGATCAGAATCTTAAGCGGGAGATCGAGGGCGATACTCGGAGCAGCCAGCATGATGGGAGTTCCCGCCTTGGGACTCCCAAAAATCAGCAGCTTGGTAGGAGGCATTTTCATTCCCAGTTTTGCTGCCTCTCCGCTGTGGTCGACCAGCGCAAAAAGCGTGACTCCCTTCGCTTCCAAGATTTGTTTGAGTTTGTCCACCGTCTGGTCTACCGAGTGATTGCTGCGTGTGTTGATGATCCCCGCGCCTCTGAGCATCATGGATACCTCCTTGTTGTTTCTAAACTGCGAGTGACTAGGACCTCGAACAGAAATGAGATAAATCGCCATTACCAGTCCGGCTAACGCCAGAAAAAAGGCGATAGCGACGGCCTGGACCGAAGCACGAGAGTATGTCGTTTCTCCGCTGTCTAATTGTCGAACTAGCCGAATATGGTGCCATCCGGCAAAGGCATTTACGATTATTCCAGCTACGATGAGTGCCGTGCCAAACCACAAAGACAACCCATATGACTGATCCGGAGTGGCGCTTTCCATGATCAAGAGTCGTTCGAGGAACAGTCCGAAGCGGGCCACAACAAAGCCGAATCCCATTAGGGCCAGTCCCGTGCGAATCCACGCGAGAAGAGTCCGCTCAGCGGCCAGATAGTCGCTGAGAGCGGCCTTTCGGCCAGATCCGGCTGGCACAGCCATATGCTCTCCTTCTTACTTGCGAAAACTTAGATCTCAAACGACGACTTATCAGGCTCACGCCTCCCGAGGAGGAGAAACTGCAGCCCGATCGGGATTCGAAGCTAGAATCCACGCGCCTCCCCACAAAGCGATGGCGATGAACAGACTGGACCACTCATCGGGACTGTGCGGGCCGCTTCCACCGTAGAGCCCAAGAACTGTTCTGGGGAGATGAAGTGTAAAGACCCAAATCGCAAACATGAGGCCGATACCGGCCGCGCCCCAGCGCAGCAGGAAATTGAAGCCGATGCTTAAACCAGCCGCTATGAAGCCGGCACCGAAGAACGCGATCCAGAAGACGTGCCATGGAATCCACGGCGGTATCAGCGTCCCGATGGGCGCGAGAGCGAGGAAATGGTCGACGCCAAACACGATGAAGGACACCGCGAGCAAATAGCGACTCGCGCGTGCAAGCCAGTAAGGTATCGCGTGCTGGCCCAGTAAGAGCCAAGCGAGGGTCGCAATCGCGAGAGGCTCAAACACTTGGGTGCGGAAGGTCATACTTCCCGGCTTCGCGGCATATTTCGGCACTTCGAACACTAAGGTGTACAGAAGCAGCAGACTGCCCAGCGCCATCGCGGCCGTTCGCACGGTGCGCTTGAATAGAAGGCCCACGCCGCAGGCCGCCAAGGCCGGACCTAATATGGTTCCGAAGCGGTCGGACTCAATGAGGGTTCCAACCAGCGCGCCTGCGCACACGAACGTCTCGATGCCTAAGGCGATGATTGCGAGCGAAAACAGTATTTGACCCGAGCGCAGCAGTGCATCCGCCCGTTCGAGATGCGTTTTTTTCGTCGAGTTTATTTCGGTCATCTTTCTTTTCCCCGGAAACTATCGATATCGGCACGACCCGCACAGTCGAACTCCTTAGCGCATCTCTATATCGGCTTCAGGTGGTGTCAACGCGTTGCCAGCGATCCGGGAGCCGGAAGAGTCGCTGTTTATGGCGTGGCTCAGCACGGCGACCGTTATTATCGCTCAAATGCGAGACCGAGGATAGATCCGCACAGCTGATCCGCAGGAACTTGGGCGGCCGGAAGCCGACTTCCCCATCTGTCCTCCGACTGAGTCGCAGCCAGCCTCGGGAGTCTCGCGAAGGAGCAATATCGGTATCCTAAGTTTGATGCCGGTACGCCGTCGCAATACGCCTCCTCCGCCACTTTATGAGCCGCTCATCGCAGGCGCGCCGCGCAAGGCAGTCCCGCACGAATTTGTGCTGGAAGCGCTCGCCGCACTGTCGCCCAGGAGCCGCTACATGTTCGGCTGCGTCGCCGTCTACGTTGAAGATAAGGTTGTGCTCGCATTGCGCGATAAGCGCGACCAGACAGTAGATAACGGAGTGTGGCTTGCCACGACGGAGATGCACCACGAAAGTCTGCGCCGCGAGTTTCCGAACATGCGATCCATTCAGATATTCGGAAAGAAGGTAACGGGCTGGCAGGTTCTTCCGGTCGATGCTCCCGATTTCGAAGAGGCAGCGCTACGCGTCTGCGAATTGATCGCCGCGAAAGATCCTCGTATCGGCAAGGTGCCAAAGGCGCGGTGGCCAGCATCGGGACTTCGCAAGTCGGCGAAATCGCCGAAGCAGGCTAGGGCATCCAGAAGCGCTGCAAAAAGTCCCACGAGATCGTGACGAACAGCGTTCGGGGCTGCAACCTTATGGCAAACTAGAAGCTCGCGGGAATGGACGATTCAAGCATCAGGCAATCAGCTTCGAGGCAGTATCGCGCGGGGCTGGACATGCTCGGCTATGCCATTGAGCTGTGCCCTGACGACCTTTGGTTCAGCACCGAGTATCGAAACCGTTTCTGGCATATCGCCTATCATTCGGTGTTTTACACGCATCTGTACGTTCAGCCGTCGGAAGCTGATTTTCACGCCTGGTGTAATCACGTGCCGAATTCGAACTATCTTGGCCCGGGGCCATGGGCAAAGGACGAGCCTTTCGAAATTCCAGAGCCGTACGCCAAGCTGGACGTACAGGACTATCTGGAGCTGTGCCGCAGTGAGGTCGAGAAGCAGGTACCCTTGATTCGCTTCGAAGATGGTTCCGGATTTAGCTGGCTGCCGTTCAACAAACTCGAACTGCAGTTTTACAATATTCGCCACTTACAGCACCATACGGGGCAGTTGATTGAACGGCTCCGAGGAGCGGTTAATATCGGCGTTAGTTGGGTGAGATCGAGCTAATTGTGCGAGTCGCCGTGGCGCAGGCATGAGGCAAATCGTTTCCATCAATGTCGGACAACCGCGCGAAGTGGAAGCAGGTAATCGCAAGGTGCTGACCAGTATCTTCAAAACGCCGGTTCAGGGAAAATTTGCGTTGCGCTGCTACAAAGTGCAGAACGACCGGCAATCGGATCTCAGCGTGCATGGCGGCCCCTCCAAAGCCGTATATTCGTATTCATCCGAACACTATCCGTTCTGGGCGGCGCAACTTCCGGGCACGCCGCTTCCGGCCGGCGCGTTTGGCGAAAACCTCACGACCGAAGGAATGCTGGAAGAGGTTGTGCATATTGGCGATGTGTTTCTTGCCGGGTCAGCGATCTTGAAGGTGACCCAACCGAGGATGCCTTGCTTTAAGCTTGCGATTCGTATGAATCGCTCCGATATGGTGAAGAAATCTTGGGCCAGCGGCCGGTCCGGGATCTATTTCTCGATTGTTGACGAAGGCGAATTCGAATCTGGTGACCGGATTGAACAGCTGGAAAGCGATCCTCGGTGAGTCGGCGTTGCCGATGTCGTGCGCCTGTACAAACGGGAAACGGACGATCGTGACCTTTTCTCTCGTGTGATGGAGGCGCCACTATCCGGGAGTTGGAAGCAGGAAATCCGCGAGCGATGGGCGCAGATGGTGTTGTAGATAGCGAGTATGCCCTAACAGGAAGTTATCAGCTCGATGTCGGCTTAACGTTGCGTATCTGGCGGACACTTTCCGAGTGGCCGACCGCCCGGGAGCCACGGGTAATCAGTACACCTTTATCCATATGACTTCAACTCGGGAAGGTCCATAATCGATCATGCGCCGACTTCGATATCAGGTGGCCACCAGCCTTGATGGATATATCGCGGGACCGAATGGTGAGTTTGATTGGATCGTCCAAGATCCTGACATCAATTTCAGCGAGTTATTCGGGACGTTCGACACCGCTGTCATGGGTCGCAAGACATTTGCGGCCATGCTTGCCCAGACCGCCGGTGCGATGCCAGGTCTCGATGTAGTTGTTTATTCGAACACGCTTCGGCCCACAGACTATCCAGATGTAACTGTGATAAACAGCGATCCTGTCAAGCATGTCCAATCGCTCAAAGCTAAGGCCGGAAAGGATATTTGGCTGTTTGGCGGTGGCGCTCTATTTCGAACGTTTCTTCAAGCGGAAGTTGTGGATACAGTGGAGCCCGCCGTGGTACCTGTACTGCTTGGAAGTGGCGTCCCTATGCTTCCGGCACCGTACTTAAAGGCGATGCTGGTATTAACAAAACACCGCGTTTATGAGAAGTCGGGAACCGTGTTGCTCGAGTATTCCATCCACCGTTGAATGCCGCCCCTTAGGGAGCTGGCGCCGGCATTGCCATAAATGCTGGTTGGCGTCTTGCCTGTCCCGTTTCAGCTCCGTGGCACGCGCTCGGAGTGCACGGAACTGCTGTGGTCGCTAGCGTACTTCTAGGGGCACTCGTGGGTCGTATTTTAGGGCGCCGCAACCGCTCTCTGCCGGACAAGCGTGCCTGAGATTGCAGTCGACCGCTAAGGTGCCGTCCCGCTTGGAATTTGACTGTATCTGCCGAAGCGCGACCGGGAGGTGGCGCGCAGACGAGGACGTCCGCCCCACATTGCGCGGCTCGCGCCGTCACCAGACGTTTCCAGTCATCGAGAGTGCGACGCCGCGATTCCCGAGATGATCTGGGCCAAGCGGGGCTGCTTGCCGCGACTCGGTCTAGATCTGCCTCGGAGAGCACTTCGATATCGGCCGGCATGGGTGGAATCGAGAAGTGGAAAGTGTTCAAGTCCTCTTCGTGCACGAAAATGTGTGACTCAAATATGCGCTCGAGCTCCGATCGATATGTAATCCGAACCCTGCGCCGTGGGGAGAAAGATTGGAATTGAAAAAGAAATTGCCTGCCCACAGCCAAACTTTTTTCAATTCGCTGTAGAAAAGCAGCGAGAATCGGATTGCTCGGATCGATCACCGACGCGCAAACCGTTTTCCGGGCGGCAAGCATTTCCGGAACTTGCTCGGGTTTGATATTGAGATGCCGTGGCCAGCCTTTTTTCGTCGATGAAGCCGACCTTGAGGTCGGCGCAAACGTGAACAGCACGGTCGAAGACGGCGATCAAAGAGCCCAGCGAACTTGTCCGGCGTTCCCGGTATGTAGAGGGCCTTTTGATTTCAATATTGCTCGAAGAAAACCTGTTCTTCGACGGGGCATAACAGAGATTTCAGATCACCTTGAATCGCTCCTGACGACGCACTGGGATAGAGAATGTTAGAAACAAACTGGCTGCAAGCTGCCCCAACAAGCTCTGGGCGCCCGGCTTCTCAATGGAATGAAACCCCACATTTCATTACAACGCGCCAGATTACCTTTCTCAGGTGATCTGAATCTATACACTTCGGAAATCGGTGCTGAAAATCGCTGCCCATGTAATAATCGCCGCCTGGCCCCGTCTTTAGTGCGTAGAACGATTCATTTCGGAATGCAGGTTGATCAAAGAGTCTTCGGGTCGACTTGTGGGCAATATGAACTAATGCAAATGCGGACCGGCGGCGAAGACTTCTGGAAATGCACCCTGTCGACTGGAGTCGAACCCGACTCGCGATCACAAATTGCGGGCTGGGACCAATTCAGTTGGCACGCATCGAAGATCTCCTCTGCTTCGGCAATCGGGTCCTGCAGCGAGAGCGCACGAGTGAGGTCGATCTGATGATCCTGCCCGAAACTGTACTCCAGGACTTGCGTTACGGAGTCCGCATGTTGTATCGCAATGCCGGGTTCACCGCTGTCGCGGTCCTTGCCCTGATGCTTGGTATCGGGGTTAACACCGTAACCTTCACCGCCTACAAGGCAATGGTTGCCCGCCGTCTCGATGCTCGCGATCCGGACACGATGGTCAACCTAGCCCTTATGCGCGACTCGGGCGCCGCCGATTTCGCTTTCAGCTATCCCGACTACGAAGCGTATCGGGATTCAGTCCATTCCTTCAGTGGCCTGATCGCTTTTAACCCGGAGGACATGAGGCTCTCGGACGCCGGTGGCATTATGGGTCCACGCGCTTCTGAGGCCGTCATCTTCGTTGTCTCCGAAAACTACTTCAAGGTTCTTGGAGTCGCGGCGTTACGCGGCCGTACCTTCGACTCGATAAGTGTTCCCGATCTGGTGGCCTCGCCCGCGGTTCTTATCAGTGAAAACTACTGGCAGAGGCGTTTTGCAGGGGACGCGGCGATACTGGGGAAAACCATCCGTCTAAATGGCGCCGCTGTTACTATAGCCGGAATTACGCCGCGCGACTTCACCGGTACCGATATGGAAGCGCCTGATTTCTGGCTTCCGATAAACCTCGAGCCGCTGGTTCATGCCGATGACCGTTGGCTACGCGACCGCGAAAACCAGCGCTACCGCTTGTTTGGCCGCCTCGCTCCTGGCATCAATATCAGCCGAGCTCGAGCGGAAATGACTAGACTGGCCGATCGTCTCCGTACCCTGCACGATCCCCGCTCCGTGTCGGCTAAACCTGCTACTGCGCTCGTCTGGCCAGGCTCCCCGCTCCCTCTCCCTCTGAAGCTGTACAGGGGACTGACATTGGCCATTCTGCTGATTATGTTCGCCGCTGGGATGGTGCTGGTTGTGGCCTGCGCCAATGTCGGCAGCCTGCAACTGGCTCGTACCAGATCCCGGCAAGCTGAACTGCACGTGCGCCTATCCCTTGGGGCCAGCCGGCTACGCATTATCAGGCAATTGCTGACGGAAAGCGCTCTGCTGGGCCTGCTTGCGGGCGTGCTAGCGCTCCTGTTCAGCTGGGCGTTGCTGAAAGTGTCTGTAGCCTTGGCCGCCCAAGCCGTGCCCCCGGAGGAGGGGACGGTCATTTTCGACGTGACTCCCGACCTCGGAATCTTTGTCTACGTCTTTGCCATTTCACTGGTTGCCGGTATCCTTTTCGGGCTCGCCCCGGCGATAGAAAGCTCCCGCTCCGCGCTCTCTTCGGCCTCCAGAGGCAGTACTTCGCCGGTTCGCAGCCGCCGGGTCCAAGACTTCCTCATCGCCGCGCAGGTTTCCCTTTCGCTAGTGCTCATGATCGCCGGAAGCATGTTGATTCGAAGTGCCATCAACTCGCTAAAGATGGAAACCGGCTACGAGAGCAAACACGTCGTCGATCTCGATTTCAAATTCCCCGAGGGGTCGAAATACACCGCCACCCGCAAGGTTACTCTGGTCCATGAGCTTCGCACGCGCCTAGCTGCCCTGCCCGGAGTGGCTGCCATCACCAGCGCTCGGCCGCCGGGCGATAACTTCATGTTTCGAACAGCCGCCGCGTCGCTTGATGGAGAGAAGTCCTCGGCCCAAAATGTGCAGTCGATGCTCCACTACACCTACGTTCAGGCAAACTACTTCGAGACCCTTGGCATTCCGCTGTTCCTGGGCCGTAGTTTTCAACCGCCGGCCGGCCGACCTGAGCACTCTGTCATTCTCAGCGAATCAGCCGCCAAACAGCTATGGCCCGACCAGAACCCCATCGGCCGCAGCCTCCGGTTAGGCGCTACCGACGAACAGTTCCACAGTCGCGCTACGGCAGACGATCGGAGCGAACTTCTTGCAGACGGACCAGCCTACCAGGTGGTTGGCGTTGCCCGCGACACACGTGGCGTTGAGTATGACGGCAGCGACTCCAAACAGGTCTACCTGCCGATGCCCGAAGGCCGGCTTCAGGATCATCCCATTCTCATTCGGACCCAGTCCGACCCGGCACAGGTCACAAGGGCGATCGACCCGCTGATCTCGTCGGTTGATCCTGACTTGGTGGCGACCTCTTCCACACTCAATGAAATGCTTCGCCAGTCGGCATCGTTCATCGGCGCCAGCCTTGCGGCCGCTATTGCGTCTACTGTGGGCCTGTTCGGGCTTCTGCTAACCTTGATGGGCATCTATGGCACGGTGAGCTATATCGTCGTCCTGCGCACGCGCGAAATCGGCATCCGCATGGCTGTCGGCGCCCAAAAGCGCGACATTCTCGGACTCATCCTGCGCGAAAGCATACGGCCCGTGCTTGCTGGATTGCTTGCCGGGATGTTTCTCGCGGTTGGAGCCTGTTACCTGCTGCGCGGTCTGTTCTATGGACTCAACACCGTCGATGGCGTCTCCTTCGTCGGCGTCTCCCTCTTGTTCTTGGCCGTCGCACAGCTTGCCGCTTACCCACCGTCCAGGCGAGCCATGCGCGTCGATCCCATGGTGGCTCTCAGATACGAATAGCCGTCTCCGCCCCAAACCGACCCGCTTCGGACGGTCGAGCTTGATACACAGGGCTACTGGTAAATGAGAATTCTGCGGTTTGGCTGCAACCGCGACCGCCAGAGATCACAGGTGCAAACGGCGTTTAGCGGGACTAATCCGATCTCGAGAGAGCCAGGTGATCGCCGCCTGCACGCCCTGCGTGGAATAGGATACGCAGCAACCGGCCACCCTGCTGACGCAATCGCCGAGCTCAAGCAGGCGCTCGATTCCGACGACGATGGAAGCCTCGACTATGTACTCGCCAAGCAATACCAGAAATCAGGCAATCAAAAGTCTGCCGCTCTTGCGTTCGAGCGGCCCAAAATTCTGAGGAGCAAAGCCGACCCGGGCTTGTGGCGGACACAGCCGGCGGGGCGGCCAGAACGGCGGCCTCAATCCGCTGTATCAAATTGGCGGTCCAAGCTTGGTGCATTGGCGCTCACGCTGCAATTTTGAGCAGCGAACGAATTGCGAGGGGCAGCATTCGTGTGTCACAACTTAGCCACTCCGATGATCGCTCTCATCGAGTGCTGCTGGCTCGGCGCAAGTTTCACCGCACATCCAAGAACGTTGCTGGCCTCGACACAGACGAACTGCTGCCATTCGTCATCTCCCAGATCCGACAACAACTGCGCACCCTCTCTCCATGGGTTCCAAACAACCGTATTGAGTGAATGCTCTTTCGTAATGCGAATGCGACGGCGCAGCTCGGGGTCGACCAGTTCGAGCGGATGTTGGGTATTCACGTACGCGCTGTCGGTCTGAGTGATTATTAAAACATCGCCATGCTGCGTCTTCTCACGGTTAGCATCAGTGTTGTCGAGGTAAGAGACACCGTCTAAGCCCCGCACCCGAATGTTGTCGATGTGCCCTACCTTGTGATAAGTATGCAAAGCCTCTTCGAAGTGCAGCGGGGTTGTCCCGGTATTCATTACTGCAAGATCTAATTTCAGCTCGGTTCCGAATGTGACCCGATGGACCAGCCGGAAGTGGGCGGGCCACCAATCTGTTGTATCTTCGTCGTTTCCGGTCGACATGCTGACCGTAACCGTATCGCCATCAGCCGTGATGGACTCAAGTTCCCAGGCTTTCGTGCGCACGAATCCGTGCGCCGGTGCTTTGGGATCGTCAGCCTTGGCTCGAAACCAGGGAAAGCAGATTGGAATGCCACCACGAATCGCCAAGCCATCCTCCCATTTTGAATGTGAGCTGAGAAAGAGAACTTCCTCTGCGCCCGCTCGCCTCCACGAGGTGACATGTGAACCGTGGAGGTATATCTCTCCGGTTGCCTGGGGAGTCCTGATCTGCACCTTAGGCAGTCGGCCGTTGCCGTCAACGATTTCAGCGGCTCCTGGGAGTGCGAACTGACGATTGAGTTCTTCGATTTTTTCTAGAGACATATAAATGTTGTTTCAGAACGGCAGCTCTCGATGCAATTCACAGCAGTTGGCTGCGTTTGTTTGATGAGATTTCGGCAGTGCAGATTGTGCGCAACGAAGACGCCATCTTCAAGGTAGCCGGTCTGCCCGGTGGCCGCCAAATGCGTGTATCGTTCTTGTTCCAGCGAGAACCTCGCCGCTATGAAGAGTACCCTTCGGGATCAAGTATTCCTCCCCGGCTCTCAGCAGAATTCGATTGCCATCGATTATCAATGTGTAACAGCCTTGCACCACGACCATGCATTCGTCGTATTCGTGAGCCTGCCCCCTGGACTTTGCCGTCTCCGCGCAGGTCCAGAAAGCCATTTGACTTCCTTCCGCCCCGTCGAAAACGTAACCCTCTGTGCCTGGGGTTGCTTGATCGCTCTTTGCAATCCTGTTCGCGGGGTGCTTCATGAATTCGGGGAAGCCTCCATCCTAACCATCATCCCCTGTTATGCTCGGAAAACAAGGTTATCTCCGAGTTGGCGGAAAACCACTTCGAGAGAACTGAGCCGAAAGGCGACGGATTCGACGCTTCAAGGGTATTGAAACTGTTTGTTGTCGCCTCTGAGAATGGGGTGATTGTTCCAGCTGATGGCCCGGGAGGAGTTCAGAGCCATGACGGTTTGAGGGGCGATTACCCATCTGAGCAACTCCGGGTGAGGATGCAGGCGGTCTCGCAAGATCCTGGCAAGCGGGAGTACTGGCACCGTCGAGTCTAAAGACGTGACCAGCCTGAAGAGAAATACGGACTAGAATAAAGGCCATGTCGAGCAGCAGCATTGATACGCCCGATTGGTCTACCATTCCAGCGCCGGAAGACGATGGCGCCGCACGGCACCTAGTAGGGACGCCTATCGCCTCCGTTCCGCTTGCCGCCACAAACGGATCGAGAGTCGACCTGTCCGCGCTTACCGGACGTGCGATTGTCTATGCCTACCCGCGTACTGGAAGGCCCGGCGTGCCTAACCCCGACGGATGGGACCTGATCCCGGGCGCGCGTGGCTGCACGCCGCAGAGCTGCTCGTTCCGCGATCACTTTGCAGAATTGAGATCGTTAGGCGTCGCGCATCTGTTTGGTCTCTCGACGCAGGATACGGCTTATCAGCGCGAAGCAGCCGAGCGGCTGCACCTGCCGTTTCCTCTCCTTTCGGACGACAACCTTCATTTGGCGACGGCGATGCGCCTACCAACTTTCGAGGTCGATGGCATGACCCTGCTCAAGCGCATTACGCTAGTGGCCCGAGAAGGCGTGATTGAACACATGTTTTATCCGATCTTTCCTCCAGACCGAAATGCTATCGATGTGGTGGCATGGCTTAAAACCAGCCTCCATCGCCTAGGTAGTGACTCTGCCACCGAGAACCAAGCGTTAACGGCCTGAAATAATCGATCTCAAGGTCATCGTTGGAGAAAACTTGCGAACCGAAAACGCGAGGGAATTCTCGAATGGATTAATCGAGCGGCGATGTGCGCCAAACGCCAATACGGTCACTCCGCGTCAAAACGATTTGAGCTTTGAGCTGGCGCTATGGCAAGCCAATTTTACCCTGCGGCCGTACTCGATGGTCGAAAAACACGGTTACATCGTAAGCGTCTGGCCGTCCGCAGGGCGGCTGGCAATGGCGGGGCAGATTACCGGGCGCGCGCAGCCCAGGCCGCCGGCGTGAGTTCGGCCAATTTCTGAATGCTCAACTCAGCCAAGCCGGGCAGGACGGCAGCGAGGTACTTGCGAACCGGAATGTCCAGCCGTCGACAGGTCTCCACCACCGACAGGATGGCCGCCACCTTCGGCCCCGCCTGCGGACTGCCAATGTGAATCCAGTTCTTCCGACCGAGCGCCACCCCACGCATCGAGTTCTCCGCCAAGTTATTACTCAACTCCAGTTCCGGGTAATCCAGGAACTTCTTGAGCCGCTCCCACAGCCCCAGCGTGTAGGTGATCGCGCCGCCTAGCTTGCTGGCCGGCAGAGCCTGCTCCCGCGCTGCCTCGATCTGCTGCCGGATCGTCTCCAGCAACGGCCGGGCTTGCTGCTGGCGCAACCGATCGCGCGCGGCCACATCCAGATTCTGCGCGCACGCTGGGGCGTCGATCCCGAACAGGTTGTCGATGAGCAGCACGATGCCCTTGGCCACACTCTCGCCTGGGCACACTTGATGCGCTTCGTAAAAACTTACGCCGCGAATGGCTCCAACAGGCGGCATGTACCAGCTTCAGTCCGCCCACCTTGTCGTAAGCGGCGTAGCCGTTGGTCTGCAAAATTCCGTTGAAAACCAGCTAGGAATTTCTTCGGCCCGTCGCGCCCGCGCCCCAACTGGAAGTCGAACACCACGCTTCCTCCCGGCCGACCGCATTGCCATAAGTAAGCCTGATGATTGTGCCCTCGCCGGTCGTGCCTCTGTACACCCACCGGAGTTTCATCCGCTTGAATGTAAATGCCATCCACTAACTCGCGCCCCATCGCGGCTGCCAAGGGGATCAGCAAGCCCCCGACCGTCATCACCCAACCATCCAGCGTGGCTCGGCTGATCTCCAGCCCCGTCTCCCGCTCCAGCATCACGCTCTGCCGATACAGCGGGAGATGATCGCTGTACTTGGCAATCACCGTGTCGATCACCACCCGATCACTGACCAATCCCTTCTCTATGATCCGTGCCGGCGTTGGCGCTGTGGCCACGCCGCCTTGCTCACAGTGCTGGCAGGCGCGCTTCTCGCGCTTGAGTTGCTCGCTCGTCTCGTGGCCGATCTCTGTCGTCGGCTGGCCGCAGTGGGAGCACTGGCACGGCTCCGGTGTGCAGACGATCACTCGTTCCACGCGCGGCAGATCCGCCGGCAACTCCTGCCGCCCCGGATGCGGGCGCTGCCGCTGGGTGCGCGGGGTGCCCTCTGGGCCCGGCGGCAATGGCTCCCGCGCGCTCTCCGCCTGCACTTCCAGATTGCTGACGCCCGGCTCCAGTTCCAGTAACTCCAGTTGTGCGTCGCTGAGCTTTTCGCTGCTGGGACCGTACTTCTGGATGCGTTGCAACCGCAGCCGCTCTTCTAATACCTGGATCTTGAGGTGTGCCCAATGCAGTTGCCGCTTCAGCTCGCCTACTTCCGGTGAGTCGTGCGGGGCAGGGCTGGAGGATTGGGGATCGCGACGGACAAAAACAATTATAGGGAATTATGTTTTCTCAGTCACGAGATATTTTTCGGCCTAGGGAATCGCCATCGCGACCGGCGCATTCGCTCGTAACGGAAGCGCCCACGAATATTACGCCCGAAGTATCGGCCTTTGGAATTCGCCGCCAGAAACTCTTGATACTGCCACTGAGGAACATCGAAGTAGCGATAGACCTCGCCGCTGTGGAACAGCAGGTACAGCAAAGCCTGGCCCTCGGCGTAGCGGCTGCCTGCAACGCGCTCGACTCCACAGGTGTCCACTTCATGCGATCCGCTCCTGCAACAACCTCGTCGGCGGCGGCGGCTTGGCCGCAAGTTCCCCTTCCGATTCGCCGACTACTTTCCGAAACCACGCCCGGCGTTTGCTGCCCACCAGATCGATTCCGCCCACCAGCTGCGCCAGTTCCTCTTGGCTCAGCACCACTTTGCTCTGTCCGGCTTCCGCCTGAGGCCAGCCGAAGCGTCCCTTCTCCAAACGTTTGTACCTCAATCAAGAGTGCAGGCGGTTCGATCACAGCGATGGCCCCTTGTGCGCATCACGCATCCTTTCCATCCGCTCAGCGGCAAAAGGCTCGCTTGTGTAGGCGAACGCTACAACCGTTATGGAAGGCGGCTTCTGCTGCGAGTCGATGATGCGAACGTTTGCTCCGTTCCACCGCAATGGACGGATCTGACGGCCCTGACCCAGAGATCGTCTTAGGTCGGCGCCGCGCGCTCTTCCGCGTGGCGGATTTGCTAGAGCTCACGCGGCGTGTCGGCGAACTGAGCGTGCACTATGGGTCAAAAAGCCGGATAAAGTGTAACGATAACTCCGCCGCAGTTGTAAGGGCAAAGATGCCGCACAGTCCGGAGAAACTGCCGTGGGAATCCATAGAATAGGCACACGAGAGCCAAGTGCTGCATATCTAGTTCTTGACAAATATCTCTGTGGGCGGCATAATTATGTATACTATCGATGGGAACGCTTCCCGCAGCTGTTGCAGCGTCCAATCAGCGGTGGGGTGTTCGGTCACGTTGAACTGAACGAGACGTCTGGATCCGATTTCGAGCGCAACAAACACATAAAGGATACGGAAGCGTGCTGTGACGGAAATGAAGAAATCGCATGCTACGATCCTGTTCGCGTGATTCCGGAGGAAGGTTGACGAGCGCTGGTCCTCAGAGCCACGGGGTTGCGGTAGTTGTTTGACATATTTGCCGACAGTACGAGGTGAGGGCCGAATCTGAAGCTTTAGGAGGAGTTCATCTGCAATTCGCTCTTCACCGCAAGTCGGGTTTTCGGCTGCCATCCGGCGGATCAAGCGCCTCACTTCGGCTGAGACTCGTGGCATACCGACCGGTCTGGACTTTCAACGCCAGAATCTCCCGAAAGCAACTCGATGCCAACCGATCAAAGTGGCAGGTTTGACGATTACTAAAGCGCCGCGCCAGCCGAACAAGCGAGCGAGCTCGGAGAAGACGAAGCGATCCGCAGCTATTGTTGGCCTGGCTCTCTTCTGACGTTCCTGAAATAGGGCCAGCTGCTTACTCAGGAACAGATTCTCGGCGGCCAGCGCTGTGCGGCTGCGGAAAAGAGCAGCGCAGAAGCTGAGGAAATCAGAAACGACAATCTCGAAGGCAACAGTCATCCTTGAAAGCTGCCCGAACACATTTAGCACCTCGCAATCGTCTCACAGCTATCCGACTGATTTCACTTGCCTCATCGGATTTTTGCGGACCACAGGTCATTGGACCCCACCACGCGAGCATACGATCGGGCTGGAAGCGATAGGGCGGAAGCGGCCAGGACGCCGCCCGCCGTCTGACGAAGGAACTGTCGACGGTCTACTTTGTCCGGAGAGACGTTCGCCTCTGGCTTTTTGTCCGGTTGAAACATATCGGCTCTTGACTCCTTTCGGATCTCGCCTCATTATCGTTCATATTGTGTGCAGCAATCTCAAGAAATATTTCTCGAAGAACGCTACTCGGTTCAGCGCTTTTTTACCCGGCGTTCAGGCTGTCTGCCTCACGACAGACCAGTTCCGCGGAGCAGCCTACTTTCCCGGGAACTCGCTTCCGCGACTACTCAAAATGCCTTCCTGAGTACCTGAATGACCTTGCTCGCGAGGCGGTCGCCAGACGCAACACCGCATTGCAGCAACTGATTTCAGCAGCGAAAATCCAGGCTCGCCAGGCACACGTCCGAGAAATTTTCTGGCAGCTGATCGGCGGCCCCGCGACACGAACACCCTTAAATCCACGCATTACCGTGGAGCTCACGCGTTCGCGCTATCGGGTCGAAAAGCTTGTGTACGAAACCCAACCGCGTTTGTTCGTCTCGGCGAATCTCTATGTGCCTGAAGGCCGAGGCCGCTTTCCCGCCGTCCTGTTTCAGAGCGGGCACTATTGGGAAGGCAAAGCGTATCCAAGTTATCAACGCTGCTGCCAGGGACTCGTGCAACTCGGTTTTGTCGTACTGGCGTTCGATCCCATGGGTCAGGGAGAACGCATCAATTACCTGGACGCCTCCGGAACTCACAGTCGTCTTTCGAGTTGCGATGCCGAACACACGGTTCCGGGAAAACAACTCATCCTCTATGGTGACTCGAGCACACGATTCCAATTGTGGGATGCAATCCGCAGTCTCGATTATTTGACATCACTTCCGTTCGTAGACGCAAAACGTGTGGCCTCGGTAGGGCACTCGGGCGGCGGCACGCTGACGATGCTGCTTTGCGCCGCGGATGACCGTATAGCAGCGGCGGCTGTCTGCATGGGCAATACGGAAGACATCGTTCAATTTCCGTTTCGCTCGCCGGGCGCAACAGATGACGCGGAACAGGACTTCGTCTATTCAGGCCCGGCTGGATTTGATCGCTGGGACTTGTTCTACCCTTTCGCTCCCAAGCCGATGCTGATCTGGCCGAGTGACCGTGATTTTTTTGCGACATACTCGCCCGATTACCTGAAGAACGGTTGGGCGGAGTTCCAACAACTCAAGAGGGTGTACCAGATGCTCGATCAAGCCGAGCATCTTGCGTGGGCGGATACACCGTTGCCGCACGCCCTGGCCTACGACAGCCGTATGTTGGTCTACAACTGGTTTTCTCATTGGCTTAAAGGAGAAAGTTCGCCCGTGCGCGAGGAACCGCCGGTCGAACCCGAGCGCGTATCGGAACTTTGGGCGACGCCCAACGGCAGTGTCGTCCGTGGACTTGGGAGCGCAACTCCGCACATGCTGATCCAAAGCCGAGTCGTTCAGCGCAGCCCGGCACGTCTGCCGGATTTGCTACGAATCGACGCATCGAGAAGGTTTCCGCCGGCTGCAAAGATTGGGCAGGTCAAATCGCGCGACATCAGTGTGGAACTGCTTGAAGTTCCTTCCGACCCTAGCGTGTGGCTCCCGGCCTTTCTGCTGACCGGTGAAAAGACGCCGGCCAGTAAGCCGGTGCTCCTGGTTTTGGACGACAGAGAGCACGACCGGCTCTGGTTCTCTCCGGAAGTCGATCAAATTCTCGCAGAAGATACTCCCGTAATTTGCAGCGCCGAAATCAGAGGAGTGGGCGCACTCACCCCGGAGTTCAGCCCGGGCGCGGCGGATTATGAAGTCTGGCATCAGCAGGAAGAGAACTATGCGTGGGGCTCGCTAGCCCTCGGCAAGCCGCTTGTCGGACAACGGGTTACGGACATACTTGCCTTGGTGTCCGCTCTTCGCGCATATCCAGCCACTAGCGACCGAGGAATCTATGTGGCGGCGTTGGGTGCGCTCACGGTTCCTGCCCTGTTTGCAGGCGCGTTAGAGCCCAATATCAAAGGTCTATACCTTGCCCGAGGGTTGGTTTCGTTTCAGAACCTTGCGCAAATTGAAGTCCCGCAGTATCCGTTCGCGAACTACCTTCCCGGTGTGTTGAACCACACGGATCTGCCGGAACTTGCAGCCTCCATTGCACCACGGAAGATTGTTCTTGCGGGAACCATAGATGCCGAGGGCAGTGCGATCGAGGCGAACACGTTACCGGCATTGTACGCTTCAGCCGTAGCTGCAGGCAATCTGTCCTTGACTTCCAAGGCCGATTGGTCTGCTGAGGCTTTGCTGGCTTATATTTCAGGCGTCGGATCAGTTTAGCCGGTTACGCGTGCTGTCACTTGGCGTTTGCGGTTTCCAAATATCTCACTCGCGCAAACTGTTCCCTAGCCATCTCTGTCTTCCCTAATTTTTGATAAACACGTGCGAGTAGATAATAGGGACTCGGGTCAGTGGGCCGCAGCTCAATCGAGTGCTGGAGAGCAGGTATGGCTTCGTCATAGCGTTCCAGCGTAATATAAACTTTACCTTGCAGAAAGTAGATATCGGGATCGTTCGGTGAAGTCCTCGCCGCAACAGACAACTCATCGAGGATCTGCGGATACTCGGCCGGCTGCTGGTTCAACATCGCCCGCGCGAGCAGGACGTGGATCATCGGATAGCCGGGTTTGTAATGTTCCAGTTGACGCAGTGCTGCGACTTCCTGAGCCGGATCACCCGTCTTGCGGGCCGCATCTGCGAGAGAGATATAGGCTTGGGGGGTATCGGGTGCTGTCTGAAGTAGCGTCCGAAGCAGCTCTCTACCTTCCTTATAGTGTTCTGCCCGAACCAAGTCGGCGCCCAGCGCCAGAAGCAGTGTAGGCGAATCCGCGATATGAGCTCGCGCCTGTTCGAGTACATTCACCGCATCAGGATATTTTTGCTGCTGCTCAAACAGATCGGCCAAAGCAAAGTATGAGTTATCTTGCGAGGGATCGAGTTGAATCGCCTCCCTCAGATACTGCACGGCTTTATCTGCCTGATGGATACTTTCGTAGCTCAATCCAGCAATTCCCGCCGCAACTCCGCGTGCCTGCTCCGGAATTTGATGATCCTGCTCGACGGCTAGCGCGTTTCGAATAGCGTCCTCATAAGCGCCAACGGTATTCTCGAGAACCGCGAGTTGCATCTTCGAATTCCAAACGTCCGACTGCTGCTGTGAGCGCATGGCTTCCGCGAGGGCCAGCACAAAAAGGTTCCGCTCGGCCAGGAAGCGCGCCAGTGTTGCATGTAATTGCGTGTCATTCGGAAATCGATCTGCTGCCTCTCTGAGATTTGATTTCAGAGCGTCCATATCGTTCAGCGAAAAGTTCGCGCGCACTTGCATGACCAGCGGCATACCCGTTGTGGGCTGCAGGCGGTCTGCGGTACGAAGCGATTCACGAGCATTCAAGAAGTTTCCCGCCGCGGCTTCCGCTACTCCAAGGCCGTAATAACCGCGCGCACTATCGGGAACCAAGCAAACTGCTTCTTTGTACAGGCGGACAGCATCATTTGGACGGTGCTCTCGCATAGCTGTTTCTGCTTCGCTATCCAGCTGTTTAAAGCGTGCTACTTTTTCCCGCGGCGCAAGCCCGGCACCGCAATCCGCCGCGACAGCGAGCGTGCAAGCGAGCAGGAACCCAGCGAGTACTCTCACGATATCGGATCTAGCGCACACTACAATGAATCGGCATGCACCAATTGAGCTCATATCCATCTTTCCGCGCCGGATCGCGGGTCAGAGGCTGCTGAGCGCCGCTCGCATCCTCCGCGCGACTCATGAGTGCGTAGGAGCCCGCCTTCGCGTTCCATTGATAACTCCAACGCACCCAACTGTGAGACGTCTCTTGAGACTGCAGGCTGGCTGAGTCCCAGGCGTTTCCGCCGTCGATGCTGATTGATAACTGACGGATAGCGCCATTTCCTGACCATGCGAAACCCCAAACGGCGTAATGGCCTGCCAGCAGCTTAAGGCCCTCTGTGGGCCAAGCAATCGCCGATTTCACCTGAACAGAAGAAACTCGCATGACCTGCTCGGCCCCGTTCCGGCGTGTTTGCCGGTTATACAAGCGGTTCATTCCGCTACGGCTGAAAACGGTATCTTGACCACCGGCGCTCAAAAGCGTAATGCGCCGCAGCCATTTGACGGAATTCATACCGTAGCATCCGGGGAAAAGAGCTCGCGCCGGAAATCCGTTGCGCTTCGGAAGAGTGAGATCGTTGTACTTGAAAGCGATCAGGCTTGAAGTCTCGCGGCATTTGTTGATAGGAACTACCTGCGAATACGGGAGCGGCGCACCGTCTTCGAGCAGGCGTCCCGAATCTGCACCTTCGAGCAGGACATACGCTGCATCAAAAGTGGGTCGCGCCGTTTCGAGGAGCGATGAGATCGGCACGCCTTCCCACAGTCCGTTACTGACGGCAGATCCGTTGGGAGCATTGCCGGCGCACTCGAGGACGGCTTCGATTTTCCGGCTCGGCATCTCCACCAGATCAGCGAAGCCGAGTTCATACGGCCGTTCTACCTGGCCATCGATCCGCAGCTTCCACGTGTCAAGGAGGACGTCGGGCTCGCTGAAGTGGTCGCGAACAAACAGCAGATTAGGAGCAGTGATTGTGCCTTCTGTCATCCGGAGCGGATAAGAAAGATTCTGTAGCTCCGCAGATTTCAGCGAGCGTTCGCGGAACAGACCGATGGCAACCAACGAAAGTAGATCTCTTCTAGTCACCTAAAAGACGAGTTTAAGCGCTCCTTGTACGACGCGCGGGTTACGCGCCGTAGTGATCTGCCCAAACGTGCTGTCCGCCAGACCTGTATCCGGGTTATTAAACTGCGGATGATTCAGAAAGTTGAAGAACTCCGCCCGGAACTGCAGATTCATACGCTCCGTTATCGTGAAAAGTTTGTGGGCAGCAAAATCGATGTTGAATGTTCCCGGCCCAATTAGAATGTTCCGCCCGGCATTGCCAAAGCTGTTATTCGCGGGAGGACCGAAGGAGCTGGTAGTAAACCACTGGGCCAGTTTAGCGGCTGTCGATCCTTGTGTGTATTGCGGTGGCGAAAGGACCTGGGCCTGATCATTGCCGACTTCGGGCAGGCTGTAGGAATAATCTCCGCCTGAAGTGATGTTTAATGGGAACCCACTTTGCCATGTGAGGATGGCGGAGGTTTGCCAGCCTCCAAGCACCGCCTTCGAGATTCCCTGCTTTGGCGATGGGATCTGCCACAAATAATTAAGCACGAAGCGTTGCGGCACGTTGAAGTCCGAGACTCCTCGGTATGCACGTATGTCGTACGGATCGATGATATTGATTCCGCACAAATCCGTTTGGTATGAAACCTCGTCGATGCTCCGGCTCCAGGTATAGTTCGCGTCAAGTGTTACGCCATGCGAGAAGCGCTTCTGAACTTGAACCTGCAAGGAGTTATAGCTCGAATTGCCATTCGAGGAGTCCTGCGTGATCTGTTGGAACTGCTGATAGGGCCGTCTGGCTTGCTCGTTATCCGCGGTCGCATCAGGGCTCGGTAGCGGAGCGTTAACGTCGGTGTTGTATGCCAGGTGCGTTCCTTTCGAAGCAACATATCCAACGCTCAAAAGAATATCCTTCGCGATCTGATGCTCGATCGTAACGTTCCAATTCATCAACTCGGATGGATGCCAGTTCGACTGATAAGAAACCGCCAATGGTAATGGGATTGGGAATGCCACATC
This sequence comes from Bryobacterales bacterium, assembly GCA_963722585.1. Taxonomy (GTDB): domain Bacteria; phylum Acidobacteriota; class Terriglobia; order Bryobacterales; family Bryobacteraceae; genus KBS-96. Next base: position 27,493 of record CAVRNU010000061.1, on the reverse strand, counting down.
TTTTGGCGGAATAAAAGGTGCAAATTGCGAGGGGAACGGATTCGGCGTGCCTTGATAGGGGTTCATGAAAGGCGTTCCGATAAATTGATATTGCGGGCTCCAAGGCGGGCTATCCACCATGTTGTTGAATGCCTCCACAAAAGGTGGTTGATAGAAAATGCCCCAGCCTCCCCGGATCGTTGTCGTTCCTTTCCCCCCAACGTTGTAGGCGAACCCAAATCGGGGTGCCATGAGTCCCCAACGCGATTGAAATCCGCCGGCAGGGCAGCCCGGATCGCCTGCAAAGAGGTAACCCGTGGGAGAGTTCGGGAACTTCTGTGATTGAACTCCCGGTATGAAGCATTCTGTTCGTCCCAGCTCGTCGCTGTATGGAACGAAGGGATCCCACCTCAGACCGAGATTCAACACGAGCTCACGATTGACGCGGTAATTGTCCTGGATGAACAGGCCTCCCAAATTCGCGCGCCGCGCTGCAAACTCGCCGCCACCCTGGATAAATTGGCGTGCGTAACCGAGCATAAAGTCGGACAGCGCGTTACCGCTGTAATTCGTGCTGCTGAAGGTGAACGAACCGTTTTGCCTGTAGGTATTGATCAGGTCCACATCTTCTCTCAGGAAATCTCCGCCGAAAGCAAGGCTATGATTTCCCAGAAGCCAATGGACGCTGTCGGACACGTGATAATCCTGTCGGTTGACCTTCGTCGGATGTCCGGAGCTGATGGTGAAGTATCCAGAGACCGTGATGTCCAACTCCGGAGGCGTTGTGCTCGCGATCGGAATGCCCAGACTCGCCAGACTGAATGGCGCTCCGCTCGTGATAGTGCCGTCATTGCGGTTATAGGAAAAGATCAAACTGTTAAGGAGGTTCGGCGAAATGGTATAGGTGTCGCTGGCCGCCGCTCCCTGATCGAAGAGGTCGAATCCCCGGTTGGAAGTCAGTATGTTCGTACTCCCGATTACGGCGTCCTTGCCGTAACGCGAATAGAAGTACCTTCCGTAAATTCGGTGCTTGCTGAGATCGTAATCAGCGCGTGTTAGAAATTGATTCTCGTGTTCGTTGTCGGGCAGAGAATAATAGGTCACGCCCGTGGGCGTCGGGGCCGGAAGCAAGCCCAGTATCTTGACGCTCGCGGGCGCGAAGTCACTCGTGGGAATCTGATTATTCGGAAATGGTGTGCCCGTGAAGGGATTGACGAGTTGTCTATTCACGGAGGAAAAGTCGCCGTTCAACTCGGCGACGGTTGGCACAGTGGCCGAGTTCCCATAAGTTACATCCCTTGACTGTGTGCCTTGGTAGGAGCCAAAGAAGAATAGCTTATCTTTGATGATCGGACCTCCCAGGCTGCCGCCAAACTGATTGCGCTTGAGTTGGTCGGCTTGTGAAGCGAAGAAATTTCTGGCGTTCAGATCGCCATTCCTGATGAAGTCAAAAGCCGACCCGTGAAATTCATTGGTGCCCGACTTCGTTACGACGTTTACGATGGCTCCTGAGCCGCGCCCATACTCCGCGCTGTAGCTGTTGCTCTGAACACTGAATTCCTCGAGAGCATCAGGATTAGGGAAGGGATTATTGACGTTCGTGTACGGATCCTCATTGCTGCCCCCGTCGAGATTGTAGTTGACCATGTCCGTTCGCGCGCCGTTCGCTGCTACGGCCTGCGCGCCGGGATACGTGGTGCTTTGAATGGCGTCCTGACATCCTGAAAAGCTGCTATTGCTGGTCGTGTCGACGGTTCCGGGTGTAAGCAGAATTAGAGTTGCTGCATTCCGTCCATTCAAAGGCAGTTCGACAATGCTCTGGCGGCTGATCACCTGGTTGAGTGCTCCCGACTGCGTTTGCACCATCTCAGCGTTGCCCTGAACCGTAACCTGCTGGGAAGAACTCCCGATTTTCATCGTTATCGGGACAGTGGAGGCCTGATCGGTTTTTACTTCGATGCCGCGCTGTTCGTATCGTTCAAAACCTGCTGCCTGCGCCTGTACGCTGTAGAATCCAACTGGGAGAAGCGGAAAAAGGTAGCCTCCGTCGGACGAGGTTGTCGTTTCCCGGGTCAATCCCGTGTTGATGTTTGTTGCGACGATCTTCGCGCCGACAATTGTCGCCCCGCTCGGGTCGGACAGCCTGCCTGCAATTGTCCCGGTCGGGTCCGCTGCCCGCAGTACGGCTGTAACCATAGCCAGCATCAGAACACTCAGCTTCAGACGTATAAGACCGTGACTCATTCGGGCCGCCAGTTTTTAGATCAGTTTCGGCGCGAGCGGTGAAATTGTCAAGCAGTTTGTCAGAAAAATTTCTCGCAATGGTCCTTTGCAGGCGTTCATGGGCCGCAGCGGGATTGTAGCCGGCCCAGCCGTGCAGATTGGAAAACTGTCGTTCGGGTCTGCTTCATTCCTCGTTCTGGAGTACTGCGAACGACGCAGAAAATGTCTACCGAATCGCGTGAAAGATTTCTTCAATCGTCCCACAGATGTGTATAATGCCACCATGCAAGCTCCAGCCGGGTCGCTGTATAAGTTTCAGTCGGGGGAAGCCCAAGTAGAGATTTATAGATCGAGTGCTGCCGCCGGAACTGCCGCCGCGGAGAAAGCCGCTGGAATCATACATGCCGCCATCGCAAACCGAGGCCGCGCGCGAGTAATCGGCGCTACCGGAAACTCGCAAATTCCTCTGGTCGAGGCCCTTATCAAACAGCAAATTGACTGGACGCGTGTTGAGCTTTTTCACATGGATGAGTACGCCGGCATGAAGGCTGACCATCCTGCCAGCTTTCGCTACTGGATTCGAACCAGAATCGAGGAAAAGGTCCATCCCTGGAGGACACACTACTTGAAGGGAGATGCGCTCGATCTCGAGGGCGAGATGAGAACCTACGCTCAACTTCTCAACGCGGAGGCCGATTGATGTGGCCCTCGTTGGCTTCGGCGAAAACGGACATATCGCGTTCAATGACCCGCCTGTCGCCGATTTTCACGACCGCCAGACTGTGAAAATGGTTACTTTAGACGATGCCTGTCGCAGACAGCAAGCCGGCGAAGGCCATTTCAAAGACGTCGCGTCAGTGCCTCTGCAGGCGCTTACCGTTACCTGCACGGGCCTCTTCCGCGCCGGGGCGTGGATCTGTAATGTTCCTGATCGCAGAAAGGCCGAGGCGGTGAAAAACGCGCTTGAAGGTCCTATATCCGAGGTTTGTCCGGCCTCATTGGTCCAGCGCCATTCCAATTCGTTCGTTTTCCTCGATCCAGAATCGGCATCTTTATTCTCCGTGGGTGCAGCCAGGTCCCGTAGCTGAATTTCGCTTCATGAGAAGGCCAAGCTCGTTCGGTAATCTGACCCTTGTGGCAGCGCTGGCGGTGATTTGCGGCGCACACCTTACTGCCGCCTCAGTCAAGCTGGAGCCCTCACAAGGCAAGATTGAAGTAATTGTCGATGGCAAACCTTTTACGATTTACTACTTCTCTCCCGCTACAGCCAAACCGTATCTTATGCCCTTGCGAACGGCCTCAGGCACAATCGTGACGCGAGGATTTCCAGTGGTAAATGATGTTTCGAAAGGTGATCCAAAGGGTTCTTCTTTCGAACCGCATCAGCGCCCACTCTATTTCGGGCACGGAGACATCGACGGTCTTGATTTCTGGCAGGAACCTGTGTTCGATAAGTATTACACCGATCACGGACATCAGGCATATGGCCACATGGTTTTGAAGGCAGTTGAGCAGGCAGATGCGGGCAAAATTCGGGCGCGGTTTACTTTGGACAGTCCTAATAACCGCAAAATCGGGGAAGAAACACAAACGTTCGAGTTCGGCGGAGACACGAACACCCGGACCATCGATTGCGAGTTCGTTTTGTACGCTACCAACGGGCCGCTCGACATCGGCGACACAAAAGAGGGTACATTCGGAATCAGGCTTGCGCCCGAACTGAGCGCGCCGCATGCTCATATGCTGAATTCCGACGGAGCGTCCGGAGAAAAGGCGATTTGGGGAAAGCCGGCCGACTGGGTCAGTTACTCGGGAACGGTGGCTGGAAAGCCTGTCACGGTCACGATATTTGATTCACCAAAGAGCTTTCGGCATCCGACTACGTGGCACGCCCGCGCTTACGGCCTGTTCGCAGCAAATCCGTTCGGTATCCGCGAGTTTACCGGAGATCCCAATAAGGATGGCAGCTGGACCATTCCCGAAGGCAAATGGCTCACTTTTCGCTATCGCGTTCTTATTCACGACGGAGAATTTTCTGCGTCCCAGATTGCCGAGGCGTATCGCGAGTACGCGGGCGGCCAATGACGCGACGGCGTTGGTGGATCGTTTGGACGCTCTTCTTTTCCACCGCCATCAACTACATCAACCGGCAGACACTCTCCGTTCTCGCTCCATTGGTCTCTCGGGAGTTCCATCTTAATCACAGCCAACTCTCAAACATCTTCGGCGCATTCCAGTTTGCCTATGCCGGAACATGGCTGATCGGCGGCATTTTCCTCGACGTAGTAGGTACGCGGCTTGGATTGTCGATCGCGGTTATATGGTGGTCGCTGGTCAGCGTTGCTACCAGCTTCGCCAACTCGGCTTTCTCGTTCGGAGCGCTCCGGTTTCTTTTAGGCATCGGTGAAGGATTTAATTGGCCGGGCGCCAGCAAAGCCGTCGCCGAGCACTTTCCCGCTCAGGAGCGAAGCCTGGCCGTCGCTATCTTCGATAGCGGCTCGAGCATAGGCGGAGCGATTGCTGCCATTGCGATTCCCTGGATCGCCTTGCGGGTCGGGTGGCGTTTTGCATTTACGTTTTCCGGTGTTCTCGGCTTCCTTTGGCTCGCATTATGGCTCACTGTTTATCCGCGCTCCCGCCACTCGGCCGACACAGCCGCACCCACGTCTTTGAACATTCGGGATGTCAATACCTGGCTACCGCTCTTGAAACAGAGAGAGACCTGGGCTGTTGTTATAGGTCGGTCGCTCACCGACCCGATTTGGTGGTTTTACGTTTTTTGGCTTCCGCAATACTTCAGTGATGCCCGCGGCTTCAGTCTGAGACAGATCGCGGCCTTCACGTGGATTCCGTTTGTCGCTGCCGATCTGGGTAACTTTGCCGGTGGACTGAGCTCAGGAGCGCTAGTCAAGAAAGGTATTGAGGTCTTGCGCGCCCGCAAATGGGTGTGCATTGTCAGTTGCGTCCCCATGCTGGCCGGAATACCGGCGGTTCTCATTGGCAATCCGTATTCTTCGCTTGCCTTCATCTGTCTCGCTTTGTTCGGGTACGCTAGTTGGTCAACGATGGGGCTCACACTGCCGTCAGATTTGTTTCCGTCCGAAGTGGTAGCCACGGTAACTGGCCTGACCGGGCTCGCTGCCGGTTTGACTAGCACTGTGTTCACGCTGCTCGTCGGAACGCTGGTGGACCACTTCTCATACGTTCCGGCCTTTCTTTTGGCGGCCACAGCGCCCGTTTTGGCGACGCTCAGCGTCGTGTTTCTCATCCGCCGGGAACGCCAATCGAACGCAACTACGCCCTCGGGCCCGTTGCTCGAAACAGCTTGAGGTAGCCGATGCCAGGATTCCGCGACGCATGCTCCAGGCGCGAGTGGTTGCTCGCCACAGCCACATGTGCCCTAGCTCCGAAAGTGCGTGGCGCCGATCTTTCCGGCTTCTATTATCGGGACTACTCGAAGTGCCTCCCGGATTACCTGACAACGTTGGCCCGCAGCGCTTACACGAAACGCAACTCGCAGCTCGGACTGTTGACTACTCCAACGGCGATTCGCGAGCGGCAACAGTGGGCTCGTCAGACATTCTGGAAGTTGATCGGCGGTGAACCGGAGCGCACTCCTCTGAATCCACGCACCACAGGGCATCTCGATAGAACGGGTTACCGTCTGGAGAAAGTTATCTACGAAAGCCGCCCGCGTGTGTTCGTTAGCAGCAATCTTTATGTGCCCACTACTGGCAAAGCGCCTTATCCGGCCGTTCTTTTTCAAATGGGCCATTACTACAGCGGTAAGGCTTATGCCAGCTATCAAAAATGCTGTCAGGGACTCGCGCGGCTGGGATACATTGTTCTCGCGTTCGATCCAATGGGACAAGGCGAGCGAATTGCGTACCCGGACGCCTCCGGGACCAACACCCGTCTGGGTTCGGCGACTGCTGAACATGACGTCCCAGGCAAACAGCTTCTACTGTTGGGCGACTCGGCGTCTCGCTATCAGGTTTGGGATGCCATCCGCAGCTTGGATTATCTCGTGTCTCACGATCTGGTCGACCCGAACCGCCTTGCGTCGACAGGACAATCCGGCGGCGGCACGCTCACGATGCTCCTCGCATGCGTTGACGATCGGCTCAGCGCTGCGGCAGTCTCTTCCGGCAACACAGAAGACCTCGCCTGCGCCAACTTCGATCCTCCCGGCTCGACCGATGATGCGGAACAGGATTTCATCGGATCTGGAGCGGTCGGCTTTGACCGGTGGGATCTGCTCTATCCCATAGCACCGAAGCCTCTGCTGATTCAAGTGAGCGCGCACGACTTTTTCGGGACCTACTCGCCTCGATATCTAGACGATGGGCGCGAGCAATATGACCGGCTCGCCGGCGTCTACACTGTTCTCGGGCACGCCGAACACTTAGGATGGCGGAGTACGCCTCTGACTCACGGGTTGACGTACTCTCTGCGGTTAGGAATTTACAACTGGTTCGAACGCTGGCTGATGAAATCGGATCGTGTCATTGCGGAAGAACCTTCGGTCTCTCCGGAGGCCGATAGCACGCTCTGGGTCGGTCCAACTGGAAACGTTACGCGCGACTTTGCGAGCCTGCGCCCCTTCGATCTCGTCCGGGAACGTGCCTCCAGTGTGCACCGGGAGAACACCGCATCCGGCTGGATTCGTATGTTGCCTGTGCGGTTTCCCTCGAACAACGTCAAATTGAGAACGCTTGCCACCGTTCCGCTGAATGGTGCACAAGTGTCGGCCGCCGAGGTCAACACCGAGGCCGATGTGTGGACGCCTGCCTGGGTGTTCACTCCCGAGAAGCCTGACGGCGGCCATTCCGCGTTGCTTGTGCTCGATGATCGTGGCCGGAACGCGCATGCTCATGAGGATGGCGTGTATCATCGCGTCGCTCGCAAAGGCCGTTTGCTTTGCGCTGCGGATATCCGTGGCATCGGAGACACGCGTCCCGAAGTCGGTCGAGGTGATCCCGGCTACACGATTCCGCATGATGCAGAAGAAGAATTTGCCTGGGCGTCACTGATTCTCGGAAACCCGTTGCTGGCTCAGCGTACGACAGACATTCTCGCCTTTGTGCGGGCCGTGAAAAGCAGTTATGCACCTGATACGACGGTCGCTCTCGCTGCCCGCGGCCGCCTTACTGTTCCAGCACTATTCGCGTTTGCCGCTACAAACGATATCGGCTCTCTTTATCTGGCGGGTGGTGTTGCCTCGTTCCTGAGTGTGCTCGAGACCGAGGTTTACAATAGCCCGCTTGCCAATTTTGCGTGGGATCTATTTCGATTCGCAGATCTGCCGCTGTTAGCCGTTCAGGCTGCGCCCCGCCGCATCCACCTCGCAGGCGCTGTTGATGGAGCCGGCAATCGAATGCTCCTCGCCGAACTACGGCGCATCTATCCATCCGGAAATATGCGATTTTCACCTGAGCCGGTTTGGGACGAGGAGGCCCTCGCCTCTGTATGATGGGATGGAAATGAGCGGGAACGTTTCTCCTCGGCGAGAAAATACCTCAAGAAAGAAAGCTCCTAAAAAGAAATCGTTCAAGGAACTCGCCAAGCTTGCGAACGTAAGCCCCGCGACCGTTTCTCGCGTGGCGAAAGGCCAAGTGAACGTGGACGCAGCGATCCGGGCGTGTGTCCGGAAAGCCGCCGAGACACTGGGCATTGACCTCGATAAGAAAAGGAATGAGAAGGCGAACATCATCGCCTTCATGCTTTCGAATCGGGACCTACTGCACAACTTCCAGGCGCGCATCCTGTTCGGCTCGGAAAGTTATTGTGCTTCTCAGGACCGGGAGCTTCTTTTCATATCGTTCCGGTACTCGCCGAATACGCCGTCCAAAGAATTGCATCTTCCCAAAATTCTCATTCAGCGCGGCATCGTGCGCGCCATGATTCTCGGGGGGACGAATTCCTCGAACATGCTGAATGCGCTCCGGGAACGCGAAATTCCTTTCGCCGTGCTCGGCAATAATGTAGTTGGCGACTGGAATCCCGTTGAGTTCGATGCCGTGTATTCCGACGACGTGCAGGGTGCGTTCGACCTCACCTCACAGCTCATCGCAGATGGCCACCGCGACATCTGGTTTATCGGAGATGTTGAGCTGCCGTGGTATGCCCGATGTGCACAGGGCTACCGTCAGAGCATGCTGCAGGCGGGGCTACAACCCCGGCTCAGCGAGATTCATTCGGATGATCGCCAGCTCGGATATCTGGCGATGCGGTCGATTCTTTCGCGCCACCATCCCGTTACTGCCGTATTTGCCGGCTCGGATCAGATAGCGAGCGGCGTCTACGAAGCCCTTCGCCAATCGGGCCTGAGCATACCGGACGACGTGAGTGTTGCCGGCTTTAATGACAGTGAGGGAGCTGTCATGGATCCGCCGTTAACCAGTGTGCGCGAGTTTCCAGAAGAGCTTGGAAAACATCTTGCGGAGTTTGTCCTGAGACGCGTTCAGCGTCCCGATCGCGAGCCCCAGCATCTGACTATCCCGACTCGTGTTGTGCTGCGCAAATCCACCCGTCCGCTGGCGGACGCGGTGCGCACCGCTTCCTGATATTCAAACCTCTTCCGGCACTACAAACGGTGCGCGATAGCCCCAGTCACCATCGCGCAAAAGCCTGGCTGCTTCTTCATCCCCGATCACTTCCTGCCTGTCGGGGTTGAGATTGATGGTTCTCCCAAGCCGGTAAGAAGCATTTGCCAGATGCACTAACGCAGTCGAAATATGACCTCCTCGATCGGCGCGTTCAGATCGGATTTGTTTCTGCTGGCGCAGTCGATGAAGTTTTGGAAATGAGCCCGCTCGCTTCCACCGTGCACCGGTTCTTGTTGCTCCTGGTCGCGTCCCAGCCAGATCGTGTAGGTATCTGCATCTTCATCGCCGGTCGCAAGATAGCCCTCTGATCCGTAGAATATGTTTCCAACAGTGTTGTGGCTTCCGGCGAGCGGCCCTAGTTTGGCCTGCGCGGTCGACTTCTTCGGTTCCGGCGTGCCTATCAGTGGAGTGCCAATCCCGGCTTCATGATTGGTGATCCAGTGCCGGACCTCAAACGTGATCATTCGGCGCTTGCCATCGGGAAGATCAAACTCGAAGGTGCAGTTCAAATCGTTGGGCGTCTGCTGGTCGTCGTCGAACATGAAATGACCGCCCATCGCGCTCACTTTGTTTGGAAATTTCAGTCCCATACCCCAGCGCGCCACGTCGACCTGGTGCACGCCCTGATTTCCGAGATCGCCGTTCCCATACCACCAGTTCCAGTGCCAATTGTAATGAAATCGATTTTTCGTGAATGCGTGTTCGGGAGCTGGCCCCATCCACAGGTCGTAATTGACGCCCCTCGGCACCGGTTCGACCGGAGCACGGCCGATCGTATCTCGCCACTTGTAGCAGAGCCCGCGCGCCATGTAGGTTTCGCCAATCGCGCCGTCCCGCAGCTTCTGTATCGCTTTGCGAACGGCGGTAGCCGAGCGGATCTGAGTGCCGTGCTGTACAACGCGGTTGTAGCGCTGCGCCGCTTTCACCAGCTGCTGGCCTTCCCAGAGGTTGTGCGAGCATGGCTTTTCGACATAGACATCTTTCCCCGCCTGGCAAGCCCAAATTGCCATCAACGTATGCCAATGGTTGGGAGTAGCGATCGAAACCGCATCGATGGATTTGTCTTCAAGCAGCTTTCAGATATCGACATAGGTTGCCGGCTTCGGGAGACCCATCTTCTCCACTTGCGCCAGACGCTGGCGGAGCACGTTATCGTCGATGTCGCAGAATGCTGCGATCTCGACATTGCCAATTTGCGAATAGTTGCGCAAGTGATCTTCGCCGCGACCATGCAACCCGCAAATGGCGATGCGCACCCGGTCATTTGCGCCCATAACTCTGGCCGGACGAGCCAACACAGTCAAGCCGCCTAGAGCCGCCGCTCCGGCGCCGCTGCTAAGAAAATCTCGCCGGTTCAGTTCGTTCCCGTTTGACATGGAACCTCCTCACGTTAAGCACTGCAAAGTTTCCTGGATCAGTTTCTGTGTTCCCGCGATCGGATCGCCCGGCTCGGTTTCGAACTCCATCGAGTAATAACCCCGGTATGAGCTCTGCTTCGCTAGCTCGAACATTTTCGCCAGGTTTACCGGCTTGATGTGCCTGTCGTCGGTTTGTACGGAGTCCTTGACGTGGCACATATTCCACGCGTGTCCGAGCATCGCTCTGACGCCGCGTTCGTTGTATGCCTCGTCATGCGCAAGCAGCGCATTCCCAAAATCGGGGAGCGCGCGGAGATATGGGCTGTTGACTTTCTCTATGACTGCCACCAGAACGAAGGGATCCTCCGCGATAGCATTGTCGTTCTCTAAATTGACGACGATGTTCCGTTTGGCTCCGTACTCCGCGAGCTGACTAAACGCTTTCGCCGCAATCGCGGGATCCGGTTTTTCCCCGGGCCGCACCTGCAAATGCTGGCGCACGCTCGGCGAGCCGACTTTGACCGCAATATCAATCCACTTGCGTCCGTAATCGACCGCGCTCTGGCGTGTTGTACGATCCGGGTTATAGAAATATTTCCCGCCGAGACCGAGATCTACGATATGCGACCCGGCATCGTGCACTGCCTGCCGAAACGCAGCGAGATATCCGTCGTCCGTGGCCGCGAAATGGCTGCCGAGCGGATTGATATTGTGAACTTCGAACTTCTCAGCCACAAAAGCGGGGAACTTCTTCAGGTCCATTCCCGGGCCGGCTGCTTTCTTCGGATTGCTTGGATTGTCGATATACGTCGGGAACGGCCAGGAAGTCACCGCCACGGTCGCGCGGCATTACGGGAAAATCGATATTGGGATCCGGCGAGCTGCCGGCAAGAGCGATCGCCGGCAGAAGTACCAACAGGTCGCGACGCGAGAGATCCAAAGCAATCTCAGTCCAACGTAATCATTTCACGGTGTCAAGAAACAGTTTCCCATTACTCGTTTGCGTTAGGAGCAACAAATGAAGCGACGGGATTTCCATCGCCTGACCGCGACCGCTCTTTTCGGTCGTAAAGCATTCGGGAGTCTCGTCGAGGCGTTTAGCTTTCCCTGGAAGCTCGGGATCATCACCGACCAGGTCGACATGGACCTCGGGAACGTACTCAGCGGATTTTTCGCGAAGTATCACCTCGGTTGGGCGGAAATCCGCTATTTGAAACTCGATGCCGGCAATCGGTACGTATATGCAAACGCGACTGCAGCGCAATTGAGACGAGTGCGACGCCAACTCGACGACGCAGGCGTTAAAGTTTCTGTTCTTGACACGGCAATCTACAAAATTGTGCTACCTGGCACCACTCCGGTCGGGGAATCGCCAGCCTACGTAAATAGCGTCGACACGAGATTCGACCGCCAGATGGAGGACTTGAAGCGAGCCGCGGATGCAGCTCACGCGCTGGGTACCGATCGTATCCGAATTTTCACGTTCAGGCGTGTGGCGGATCCGAATGCCGTATTTGACCGTGTGGTGGAGGAGTTGCAAACCGCGATCAGAGTCGCCAAACAGCAAGCGGTGACGCTGCTCGTTGAGAACGAATATGACTGCAACACAGCTACCGGGAACGAAATTGCTCAGTTGTTCAAAGCTATTCGCGATGTGCGATTGATGCATAACTGGGATCCTTGCAACTGCTACGAAATGGATGAGCAGCCGTTCCCCAAAGTTTGGGATCAGCTCGATCATAGCCGTATCAGTCACATTCATCTGAAGGACGCGTCGGGCAAAGAATGGAAGCCCATCGGGGCGGGTGAGATCAATTTCGCCGGCCAATTCCAGGCGCTGAAAAGCATGAGGTATTCAGGCACTCTATCTCTTGAAACGCGCTACCGGGATACGCAGCGGGATGCATATGCCTCTAGCGTCGAGTCGATGAACGGACTCATTCGTATCTTGAAGCGGCTCTGACCCCGAGTTTCGTTTCATAGCCAGATCAAGAAATGATCTGCCAGCGATGAGATCAGATGCCTTCGTTACCAGTTCGCTTACGAGCCCGCACCAGGATCGCCGCGGTACGAATGCGAATCAACGAGTGATGATGGGCCATTCCCTCCGTAAGACTCCAGGACCGTACATTTGTTTCGGTGTGTTGTTTCTTGGCTTCGGCGTCGCCCTATTCTCGGGATTCCAGTCGACAGCAAGAGAGCCGCATCGGCTTCACGTGTTTCCAATGACTTGCCTCGAGGACCAATTTGCACCAACATAGCAATCATGGAAAAGACTGTAAGGATGCTGCGGCGAAGTTTCATTGTGTCTGGAGCTGAGATCGCCGGCGCTGCAGCAACCACCTTTCCAGCCGATCCCTGGGTGTCATGCGGCGCTGAGTGGACGAATGCATCCGATCGGCTCGATCAGGGGCCTTTCGATATAAATCGGGACGGCTGGCGCACGCTAGTAACGACAACACCTTCCCAGATGCATGTTCGAAATTTTGGGCTCGGCTTAGTCGGCTATACCTGGGAGGAAAATGGCCCCTCGAGCGCTGCCCGGAAGGGGCAGGAGACTTTGGAAGCGGCCGTTGAGAAGCTTGCGAAGCTGCCGTTTGTGGACGTCCTTTACATCCGCTGTGACTGGCGCAATGTACAGTCGAGACCCGGCCGGTTAGACCTGAACCCAGTATGGGACCTCACGATTGATGCGGCCCGGCGACATGGCTTGCGCTTTGCTTTTCGCATTCAGCTTTCGAATCCGAAATTCGAGCCCGATGAGATCGCACTGCCAGAGTTCCTGCGCAACAAGGTGCCTCTACAAAAATCCGACACTTCCGAAGGCATGGGCGCGAAGTAGAGTTCGTCGAACCGCGCTACGACCATCCTGCTTTTCAGAACGCATTTCGCAAACTCAACGAATTGATGGCAGCCTGGTTCGATAACGAGCCGCTGCTTGAATGGATGGACTTGATGCAGTACGGTTTTTGGGCGAGGGGCACACCAGCAACTTACCGAATCCGTTTCCCGACCAATTAACCGCCGAACAAACTTTTTTGACGATGACGCATTTTCAATCGGAGCCCTGGAAGCGAACGCAACTCGCGGTTAACACGCAGCCGGACATCAGCAAGGTTGGTAATGACAAAGTACTTGATCTGGCCGTCCGCTCAGGCCGGCTTGGATTTGGCAGCGAAAACGGCTCGGGACCACGGAGATAATCATTGCAATAGCAAACGATGGTGTGTCTGGGATGCCGGGCACCCTGCGCCTAACCATACAGAACGCATCCGGATCATTTGCAAAAAGCGGTACCCTTGACGGCGGCCATCCGTACGGCGGGAAGGTCCGGCAATGTGCCTTCCTGCTCTCGCGCGGCATGAACGAAACGGAATTGAAGATTTCGGCGTAACTGGAGACGAAGGGCGGCGCGCGCCGGCCCATTCGTTGGGCTTACAGACAACCGCTCAACCAGGACGGATCGTTCCCATTGCACCTCGAAAAGGCAGATGCTCCGGGATGGCTCAAAGGGTCTAATAATCGGAGCTTCAGAATTTGACATCCAAGGATTGAGATTGGTCGAAGCAAAACAGATGAAAATTAGCAGGCGGTCATGGATGATCCGCGGAAGCGCAGGCGCTCTCGGCGGCATAGCATCTCAACAGATGCTTGGACAAGCGGGCGAAGCGGAACCTGACAAAAAGCCGCTGGAGCTTCCTCAATATGAGCCGCGGAGTATGCTTCACGGTAAAGAAACGGAGGTGGTTCGAGCGCACTATCCTGTAATCGATATCCACACACATCTCTCTCAATCGACGAAGGCGGAGAAAGGTGTTTCGCTTGCGCCGGAGTGGAGGTTCCTTGCTCCGCCGCAGCACTTGTTGCCGGTTATGGAGCGCCGGGTTTATCACGCAAATGCCGCTCGTTTGCTGAAAGTCAAGATCGATTGAAGTTTCTTGTCTATTAAGCTTTGAGGATTTGTCATCCAGTATGCCCGCTTTCAATCGACGTGACGTTCTTAAGCTCTCGGCATTGTTGGTTGATGTTCTTGCACCGTGGCCCGTAACAGCAGCAGTTCGTCGAAAGCGAATCATCATCGGGGCAGGCTTGGCCGGTCTGACATGCGCATGGGAGTTGAGGAAGCGGGGGCACGATGTCGTCGTTCTTGAAGCATCGAGCCGGGCCGGCGGGCATGTGCGAACAGTGCGCGAGGGTCTGGCGGACGGGCTTTATGCCGATGCCGGCGCGGAGCATTTTACAAAACCCGGATACGAACTCTTTCACCAGTATGTGAAGGAGTTCAATCTCCCCGTACTAGCTTACCCGCACCGGGAAAATGTGCTACAGCTTGCGGACGGACGCATGATGCCCGAAGCCGAAGCGCAGTCGAGAAAGGTTTTGACGGCCGAAGGGTACAATCCGCGCGAGATCGGCTATCTCACAGGTCACGCCGATGGCGATTTGTTGGACTGCTACCTGCCGCGGTACATGGAGAAGATCAAAGACGAATATCAGCCTTTTGGTACTGGTCTGGATTTCTTGGGCGAGCTCTCGGTCACTACCGTCTTGCAGCAGAATGGCGCCTCCGCGGCTGCGGTCCGAAGCGTTGGCTCTGACAATTCGGCTCTTCAGGCAGTATGGTTGCAGGCGATCCTCAAGCTTCGCGGTGTGCCCGCGAATCCGCGCGATCTTTTCCGGTTGGAGGGCGGAAATCAAAAACTTCCGGACGCTTTCGCGGCCGGGCTGGCCGGTTGCATTCACAAAAACTGCGTAGTGACACACATCCGGCACGTGAATTCAGGCGTCGTAGTTACTGCGCGTGACAATGGCGAGGACAAGAAATTTGAGGCGGAGTATCTCGTCTGTTGTATGAACGCGATTATGCTGCGCGCAATTGCGGTTTCTCCGGCGTGGCCGGAAAACAAGCAATATGTAATCGAGAGCATGCCTTATACAATTGAGACCCGGCCGATTTTTCAGTCGCGAACCAAATTTTGGCGACGCGACGGCTATAGCGGAAACCTCGAGTTCGGCAGCCCGCTACTTGGACCGCTATGGCCCATGGCGCAGGAAGTCCCTACCAATCGCGGCCTGATGATTGGGCCCGCTCAGGCAGGTGTTACGGCGAGTACAGCTTATGGCGTTTTCAAGCGCTATTATCCGGGACGATCGGCCGATATCGACCATATAATGGTTGCCGATTGGTCGCGAGATAAATGGGCCATGGCTTGCCCAGGCGAGCGATTATAGACCTGGGCAGCTGAAAAGATTCTGGCCTGCATGCATCCAACCGGTGGACCGGGTTTATTTCGCAGGAGCTTATTGCGACAACATGAACTGGGGCATGGAGGCTGCGACCCGTTCTGCTCATCGGGTTGCTCGAGCGATTGATCAGGCGTGACTCGGATGAAGGGCGTGCAAGGAACGAAGCTTCTGGCGTGTTTTGCTCTGCTATGCGGGGCGCTTGCGGGCGCCTCGAGCACGCCCGAGCGTCAGGTTGCGGAATGGGTGATTCGCCAGGGCGGACAAGTAAAGATCAACGGACGGCGCCAGGTAATCGACGAACTGGCAAAGCTTCCGGTGAAATCTTTCCGGCTCACCGCGATTGACTTAATTGGAACAACTATCGACCCGAAGATCTATCGAGACTTGCCAGCCTAGGCGGTCTCACCGAGCTGTCTCTTCCTGGTCCGATCTTCACTCCGTTTTCGGACAGCCCTCTTGACGCAAACGCAGCATTGAAGCACCTTGCCGGCCTTTCACATCTCGAGCGCCTTTTCTTCAGCCTCCACTTTCTTCCCACTTACAATGTGGACGACAAGGGAGTAGGCTACCTAGCCACGCTGACAAACTTGAGGGAGCTGCGGCTTTCCCAATCCTGTGTCAAAACTCCAAATCTGAGGCCATTCGCGCGTCTCGAATCGCTCGATCTGAGCGATACTCCGTATTTTGGCGATGATGGAATGGCCACGCTCGAGGGACTGAAGCATTTACGGCGACTCTATTTGCGCAACACTCCCATTACGGACGCGGGGACTGAAACATCTGAGTGGTTTGACCGCTCTCGAGGAGTTGGATCTGTATGGCACTCGTCTGACGGACCAGGGGATTGCGTCCTTGCGAAACCTGGTCGCAATGCGCAATCTCAACCTGCTCGGCGCGGAGGTCACCGACGCCAGCACGGACGTTCTGGCGCGTATGCCCCACCTGCAGGAGCTAAACCTGTATCGGAGCCACGTGAGCAACTCCGGCTTGGCCAAACTTAGCGGATTGAACGAACAAGCAGCTCTGGACATCCGCTACAGCCGCGTCACGGCAGCGGGTAACGACGCATTCGCGGCGTCGCACCCCGACTGCAATATCGAATCCGCGGGCGGTGTCATGGTTGGGTCGAGTAAAGCTTCGTCCGTCGTGCCGGCTGGAAAGGGAGACCACGGGATCGCCGAATGGGTTCACCAGCTCGGAGGAAAAAGTGAGTTTCGGGGTGACACGATGGTCACGCTGTCCCTGGCGGCCACGCCGGTAACAGACACACAACTGTCCAATCTGCGCGGCCTTACCGGTCTCGATCGTCTCGATCTCGACGCCACTCAAATTGGCGATCTTGGCCTTCGCTCTTTGGTTTCTCTGAGGGCTTTGAAGGTGCTGAACCTCAACAACACGAGCGTATCCGACGCTGGTCTCGAGTCTCTCAGCCATCTACAGTAGCTTCGCTCCCTGCGCCTGTCTGGCACTCAGATTCAAGGTTCCGGGCTTGCAGCCCTGAAATCTCTTCACGCGCTAACCGAACTGGATCTGACGAGTGCGCCAGTAAACGACGATGGACTAAAACAGATCGCCGAATTATCCGGCTTGCAACAGCTTTTTCTTAGTTATTCAGACATCACCGATTCAGGGGCCTCGTCTTTGGAAAAACTGACGCGTTTACAAGTCCTCGAATTAAATGGAACGGATCTCGGCGACACGGCTTTTCGTTCCTTAGGCAAACTGACGGGCCTTCGCGAGCTGGTTTGAACAGCTGCCGCTTTACAAACAGGCCTGGAGAATCTTTCGGAGCTTCACGATCTCGAACGCCTGGACCTGGTGCGCACTGCTACCGGAGATGCCGGGATAAGAGCACTGGCAACTCTCCGGAATCTGACCACGTTGAATCTCGACTATGCGGCTGTTGACGATCATGCGCCGGATCTATTGAAGCAGCTTCCAAGGCTTCGGGAGCTGC
This sequence comes from Bryobacterales bacterium, assembly GCA_963722585.1. Lineage (GTDB taxonomy): Bacteria > Acidobacteriota > Terriglobia > Bryobacterales > Bryobacteraceae > KBS-96. The sequence continues at coordinate 10,121 of CAVRNU010000061.1, read as the reverse complement.
ACCTCAATATGGCGAAGGCAACGGATGCGGGCGTGCCTGCTGATTGGCGCGGCGCTGTCCCACCTGTCCGCTGCCGTAATGCGCTGTCGAAGCGTTGTGTTTATCGTTGTAAATATTCTTGCTAAGCTTGTTCTCCTGACCGCTAATTTGCTTCCGCTCCTGATCAGTTAACTTGCCCCCATTTGCCTGGCGATCGTCGCGCACCTGCGGGTTCAGGATCGCTTCCTTCCCTTCGAGCGATTTCGTTCCGCCGGCGGTCAGTTGTCCGGAACTAACGCCGTTAGCGATACGATCCTGTTGGTTCTAGCGGCGGCTGTTCACGGTCGATTGCGCAAATGCGCGGGCGGCAAGCAAAAGCGCGCCGGTCAAGAAAAGCAGGCTGCGAATATACATTGGAGTGTGCTCCTTCCCTGACTTCTCATTCACGAGGCCACTAAACGTGGCGTCTGATGAACAGAACGGACAAATTCTCAAAGGGTTTAGGAGATTTCGATTAAAGCGGGTAAATCTGGGAGGCGAATCGACCGATATGGCAGTAGGAAGACCCATTGGCTGTTCCGAGCCCCAAGAATTATCGGCCGGTTGGCCCGATCATTGATTGAGCGGTCCAATCGACGAAGGGCTACGTTTCGATCAGGTCGAGGTTTCCATCGCGCCGGCGGAACAGCACGGACAGCCCGCTTCTGTCTAAATCGCGGTAGACGATGTAATCGCGATCGCTTTGCATGACCATGATGGCCTCTTCGAGAGTCATCGGCTTGGTGTCGCCGTCGGGCGCCACGCGAAAGATCTTGGGCTGGAGCGCTCGAACGGCTCCGTTCATTTTTGCGGGCTTTTTGACAGGCTGCGCCTCGGCGCGCGGTTCGAGCGCGATACCGTTCGATTCTTTCTTTTCCCGCAGCCCCTTGACGTCGCGATGGGTATCCCGCCAGCGGTTCCGCAGCTTGACGATCTGCTTCTCCAATTTGCCGATGGCCTCGCAGACCGCGGTCAGCACATCGGCAGCGGAAGCGCCGGCCGAAAGCGCATGATCGTAGAAATTTGTTCTAATTTCCACTCTGTGCAAATGGCGCTCGGTGCGATGCAGGACTTGAGCGGTCTTCTCACCCCGTTGCTCAATCATCTTACCCAACTTGGCCAATTTGGCTTCGACTTTCTTCTCAAGTTGAGGAGTGAAGTCTTTGGTCTTGCCCGAATAGGTGACCTTCATCTTTCCCTCCAGACAGCGAACCGTGAAACAACCGCGGCTCGCGGACAGTTTGACTATGAAACTTGTTACTCGTGGACTCGGCGCTGGTGCGAGGACGGTATTTTCATGTCCTCGCGGTATTTGGCTACCGTTCGGCGCGTTACCTGAATTCCTTCAGCCTGCAGACGTGCCGTGATCTGCTCGTCCCTCAAAGGATGCTTGTGATCTTCTTCTTCAATCATCTTTTTCACCCGCCGCTTCAAGATAAGGAGGGGAGTGGCGCTGCCCGATGGCCCCTGAACGGCTTCCGAAAAGAAATATCTAAGTTCGAACACGCCTTGAGGCGTGTGAACGTATTTGTTCGACACCGCGCGGCTGACCGTGGACGGATGGACGCCGATTTCTTCGGCCACTTCCTTGATCATCATTGGCTTCAACTGATCGATGCCCAGTTCCAGGAAATCTCTCTGCCTCCGGATAATGCACTGGCAAACACGAACAATCGTCTGCTTCCGCTGCTCGATATTCTTAATGAGCTGCAGTGCCGAGGCGTAGCGCTCTTTCACGTAGTTGCGGACATCTTTGCTCGGTTCCTGGTCGCGATCGAGCATGCGCTTGTAATCGCCGTTGAGCCGCAATTGGGGAATGTCATCCTCGTTCAAAGTAATCAGATAATCATCGCCATCTTTTTCGATGGAGACGTCGGGCTCGACTTGTCTGGCGCCCGAACTCGCGAATCGCAAGCCGGGCGCCGGATCGAGATGCCGGATGACATAAACGGCAATCTGAATATGTTCGAGCGGACGGCCTAGAACTTTGGCAAGCTGCTGATACTGGCGGGTCTCGAGCAACTTCAGATGATCGTGTACGATCTTCCAGGCGACGCCGCCGCAAGCCCCGCGCGCTTCGAGCTGAAGCAGAAGGCATTCCCGAAGCGTGGATGCGCCCACGCCAGTAGGGTCCAGCGATTGAACCGCTTTCAATCCGGCATTCATGTCCTCGATGGCCAGTCCCTCCGAAATCGCGACTTCCTCGAGGGGAGTGGTGAGATAGCCGCTTTCCTCGAGGTTGCCGACAATCGCGTTGGCGGCTTCGCGCACCCGGTCGGGAAGCACGAGCACGGCAAGCTGGCTTTGCAGATGGTCCGCCAGCGTGACTGGCGAAGAGAGAAAAGTCTCAAACGACGGCTTCTCGAACGACTCGCCCGCCGGGCTTTTGAATCCTGGATCCAAGTAATCGTCAAAGAAAGAGCCAAAGTCGATCTCTTCGAATGGATCGGTTTCGGTCTTTCCCGGTTCCTCGGCGGCGGGCGCCGCTGCCGAGCTGACGACTGCCTCGTCCGCGCCTGGCTCGCCAACGGCAATATCGCTTTCACCCGCACTATCGCTTTCAAACGTGTCGGCGACCTGCGCCTCCCGGTCGACGTTTTCGAGAATCGCTTGATCGGCCGGTTCGGCCCGAAGCTCTCGCTCGAGCACGTTCTGTATTTCTTCGGGAGTCAGTTCCTCGCCGGCTTCTGTCGCCTCTTCAAGAACGGGGTTTTCCGCAATCTCGTTGACGATCATGTCTTTCAGCTCCAGCCGGTTGAGCTGGAGCACGGTGACCATCTGGACGAGGCCAGGAGTAAGAATCTGCTTTTGCTGGACTCCCAGGTGCAAGCGCGGCGAAAGCGAACTCATTGCCCCTTAGTTTAGCACCGGAAACAGCTCCTGATTTTGCTTGAATTGGCAACCGATGGGTGAAAACCAACGGGCGCGAGGCCTTATCAGCCGATGGTCGCAGACGTAGGCATGTGGAGCATCGCCGGCACTTTTGTACGGGCAGGTTCGATTATGATCGCAGCAGCTACGTAAGCGCGAAATAGAAATGCTAATCGTCCCAGAGCACCTTCAGGCCCGCGCCAGCGTACATCGGAAAGCGCCGATCGCTCGATACTAACGGGCAATTCTCAATCAGCGCCTGAACGATGATGATGCGATCGAACGGTTCCCTGTGGTGCAACGGAAGGTCATAAAGTGCACTCGTATGCTCCAATGTGATGGACAGGACCCGAAAGCCCATCTCGACGATCTTCGATTCGACGAGCTTGCTGGTAAGGCCGGCCTGATGGAGTGAACGCTTGATTGCAATTTCCCATGGTGTGGCAATGCTTAGCAGAAGCTCGACGCCGGGCTTCAAGACGCGGCGCTCGATCTTGCGAGGCAAACTCCCATCGAGCATGCGGATGAACGCATTCGTATCGAGCAGGAGACGCACTCTACTTCAGGCCCTCGAACATATCCATGATTTCCTTGTCCGCTTCCGGCGAGTCCCAGCCAGGCGGCAGATTGAGGACACCCTTGAGCGAACCATATCCCCGCTTGGGCTCTTTTGGCTTTGGAACTTCCGGCACCAATCGCACGAGCGGCTTGCCGCGATCGGTGATGACCACTGTCTCGCCGCTTACCGCAGCCTTGACCAGCCGGGACAAGTCCATCTTGGCGGCCTTGATCCCTATTTCCATGGCACAATTTTTATTATAATGTAACCACCTGTAAGTGGCTACTGGCCGGAAATCGCTATGGGATTATTACAATCGGTTGCATAAGGGGCCGGGAACATCGCCGGCGCAGACGACGTCTCCGGGCAATGCCTTGCGGAACCACTCCGGCAGTTCAGCCCACGAGGGCCGCGGTAGGCAGCAGCCAAATCCTTTGTTTTCGTTAGTAGGAATGAGAGGACTTGAACTGACCTGCCTCCCATTCAATTGCATCGGAAGCCGACCAGATGAGGATAAGAGCTTCTGCTACGTTTGGTATGGGTACCCGCTGCCTGACGAGCAAGACACCGGGACTTGTTCCGCCACCCAGCAAAAAATCGCTGAAGTGCTTGGGCATCGTGTGCACATCGTGGGTAACCAGAATGCAGCCGTCGCTCGCCACACACGCAAGTACCTCGGTATCGGATATACCTTCCAATTTGGCTTCTGCCGCTGAAAAGAAGTCGATCGCAGGTTCCCGACGACGATGTAATGATTCAGACTGTCGCACGCGACGACGCGTACGCCAACACGATGAGTCTCCGAGGCTGTTCGGAACATAGAGACAGGTGAGCTTTCCCTCACGTGGGCATCGTCTAAACTCGACGGAAGTCGCGTCTCCACTCAGTTGGGAATATCGATAAAATGGCGCAATGCCCGCCGCGCGATTGGATTTTCGGTACCATCGCCTGGCCAGCCTGTTATTGGCGGCTCTGTTCGTCGTGTCTGTGACAAACTCCCTGCGTAGCGCGTGGGACCGATTCGACAACATGCTGCATGGCGAACAGTATGTGGCTGAAGACTTTTATCTCGATACGCAGACATTCAAAGTGAACCAACTGGGAACCGAGGCGGAACGGGCAGGCCTTCGCAAGGGCGATGTCGTCGTCGGCGTCAACGGGCGTCCGGTTCAGGGAGCGACGGACATCGTCGGTCCGGTACGGCGCGCGCGGACCGGCGATCACCTGCTGCTGCATGTGAAGCGTACAGACGCCGCGGACTCGATTGAGAAAGACATCTCGGTTCCACTACGGCGATTTACGTACGTAGGCTATACACCGGGCTCGGCGGCGTACGTGGTCACGATTCTTTTCAGCATCCTGACGCCGCTGTTTTGTCTCGCGCTCGGATTCTGGGTAGCGGCGGTTCGGGTGGGCGATCGTGCGGCATGGACCCTGCTGGTCCTCATGCTGAGCGTCTCCAACCTGATCCTGGACAATCGCACTACCTACGGCAATGAGGATGTGCTGCAGCCGTTTCTGACTGGACTGAGCGCCGTGTTTATCCGGCTGGGGCCTCTGGCGCTCGTGTACTTCGGGATCATCTTCCCGGAAAGGCTGGCTTTCGATCGAAAATTCCCGTGGATCAAATGGATTGTGATAGGGCCGATGCTTGTGTGGGCCGGGCTGTCAGGGGTTGTAGGAGTCCTGCTGGCGCACCATCACGATATAGCTGCGCAACTCTGGCCCATCGTGGTGGTCCCTGCCGGCACGGATGTCGAACTCGGTTTGATTGGGCTGTTCTTCGTGATACTCGGGTACAAAACGCTGGCCGCGACCACAAGCGATGCGCGCCGGCGCTTCCTGCTGCTGGATACAGGCGCCGCCGTTGGGCTGCTGCCGTTTCTTATAACGCTGACGTGGGTGGCGATTCACCACACGCAGTTTCGCGGCTGGCCGGCACTGCTTTCGATCGCGGCGCTGCTTGTGTTCCCCCTGACGATGGCTTACGTAATTGTGGTGCATCGCGCGATGGATGTGCGGGTTGTGCTGCGCCAGGGGCTGCAGTATCTGCTGGCGACGAGCGGAATCCGCATTCTGCAGATTGCGATTAGCGCCGGGATTATCGTGCTGGTCGCGACGATCGGCGCCAACATGAGCGTTGCGATGCGGGTCGGGCTGATTGCGGTTGGGTTCGCGCTACTGGTGGGACTCGGCGCATTCGCCGACCGGCTGCGCCGCTGGATCGACCGCCGCTTCTTTCGCGAGGCCTATGAGGCGGATCGGATCCTGGCCGATCTCGCGGCGAGGGTGCGGACGATGGTAGAGACAGGGCCGCTGCTGGAGACAGTGGCTAGCCGTGTGGCACAGGCGCTGCATGTGCCACGCATCGCGATTTTTCTGAATGGGAATGGCGCGTTCCGGCCGGCGTATGCGTTGGGTTATGGAGCGCCTCCCAGTGGCACTTTTAACGAGCAGAGCCTGACTCTGCGGCGGCTGGGGCAGACACAGCATACGCGGGTGGAGTTTGAAGATGCCGATTCGTGGGTGCAGTTGACAGATCGTGAGGAACGGGCCGCGCTCGAAGAGCTGAAACCGGAGTTGCTGCTTCCGCTGTCGCTCAAGGATAAAGTGCTGGGCATCATGAGCCTTGGGCCGAAACAATCGGAGGAGCCGTTTTCGCCTACCGACCTGCGGCTGCTGAATTTGGTGGCGGCGCAGACTGGCCTCGCGCTCGAGAACGGACGGTTGACGGAGGCGATCAAGGAGGAAGCGCGGGCGCGGGAGAAACAGAATCGCGAACTGGAGCTGGGGCGCGAAGTGCAGAAGCGGCTGTTCCCGCAGGAGTTTCCGGCGATCCCGGGACTCGATTATGCGGGCGCGTGCCGGCCCGCGCTGGGCGTGGGTGGTGATTACTACGACTTCATTCCGATACCCAATGAAGGACTCGGAATTGCGATTGGCGATGTCTCGGGCAAGGGCATTCCGGCGGCACTGCTGATGGCGACTCTGCGCGCGTTTCTGCGCGGTCAGGCAATCGATCATGAGACCGATCTGACCGTCGTAATGGCGAACCTGAATCGGCTGGTGTTTGAGAGCTCTGCGCAGAATCGTTACGCGACGTTCTTCCTGGGGACGTACGATTCCGCATCGCGTGTTCTGCGGTATGTGAATGCCGGGCATAATGCGCCGATGGTGATTCGCGCGGACGGCGAGGTTGTGCGGCTAGAAGCGGGAGGCTGTGTTGTCGGGCTGATGCGGGTAGGTTCGTGGGAGGCGGGACAGGTGAGGCTCGAACGCGGCGATTTGCTGGTGGCATTTACGGATGGCATCAGCGAGGCGATGAATCAGGCGGATGATGAGTGGGGGGAGGAGCGACTAATCGACGCCGTGCGGGCGATGCAGGCTGCACCGGCGAAGGCGATACTGGAACATGTCGTGAAGTCGGCGGATGTTTTTGTGGCCGGGGCGCTGCAGTATGACGATATGACCCTGATTGTGGCGCGAGTGGGGTGATATTAGGGCAGCGCCCGAAGTCGCAACTCCAATGGCTCATTCACTTATTGGTCGTCCCTGAAAAACTCTGTTTAAGTGGTTTCGAAGCGATCCCATGAAATGAGACAAAGCAGTTGGAGAAGGGCGAAAGAAGGCTGGAGCGGCTTGGCCGCTATCCAGTTGAGCAGTTTCCGGAGGTTTTGGCCGCAGGCTGACAGCAGGGCGTTAACCCGGCCGCCGAGGTAACCCTGCAAGTAATTGCGTCACAGCGCCGCTGTTTTCGTGCCTCCTCCACCTTCCGATCTCGCTCAGCATGGATCTCCTGCTGACGCCCGGCGAGCATGTCCTTCGGCGTGATGTAGCCAATGGCACTGTTCAGGCGGACATCATTGTAATGCTCCACGTAGGCCTCCACCAGCCGCCGCGCATCCTCCAGCGATAGCGGCGTTCCCGGCCGGATGCACTCTTTTTAGCGATTTGTGCCAACGTTCGATTTTTCCGTTCGATTGCGGATAGTAGGGCGAAGTTCTGACGTGGGTCATGCCCGAGACCCGAATGAATTCCTTGAAGTCTTTGGCAATGAACTGCGGCCCGTTGTCGGAGATGATCCGGGGCTTCGCCTCCGGGTGAAGTTCCTTGGCGCGCTCCAAGATGATCTCGATGTCCGCCTCGGTCATCGACTCCCGCAGATCCCAGTTCACGATGTAGCGACTGCAGCCGTCCAGAATGCTGCACAGGTAGTAGAACGTCCCGCTGATGTTGATGTACGACACGTCGATATGCCAGTGCTGATGTGCTGCCAGCGGCTGCTCAAAGCCCGTGCCCTTCTTCGAGGGCTTGCTGTTCCACTTCGACAATAGTCCCGCCTGCCCCAACACGCGCCATACGCTGGTCGGACTCACCGCCACGATGTCTGCGTCGAGCATCATGAACGTCAGCCGGCGGTAGCCCTTCAGCGGGTTCTTCAGATGAAAGCCGATGATGGCTTGCTTCTCCCAATCCTCCAGCCAGAAGTCGCGGGGAACCCAGCCGTTGTGCTCGTTCACCTTCCCATAGCGTTCCCGCCAGTCGTAGAACTTACTGGCAGTGATGTCGAGCCACCCAATGAACCGCCCGGCGCCGATCGGTCTTCTCCGACCAGCGCCGGACGAAATCCACGATCTGATCCCGCGTATCGTGCGAGACCCAGCTCCCGGTCAGAGTTCCCTAATGTCTTTTTTTAGCGCGACGTGCTCCGCCATCAGCTCGGCCAGCAGCCCCGTTCTCGAAGAATTCCTTCTGCCAGCCGTAGAAGACCGTCGGCTGGAGTCCCACTTCATCGCACAACTTCGACATGGGCTCCTTCTCCAGCAAGTGCCGCCTCAGAATGGCGACCTTCTCTTCCGGCGCGTATTGCTTCCGTTGCTTCTTCATGCGTTCTCTCCATTAGCTTAATGGGGGAACGCTTTCTCCATTTCCAACTGAACAGCAACAGTTGCCTTCGCCGAGTTCCTGGATCTGTCGAATCAGGCTCAACATCCGAACGGACTGACACACCCGTTCTTTTCCTTTTGCCAGTTCCTTGGGCGAACGGCTGGCGGCCCAGCGGAGTACGAGCGCGATCTCCTCATGGGTGCGGTTGTATCGGGTGATCAATTCGTCGACGAAGAGCAGCTCGTTGGTAAACGTGTAGTCTTGCTTCAGATCCCGTTTCATCTGAAGCCTGAGTTCAAGCTCGTCGATTTCCTGCTGAGTCGCGTCCGCAGGCAGGACGGCGTCAACGGGCAGTTTGATCACTGGAAACTCCGGTCTACATCCTGCCACGGAAGCGGTATCCGTTCCGAATCTTTTGAAGCGCTCTGAGCGCCTTCTCTATTCGCGCTTTGCGCGCTTCTTCCGAAATAATGGGCATGATCAGTCTTGGTCTCCTGTTCAGCTGCTGGCCGACCGGCAAATAGTCTGCGCCAATACGTCGATGGTGCTGTCGGAATAGAGTTGCCCGGCAAACGCCGCTGCCAGTTCGGCTGTTTCATTTCTGGCCGACCAGCCGGCTCCCCCCAAAACCAGCGCAACTGGTAATCGCGCCATTTTGGCTATAGCCAGCAATCGACCTCCGTTTTTCCTGGCGGTTCCACCGTCTCCCGCTATTGAAAAAGCCACTCCGAAAATGGGGCGGTTTGTCCGGTTGAAGGCGACCAGACCGATGTGTGAGCCTGCACCTGCCAACCGGCTGCCACGAGATTGGGATGTCCCGTTTCCATCTGGTTCTTTCCGGGGATCGGAATATGGACGAAGTTCCCTTCTTTCCCTCTGGTCTTACTCGGATGGCACCAGATCGCGTGGGAAAACCCGGCGTGCTCGAAAGACACCAATTGCGAAACGTCCAGCGCCGTTACATCGCTGATCCGGAGCCCCGTGTAGCGCAGAGTCCAAGCGAAGACGAGCGCCTCGAATCCGTTCTGCGTGCCCACTCGTTTGCTGGCATGGCCCTTGCCATCGGTCACGAATTCCCAAGCTTTGTAGATATAAAACAGGTCCTCGTCGGAGAAGGGCTCCTTCGGCTCCACCTTCGTATAAGCAATGATTTTATGCTTCTTCGAGGCCCAGTTATCCAACAACCATTCGCAGCTTTCGCAATAGGAGAGGAAGCTGCGCAGGTCCGTCGTGAAGCGCGATCGAGTTGAAACGCTCAGTGGTTTCTCAAGATTCTCCTGTCCTGGCGCCGGCTTCGATTTCTGTGCGGATTCAGATTCCGCCAGGACTGCCGAAACGCCTGCCAGACGGGAGCATTGTCGATCTCCTGGATATATTCGATACGGTGTTCTTTGGCGAAGGGAAGGAGCCGCAACGTGAGCAGGTGTTCGAGCGACACCAGACGATCTTTGGAGGCTCCGTTCTCGCGGGTGTTCGCATAGAACGCCGTCACCGCATCGCTCACGGAAACAAGCTTATACTCTACGTCCTCCAGCGGAGGAGGCGGCGCTGGCGGCTTGCCGGCACCTTCCCATTTGGCGATTTCCACGCGGGCCAGATCCCAACTTCTTTGCCCAGTGCTTTTGGGCGTGACATACGCCCCGTTTTCCATCTTGCCTTCGGCATAGATCGGGCAAGTGCACTGTGCCCTGCGGGTCGTCTTGGGGCTGTCGTGCTCGTAGATCCGGAAGTCCTTGGCATAGCCGCGGGAACACTTGCCCGTCATTTGGCGGAAGCTAGAGGGAGT
>CAVRNU010000060.1:0-16979 GCA_963722585.1 Bryobacterales bacterium | reverse complement strand
GAATGAATGCGGAGCTCATAGTTGTCAATGGCCCTCAGGCCGGAAGCCGCTACGCGCTCGACAGGGAAGAATTCTTCGTTGGTAGGGCGCCGAACTCTTCGCTAGCGCTGGCCGAGCCGGAGGTAGCGTGGCGTCACTGCCAGATTCGCCGGCAAAGCTTCAAGTATCTGGTGACGGATTTGCGGACCTCGTCGGGCACGTATGTGAATGGGATGCGGACTGCCGAACGGTGGCTCGAGGATCGAGACCAGATCGGCATCGGTAAAACGATTTTGATGTTTCGCTCGGTCGAGGGCATGGAAGCCGAGGAGTTGGCTGAACGGCGGCCGGATACGAAACCGGTTCTGCTGGCTGCGTGCTCGCTCGTGTTCCTGTTTCGGGCGTTGGCGGCAAGCGTGGGTGAGGCGCAGAACGGGCTGCTGCAGAATCAGATTCTGCGGCTGATTCGCGATCTGATTCCCACAAACGAGGGCTTTCTAGTGGTTGGGACAGGGCGCGACGAATTGCGATCGCGATTCCGCGAGCAATACCCAAAGAGCGAGCCGGGTTTTGAAGAAGGCCTGCTTCGCGTCTGCGAAGAAGGCGCTTTTCAGGACGCCGGCACGGGAACGGCGGGCGTTCCCTTGTACGTGGGCGGATCGCTCAGCGGGGCCATTATCCTGCGCGTGGAAGAAGCGGAGAAAGTTCGACTGGCGTCACACCTCGACGTGCTGACGGCGATTGCTTCACTTGCCTCGGTCGGCTTCGAAGCCAATCGCGAAATCGAAACGTTGAAGGTCGAGAAAGCTCTTCTCGAGGAGCGCTTTGGTTCTTCCACTGGGATAGTCGGCAACAGTCCCACCATACTCAGGCTGTTGGAATTGGTGGAGCGTGTTGCGCCGCGCGACACGACGGTGCTCATTCTTGGCGAAAGCGGGACGGGCAAGGAGCTGATCGCGCGAGCTCTGCATGCGAAGAGCTCGCGGCACGAACGGCCATTTATCGCAGTGAATTGCGCGGCGATGAGCGAAACCTTGTTTGAGAGTGAACTGTTCGGTCATGAGAAGGGGGCTTTCACAGGCGCGATTGCCACGAAGAAGGGCCGTTTCGAGTTGGCCCAAGGCGGCACGGTCTTTCTCGATGAAGTCGGCGAGCTGGCTTCATCGCTTCAGGCCAAGCTGTTGCGCGTGTTGCAGCAACGAGAGTTTGAACGAGTGGGCGGAACCGTTTCCCATCAGCTCGATATTCGCGTGATTGCCGCGACCAATCGCGATTTGACAGAGGATATCCGGGCGGGCAAGTTTCGCGAGGACTTGTATCACCGGCTGAACGTAGTCTCGCTGTTCTCGCCTCCGTTGCGCGACCATAAAGAAGATATTCCGCTGCTGGCGAAGTATTTTCTCGAACGCTCTTCGGAGCGCTGCAAGCGGCAAGTGGCCGGCCTTTCGCCCGAAGTGGAAGAGCTGATTCTTCAATATAGTTGGCCCGGCAACGTTCGGGAACTCGAAAACGCGATGGAGCGAGCCGTGGTCCTGGGTGTTTCAGATCTGGTGCTGCCGGAAGACTTGCCCGAATCGCTGCTCGAAGCTTCGCCGCGCGATGCCACCGCCGAATATCATAGGTCAGTCGGCATGGCCAAGAAAGAAGCGATTCTCGATGCCTATCTGCGAGGCAATGGAGATTATAAGCAAGCGGCAAAGTTCTTAGGACTGCATCCGAACTATTTGCTGCGCCTCGTTCGGAACATGGGACTTCGCGAGGATATCAACCGGTTGCAGTCGGGTCAGTGACCGCTCCCTTGCGGTTGCGGCTCGTTATCGTTAGGCGGGGCGTCTCGCGTCGAGATGGATGATTCCTCGCTGCAGCGCGATGGTGACGGCATGCGTGCGGTCTTTGGCTTCGAGTTTGCCCAGGATGTTTTGGATGTGAGCCTTCACGGTGCCGGCCGCGGCACCGATTTCTTCGCCGATTTCTTTATTGCCCAGTCCGCGCGCTACCCATAACAGCACTTCTGCCTCGCGAGGCGTCAGCGCCACTTCGGGAAAATGTTCACTGAGTTGTTGAGAGACCTCAGGTGGAATAAACCGCTTTCCTGAATACACGGTGTGTATGGCCCGGACGACTTCCGTGTGCACCATCTCCTTCAGCAGGTAGCCGCGAACGCCGGCTTCGAGCGCGCGGTAAATATCTTGATCGCCATCGTAGGAAGTCAGCGCAATGATTCGTGCTTCGGGGAACTCGGCACGAATCTCTTTGGTCACCTCGACACCGTTTCTATCTGGAAGCCGAATGTCCATCAACGTCACATCGGGCCGATGCAGCCGGTACAATTGGAGAGCCTCTTCCGCATTCTGAGCCTCGGCAACGAGCATGATTTCGGGTTCGGTGGAAAGAATCGCGGAGACGCCCTTGCGCACGAGTGGATGGTCGTCTACGCAAAGTACAGAGATTCGCGCTCGACCACTCATGCCTTTTGGTTCTCCATAGTTTCGCGCTGGTCTGGCGTCTCGTGTCCTTCGGCTCCAGCCCGCGACTTCGTGTTGATGGGCGCGGTGACCAAAACCTCGGCTCCCAAGCCGGGCACGCTCGTGACGACGAGCTTTGCGTCCAGCTCGTTTGCCCGTTCCCGCATGCCGACTAATCCATAGTGCCCGGGCTGCGGGCGCCGTGCGTCTGTATCGAAGCCTCTGCCGTCGTCTCTGATCGACAATTCAACGTTATCCCTTATAAATGCAAGACGTACTTCAATGGTTTTCGGTTCGCCATGACGAATCGAATTGGCCAGCGCCTCCTTCGCGATGCGCAGCAGCTGATATTCGAGGTCGGGAGATAGTTGGCAGGGAGCAGGTTGAATTTCGAGCACGAGCCGAATAGGTGTGCCCGAAACAGCTTGCCGGGCGTGGCGCGCCAGGTTTTCAGCCAAATCCTGTTCTTCCGAGCCGAGCTGGCTCCGCAACCCCCATAACGAGTGCCTCGCATCCGATAGGCAAGTGCCGGCGTCCTTGATGATGTCTTGCAGAACCTCCTTCTCTTGCGAGGGCGGCAGCTGCGTCCAAAGGGCTTGAAGCTGCATGGTCACACCCGAGATCCCCTGCAGCAGGGTGTCGTGCAGTTCGCGGGCAATACGGCTTCGCTCCGAGATCACCAGCCTGAACCGGCGTTTGAGGTTGCGGATTCTGACCAAGTATCCAAGCCAGATCGCCAAGCCCACTAAAACGGCCAGAAGCGGGAAGAACCAGGGGCGCTGATAGAGGAGAGGCTGAATCGTGAAGTCGATGGATGCGCCATTGGTGCTCCAGACGCCGTCGCTGCTCGAGGCGATGACCCGAAACCGGAAATGGCCTGGAGGCAAGTTGGTGTAAAAGGCTTCGCGGCGGCTTCCCGCCTCGACCCACTCCTTGTCGTAACCATCGAGGATGTAGCGAAAGGTCACTTTTTCAGGCGTGACAAAACTCAGACCGGTGTACCGAATCTCGAGATTCTTTTCATACGGCGCGAGCGACAAAGGAGCTTCCGGATCGCGCCGCTGTCCATTCACGAAGACGGTCTCAATCTGCGTTGGCGGCGGCAGACGATTCGGCAAAAGATGATTCGGGTCGACGACGACGAGCCCGTTGGTGGTCGAGAACCACAAGCGGCCGTCGCGCGTGCGGCAAGCGGCAGGCTGTACGCCACCCTGACACTCAAACCTTAACTGTCCGGTGCTGAACGGAAAACTTGTCACCCCTTTCTGTTTGCCATCGGCGAACTCGTCCAATTCCGAGGCGCTGACGCGAAAGATGCCTTTGCTCGAAGCAAACCAGAAATTCGCATGATCGTCGGGAAGAATGGCGTAAATCTGATCGTCAAAGAGACCGTCCTTTGTGCGGATATGAGTGAGCGCGCCGTTCTTCCAACGGACCAGCCCGCTTCCAAGGGTTCCCATCCACAGCACATGCCGCGTGGTATCGGCGTAGTAGCTGGCAATGGCTCGGGTCGGATCGGGAGGCATATAGCTTGAAACCGCGCCATTCCGGAGCGTATAAAGACGTCCCGACGCTGTACTGACGAACAGACGAGTGGTCCTTCCTCCGCCAAGCGCCACAATGGGCTCGGAATCCAAGCTCAGGAACTGAGCGGGACGTAAGAACCGGTTGTTTTCAAGCACGGACAGCCCGCCGTTAGCGCCTACCCACAGCGCCGATTGCGAGTCGACAAACAGGGAACTAATCCGGTCGCCGCTTAGCCCATCCTTTTCCGTGTAGGTTCGAATCACGTGCCCATGGCGGAGGAGGGCTAGTCCTTTGGGTGTTCCGATCCACAGGTCGCCATCTGCTCCAGCGGCGAGGCTCAGGATATGGTTATCCGCTAGCCTATCCGATTTGGTGAGAACTGTAAAACGACGACCATCGAACCGGGCCAGTCCGTTTTCCCGCGTTCCAACCCATAGCATTCCGTCCTTGTCCTCGACGACGGGTCCGGCATCATTTGACGGCATGCCTTCGCTGGTTGTGTAGGGCGTCACCTTTGAATCGGTGAACTGGTCCAAGCCATTCTTCGTACCTACCCACAAACTGCCTTCGCGATCGATCAGCATTGCGAACACGCCGGTGTGGGACAAGCCGTCCTTCGTGCGATAAGCGCTCCATTCGCCGTCGTGGAAGCGCGCGATGCCGGTTTGAGAGCCCACCCACACGCTGCCATTGGGCCCCTCGAGAATTGTCGAAATCAAATTGTCGGGCAGGCCGTCGTTCGTCGTGTACCTTCGAACGTTGGATCCGCTGATGTGGACAATACCTTCCTCGGTTCCGGCCCAAATGCTTCCATCGCTTGCGCACGCGAGCGGGCCTACGTCGCTAATCGATTCATTCGAAGCCCTGAATGGCACGAACCGATCGCCAACTCGCCGGCTCAATCCGGATTCAAAAGTCGCCACCCACAGCGTCCCATCGCTCGCCTGACATACGGAATGTACCCGGTCGCTGGGCAGACCGTCGGCCGTAGTATAAACGCGCCGCACTTTGTCCCGAAATTCGACAAGTCCTGCGCTGGTGCAAATCCACAAACCGCCGCTCTTATTGGGAACCACGCAGCCGGCAATGTTGGTGGGCAGTCCGTCTCGAGTAGTGAACCAGCGCCGCGACCCGCGGGAGATTCGCGCGAGACCGTTGCCGATCGAACCCGCCCAGAGCACATGATCTTTATCCTCGAAGAGCGACCGTATGAGAGCGGGCTCGAAATCGCCGCCGATCGAGCGATTTACTTTCACGGCACGGAAGCGCTCGCCGTCGAAACGGATGAGTCCGTTTTGCGTACCCAACCAGAGATAGCCGTCATGTGTCTGCAGGATCGAGTAAATCGTGGGCTCGAGCAGCCCCTCTTCCTGGTTCCATACACGATGTGAATACTGCGTCAGCGTCTTGCTTGTGTCGAGCGCGTATGCCGTGTTGGCGAGGCTCACCAGGCAGAGGGCCGCGATCGCCGCCAGACCAGAACGGACGAGTCTTGCGCCGGAATTGCCATCGCTACAGATTACATACATGAGCAAGGAGCGCTGATTTGATTCTAACGAAGCTTCTTCGCTTCATCTGCTCCTAAAACTCGCCGTATTTCCATAGTTTTGAGGCGAAGAGCCGGAATTGACGGGTTACATGGCAGGCACGAAGCATTTGTAATTTCTAAATTCGGGCCGCGGCACAAATCCTTACAATGATGATGCGCGCTCTACGCCGAATGGAGTACGCGGTTCTCGGTCAATCGACAGTGGCGGTCGGGCAGGAATCGGCCAGATAATGCAGGATGTCGAGCTCTAAAACAAGTCCATGAATGAGAACCCTCCTTCCGCGGTTGAACAGGGCCATACCGCCCCTCCCGTAATTGAACCCGGTAAGCCGCAAGAACCACGGCCAGAGCAACGCCCCCGGCGCCGCGTCTGGCTGTGGCTTCTCATCCTGGTCGTTGCCGGAATCGCTGTCTACTACTACATTTCTCGACCGAAGCAGCAGCCCCAGCCATCGACTACCGCCATCACGACGCAACAGCCAGGGGGACACCATGGCCGCGGCGGTGGAGGAGTGCCTCCGGTCGTCGCCGTGAAAGCATTCAAAGGCAATATCGGCGTTTATTATACGGGGCTTGGGGCGGTCACTCCCATCTTTACGGTAACGGTGAAGAGCCGCGTGGATGGACAGTTGATGCAGGTCTTATATAGAGAAGGCCAGATGGTGAAAGAGGGCGACCCGCTTGTCGAAATCGATCCCAGGCCCTATCAGGCAACGCTGACGCAGTACGAAGGCGCGCTCGTCCGCGACCAGGCTTTACTTGCGAACGCACGGGTCGACCTTAAGCGCTACGAAGATTTGATCGGCCGCAAGGCTGTGCCCGAGCAGACACTCGCCACACAGAGAGCGCTGGTCACTCAGGATGAGGGAACGGTCAAGACCGACCAGGGCCAGATAGACGCCGCGAAGTTGAATCTGATTTATAGCCATATCACCGCGCCCATCTCGGGCCGGCTCGGATTGCGGCTGGTGGACCCCGGCAACTTCGTGCAGGCAGCTTCGTCGACCGCGCTGGCCGTTATCACACAGATCGATCCGATTAGCGTGATCTTCACTCTACCGGAGGATCAATTGGGCCAAGTGGCGCAGAAGTTCGGTCACGGCGCGCGTTTGACGGTAGACGCCTACGACAGGGAAATGAACAAAAAAATCGCTAGCGGCGCGCTCAGCACAATCGATAACCAGATCGATCAAAGTACTGGGACCGTGAAGCTCCGCGCGACTTTCGACAATCCGGGCGCCAAGCTCTTTCCTAATCAGTTTGTGAACGCGAAGCTGCTGGTTGAAGAGAAGCGCGGCGTGCTGCTGCTGCAAAATGCCGCCATCCAGCGCAATTCCCGCTCGACTTATGTGTTCCTGGTCAAGCCGGACAACACGGTCACCATCAAGCAGGTGAAGCTTGGCACGAGCGATGGCGAAAATACGGAGATTACATCGGGGCTCGAGGCGGGTGATGTGGTGGTGATGACGGGGGTTGACAAGCTGCAGGAAGGCAGCAAAGTGCAGGTCCATATGGAGAATGAGCAGAGCCCGGCACAAAGTCAGGAAACGTCGCAGTCGGCCGGAGCGGGGCAATGAACCCTTCGCGGACGTTTATCCTACGTCCCATAGGCACGTCGCTTTTGATGTTCGGCCTCGTCCTGGTGGGCGTGGTCGCCTATAAGCAATTGCCTGTTTCCGCTCTGCCCGAAGTGGATTACCCCACTATTCAAGTGACGACGTTTTACCCCGGCGCAAGTCCGGATGTGATGGCCTCTTCCGTAACCGCTCCGCTTGAACGACAGTTCGGGGAGGTGCCTGGCTTGCAGCAGATGACTTCAATCAGCTCGGACGGGAGCTCGGTCATCACTCTGCAATTCAACCTGAGCTTGAATATCGATGTCGCCGAGCAGGAGGTTCAACAATCCATTAACGCGTCGGGCACCTACCTGCCCGCCGATCTGCCCACGCCTCCGATATACAGCAAGACCAATCCTGCCGATACGCCAATTTTGACTCTGGCCCTGAGCTCTGATGCGCTCCAACTTTCAAAGGTGGAAGACCTCGCCGATACACGCCTCGCCCCCAAAATTTCGCAGCTTCCGGGGGTGGGCTTGGTTAGCATCAGCGGCGGGCAAAAACCGGCGGTGCGGATTCAAGCCAACCCGACGGCGCTCGCCTATTATGGCCTGAATCTGGAAGATCTTCGCAGCGCCATCACTGCGGCGAATGTGAACCAGGCGAAAGGAAATTTCGACGGGAAATATCAGGCCTTCCAAATTGGCGCGAACGACCAGCTTCTGTCGAGCGCCGATTACGTTCCGTTGATTATCGCGTACCGGAATGGAGCGCCGGTACATTTGACCGATGTAGCAGTGGTGAAGGACGATGCCGAGAACGTCCGGCAGGCAGCGTGGATGAATGAAACTCCGGCCGTCATTCTGAATATCCAGCGGCAACCGGGAGCCAACATCATTTCAGTCGTCGACCGGATAAAAACTCTGCTGCCCCAGCTCACGACTACGCTTCCTTCGAGCATTCACGTTGACGTCCTCACCGATCGGACGACGACCATTCGAGCCTCGGTCGCGGACGTGCAATTCGAGTTGATGCTTACCGTCGCACTGGTTGTAATGGTGATCTTTCTCTTCTTGCGGAATGTTTCGGCAACCATCATTCCGAGCGTGGCGGTGCCGTTATCGTTAGTTGGCACATTCGCGGTCATGTATCTGCTGGGCTACAGCCTGAACAATCTGACGCTGATGGCGCTGACCATCTCGACGGGATTCGTGGTGGACGATGCGATTGTCATGATCGAGAACATTTCGCGGTTCCTTGAGGAGGGCGACACACCTTTAAAGGCCGCGTTAAAAGGTTCCGAGCAGATTGGTTTCACGATTGTCTCGCTGACGATTTCGCTCATCGCCGTGCTCATTCCTTTGCTCTTCATGGGCGACATTGTGGGGCGGCTGTTCCGCGAATTCGCCGTCACGCTCAGTGTCACGATTCTGGTGTCGGCGATCGTTTCTCTGACTCTGACGCCGATGATGTGCTCGAGGATACTGAGGCATAAGCCCGAATCCCAGCAAGGACGTTTCTACCGGCTCTCCGAATACGCTTTTGAATGGATTATCGCGTTTTACGGAAGAACGCTTCAATTTGTGTTGCGCTTTCAGGGCACTACGCTGCTTGTCGCGGTCGCCACGCTGGTCCTTACCATCGTTCTTTTCCTGATGATTCCTAAGGGCTTCTTTCCTATCCAGGACACCGGCGTGATCCAAGGGATTTCGGAAGCGGCCCAGACCATATCGTTCAATGAAATGTCGGACCGGCAGCAGGCTCTCGCGAAAGTCATCCTCAAGGATCCAGCCGTCGAGTCGCTGTCGTCCTTCATCGGGATCGACGGCACGAATACGACACTCAACAGCGGCCGCATCCAAATCAATTTGAAGCCGCTCGAGGAAAGAAAGATAAGCGCCACTGACGTGATCCGGCGGCTTCAGCCAAAGCTCGATCAGGTGGCTGGCATTACGCTCTTCATGCAGCCGGTCCAGGACCTCACGGTCGAGGATCGGGTCAGCCGCACGCAGTTTCAATATACGATGGAGGATCCGAGTCAGGATGAGTTGAACGTTTACGCCCCGCGGATGCTCGAACGCATAAAAGCGCTCCCCGAGATTCGCGATGCGGCGAGCGATCAGCAGGTGCTTGGATTGCAGACCAGGCTGGTTTACGACCGGGATACTATCTCGCGGCTCGGGCTCGCTCCGTCAATCATCGACCAAACACTTTACGATGCCTATGGGCAGCGCGAGGTCTCGACGATCTTTACGCAGTTGAATCAGTACCACGTGGTGCTCGAGCTGTTCCCGGATTTCCAACAGGATCCCATCGATCTGCGCGCCCTGTTTGTTCGCGGCGGAACGTCGAACTCGGGTTCGAGCGGGCTAGTGGCGGGCGGGTCGGCGACGACAGCCTCCTTGGGACCGACGAGTTCGAGCGCTCTCGAAGCTAGCACCGGCATTGCTTCAAATGCGTTGGGCGGCTCCCCCACCGCTTCGAGCCAGGTTTTCGGCAATAGCGCTATCGCATCTACCACCGCCTTCCCGAACGGCAGCCAGGTGCCCATCAGCGCGTTTACGCGGCTTGAAACCCGCACCGTTCCCATCACCGTGAATCACCAGGGGCAGTTTCCGGTCGCGACGCTGTCATTCAATCTTGCGCCGAACGCATCGCTAGGAGACGCCGTTAACGCGATCAACAAGGTGAGGGACGATCTCGGTTTACCGCCGAGCATTCAGACGGCTTTCCAGGGAACCGCCCAAGCCTTTCAGGCTTCACTCGCAAACGAACCGATCCTGATTCTCGCGGCTATCGTGACGGTCTATATCGTGTTAGGCGTGCTCTACGAGAGTTATATCCATCCCATCACGATCCTCTCGACTCTGCCGTCGGCCGGTGTGGGCGCGCTGCTCGCTCTCGATCTCTGCCATACCGACTTCAGCATCATTGCACTCATTGGCATTATTCTTTTGATCGGCATCGTCAAGAAGAACGCGATCATGATGATCGATTTCGCTCTCGAAGCTGAGCGCAAAGAAGGGAAGGGGCCGGTGGAAGCAATCTATCAAGCGTCTCTTCTCCGCTTCCGGCCTATCATGATGACGACGATGGCGGCGTTGTTGGGTGGAGTGCCGCTGGCTTTAGGAACGGGCGTGGGATCGGAGCTTCGCCGGCCGCTCGGAATCACGATCGTCGGCGGCTTGATCTTGAGCCAGCTTTTGACGCTGTACACCACTCCTGTGGTTTATCTCTTCTTTGATCGGCTGGCGGCCCGCTTGTCCAGGAAGCGCAGTCCGGTCATCGGGACCGAACCTTTGCCCGCGGAGTAAGCCGATGAACATCTCCGCCCCATTCATCGAACGGCCTGTCGGCACGACTCTCCTCACGATAGCCGTCGCGCTGGCGGGTGCGACTGCTTTCCGGCTGCTACCCGTTTCGCCGCTGCCGCAGGTGGACTTTCCCACGGTTTCGGTCAGCGCCCAGTTGCCCGGCGCCAGTCCGGAAACCATGGCATCGTCGGTGGCGACGCCGCTCGAGCGCCAGTTCGGCCGAATCGCGGCGGTCTCGGAAATGACTTCCAGCAGCTCACTGGGCTCTTGCAACGTGACGCTCCAGTTCGACCTCAATCGGAATATCGATGCCGCCGCCCGCGATGTCGAGGCTGCCATTAACGCGGCTCGCGGGTATCTGCCGACGAATCTGCCTAGTAATCCGAGCTATCGCAAGGTAAATCCCGCCGACTCGCCAATAATGATTGTGGCCCTTACATCCGACATTCTGACGAAAGGCCAGATGTACGATGCGGCCTCGACCATCATGGCCCAGCGCCTGTCGCAGGTGAGCGGTGTGGGACAAGTGATGGTGGGCGGCAGTGCTTTGCCTAGCGTCCGGATCGAGCTCAATCCCCTGATGCTCAACAAGTACGGCATCGGCCTGGAGCAGGTTCGAAGCGTGCTGAGCGGGGCCAACGCGAATACGCCTAAGGGCCACTTCTCGAACGCCAACCGCATGTGGGAAGTCGGCGCGAGCGATCAGATTTTCAAGGCGGTGGATTATGCGCCGCTCATCATTGCCTATAAGAATGGCGCGCCCGTCCGGGTCTCCGACGTAGGCCAGGCAGTCGATTCGGTGGAAGATATCCGCAATTCCGGGTACTCGAACGGCAAGCCATCGGTACTGCTTGTTATATTCCGCCAGCCGGGCGCGAACATTATCGACACCGTCGATCGCGTGCGCGCCGCTTTACCGCAACTGAAAGCGTCCATCCCTCAATCGATCGATATGTTTGTCGAGATGGACCAGACGATCACGATCCGCGCTTCCGTTCGCGAAGTCGAGAAAACGCTCGTCATTTCGGTCGTTCTAGTGATCCTGGTAGTTTTCGCCTTTTTGCGGAACGTGCGTACCACACTGATCCCAAGCGTTGCCGTGCCAATTTCGCTCATCGGAACGTTCGGAGTGATGTACCTGTGTGGGTACAGCCTCGACAATCTGTCGCTGATGGCGCTCACCATCTGTACAGGCTTTGTAGTCGACGATGCCATTGTCGTTATCGAAAATATTACGCGCTATCTCGAGAAAGGAATGCGCCCGATCCAGGCTGCTCTAAAAGGCGCCGGGGAAGTGGGTTTCACGGTAGTGACTATCAGCACGTCGCTGATTGCCGTGTTTCTTCCCCTTCTGTTGATGGGCGGCATTGTCGGCCGGCTCTTTCACGAATTTGCGGTGACGCTCTCTACCGCCATCGTGGTTTCGATGTTCGTTTCGTTGACTACCACGCCGATGATGTGTGCGTACCTGCTGAAGACTCACGAAACGCACGGGTGGCTCTACCGCAAAAGCGAAGAATTCTTTAACTGGATTATTCACACGTATGGCCGCACGCTGCGTGTCGTGCTCAGGCATTCGGCCGTCACGCTCATCATTTTGCTAGGCACCATTGCCTTAAATGTATATCTCTTCGTTCGGGTACCGAAAGGATTCTTTCCCCAGCAGGACAATGGCCGGTTGATGGGAGCCATCCAAGCCGATCAGGATACTTCGTACCAGGCGATGGATCGCATGCTGAAGCAGATGATCACGATTGTTACCGCCGATCCGGCCGTGGCGACCGCCACTGGCTTTACCGGCGGCGGCGGCGGCGGCGGCGGCAGCATCAATACCGCTCGCATGTTCATAATGCTGAAACCGCTCGAGGAACGCAAGATCAGCGTCGATTACGTGATTGCCCGGCTGAGACCGAAGCTGATGCGTATCCCCGGCGGCACGCTGTATCTCCAGGCGTCTCAGGATGTGCGCGTGGGCGGCCGCCAAAGCAATGCTCAATATCAATTCACCATGCGCGGCGACAACCTGAAAGACCTTACGCGATATGCACCGCTAATGCTGAAGGAACTCCGCACCGTCCCGAACATCACGGACGTCAGCAGCGATCAGCAGGACAACGGATTGCAATCGATGGTGACTTACGACCGGAACACTGCGGCACGCTTTGGCATTTCGTCACAGCTCATCGATAACGTCCTGTACGATGCCTTCGGCCAGCGCCAGGTTTCCACCATGTACACGACGCTGAATCAATACCACGTGGTAATGGAAGCTGCGCCCCAGTTCTGGCAGAATCCTGAGATCCTGCACGACATCTATGTTCAGTCGCCTACCGGCCCCGAGGTTCCGCTCGATGCGATTGCCCGGTTTGCTCCCTTGACGGCGCCGCTGGCCGTTCCGCACCAGGGCCTGTCCCCGGCGTTCACGATTTCGTTCAATCTTAAACCCGGCGTGGCGTTGGGCGAAGCAGTAGACCAGATCACGGCCCGCGCACTGAAGGTGGGTCTCCCAGCCACGGTCCACACTGCTTTCGCGGGAACTGCTCAGGCGTACGAGGATTCGCTCGGCAGCGAACCGCTCATTATCGCCGCCGCTTTGGGCGCCGTCTACATCGTGCTCGGCATCTTATATGAAAGCTACATTCATCCCATCACGATTCTTTCCACCCTTCCCTCCGCGGGCATCGGCGCGCTGCTGGCGCTAATGGTTTTCAAAACCGAGCTGACAGTCATCGCCATTATCGGAATCATTCTGCTGATCGGCATCGTTAAGAAAAATGCCATTATGATGATCGACTTCGCGCTTGCCGCCGAGCGCGATGAGGGCAAGAGTTCGGAGGAATCCATCTTTGAAGCTTGCCTGCTCCGTTTCCGGCCCATTTTAATGACCACCATGGCCGCCGGGCTCGGCGCAGTGCCGCTCGCCTTCGGAACGGGGACGGGTTCGGAGCTGAGGCGCCCGCTGGGCATCACCATCATAGGCGGGCTGGCTGTCAGCCAGGTATTGACTCTTTACACCACGCCGGTTGTTTATCTGTTCCTTGACAGGCTGCAGCACTGGTGGTGGAGGCGCCTTGGCAAAGAGGGGCGGCCCGCTGTCACTCCGGTCGAGGTCGAAGCATAGCCATTTCCGGAACGGCTTTACTATGTTCTCGCTGACCGCAGTTCCAGGCTCGAACGGTAGTGTCACTCTCGCGCTCGCGGGCTCGGTCAGCGAGGACGTGCTGCCAGAAATTTGCCACCTGATCGGCCGCGGACAGCAAAACAAAATGCGAATCATGCTCGATTTGAGCGAAGTTACACTGATCGATCGCGGCTCGGCGCGCTTCTTCGCCGAGCAGATGGAGGAGGGAATCGAACTGGTTGACTGTCCATCTTATCTCCAGCGCTGGATCTTACGGGAGGTGAAACATGAACAAAATCGATAGTTGGAATGGTTGCCGGAAATCGGTTTCGAGCTTGCTGCTCGCGGCGTGCGCTTTGGTTCTGGGCGGATGCATGGTGGGTCCGAAGTATACGCGGCCCGCCGCGCCGGTGCCTCAAGCGTATCGAGAACCGCTGCCTGATGGTTACAAGGAGGATCAGGGTTGGAAGCAGGCTCAGCCGAGCGAGAGCGTACTGCGCGGCAAGTGGTGGGAAATCTATAACGACCCGGCCCTCAACGCGCTCGAAGAACAGGTGGGCATCTCGAACCAGAACGTGCTGGTTGCCGCGGCGCAATTCCGCGAAGCTCGCGACCTGGTGGCTTCCGCGCGTTCCAATCTGTTCCCGGCCTTGACGACCGGTCCGTCGATCATAAATTCCCGCCAGTCCCAAACGATATACGGAGCCGGACTCGGCAACTTGGTCCAGCAGCGCACGACGTATGCGATTCCTTTCAATTTGTCCTGGGAAGCCGACGTTTGGGGAAGTATCCGCCGCACCGTGACAAGTAACGTCGCAAGTGCGCAAGCCAGCGCGGCCCAGCTTGAAAACGCCCGGCTTTCCTACCAAGCTACGCTTGCTGAAGACTATTTCTCACTTCACGGAATCGACGGCGATGAAGACCTGCTCGAGCGGACCACAAATTCGTACGTAGACTATTTGCAACTTACGAAGGACCGGTACAACGCGGGAATCGCGTCCGACCTGGATGTGGCGGAAGCCGAAACACAGCTTGACACCACAAGGGCGCAGCTCGTAGATCTGGCGGTTACGCGGGCGCAGTATGAGCATGCCATTGCCGTGTTGCTGGGAAAGCCACCTTCCGGGTTCTCGATTCCACGCCAGATTTTGACCACGCCTCCTCCTCCGGTACCCGTTTCCGTGCCGAGCGTGCTGCTCGAGCGCCGGCCCGATATCGCGTCGGCCGAACGGTTGATGGCGGCTCAAAATGAGCAGATTGGCATCGCCAAGGCGGCCTACTATCCCACCGTGGGCCTGAGCGCAACAACCGGTCTTGAAACATCGACGATTGCGCAGTGGTTCACCTGGCCCAGCAAATATTGGTCGGTCGGGCCAACGTTTTCTGAAACGCTGTACGATGCCGGGAAGCGCCACGCGCAATTGCTTCAAGCCCGGGACACTTACGATGCGACGGTAGCGACGTACCGACAAACGGTACTCACGGCTTTTCAACAAGTGGAAGACAACCTGGCGGCTCTGGATATTGGCGCAGGAGGCGATCGCGCAAGATCTCGCCGTGAAAGCGTCCGTGCGCGCGCTCGATGTTTCTACCGACCAATATAAGTCCGGCATAGCTGACTACCTGACCGTTATCACATCTCAAGCCACAGCGCTCAGTAATGAGAAAACAGCCGTCGATCTGCTGACGCGCCGCATGACTTCGAGCGTGCTGCTGGTGCAGGCTTTGGGAGGCGGATGGGAATCCACCGATCTTCCGAAGCGCGACGCCATTATCCGGGGCCAGTAGCGGCGATCGGCGGTTCTTCATGATGCGATACTGCCCTACAGGCGTATGCACATTGAAGACCTCGACACTCCAGCCGTTATCATCGATCTCGATATCATGGAGCGCAATCTGGCACGTTTGGCCGAGTACGCCGCGGGCAATCGATTGTGCCTACGGCCTCATACTAAGACACACAAAATTCCCGAAATTGCGAGGCTTCAAATCGAACGTGGAGCGGCGGGAATAACGGTGGCTAAGCCCGGAGAGGCGCGTGTGATGGTTGACGGCGGCGTGCAGGATTTGATGATTGGATACCCACTCGTCACTCGGAAAAAAGCCGACGTAGCTGCGCAACTAGCGCTGGAATGCCAACTCTGCGTATCGCTCGATTCCGTGGAGGCGATCCGCGCTCTCGACGCCGCGGCGCAACAGCATAGCTCCCGTATCGGAGTGCTGGTTGAAATCGACGTGGGCTTCCATCGGTGCGGCGTCCCCACGCCCGAACTGGCGGTTTCTCTTGCGCGGGAAACTTTGATGTATCCGCGTCTCGAGTTCCTGGGGTTGATGTTCTATCCGGGGCATCTTGGGAAGCCGCCCGAGGAACAGGGGGCCGCTATTGCGGAAGTCAACCGAACGCTCGACGCGTTTTATCAGGAGTTTCACAGCGCGGGAATCGAGATTCCGGTTGTCAGTGGCGGATCGACACCTACCGCTTACCGCTCTCATTTGTTCCACGGCGTCACCGAGATCCGGCCCGGCATGTAATTGTTGAATGACGCAAATCTGGTGCGCATGGGCATTGCAGCGCTCGATGACTGCGCCCTTCATGTTCTTGTGACAGTGGCCAGCAATGCCGTCCCTGGCCGCGCGATTCTCGATGGCGGCTCGAAGACTTTCTCTTCTGATGGTTCCCGCGGCGATCAAATTTCTTATGGCATGATCCGCGAAGACCCTGAAGCGGTGTTTGTAGCACTTTCTGAAGAGCACGGCCACGTCGATATCGCTCGGAGCGGGCGCACGTATCAAGTTGGCGAACGCCTCAGAGTGATGCCGAATCACGTCTGCGCAACGGTGAACATGCACGACCGCCTGTATGGCGTGCGGAACGGAATGGTCGAGAAGGTCTGGGATGTTTCGGCGCGGGGCAAGGTGCAATAGCCGATGTCAACCACCGCGCGGCGAGTGCTATTGCGAGGCGGCACGCTGATCGATGGGACTGGAGCGCCGCCGAAGTCAGGCGATCTCCTGATCTCGGGGGACATGATCGAAGCCATCGGAACATTTGACCCGCCTGGCGATGCTCGTTCCATCCACTGTGATGGCATCTGCCGTTTGCCCTGGATTCATCGATGCGCACAGTCATTCGGTATCTGCAGGTTTTGAGCGAAAGAACCGAAAAACTGTGCGGCAAGGCGTCACTGCCGAGGTGGTAGGAAACTGCGGCTTCTCGGCCTACCCGATGACCCAAGACGGGCGCGAACTTCGCGAGTTTGCAAATGGAATTTTTTGCGGTGACGACACCTGGGGCTGGCACACGGCAAGTGAATATCTGGCAGAGGTGCAGCGGAGTGCCAAACATGCGACTGTTGGTTCGCTGGTTGGACATGGCAGCCTGCGTATCGCCGTAGTTGGTAACAAAATGGGGCCGTTGTCTTCGATGGAGATCGATCGGATGGAGGGGATGCTCGATGAGGCTTTGAG
>CAVRNU010000059.1:0-45253 GCA_963722585.1 Bryobacterales bacterium | reverse complement strand
TCGGCGGACTATACGAACCTCGCGGGCGCGCGCACATTGCGTCAGGCGTTGCGCGCCGATGTGCCGGAACTTCGCGTCGTGGACAAAGCCAATGTGGACGTATATGAAAGAACGAATTATACGGCGGCATTCGGCGGCAACGTCAGCGTCTCGAAATCGCTTAACAAGATGTTCGGCCTGACCGCCGGCTACGCGGCGATTGATCGTAACTACGGCGATCTGAACGACGATGCGTTCTTTCACGGCCGCCGCGCGTATTTCGCCGCGGCAGTGCACCCGATCCGCGGCTTCACCATCTCGCCAATGTTCGACCACGGCGTGGACAATAACTACTACTTGCCGAACAACGGACATTTTCACTTAGCGGTTACTTACGACCTGCTACAGAATTTTCGGCACACCAACTGATGAGACGAGAGTCGGGCATGGCCGACTCTTCTCATGGCGTAGAAAGATGTGCAACGTGCAGCAGGGGTATTAAGAATGAATTGGATTACTCGATCGAGACGCGCCGGCTTGGGATTCGTCGCCGGCACCACGGTTCTGGCTGGATCATGTTTGCTTGAGCCGTGGATCGGCCACGCCGCTACACCCGGTGATAACGGTGGTGGCTATACCTTTTCCGATCGCGCTGAATACATGAAGAAGTATCTTTGCCCCGCAGGCCCGGAATTTCCTGCCGCCAACTCCTACACCGAGGCACGCGAGCTTCTGGGGAGAACGCTGTTCTTCGATCCGCGGCTCTCTGGCTCGAAATTTATTTCTTGCGCGACGTGCCACAATCCCGGATTCGCGTGGGGGAGACGGTCTGCCCAAGGGCATCGGCGATGGCATGAAGGGGCTGAAACGCCACACGCCCACCATTCTGAATGCCGCGTATGGGGAGCTGATGTTCTGGGATGGGCGGGCGGACTCGCTGGAAGCGCAAGCGCTGGGCCCCATCAAGTCGCCGGCCGAGATGAACCAGCCGCTGGGACAGGCGGTTGAGCGCATTTCTTCTATTCCCGGATATAAGCCTCTGTTCGACAAGGCTTATCCCGGCGAGGCCATTTCGGAAGAAACGATTGCAAAGGCAATTGCGACGTTTGAGCGCACCGTCGTTTCCGGGCAAGCGCCGTTCGATCGCTGGGTTGCCGGCGATAAGCACGCGGTTTCCGAACCGGCGAAGCGCGGATTTGATCTGTTTAATCACAAAGCCGGATGCGCGCAGTGCCATTCAGGCTGGAACTTTACCGATTCCGGATTCCACGACATTGGAGTCAACGACGACGACCTCGGCCTGGTGGAGTGCTCGTCAAGATCGAGGCCATGCAACACACCTTCAAGACTCCGACGCTCCGAAACGTGACGCTCCGTGCGCCATATCTGCACAACGGCTCCGAGTCGAATTTAGCGGAAGTTATCGACTTCTATGACGCGGGTGGAAAGGCGCAGCGCGCAAGCCTCGCGCCGAAATGCATCCGCTTCACCTCACTGCCGATGAGAAAGCGGACCTGATGGAGTTTCTGCGGACGCTGACAAGTGTGGAGAAGCCCGCCACGATACCGACATTACCCAGGTAAGAGAGACCCATGCAATTTCGTTGACTAGGATTTGTTTTGCAGCTGCAATTTTCGGCTGTTCGATCGCCGCCCCCGCCGATCACGAGATCGTTCAGAAGGACAGAAGCTTTTCGCAAACCGAGATTACAGTAAAACCCGGCGACACGGTCACGTTTAAGAACGCCGACGAAGTTACACAAACGTTTTTTCAATGACGCCGGGTATGGAGTTCGATTTGCGGCGTCAAGCCCCGGCGTTCTTCCACCGTGCCGTTCAACAAGGAAGGCGTCTCGGAAGTCCGGTGCTCCATTCATCCAAAGATGAAATTGATGGTTACCGTTAAGAAATAGCAAACATAAAGTAAACGTATCCACGACGTAATACCAAGATGAAACGGCTCACCCTAGCTCAGCGGATGTATCTCACGCTGGTTCCATTGGCTCTGATGGGACTGATCATTTCGCTGACCACATGGAGGAGTCTGCGCGAGAACGCCACCCCGCTCATCCGGGCCCAAAAATTGAAAGAGCTGGCGTTGACGTCCCTGTCACTTCTGCTCACGCAGGACGATGCCACGAAGACGATGATCCTGGATCCTGATAATCCAACGTCGAATATGCGAAAAATCAAGGCATATGACGCGAATCAGAAGGTGATCGCAAACATCAGGACGCTGAGCGATTCCGCCGAAATCCGCCGCACGATCGATCAGATGAGCGATCTCGACGCGAAGGTTCTCCGGGATATCGACACGACTGTCCTCGAGGCAGTCGGCGATGGCAAGACGGATAAGGCCAAGCAGCTTTATTTCGGAACGTATGAGCCGCAACGCGCAAAGTACGAAGCGTACGTGCGAAGGCTTGTGGATCTTGCTGAAACCGAGGCAAAGGTAGCCGGAGCGCAATTGCAGAAAAGCA
This sequence comes from Bryobacterales bacterium, assembly GCA_963722585.1. Taxonomy (GTDB): domain Bacteria; phylum Acidobacteriota; class Terriglobia; order Bryobacterales; family Bryobacteraceae; genus KBS-96. The sequence continues at coordinate 42,795 of CAVRNU010000059.1, read as the reverse complement.
ATGTAAGTTCATTGCGCAACATTCTGGGCGCTCTGCTGGTTGGACTGGCTGTTGTCGCAGCATGCCTCGCTTTCCTCGCCAGATCTATTAATCGGCGCATGAATTATGTCGTCTCCCGTCTTAACCAGGAACACGCGGCAGCCCAAAATTCAACCAATCTCATGACAGAGGCAAGCCGGGTGCTTTCAGAAGGCGTCTCCTCGACCGCCGCCGCTATTGAGCAGATCGACAGCACGGTCTGCGATTTTGCCTCTTGTCTGAAGACGAACGATCAACATGCGACTTTCGCACAGGGATGCTCCGCGAAAGCCGTTCAAAATGCGGATCATGCGTCCGACGCCATAAAACGGCTGGTGCAGGCGACGAAAGAAGCCCAGAATTCAAGCGATCAGGTTCTGAGCATCATCAAGGTCATCAACGACATATCGTTCAAGACGAACCTGTTAGCACTGAACGCCGCCGTCGAAGCGGCGCGCGCCGGAGATGCGGGCCTCGGATTCTCCGTAGTGGCCGACGAGGTGCGAAACCTTGCCAAGAGCAGCGCCGATGCCGCGCGGCAGACCGCCGACCTGGTTGAGGCTTCCGTTCGAAAAACGAAGCAAGGCTACGAGATCAGCGAGCAGGCAGCACAGGCGCTGACGGACACGATTTCGGAGGCGCATCGTATCCACGGTGTTATCGACGAAATTGCTTCGAATTCGCGCCTGCAGAACGAAAACATTCAGCAAATCACTCAATCGTTGGCGTACATCGGAAACATTGGCCAGAAGAGCGCCGAGGAAGCCGAAAAGACGCATACCGTCGCAGAGACGCTCCGCAACCGGTCTCACGCTGTCGAAGAAGTGATCGAGGAGCTGATCGCACTGGTGGGGAGCCGCCGTTAGGCAGGCGCGAATGCAGCTATCGCGCCGCCAAACTTTACTCATAGGAGCCCTGGCTGCGGCTTGTGCGCTTTCGATTCGAATTCCATCGAATCCCCGGACAGTGCCTTCAAGAAGTCTGTTTTCGCAGGCCCATGTTCCCCCGCCGGTTGAAAGCACCCTCAGGAGCGCCTGTCTCGACTGCCATTCGAATGAAACCCAGTGGCCGTGGTACGCGCACACGCCCGTCGCATCATTGCTTCTCGTGCACGATGTGACGAAGGCTCGCGAACACATGAACTTCTCCGACTGGCAGAGCCTTCAGGAGAAAGGCCCGGAACAGTTGGCAGCTGGATTCAGCGGGATCTGCGAGAACCTTCTCTCGGGAGCGATGCCGAAACACGCTTACGTGTGGATGCATCCTCAAGCCCGGGTCTCGAAATCACAGATCTCGGATGTCTGCGCCTGGACCGACAAAGCTCAAATGAAAGCCCTCCGGCTGGCCACAGCTGCTCGACCGGCCGCACAATAGATTGTTTCTTGTGTCCGAATCGCCAACTGTATGAGCCGAAGGGAGCTACCGAAACGTCGGTGGCTGGTGAGCCATGAAAAGAGCAGCACCCCGCCTCAGGTGAACGCTGCCCTGCTGACCGCTCCCTGGCGATCGCGGCTCGGTTACGATTATCAACCGGTTGCTACATGTCAGGCCTACACCGAAAATACCTTCGAGAGCCTTGCGAGTCCGCTTTGGCTGACTGGCAACTGCGTCCCGTCCATCAGCACCGCCACGCGGGAATCCTTGCTGTAGGGCTCCAGCCGTGCGATCTTTTCGACATTGATTACGTAGGAGCGATGGATGCGGATAAATCGTTCCGGATCCAGCATCGCTTTCGAGTTTTGACAACGTCTGCTGTTTGAGGAAGGTTTTGCCCTCGCTGTGAATTCCAACATAGTCGTCCTGGGCTTCGAAATAGTCGACCTTGGCGAGAGGCACAATATGAATCCGCGCGCCGTCCTTAATGACCAACCGGTCAAGGCGCGCGCCGGGCACGCTTGCAGCCGCTCGTAAATCGGCGGCGACCGGCATCTCCTTTCCAAAGCGCAGCTTCACTCTTTCGAGAGCCGCCTCAAATCGTTCCGGTGCAACCGGCTTCAGCAGATAATCGACCGCATGGACATCGAAGGCGCGCATCGCGTAGACGTCGTATGCGGTAACAAAAATTACGGCCACGTTGGAATCGATTAACTCAAGAACCTCGAAGCCATCGAGTTTTGGCATCTGCACATCTAGAAACAGAAGATCGGGCTTTGTCTCCGCAAATCGCTTCACCGCATCGAAACCGTTGCCGCACTCAGCTACAAGCTCTATGCCCCGGTGGGCGGCCAAAAGCTCCTTGAGCACCGCACGCGCCAGCTCCTCATCATCGACAATCATCGCTCGAATCACGCTCATGTATTAACCTGCGACACCGGAACAAGGAGCTCCGCCCGAAACCAGCTGTCTTCGGTGGACACGGTTAGCCTGGCCCGAGTACCGTATTCGGTTTCAAGCCGCCTTCTAATGCTGGTCAGACCGAAGCCATGACTTGATTTTCTAGGGGAATCGGCGTCGAATGAATTCTCGATCGTAATCGCAAGCACCGAGGACCCGCCGTGGCGCGCGGTCAAACGAAGCAAACCACTATCGACAACGCCCGCAATCCCGTGGACAATTGCATTCTCAACCAGGGGTTGAAGAATGAGCGCCGGAATTTTATCGGGAAGACAGTCGGCGGCTACGTCCTCCTCGATTACCAGGCGCGACCCGAAACGCGTTTGCTCGATCGCGAGATAGCGCCGGACAAGATCGAGTTCAAGCTCGAGCGGAACCCTATCCCTGTCACTGAGGCCCAGCGTCTGCCTCAGAAATTCAGAAAGCTGTATGCACATCTGCCTGGCCCTCGGAGCGTCCAAGCTCGTCAGGGCGCTGATCGAATTTAAGCTGTTGTATAGAAAGTGTGGATTGATCTGGGCTTTCAGTGCCCTGAGTTCAGCCTGGCTGGCCGAAAGCCTGGCCTCCGCTTCCCGCCTCTGGGCTAACTGCGACGCATCGATCGCGAGATACGCCCCATGCATGGCCACAGAGAGCAGATACAGCAGCACACCGAAACTGAAAAAGAGGGGCAGAGCTGCATTCAATCGAGTGGGAGGAATTGAAAGAATGCTTCCAACCAGTTTCGCGGTTAATAGCCAGATGGCCCCCCCGAGAGCGCTATGCAGCGCGTGTTGCCCGAGATTCTGCATCAGCCGCGCGCCGTGTAGCGGGAATGCCCGGCACGTGTAGAACGCAGACAGGCATACAAACGCGTAGATCGTGGACGCCGGGACCACGATCATGATGCTCTCGCCCCAGGAAAGAGGCTGTGGCGCCGTCAGAAAGATCAAAAGCAACGCCAATGGGGCCCAGCACAGAACGTACAGTCCGAGCCGCCGCGCATCGCGCAAAATCGGATGCATAGCCTAATTCTTTACAGATATCCCGCCAAATATGGCCGCGCCTTTGATAATCAGTTGGGGTGCATTCGCGGTGGCTTCCGGATGAAGCGTTTCGTCGCTGTAGCCTCCAAAGATCGGGGCCCCTTGCATCACGACATTCCATGTCGCCGGAACCCGGAGTTCGATGCCGCCAAACACAGCCGTGGCCTCCACAACCGCCTTGCCGGATTTCATAACGGATTTCCGGAGATCGAGGTTGTATCCGCCAAACACCGTCGTGATGGTTGTTCCCTGAAACTCCTGGCCGCTCAAGTTCAGCTCCGCGCCGCCAAACATCGCAAAATTCTCCCCCTCAAAAGGCGGACGAAGCTCGTATGCCGCCGAGTCGCCGCTATAGGAAAGGGAGCGAAAAAGCAGGGTTATGCCCACTCCAATGAGGATCGCAGGCCATAAAAGATGAGGAGCGATCCGCAACACGCCGAGTGACGACGCAAGAAATAGAAGGCCGACCCCAATCAGCACCCACCCTTCCACCTGGCGGCCCGGGGAACGCAGGGAAACCTTGGCGATGCCTGCGATCACCAGCACGAGGGGCCAAAGCCGCCATATATCCCAAGCCTTGACGATATGGTTTTCCGTCAGAAAAAACACCACGCCGAGAGCAATTAGCACGAAGGCGGGAATGAGCGGGCCCCGGGCGCGTCTTCTGTGAATTCGATCCATCTATTTCAGTTTTTGCTCCAAGATACCGTACACGCCCGCCCAAAGAAGAGCGCTGGGTCCCAGAAAGCGGACAAGCAAAGCCAGTTGATCGGGCGAAAGGGTGCGAAGAAACAGGACGGCGGCGGTTAGAACTACCACACTGCTACCGAGAACAATGGCGGCTCCTAATGAGCTCGTGTTCCGCATAAACAATTCCTCTGGAATCGAGGATAGAGGCAGCGAGAAGCATGGTTCCACCTGGATTCGGCGAATGCCGTGCCCACACCGGCGAGTGCCGACGAAGAATACGTCAATAAGTCTCGCCGGGATATCTCCTGCCGAGAAAGTTTAGTCGCATCTCAGACAGTATTGGTGTTCAGCCAAGCCAAAGGTCAATCCAAGTGTGCTTAGACCCGGCGAAGTTGCGCGAGCCCTCCTAACAGATTGGAAAGGAAATTTTGTGGAGAAATCCTCAGGACTCGATGATTTAGCTTGCCTGATGTCAGAGACCGATCTGAACCCGGCCATCTACAGAACGTTCGTCCATGCGAAGGTCGAGCCGAAAAGAGCGCCGGAGCAGCCGTTGGCCGAGCGAGCGCCAGAAGCGCCAATTGAGGCAGCCGCCGCCCAGAATATTCCTGCGTCTCACGCCGTGCGAAACCTATCCGCAGCCAGCGAGGATGCAACGCTCCAGAATCTTGCCTTGTTTTCGAGTTGGGGCACGTGGACCGGTCTCGATCTGGTGTTTGGTAGCTCGCACCCACGAAAGCATAACGCCGAGTTCTCTGCTTTCCGCCCGACACGGAAAACTTCGTTCGTGATCGGCGGTATCAGCGGAGGAGTAGGAGCCACGAGCATCGCTACTTCCCTGGCCCGCCTGTGCGCGAAAGCCGGCGGACGCGCTCTGCTGCTCGATCCGGCTCCTTCGAGTGTATTGCCGCTCTACTTCGGAAGCCGCAGCACGCGCCTTCAACTTTCAAGTTTCGTGCTTCCAGGCGATCCGAAGGGAAGCGCCGTGCACGTATGCCGGCGGACCGACGCATACCGAAACGATCCCATTGGAAGCTGGGTTCGCGGCGCGGTCGAATCCTTAGCAGCCGACACGGACTCGTTGTTTATTGACGCGGGCCAGGTACAAACAAGCAGATTCTTCTCGGAGCTGGACAGCAGCTTGATGAGGATTATTACCATCACACCCGAGACCCGATGCCTTTCCCGGCTGGCGGATTTTGAGGAAGAATTCGACGACAGCCGGCCTGCCGCCGAACTGGCGCGCCCACTGCTCTTGCTCAATCAATTCGATCCTTCCGACTCGCTCCACGTCGAGATCCGCTCGCGGCTCGAACGGCGATTTGCCGAGCGGATGATTCCAATCGCAATTAGAAACAACCGTGCCATGTCGGCCGCGCTCGCCGAAGGCACTACTGTATTTGACTATGCTCCGGACTCGAGCGTCGCGGCCGACCTCCGAGAGCTATACCGCTGGCTCGAAGAGCAGCATCCGGCCGCATCGAGAATCGAGCTTAACAACAAGGTCCAAGCGCTGTGAATCCTAAATTGACGATTGTTTCTCCCCGGGCATGGTGGCATTTCCCGGCCAAGTTCTTGATTCCACTTTTCGGCTCCGTGGCGCTCGGCTTGTTAGCGACCGTCCCGCTTGCCTGGGATCAGCAAGCGATATTCGGTCTCGCCTGTATCGCTTTGGCGATTGTGGTCAGCAAGGTATCGCGCTCGAGCACGGCCACAATCGCGCTTGCGATCTTGGCCGCATTTTCAACCACACGATACGCTTACTGGCGCATTTCAGGAACGTACAACTATCTCGCCGCAAACTGGTCTGAAGCACGCACAGTGGATTTGGTGTTCGTGTTCGCTCTGCTCTCCGCCGAAGCGTATGCGTTTGTGATTCTGTTTCTCGGCTTTTTCCAAACGGCAAGGCCTCTCAAGCGCAAGCCGGTTGCAATGCCTCAAAACGCGGATCAATGGCCTTCGGTCGACATTTACATCCCCACGTACAACGAACCGCTCGAGGTGGTGAGAACAACAGTGCTGGCTTCAATGAGCATCGACTGGCCAGTGGAAAAAAGAAACATCTACATCCTCGACGACGGAAAACGGGCAGAATTTGAGGAGTTTGCGAATGAGGTTGGGTGCGGATACATTATCCGGTCCGACAACAAGCATGCGAAGGCCGGTAACATCAACCATGCCTTGAAGAAGACAAATGGCGACTATATCGCGATCTTCGACTGCGATCATGTCCCCACACGATCGTTCCTTCAAATGACGATGGGATGGTTTCTGAAGGACACACGGCTCGGGATGATGCAAACGCCCCATCATTTCTACTCGCCCGATCCGTTTGAAAGAAATCTCGACACCTTTCGCGATGTGCCGAACGAAGGCGCTTTATTTTATGGCGTGATACAAGACGGCAGCGATCTTTGGAACGGAGCCTTCTTTTGCGGCTCATGCGCGGTGCTGCGCCGGACGGCGATCGAGGAGATCGGCGGCATTGCCGTTGAAACCGTAACCGAGGACGCCCACACTTCGCTGCGGATGCAGCGACGGGGCTGGAACACCGCTTACTTGCGGTTGCCGCAGGCGGCGGGTCTCGCAACGGGTAGTCTGGCCGCGCATATCGGCCAGCGGATTCGCTGGGCCCGTGGCATGGTGCAGATTCTTCGAACCGATAATCCGCTGTTGGGAAGAGGACTGAAACTGTCCCAGCGGCTCTGCTACCTGAACAGCATGCTCCATTACCTCTATGCCGTTCCGCGGTTGATGTTCCTTGTGTCGCCGCTCGTGTACCTGCTTCTCGGCTACTCGAACATCTATGGTTACGGCCGCGCGATTTTTGCCTATGCGCTTCCCCACCTGGCTTTTGCGATCATCACCAACTCGCGCGTGCAAGGCCGGTACCGCTACTCGTTCTGGAACGAGATCTACGAAACGGTTCTTGCGCCCTACATCCTTCTTCCCACCACGATCGCGCTGATCAGTCCCAAACACGGCAAATTCAACGTCACTTCGAAGAGCGATCAAGTAGACGAGGAATATTTCGATTGGAAACTAGCGGCTCCGTACCTTGTCTTATTGGCTCTGAATGTCGCCGGCGTGGCATCGGGCGTCCTTCGCATGATCAACGCCTCCTCGAATCGTGAAACGCTTGCTATCAACGTTTTCTGGTGCCTGATGAACATCATGATCCTGGGAGCCGCGACTGCCGTCGCTCGGGAATCGAAGCAGAGGCGCGTCAATGTCCGGATCGCCGCAAGAATTCCGTTGACCCTGGCCGCTGCGGACGGGAAGGAGATTGCCGCCAAGACCATCGACATTTCGCGGGGCGGCTTCAGCGTTCCGGTTAACAAGAGTTTCCGTCCGGCCGCTACGGCGCAAATGACCGCCGTCTTTCAATGCGGCGGCGAAAAGTATAGTTTCCCGGCGATTGTTGTCGACTCGAGCCCCAGGACTGCGCGTTTCAGTTTCGGAGCGCTCACGCTAGCGGAAGAACAAGACCTTGTGCGGCTGATCTTTGGCCGAGCCGACTCGTGGCTGGACTGGAGACTCAACACAAAAAGCGACAGGCCTCTCGTCAGTCTTCTGCAAGTCGCCGGCATCGCACTTGAAGGCGTCTCCGCGATTCCCGTGGCGATTGTCGAGAGCTTGCGAAAATCGTCGAGCGGAACAGAGGAGGTCGAACCCGCGGCGGAAAGACAGGCCGCGCTACCATCCATTGCCCTCCTGGCCGGAGCGCTGCTGTTGTCTGGCTTGGTTCCGGCCCGCCTGCAGGCGCAGAACGTCGAGGCTCCGTCCGGATTTAAAGATTCTTACGATCTGGCGTCCCTCGGCCACAAAGATCCATTGCTTCTGAAGGGAACCAATTCGCGAACCACGCTTTATTTCGGCATTCCCGTCAGTAAGGTCGTCACCCAGGCGAAACTGCGGATGACGTACCGCTCTTCGATCAACTTGGCTCCAAAGGTCAGCCTGATTAAGATTTCTTTGAATGGATCGAACATCGGCTCTATTCCGGTTGCGCCGAGCGCCGACGTAGACGCGCTCGGTTCAGAGGAAATCGAGCTCCCCTTCGACCTGCTGACCGCCGACAATGCTCTCACATTCGAGTTGCAGCCAAAATGCGCCGCGGCCTGCGACGGTATCTCGCCCGAAAGCTTGTGGCTCAGAATTGAGAGCACCACCCAGCTCGAGCTGTCGGGCAGCGTGCTGCCCATTGCAAACGATCTTCGGCTGCTGCCCGAGCCTTTCTTCGATTCCTCGACTCAGCGCGCCGCAACGATTAAGATCGCTTTCGCATCCGCGCCTGACGACCACACGCTCGAGGCCGCAGGAGTCATCGCTTCCTGGCTGGGCACGCTGGCCGATTATCGAGGCATTCACTTTTCGGTCACAGCCGGAAGCATCCCGCAGGGCAATGTGATTGCACTCGTTCCGAAGGGATCGGAATTGCTGCCCGATTCGGCGCTCGGCGCACTCTCCGGACCGGCGATAGCGCTGCGAGACAATCCATCGGACCCTTATGGAAAAGTTCTTGTTGTGAGCGGCGATGACAGCAGCCAAATCCTCGAGGCGGCTCGCGTCATTGCCTCAGGCCGATTCCCAAGATCGGGTGATTCCGCGCAGCTTGCCGGCATTGACCTTCCGGCCGCGCGCCAGCTCTACGATGCGCCCCGCTGGTTGGCGCCGATCGCCACAGCGGCCTTAGGAGGCCGCGTCGGACCCGAGGACCTTAAAGTCTATGGCGATGGGTCAGTCAATTTGTATTTTCGGCTCGCGCCGGATAGCTATTTCGGAAGCCGGCCCTACATTCCACTCCAGCTTAACTATCGGCTCAATCAGTGGCCGGCGGGAGCTACAGGCGAGATTCGCGTCAAGCTGAACGGCCAATTTGTAACGTCGCGCTCTATTGAACAAATTGGCGGCAACGGACGGCAGGGAATACGTTTGGGATTGCCCGTTCAGGGCCTTCAGTCGGCCAACACCTTGACCGTCGAGTTCGCACTGAATGCCGACCGGACCAGCGGTGCCGGACGATCGCCTGAAGAACAGGTGCTGCGGGATTCGGCGCTCGATCTTTCGGGCCTGACCCATTTTGTTCAACTGCCGCGGCTCGATCTGTTCGCAAATGCCGGATTTCCGTTCACTCAATACGCCGACCTTTCTCAAACCGCAGTCGTCCTGCCGGACAGCGCGTCAACCGAGGAAACATCGCTTTACTTGGCGCTGCTAGGCCTGTGCGGCGCGCGAACCGGATATCCCGCTCTCCGGGTTACCGTCGTTCGTCCCGACGAGATTACAGCTGTCAAAGATAAAGACCTGCTGATTGTTGGGGGCGCCGATCGTTCTTCCGGGCCCGCTTATGTTGCAGGGCCCGCGCAGTTGCAGCAAAGCTCAGTCAAGCTTAATCTCGACACTCCTCTCTGGCCGGAAACGGTAATGCTGAAGTGGGCGCGATTGTCTTGGAACGATCAGCAACAGCGCGCTCGCGAGATCAATTCCGCCGACCCGAGCCCCAATGGCTTCGTCTCCGAATTTGTCTCCCCTTTGAACAGCGGACGCGCTGCTGTCTCGTTTCAGGGCCTGAATGCAAGCGCGTTGGGAACGCTCGAAGGGACGTTCGCCGAGAGCTCGAGCCTGCCGTCTATCTATGGAAATCTAAGCGTTCTCGAGGGTGGTCAGCTACATTCATTCACCCTGCGGTCGCCAACCTATGCGACCGGCCATCTTCGCTGGGATGAGCGCAGCCGTGTCTGGGCCAAGGATCATTACTGGTACATACCGCTGTTTTTGTTCAGCCTGGCCCTGCTGCTGGCGATGCCTGTGAACGGATGGCTCGAACGAAGAGCGGCCCTGCGACTACAGGCTCAAGTCTAGAACCCGAACCAATGCGGACTCCGTTAGTGACCGTACTTACGGCCTTGCTCTTGGCCTGTTCGGTACACGCGAAAACGACATGGCCTCTCTGGGAGAGCTATACAAGCTATTTTCTGGAAGCGGACGGCCGCATTGTCGATCATGATGCCAACGACCGCACGACTTCTGAAGCGCAGGCCTACGCCCTCTTCTTTTCGCTCGTTGCGAACGATCGGGCGCGATTCGACAGCATTCTCTCCTGGACCAACCAATACCTCGCTCAAGGAAACCTATCGTTGCATCTGCCCGCCTGGCAATGGGAGAAAGGCCGAGGCGCTTGGCGCGAAAGCGATAAGAACTCAGCCGCCGACGCCGACCTGTGGCTGGCCTACACATTGCTCGAGGCAGGACGTCTGTGGCATGACAACCGGCTCGTCCAGAGCGGGCACGCCTTAGCGGACGCAATTCTCGCCGAAGAGGTCGCCGAGATTCCACGCTTCGGGCCGATGCTTCTGCCGGGTTCGTTTGGTTTCACCAATGCGGACGGTTCCTTCGAGTTGAATCCGAGTTACGTTCCGGTACAGCTTTTGCTGGGCGTGGGCGATGCGCTCCGCGATCAGGCTTGGCGAAACATTGCTGCGAATGTTCCGAAACTGCTGCGCGGCAGTTCGCCATCGGGCTTCATTCTCGATTGGATCGCGTTCCGGGCAAAGGACGGTTTTTCTTTTTATCCGCTGCCGGCTCCGGAACCTCTTGCTAGTTACGACGCCATCCGGGTCTACCTGTGGGCGGGCATGCTGGACTCCGCTTCTCCCTTCAGGCCAGAGGTTTTGAGCGCCTTATCCGGAATGACTCGCTACATGCCCGATCATCGCATTCCGCCGGCCGAGGTACAGCCGGACGGCCGGGTAAGGAACGCCAATGGAAGCGTCGGCTTCTCAGCGGCGCTGCTTCCATTTCTATCGGCCAACAACCTGAAATCCGCACTCGAGCAGCAAATGAAACGAATGCAACTCGAGAGGAGCGGGAAGACCGGCCTGTTCGGATCGCCGCCCCGCTACTACGACCAAAACCTGGCCCTGTTCGGCACCGGATGGTGCGAAGGGCGATTCAAATTTGAAGCGACTGGAACGCTGAAAGTGAGCTGGAACTGATGATTTGGAAGAGAATACCTGTTTTTGCAATGGCCGCGGGCATCGCGCTCCATACGGGAGCAAGCGTCTACGGTTCTGAAGCGACCGATCAGTTACTGATGAAGGCCCGTTCGCTCGAGGGACGCGGCTTAATCGAGTTAGCTTCCCGAAGTTGGGACCAGGTTCTTCTCGCCGATCCCAATAACGCGGAAGCCTTGGCAGGTCTTGCACGATACGCGCAGACCAGCGGCCGGCAGGCAGACGCAGCGCGTTACCTCGACCGCCTCCGCCGAATCAATCCCAACAACCCCGAAATCGCGCGCATCGAGAAGATGCGTCCACTGACCGGGCAGCGCGAATTGCTCGAGGAGGCTCAACGGCTCGCCCGCAAACAGGATTTTGAAGGCGCGCTGCGGGCCTACCGGCAGGTCTTCGGGGACGAACCGCCGCCCGGCGGCTGGGCCATTTCATATTTCGAGACCGAGGCCGCGGCTCCAGGAGGATTCGACGACGCAATTGCCGGACTGCGGAAGTACATCAAGAAGTATCCTGAGGCGCCTGAGTACTCGCTTGCACTCGGCAAGTTGCTGACCTACCGCCAGAAGACGAGACTGCAGGGACTTGAGACGCTCGAGGCGGTAAAGGGCGATTCCACGGTTGTGGAGAAAGCGCGGCTTGCATGGCGGCAGGCGCTCGTGTGGGACGCCGGCAGCCCTGTATCAATGCCTTCCTTACGCGCCTATCTCGCGCGCTATCCCGATCCTGAACTTTCCAAATTGATGACTCGCGCCGCGCCTGTGGCGACTGGAACTGAACCACATCAAGTTGCCCAGAGCGCTCGCGAAGGCCAAGGTTATCAGGCTCTGCATGCGAATCAATTGAAGGAAGCGGGGGACGATTTCTCGACCGCGCTGAGGACAACCCCCCGCAGCGCCACCGCTCTTGCCGGTCTTGGTTTCGTACATCTGAAGCAGCAGGATTTCGCAGGCGCCATTCCGCTGTTTGAACAATCGCTCGCGCTGCAACCGAACAACAAATCGGTTGTGGAGGGACTCCAATCGGCGAGATTCTGGAGTCACATGAAACAGGGCGGCGAAGATCTGAATGCGTTTCATACTTCGAACGCCATTCAGGAGTTTAAGCAGGCTCTCGAGCTTCGCCCTCAAAGCACTGACGCGGCTCGGGCCCTGGCAGGAAGCTATGAGCAGAACCAACAGCCCGGGCTTGCCGTTCCGCTCTACCGCCGCCTGGTCGAGGCCAAACCGGAAGACTCCGGAAATTGGTCGGCGTTGATGAGATCGCTCGATGAAGCGAAGGATTTCGCAAGTGCGGCTGCGCTCGTAAAGCAGATGCCGGCCGAGGTGAGAACCGAATGGTTATCGAATGCGGACCACCTGGTTATGCTTGCCGCCGTTTATGCGGAAACGGGCGACGTGGCGGAAGCGCGGCGGCTCCAAAATCTAGCTGAGCGCTCTGTTCAAGCCGATGGCAGCAAACCTTCGCCGGAGGTCGAGCGCCAGCTTGCCGATCTATATCTGCGATTGAATGAACCGCGCCGAGCGGCGGAGCTGTTCGAGCAAATTACCAGCGCGCATCCACGAAATGTCGAGGCCTGGGAAGGGCTGGTGAACGCGTTGGTTCTCGGCGGCGACCTGGATAAGGCGAACGCCACGATTCAGCGCATGCCCGCCGATAGCTACAAGCTTGCCCTGACACGCCCGGGCTTCTTGCGAGCCGCCGCTAACCTGGAATCGAACCGGCAAAACTTCGAAGTTGCCGAGCGCCTGCTTCAAAGGGCGGCCACGATCGACAAGAGAAGCGGCAGAGAGCCGGACGCTGGAAACGACCTGCAGCTTGCCGACGTTCTCGTTCATGAAGGCGAATCAAAAGAAGCAGAACCGGTTTTGAGACAGGCTATAGAGGAGGCGCCGAATATGACCGGCGCACACCTTGCTCTGCTCTCGCTCTTGCATGCTCAGAAGCGAGACCAGGAAGCTTTCGATCGGATGCAGCTAATTCCTGAAACGGCGCTTACGGCGTTGCGGGAGGACCCGGGCTTCATCAGTCTTCAGGCGGGAATCTACTCGCAGTTGGGCCGGAAAGATGACGCCATCAAAATCATTAACAGCGGTATTACGCGTCTTGACAGTCACAGGCGGCCTGTACCGGTTGACTTACAGATACAACTGGCGTGGCTGCTGGTCGATCGGCGTGGCGACGAGCGCGAACTGTACACGATTCTGACGCGTAATAGCGATTCCGGGGAATTGACGCCGGCCCAGAGAAACGAATTCTCCTCGATCTGGTCCATTTGGGTGCGGCGCCGCGCAGGCGAGGCACTCGATCGCGGCGATCTTCCGCAAGCCGTATCAATACTGAAGGCGGCCTCTCAATTGTTGCCAACCGATGCCGCGGTACAAGGAAGCCTTGCCGGAGCATACCTCGAGAGCCGGGACACAAAGAACGCCTATGCGATTTACAAAAAGTGGGGCTTGGAGAACGCGACACCCGGCGATTTCAGCGGCGCAGTGGGAGCCGCCCTCTCGGTGAATGATAACGATCTAGCCGTTCGGTGGCTGAGCCGCGGCTTGCAGAAATACCCGCGCGATTCGCGATTGCTCTCCCTTGCCGGAAAACACGCGGCGGAACAGGGCGACTATGATAAGGCTAAGCTCTATCTTCGCGAGGCGCTAGCCGGCGTGTCGCCGGATCAAAGCGGAGCTGGACAGGTCGAAGCCGCTAGCGGGCTCGTTTCATCGGCAGCTTTAGCGCCGGATAAGGGTGATTCGAAGCAGTCGTTAGGGGCGCTGCTCTTGCCTGGCGTTGATCTCGCACGCGACCAGCAACCGGCGGATATCAAGACCGCGCGGGAGAATCGTCTCGAATCCAGCCTGGACACGCCGGCAACGCCAGAGTTGCAAACGTCGACTGGCTCGCTCGCCGCGGATATCCAACGCGAGTCGGACCTGCTCGTGGCCAGCAATCTACAGCGCCAGGCGGCGGAGTCCGAGCGAGATTCCCACTTTGCCTCTCCGCAGAACGATGTTGCGAACGACGCGGCACTCAAGGCGCCTCGTAATCAGGTGACGGAAACACCGAACTCGAACGGTTCCTCGAACAGCGCATCCGCGGTTAACGTTCCGGATTTACCGCCGGCCATCACCCTCCCCAACCTTGGTCAGACCGCGAGGGTGATCGATCAAACGCAGAAAAGCGATCAGAGCGGCCAAAGCGGCTCTGATTTGCGCGACGACATCACAAACGACATTGCGGCGATCGACGGGAGAAACTCGCCCTACTTCATGAATGGAGCCAGCGTTCAGGATAGAAGTGGCCGCGGCGGTGTCGACAAGCTGCTTATCGAACAGGCGGATATCGGGGCCAGCACGACCGTTGGCAACCAGGTGCGTCTCAGCCTAATCGCGCACCCGACGTATATCGATTCGGGTAATCCGGACAATTCGACAACGCCCGGCTTTGGATCGACGCTTTCTAACGGCTATTCCACTTCGCCGACCGCATTCGGCATAGCCGCCGAAGGTCAAATCGCAACGCGGGACTTTGGGCTGCGCCTGGGATTAACGCCTTACAGCTTCTTGGTGCGCAATTGGCTCGGCGGTTTTCGGTTCACTCCCGCTGGAGGCCCATTCACGATTCTGATCAGCCGCAATTCGCTTCTCGACACGAAACTTTCCTTCGCGGGCGAACGCGATCCGGGATCGAATCTGGTCTGGGGCGGCGTGATGGCCAATTCGGTTTCATTGCTCGGGCATTGGGGAACGGACAAGTCCGGCTTTTATGCGAGCGCAGGCTACCAGAACATCGCCGGCAAGGCGGTCGAGTCGAACGATCAAATTAACGTGACGATGGGTACTTATTTCAAGCTCTTGAGCACCAGCCAAGGCTCCCTCACCGCCGGACTCAACCTCACGGGCATGCACTATGACAAGAACCTCAGCTACTTCACGCTGGGACAGGGCGGCTACTTCAGCCCACAGCAGTATTTCCTCGCAAACATTCCAGTCCGCTGGGTGGGCAATTGGAACCGGAAGCTGCAATATTCCGTGTCAGGGAGTTTGGGCGCGCAACACTTTTCGGAAGATTCCACACCCTATTTCCCGCTGCTTTCAACTAACGCGTTGTACTACCCCGCCCTGGCCAACACTGGCGCCAACTACAACTTCGATTTCAGGTTGGTCTATCAATTGGCCCCGCAATGGCTGGCAGGCGCATACATGAACGTTGGCAACGCCCGCGATTACCGGAACGCCGCGACAGGCTTGTATATCGAGTATCTTTTCCAGCCGCGGCCGCTCTCTTCTGAGGTCAATCCCGATTCGGTTCCCGATTGGAAAGGATCGCAGCCATTCGGCCTGCCGCCATTAAATTGATGAACGCGGACCAGAAGGTGCGCGCGCGACGGTGAACTGAAGTTCACCGCTGCACGCTGAAGCGCGCGCCACACAGCCTGACCTTGCCGCGAGGGGTGGCCGGCTACGCCGTTTGAACGGCAGCGGAATCGTCCACCATGGCCTTCATCTGGTCCACAATCTGTTCGAGCGCGTGTGCCTGCTCGTCCATTTTCCTGCTGACTGAGCTGCCTTCCTGGGCGCTGGCGGCGGTTTGTTGCGTCACCTTCTCCATTCTCGACAGTCCTTCGGAAATTTGAACGATGCCTCGCGCCTGCTCCTGGCTGGCGGCGTTCACGTTCGAAACCATCTCCCGCACCTTGCTCGCGCTTTGAGTAATAGCGGCAATCGCCGTGACCACGCCGTTCAGCTTCGCCGCGCCGTCATTTGAGGAGGAAACCGCCGCTGCCGTGAGCGAAGCGGTGTCATGCGCCGCCGCCGAGCAGCGTTGAGCGAGACTTCTGACTTCATCGGCGACAACCGCAAAGCCGAGACCCGCTTCGCCAGCTCGCGCCGCTTCCACTGCTGCGTTCAGCGCCAGTAGATTAGTTTGCGAGGCAATTTGTTCGATCGCGCTGATGATTTGGGCGACCTTCGTGCTCGACGCCGAAATATTCTGCATACTCGAGACGAGCTGTTCCAAATTCCGATTGGCATGCTTGATTTGATCGTCCACTTGCGTCACGAGCCCGGCAGCCGCCTGGCAATACTCTGCATTCTGCCTCGTCATAGCGCTGATTTCCGTGCTCGAAGCCGAAGTTTCTTCCAACGAAGAGGCTTGGTCGCCGGCGCCCGTCGCGAGTTGGTCGCTGATAGAAGATATCTGCAGGGCGGTCCGCGTTACCTGGCTCGCCGTAGAGGCCATTTTCGTCGCCATGGCTTTGAACTCACGCGTGATGTTTCGCACGCTCACCAACACGATTCCCCCGATCACCAGCGACAATAAGGTAAGAGCGATTGCGATCCACCGGCTCTGGGAAGGCAGCTCCTCCGCCCGGACCTTTTCCTGGTCCAACGACCGATGCTCCGCACTCACGATGTTATCCGCCGCTTCCTGCAATGCCCTTGCTTGCGGCGCCACTTTCTCGTCAAATATCTTGAATGCGCCTTGGTAATCCTGTTTATTGCAAAGCTGCCACATCTCATCGTCGGCCGGCATCCACGCGGCAAGCGCCTGTTGCATGCTGGCCATGGTGGACTTGCCTTCTTCGCTGGTTATCGAAGAATGAATCTGACTTAAATCGCGATCGATTTCCTGGGCATGCTTTGCAAACTCCTGATGAAGGGCGCCGGCCTTTGCCTGGTCCCCCAGCGCAAGCCGCAGCAGCAGGCCTCGCTCGGCGCTCAGCATATTGGCTGCATCCCCGGCGGTTTTTCCTGCCAGCTCGAGATTCCGGGCTGTTGTAGACGCAGTCGCCGACAATTCGCCCCCGAGAGAATTTGTAGTCCGGAGGCTAGACAAGCTCAGGATCATACTCAGCGCCAGCATGCTGACGCTTCCTGTCATTAGCTTTTTTCCGATTGTCATGGTGATGAGGCCTGTCCACTATTTATTGCTGAAGTCGAATGCGATGCGCACCACCGCTTCGGTGGCCTTGCCGTCAACCTGGAATGGATTGAATTTCCATCGCTTTGCGGCCGAAACGGCAGCGCCGGCCAGGATGGGATTCCCGCTCACCACGTCCGCTTTTTCAACTGAACCATCCTGCGCCACCGTAATATCGACCATCACACGGCCCGAGAGATTCATCTGGCGTGCGATCGGCGGATACGTTGGCTGAACTTTTTGGACAACTGCTTTCTTAGCGTCGTCATCCTGAATCCGGACGGGCTGTCCGAACAGAGAAGCGGCCGAAACCAGTAAAAATGCCACGCAAGCAACAGGAAACGCTGACTTTTGCCCACGCCTCGAAATGGAATACAGGTCTTTAAGTGTGCTCATCGCAGTTCACCTGTAGACCGTATCGGCGAAAGTTGGTAAAGCCTTTAGCCCTCAGCTAACCCAACTTCGTCACGACAAGGCGGAAAAAGCGGCTAAGTCGTTCAGAATCAGTTCAGGCAGAGGCCGAGTCTGCACTACATTTGCAATTGAATTCGAGGCGTTCCGGGACGCTAAGACCGAGCTGCTGGAGGAGCGCTTTCTGCTCGGCCGTGGGTTCGGTGATGCGGCGCAGGCGGATCTCGCGGCTATCGGTGGTAGGCAGGACAATATCGGCGCTCTGTAGGGTGGACAGTAGAGCGAGAGTCTTGCTGCCAGATAACGGCTGCGCATTGGTCACTCCGCTGAGAGATGGCCGCGGAACAATGGGCGCCCGGCGCTTCAGTAAATGCTTCAGAATGACCCACTGAGCATAGCCGAGAAAAGCTACCATTACGTGAGCCTTCACGCGTGGCTCCAATTGATGGAACAAGGGCCGGATAGACAGCTCGCTTTTCAGCGCGCGAAACGAGGCCTCGGCCTCGGTCAATTGCATGTAGCGTGACCACAGCTCTTCGGCCGTACCATCCTGCAGATTGGTGCGCAGCATATAGGCGCCTTCCCGCAGGCCACGCCAAACCTTGCGATCTTCTTTGATGGACCAGTGCAGGCGAATGCTTCGGGCGTGGCGCGGTCTTCCGCCGCGACATTTCGCCCGCCCCCCCACTCCGAGATGGAAACGTAAGCGCAATGTCGTTTACTTAGGAGCGCTTTAAGGCGTGAGCCAATCAAGGTCGCTTACGTTTCCGGCTTCCATGAGAAGGCCGCTTCTGTCAACAGCAAAATCTCAACCGTCCGCCTGGGGATGGCACAAAGGGTATAGGCGTTAAAATAATAAATCAATAAAATAGCCTCATCTGCTCATTTAGGTCGTGGCTTGCCAAGCGTCGGCAGCGTGGTGAGTTACACAACCGCTCCAGGTTGTGTTCGTCTTGGATGACGAGCCATGGGCCGCGACCTAACACAGCCACTGGCAGGGCACTAGAACGCGGAAACGTGACCAGGCGCTATGCGTACGTGGATTGTTTCTGGGCCCCCGAGCGGTCGCTTTCTCGCAATTCATAGCGCCAGGGGGAAAGTGGGCCGGAAGGTTGCACGAGTCGCTGCGCCAAAGCGGTCGCGATCAACCGCGCCAACATCCAACTTTTGGCCGTGGGTCCGTCTCGCGAAGGCAGGGTGTCCAAAGGCTCCCTCAAAGGGCACAACCCGCTAAGCATGGCCGCCCGAGTCATCATCCCTTGCTAGCCGTTCTGGCCGAGGCTCACTTCCTACTCCACGGCTGGCTGCGCAGCGGCAACTGTGGACCAGCACGCGGAGTAGTCGAGTTTCTCAAAGAAGCTTTGGCGCTGTGGCGGCAATGCCAGACCATCCGCGTGGTGCGTGCTGATTCAGGCTTCTTCGATGACGAACTGCTGAGCTTTCTGGAACAGCGCCGTCTGCCCTACATTGTAGTCGTGCGGATGACCCAGGGGGTACAGCGCGCCGCGCAACGTGTCGAGCAGTGGCAGGTTCTGGATAAGAATTATGCCCTCGGCGAGTTCCGCTTGCAGCTCTGGCGTTGGAAGACTGATGCTCTCGGGCCTTGCGGGCCGCAGTTATGAACTCTCAGCGGCAGGTGCTGACTACGTTGACCAAATCACGGGAGTTGAGCGGAACGGCAATTTCATTCAAGTCTCGATGCCTTCGGGAAACCGATACGTTCGATCCACCGTCGAGATTCAGCTGCGATAGGCGTTGACCGATTCCCGCTAAACTGAATTTGTGAGGATTCCCGTTTACCAGGTCGATGCTTTCACTGAGGCTGTATTCAAGGGCAATCCGGCTGCGATCTGTCCGCTGGATGAGTGGCTGCCGGGCGAAATAATGCAGTCCATCGCTGCCGAGAACAACTTGTCCGAGACTGCATTCTTCGTAAGAAATGGATCGGGCTACAAGTTGCGCTGGTTCACGCCTGCGGTCGAAGTGGATTTGTGCGGCCACGCGACGCTGGCGTCCGCGTTTGTACTGTTCAATCTGCTCGGTGAAAAGCAAGACCGGATCGTCTTCGAGACAAAGTCTGGCTCGTTAACTGTTGTGCGCCGTGGCGATTTATTAGCTCTCGACTTCCCTTCCCGACCGCCGGCTCCCGTGGAACCCTGCTCCGGCCTTTTTGACGCGCTCGGCTTGAAACCGACGAAGATTCTTGCGGCGCGCGACTATCTCGCCGTTTACGACTCACAGGACGAATTACGATCGCTCGACCCCAACATGGAAGGTCTCAAGCGGATTGACAAATTTGCCGTGATTGCGACAGCGCCAGGAAACAAATGCGATTTCGTCTCGCGCTTCTTTGCGCCGGCAAAAGGCGTGCCGGAAGATCCGGTGACTGGCTCTGCCCATTGCACTTTGATTCCATACTGGGCAGGGCGGCTTGGCAAGACTCAACTACGGGCGCGGCAGATCTCGCGCCGTGGCGGCGAGCTTTTCTGCGAATTGCACGGCGATCGCGTCGAGATTGCGGGGCGCGGGGCGCTTTTCCTTAAGGGCGAGATTCTGATTTAGATTCTTAGGATCGCCCTTTTTCTCCTTACTTTTGGGGCGCTCGCTTGCGCCGCCACCTTGCAATACCGATTCAGAAGGGAAAATATTCCCGCGACTTCGTCTTGTGCATCCAAAAAAATGTTGAGAAACTGGCTACGCGATCACCGCGTGACCGAGATGTCAACGGTGGACCGATGCCGGAAGAAATCTGGAATAAGCAGACGGGGACCGAGGTATCCAAAGCAGAACGCGATCGATTCGAAAGGACTGTTCTGCCTCACTTGAAGCCCGCTTACAATCTGGCACGCTGGCTCACACGGAATGAACATGATGCCGAAGACGTCGTTCAAGAAGCATTCCTGCGGGCGCTGCGCTCCTTTGAAACTTTTCAAATCGGCCGCGATGTCCGGGCCTGGTTCTTAACTATCGTTCGAAACACTTGCTGTACCTGGCTACGGCAAAATCGACCGCGCGAGCCCATGACACAACTGGAAGATGATCCTCAATCTGCCGTCGAGCCAGGGTTGGACCCCGAGACTTTGCTCATTAGGCGAGTCGACACACAACAGGTCCGTCAGGCACTCGAAGAGCTGCCATTCGCGTACCGCGAAATATTGGTGCTCCGAGAGCTAGAGGAGCTCTCTTATAAGGAGATTGCAACGCTCTTAGATCTTCCCTTGGGAACCGTTATGTCGAGATTATCTCGCGCGCGAAAGGAACTCTACGCCCGATTGGGCCGCGCAATTGGAGAGACAAGGGAATGAGCTGCCAGGAAATTCACGCGCTGCTCGATGCTTACCTTGACAGAGAGCTGGACCTCGTGACCACTGCGCAATACGAACGTCACTTGAGCGAGTGCGTGAATTGCCGCACGTTCTGCGAACAATATACAAACTTGCGTCGTTCTGTGAAGGCCCAAATTCCCTATTTCGAAGCGCCGGAAGGACTGGAGGAGCGAATTCGCGCAAAGCTCGGGCTTGGCCAAAGCAGTCCGCTTGCGCTTCGTGGGCGAGAATCGTCTTCACGTTGGCCCAAGTGGACGGTGGCTGCCGGTATTGCCGCTGTCCTCGCGCTGAGCGCGATGCTCGTTACGCTGCTCAGACGTCCTTCCGTTCGCGAGCTGTTGGCTCAACAGGTGGTATCGGATCATATCCGGTCGTTGATGGCAAATCATCTAAGCGACGTCGTTTCATCGGATCAGCACACAGTCAAGCCCTGGTTCAGTGGAAAGCTTGATTTCGCGCCTGTTGTTAAAGATTTGTCTTCGGATGGATTTCCCCTGACAGGAGGAAGGCTGGACTATTTGGACAATCGTTCGGTGGCCGCGCTTGTATATAAACGCCGGCAACACACGATTAATCTGTTCATCTGGCCGTCGTCAGAATCCGATTCCAGTCCTCAAAATTTCACGATCAGGGGTTACAACATCGTGCATTGGACGCAATCGCACATGAACTACTGGGCCATATCGGATCTGAATGCGAACGAGCTGAGCGAGTTTGTACGCGATCAGAAGAAGTGATCTAACCGGGGTGCCGGAATCTACACCCGGCTGCCACTCGTGCTTTTAAGCTGCCACCAGTCCGCGCAGGTTCCAGCCACAGATTCTACTCGCCTCGGCCTTGTCGTGATTTGGACCCGGCCAATGCGTTTCGAGACTAATGAATCCTTTGTAGCCGTCGTCTACAAGCGCGGAGATTTGGCCTTTCCAATCTACATGCCGGGTACCGAGTGGCCCCCAAATGGGCGTGTCGCGCTCCATGTGGCAATCCTTCGCGTGAACGTGAACAATGCGTTCTTTAGGCAGGAGAGTGTAGCCGGACGGAAACGGTTCTTCGCCCGCAACCAAAGCATTCGCGGGATCCCAAACGAATTGAAAGCTGTTCGTTGAAATCGCGGCAAACACTCTGGCGCTTTCAGCGGCGGTGCTCACATTGCAGGCATGCTCGTTTTCAAGACCAATAATCAAATCCTCCGCTGCTGCGTGGCCGGCAAGATCGGAAAGAGCTTTCACGATCGCGTCAAAACATTTGCCGGGCTCCACAGTCCGCCAATACGAAAAAACACGGACGATCTTTGCGCCGAAGAATTTCGCAATCTCAAATGCATGTTCCGCAAGCCTGGGTTGATCTTCAAACGTGTGCTTCGATGCGAAAACATCATGTTGAAACCTGCTATCTACTTCGGGCGCATTCGGCAGCACACATTTCAGAACGGGCGAGGCAATAGAAATAACCCGCAGACCGGCTTCGTCGAGCAATTCTTTCGCGCGCTTCAGCTCGTCGCGGCTCAGGTCCATAATGTTCTTTCCATCAACGACCCGAAGTTCCGCGCCCGCCATGCCGATTTCCTTCATCAAGGGAATAGCGCGAGCAAGATTTGGCGAGAACTCATCTGTGATGGCAGCAATTGGTAAGCGAAGATGATCCATTACTGCCGATGTTAACAGCGGCCGCAAAACAAGAGTATCTATACTGAAGGCATGTTCTTTCGGCGCGAGAAACCGAAGATACCGACTTTCAAGGAGCGGGTAGAGCTACTTCAGAGCGCGGGATTCGCGGCGCAGCCACTTCCAGACGGACGCGTGAAAATTGTCAAGCACGGCGTGGGCGCAATTATTGGCGATGAAGGCAAGAACCAGCCAGCTATCGAAAAAGCCGGCATTCTGGCGGGCGGCGAAATAGCGACCTTGCTGAGCGGCGGGTATCAGATGTTTTTAGAGACGCCGAGCGGCCGGCGCCTCCCCGCTACAGCCAAGGAGCTGCGTGCACTGCACGAATTCGAAGAGGACGTGAAGGAAGCTTTAGGTCTCGAAAGCCTCTATAACACGTCGCTCGGAACAACCAGCCGAAAACACATGTACGACCGGGTGGAAGGCCGCGACCAAGGCGTCGAGCGCCCCTGGCAACGTCCGGCTGTCGAAGCGTGAAGGGCAAGTGCGCGTCAGGCGCCGATAGCTTTTTCTTCTGCCCGCGCGACAAGCGGTTCGACGGCTTTTAGCGCGGCGGCGACAACCTGATCCATATTGTAGTAGCGATATTGCGCCAGACGTCCGACGAATAGAGTATTCGGCTCGGCATCGGCAAGCGCTTTATAGCGCTGATACAACTCTTCGTTGTCCGGCCGCGGAATGGGATAGTAAGGATCGCCTTCGGCGCTTGGATACTCTCGAACAATTGATGTTCCAGAGCTTTGCTGCGCGGTCAAGTGTTTAAACTCAGTGATTCGCGTGTAGGCGTGCCTGTTTGGATAGTTAACCGTACCGACAGCCTGGTACTGGGCTAGGTCCGCAAGATGCTCATGCTCAAAGTGGAGCGAGCGGTAAGGCAGCTTTCCATAACAATAACCGAAATAGGCGTCGATCGGGCCGGTATAAACCGTATAACTCGATTTGCACCTTGTGGCGCGCTGTTTCGAAGTCGACGCCGAGTTCAACCTTGATGTTCGGACGATCGAGCATATTCTCGAACATCTTCGTGTATCCATATTTTGGCATCTTTTGGAAGGTGTCGGTGAAATATCTATCGTCTCGGTTGGTTCGGACCGGAATGCGGGCCGCCACATTTCCAGCGAGCTCGCTGAGATCCAGCCCCCATTGTTTCTTCGTATAGCCCCGAAAAAATTTGTCGCAAAGATCGCGGCCGACCGAGTTCAGCACAACGTCTTCGCTCGTTTTGACCGGCTGCCTCAATTCCCGTACTTCTTCCAGAAACCGCGCCACGCCGGCCTCGTCAAGGTCCAAGCCGTACAAGCGATTGATTGTGTCCCGGTTGATCGGAATGGGCAGCAGCCGTCCTTCGACCTCCGCTAAAACCCGATGCTCGTAAGGCAGCCATTCAGTGAATTTTGAAAGGTACTCCGCAACGCGGTCGGCATTGGTGTGAAAAATATGCGGGCCGTAACGGTGGATCAGGATGCCATGCGCATCCAATTCGTCGTAAGCATTTCCGCCGATGTGCTCTCTTCGATCGATCACAAGCACGGAATACCCGGCTTGCGCCAGGTTTTCGGCGGCAACACTTCCGCTAAAACCAGCTCCAACCACTAAGACATCAAATTTAGTTTTCATACGGTTTCTGTTGTGGCGGCAGACGAAACGGAGAGAAGTCCTGAAGATCGGACGACCAGAAACATACTTAAAGTGACAGCGAATTCGGTAATCAGCAAAGCAGCAGCTGCGCCGTCGGCACCCCATAGCTTGGCAAATGGAACGGTTAACAGAAGGTTGAGCGCCACCGAGCCCGAAACGATGCGATTAAATTCCTTGTTCATACCGAACGTGAGCATGGTTTGAACGCCGAAGATGTTGCTCAGGCCAAGCAGCACCGGCAGAAACGCCATCCACCGTAAGGGATCGACGGATCCATCGAATTTGCGGCCAAACAAGAGATGGGATATGGGCGCTGCCCCGAACATGAACAGAATCGACGCGGCGAGCGACACAAGTACGATCCAAAAAACGCTTTTTCTGATCAGGGCTACCGCGGCATCACGCGATTTCACGGCGAGCGAATTCAAATGCGGGTACAGTGCCTGTGTTACAGGAACCAAAATGCCCTGTGAACCCTGCACGGCACGGTTGGCCGCGCCAAAATATCCGGTCTGCACGTCGCCGCTCAGGAAACCAAGAATGAGGGTGTTCGTCGAGGTGTAAATGAGAATCGCCGTGCACGAGAGAAATACATGCCACCCTTCACGAAATGTGTCCTTTATTTCGCCCCAACCCGGCCTGCGCCAACGAACCAGACGCGTTCGCCGAATGAGTGGAATCCCGATGATGCCGGCAAGCACGGCGGTTCCCGACTGTATGGCCGCTGCACGGACAATATGATTCGGGTTAGTAACGAAAATGAAAATTAGGGGAACTAGGGTCAGTTTCGCGGCGGATTGCGCGATAGTGATCGCGCGCATCTCCTCGATACCCTGAAAGAACCACATCGGAAAGAGAACGCTGCCCACCACCAAGGCCGCGGCGGCAATAATCAGAGCCGCATGGGAGCGGAACATAGGAACGACGGCTATAAGCACCGCCAATACGCTGAAGGAGAGCAGCATTAGAAGGCTTTTTGCCACCAGCGTCGACCAGAAGATACGTGATAATGCATCGGGATCGCTCCGGTGTCTTGCGACCAATCTGGTTGCACTGTAGTTAAAGCCGTAATCGGTAATCGAGGTTGCGTAGTTGATGGTCGCCTGGGCAAAAATTAACAAACCATAATGAGCGGGTCCCAGAATCCGCGTTAAATACGGCACCACCGCCAACGGCAGCGCATAATTCAACAACTGCAGAATCGAGAGCGCGGCGATATTCTTGCGTAGACGGCCATGCTCGTGCACCTCGCGTTTTAACGGATGCAGCGAATCCGTGGCATTTTCAGAGACGATCAATAAAATCTCCGAACAGTCGAAGCGACACACTTGGGCTGCTGCGGCCGATCATAAATGTCAGGTACTATTTTACCCGAATATGCGCCATTTGTAAGCGTTTTTGTTCACTGCCTTTATCCTGAAGGAAGCTTGCTGTCGTCGGTTTCTCGAAAAGCATGCCTCGAACTTGTGCGGTAGTTGTCACTTTTAACAGGAAGAACACGCTGGGCGTATGCCTGCAAACTATTCTGAACGCCCAGACCGTGCCCGACAAAGTGCTGGTTGTGGATAATGCAAGCCGCGACGGAACCGCCGAATTCGTGGCTGCTAATTTTACGGACAAAGCGTCGGTGCTGCGGCTGCCGCAAAACTGCGGCGGGGCTGGTGGTTTCAAGGCCGGTCTCGCGGAAGCGCTCCGTCTGGAATATGACTTCATCTGGGCCATGGACGACGACCACGAAGTGGAACCAGACACGCTCGACCGCATGATGGACGCCCTCAATACTCTCGATTGCGATATTGTAGGGCCTTTGATTCTCGCGCCCACGCGAGACGGGCGGCTGTCCTGGGAAATGGGACCGGGCGGAAAGGGATACCGCGAATGCGCCGCGATTACGAATGCGTTTGAAGGCCGCGGCTACTTCGAGAAAATTCCAGACGCGTTCAATGCGGCTTTATACCGGCGATCGGTTTTTGAGAAGCTGGGCCTTCCTGACGATCGCCTCTTCATTCGCGGCGATGAGGTCGAGTTCGGGCTTAGAATGGAGCGCCACGCAATCAAGGGCGTGGTGCTGACCGATGCCAAAGTGTTTCACCCGGCTGCTCCTGGAGATAGCTGCTCGGTTGTATCGCTCGGCAGGTTTCATCTCACCGCGTACTACACGGGAAACCAGCTGAAAGATTACTGCATTTTTCGCAATCGCGCGTTTTACTACAAAAAATATGGCCGCTACAAAAGCCTGCTGCTGGACCCGCCGCGCTATCTCCTTTTCTTCCTCGTCAGGCGCAAGCTCGACTTCAAAGGGTTTGGGCTTTGGCGGAAGGGTTACTTCGATGGGTTGGCGGGACGGTTCGGCTATGAACGCGAATTGCTGAAATCGTAGCTCATCGAGAAGGCGTATATACTACAGGCCGTGCGTGATGTCGCTGCGCTGGCGGCTCTCCTGCTTGCCGGACGATTCATAGCCCTTCCGCAAGACATCGACACTGCGCTCAGGCCCCAATCTTCGGGCCAGACGACAATTCTCGATCAGATTGAAGACCGCGGTGAGCGGCGCGATTTCCTTGCTTTGTACAACGAGAGAGATCCGGCGCGTAAGCATGCGCTGGCCGAAGACTTCGTCTCCGCGCATCCTCAATCGTGGTTTTTGGGAGAAGCATATGAGGCTGCGGCTAAATCCTCGATCGAGCTCGGCCGCTACGATCGGGCGCTGGACGAAGCCCGGGAGTCGCTTCGATTATTTCCTGAAAATCCTCTCTTGCTCGTTCCGCTCGCGAACGTGGAAGCGCGGACGGGCCGCCTTTCGGAGGCTGAACGGGACGCTAGATACGCTTTGGAACTGCTGGACGAATTTGGGCCGCCCGCCTTGACGAATCAGGCCGATTGGGTGGTTCTGAAAGCGCGTCTCACTGCTTCGGCGCGTTTTGCAGTGGGGCGCGTTTACGCAAGCGAGGGATTGCGCAAGAAGGGTACCGAGCGCGGCGCGCTGCTCGACAAAGCCTTCGATCAGCTCACCCTTGCCGCACAAGCCAACAAGGATGACGCGGAAATCTGGCTGCTGCGCGGCATGGTTCAGGAAGCGAGGGGAGACAATTGGCGCGCCGCTTCAAATTACGCCCAGGCTAGTAAAGTTGATTCTAGCCTTCGCGAAGTGGCGCTCGCCCATCTCAAACAGATTTATTCTTCTGCCGGCACAACTTCCGAATCCTTCGACGGTTTTTTGCGCAGCCTTCCGCCGGCTAGGATCGAACAGTCGAATGCGGCAGCGAATGCATCAAGCCAGAAGGTAGGACGCTATGCGGGCTCCGCTGCCTGCCAGGAGTGTCACAAAGTGGAGTACGACTCCTGGCGGCAGACGGGCATGGGACGCATGCTCCGCCCCTATCGGCGGGACAATGTGTTCGGCGACTTTCGGACCGGCACAGAGTTTAAGAACGAATCGGGCGGCGTAGTTGCGCGTATGGGTTTCAGCACGCGGCCCTACATGGAACTCCGCTCCGCCGATGGTGGATGGCAGAGATTTTATGTCGATTACACAATCGGTTCGAAATGGCAGCAGGCCTATGCTATCGAGACCGCGGGCGGCCGGCTTCAAGTGCTGCCGATCCAATACAACAAGCTCGAAGGGCGCTGGCTCAACTACTGGAGACTGATCGATCCGCCTGGAAGCATACGCGCCGATCCGGCACAATTCTCGACGCTTTCGGCGGGCACCAACTACCAAGTCAATTGCGCGGTCTGCCACACCAGCCAACTCAAGGCAGCCTCTGCGGAAGAAACCGCTCTCGAACGCGCTTCGTTTCGGGAACCTGGAATCAATTGCGAAATGTGTCATGGTCCTTCGAAGGACCATGTCGACCGAATGCACGGCGCGCGAAATTCGGCAAATGGCGATTCCAAGTTGCCCGTTGACTTCGCGCGCGTTGGCAACAGGGAAGGTGTTGCGATATGCGCGCAATGCCACAGGCAATCGGCGCTTCACAGGCCTAACGCCCTCGCCGAACTGAACTACTCCTCTAACGGCGCGAGCTTTATTCAAAACGCCGTGAGCCGGCCTTATCCTGAGTTTCTCCGGCGCGCCTTTTACAAAGATGGCCGCTTTCGCGAAACCACTTTTATCGTGGAAGCCTTTACGCGTTCGAAGTGTTACCGGAAAGGCAACGCGCAATGCGCCAGCTGTCATGATCCGCATCCGACAAATCCCGCAGGGAACCCGGTTTCTCTCAAATTCATGGACGACCCTGACCGGATGTGCCTCCAATGCCACTCTGATCTCAGCCGCAATGTGGAAACGCACACGCATCACACGGCCGCATCCGTTGCCAGCCGCTGCGTATCGTGCCACATGCCGAAGATCATGAACAGCTTGATGTTCAAGGCGCGGTCGCATCAAATTGACGATATTCCCGACGCCTCGATGGCCGTGCGATTCGGGCAGGAGCAAAGTCCGAACGCCTGCCTGATGTGCCATAACGAACGCGATGCGCTGTGGGTTGGGGTTGAACTTGCAAAATGGAGGACGGCGGCTCAATCCTCGAACCAGTGACAGAAACCACCGGGATCAATCAAAGAAACGTACACTATTAGCGAATGAGACCGATCGTAGTTATCGTTGCCCTCGGCCTTGGCGCCTGCTTTGCGGCGCTATCGGACGAAGGCATGTGGACATTCGACAACCCTCCCCTGAAGCAACTGAAAGAAAAATACAATTTTGCCCCTACACAAGCTTGGCTCGACCATCTGCGGCTCGCGAGCGCACGGTTGAACGACGGAGGCTCGGGCGCGTTCGTGAGCCCCCATGGCTTGTTGCTGACTAACCATCATGTCGCGCGAGAACAGCTTCAGAAGGACTCGACGGCTGCGCACGATTACATCAAGAACGGCTTTTACGCGCATACCCAAGAGGAAGAAATGAAGGCGACCGATCTCGAGGTGGACGTGCTCGTTTCCATGGAGAACGTAACGGGCCAAGTTCAGGCCGCCGTCAAGCAGGCAAGAGGCGAGCAGGAGGAATTTGCCGCGCGGAAAGCCGTGATCGCGAAGATTGAACAGGAGAGTTTGGAGAGGACACACCTTCGTTCCGACGTCGTGACTCTGTATCAGGGCGGAGAGTACTGGCTATATCGTTACAAGAAATACACCGATGTGCGAATCGTTTTTGCGCCAGAACAGCAGGTCGCATATTTCGGAGGAGATTTCGACAATTTCACTTATCCCCGTTACGACGTCGACATCGCGTTTTTTCGAGTTTACGAGAACGGTAAGCCAATCGAGACAAAAGACTATTTGAGATGGAACTCGAAGGGCGCATCGACCAATGAGCTCGTGTTTGTTTCCGGGAATCCTGGTGATTCCGATCGCCTGGATACGATGTCTCAACTTCTCACACAGCGCGATACTGAATTGCCGCTTGAATTGACAATCCTGAAGTCGCGCATCGGGGTTTTGGAAACATATTCGTCGATGGGACAGGAGCAGTCTCGAGAGGCGGGCTCGCTTATTTTCGACTTGGCAAACAGCCTGAAGGCGATTGACGGAATGCGCAAAGGGCTCCTCGACAAGGATTTAATTGCCAAGAAACAACAGGAAGAGGACGATTTTAAGTCGAAGGTCATGCGCGATCCCAAGCTAAAGCCATATAGCGAAGCCTGGGATATGATCGCGAGCGCCGAGACAAAGGCGCAGACTCGCGCAAAAGAAGAGGTTTTCCGGCGTTTGTCCTCGACGCTTGCAGGCTTCGCGACTACGATTGTGGACTATGTCGCCGAGATCAACAAGCCGGACGGGGAGCGCTTACCCGGCTTCCATGCTGCGCAATTAGATTCGTTGAAGCTGGAGTTATATTCTCCGGCACCGATTTATCCGGCGATGGAGGAGGCGAGACTCGCCGGGGCGCTTAGGTTGTCGCGTGAACAACTTGGGCCTGAGGATCCGTTTATAAAAACGGTGCTTGACAGCCGGTCTCCCGAGGAAGTCGCGAAAGATTTGGTGGAAAACACGAAGCTGGCCGATCCGGAATTTCGCAAGAAGCTGATCGAGGGTGGCGAGAATGCAGTGGATCAATCGACCGATTCAATGATCAAAATGGCTCGCGAGCTAGATCCAATGCACCGTGAAATGATCAAGTGGCTTGAAGATAACGTAGAAAGCGTGGTGCAAAGGGCGGGCGAGCAACTCGGCAAGGCACGTTTTGCCGTCTACGGCAAAAGCACATATCCGGATGCCACGTTTACTCTCCGATTGTCATACGGAACCGTGAAGGGCTATCCGATGAACGGTACAAAAGCACCTTATAAGACGACGCTCTATGGCCTTTACGACCGCGCCGCCAGTTTCGATTATCAAAGTCCCTTCCAACTTCCCGATCGATACAAGAAAGGCAGGCAGAAACTCGACCTAACGACTCCCATGAATTTCGTCGCCACCGATGACATTCTTGGAGGCAACTCAGGCTCGCCGGTCGTTAATCGCAATGGCGAAATCGTCGGCGTGATCTTCGATGGCAATATCGAATCGCTTGCCGGCGATTACGTGTATGAGGAGGAAGTGAATCGCGCGGTAGCCGTTCACACGGCGGTCATCATCGAGACACTTCGAAAGCTATTTGAAGCGGGCAAGCTCGCTGACGAAATTGAGGGCAAGGAATAGGCTACGACTGCTGTTTTGCGGGAACGACATGCGTTCCGCCACTGTTTTGTTTTGCGGAGTGCTGGCCGTCCCTCTTGCATCGTGGAGCGCGCCTCCGCGAAACGCCGCGCCAGGCGTGAAATACGTTGGCTCGAAGGTATGCGCCGGCTGCCATACCCAGATTTATGCGCAATACGGCCAAACACCGATGGGCCGCTCCGTTACTCTTCCCTCGGCTTCGGTGCTCTCAGAATCAATTTCGGTCCACAGCGATGCCTTGAACCGCGATTTCCGCGTCTACCGCGAGGGCGGCGATCTTTACCAATCGGAATCGGAACCGGCCGGCGGCCAGCTGGTTTTCGAATCGAAACACAAAATCGAATACGTGATTGGATCGGGGAAAAACGGCATGAGCTTCGCCGTCCGCCGCGGAGATCACTTGTTTCAGGCCCCATTGTCGTTCTTCGCCCACACGGGCAAATGGGATCTGTCGCCTGGATTCGAACATGTCGATCTCGGCTTCACCCGGCCTCTTTACGATGCCTGCATCACGTGCCACGCCGGCCGGCCACAACCGGTTACGGACCGTGACGGTCTTTACAAGAACCCCGCTTTTCTGGAACTTGCTATCGGCTGCGAAAACTGTCACGGACCGGGCGAGCTTCACGTTGCCGAAAGAGCCAAGGGAGGGAAAAAAAGACCCGACGATTCGATTCTCAACCCGGCCCGATTGCCCGCGCGACTGGCGGAAGATATCTGCCTGAAGTGTCATCAGGGCGGTGACGCGCGTGCATTGCTGCCCGGGAAAGATTATTCGAACTTTCGCCCCGGTACGCCGCTGCTCGATACGGTGGCGGTTGTCGCATTGCCGCTTTCAGCGGCAAACAGCGATTTACTCGAGCACCACGTTTCGATGAAGTTGAGCGCGTGCTATCGCAAGAGCGGAGGGAAGTTGAGCTGTCTCACCTGCCACGACCCGCATGAGCAACCAGGGCCGGCTGCCGCGCCCGCGTACTTCCGGTCGCGCTGCTTTTCGTGCCATACAGACCAGAGCTGCACTTTTCCGCTGCCGGCGCGCGAAAAGCAACGCGATAACTGCATTGCATGTCACATGCCGAAGCGCGACATACAGCAAATCGCTCACTCGGCCCTGACAAACCACCGTATTCCCCGCGAAAACGGTGCTCCGCCGGCAACACTCGATCTGCCGGATGCCAACGTTCCCGATCTTCCGGGGCTCCTGTTGCTCGATGGCAACAACAAGAGCGGCTCACTGCCTCTTGTTACAAGACTATCCATTTACGGCGAGCT
This sequence comes from Bryobacterales bacterium, assembly GCA_963722585.1. GTDB lineage: Bacteria > Acidobacteriota > Terriglobia > Bryobacterales > Bryobacteraceae > KBS-96. Next base: position 10,819 of record CAVRNU010000059.1, on the reverse strand, counting down.
TGGCGAACGTTCCCCCGCACTGCTCGCGCGTTATCTATCGCTGCTCGATGAAGCGGCTAAAACTGCGCCGAACGATCCTGTCGTTCTGGCCGCTCTCGGCCGGCGAAGCCTCATGGAGAACCGTCCCGATGCGCTCGACCTTCTTACGCGCGCCACATCCGCGGCAGATCCAACCGCACCGACGCTGATCGATTACAGCGAGGCGCTCGATCACGCGAATCGTATGGAAGAATCCGCGGCAGTCCTCGAGCGAGCGGCCACACTCTTTCCCTATTCCAAAGAAATTAGAAAACGGCTCATCCTTCACTACATTCAACTCAAGCAGTATGGGGAAGCACGCTCCGCTATGACCAGCTACGTGGATGCTTTCCCCGAGGACGACTTTATGCGTGGTTTATTAAGCCGCGTATCGCACGGTGGTTGAGCGGCGCGCCAATCAACGCTCTGCTTTGCGGCTCGATTCGCGGACAATCAGCTTGGGCTCAGTCAAAACCGTTCTCGGACGAACATTCTCTTTCTTACCGACTAGGCTGAGCGCCAGTTTGGCGGCTCGCTCGCCCAGCGTCGCTGAGTCCTGATCGATGCTTGTCAACGGCACGCGCAGAAGCGGGGCATACTGCACGTTTCCACAGCCGACAATGGCAATATCCTTGCGGAATGCACAACCCTGCTTCCAGAATTGCCTGCATGGCTCCGCTCGCCATGGGATCGTTGTAGCAGAACACGCCGTCGGGGCGGGGATCGAGCGTCAGTAAACTCTTCATGGCATCGTAGCCCGCCAGATCTCCCGATTCGTCTCCACGGGAACGCGCCGAGATGTAGCGGTCGGTGACCGTCATCCCGTGCTTCATCAGAGCGGCGCGGTATCCCTCCTGCCGGTCGACCGCCGGACTCACCCCCTTTCCCGCGATATGCGCTATGTTCCGGCATCCGTTCTCAATCAAATGCTCCGTCGCCAGCATGCCAGCTAAGTGATCGTCCGTGCCAATGTAATTGGCCTTCAAACCGTGAATCCGGCGGTCGATCAATACGTAGGGTTTTCGCTGTTCGGCTAACCGGCGGAACGTGTCGCTGTCCGATTGCGCGGAAGCGATCAGCAGCACATCCAGGCTCCGCGCCATCATATGTGCGATTTCTTCCTTTTCGAGCTCCGCGTCTTCGTCCGAAGAAGAAATGATTAAGCCATAACCCCGTTTTCTAAGGACCCGCGACAGGTCTTTCGCCAATTGGGAGAAGAACGAATGCACCAGGTCGGGCACCACGAGGCCCATGAGGGAAGTGCGGCCGGTGACCAGCGCCCGGGCAGCCAGATTGGGTTGATAGTTCAGTTCCTTGATGCGCTTTTGAACGCGCGCGCGGGTTTCGGGACCGATATCCTCGTGGTTCCGAAGCACCTTGGACACCGTGACCACGGAGACTCCGAGGTCTTTCGCGATATCCTTCAGCGTGACGCCCATGACTCAAGTTATAAACGAAGCGCCGGCCGGACCGGATGTCCGCCGGAAACAAGTGTATCCGCTGGTACAGGATTATAGGCGAACAATAAGTTTGATTACAACGTTAACTTTAGCGTAAAAAAATCCGTTGACACGCCCACGGACCCGTGATATACCTTTCCGCAGACTAGTTGTTTCATGCTAGTGACATTTGTCTCCTGAGCCAGTCGCTCGGGGGTTGGGGTTAACGCGCCAAACCGCTAGCGGGGAGTTGTGTTGCTTATGCCAAGTTGCGTTCGTTTTGAATCCCAGGCACGGGGCCGCCTGATTGGCCTTCTGCTTTCCTGTGTAGTTCTCTTTCTGGTCTCATTGGTTTCCGAGGCTAAACGCCCAGCAGTCGCTGGCGGCCATTAATGGAACAGATCACCGACGAGACGGGCGCCGTAGTAGCTGGAGCCACAATTACTCTCACCAGTGTGGAATCGGGCGTCACCCGCACTAGTGTCACCAACGGGTCCGGCAACTATGTTTTTGTGGACGTCCTTCCCGCGGCCTACTCGATGAGGGTCACTAAAGAGGGTTTCAGCACGGTGAACCAGCCCCAGTTCACGATGTATGTGAATCAAACAGCTACGTTCAACTTCCATTTGACTGTCGGCGCCACACAGCAGTCCGTTACCGTGGAGGCCACGGCGGCGGCCATTGAGTCCTCTACTTCGGAGCTGGGCACGGTCATCAACGAAAAGGCGGTGAACGATTTGCCGCTGAATGGGCGAAATTTTACGCAATTGCTCGCGCTTACGCCCGGCGCGAGCCCCGTAAGCGTGGCGCAGAATGCGGGCGGCGGAGGCGGTTTCGCCGGAAATGCAATCGGCTCTTTTGTCTTTCCCGCGTTGAACGGCCAGCGCAACCGCAGCAATATGTTCCTGCTCGATGGCACGGTGGATCTCGGATCCTTCATTGGCAACTACAACTTCCCGCCGATAGTCGATACCGTCGAGGAATTCAAAGTTCAATCGCATAATGACGAAGCCGAATTCGGCCAAGCGGTCGGAGGCATCGTCAACGTAGTCACCAAAGCCGGAACAAACACGTTTCACGGCAGTCTGTGGGAGTTTCTGCGCAATCAACAGCTCGATGCGCGCAATTTCTTCCTTGCCAGCCGCAATCCATTGCGGCAAAACCAATTTGGTGTTGCAGGCGGTGGGCCGGTATGGATTCCCAAGCTATATAAAGGCGAAAACAAGACGTTCTTTTACGGCGGCTATGAAGGATATCGTCAAAGCCAAGCCACGCAAAACCTACTACTAACGCCTACGCCCGCAGAACTTGGCGGCGACTTCAGCGCGCTGTCAAGCCAGATTTACAACCCTTACACCACGACGCAGCTTCAGAGCGGCAGCTACAGCCGAACGCCATTTGCGGGCAACATTATTCCTGACAGCTTGCTGAATCCTGCCGCGCTACTTTATGCGAAAACTCTATTTCCCGCGCCCACCACGACCGACGTCAGTGGCACTAACGCGGTAGACGCCACCCCGATCCATCTGAATCAGGATGCTATCAAGGCAGAATCGATCAGGTATTCAACGAGCACGACACGCTATTTCGGACGCATTTCGTATTACAACAATACCGAGACCAGTTCGGCCGGATTTCCAGGCGCGCTGAACGCCATTTCGCTCGACGGTTGGAACTACGCGATTCATGAGACCCACACGTTCGGTCCCACTTCTGTGCTCGATATGCATTTCGGACGGAACTGGGGCGACGACCTGATCGCCAAGGACTTTCCCCAACATACCCGCCGGTTTTGTGAGCCAATTGGAAGGGCTCGGATTCTCGCCTAACTTCATTTCCGGTTTCCGGTCCGGCGGGACCTATGTACCGCTCATGAGCATCTCCGGATACCTCGGTGTTGGCGGAAACAACCTACAAGATACGCGTGTTGCCGCTGTGTGGGAATTCGGCGGCGATTACACGAAGATTGTCGGCCGCCACACGTTCAAGAGCGGGCGCGAATTTCGCCAGCAACAATACCGTCTCACCGATCTATGGCGCGGATATCGGGTTCGCTTCCGCAGAGACCTCGAATCCGCTTAAGTCCCAGCGGCACGGGCAATGCGCTCGCCTCGTTCCTCCTGGGCGTGCCCGACAACGCAGGCAAGCGGAATGTACTTGAAACAGAACATGGCGGATGGGTTGACGGATTCTACGTACAGGACCAATGGAAAGTAACTGACCGGCTTACTTTGAATCTCGGCTTCCGCTATGACCTTACGTCTGTGGCCTATTTACGGCACGCCTGGCACGCCCGATCAATATGTCGGCGATCTGAACTTGAATAACGGCACTTACATTCTGGCTGCGCAGCCTTTCGCCTGCAGCGCGACCGTAGGCTTTCCGTGCATTCCGGGCGGCACGCTTCCGGCTCACGTCGTTGTCAGCAACCTGAACAACTACGCTATCTACCACAACGATTACAAGAATTTCCAAGGACGCTTCGGCTTAGCCTATCGTGTTACCGACAGCACAGCGCATGCGCGGCGGATATGGCCGCTTCTACGACAGTTGGAACTCCATCATCCAATTGGCCCAGAACTACGAAGGTTCGTGGCCCGATGTTGGCCAGCTTGCTCGCCAATAACCTAAACAAAACCGGCGTCACTGCTTCAATTGGCGATCCGTTTAACCTCGGTTCCGAAGCCGTTGTCTATCCCGCGGCAAATCCGTTCAATCAAGTTCAGTGGTTTATCGACCCGACCAGTTATAAGATGCCGTATTCCGACCAGTGGAATTTCGGCGTGGAGCAGCAAGTCGGCAAGGTCCAATGTTGTTTCGCTCGAATATGTGGGCGCGCACAGCCTTCAGCTCAATTTGGGCGGCTACAGAGAACATGGCGCAATTTCCGGGGCCTGGCGATGCCGCTGTGATTGCCAGCCGCCAGCCTTACCCGTACATTTCACCGACTTACTATGACCAAAGCATTGGTCAAAGTAAGTTCAATGCCCTCGAATTCCGCTGGAAGCACCGCACGTCCGCCGGACTGACCTATCTGATTTCCTACACCTATTCAAAATCCATGGACGTTGCATGCTCGGGAAGTTTCGGCGCAGAGGGCTGCGAGCTGCAGAATCCATATGACATCAATGCTGATCGAAGCGTTTCGGGCTTTGACCTACCGCATAACTTCTCCGGAAGCTGGAACTGGCAAATTCCGTTCGGCAAAGGTCAGCGATTCAGTTCAGGAAACGGTTTGTGAATTATATTCTTGGCAACTGGCAGACCAATGGAATTGTGACTTTGCATTCCGGACGTTCCGTTCGATGTCACCGTAAGCGGCGATATCGCGAACACGGGAAACGTCACTCGAACGCGCCGATCTTGTGGCTTTGAACCCTTATGCGGCGAATAAGGCCCCAGCAATCTGGCTGAATCCCAATCTCATTTGCAACGCCGTCGCCCTATACCTTTGGAACGCTGGGCAGAAATTCGCTCCGCAACGATTGGATAAGAATCTCGACTTTTCGCTTTTCCGGCAATTCCCTGTTACAGAACACTCATACTTTCGAGTTGCGCGCAGAATCTTTCAATCTCGACGAACACGCCGATATTCAACATTCCGCAGTGCAGCAGCCAAGGCAGCACTTGTACACCGAATCTGAGTAACCCGAACTTCGGCAGTTGTCATGTCGACTCATAACACGCCCAAGAAACTCCAGTTCGCCCTGAAGTTCCTGTTCTGAAGCTCCGGGCGGGCATATTATTGCAGTATCCGCCTCGCGGTGATTGATGCGGCCAACTGCACGCTACTTTATCCTGCTATATCTCGGCGCGGCGACCGTAATGGCGCAGCAACCGCGGAATACCTGCGGCCGTCTCAGCCAGCTCAAACAAACGCGCCTCCAGTACGCCAACGGTTGAAGCGTTCAACCAGCTTGGCGCATCTTACGCGCAAAACAAACAATTCGCGATGCGCGATCGCTGCATTTCAGGAAGCTCTCAAACTCGATCCAGCATCGGCACGCACGCACTACAATTTGGCTATCGCTTTCGAACAGGCAGGTCAACCCGCACAGGCCGAAGCCGAATTTCGAAGCGCGCTCGCGGCACAACCCAAGTTTCCTGAAGCCCTGCAGGGCCTGGGAGATCTCCTGATCAACCAGAACCGGTTTTCGGCGGCCATTTCATATCTCGAGCAAGCCGCCGCGATCGAACCTTCAAACCCCGACCACCAGATTTCGCTCGCTGTCGCCTTGGAAGGCAGCGGCGACGCACGGGCGGCCATCGCGCAGCTCGAAAAAACAGTTGCGCAACACCCGAATTCATCCGCCGCGCAATTCAATCTCGCAACATTCCAGGCACGAGAGCGCCAATTCACGGAAGCCGCCGAGGGATTCCGAAGGGTGCTCGCACTCGATCCGAATAACGACACGGCGCGGCTTTCGCTTGCCAAGGCCTTGATCGGACTCGAGCGGCAGCCCGATGCCCTGCCCTACCTGAACCAGGTGCTGAGCCGCCAACCCGAGAGCTTCGAAGCGCTTTACCTGCGCGGGCTCGTCTACCGCGGTATGGCGGAATACGAAAAAGCCGCTGCCGATTTAACCAAGGCAGTCCGGCAAAAACCGAATGACTACGAGTGCCAATATAACCTCGGTTTTGCACTTGCGAAGCTCGACCGACCGGCAGAAGCGAGGCAACATCTCGAAACGGCTTTGAGCCTCGACCCTAACTCGCAGGAAGCCATGTTCCAGCTTGCCGCTGTGCTGCGCAAGCTGGGCCGCGCCGATCTCGCAAGCAAGCAGCTCGCGGCATTCCAGGAACGCAAAAAAAAGCAACAGATGGCCGATGTCGCGAGCACCACGGCAAACAAAGCCAACCAGGAGCTCGAAGAAGGCAACCCAAGCGCCGCGATTGAAAATTACCGGGCCGCGCTCAAACTCGATCCTTCGAACGCCAAAACTTATTTCAATCTGGCGCTCGCGCAAATTCGCCTGAAGCAGACGGATGAGGCGATCGCGAGTCTCGACAGGGCTCTCTCGCTCGATCCACGTTTCAGCGCAGCCGCCAATCAGCTCGGCATGCTGCTTGCGGCGAAGGGGCGCGCGCAAGAAGCGCAATCCGTGCTGTTGAACGCTATCAAGAACGACCCGCAATGCGCGGAATGCCAGACTAATTTGGCCGTTCTCTACGCAATGAATGGCGACGCCGGGCGGGCCGAACCATTGCTGCGCCAAGCTATCGACAACAATCCCCAATACGTGGAAGCGCATTTGAATCTGGCTTTGATTCTTGCGGCTCGCGGCGAGACGGACCCGGCGCGCGCCGAATTTAATACCGTTCTCACAGCCGAGCCTAACAATACGAAAGCGCTCACCGGGCTTGGCATGCTCGAGACCCGGGCCAAAAATCCTGCGGCCGCGGCCACGTTTCAACGGGTGGTCAATCTAGAACCTAAGTCCGCCGATGCTCGTGTCAATCTCGGCATTGCTCTCGCCGACCTGGGGAAGCAAGAGGCGGCGCTGAACGAATTTTCAGAAGCGGTAAGGCTTGCTCCAAATCTGGCCGTGACTCATTACAATAGGGGCCGCATGCTGGCGGATCTTCATCGAACGGGCGAGGCGCGAGCCGAACTGAAGATTGCTTGCGAAACCTCGCCTACTTTGCCGGATGCCTGTTACCGCTTCGGGATGGCGGAGCAGGAAGCCGGACAAGCGCAAGCCGCCGTCAACGCATTCCAGAAAGAGCTTTCGCTCGACCCGCGGAACAGCCAGGCTTATTTCGCGCTCGGGAACTCGCTTCAGTCTGCGGGACGCCCGAAGGAAGCTATCGACGCCTGGAAAAAATGCATCGATCTCGATCCATCGAACACGCAGGCGACGTACGCTCTTCTGCGAGCGTTAAGCAAAACTTCGCCTGAAGAAGCGAAGCTGTACCGCGAACGCATGCAACAATTGCAAACCCAGCACGATTCGTTAGACCGCGCGCAGACACTTAGCAATTTTGCGATTGCCGCCGCAAAACAGCAGAAATGGGATGAAGCGATCAGCGACCTGCGCCAGGCGATCGAAGCCTGCGGGAGTTGCCGCGCTGCGCCCATTCTTCACAAAAACCTGGGTCTGATTGAGTGCCAGGCCGGCCGCGTCGATGCCGGTGAGAAGGAACTGCTGGTTGCGCAAAAGGATTTGCCAGATGACCCGGATATTCAGCGCGCGCTTCAGATTGTCGCCGAAACGAGGAAGAAACGGAGTCCATAGCTTTCGGAAACTGTGTTCACTTCGGTGGCGTCCATCGTCCATTGTGCTCCGGTATGCACTCCTCGCCGCGCTAGTTGGATTCGCTGCCGGCCAGAATCCGACGTTTCACGCCCGCGCGCCGCTGGTCATCGTGCCGGTTTTCGTCAGCGATAAAAAGCACCGGTCGATTGATGGTCTGTCCGCCAACGATTTTGTTCTGCTGGATAACGGTGTGCCGCGCGCGATTCAAGTGGATCCGTCCGGCATATATCAATTCCGCGTTTCGGTCATTGTGGTGATTGAGACAGGTGAGGCTTCTAAGGCCGCGCTGCTCAAAATCAAGAAAGTCGGGAGCTTGATCGACGGTTACATCACTGGCGAGGACGGTGATGCCGCACTCCTTACGGCTGATTCAGAGGTCAAGGTTGCACAAGAATTTACCTTCGACGGCAATCGCATTCGAAACGCTTTTGAGCAGCTGAAGCCGGCGGCCGGTCTCAGCTCGCACGTACTCGATGCGATCGGCGAGGGTCTCCGGCTGCTTGCCGCTCAGCCATCGGACCGCAGGCGCATTCTGCTCGTGGTGAGCGAATCAAGGGACCGTGGAAGTAAAAGCAAGCCGGAAGAAATTCTCGCTTTGGCTCAGCGGTCAAACGTCACCATTTTCACCCTGGTCTACTCGGCCTACGCGACTCCGTTTACAACGACGGCGAGCGATCTTGGTCCAGCGCCTCCTAATAGCGGCATTAACCCGCTGGCGATCGCTTCTGAGCTCAGCCGGCTCGCCAAGCGAAATATCGGACAAGCGCTGCCCGCAAGCACCGGCGGCCGTCATGTCTCCTTCGAAACTGTGCACGGTTTAGAAAACGATCTTGTCGGCATTGGCAAGGAGATTCACAGCCAATACCTGCTTACCTTTACGCCACCCTCCGAGCCGGTATCTTCTTTTCATCCGCTTCAGGTTTCGGTGAAAGGCCACCCGGAGGCGATTGTGCGTGCGCGTCCAGGATATTGGTCGAGCGGCGCGAAGTGAGATCCGATTTTTGGTCATTCTCGCCGTTCTGCTGTTCGCTGCGTTGAACCGCTTCCTTCGGGCGCGGCTCAGATGAAGCCGCCGAACAACTGCAATGACTTACGGAGTCGCGACTCGTAAGGTGATGAAGACGCAGGCCAAGACGAGCTGCGATCGCGAGGGAGGGGTGGTTTCTGCATTGTAGCGACTGACGCCGTCTCTTTCGGAAACTGCGTTCACTTCCGTACCGTCCATCGTGCATTGTGCTCCGATATGCGCTATTTACCGCGCTAGTTGCATTCGTTGTCGGCCAGAATCCGACGTTTCACGCCCGCGCGCCGCTGGTTGTAGTGCCGGTTTTCGTAAGCGACAAAAAGCATGGGTCAATTGATGGTCTGTCCGCCAGCGATTTCGTGCTGCTGGATAACGGTGTGCCGTGTGCGATTCAAGTCGATCCGTCGGGTGTATATCAATCCCGCGTTTCTGTTGTTGTCGTGGTTGAGACGGGCGGGGCTTCCGGGGCCGCGCTGCTCAAAATCAAAAAAGTCGGGAGCTTGATCGACGGCTACATCACTGGCGAGGATGGCGATGCCGCTCTCCTTACGGCTGATTCCGAGGTCAAGGTCGCGCAAGAATTTACCTCAGACGGCGATCGCATTCGAAACGCTTTTAAGCGGTTGAAGCCAGCTGGCGGCATTGACTCGCATGTCCTTGATGCGATTGGCGAGGGTCTCCGGCTGCTTGCCGCTCAGGCATCGGACCGCAGGCGCATTCTGCTCGTGGTGAGCGAGTCACGGGACCGTGGAAGTAAAACCAAACCGGAAGAGGTTCTCGCGCTGGCTCAGCGGTTAAACGTCACCATTTTCACCTTGACCTATTCGGCTTACGTGACTCCGTTTACAACGAAGGCGAGCGATCTTTCATCTTCAGCACCCGATACCGGACCCGATCCGGCGATCAGCCCGATAATTACCGAACTGGCCCGGCTCGCCAAGCGGAATATTGGGCAAGCGCTGCCCGCGAGCACTGGCGGCCGTCACGTCTCCTTCGAAACTGTGCACGGTTTAGAAAACGATCTGGTCGGCATTGGCAAGGAGATTCACAGCCAATACCTGCTGACTTTTACGCCACCCTCCGAGCTGGTATCTTCTTTTCATTCGCTTCAGGTCTCGGTGAAAAGCCACCCCGAGGCTGTCGTGCGTGCGCGTCCAGGATATTGGACGAGCGGCGCGAGGTGAGTGATGCTTGCTACGACGCAGGCACGTTTAGAGGCCCGATTTTCACTCATTCTCGCCGTTCTGGTGTTCGCTGCGTTGAACTCACAGACTCAGGTCCAGGGACGTTATGGACAGCCGGTGCAAGGTGAGATTGCGTTTGACCACGTGCGGTTGCTCACGACGGCAGATGCGAGTTTGTACCTTGATCGAACAGCGGCCCCGATAACCGCGCCAGAAGACACTGCAGGACTGCGCTCTCGATTAGGTGTCGATATTCATTTCCTGAAAGACGATCGTGCGCTCGATCTTGCAAGAGACGCCGGATTCAGCTTTGTGCGCATGGATCTGCTTTGGGCAAAGCTGGAGAAGCAGGGACGCTACGATTTCGCTCCGTTCGACGGTCTAATGCGCTCGCTCGAAGCGCGCGGCATGGGTGTGTTGTGGCTGCTTGCGTACGGACATCCCGAGCACGGCGGAAACTTCCCGCGATCGGCTGATGATGTCGCGGCGTATTCTCGTTACGCTGCCGCAGTGGTTTCGCATTTCCGCGGACATAATGCCCGCTTCGAAATTTGGAATGAACCGAATGGGAAACAGTTTCTTCCAAATCCCGCCGTCTATCCCGGCCTGCTGCGTACCGCTCTCGAGGCGATCCGCCGCCAGGATCCGGGCGCAGCGGTCAGCACGGGCGGAACGTCGGGATTCGATTTTCCGTTTCTTGCTTCGATGCTGGAGTCGGGTTCAGCTCAAAAAGCGAGCGCCATTGCTGTGCATCCGTATCGCGATTCAAGACCGGAGACGTTCCTGGGCGATCTGTTGCTGTTACGTCGACTCATCCAGCGTACGGCAAGCCCGGGCACACCTGTCTGGGATACCGAATGGGGTTATTCATCGTACGGCAACTCGCCCGAACACTTC
>CAVRNU010000058.1:0-31592 GCA_963722585.1 Bryobacterales bacterium | reverse complement strand
GGCTGAGAATTATGTAGAACAGATGTGCTTGGTGACTGCGAAATCAGGTTCGATCACGGGCTGCGCTTGAGCCCGGTTGTGAGGCAGTAGCTTGTAGATCGATCGACGGAATGAGTGCCTATACGCGAGTAGGTACATCCATGAACCAGGCCAAGGGGATCGACCTTGTGCTTGCTGACAGGAAGCCACGAAACTGCGCAGCACGGCTGCAGTCCTGCCGCCGACATCGCTACCAAAGAACATCCAGTCACCGCGCCCAGACAGCCACACCGCGGATTGTTTGCTCAGTACGGGTCGTTGTCGATTTGGACATTTGTCTTCCCCGCAGCGCGTCAGCGCTGTCCAGTTTCGAGAGCGTAGCGCACCGCGCGACCCTCGGGGGCTCTCTGGCAGATCCTCAGCTGGATCTCCAGCAGGTACTCGATGCAGGTCCTGTCCAGAACGGGACGAGCTTCAAGTTGGCGCAGCCGCAGTCGATCTTCGGTCCTCATATTGCACGGTTCTGCTTTTTTCTAGACGGCAGAGCTGAGCAATGAGCAGTAATGCGGGCCCATGCGGGCCGGGGTCTGATTCCAGAGCCCTATGGAAACAGCGCGTCGGCGCCAGCCCAAAGTATCGCTACCTCTTTTATCAAGCCGCGTGCCAGGTCCTTGAAAGAAGCGTCACATCCGCCGCAGCACTGCTTGTAAGTAGCTGCGATATCCGGCTAGGAAATCCTCCGCCCGGGCCCGCTCCCGAGTCGGCGCGTTATCGTAAAGGATCATCTGATGATCGGCGTCGCCGCAGAGGCCAAAGGCGCCCGGCGCGAGCAAATGGGCAGCTTCCTGTTCAGCACCTTCACGCCGGGATCGTCGTGCTCGATGGCTTTCGATTGAAGCAGAACCTTCTTCGCCGCCAGATACAGCAGCGGGTTCAGCAGACGGGCGGATTGCGCCAGCCAGCCGCACATGCTCTTGCGCGAGATATCGACGCCGTGCCGTCGGCATCCCCTCCTGCCGGTGCAGGGTAAGTGGACGGCGATCTTACTCTCAGGATCCACGTGTGCCAGCAGGCTGCGCTTTGTCAATGGTCCTCGAACTGGGCTGCGCCTGGTTGCCTGCAGTCCTCACCGCGCACGCACAAGCTGATCTTTAAGCAGGCTTCTTCGATCACCGTGAGCGAAGCGGGACGGACCATAGCGTTCACAGGTCTCCTCGCCAATAGGCCGCAGATCCTGATCCCATCGCACAGGCGTTTTTCCTCCTGGGCCAGATCGTGCACGATGCCGTCGTCCTCCAGACTGTCGGGGCAGTGCTTGATGGCTGCCGCGCTTCTTTGTGCCCAGGTCGTGTTCGCGCCAGGCTCGCCGGGTTGGCCATCATCGTCATCCTCATCCCCAGCCGGGTTCTCCGCCTCTCGCTCCGTTCGGCGTTTCTGCCACAGCGCGGCGAACAGAGCCAGTTGCTCGTCAGGAAGCTGCTCGCTCTCGCGGTTGCGTTCTGCATCGTACAACTCGCGAAGCAGGGCTTCGATCTTGCTGCGTTCGCTAAACTCGTGATCCAGTTGCGCCATCAGATCCAGCACCATCTGCTGCAAAGCCTTTGGGTCTTCCGGCAGACGTTCGGTATCGACGGCCATCAGGAAGTAATCAGTTCAGTCACTTACTTACTCAATGCCAGACAAATGATATGGTATTCGTTCCCCATGCAGGACGTTGATCTTGCTTGCGCCGCGCGGCCTGCTTCAGATCGATTCAGCTCGAATAGCGCCCGGAACTCTGGAGCAGCCATCGCTTGCCTCTTCTCTCGCGGAGTCTCGCTGGAGCTATCAAACAGCGTACTTCCTTTAATTGTTGTCCCATAGGCAAAATGATTGCTATCGACAGTACACAATCTTCACGCGGTCACGCCGGTGGCTCGTGAAGACGACCAAATGTCCGGCATAGGCATCGAACTTCTGATCATCCTGACGAGCGCGGCTGTCAAAGTCCTTCTGCATCCCGCATGGGTCCGGATACAGATACTCCGCACGCTGGCCTGCAGGCCGAATCATCCCCAGCATCTCTTCCAGCACCGTGCGCATAAGTGCCGTGTCCATGCTGGAGCTGATTCGTAGTCGCTCACCTCTCGCCAGCACCAGCTCCAGCCGCCTTCCGCGGACGACTGGCACTCCGCTGGTCCGCGTTCATCGAAATGGAAAACCGCACCGGCGCGCCGCTTCCCGCAGGCGCTTGCGCCAACCGTAAGGTCTCGTTCGGGTTCGCCGCGCTTCGCATACTGTTCACCGAGAGCCCGCGGCCCCGCCGCGACATCTTCGTCTTCTCCAGTACTCGATCGAGAGCGCGTCCTGCTGCTCCCCTGTGGTTTCTTCATGTAAACCACTATCCACAGATCCGCTCGGTTTTGCTATAGGGGTTTACGCGACGCTTACGTACTACGACGTTCGCCGCAATGCTCCCCGATTTCGCTTGGTGCCTTTTCATGATGGCCGGAATCGAACATGTGCGATTCAACCAGGGCATGGGAGCGGCGAATTATCTCAATTCAACCGAGATCGCTTTCAGCCACAGTTTGTTGATGGACTTGATATGGGCCGGCCTGTTCGCCGCTGCGTATTATTTGAGGCGGCATTACTGGCGTGGGGCGTGCCTGCTGTTTGGGGTGGTCTTGAGCCACTGGCTGCTCGATTGGGTGAGCCACAGGCCCGACATGCCGCTAGCGCCGGGAGTGCGTCGCTATTTCGGATTGGCGCTGTGGACCTCGGTGCCGGCCACGCTCATCGTGGAGGGCGGTCTCTGGGCACTCGCTATCACTCTTTATGTTCGCGCGACCGTCGCAAGAAAGCGCTTTGGTGTATACGGCTTCTGGAGCGGTATTGGCCTCATCACGATCGCTTGGTACAACAACATCGCGGGGCCGCCGCCCTCGAATCCGGCCACCGCGCCGATCAGTAGTTTGATTTTCTTTTCGTTAATCGTGGCCTGGGCGTATTGGATCAACCAGCTACGCCCTGCTCGCGCCCGCGCGAAAGTCGGGCATCGGGTCGGTCAGAACAAATAAAGCGGTGTGCCGCTGCTCGTCGGCGCGAGATCCGGTTCGCCTCCCGCCGTTACAGGTTGCGGTTCGAGTTCCCCGGCTACCTGCCTGCAGTACAGCCCGTTTTCGCCGAGATACACTTCAAGCTCCGCCGGGCGGGGAAGTGTCCCCTGAATGAGCGCTTCCGACAAGGGGTCTTCGATGTACTTCTGGAGCGCACGCCTCAGCGGACGGGCGCCATAGCTTCGATCTCCACAGGTCTTGTCGAGAATGTACTTCGCCGCCGCCGGTTCGAGCCGGATTTTCATCTGCTTGGCTGCGAGGTTCAAGTTAACCTGCTCAACCAGCAGTTCGACAATCTGCATCAGGTCATCGTCCGTGAGCGAGGTGAACAGAATCACTTCGTCCAACCGGTTCAAGAACTCGGGATTGAACGCGCGCTTTACCTCGCTCATCACCATATCTTCAATTTTTTGCGGGATGTTGGCGCCCGGCTCCGAAACCGAGAACCCGATCTGTCCCCGCTTGTCGAGGAACCGCGCTCCAAGGTTCGAGGTCATGATGATGATCGTATTCTTGAAGTCGACCGTATTGCCTAGACCGTCGGTGAGCTGCCCATCTTCAAACACCTGCAAAAGAATGTTGTAGATGTCAGGATGCGCCTTCTCAATCTCGTCCAGCAGGATAACCGAATACGGGGCCCGCTTCACGCGCTCGGTGAGCTGACCACCCTCTTCGTAGCCGACGTAGCCGGGAGGCGATCCGATCAGCTTCGAGATCGAATGCTTCTCCATGAACTCCGACATATCGAAGCGGATCAGCGCCTTTTCGCTGCCAAACAGGAATTCCGCCAAAGCGCGCGCCACTTCGGTTTTTCCGACGCCGGTCGGTCCCAGGAACAAAAATGATCCAGCGGGGCGCTTCGGGGATTTCAGTCCGGCGCGGGAACGCCGGATCGCCCGAGCCAGCGCGGAGATCGCCTTCTCCTGGCTGATGACACGTTTGTGCAGCTCTTCTTCGATGCGAATGAGCTTCGAGATCTCCTCTTCCTTGATCGAAGTCATCGGCACGCCGGTCCAACGCGCTACCACGTCTTCGATATCGTCCTTGGTGACGAGACCGGTGGATGTGTCGTCGAGGTTATACTTTTCGCGCAGTGCCCGCAGGTTCTCGCGTTCCTTCCGCTCCTCGTCGGAATAAAAGCGAGCCTTCTCGAACTCGTGATTGGCGATCGCGTTCTCCATGCGGTGAACGATGAACTTGATCCGCTTTTGGATGTCGGCCACTTCCGAAGGCAGCGTAGTCTGCCGCAGCTTCACGCGCGCGCCCGCCTCGTCGATCAGGTCAATCGCCTTGTCGGGAAGGAAACGGTCAGGGATGAAGCGTGTCGATGTGTACACTGCCGATTCAATCGCCTCATCCGTATAAGCAACGGCATGGAATTTCTCGTACCGCTCCTTGATGCCAAACAGGATCTTGATCGCATCGATCTCATTGGGCGGAGGCACTTTCACAGCCTGAAATCGCCGCTCGAGCGATCGATCCTTTTCGATCGACTTCCGGTACTCGGCGGGCGTCGTTGCGCCAATGCATTGAATCTCTCCCCGGGAAAGCGCCGGTTTCAGAATGTTGGCGGCGTCGAGCGACCCTTCGGCCGATCCCGCGCCCACCAGCGTATGAAGCTCGTCGATGAAGATGATCGCGTTCTGATTCTCCATCAACTCCTTCATGATCGTTTTCAAGCGCTCTTCAAACTGGCCGCGATACTTGGTTCCCGCCACGATGAGAGAAAGATCGAGCGCCAAAATGCGCTTGTCAGACAAGAACGACGGCACGTCCCCATCCGCGATCCGCTGCGCCAGTCCCTCCACAATGGCGGTCTTGCCCACGCCGGGCTCGCCTATCAAAACTGGATTGTTCTTGGTCCGGCGGCACAAAATCTGCACGACGCGATCCAGTTCCCCATCGCGCCCAATCAACGGATCGAGCATTCCGTCAATCGCCGCCTGCGTCAGATCGCGGCTGAATTCCGCCAGCAGCGAGCTCTCTTTGGGCCTGCTTGATGCCGTCTTCTCCGATGCCGAACGGGCAATCTCCTCCCGAACAGCCGAGAGGCGCAGGCCGCGCTCGTGCAGAATTTCGGCAGCAAAGCTCTTTTCTTCCCTGAGCAAGCCCAGCAGCAGATGCTCCGTTCCAATGTGCTTGTGGCTCAGGCGCTCCGCTTCTTCGGCACCGTATGCCAATACGCGCTTGCACTCATGGCTGAGGGGAAGGTCAACCGAAGTGGATACCTTCTCGCGTATGGTTGTGTGGGCCTCAATCTGCTTGCGAATCGATTCGATTGCCGCGTGTGACCGCAGAAACCGATTGGCGAGCGCTTTATCCTCCCGCAGGAGACCGAGAAGGAGATGCTCGGTCTCGATGTACGGACTGCCGAACTGGCTCGCCTCATATCGGGCAAAGAAGATAACTCGGCGCGCTTTTTCGGTATAACGTTCAAACATAATTGCCACCGCCGAGACGGGTTGCGTCTCGTCCAACTCCGGCAACCTGAGATTCCGGAAATTCCGGAGCAACCAGGCTGCCCTTTCTTAACTCCAGGACGCGGTCGCACTGCTCCGCGAACGATAAATTGTGAGTCACGAAAATCGACGTAAGACCGTGGGCGCGATGGAGCTCCGTCAGCAGGCCCATGACCATTTCGCCCGTTCGATGATCCAGGTTCCCGGTCGGCTCGTCGGCCAGCAGAACCTGGGGCCGGCCCGCAAGGGCCCTCGCCAGCGCGACGCGCTGTTGTTCACCACCCGACAGTTCTCCAGGGCGGTGCGTTTCGCGAGCTCGCAAACCCACTTCATCCAGCCTTGCCCGCGCTATCGCGTCGGCCTCCTTCGGCTCGCTCCCGCGAATCAGCAACGGCATCATCACGTTCTCGAGCGCTGTAAACTCCGGCAACAGGGACGGACTCTGCCACACAAAACCGAGGCTCTCGTTCCGGAAGGCGGCCAAGCTCTTGTCCGAAAGCGACCCCAAGTCTCGCTGGCCGAAGTATATCTTACCTTTCGAAGGCCTGTCCAGACCGCCGAGTAAGTGCAGTAACGTCGATTTGCCAGCTCCCGATTCGCCGATAATTGCGAGGAGCTCACCCGCCGGAACCTCCAGACAGAGATTCTCAAAAACCACTAGCTCCGATCGGCCAGAGCGATAGCTTTTCCCTAGCAACTCCGCCCGAATTACACTCTCAGCTCCCAATCGGCCCTGCCTTCTACCAGCTTAGAACGGTTTAACGGGAAAACCGCTCAATCGGAAGGCGTTACTTCCTAAAATCCGATTCCCTTAGTCGGATTCCAGGGGCAGAGCGAAAGATGCACAGCCTCAAACACTCAGCTTCCAGGGCTTGCGGTAATCGCGTGTCAGCCATTTTCTGTGCTTCGGTTCGACCAGCGTTTGCTTCGCCGTGTCGAACTCGATCCGTTCGCCTGTTCGCAGCGCCACATTGCCGAGCAGACAGGTAGCCGTGCTCTTGTAGCAGATTTCGATATCGGAGATGGGCCGTTCGCGCGTCTTGATGCACGAAACAAAGTTCTTCCAATGGTTGAAGTTTCCACTCGAAACACCCTGCATTGACGATTCCGACATCAGCGGGATCTGAGTCGTTCTATTCTCCTCGCTGACTTTCATTTCGGGGAGAATGAAGTACTCCGAGCGGTCCACAAACATCGTGCCGCTGGTACCGAAGAACAGAATCCCGTATCCTTTGTTGAACATCGATTGACCGTTGTTGTTCCGGTTCTCGTACGTCGCGATCCAACCGCTTTGATATTCGTAGGTCACCTTCAAGGTGTCGGGAGTTTCACGGTTATCGCTGAGGTACCACTTTCCGCCTGACGCAGAAATATATTTCGGTTGTTCTTCGTTCATTCCGCCTTGCACGATGTCAAGCAAGTGCACGCCCCAGTCGGTCATCATCCCGCCCGCATAATCCCAGAACCACCGGAAGTTCGAGAACCAACGGGGGTGGGCCGGATGCTCGATGTCGTAGCCGAACCGGTTCGCATTGTATGGCCGCTTGGGCGCCGGTCCCAGCCACATGTCCCAATCCAGGTCTGCCGGCGGTTCCGAGTCGGGTGGATTACCGATGCCTTCCGGCTTCGTGTGGCCGTAATTCCAGGTGTGGGCCATTGTGATTTTGCCCAACTGGCCGCTCTGTACGATGGCGAGGGCTTTTTGAAAATGCTCGGCGCTCCGCTGCATCGTGCCGGCCTGAACGACGCGCTTATATTTGCGCGCGGCCTCCACCATCCGCTGCCCTTCTTCCACGGTTACCGAAACCGGCTTTTCGACATACACGTCCTTGCCCGCCTTGCAGGCTTCGATGGTCAGGTAGGGGTGCCAGTGATCGGGCGTCGCTACGCAGACGGCGTCAATCGACTTATCCTCTAGGATCTGGTGAAAGTCCTTGACAGCTCTTGGCTTGCCGTCCGCCATCTTCACAGCGAAGTCGAGGCACGGCTGATAGACGTCGCACAGCGCAACCACCTCGAGTTCCGGCTGCAGCATAGCGAAGCGAAGGTCGTCGCGGCCCATGCGGCCAAGGCCGATAAACCCGATGGCGATCTTGTCGTTGGCGCCCTTTACGCGGCCGGTGAAGAGCGAGCTGGTGAGCGCAGCGGCTCCTGTTGCTTGCCTGATGAAATCGCGGCGGCCGCGACCCGGTTCCGATTCCATGGGTGTTAGTTCTCCCTGAAAACAAGCATTATTTCATGGCGAGCGAAACATGCCGCAGCCGATTGACAATCCTACCCAGCCGCGATCGCGAGGGAGCGGTCTTGCGATTCTTCGCTTAGGCGATCGGTGCTAGCCTGCTTTCGTTCCAGTTATTGATCATCCGGGGCGGTTGCCGGTCTCTTGTCGTTCAGGAAGAACTCTGCGTCCTTTGGGGCATCGGTTTGGATATCGTATTGCGATGCGATTCCTGTTATGCCACACGAACTCGCCGAGCCGAACGGAGGAGCGCACAAGCCCTGGAACAGGTTGTCTGGCGTGCGGTTTTCCTGAACGATGACCACGATGTGCTCAAACTTCGGAATCTGCGCTCCCCCTTGGACCGCGGCGAGCGAAGCCAGCAGAATATGCTCTTGATCTGGAGCCACATCTCATTGCCCTACTGGGACTGGGATTCCTCGAGTTCGGCAAGAACGACGCGTATATCGGGGTTCGTAGCGGATAGAATGCCGTCCTTGGCCTCGCGCATGCCGTCCGGGGCGTACTCGAAAACCCGCCGACTGCGGGGATCGATCACCCAAACGTAACGCACGCCAAACGCAAGATAGTCGTCGATACGTTCTTGCATTTCGGTCATGCGGTCGTCTGGCGATAGGATTTCGATGCACAGAAACGGTGGGTCTTTGATAATCCCGCTCTCAGGAGGGGGGCCTGTCAGGACGGTGATATCCGGTACGCGGAAGCGTGTGGGCTTCACTTGGACGCGCTGTTCGACCACAACCAAGATTTTCCATTCCTTCTCGCGGTTCCTCAAATACCAGCTCAGCGACGTTTGCAGCCGACTATGGTTCCATTCACCCACATTGCGCTCCAATAACACTCCGTCAATGTACTCGCAGTCCGGGCGATACATAGTATGGAGGTATTCACTTAGCGGAACGAGTGTTGTTGTGGACACGGCAATCACGTCCTCCTCGCACCTCATTGTTTCACGCTGTGCATAAGGAGCCGGAAGCGTGAGCGACCGGCCTACTTTACGGCAATATTCACGAGCTTATCGGGAACGATAATCACTTTGAGCACCTGCTTGCCCGAAACAAAGGGCTGTACCTTATCGTTGGCCAAAGCCAGCTCGCGAACGTGTTGGTCCGGCGTGCCGAAAGCTACGTGAATCTTGCCGCGCACCCTGCCATTGACCTGAATGACAATCTCGGCAACGTCTTCCTTCGCCAGCTCCGGATCGAACGTCGGCCATGGCTCCCGAAATGCCGGAGCGTCGTGACCGAGCGCCTCCCACAGATCCTGAGCCGTGTAGGGCGCAAACGGAGCGAGCATCAGCGTCAGCTTTTCCAGAATCTCTCGCACCGGCACTGGTGAAAGCGTGTCCTCGAGCGCATACAGCTCGTTCAACAGTTCCATCAGCGAGGCGATCGACGTGTTGAAATGCCAGCGGCTATCGAAATCGCCGGTGATCTTCCGCACCGTCTGGTGCAGTTTACGCAGGGCCTGCCGGTCCGCTTCATTGAACTCCCCCGTGGCTATCCGGCTAACATTGCGCGTCACGAACCGGTACACGCGGCCCAGAAATCGGAACTGGCCCTCGACGCTCGATTCGTTCCAGTCCATGTCCTTCTCAGGAGGCGTCGCAAACAAGGTATACATCCGGCATGTGTCCGCGCCGTACTTCTCAACCATTTCGTCGGGATCCACAACGTTGCCCCTCGACTTCGACATCGCGGAGCCATCCTTCAGTACCATGCCTTGCGTGAAGAGGTTCTTCGCGGGCTCGCTATTCGACACAAGTCCGATGTCGCGCATCACCTTTGTCCAGAATCGCGAATAAATCAGGTGCAGAATCGCGTGCGTGACGCCGCCGATGTACTGGTCAATCGGAAACCATTTCGCAATGATGGAGGAATCAAACGGCTGTTGCTCGTTATGCGGATCGCAGTAGCGATAGAAGTACCAGGACGAATCGACGAACGTGTCCATCGTGTCGCTCTCGCGCCTCGCGTCGCCGCCGCACTTTGGACACGAAACATGGATGAACGATTCGACCGATTCGAGCGGCGATTTTCCTTCTCCCGTGATCTTTACATCCAATGGAAGTACCACGGGCAGGTCCTGCTCGGGGACTGGGACCATGCCGCATTTCGGGCAGTGAATGATCGGAATCGGGGTGCCCCAATAGCGTTGGCGCGAAATGCCCCAGTCTTTGATGCGAAACGTAATAGCAGGCTCTCCAAACCCCTTCTGCCGCGCATACGCAGCCATCTTCACGCGCGCTTCCTCGCTCGGAAGGCCCGACCATTCGCCTGAGTTTTCGACAAGGCCGTAGCTGGTGAATGCTTCCTTCATCGCCGAGCCATCGGCGAGCGGACTATCCACGGGCCGGATCACCGGGACCACCGGAATGCCGTATTTGCGGCAGAACTCAAAGTCGCGCTCATCGTGCGCAGGTACCGCCATAATGGCGCCCGTGCCGTAGCCCATTAGAACAAAGTTGGCGATCCACACGGGAACTCTGGCGCCATCGAACGGGCGGATCGCGTAGGCCCCAGTGAACAAGCCTTCTTTCTCGAGTTCTCCCGGATCTTTGCGGGCCGTCGCGTCAATCATTTCCTTGACGCGAGCGCGGTCGGCCGGCTTTTGAACCAGCCGGTCCACCAATGGGTGCCCCGGAGCGAGAATCAGGCAGGTTGCTCCATAGATCGTGTCGATCCGCGTTGTGAAGACCCGTATCTTTTCGCCGCTTCCTTCAAGAGTGAAGTCCATCTCCGCGCCTTCCGACCGGCCAATCCAATTGCGCTGCATGGTCAGGACGCGCTCCGGCCAACCGTGTTCAAGCAGCTTCAAACCTTCGAGCAGCTCGTCCGCATAATGGGTGATTTTCAGAAACCACTGCTTCAACGCTCGCTGCTCCACTCGAGTCGTCTCATGCCGCCAGCAATAGCCGTTGATGACTTGCTCGTTAGCGAGTACGGTTTGGCATTCCGGGCACCAATTCAGCAGCGCTTCCTTTTGATACGCCAGTCCCCGCTCGTACATTTTTAGGAAGAACCACTGGTTCCAGCGGTAATACTCCGGCTCGCAGGCGGAGATCTCGCGCGACCAGTCATAGCCGAAGCCCATGCTTTGCATCTGGCTCTTCATCTCCGCGATTTTGCTGAGGGTCCAATCGCGAGGATGCACGCCGCTTTTAATCGCCGCGTTCTCCGCCGGCAACCCGAACGCATCCCAACCCATCGGGTGCAGCACATCATAGCCGCGCATCCACATATAGCGGGCCAGCGCATCGCCAATCGAGTAATTACGCACGTGGCCCATGTGGAGCTTGCCGCTCGGATAGGGCAGCATCTCAGCGACGTAGTACTTGGGCTTCTCCGGCGAATCGGCTACGTAGAGCGCCGGATCGTTCGTCCACCGCTCATGCCATTTCGCTTCGATTTTTTGGTGGTCAAACGCTTGTTCGGAAATGGGACCAGCTCCTTTAAGGCTGTGACGTTCCGGAGATCATCGCCCGGCTCGTCAACCGGAGTCTCAAGGATAAAAGCCTTCTCGCGCAACTGCGGGTGATTAAGGATTCGTCGGAAGCCTTCCCTTCCAATATAACCGTCGCCGATGTGCGCGTGCCGATCCACGTGCGAGCTCAGGCGCATTTTCGCATCGTTGGCATGCATTACGGGAACATGTTTCAACTCCAGAAGTTCATTCGCCTCGCGTATCGCTGCCTCAAGACCGGTTGCCGTGCTGACATCTCGCCCGGAGACATACAAGTGGCACGTGTCCAAGCAAAAGCCGATGGCGGCTCCAACATACGGACTGGCCAATTCGCGGATGGTGGCCAATTCCGTGAGTTCGCCGCCCAATTGGTTACCAGCGCCGGCCGTATTCTCGAGCAGGATCTCGATACGGGCATTGTGTCTGAGCGGCTCGTCAACCCCTCGCCAGCGCCAGCGCCAGACTTTCGGCCGCGTTCAGCAGGCCTTGCTCGAGCGTGACGTCCTTATAATTGCCGGGATGTGCGACCAAGTACTCCGCGCCAATCAGAATGGCCCGTTCGAGTTCGCCTGTAAACGCCTCGATCGATTTTTGCCGTATCGCGGCATCCGCCGAAGCGAGATTGATGAGGTAGTTATCGTGAACGACGAGCGGCTTCAGATCGTATCTCTCGCGCGCCTGCTTCAGCAGCCGGATTTCGACCGGATCGGGCGGTTTCGCCCGCCACATCCGCGGACTGGCCGAAAAGATCTGGAACGTGTTGGCGCCTAACTCGTGCGCCTTGAGCGTCGATCTCTCGAGCGAGCCCGAGATCGATGTGTGTATGCCGATCCGCAAGCCTCTAGAATAAAAGAGTTCATTGAGTCATATTCGCGTGCCGCGCTTTTTTACCCTACTCGAAGCGGAAGCTCTGCTGCCGCAGATTCAGAAATACCTCGAGAAGCTATCTTCCGCAAAGCGGCAGTATGACGAGGCGGAGGCGCAAATCGGCAACATTCATCAACGAATCGCGCTCTCGGGCGGCATGATTCCGCCGCGCGCCCAGTTGCTGGAATTGAAACAGCACAAGGACGCGGCCGCGCGGCGTTTGAAAGAAACCATCGACGCAGTCCACGAAACGGGTTGCCAGCTCAAGGATTTGGAAATGGGGTTGATCGATTTCCCGACGCTCTATCGAGGCCAAGAAGTGTATCTCTGCTGGAAATCGGGAGAGCGCGATATCGGCTATTGGCATCACGTGGAAGACGGCTACCGTGGTCGCCGCCCCATCGACAGCGAGTTCCTCTCAAATCACCGCGGTGGGGGGAAAGCAAGTAACTAGTCTAATCAGTGCTGCGCAAATCGCGAAGCCTTTCTTGGTTTTACTGCTTCTTCTTTCCTCCTAGCATCCCGCCAAGGCCTTTGGTCAAGCCCTTAGCGTTCGGAATTTGTCCCTTGGTCACGTTGCCGAGTTCGCCTTGGACCAGCCCTGCGGCCACTCCACTTAGTTCCGGAACAAACTTCGGGCTCGAGGTAGTTCCTTCGATTGCAAAGGGGATGCCACCCTTGCCGCTGCCCCCTGCTGCCACTTTTGACACGCCTCCCACCATGCCACCATGCAGGGCGGCTAGCATTTTGAAAGCCAGCGCTCCTGCCGGGCTAACGGTTCCCGCCCCCGTGATCACGCCGATGGCTGGCACCGTCAGGTTGATGTTATCCGCCTTGATATTTTCGGACACGACACGTGCATCGAGGCTTGCGTTTTGGATCGAGGTATCGGGACTCGACACCGCTTTGCCGGCGAAGGACGCGAGCGAGCCCATTTTCGATCCCATATCGAAGTTGGCCAGCTTAGTGTTGGCCAGCCGGAGCGGCCCCGTGATCACGAGCTTATCCAGCGGTCCCACAATTGCCAGTTCAGCCGACATCGTGCCGCCTTTCAGTTGCGACCCCGAGGGAAGCGTCACTCCCATCGAGGGCAGCATAGGCGCCAATTGGTCAACCGGCATATTGGGCGCATTCAGTTTCAGGTTGACCACTTCGTCGTCGCCCTGGGTTTGAAAGGTTCCCGTTAGATGCGCTTCCGCACTGCCGATGGCGATATCTCCTTGGCTGATGGTCCCCGCCTGTTTGTCGAGGTCAACATCCACGGCATGCTTGACGGCTACTGTCTCGGGCGCCGGCGTGCCCTTCGGCGAGAACTTCAACTGCTTGCCGGTAAATACGCCCACCGCTTTCGCCTGGCTCCCATTGGAGTTCAGCGTGCCATCAAAATTCGCCAGTCCCGCTATGCCGCTGGCGGGATTGATCATTCCCAGCGATCCGATGATCATGTTGTTCACCTTCACCGCCGTTTCCAATGGAGTTTTGGAAGCGTCTTCGGAATTGATGGGGCCGGCCTTCCCTGAGATGTTCACATCCCCGCTTCGCGGCAGCTGCGCCGTCAGCTGGAACGGAAATTGAGAAGTAAAGGAAAAATTCGTGACCGAAATGTTCACATTGTCATAGACCACCGGCTTAGCCGAAGAATTTGCCTTACCCACCGACAATTTCCCTTGATTGATGTTCAGCTTCGCAACGGAAAAATTCGGCGGCGTTGATGTGCCGGATTTTGCCGGCTCGGGCTCTTTCTTCGCGGAAGCGCCCCCTATGCTTGAGAAATTCCATTTCCCATTGGCCGCTTTCAGCAGCACGATTTGAGGCTCTTGCAAGGCGATATGGGTTACGTTGAGCTGCCTGGAAAAGATCAGTGGCATCAGTTCAACGCCCACCTTCAACGATTTCGCCGTTACGAACGGCGAATGGCTGAACTCGGGATCGTCGGCAATCGCAATGTTATCCGCACCGACACTGCCCGACAGGATGGACAAGCTCAGGTTGCCCACCGTGACTGGCCGTCCCAGGGCAGTGCTTAATTCCGACTCGATCTTGGGGCGGAAGCTGTTCACGTTAATAAGGAATGGAAGCGCAATCAAGATCAGAACAACAATTGCGATTGCGATTCCGGCAATGCCTAGCCAGCGTTTCATAGTCTCGGTACCTTCCTTTCTTTCCCAGTTCGGTCCGGAATTAAGTGTACGCCCAAAGCTGTTGCTGTTGTGGCATCGCACGGGCTCAAATCGCGGACGGAATCGAGTGTCTAATTCGATATAGTGTTTGGGAACTCAAATCCGGTTGTCGGATACACGGAGTGGTATGGGCCGCAAATCAAGGTCATCCGCAATTTTTGTTGTGTTGCTTCTCCTGCTTCACGACTTCAACGGAACGATCTACGCTCAAGTTGCTGTGCCAACACCGCAGCAATTGGATCAGTTACTCGCTCCGATTGCCCTTTACCCCGATACTCTCCTAGCGCAGATTACTACTGCTTCGACGAATCCCCAGGAAATCCTCGATGTCGATAATTGGCTCAAACAACAAAGCTCGAATGTGAATGGCGCCGCGTTGCAGGATTTAGCCCAGCAACAAGGCTTTGATCCGGCTTTCATTGCGCTGGTGAATTTCCCTCAAGTGCTGGACATGATGGCGCAGCATATTGACGACTATGCGGCCATCGGTGCAGCTTTTAGCGCCAATCAGGCTTCTGTGATGGATTCGATACAAAGGCTGCGGGCTCAAGCCTATGCTGCCGGCGCTCTAACCAACACGTCGCAGCAGCAGGTAATCACCCAGAATCAGGGCGGCCAGCAGATCATTGTGATTCAGCCTGCCAATCCCCAGGTCGTTTACATCCCTCAATATAACCCCGCGGTCGTCTACGCCGGGCCAAGCGCCGGCGCAGTCGTTGCAGGTGCGCTGCTGACTTTTGGCGCTGGAATAGCGATCGGAGCGCTACTGAATAATCGTCCTTGGGGATGGGGCGGATGGGGCTGGAATTGGGGTCACAGAACGGTCATCGTCAACCGCAACACCTGGATCGTACGCAACAACTACTACAGGCCGCCGCACTACACCTACCGGCCGCGGCCTGTACCGTATGCCAGCCGGCCCGGCTATGGCGGAACCTGGTCGCGCCCCGCTAACGCGCCTGTCCCCGTCAATCGACCAACCGGCAGCAACCGTCCCACCGGCAGCTACAATGCGAGCAACGCGAACAAGCCTGCCAATCGGCCGGGCAACGTAACGTCGCCTTCACCAGCGTATAGCCGGCCCTCGTCGAATGTCGGCACAAATCGGCCTACGAACAACCGGCCGGCGCCTCCCGCGAACCGCCCTGCTAATCCGCCGCGCAATCCGTATGCGGGTTATCAGGCCAACAAGGGCCCTGCGAACCGGCCTCAGGAGACGGGAGGACGGCCGAGCGTTTTTGGCGGCAGCAACAGCGGCCAATCCGAAAGAGCGGCGAGCAACCGCGGACAACAGAGTCTGGGACGGAGCCAAAAGCGCTAATGTCATGAGTTTTGGTTCACATTCCGTGCGTCGTCTTTCCGCTTCCATTCTGCGGCGTTGGGACCGCATAATCGCCGTCGCCGTTGCCCTGCTTCTATTCGCTTATGCCGCGCGCGCACAGAACGCTCAGCAAAAAACTTTTCCGACGGCACATGCCGCGGTCAAGGCCCTGGTTGACGCCGCGCGAAGCAACGACGTATCTGCCTTGCAAGATATTCTTGGTCCGGACGGAAAGGAATTAGTTTCTTCCGGAGACGACATCGCCGACAAGAACGATCGCGCAAACTTCGTGAAGGCGTATGAGCGCCAGCACAAGCTGACGCCTCAGGGAACGGGCAAATTTGTGCTAACGGTAGGAACCTCCGGCTGGCCGCTTCCCATTCCCATAGTCAAACAGGGCGAAGACTGGATATTTGACAGCGCCGGCGGCAAGGAAGAGGTGCTTTACCGCCGTGTCGGCCGCAACGAGTTGGAAACCATCCGGGTCTGCCACGCGATCATCGAAGCACAGCGGGAGTACTCCCGCAGCGGACATGATGGGAACCCGCCTGGTTCCTACGCCAGAAGAATTCGTAGCGAGCCCGGCAAAGAGAACGGGCTTTACTGGGAACCGAAAGAAGGCGAGCCAGTCAGCCCGGCCGGCCCCTTGCTTGCCGAAGCCGCCGAAGGAGGATACGAAAAGGCCGTCAGCAGACACATTCCCTTCCATGGATACCTGTATCGAATTCTGATGGCGCAAGGCCCGCACGCGGTGGGCGGAGCGAAGGACTACGTCGTTGACGGAAAGCTGACCGGTGGCGTCGCGGTTGTGGCCTATTCCGCCGAGTACCGTTCCAGTGGTGTGATGACCTTCCTCGTGAATCAACGCGGCATCGTTTACCAAAAAGATCTCGGCACTGATACGGAAGAGAAAGCCAAGGCGATGACAGCCTTCGATCCCGATCCTTCCTGGAAGAGGTGGACTAAGCCTTTACTCGTAGTAGTGGGTGGCTAGGTAGTTAGCTGGTTAAGCGCCTGGTCCAGAGTCCGCGATCACGTCTTCCGCGGCTTCAATGCCGAGTGAAACCCGCACAAGATTCTCGCGAATGCCCATTCGCTCCCGTACCTTCGGCGAAACATCCCGATGCGAGGACATAACTGGATAAAGCAGCAGGGTATGCACGTCGCCCAGCGACGTGCCGGGAACGACCATTTTCAACCGGTCCATGAATGCCATCACAGCTTCTTTGTCCGCGCCTTTGATCTCGAAGCTGACAATGGCGCCGAATAGCCCTCCGGTAAACAATCGTTTCACGGTAGCGGCATCCGGGTGCCGTGGATCGGCAAGGTAGTATACGCGATCAACCGCAGGATGCGAGGTCAGCCAACTGGCCAGTTTGCAGCCGTTGTCGCACTGGCGCGCAAACCGCAGCGCCAGCGTCTTGATGCCCCGCATCGTCAGATAGCTCTCGAAAGGCCCCATCACCGGGCCCGCAACCCGCGAAATCGTGCGGACCACTTCGTGATATTCCGCGTCGCTCACCACAATCCCGCCCAGCACATCGCCATGCCCGGCCAGATATTTTGTCGCGCTGTGAACAACGATGTTCGCGCCAAGTTCAAGCGGCCGAATCATCATCGGTGTCGCGAATGTGCTGTCCACCACCAGCGGAATGCCGGCAGTCTTAGTCAACTTGGCCACTTCGTCAATGGCTCCGACACGCAGCAGCGGATTCGACACCGTTTCCATGAAGACACAGCCCGGCTTCTTGCTCGAGATCGCTTGCTCAACCGCGCCTAGATCGCAGATATCGACGTACAAAGTCTCGATCCCGAGCGGCCCGAATATCTGGTCGAATAATTTGATGGTTGCGCCATAGAGGGATTGCGCCGCCACGATCCTTGGCGCGTGATCCGTCAGTGCCGCTTGAACCGCAATCTGCACCGCGGCCATCCCCGATGCGCAGGCGAGCGATCCGTGCCCGTTCTCGATCGCCGTTGTGAGTTCCTCGAGCGCCTCAGACGTAGGATTGGCGTAGCGCCCGTAGCTGAACCCCTCTTCTTCGTGCGCGAAAACCCGGTCGAGCGTGGCCGCCGAATCGTAAAAGTAGGTCGTTCCCAGATGAATGGGGGTTGTCGAGGGAACGCACCCTCCCCGGCGTTTGCGGTCGCCCGCATGAACAACAAGAGAATCGAATTTCATTTTCTTTTCCATCGCACTCCCTCGCGAGTGTCTTCTAGTACGATTCCTTTCTCGAGCAGCCACGTTCGAATCTCATCCGCCCGCCCAAAATCGCGCGATTTCTTGGCCGCTGTCCGCTCCGCGATTTTCGCTTCGATCTCGGATTCGGTCAACTCTCCAGCCACCTCACCGGCGTTCAGCACATCGAAAATTTCATCAAACACTTTCAGAACTCGAAAGGCATCTTCTCGATTCGCATCGCGAAGGCGGCCCTCGTCGAGCGCCGTATTCACTTCCCGCACGAACTCGAAAACAGCTCCGAGCGCCTCGGCTGTATTCAAATCGTCGTCCAGCGCATCTTCAAACGCTCGTAACGCTTTCTCGGAGACGCCCACGATCTCTTCGTCGCGGCCCGGCTCCAACTTCTCCGTTTCCAATCGCTGCTTAAAGTTTCTCAGACGCTGAATCGCCGTCTCCGCCGCGTCCAACCCGTCGAAAGTAAAGTTCAATTTCTTGCGATACGGAACTGAAGCGAGCAGATAGCGAACCGCTTCCGGTTTATAGCCCTTCTTCATCAGATCGCGCAGCGTATAGAAGTTGCCGAGCGATTTCGACATCTTCTGCCACTCGACCAGCAGAAACTCGGAATGCAGCCAGAACCTCGAAAAGGGCTTGCCCGTAATCGATTCCGACTGCGCGATTTCATTCTCGTGATGCGGAAAGATTAAATCCACGCCGCCCGAGTGAATATCGAGCGTTTCGCCTAGATATTTCATCGCCATCACCGAACACTCGATGTGCCAGCCAGGGCGCCCGTCGCCGATGGCTTCCGGCCAGTGCGGCTCATCCCCCTTGCGCGCCTTCCACAGCACGAAGTCGCGGGCGTCGTCTTTCTCATATTCGTCCGTGTCCACTCGCGCGCCGCTACGCATGCCGCCGAAATCGTTATGCGACAGCTTGCCGTATTCCGGGAATGAGGCAATACGGAAATAGGTCGAGCCGTCGCTGACGTACGTGGTCCCTTTCGCCTTCAACGCTTCAATCGCCTCGACCATATCCCCGATATGATCGGTCGCTTTTACGACGCGTTCCGGAACCTCCAGGCGCAGCCCCTTTGCATCTTCGAAGAAAGCCGCAATATACACCTCGGTGTATTGCTTCAGCGTCTTTCCCTCCCGCGCCGCACTGACGATAATCTTGTCCTCTATATCCGTGATGTTCATCACGTGGTTGAGCTCGAATCCCTTGTGCCGGAGCCACCGCCGCAGGATGTCCTGAAATGTGAATGTCCGCAGGTTTCCGATGTGCACGTAGTTGTACACCGTCGGCCCGCACGTGTACATCCGGACCACGTTATCCACAGCCGGCCGAAACTCTTCGAGCTCCTGCGTAAGAGTGTTATACAGACGTAGGGGCATGCATGAGAGGGAACCTTCATCCTAACTGATCGCGCCCCTGCGATCCGCAATGTTGAAACGGAGATGGAATGAGAAGGCCGGTCTCCTGGCGGAATAGCTTAAGCTTTCCAATGGGAACGCACTCGAGGGTGCAATCAAAAAAGGAGACCGGCTCATGAAGAAGAATAACACCGCTCGACAGAGTGCGAAGGGTGGCGCCAAACAGGGAAGGAGCGGCGCAGGCGGCGTGACAATCGGCGTGGACGTGGGCGATAAACCCAGCCGTTGTTGCGGGATCGATCAGGACGGCGAAGTGCGCTTCGAAGGGAGTGTAGCGACCACGCAGAAAGGGATGGTGCAAGTATTCGGACCAATACCACATTGTCGGATCGCGGTGGAGGTGGGGACGCACTCTCCCTGGGCCCTTGTGCCATCCCCTCGGCGGACGGTTGAGATTTTGCTGTTGACAGAAGCGGCCTTCTCACGGAAGCCGGAAGCGTGAGCGACCTGCCCGGTTACCTTCTCAGAATCTGCACGTCGCCGTTGTTGTCGCTGATCTTCAAGGGGCACTGGCCGCTGCCGATGGTGCCGGAAATGGTGCTTCCCGAACCGCCGTTACTGGTTAGGTTCCCGACGACATTAAGCGGCAGCTCAGACTGGATTTTGCCAAACGATGTATTGGCCATCACGTGATAGCTGGCGTTTCCAGGAAGATGCACACGAACGGGCGAGAAGGAAGTCCGGATTTCAATTGGGCGGCAGGAGCCTCCGTTCATATTTACTTCGACAACTCCATTCTGATTTTCGACTGTAACGGCTCCAGAGATTCCGTCGAGCAAGACAGGGCCGAAGCTGGTGTTTATCGTGGCGTCGCCATGAACATCGGACGAGCGAACGCCGCTGTTGGCATTGTGGATAGTGATCGAGCCGGTGTTTTCGGTATGAACCAGGCCGAAGCTGTTTTGCACTGTGACGCTGCCCTTCGCGTTTGCAACATTGACAGAGCCATTATTATCCGTGACAGTGGCGCCGCCCGAAATGCCGCCGATATCGACCTGGCCAAACGAGCTCTGAACTGTGACGCTGCCCTGGGCGTTGCGCCCGTTGACCGATCCATTTCTCGTATTTACGGTGACATCGCCGTTGATGTTCGAGAACAGCACGGGACCAAAGCCCGTGTTCAGGGTGGCTGGACCCTTCACATTGTTGGCCTCGACTTTTCCGTTCGAATTATTGACCGTGATGGGGCCTTTGAGATCGGAAACGGTCACCGATCCAAAGGAGTTGTTGATGGTAGCCGGACCGCCCGAGTCGGAAAGGTTCACCGAGCCGTTCGAATTAACAATGCTGGCAGACCTTGAGACGTCCGACACATCGACCGAGCCAAAGCGGTCGCGAATGGAAGCGTTGCCTGTGATATCGGAGACGTTGACGGAAGCGTTGCTGTTTTCAACCGTGAGGTCGCCGTGGTTATCGCTCGCTTGAATGGAAGCGAACGAATTTTCGAGCCGCTGATTACCGCGGCCATCACGAAAAGACAGCGAGCCATGCGAGGTCTTGATATTGCAATCGGCTCTAACACCGCTGACGTCGACCGCGCCGAAAGAATTCCTGATCTCGAGAGGAGCGCTTTGCGGGACGGTTATTTCGTAATGGACAGTATAGGAGACATTGTGCATTCCGAAGAAAGAAGAAGGACGCTCGGGATAGCGCGTCCGGACGGAAACAAGCGAGCTTGAGGGCTCAATCAGGATGGCGATGTTATCGGCGAACGATTTTGCTTCGTTTGAATCGGGGGCCGATACTCGGATATCGGCGTGAATCGTGACATCGGAAGACGAGTGAGTGCGAACCACGACGTCGCCGAGACTGTGCTCGAGCCGGAATCTCTGCCCGGCCTGCATGGTGACGGTCTTATCGAAGGAGCGAGTGTATTCGTCCCGCCCTAGCAGACAAACCGACAGGCAAAGGAAGGCGATCGGGCTAATTCTTCTGATCATGTTTAACCAGGTCTTCAAGCGTCTGCTGCTTTTCGCGATAGAGCGCGGCCAGTTCCATCTGCAACGAGGTGTTGAAACGGTTCTGTTGGAGATTTGAGCGGACATCGCCGATGGCGGAATCGAGCAGCACAAGCTTTTCGCGATACGCGACGGCGAGCGGAGAGTTTGCTGTTTTCAGCTTTGGCTCAGCCAGCGCATAGAGTTTCTCAATCGATTGGCGGTAAGCGGCTTCATTCCGCTCCACGTCGCCAAGCGCTTGCTCGGTTAGAAACGAGCGGTCTTTGGCTGTTTCGGCCGGAGGCCGCACCCAATTGAACCACGCGAGGAGCACGGCTCCGATCAACACCGAGGCAGCCATAGCCCACAGTTTCCAATCGGTCCACCAGGCGGGCCGCGGACGAGGCTGGGCGGCCAGTTTCTCTCGAATCCGGGGCCAAAGCTCGGGACTGTCCCACTCGTGGTGCAATTGTTTCGCGGCGTCCGAGATTTCATTCCACAGGCGCAATTCCCGGCGGCAGGCGGCGCATATCTTGAGGTGCTCGCGCGCTTCCTGCATGAGCTCGGGAACGGCGAGAGCGCGATCCAGGTCGCCACATTCGAACTTCATGATCGTGACTCCGTGAGCGTGCGCTTCAGCTCGCGCTTGGCCTCAAACAGCCAGGTTCGGGATGTGCCCTCGGGGACTTCGAGGATAGCGGCGATCTCGGAGTGTTTAAGGCCTTCCACTTCGAACAGCAGAAAGACGGTCCGGTGCCGGTCGTTGAGCCGGTCGATGGCACGCTCGAGGGAGATGCGGAGGGGAACGTCGGTATGGCTTGGGACCTCGGGAAGGGGCGCGTTCTCTTTCAGGCGCTGGCGTTTGCGCCCGGAATCGTAGCACGTATTCAGCAGAATACGATAGATCCAGGTGCCGAGGGAGGACTGGCCTTCGAAAGCGTGTACCGAGCGATAAATCTTTAGAAATGTGTCTTGCACGGCGTCCTCGGCATCCGACCGGTTACCTAGCATGTGAAACGCGATACTTTTCATACGCGAGGCATGGATCTCGTACACGCGCTCGAAGGCGCGCAAGTTCCCGCGCTTGCAGCCGTCCACGAGTTGATCGTCGGGGGGCTCATCCGGCAGGCTAGCGGCAGCAAGTTGCGGCAACCCGATCTCCAGAACCATTTCTCGTCTTAATCTTGCGTGTTAGACGCCACGAACCCCGTCGCCGTTTGGAAGGGAGGAAGTAATTTTGGCGCCGCCAGCCGCTCGGCATTGATTTGAGCGCGGTAAAATTTGGCAGGTGCAACCACCACTGACCCCATTGAGATGCCTGGAGCGCGCAACGGCGGTGTTTGCGAAAAAAATAGGCGTCGTTTGCGGGGAAAAGCAATTCACTTTCGAAGAGTTGAGCCAGCGCTGCGGGCGGCTCGCTTCGGCGTTGAGGGCTCTGGGTGCGCAGAAGGGCGACCGCATCGCGTATTTGAGCTTCAACACACATAAGTTGTGGGAAGGCTATTTCGGCGTGCCGCAGGCAGGCGCCATTTTAATGCCACTGAACGTGAGGCTTTCGATGCCGGAGCTTGCGGGAATTGTAGCGCACGCCGAGCCCTGCATCCTTTTCTACGAACGCGATTTTGCGCCTGCCGTCCAGCAGTTACGGGCAAATTGCCGCAGTATCCGGCATTTTGTCGCTCTTGACGAAGCGACGAAAGAAACGCTTCATTACGAGACGCTGCTGGAACAATACCCCCCGGCGCCGTTGGATTTATTCGTTGTGCGCGATGAAGATTTGGCGGAGCTGTTTTATACCAGCGGAAGTACGGGGACACCGAAAGGGGTGGCGTTATCACACCGGGCGCTCTACTTTCATGCGCTCGCGGTGGCGGGACTCCGCGTAGATCCGAGGACCGCGGTCGATTTGTGCACCATTCCATTGTTTCACGCAAACGGCTGGGGACACGCGCATGCGTCCACCATGCTGGGAGTGAAACAGGTGATGGTGCGGCGATTTGATCCGGTCGCCGTGCTGCAATTAATCGCACAGCATAGGGCAACGGACATGTCCATCATTCCGCTGATGGGGAACGCTCTCATCAGCGTGCCGCATGCGGATCGGTTTGATCTGTCGTCGATGCGTCAAATCGCGATCGGAGGCGCGGCGTCTTCTCCCGCGCTTGTCGAGCGCATGGAGAAGTTGTTTGGCTGCGAAGTCTATTCGGGCTATGGCCTCACGGAATCGGGTCCAGTGTTGACAATGGCGAGGCTGAAGTGGGACGGCCGCAACACGCCGGATGAGGAGCGATGGCGCCGGCACGCATCAACCGGCTGGCCAATTCCGGGCGCCACGGTGCGCGTGGTGGATGAGCGAATGCGCGACGTTCCGAAAGACGGGCAGATGATTGGCGAAGTGGTCGCTTCGTCGGACTGGCTGATGTCGGGCTACTACAAAGAACCTGAGGCAACGGCCGCCGTGATGACGGGGCCCAACGGGGAGCCCGGTGGAGTAGCGGACGCTCAGCTTTGGCTGCACACGGGCGATATGGCCGTATGGGACGAAGAATGCTACATCACAATCGTCGACCGGAAGAAAGAAATCATCATCAGCGGCGGCGAAAACATATCGTCGCTGGAGATTGAAAAGGTGATTTACTCGCATCGCTCGGTACAGGAATGCGCGGTAATCGCAGCGCCCGATGAGCGCTGGGGAGAGATCCCGCTCGCCGTAGTTTTTCTGAAACCGGGAGAAACGGTCACCGAAGAAGAATTACTTTCGCATCTGTGCCAGCGCCTGGGGCGGTTCAAGTTGCCGAGGCGCATTCAGTTTGTGAACGAACCCCTGCCGAAGACAGGAACCGGCAAGATCAAGAAAATGGAAATTCGCGAGCCGTTTTGGCGCGGCCACGAGAAGCGAGTGAAGGGATGAGAGATGTAGGCGCGTTAGTGCGCATGCGCCACTAACGCCGCGTCGTTTCCGGCTCGAAGCTGATGCGCAGCCGCGTGCCAGTCGCCTTGGCCAGGCGCTGCAGCGTTCGCGTAGACGGCGGCACGCGTCCGCTCTCCAGGCGAGCAACCACCGACTGCTTGGTATGAATGCGCTGGGCGAGTTGTTCCTGGGTGAGTTCCGCGTCGTCTCGCAGTTGAATGATGACTCGCGCGATTTCAAACTCGGGAGCCAGCCTTTCGTATTCCCTCCGGTACTCGGAGTCCTTCATCCATTTTTTGTGCAGATCGCGTACCTTAGCCATTCAACACCTCTTTTGCACGTTTCAAAGCCAATTCAATCTCCTGGTTTGGTGTTTTCTGAGTTTTCTTAACGAAAGCCCGAACCACTACGCATCCACTATGGCGCCTGGAGTTTCGACTGTCCACGTCATGTGGGGCACCTTAATATAGCATTTTTGATATATTTCGGCAAGTTGCAATCAACATCCGAATTGTCTGCGACACTGGTTCCCGGATCGAAGGCTATTCCGTCCGGCGGCGTTCGGCGACGATGTTGATACGCATGTCGCGGGCCAGGCGCAGGATGTCATCGACAAGGTTCCAACCGGCCGGGCGCATCCAGGATTTCTGCTGGGGCCGGTTGATGTAGATTTGCGTGATGCCATTTAAGCGGGCGAAATTGATGAGCGTCTCGGCGACGTTCGCGCCTTCGAGCAGCCGTGTTTCAATGTGGAGGTTGCGGGCAAAGTTGAGGTGGCGCTCGATGGCCTCGCGGTCCCTCGCCGGGAGGTCGTTCAAGTTGGCGTGGTGATGAACGGCGACGGCGAAACATTCGCTGTGAAGGTAGTCGGACATGCGCTTTCCCCGCCTGACAAGCATGGCTGTATTGGCGTCGGCCGTGATATGGATGAGGACCTTCTCGCGCCTTGAGGACGAGGCCGCGTTGGCGGATGGCGGTGGCTGATCGAGAGACTCGACGGCTTGCGGAGACTCGGCCATTTCGGATTGCCGTGTCTCAACTTCGAAAGCTGTCTGGCGAAGAGCTAGTTCGCGCAGCGTGACCAGGGTGGATTCGCGGAAAAAATTGTTGAGCGCGCGGCGCACTTTTTCGGGAGGATAGACCGCGCCTCGCTCGAGCCGGTTGATGAGCGCCCGCGGAGTGAGATCGACCATCACTACCTCCTCGGCCTGCTGGACAACCCAGTCGGGAATGGTCTCCCGCACTTTTATGCCGGTAATCTGCCAGACATGATCGTTCAAGCTTTCGAGGTGCTGGATATTCATTGTGGTCAGGACGTCGATGCCCGCGTCGCGCAGAACCTGTACGTCTTCCCAGCGTTTGGGGCGAACGGAGCCTGGAATGTTCGAATGCGGAAATTCGTCGACCAGACAGACCTGTGGGTGGCGCGCGAGGATAGCGTCCGTGTCCATTTCATCGAACACAGTATCGCGGTATTCGATGCGGCGGCGCGGGATAATTTCAAGACCTTCGGTCAACGCAATTGTGTCTTTGCGTCCATGCGGCTCGAAGTATCCGATGACGACATCGAGGCCGCGGGCCTTCAGGTGCTGCGCTTCCTCGAGCATCTGATACGTTTTGCCGACGCCAGCGGCGTAACCAAGGAATATGGTGAGCCGGCCTCGCTTGGCGGAGTCGGGCATCTCAATGCGGAAAGACTCGAACGTCGAAACCGTCGGCTTTGCGGACCAGTCTGTCGAGGGAAGAACCCCCCACGCGCTCCCACCAGTTTTTTCGCGCGCTATGGCCTACAAAGATTTGAGTGATTCCCTTTGATCGTGCAAATTCGATGATGGCGTCGGTGGCTTCGTCTTCCTCGGCGACCTGAACAGCAGCGCCCGCCGCGATGGCCAGTTCGATGTTGGCATCTATTTGTGATTGCTCTTCGGGGTTCAGGCGGCTGTTGGCAACGTAAATGGCCAACAGATCGCAGTGCAACCGCGCGGCGTTGCGTTTTCCGCTCGCGATCATTTCGGCGGCATCGAACTTCGGGCTGAGACACACCAGAAGCCTTTCCTGGGCGCCGACCGTGGAAGCCAGACCATTTCTGCTCAGGTAAGCCTCAAGCTGATGGTCCACGACGTCGGCAGCGAGCAGAAGGGCGAGTTCGCGCAGCTCGGATAAGCGCTGCTCGAGAACTTTGATGTCTATTCCAGACTGGCTGGAACGGACGAAACAGGTTTCGGCTGGAACATCGACGACAACGATTTCGTCCGCCGAGCTGATGAATCCTTGCGGCACAGACTCGGTGATGTGTTTTTTCGTGATGGCCTCGACGCGCGCCTGCATCTCTTCTATGAATTGGATATTGATAGAGGTGATGACAGAGATGCCGGCGTCGAGGAGTTCGGCGACGTCCTGCCAGCGTTTGGCATGGCGCGAACCAGGCGGATTGTTGTAGGCGAGACCATCGACGAGGCAAACCAGAGGCTCGCGTTTCAGGATAGCTTCGATATCCATGACCGGCACACCGTTCACAACGGTGAGGGGGATCACAGGGAGCTTGTCGAGAACGCGAGCCGTCTCTTCCGATGGATTGGGCTGGATGGCTCCTACAACCACATCCTGACCGCGCTCACGGCGGCGCCGGCCTTCGTCGAGCATCTTAAAGGACTTTCCGACGCCTGAGGCATAGCCCAAAAAAACTTTCAGCCGCCCTGTTTTGGTGTCGGCCTCGCCGGCCTCGACTTCGCGGAGTAGCGCATCGGGATCGCGCCGATCGGCAACGGTAGCCATCAAAATTATTATCGCGGCTTGCGGCGACTCTTTTTGGCGTCCCCAAGGGGATTCGAACCCCTGTTATCGCCGTGAAAGGGCGGTGTCCTAGGCCGGGCTAGACGATGGGGACGCTTCGGGAAAGGAACTAAATTCCTTTTTTTACTGTAGCTTGTGGCCGCCCGCCAGAGCAAGCGCGCCTGAGGCTCGCTAAAGCGTCTTCAGATACGCAATGACGTTGTCCTTATCTTCCTTAGACAACATGTCGGCGTACGATGGCATGCCGTTGCCGCCGGTGTTAATGAACTCGCGTACGTTCTCTTCGGTCACTTTCTTGCCGTTGACCAGCTTGTCTTTCTTAAACAAGCCCTTCAATGACGGGCCGATCTTCTTCTCGTCCGTGTCAGCATTGTGACATACCGAACATTGCTCGAATACTGTTTTACCCTTCTCGGGGTCACCCGCTGCCGGCGCGGCTTTCTGATCTTGTCCAGCTCCGCCCAACAGTAGGGAACCACCGAATACGGCGGCAGCAGCGGCGAAATAGAGGGAACGCTTCATGGAAATTTGATCTCCGTGACTTGAGACAACAGGTTCTGAGTCCAGTCTACAACTCTCTGATTCTCTTCAGCGTAGATGAATCAGGTTTAACGTGTAAGCGGTTCTCGGCTCAGGTACGTCATAATGTGGTCAGCCGGTAACAAAAACGCAAAGTGTTGCCGCAAAGCTGTCCGCAGCTTGCTTGAGAGTAGTTTATCCATGTTCCATCGGGCATTTGCCGCTCTTATCTTCGCTTCCTGCCTTCTTCCCGTTGCCGCTGAGCCGGGTATTTCGAATACGACCGAGCCTCCGAAGGCTGGACCAGTTTCTCTGTTTCCGGAAAAAGACTTGAAACCGGGAATGAAAGGAGTCGCCTGGACCGTTTTTGAGGGCATGGATCCCGAGCCAGTTCCGGTGGAAATTATTGGCATCTGGCAAAATGCCTGGGGTCCGCAGCAGGACGTGATCGTCGGCAAGCTTACCGGAAAGGCGTCGCGAACGAACGTCGCGGCCGGCATGAGTGGAAGTCCCGTTTATATTGACGGAAAGCTTGTCGGAGCCATCGCGCTGCGCTTGAGTGTTTTCTCGCCAGATGCAATCTGCGGCATTACGCCCATCCGCCTGATGCTCGATATCAGCGACTTTGATAAGAGCCGGCCCTGGGAGGCGCGGACACCCGGCGGGAATGCTGGAAAGAACGCATCCATCGCCTTGCCCGGCGAACTTCTCTCTAAAGTGATAGCGGCGGGCGCTGATTCCAACCTGTCAGGCCACGTGCCGATGATGACTCCTATCGCCACGCCGGTTACGTTTTCCGGCTTCAGCGATGCGGCCTTGCATGAGTTCGCGCCCGTGTTCGAGCAAGTAGGATTGACAGCCGTTCAAGGCGGATCGGCGGCGACGCTCAACTCCGTTTCGCCGGCGAAGGACTGGCGGTCCTCCCTGCGGCCGGGCGAGAGCATCGCGGCTGTGCTGGTGTCGGGCGACATGAGTATGACCGGCGCAGGGACGGTTACTTACAACGATGGAAAACGCGTGCTGGCGTTTGGGCACCCGATGTTCAATCTCGGTCCAGTGGACATGCCGATGGCGAAAGAGGAGATCATAACCACGCTGGCCTCGTCCTATCAACCCACGAAAATGGGCAACTCGGGCGAAGTAGTTGGGGAGCTGAAACAGGACCGGCATAGTGGAATTCTGGGAGAACTGGGTGCGACGCCGAGCATGATTCCGGTGACGCTACACGTCCGCTCTCACAATCTGAACGACTCAATCAGGAAATCGCAGGATTTTCATTTCAACGTGTTC
Organism: Bryobacterales bacterium; assembly: GCA_963722585.1. Taxonomy (GTDB): domain Bacteria; phylum Acidobacteriota; class Terriglobia; order Bryobacterales; family Bryobacteraceae; genus KBS-96. The sequence goes on along the minus strand of CAVRNU010000058.1, from coordinate 2,919 downwards.
GTTCAGCAGAAGTGGACGCCATACCTGATGATGGCGACCTTGTTTAACGCCGTCTCGAATCTGAACGATTTCGCCGAGGACGCGACATATCGCCTCACCGGTGAACTCGATCTGGAGAATCATCAGAAAGTGCAGTTAAGCACGATGCAGGCGCCTGCCGAGGTGCCTGTTCCGGCGCCGATGGTGCTCGCGGGCTGGTGGGGCGATAAATTCAATCGCCTATACCTCAATCCGGTCACGATGCCGAAGCTGAACTCGGTAAACGCGACGATCGATCTATTGCCGGATCGCCGGATCGCGGAAATTGAATCGGCGTGGATTGCCGACAATCATGTCGACGCCGGCTCGGACGTGCCGGTGAAAGTGTTCTTGCGTCCTTACCGGGGCGAGCGATTGGAACGAGACCTGAAGATCAAGATTCCAGCTGGAATTGCGCGCGGCGAACACGAGATTTTGTTTAGCGATGCTGGGACACTCGATCGGTTCCAGACCATTGCCTCGTCGCTCAATCGGTTTGTCGATATTCCCCAAACGGTGGCCATGCTGAACCAGGAGCGAAGCAACGACCACCTGTATGTCTCGCTGCTCGAATCGCAGCCCACGGTTTACTCGGACGAGAAAGTGCTTCCCAATCTGCCGCCGTCGATTTTGAACGTCATGCAATCGGGACGCGATAGCAGTCATCAGGTTGTGAGCGCGCCGCAAACCACCTTGGAGGAAGCTTCGATTCCTTTCGATGTGGTGGTAGACGGCCGGTGCCTGCTGAAAATCTACGTCAAGTAAGAACCGTGAACGAAAAACCGTCAAGTAACAGCAGTTGAAAGCCGTTGAAAACGTACATGCCAATACAACCCGGTCTGTTGCGGACCGCTACGCTTCTCGCTTCGTCTATCGTGTTTGCCGGTTCGACCTTTGCCGTCGATACGCACGTCTGGCAACAGGATGAGTTGAACGACTTTACGCGGGGAACGGTCAAGAATCTATCGATCCGCACGGACGGACGCGTGACGCTTGCCCCGGAGTTCCGTCAGTTGGCGGACTTGGCCACGCCATATCTATGGAGTGTCGTCGAGGACTCACGCGGAAACCTCTATTGCGCGGGCGGCGCGCCTACGGGAGCGACGGCGAAGATTTTCGCCGTGACCCTTCAAGGCAAGAGCCGGACCTTTGCCGAACTCAATGGTCTTGAAATTCACGCGCTGGCGATTGATCGCGAAGATCGTATCTACGCCGCTACGTCTCCGGATTCGAAGATCTATCGAATCTGCAGCGACGGTAAGCCGCAACTGTTTTTCGATACAAAAGCGAAATATGTATGGTCGATGGGGTTCGATCGGGACGGCAATCTCTATGCAGCGACTGGCGATCAGGGCATCATTTATCGCGTAGGTCCCGATGGAAAGGGACGTGAATTCTTTCGAACTGAAGAAGCGCACGCCCGGTCGATGGTCATTGACAGCAAGAGTAACCTGATTGTCGGCACCGAACCCGGCGGCTACATCCTGCGTATTACGCCTCAAGGCAAAAGCTTTGTCCTGTTCCAAACGAACAAACGGGAGGTGACGGCGCTTGCTGAGCACGACGGCACGATCTACGCTGCGGCCACAGGCGGCCATCCCTTGCAACCAGCTAACTTAGGTCTGCCTTCCACCTCTCCTGCTGCACCGGCGTCAGAATCGGGAACCAGAGTTTCCGCTGCGCAGCAACAACAGCCGCAGCAACCAACCACACCGCCATCGCTTTCGACTACGCTCTCTCTCTTAGGCGGAGGCGGTTCGACGGCTGGCGGCTCCGAGTTTTACCGCGTGGACGAGGATGGATTCGCGGAAAAGCTATGGTCATCGCCGGCTGACGTGGTTTATGCAATCGGATTCGACCGCGATGGCAAGCCGATTCTCGGCACCGGCAATCGCGGAATTATCTATCGCGTCGATTCCGCGACGGTGGCAACGCAACTGGTGAATGCGCCGCCGACTCAGGTCACCGGATTGCTGAGCGGGCGCAATGGCGCGCTCTACGCAGTGACAGGTAACGTTGGCCAGATTTACGCTCTCGGGCCGGGCTACGAAAAGAGCGGCTATCTCGAGAGCGAGGTGCTCGATGTCGGCTCGTTCGCCTACTGGGGAAAAGCTCATCTTACTCTTGATCTTCGCGGCGGCAAAGCGGAGCTGAATACGCGCAGCGGCAATGTAAATCGTCCGCAGCGGAACTGGAGCGATTGGGCGCAAGTGGATCTGGCGCCGGTAGGAGGGCAGGTGCCCTCCCCGCCCGCGAGATTTCTTCAATACCGACTCACACTATCGGCGGCCAACGATGGGCAGTCTCCGGCCGTAAACATGGTTCAAATTGCCTACCTTCCGAGGAACATAGCCCCGATTGTGAAAGTGATTGAAGTGGAGGATGCCAACTACAAGGCTTCTGCCACCCCGAATTTCCTCGAGCAGCACACGACTGCCTCGGGTTCCCCGACGAGCGTCACTCTGCCGGCTCTCGGCGCTCCGCGAAAGAACACGCCTTCGGGCGCATCGCTTGAATCGGCAACAGGCTTAACGCTGCAGTACGCCAAAGGCTACATTACCGCTCGCTGGAGCGCAGCCGACGAGAATGGCGATTCGCTGACCTACCGCGTCGAGATTCGAGGGAAAGGTGAAAACGTCTGGAGATTGGTGAAGGACAAGCTGGACGATACGCACTTCAGTTTCGACGGTTCGGCCTTTGCCGACGGCGACTACGTGCTTCGCGTTACCGCGAGCGATGAACCTTCGAATACTCCAGCGGAAGCGTTGACCGGGTCGCTCGTCAGCGAACCCTTCACCATCGACAATACTCCGCCGCGGATAACGCCTGACGGTCAGTCGGAAGAGCAGGGACAGACTGTGATTCGTTTCAGCGCGAAAGACAACCTGAGCTGGATTGACA
>CAVRNU010000057.1:0-32799 GCA_963722585.1 Bryobacterales bacterium | reverse complement strand
CGAGAACGGCGACTTGCAGCGCTAGCAAAGGCATCGGAAGAGTTACGCTTCAGCCACAGATGAACGCCGATAAGCAACGGATTGCTCATCTCTCTTCAATCTGTGTTCATCCGTGTTTACCCGTGGCTAATGCCTTTTCAGCGGCCGGCTAGACAACGATCAACGGAGGCCGGCAGCCAAAAAATAAATAACAGGATTGTTGCCAGCGGAAGCGATGGCGCTCGATGGCGACGTTACGCGGCCTACGAACACACCAACGGGAGCGAGTAGAGTTGCAAATACGATGGCAGCTCCGCGCGCCCGATGCAGTTTCCATCCTCCTTAAAGAGTCAGCCAGAGGTCCAGCCGCCCAGTAGCGCCCCGGCATCCGCCGCGATATACGGTATCCAGGCGAACAGGCCGATATCGCGAAGCGACAAACCGCGCGTATCGTGTAGATAGAGCGGTAGCCAGATGAGGTACAGCCACCAGATGGGATCGCCTGGCATGCGGGCAATCACGATGCCCTGCACCTCGCGCCTCTTCAGCAGCTCTTTCGATGGAATCGCAGAAGCATTTCGATCGGCAGTGTTCTGGCCGGCGCGTGCCGCGATAAGCGTCCCGCCAACGAGGATGAAGACGGTAAGAAGCCGCGAGCGTTAGCGACCGGCTCTTGTGAGGCAGGCTTCAGCCTGCGGCAGCCTCTCAGTCACATCTTCAAGAGGGCACGCGCGTGGGTCTCCATCCAGAGCCCGTTACGCTTCTACAAGAAATAGCGTACGCTCTCCTGTAGAAGTATTAGGGCGGAATCGGAATAGACGGCCAACGCGTCGCCGCTGTCGCCTAAAACCTTGGAGACCGCCGGAGACACTGAGTGATGTGGAGCGATCTGGTTTTTCGTATTCGCGCAATCTTTCGCCGCAAGGCCGTGGAAACTGAACTGGATGAAGAGATACGATTCCACATTGAACAACAGGTTGAAGCTTACAAACGAACAGGCCTGACGCATGAGGCAGCGGTGAGGCGCTCTCGCCTAAATTTCGGCGGCCTCGATGAGGTAAAAGAGGAGTGCCGCTGGGTGCGTGGCATCTCTCTTCTAGAAACTACTCTGCAAGATCTGCGATACGCCCTTCGGGGCATGCGCCGCAGTCCAGTGTTCACCGTTACGGCACTTGTTACGCTGGCGCTCACCACCGCCACAATCTCCACAGTCTTCAACCTCGCGAATACATTCTTCTTCCGCCTCCTTCCCGCGGATCGGCCGGAGCAATTAGTTGCGGTCACGCCCACTCGACGTCACGGAACCGAGCTGGGCTGGTTCTCATATCCCGACTACGTTCGGTTTCGCAATCGCACTAGAACGCTCCAGCGGTTAGCTGCACATTACTCCAGCGCGCCACTCTTTGTGTCGGTCAATAACAATGCGCGAGAGATCAATGGCGCCGTTGTCAGCGCTAATTTCTTCCCGCTTCTGGGTCTGAAGCCCGTTCTTGGCCGTTTCTTTCGCCCGGACGAGGACAGCGTTCCCGATCGCGACCGTGTTGCGGTGCTCGCCTACGATCTTTGGCGTAACTCGTTCGATTCGTCTCCGGGCGTGCTTGGGGCCGCTGTCAAAATTAACGGCAGCTCTTTCACGGTAATTGGTGTCGCGCCCGCCAGCTTCCGCGGAATGCTCGAAATGCCGGACGAGATTTACATTCCCACGATGATGTTGCACGTGGGCTATGAGTATTGCGACGCTTTGCGCGACGAGAACTGCACCATTCTTTCCATGGTCGGCCGCCTGGCACCGCGGCGCAGCCTCGAAGAAGCAAAGGCGGAGATGTCAACTCTGATTCCCCCACGCTGGGCAAATGCGCCCGAAGGCGATAACACCGGTGTCACAGTATCTCCTGAGCGCGGCGCCGACAACCATAACCACGAATTGTATGCCCGCCTTACCAGGCTGCTGTTGCTTGTTTCGGCGGTCCTCCTACTGGTCTGTTGTGCGAATCTTGCCGGCTTACTCACAGCTCGTTCTGCGGCGCGCGAACGCGAGTTCGCCATCCGGGCATCCTTGGGCGCAGCACGCCTCCGGCTGATTAGACAACTGATTACCGAGTCGCTTCTGCTTGCCGTCGTAGGAGGAATTCTAGGCATTCTGGTGTCTCTCGCTCTCACCGGAGCCGTCAGTTCCATGTTCTATTCGATGGATGAAGAAGGCCATCCCATCTATTACAACTTCACCGTGCAGCCGGCTGTCTTGGCTGCCGTTCTCGCCGTCTCTATCGCTGCTGGATTTTTCTTCGGCCTGATTCCGGCATTCCGATCGAGTCGAGGCAGACCTGCTGAGAGCCTTAAAGGTCACGCATCGACACTCGCCGCGCGCTCGCAATTGTCAGGCTGGCTGGTGGGTACGCAAGCCTCGGTAGCCGTGGCGCTTCTGGCCGTCGCGGGTCTGCTTTTGGCAAGCACACGCATGCTGATGCGAGGAATCAGCTTCGAGCCATCGCATGTGGCTTTAATGCGGCTTCGCCCCGGACTGCTTAGGTACCCGCCCAAGCGAGCGCAGCAGTTTGTGCATGCCGTGATTCGCCAGCTCGAATCGCTCCCCGGTGTCGAATCCGCCAGTATGATTGGCACCGGTGCCGTGCTCCTCGGCGGCGACGCAGACGTAGCGCTGCCCGAATGGCCAGACAAGAAGCGGCAAGCCGTTGTCGCCAACTACGCCGATGTTGGTCCGCGATATTTCGCAACTCTACGCACCAATATTCCGCGCGGGCGCGAGTTCGACGATCGCGATACTGTCGATTCGCCTCGCGTCGCCATCGTCAACCGGACGCTCGCTCATCGATTATGGCCGCACGGCAACGCCCTCGGTGAAATCGTTTTGGTGCGTGGTCAGGCGTGCCGTGTTGTCGGCCTCGCAGAAGATGTTCACCTCGAAACTCGCACGTATAAGCCGCAGCCGCAGGTTTATGTGCCATATTGGCAGAATCCAGCAGCAGTGGATGCGCGTCTGTGCGTGCGTGTGCACGGCGATCCGGCGGCGATGCTCTCCTTGCTTCAGCGCGAAATCCATCGTGTGAACCCTGACGTTCCGGTCGCTGAAACCATCACTCTTCCGCTTCAATTGAATGGAGCCTTTCAGACCCTACGCATGAGCGCGACGTTTGTGTCATATACCGCTGCCCTGGCAGTGTTGCTGAGCGTGATAGGCGTTTTCGGCACGCTTGCGTTTCGAGTATCGCGCCGCACGAAGGAAATTGGTATCCGCATGGCCCTGGGAGCGAAATCGAGCGAAATTCGGGCCATGATCGTCCGTGAAGGAATGACAGTCGTCCTGATTGCCATATGCGCTGGTCTCGCTCTGGCCGCAATCGGCGAGCGCCTTGTCCGCCATCTCCTATTGGGCGCCGCCTCGCGCGACATGTTCTACTACGCGGCTGCGGCATCGCTCGTCGCCTGTACGGGCCTGTTTGCCTGCTGGATTCCCGCTAGCAGCGCAGCCCGTGTCGAACCTTTGATCGCGCTCCGAGAGGATTGATGATGGCCGGAGTGTCTGCGTTTCTCACCGAAAATCGTGCGACGGCATAACCGCCGAATCGGAAAGATTTAACTCTCCGATTTCAGCCGCCTGCACAGAAACCACGTCCCATATATTCTGCAAAACGCCTTTTACATAGACATAGGGAGCATTTGTGCACACTTCGCGATAGCGGTCGAACAAGTCAGGTTGAACGATCACGTTCACAACCCCGGTTTCATCTTCCAAACTCAGGAACACGAATCCTTTCGCCGTGCCCGGCCGCTGCCGCGTGATCACGCTTCCAGCCACTTTGATTACGAACCCGTTTCGTTGCCGTTTCGCTGTGGCAGCATCGAACATTCCCCGGTTCTTCAGCATTTCGCGATGGTACGCCATAGGATGCGCGCCGATGCTCAAGCCGCTGTTCTTGAAATCGGAACAGGTTCTCTGTGGAGGCGTCATAGATGGGAGCGGTGACGCCATAGTCTCATCCGCCGCTGGTTCGAGCATCTCCGATACGGGCCGCAGAGCAAGCTCAGCCTGCCACATAGCGCCTCGGCGGTGGCGATCGCTTTCTATTTTGGGAAGAGCATTCAGCGCTCCCAGTTCAGCTAAAGCCGCAATCTCGTCCTTTTCAAGTTGTGGAACGCGTTTCACCAGATCGCGAAGCGATTCAAACGGGCCATCGACTCGCGCTGCCTCGATTTGCCGCGTCGTGGACGCACGCAAGCCTTTGACATAGTTCAACCCCATCCGTACATAATGAACCGGCCCCTCCGTTTCGATCGTGCAACATGCGCTCGATTTTTGTACATCCACCGGCCGGAATCGCTGGCCGTGGCGCTGCGCGTCTTTTACCAAAGTGGAGGGATGGTAAAAGCCCATCGGCTGCTGATTCAAAATCGATGCCGTGAACGCTGCCAGGTAATGACATTTCAAATACGCGCTGGCATAGGCGAGGAGCGCAAAACTGGCGGCATGAGATTCGGGAAAGCCGTACAACGCGAAAGCTGTGATGGATTCCACAATTCTGTCCTGCGTTTCGCCCATAATGCCGTTGCGCTCCATTCCATCGCGAAGTTTCTCCTCGATATCGCGCATCCGCTTTTCCGATCGCTTAAAGCCCATGGCCCGGCGTAGTTCTTCCGCCTGGCCACCTGTGAAACCGGCCGCGATCATCGCCATGCGGATCAATTGTTCTTGAAACAGCGGCACGCCTAACGTGCGCTCAAGCACTGGCTCGAGCTTTGGATGGAGCGAAACAGGATCCTCGAGTCCTTGCCTCCGCCGCAGATACGGATGAAGCATATGGCCGACAATCGGGCCGGGACGAATGATCGCGACCTGGACGACGATGTCATAAAATCGCGCCGGTTTCATACGCGGCAGGCACGACATTTGGGCCCGGCTTTCCACTTGAAACAGGCCGATGGTGTCGGCTTTCTGCAAAGCCTCATACACCTTTTGATCGTCCTGCGGCAGATGGGCCAGATCCAATTCCTTGCCGTACGATTCGCGAATCCGCTTGATGGTCTCGTCCAAAACAGCCATCATGCCAAGCCCCAGGAGATCGACTTTGATAATTTTCAGATCGGCGCAATCGTCTTTATCCCACTGCACAACCCTGCGTCCCGGCATCGTCGCAGGTTCAAGCGGAACCACATGATCGAGCTGCCCCTGGCAGATCACCAAACCGCCCGAATGCTGGCCCAAATGGCGAGGCAGATCGAGAATCTGATTTGTCAGCTCAAAAAATCGGGCAATACGCGGATCTTCGAGCGGCATTTCCGCAATGCGGAAGCGGCGCTCCATCGTGTCTTTGGGGTCCGTCCATTCAAAGCGGCCCATCAGGCTCGAAAGCCGCTTCAATTCTCCTTCGCTAAAACCAAGCGCTTTGCCCACATCGCGCACCGCCGAGCGGCCCCTGTAAGTAATCACGTTGGCGGTCATGGCCGCCCCAAACTGCCCGTAACGCTCATACACATATTGAATTGCTTTTTCCCGATCGTCGCCGCTCGGAAGATCGAGATCGATATCCGGCCACTCACCACGCTCTTCTGAGAGAAACCGCTCGAATAAAAGATCCATGCCGACCGCGTCCACCGCGGTAATGCCGAGCGAGTAACAGACAGCGCTATTAGCAGCCGATCCACGGCCTTGCACCAGAATGCCCTGCCTGCGGCAATACTCGACAATGTCCCAAACAATCAGGAAATAGCCTTCCAGCTTCAATTTCCCGATCAGCGCCAATTCGTGCTCGATTTGCTTCTTTACCTTGCCTGCATAAGAACCGTACCGCCGCCGCGCGCCCTCTATGGCTTCGTGCCGCAAGAACTCGGTCTCGGTCTGGCCCTCGCGCACGGGATAGCGCGGAAATTCGTAACCTAGATTTTCTAGCGTGAATTCAAGCCGTTGGCTCAGTTCAACTGTTTCGGCGATCGCTTCGGGGAGATCGGCAAACAACCGCAACATTTCTTCCGGGTTTTTTACATGCCGCTCGCTATTGAAGCTCAGCAGCTTCCCGGCTTCCTGAATATTGGTTTTGTGTTTCGTGCAGGTTAGTATGTCGAGCAGCGAGCGCCGATCCTTGGTGGCATGCGAAACTCCGTTAGTAGCAAGTAATGGCAGCTTTAAGCTGTGGGCTACATCCACCAGCGCCTGATTTCGCGCTTCCTGATCGCGGCGGTAGTGGCGCTGTAATTCCACATACACGTTCCGCTCGCCGAATATGTGGATCAACTGCTCGAGCCTTTGGCGGATGCAATCAGCGGCCGCCGGTCCCTCATGCTCCCGAAATATTGACGCAAGGATTCCTTCATCGCCTCCGGTCAGGCATACCAACCCCGGCGAAAATGCGGCAAATTCTTCTGGCGATGCCATCGGGTTCTCAACTTTCCCTGGTTTAGGGCCGCGCAGTTTTGTGCATGTAATCAGTTGGCAGAGATTCTGATAACCCACGCGGCTCTCGGCGAGCAGCGCTAAACGGCCGCCTATTGTGGAATCGACTTCCGCTCCAATGTGAGCTTTTATGCCTACCTTATGCGCGGCCATGTGAAAACGAGGGCATCCATAAACACCGTGCGCATCGACAAGCGCCATGGCAGGCTGCCCGAATGCGGCGCATCGCTCGATTAAATCCTCGGGCAAGGACGAGCCTTCAAGGAACGAGAATGCCGAGCGCGCGTGCAGCTCAATGTATTTTGCCGGAGCCATTAGTCGTACACCGCCTGCACGTACCAATCTTTCGTTTTCGACTCGCAATAAATCCTGTACAACGCGCCGTCGCTCAACTCCACATCCCATTCATCGCGCGCCCAAGGAGATTCCGTCCACCAATCTCCCGAAGTGCGCCACGGCCCGGCCGCTTCGATCACTTTCCCTTCCACCCCTGACGCAATCACTTCCTTGGGTCTCGCAAACGCAATTCGTACGCGGGCGGAAAGAGCCGGCCGGAATATACGAAGCGCCAGTTTCAGAGATGAACCGGCGCTCGCTTCAAACCGAGCAGGAAGAATATCGGCAACCAGAGGTTGTAGGCGGAACGTATCGGGACGGTGGGTATCGAGTAGTTCCGGCGATCCGACATTTTCCTCGCCCACCATTCCCGCAATACGCGCCACGGTGATTTGTAGTTTGTCTGGCGCGGGCGCAGGAGGCAGAAAAAGGCCGCCTTGCACCCGGCGTGGGTCTACTGGATCCAGTTGCAAAACGAACCCAACGACTGGGGCTTGGGGGCCATGTCGCTCAAGATGAAGCTGCAAAATCTTCAACATAGACCGGCTATCGTCAAGCGGAACTGGAAACTCAAGCCGGCACACCAACTCCCGCCCGAATTCTAATAACAACTGGACATTCAATACGCGCGCAGCCTGCGATTGAGACCGGAGTTTTGCACATAATCCGTTCAGGACACGCCCAAACAGAAACAGCAGCGGCTCGAAGGTATCCACTGGATAATCGAGCTGAATCTGCTCTTCGTATTTCGTTTCTTCCGCCGCAATGCGAAGCGGGCGATGAATCCGGCCAAGAGCGAGATTGCGAAGATACAAACCCGGAGTTCCTAACCGCTCGGCCACCCCTTTTTCGGGTAGAGCGGCCAGATCCCCGAAAGTCTTCACTCCCCAGCGATTGAGTAGCTCGAGCAGAGCCGGATCGAGAGCGTGATCGTACGGGAATAATTCAGAAAGAACAAACGAACCCAATGTATCGACCTCGCACCCAGGCGTAACAAAAGTAACACCTGATAAATGCCGCGCAACTAATACAGCAGTATCAGGGTTAGCTGCAATGGCAAGATTCGCGTTTAACTTTCGTTCATAGCCATAGCGGCTGATTTCGGAAGCCAGGCGATAGGGCGTACCGAATAGCCTTTCGAGTGCCGCAATCGAAAATACAACGGTGTCGTCGGAGGTTTGCTCGACAGCCGGAGCGAACTCGAGGGCAAGGCGGAGCAGGTCTTCGCGCCGGGATGGACCTCCGGCAGATGGGGGGAGATGCAAACAAGCATACATGCGATTTCACCCTGCAAGCAGCATGGAATCCCGATTTTTAAGGGGCCGGCTTATCCAGAGAAGCGGCAACAGTACGTCCACGGAGAAGGCGAAAGCCGGGAAGACCGGCCCAATGTGAAACTTTTATCTTCAGATTCAATACATTCAAAGAACAAGACTTAGCTTGTTTAAATTCGGCTGAGATCAAAAGAATGGTAGGAGTGGATTCAATCGCCCGCCGGAACCGGAACCAATACGATAACGGTATTTTGTTCAACTGCTTATAGTTCGTTTCGCAAAGATCGAGCGCGACAATACCAAAACCGCCGGCATGCAAAAGCAGGTCGGTGGTGCGAATCGCATGCTCCACGTTATGGCCGCAACGAATCCAAAGCAGCTGTTTTAACAGGACGCCGCTTTTTTCCGCTGAAGCCGGATCGAACTGATTGTGGGCGTCGACCAGAGCGCAAATTTCACCGTTTTGTGTTGCCTGCGCCAGAACATGTAGCAAGCAGGCGGTTCGGCCGGAAGATCGCCGGCCTATAATTTCAGTGATTGTGCCACGCTGCAAGCCACGTTTCCATAGAGAGATGCCGGGAATAGTTAAAGCCGGGTAGAGGGATATTTTACGATTGAAAACCAGATCGGAAGCATGCTGACAAGCGGGAGCAATAGCCAAATTCGCCATTTATTCGCCTTAAGGTATTGTGCCTCTCCAGAGCAAGAATGGCAAGTGCCTGCGCGCTTGTAGGGTCGCCACGAATCGGCCTACTGGCCGGCTTTTGGCTTCCCGTCTTTACGAGGAGCGGAGATTTCGGCTAGCGTAAGTGCTAATTCCGCTTCACGATGACCATCGTAAAGTCATCGGCGAACGCGGTTTGAGCTGTCCAGTCGCGGACATAGGCCATCAGACCCTCAATCATCTGCCGGGCCGAAGCAGTGCGCTTCGCTGCAAGAAACTCAGCTAAACGCTTAGCTCCGAACTCATCGGCATCATCCCCGGCTCGCGCTTCGGTGACGCCATCGCTGAAGAGGACAAGAATATCGCCGGAATCGAGAACAATTTCAGAGGTCTGATAGCGGACATCGTCGAGAATTCCCATGACCATGGAATGCCCGGCCAGCTCGAGCGCTGAACCATCTTTGCGAAGCAGCAACGGATGATTATGACCGGCATTGGCGTACTGCAGTTTTCCTGTCGAAGGATCCAGCAGACCATAGAAGAACGTGATAAACCTACCGGGCGGGCATTGTTTTGCTTCTGCGCGATTCAGAACGGTAAGGGCGTCGCCTGGCTCAGGACTCGATTCAGCCAGCATGTGAACCCGAGCCTGAAGGCTTGACATCATAAGAGAAGCGGAAAGTCCTTTCCCAGCGACATCGCCTACCACGATCGCCAGGCGGCCATCGTGATACGGCAAATAGTCGTAGTAATCGCCGCCGACCGTGTGGCAAGGAAGGTTGAATCCGGCAATTTCATACCCTTCATACCGCGGATTATCCGTAGGAAGCAGACCGCGCTGGATTTCGCTCGCCGAAGCCAGTTCCGATTCCATCAGCCTTTCCGCTTGCTCAACTTCAATAAGCCTGGCGTGTTCGATACGTATGGCGGCAACGTTTGCCATAACGGTGAGGAGATCGAGATCTTCTTGCGAGAAGGGCTTCAGCAAATTTCCGGTATCGACATATATGAGTCCGATCACGCGATCGGCCGCCTGCAGAGGAACGGCCATCATGCTGCGGACCTTATGAATGAGAATGCTTTTCTGTTCGCGGAACGCCTCATCGATTTGGGCGTCGCTGATCATGAGCGATATTTTGTCGCGGAGCACCCGGTCGCGAACTGCGGTGCTGATAGTAAAGTTCACTCCTTTACTGGCGCGAAGCTTTAAGTCGGCATCTTTTTCGAGAGTTAAGATGACGCCGCGGGCGGCATCGACAGCGGAAAGCGCGAGCTCGAGAATGACTTCAAAAAGCTTTTCAAGCGGCCGGTGGCTCGCTAGCTCCTGACCGGCCCGTATGAGCGCTCCGACAACCCGGGTGGTGGTCAGCGTGGCATCATCGGGGCGCGCTTTTTTTACGATTCTGGTTTGACCGAGAACCTTCTCGAGATTCGTGAAGACAGTCTTCTTTTGATCGAGAGGCTCGTTCGCGCCCCACGAGACAACGTTGCGAGTCGGCGCAGCGGCATCGAGCCGAACTTCAATGGTAAGGTGGCCGGCGTAGATGCGGTCTCCGGCGGATAGAGGATGCGACTGTTTCAGCGGCAGATGGTTGAGGATAGTGCCGTTACGGCTTTCGCAATCGCGTACGGTCCAGCCGTTTTCCTGGCGCTCGAAGCGGAGGTGATTGCGGGAGAGCCAGGGATCGTTTGGATACGAAAGATCGTTTTCCACGGACCGGCCGAGAGACAGGGTTGGGGGGAGAAGCGGGACGGTCTTCGATTCACCCTCAGGCCCCAGGATCACCAATTCCATAAGAGGAATTATGGCGCGAACCAATTAAGGGCGCGAACGATCACCTATACGCTCAGTGCGCTAGCACCGCGAGGAAAATCGATTTCGCGTTTTTGCCGTGCTCGATGCGCAATTAGCGCGCGGCGCGAGCCCGCCGGCGGGCAGCGGCTTGCTTTGCTTGCTTGGAAAGGGCCGATTTCGATGCCGCCGATCGAGGTTCTCGCTTCAATGCCTCACGCCGCGCTTGGGAACGTTTGGCCGCTGGTTTCCCGCTGCTTCCGCTCTGGCCTTTTGCCAGATCGCGCTTGGCGCGCTTGCGAACAGTTTCAGATGTTGAACCCGGTTGCGGTGGCGGAAGATCCACGCCAGACCGCCGCGCCTTGGAAAGCCCTATCGCTATCGCTTGTTGGGGCGATCGCGCTCCATGCTTCCCCTCCCGGATGTGTTCCATCTCCTCACGCACAAACTCTCCGGCCTGAGTGCTTGGAGCTTTACCCTCCGCTTCGTCCTTTTTCGCTCGCTCAATCGTCTTCTTTTCTGGCATTCCTGCTCCTTAAAATAAGAGGCATTCATGGCGTATTCCGTTGCCAACTTTGGCCGAGGAGGCGTGATGGGACAGGCGCGTTCGACTATCTTGTTTGTTATTCCAGACTTCTGCCACAGGCAGTTAGTTTAGGAGCTAATTTTTTCAAACACTGGAAACAATTACCACGATGTGCTGATGAGCGTGCTGCTTCCGGGCCAGGCATAAGACACCTGAGACCCGGAAATCTCGCAGGGAAAACTGATTTGGCACCTAACATGCACGCCGGAATTTAAGGTAGCCACAAATGCCAGCTAAATCCACAGGTTCAAAGGGAAAGAAGAAAGTTCACAAGGTGATGAGCGAGTATAAACACGGCAGCCTCAAATCGGGTGGCAGCAAGAAGGTGAAGAGCCGTAAGCAGGCGGTTGCGATTGCTCTTAGTGAAGCCCGCCGTTCAGGCGCAAAAATTCCAAAAAAGAAGTCCAAATCTTGATGAACCTGGGCCTGGAACACAAGCGGGGCTTTTCTACGAGCTTCGTCTGAAGCCGCTATGAAACGTTCGAATCAAGCGAAAGTAGTGGTAGTTACGGGAGCGTCGGCCGGCGTGGGACGCGCGGTAGTGCGGGAGTTTTCACGCCAAGAGGCGCATATCGGCTTGATTGCGAGAGGACGCGAACGCTTAGAAGCGTCCCGGCGCGAAGTTGAGCAGACCGGTGGAAAGGCGGTGATAGCACCGGCGGATGTAGCGGATGCCCAGCAGGTGGAAGACGCGGCGGAAAGGATTGAGCGGGAATTGGGGCCCATCGACATTTGGGTGAACAATGCGATGACGACGATTTTTGCGTCGTTTGTCGAAATCACACCCGATGAATTCAAGCGTGCCACAGAAGTCACGTATCTTGGACAAGTCTATGGAACGATGGCCGCGCTCAAGCGCATGAAGCCGCGCAATCGTGGCGCTATCGTGCAGGTCGGTTCGGCGCTCGCGTATCGTTCCATTCCGTTGCAATCGGCATATTGCGGCGCTAAGCATGCCATTGTTGGGTTTACGGACTCGATTCGTTCCGAGCTGCTTCATGATCGGAGCAACGTGCACATCACAGTAGTGCATCTTCCGGCCATGAACACACCGCAATTCGACTGGTGCCGCACTCGTTTACCCCGGCATCCACAACCTGTTCCGCCCATCTTCCAGCCGGAGGTGGCGGCGCGCGCTATTGTGTGGGCCGCAAGCCACCGTCGCCGCGAACTGTACGTCGGTTGGCCGACCGTCAAAGCAATTTATGGCCAAGAGATTGCCCCAGCCTATGCCGATCGGTACCTCGCGAAACACGCCTACGATGGTCAGCAAACGTCCGAGGCCGTTCCACCCGATCGGGCGGACAATCTCTTCCAACCCGTATCCGGAGATTTCGCCGCGCATGGCATATTCGACGACTGTGCAAGTAACGGCAGTTTGCAAAGCCAGCTGGACCTCCACCGGGGAAAGGCGTTGTCAATCGGCGCCGCCTTTGGATTACTGGCTTTTGCGGCTCTTCGACGCTTCTGAAAATCCATTCCCGCTATCCGAGGGAGTGGTTTGCGACAACCCGATTTACTCCGGCAGGTCGCGCAGCCGCCCTTCGAGAAAACGCCGCGCCGGCTCCTGTCGTGCGAGGGCAAGAGCCCGCTCATAAGAGCTGCGTGCTTCTGCTGTCCTCGATAAGCGGCGGCAAAGGTCTGCTCGCGCTGAGTGCGCGAGGTAAAAATTCTCTAGTTCGCCTCGCGTGAGAATGTCGTCGATGACGGCGAGGCCTGCCGCGGGGCCGCTGCGCATCGCCAGCGCCACCGCACGGTTCAGCTCAACGACAGGCGATGGATTTGTTCGCAGCAGAACGTCATACAATCCGACGATCTGGCTCCAGTCTGTCATCGCGGCCGTAGGGGCCTGAGCGTGTACGGCCGCGATTGCCGCTTGCAGAGTGTAAGGGCCGAACCGCCGCGACCTCAGCGCCCGTTCCACCAGCGCCAGCCCCTCCGCGATCAGTTCCTGGTTCCAGAGAGAACGGTCTTGGTCTTCGAGCAAAATGAGTTCGCCTTCTCGGGACGTACGAGCGGCCCGCCGGGATTCGTGCAACAACATCAGGGCAAGGAGACCCATTACTTCAGGCTCGGGTAATAACTCCATCAGCAACCGCCCGAGGCGGATTGCCTCGCCCGAGACATCAGGCCGCGTGAGCGAATCGCCCGATGAGGCGGAATACCCTTCCGTAAACACCAGATAGATTACCTCGAGCACCGCATCAAGACGATCGGGCAGCTCAGGTATTGACGGCACTTCGTAAGGGATATGAGCGTCTCGAATCTTGGCCTTGGCGCGAACGATCCGCTTTGCAATGGTAGGGGCAGGGACAAGGAAGGCACGCGCGATCTCTTCAGTAGTAAGGCCGCATACTTCGCGCAACGTCATCGCAACCTTGGCTTCACGTTGCAGAGCGGGATGGCAGCAGGTAAAAATCAACCGGAGGCGGTCATCTTCGACGCCTTCTTCTTCCACGGCAAAAGTAGCGCCGGAATCGACTTGCTGAGCAAGCTCGGCGGCGAACGCGTCGAAGCGAGTCCGCCGGCGCATCACGTCAATAGCCTTGAAACGGCCGGTAGAAACCAACCACGCCCGGGGATTGGCAGGGACGCCTTCGCGCGGCCACTGTTCGATCGCGGCGGTAAAGGCATCGTGCATCGCCTCCTCCGCGAGGTCGAAATCGCCAAGGACGCGGATGAGAGTCGCGAGAACGCGGCGCGAGTCAGCGCGATAAACCGTGTCCACGGCCTCGCGCACACGTTCGACAACCTCATCCGTCATAAGGATGTTTACGGTTTCAGATCGATCGAGGCCCTGCCGGTCTCGACATCGAAAGGCACCGAATTGTGCTCATGTACGATCTGCCAGCTACGATCGATTTTGCGATAACAAACAGTTGACCGCCACCACATATCGAGCTTGTTTCCGTCATTCAAGGTCGCATATACGTGGTTCAGGCTGTGGCTGAATGCTACGCTGTCGCTCGCAGTAATGCCCAAGTCGCGAACCTCGAAGCCGATCGGACCATCGAAGGATGCAAACCACTGCGCTGCGCGTTTTCTTAACGCGTCCGATCCAATATATTGCAGCGGGTTCACTACGTCGAACAATAGGATTTCCGGCGCAACGTGAGCGGTAGCTCCGATCGCATTCCTGGCGCGGATTGCGCTAACCCGCTCATCGATGAGCGCTTGGATCTCAGCTTCATCGCTTGCATTGCCATTTCTCGTCTGCATCCGCCCTCTCACTCTGGAAGAATCATTCGTGCTCTTTTCCGCATCTACAAGAAGCGGCTGAGGGCTCGGATGGGGTGTCGCGCCGGACTGCATCGGCAAAGCTATTAGCGTCATACCGGTCATGATGCCGAACCCAATCCATGAGATTGTAATTGGGGCTGGTCTCGTTGCGTCCTTTTGGCGTGAGGTCCAGGTACATATACGTGGTGTCCAAGGCTTCATCCCCCGTCGCGAATGTCGAGTAGGTGTGAAACACGCTGCCGTTCGCGTCCTTATAGAACACGCTGTTGCCGGATACTTCCTCGCTCACGAACGGTCGAATGTCGTAGTTATAGTACACTTGGCCGGTTGCGATCTCGTCTGCTCGGAACGAGACGTGGTAGTCGAAATTGAAGTCGCTGCCGTAGGAAGACACCTACGGAGAGTGAGTCGATGAGACTTTTTGACGTACGGGGACTCTGTAATCCATCCGTAATCCGATGGTTTATGCCGGGGCAGATAACCCTGAGGCCCTTGTCGGGAAGAGAGTGACTATCCGGGCGGTCAGGCAGTACGGGACCGCTCGGGTGCTAGATGGTCTAACGGGAATTGTAGTCGCTCCGCATCCCATCGCATGCGACTGGGTCAAAGTGCACCTTGATCCAAATCCAGTGACGCCGCACAAAGAATGGGCCATTCCAAGAGACAGACTGATCGTGGATGAGAGCGAATGAACCCAAAGCCCGAATTGCGCCTCAACTGATGGCCGTTTGACGAATCTCTTCTTCGATGCTGCGTCAGCTATAAGTTATTGATTTAACTGACTGAATAAACATTCATCGGCACAGCAACGCATCTCAGGACACTACCCCATGCAACCCGCCGCTTGCTTTCCACATCCAAGACGTGTAAATATTCATAAGAGTGAATATTCAGTCACAGGAGAACTGAAGCAGTGGCCGCGACGCTATTTCAACCCATTTCCCATGTTGGATTGACCGATTTCCGCTCCGATCTCGATATTTCGCCCGAACAGCTTTCTCAGTTGCTCGATCTCACACAGCAAGTGAAGCAGTCGCGACAGCGTTTTGGCTCCGCTCTAAAGGGGCGTTCCGTTGCTTTGCTGTTCGAGAAGCCGTCGTTGCGGACGCGAATGACGTTCGAACTGGCGATTAAGCAGCTAGGCGGCGAAGCGGTCGTGCAGACTGGTTTGATTGGCGATCGCGAGCCATTAAAGGATGTGGCGCGAAATCTGGATCGATGGACGGACGCAATCGTCGCTCGCACGTTTTCGCAGCAGACGGTGGACGACCTCGCAGCGTGGTCGCGCGTGCCGGTGATCAATGCGTTGAGCGATCTGTATCATCCTTGCCAGGCGCTGGCGGACCTCTACACTCTTAAAGAACAGTTTGGACGGCTGAAGGGGTTAAAACTGGCGTTCATTGGGGACGGCAACAACGTAGCGCAGTCTCTACTTTTGGACTGCGCGCGGCTGGGCATCAATATTTCGGTGGCAACTCCTAAGGGATATGAGCCTAACGCGGAGATCGTGGCGCACGCCCGGACGTTTGCGGCACAATTCGGCGCGGAGATCGAGATTACCAATAACGCGGAGGATGCAGTGGTGGCCGCAAACGCCGTGTACACCGACGTGTGGGCCAGCATGGGCCACGAAACGGAAGCCGCGGATCGCAAAGCGCTCTTTGCGGATTACCAGGTGGACGCAACCTTAATGAGCGAGGCGCGGCGGGATGCGGTTTTCATGCACTGCCTGCCGGCCAAGCGCGGCCAGGAAGTTACGGACGAAGTGATCGAATCCGCGCAATCGGTGGTTTTCGATCAAGCTGAAAACCGGCTTCACACCCAAAAAGCGCTGCTGCTTTCGATGCTGCAATAGCGTCGTTCATCCACAACGAAGCCTCTTCCGGTTTCTTCGGCACTCTCGGTGTGAACCTCCCTAGAGCGCGTCAACTTTCCGCGTGCGTTTTCGTTCGTTTCATAAGGACCGAGAGCAAAACCTCGCAACCCTCTTGTGAAAAGGAGAAAACTACCATGAAATGTATTTTCCCCGCTATTTTTTCGGCTTGCATCCTCGCGTCAGCGGTCTATGCACAAAACGGGTACGTACCGGGTCCACGGACGTCGAATTTCCGGCATATCGTCGTGATCTTTCAGGAAAACCGAACTCCCGATAATCTTTTTTACGCTCTTTGTGCGACTCAGACCTGCAGCACCAGTCCCAACGATTGGCAATACAACATCCAGACGGATGGATGGGCGAATATGCATTCCGGCCCCACAACTCCGACTCCGATTGCACTCGCCAACACCTACGACCTAAGTCATGCGCACAGCGCGTTTAATGACATGTGCGATCTGGACCTCATAACCGGCGACTGCAAAATGGACGGTGCGATTAAGATACCTTGCGGTCCCGCAAAAGGTACTGTGTGCCCGGCGCAATCACAATACAAATATGTCGATAACTCCAACGGCATAGTGCAACCATACCTGGATTTAGCCACGCAATATGGGTGGGCGAACTACATGTTCCAGACAAACCAAGGTCCTAGCTTCCCGGCGCATCAATTTATTTTTGGCGGCACTTCGGCCCCAAGCGCCGCCGACGATGCTATCGGGACGTTTGCCGCTGAAAACATGCGTAACACGGGCGTTTCCGGCACGTCGGCGGTCGCCGGTTGCATCGCTCCGATCGGTACCACTGTGCAGTTGGTCGATTCGGCCGGCGTCGAGGACCCCGGTCAGCAAATCTATCCTTGTTTTGAGCATCAAACCATACCCGATGTGCTGCCGCCTAACAACACAGTTACCTGGCGATACTATGCGCCCAGCGCGGGGTCCATCTGGACAGCCCCCGATGCAATTGAGCACATTTGCCAATCAAGCGGCTACAGTGGGTCGTGCGACGGCAAGGAATTTACAGACAACGTGGATCTGAGACCTGCCGACGTGCTCACCGATATTGGAAACTGCCAGTTGCGCAATCTGAGTTGGGTGATCCCAACGGGCGCCAACTCCGATCATGCCGATGCAAATGATGGTGGCGGGCCCTCCTGGGTGGCTTCGATCGTGAACGCCATCGGAAACTCGAACTGCGAAAATGGCGCCGGCTATTGGAACGACACTGCCGTCATTGTTACTTGGGATGATTGGGGCGGTTGGTACGATCACGTCCCGCCGAAGTTCCTGCTTTATCCGCAAGGCGGCTATCAGTTGGGTTTCCGCGTGCCGCTTATCTTTATCTCTGCATATACGCCGAGTCACTACATCAACAACGTCCAGCACGATTTTGGCAGCATTCTGCGGTTCATCGAGGGCAACTTTGGTATCGAGAAAGGTGTTCTCGGCTTTGCGGATAAGCGTGCCGACAATGAGTTCGCCGCCTTCTTCGACCAAAGCCGGCCTCCCCGTCCCTTTAGAACCATCGCCGCTCCTCACGATGCGAGCTTTTTTATAAACGACAAGCGGCCGCCGACCGATCCCGACGATGAATAGTAACCGAAGCAATGCCGGGTGCCTTCACCTCGGCTCCGCTTTACATGACCGAGCTTGCTGCCCCGGGACCAGAGCCTAGGCGCTACAACCGTTCGGGCAGGCCTGCTCTTCGTGATATCTCAGTCGGCTCCAGGTTTCATATAGACGCACAACGCCTTGCGTAGGCATGGTCACTTTGCCCTTCTGCCGGGTGGTTACTGGTACGCGGCGGCCTGGATGGCGTAGAGCTCTGAGTATTGACCACGTTTCGCCATTAGCTCTTCGTGAGTGCCCGCCTCCACGAGTCGAGCCCCGTCTAAAACGATAATCAGATCCGCCATCCGAACCGTCGAGAACCGATGCGAAACCAGTATCGTGACTCGGCCGTTCGCAATCTTCTCGCCTCGCGCAGCGGCAGCGTAGCGCTCGAAGAGCGCGTGTTCGGTCTCGGCATCCAGCGCGGCGGTCGGTTCGTCGAGAACCAACAGCAGCGGCTCATCGCGCATGAATCCACGCGCGAGCGCAAGCTTCTGCCACTGCCCAAATGACAAGTCGACTCCAGTTGGCCATGTCGGTCCCAATTGGGTATCAAGTCCGAACTTGAGACGCGCAACGACATCGCCGGCGCCGGCGCGGTCCACAGCCGTGACTACTGCGGGTTCATCATTCAAACGCGGAATGTCCCCGACACCCACGGTCTGCTTGGCCCTAAATTCAAAGCGGAAAAAATCTTGGAACGCGCCCGCAAGACGCGCCCGCCACTCGCCTGCCGGAAGCCGCGCGAGCGGCGTATCATCCACGAAGATAGCCCCGGACGAAGGCTCATACAGCTTCGCGAGCAGTTTCACCAACGTCGTCTTGCCAGCCCCGTTCTCGCCAACAATCGCCACTACCGCGCCTGCAGGCAAAGTTAGAGACACATCGTCCAGAACAACCCGCGGTGTGCCCGGATACGCGAACGACGCATGCTCGAGTCGAATGCCGTCGCGTATCACCGAAGGGACCGGCAGATCGCCCGCTGCCGCAACTGAGGCTGCATAATCCTCAAGCCAAGCAAGCCTTCGTGAGCCGTCCGCCCAAAAACCGCGTAAAAATCCAACTTCACCAACCGTTGCGCCGATGTAGGCGGATAAGCGTGCCCCTGCAGCAAGCACCAGTAGAACCTGTGCCGCCGGCGCGCGTAATCCGGACGAGACGAACACAACCGCGGCAACATACGCGCAACCGAATATCGCCCATGCGAGCGCGTACCACCACGCCGATCCCCAGCGCGCGGACGCCACCGGCGAGTACCAGCTTTGCCAAGCCGCTCGACGCTCTCGTATCAGCCGCTCTCCGATTCCTGTGACGCGCACTTCTTTACCCGGCGCCGCCGTAGTGGCAAGGTTAAACAGGTGACGTGACAATCGGTTGGCCTGAGCCCCTCGTTCCTGCGCGGTTCTCTCGACTACGGGCCGCCACGAAGATGTCGCGACCGTCGGAACAGCAAACACGGCAAGGAGAAAAAGAGCCGGATGGATAGACGCCAGTAGCGCCATCGTCACACCGAGCCGCAGAATCCAACCAAGCGTCGAAAACAGCGACATATACATGTGGTCGAGCACAAACACCTGATTGCGAAGCATCGAGAGCCGGTCGAGATATTCCGGGCGTTCCTGATGCGCGACGGTCGCAATCGATGCTTGCAGTTGCGCCACGTGCGACTCTAACGCGATGGTCACCTTGTCGCGGAACCGGCGCTGAAATCGGGTGCTGATCGTTCGAAGGAACCACGTCGCGGCCGCCGATAACCCCAGGCCGATCGCCGCGCTCTCGACCATGCCGGGTCTGTGCTGAACAACGCCCATACCAAGCAGCGCCAGCCACAATGCCAGTAGCGCATCCGGCAGCGCCGCCAATTGCGACAGAACGAGGGCTCCTAACATCAAGCGCGGCTCGTGCCGGTAGCCTAGCTTGCACAGCCGCCACATGGAAGAAAGCGTCGGCGGCAGCGGCTCGATCGCCTGATCCCGATTATGAGAGGACGTCATACGTCATGCCTTCCTCTTCTGCAGTAGTGAACCGCTGTGCCTGCAGATCAAACATCGTTCGGTAGCGACCGCCAAGCGCCATCAATTCCTCATGCGTACCAAGCTCGATAACGCGGCCGTGCTCGAGCACGCAGATACGATCGGCATGGCGAACAGTCGAGAAGCGATGCGAGATCAGGATGGTTGTGCAATGCCGCGTTTCCGCGAGCACGCGATCGAAAATTTCCGCTTCTCCTCGCACGTCGAGTTGCGCGGTCGGCTCGTCCAGCAGCACAAGACTCGCGCCTAACCGCACAGATGCAATCGCCCTTGCGAGCGCAACGCGCTGCCATTGGCCGCCGGATAAATCGGTCCCGCCGCTATAACCCCGGGCGAGCACTGTGTCAAGCCCAGCCAAGTTGGCCGCGCCTGCCGCTTCGAGTGCAGTGCGAACAATATCGTCCGGAGCGCCGGCTGGAGCCACGTTGTCTCGCATCGGCAGCTCGAAACGAATGAAATCCTGGAACACGGCGGTGATCCGTGACCGCCACGACAAGAGATCGAATTCGCGAAGATCCACGCCATCAATTTCGATGGCGCCCGACTGTGGATCATACAAGCGGCACAAGAGTTTCGCGATCGTCGTCTTTCCGGCGCCGTTTTGTCCAACTATCGCAAGAGAAGAGCCGGCGGGGATTGTGAGATCGAAATGCTCCAGCACTGGGGCGGCAGGCCCCGGCCCGCTCGCGGGATAGGCAAACGTCAGATCGCGCAGCCGAATCTCACGAACCGGTTTCCCTTCCGCGGGTAGATTGCCAGCGGGCAACTCACCAGCCTGTCGCATCGCATCCCCAAGCCGAAGCACCGCTGCGACGGGAGCCGATGCTCCATCGAGCGCCCAACTGAATCCGCCGAACGCGATCATCGACACTCCGACCGCACTTTGCGCAAACGTAACTGCCGCACCAAGACTGATGTGACCGCTAGCTGCGGCGCTTGCAATGGACCAAAACACCAGAACGTTTCCGGCAATAACAAGGAGCATGCTCCAGATCACCGGACGTTCTCTCAGACGAGTTGCTGCGTATTGCAACTCGTGCAGTCGCGTGCGCCTCTGTCGAAAACGTTCGATGGTCCAACTGCTCAGGCCGAACAGTCGCAGTTCCTTACTCGCAGGCGGATCCACGGCCAAGCGGTAAGCATACTCGGCGTCCCGCTGTGCTCCGCGTACCTCCTCGGTGTTGCGGTCGCGCCAGATCGCGCTCTCGCGCAGGAGCCAGTGGGTTGCCAGCCACCCACCCCCAACTACAAGAGGCGCCCACCATTTGTACGCGACCAGAATCACTGCCGACGCAATCCCCCCAGTCATCTCAACCATTCCATTCGCGATGAAATCCATGGAAATCGACAGAGGCGGGCCGGTCATCCCCAGATCGAAATCACGCGCAACGGCGAGATCGCTGGTGAGCGCCGGATCCTCGAGGTGGCCGATCCCGGGCGGCCGTACGCAGGCCTCGGTGAGCCGGTCGTAGAGCCAAGCAGCGGTGCGATCTCCCAGATTATTGCCGATGACCTGGTGGATCGGGCTGAGCACCTGGAGCAATATGAAAATTGTGCCTACGAACGCAAGCGGACCTGCGAGAGCATGGCCGCTTCTAACGGCGCTGACAAGCAGCCCCATAGCGACTGCAAATGCTGCTGGCGAAACCCCTCGCATCAGGAGGGCCGCCCACCAGGCCGCGGCGAGGCCTGGACTTGCCTTCGGCAGGACGCTAAAAAACTTCCACTCTTTCCGCTCAGTTATCGCCAAGGACATCTCACGTGTTCCTCGTTTGGCCTTCAATCGCGATTTTGGCGCAAAGCGCCCTCAATGGATTGTAAGAAATTGACCGGCTCTGCCGCGATTTTGATATATTTGTTGCTGCAATTTCAGGTTGCACCCCGTCCGCGGAAAGGGAAGATCCCGCCTGAATAGTTCGTGAGCCTCGAGCATCAACTTCTCTTCTGCCCGTGATAGCGGACACCGGGCGACAGAAGGAGGAGTACATGTCTCGTCAGTTATCTCAAAAGCCGAATCTCGAATATCTGAAGAAGCAAGCCAAGGAACTGCTGCGCAGCATGCCGCATGGCAAACTGGCGGATGCGCAACATACGCTGGCCAATGAGTACGGTTTCGCCACTTGGGCGAAGCTGAAATCACACGTTGAGTCGCTGGGGATCAGTCCAGCAGAATTATTGAAGGCTGCAGTGTGCGACAGCGATGCATCACGCGTTGGCGAGGTTCTTGAGCGTTATCCGGAGCTGCGGGCGAAGATTGACGATCCGCTCCCCGACTACGGCTTCGGCCAACACGCGTTGTTTGCGGCTGTACAAAGGAGTGATCGGGCGACAATCGATGTGCTGCTGCGGGCGGCCGCCGACATCGGGAAGCGAACCGAGTGGTGGGCGGGCGGCTTCGGCGTGCTGGACGATTGCGACCCGAGCCTGGCGGAGTTTCTAATGGAACGCGGCGCGGTGGTGGATGCGCACTCTGCTGCGCGGCTGGGACTGATGCCTAAACTGAGAGAGCTGGTAGCGGCGGATCCGGACGTGGTGCATAGAAGAGGTGGAGACGGACAGACGCCGCTCCACTTCGCTTCCACCGTGGAAGTTGCGGAGTTCCTGCTTGCGAACGGCGCCGACATCGATTCTCGCGATGTGGATCACGAATCAACGCCGGCTCAGTATATGCTGCGCGTACAGCAGAAGCGGCATTATCCAAGGGACCGGCAGGAGGTAGCTCGCCACTTGATATCGCGCGGATGCCGTACGGACGTCTTAATGGCGTCGGCGCTCGGCGACACGGATCTGGTGCGGCGGCACCTGGACAGCGATCCGGCCTGCATCCGGATGAGCGTGTCGGAGGAATGGTTTCCAAAGCACGATCCGCGCGCAGGCGGCACGATTTACATCTGGACACTGGGGACGCACCGCACCGCACATTCGGTAGCGCGCGACTTCGGTCACGAGGAGGTTTTTCAGCTGCTCATGGAGCGGACTCCCGAAGACCTGAAGCTCGCGTTAGCATGCGAACTGGGCGACGAAGCGGTGTTTCACGAATTTCTTTCGCGGAGCCCGGACACCGCCAGGACGCTGTCTGAGGTGGAGCAGCGAAAGCTTCCCGGCGCTGCGCAGAACAACAACACAAAGGCGGTTCGGCTGATGCTGGAGGCGGGTTGGCCGGTGAATACTCCAGGAGAGATGGGAGCGACGGCGCTGCACTGGGCTGGATTCAACGGCAATGCTGAGATGACACGCGAGATACTGCGGTTCCATCCCACGCTGGAGTTGAAAACGCGAGAGTATGCGGGAACGGCGCTCGCCTGGGCCGTGTACGGGTCCGGGAACGGTTGGCACCGAGACATGGGGGATTTCGTCGGCACGATTCGAGCGCTCTTGGAAGCTGGGGCCGCTCTACCGCCGCATGCAGAGGAACTTGAGCCTAGCGAGGCCGTGCTGGAGATGCTGCCATGAACGGGAACAAACGCCCCCTCTCTGTGACGATCCTCGGATGGGTGTACATAGCTGTGGGTACAACCGGCTTTGCTTACCATTTGACCGAGTTCTGGGCGAGCCATGCGTTCCAATACGACGTCATATGGACAGAACTCGTCGAGTTGCTAGCGGTCTTCTGTGGAGCATTCATGCTGCGAGGCCAAAATTGGGCGCGCTGGCTTGCGACCGCCTGGATTGCATTCCATGTGGTCCTGAGCGCGTTTGACGCGTTCCGTGGATTTGCTATGCACTGTTTGTTCTGCGCCGTCATTGCATGGCTTCTTTTTCGCCCCGAGGCTGCGCGGTATTTTCACGGTCCTCGGGTTGAACCAACATAAATATGGAAATCCTGCGGCCTGTTTACGGCTACTCGGGTTTCCGCCTGGGCACGAGGAGCTTTGCCGTTAGCACGTATACGGCTTCACCACGTTGGTTCACCGTTGTGCCTCGGACTGTCACGATTCCCTGATCTGGTTTGGATCGGGACGGAGTGATTTCAACAATTTCGCTTTCGACCCGCAAAATGTCGCCCGGACGTGTGGGCCGCGGCCACGCGATTTCTCCGCCCAAGCCAACAATGCCGTTCGCAAATGGCGGACCACCGGTAACGAGGAGCCGCATAGAAACCGCGGCCGTGTGCCAGCCGCTCGCTGCCAGCCCTTTGAAGACGCTTGCCTCGGCAGCGCTTTCATCAAGGTGGAACGGTTGCGGGTCAAACTCGGCAGCGAACTCTTTGATTTGCGTTCCTTCGACGAGGTAAGTGCCTGACGTGAATCGTTGGCCGACTTGCACATCGTCCAGGTATAACCGTGCTCTGTCCTGATGCGCCTGATGCACTTCACTCATAATGCGGATTCGCTGTTCAGCGGCAGCCTCGACAATCCTTCTTTGTGTTTATTCGCCTTTGGCCATAGAATCGCCCGTCCAGTTGGTTGAGGCCGAGCGGTTCTTTCTGATCATAGCGTTCCGGCCCGTTGGATGCTCGTTGAGACCAGCGGTCTCAAGTTAGAAGAAAAAAAACGGATAAAATGTGCGACCGAAGGGTCCCATCGTCATCTGACAACATCGAGTAAACCTCTCGTTCAAGACCCAGAATTTTCGCACTTCCTAAGACCCTGTGACTCCAATTTCTTTGCCTCTGATCTATGTAGTATGCTATCTATACCGTGCTCGAAGCCCGCTCCCTCACTAAATACTTCAACCACACCGCCGCCGTTCGCGCTGTCAGCTTCACCATCGTGCCCGGCGAAATTCTCGGCTATCTAGGCCCAAACGGCGCCGGCAAAAGTACTACGGTGAAGATGCTGACCGGCCTGATCGAGCCCTCCGAAGGCCAAATCTTCTACCACGGCCGAAGTGTTCACACCGACTTTACAGCTTTTCAACGGTGTATCGGCTACGTACCCGAGGAAGCCCATCTCTATCCCCATCTTTCCGGCCGCGAATACCTGCAGCTTGTCGGCCGGTTGCGCGGAATGCCGCGCCGCATTCTCGAACCCAAGATGGACGAATTTCTCCGGCTCTTCTCGCTCTGGGACGAGCGCCATGGGCCCCTCTCTTCTTATTCAAAAGGCATGCGCCAGAAAATCCTGCTGTCGGCCGCCTTGCTTCATAATCCCGATGTTCTGATCCTCGACGAACCGTTCTCCGGCCTCGACGTCACGTCCGCGCTGATGTTGCGCAGCCTGCTACGCGGCCTGGCCGAACGTCAAAAGATCATCCTTTACAGCTCACATGTTCTCGAAGTTGTCGAGAAGATCTGCTCCAAGATCCTGATTTTGCGCAGGGGCGAGGTCGTTGCATTCGACTCAATTGACCGGCTCCGGGAACTGATGAGCCAGCCGTCTCTCGAAGGCGTGTTCGCCCAACTGGCGCAGGTGGAAGATGGCGGCGCGTTAGCAAGCCAAATCCTCGACGTCATGAGCAGGCCTGGCGCATGAAAGAATGGCTCACGGAAACGCACGGACCCGGTTTCGAATTGCTGCGCCACTTCCTGCGGCGCTTCTTCGATAGCGACCTGATCACTACCCCGGACCACATGATCGGTGTTTTGATCGTCGCTGTTCCTGTCTTCTTCCAATGGTTCTTTCTCCTCATGGGACCCTTGCGGCGCAAATACGCGTACCTCTCGTACCTCCAAGCTCCAGGACCTTACCGCAGCGCCGTCCGGGCCGACGAGCTGTGGCTCATCACTCTTATGATGTCGGCCATCGGCGTGCTGACCGCCATCAAGTGGCAATCGCTGTTTCCAAACCTTCGCGATTACCAAGCGCTGGGAAGCCTGCCGCTCTTTGGCGACGCTCAATTTTCTGCCCAGCGTCTGTTTTCCGGCAGTCTCGGCCGGCCGCTGGTCTATCCATTCATCCCTCGGCGCGCGCATCGTCGCCTATTCGGGCGCTTCGCTTGCCGCATGCTATTTCATTTTCTTTGCGCTGATCGCGATTCAGGGCGTCCTGCTGAATCTTCTCCGGCCTCACGTATTCGGACGGGTGACCGGTAATTTACAGGGTTTCTTCGTTGCCCTAATGCTGTTTCTGATCGTCGCAAGTTTTTCCATTCAGCCGCAAATCACGAAGGCGGTAATCGAACCGGGGTTTTCGCGTTGGCTTCCGCCAGTGTGGTTCTTGGGACTTTGCCAGATCTTTTCCGGCGATCCCGACCCCGCCATGCGCGCACTCGCCCAGCGCGGCGGGGCCGCTCTCGGAATTGCGGCAGCGCTGGCCTTTCTGACGTATGTCGTCAGCTATCACCGCCATCGCACCCTGTTGATGGAAGGCGTGGCCGGCCCGGCGCGACAACGTCACCCTCGCGTCACGATCCTCGACTGGCTCGTGCGCGACCCGCGTCAGCAGGCAGTTTTGGGTTTCATGATGAAAACTCTAACGCGCAGCAGCTATCATCGCATGGTTCTGATCGGCTACGGCGGCCTGGCGTTCGCCGTCGCGCTGACCGGACTCATTAGCATGCGAGGCGTCGTCGAGCCCTCCCGCTTCGGGGCCGCGGCTTTCGTCTATTTCCACATGATCGTACTGCTGCTTCTGGTGATCGGTCTCCGTCACTTGTTTTCTCTTCCCGCCGAGCTAAAAGCGAACTGGATTTTTCAGATCACCGAAAGCGAAGGACGCCTCATATGGCTGCGCGCAGTAGACCACTTCGTTCTGTTTTGGGGTGCGGCGCTGATTCTCGTAATCCCGCTTCCCCTGGAATTCGGGCTACTCCGCTGGCGCGGAATCGCCGAAGCCACTCTATTCCTTGTGTTGGGCCTGCTTATCTACGGGTGGAGTTTCTCGTCTTGGGAAAAGCTGCCTTTCACTTGCTCCCACCTTCCCGGCAAAACGCCCATTTGGATTATCCTGGCCTTTTTTGGCCTGATCGGCGGCATCGCCCTGCTCCACACTGTGCTATTGGCGATCCTTTACAACACCGCTGTTTTCGTTATCGTTTTGGCCGTTCTGATTGCGGCTTCCGTGCACATCCATCGCATGCGGCGGCAAGGGTGGTCGGAGCTGCGGCTGAAGTACGAAGAATTGCCCGAACCCGCAGTCCGCGAGTTAAATCTTCTCAAATAGAACATGCCACGCTCGGCCTGCGGCCCATAAGCGCTAACTCGGCCCAAAGGGCGCCGAAATAATTTTCCACAAGCTGGAACAGAAAAGGCGTGGTGGCCGGCGGGAACCGGGGTATGAGTTGTAAAAATGGTTGTCGCACGTACCTCCTGCAATGCGCCAGCGAAACTTTCGCCGTGTTCTACAAGCGCTTTTATCCGCTCGAGTGTTACGAATGCAGCATGTCCCTCGTTCAAATGCCACAAGGTCGGCTGCAAGCCCAGCGCAGCCACGGCCCTGAAGCCCCCGACGTAGTTCCAGGGAACATTCAAACAACCCCGCTATGTTTTCGTCCCGCTCTGGCTAAGACGACTTGGCGCCCTCGCTCAGAATTGTCTAAAGCAAAGTCACGGGCGTTCGAGGAAGTTTAAATTGATCAATCCCCAAAAGTCGGCTTCCGGCATTTTCTGCCTACCGTTGACTGCGAGCGCGACCACAAAGACGACCGAAGTGGTGATTCTCTTTATCTGCTCATCGGTTACCCAGGCTCCCGTAAAATGACGGAGATGAGAAGAGGCCTGCCAAAGGTGTAATGGACGGCGGATCCGGCCATCTTCTTCTGATCGGTTGTCAGCTCATGATGGAAAAATCGCCTGCGAGATGGCGGAAGCGGCTTTAACAGTGGAATCTTCCTTGCCCGGCTGTGCGTAGTTTTCGGGCACGCGGAAGGAGAGAGTAAAACTCACTCATTGCGAACGATGCAATCAGGCCTCCCAACGCACCTGCGAGAAGACCTTTCCACAGATTTGGCTGCGGTGGATTCGATTGCGGTTCAACTCGCATGCTCGACCTCCCAACCTTGTGCGATTTTGACCGAGGGAACGATCTTCGCAACTTCTTTGACGAAGCGTGAGGCGATGCGGTGCATTTCGAACTGTTCCACGTCGCGCAGGCCGGCCGCACCGAGAGACTTACGCAGGTCGGGGCCACGATAGAGGCAGAGGATGGCTTCGGCGAGCGCTTCGGGATCTTCGGGCTCTAGAAGAATGCCACTGCGAACTACTTCGGGGACAGCGGCCGCGCGCGCGGCGACAATCGGTTTCCCGGCCGCCATGGCCTCGAGAAATACAATACCGAAGCCTTCCTGGGCGCTCGGCAGGCAAAAAAGATCGCTGCGGTTGTATTCCGCAGCCAGCGTATTCGCGCTCACGTCGCCGAGCCAACGCAGGGCCGGTTCGACACGCAGCTCCGAAGAGAGCTGCCGGAGGCGCTGGTACTCCGGGCCGTGACCGACAATTCGAATCTCGAGCTGCGGAACACGATCACGCAATAGAGCGGCGGCGCGGAGCAGCACGTCCAGGCGTTTGCGGGGATAGAACCGGCAAACGGATAGAACCGTGAACTTGCGCGGGTCGGGAACAGCAGGATTTGCCTGGAATAACTGCCGCCACCTATCAAGATCAATCAATTCCGGCACGACTACCGCGTTGTTCACCCGATAGAGTTCTTCGAGACGCCCCGCGCAGTACTGGCTGACGGTGATCACTCGGACGGCGCGGCGGGCATGTTTTGCCTCGAGGCGGGCCTGAAACGCCATGCTCGCTCGCGTGGCGCCTCGCTCGAAGCGAACAGCGTCGCCCAAAACTCCTTTGATGCAGGCGATGTGTGGGAGCGCAGCCGGCCTACCAGCGACGGCATAACCATCAGCATCAATGCCGATGATGGCGTCGCCGGTGAAGCGCCGCCAGCGCAATGCCTCATTGAACAGAATGCGCGTGGCAGTGTAGACTGGGGTGACGATGCGGGGAGTAACCAACGCGATATCGACCCCAAGCTGACGAAGCGCTTCGACCAATGTGCGTGTTCCGACATAGCATCCGCTTCCCCGTCGCACGTCCAAGGGAACTGCCGTTATGAATTGAAGCAGGCTCATGGATTATCCAGAATATGCCGGAAGATGATTCGGTTCCACGCGTGTTGGTTCCCCGGGCTGTTCTCGGTGAACGATTTTACCGTTCCCGGAGCCGCCATAAGCAGGGGAGACGGCAAGAACCCTGCTCCACACCGAATCATCTGCCCGCAGCTAGCAAACGCCTTCGCTTTCCTGCCGCCGTCCTCCTTCGGTCCGCGATTCAGAAACGGTACACAGCAAAAGTCGTTCTTGGGCTACTCGAACCGACGATGTAGGCGAGCGAATTGTTTCCAGGCAATTGTTCACACGCGCAGCTTGAGCGCCGGGGCAAACATCCTACGGATGGGGGTGAAACGATGTATCCTCATGAACGTGCACGAATATCGCACCATTCTTTTAGGCGGTGGCATGGTGGCGGGCTATGCCACTAAAGAGTTCGTCGAGGGCGGTCTCAAAGCGGGGGAGCTTGGTATCGTTTCAGCTGACAGCGCGCTTCCCTACGAGAGACCTCCGCTGTCGAAGAGTTTTCTCGCCGGGAAAGACAACGAGCGGAGCGTACTGATCAACCCGGAGGGATTCTATCGGGAGCACGATATCGGCCTTCATTTGAACGTCGAGATCGAGCGAATCGATCTTCCCGGCAAGCGATTAGTGGGCCGCGGCGGCGGGGAATTCCATTTCGAGAGACTGATCCTCGCGACCGGCGCGCGTCCGCGAACCCTCGATGTGTCTGGTGCCCAGGGTGACAGTGTGCTTTATCTGCGTTCACTGACCGATTCGACCCGGCTGCGGGATCGATTGAAGAGTGCAAGAAAACTGGTGGTAATCGGTAGCGGCTTTATTGGAATGGAAGTGGCGTCACAGGGTGCGCAGCAGGGCTGTGACACGACGATGGTATTCCCGGAGGAGCGAGTCTGGAAGAGCTTCTTCACGCCTGAGATGTCGCGATTTTTTCAGAAGTACTATGAGGATCGTGGCGTTCATTTCGCCCCCAACGCGAATGTTGCAGCCATCGACGGCGGCTCCGTATCGCTATCGAGCAGCAAGAAGCTGGAAGCGGATTTGGTGGTGGCTGGAATCGGAGTTGCGCCGGCAATGGAAATCGCCGAGGCTGCAGGTGTACAGGTGGAGAACGGCATTGTGGTGAATGAGTTTTTAGAGACTGGCGCGACCCATGTTTATGCGGCGGGCGACGTAGCGAACTATCATGACGTGCTTTTCGGGAAACGGCGGCGCGTCGAACATTGGGACAACGCGGTGAAACAGGGACAGTACCTGGCGCGACGTTTGTCCGGCCGCCCAGAGCCCTTCGAGAATATTCCGTACTTCTTTTCGGACGTCTTCGACTTGTCTTACGAATTCTGGGGCGACACGACGGGTGCAGAGCGAACAGAATATCGAGGCGATGTGGATTCGACCAGCTTCAGCGCGTGGTGGCTGAAGGGCAACCAGGTAGTGGCGGCTTTCACTATGAATCGGCCGGACGCTGAGCGCGAGGAGGCGAGCCAGCTTCAGCCGAAACAGAAGTGAACGAATGCAGGCGCGAAGGGAGCAACCGCATGGCGACATTGAGCCAGGCGTTTGCTTCGGCTGATTGCTTCCAGATCACGCCATCCGGAAAGTAAACTTGGGACTCTTCACTTCGGAACAGTAGATTGCCAGTCGGCGAAGTTCATCCCGAAGCGCCTTTAGACGGGCAGGAAGCACTCTACCGGAAGCCCACCTCACGGGAATGATGAGAGCCGAGCTATGCACAGAAGCTGAGCGGGTCTTGAGGATCGGAACAAGAGGAGCCGTTTTGGGACCCTGAGAATCGTGAGTTAAAACAGAGGAGAAAAGCGAAATTGGCCTTTCGCGGACTCATTCTCAGGAGCCACCCAAAAAGTGAATAACAATCGAGAGGGATAGCGAGAAAAAGGCCCACCAGGCAAGGGGTGGGCGTGGTGATTCGGGAGCCCTTTAAGATCGGGGCTTCCACGCCCTATGATTTTGCGGGCCGGAATCTGACCGCGTACGGCGGTCTGCTTCCCATCGCGACGATGTTGGAGAAGCTCAGGTTCCAGCAGTTGGTGGAGGAGACGCTGACCATCCAACGGCTGACGCGGGCGATGCCCGTGTACCAGTTTGTGCTGGCAATGGTGCTGGCGTTATACGTCGGGTTTTCGCGGCTGAATCATCTGCGCTTTGTGGAGCGGGAACCGATGTTGACCGGGATTCTGAAGGTGCCGCGACTGCCGGCACAGTGCACCTTCTGGCGCTTTCTGGCTTCGCTGCATCTCAGCGTGGCCGGACAACTGTTGAAGATCCAGCGCGTGATGCGGCAGCGGGTGTGGGAGGCGGCGCACGTCCAACTCGCAGCGGTCAGGCTCGACACCGACACCACGGTCCATATGCTGTTCGGCCACCAGATGGGCGGGCGCAAGGGCTACAATCCGAAGAACAAAGGGAAGAAGAGCTTCCAACCGATCCTCACGTTTCTGGCCGAGACACGGGAATAGATCGGCGGCGAGTTGCGGAATGGAGATCGGCCCACGGGCATGCAGATCGCGCGGCATCTGGAAAGCGTGTTCGCCGCCTTGCCGCCGGTCGTCCAAACCATTTATGCCCGCGCCGATTCCGGCTTCTACTGCACCGAGGCCGTGGATGCGTATGAGAGCGTGGGGGCGCAGTTCATTATTTCGGCACGTAAGACATCGCGCCTCCTGGATCAACTGAAAGCGGCGGAGTGGAAACGGTCCCCGCAGACCGACGCCGACGGCCAGTGCGAGTTCCCTTATCAGCCGGAGGGCTGGGGCAAAGCGTATCGGTTCATCGCCCTGCGCTATGCGAAAAAGCCGCAGCCGCGTCGGGTTGAGGAGATGGAGCAATATCAGTTGTTCGACACGCCAGAGTACAGCTATCGCGTGTTCGTCACCAATATGAAGGACGCGGTCGCTCTGCTCGCGTGGTTCTACAATCAGCGGGCCGGAGCCGAGAATCTGATCAAGGAAGCTAATAATGACGCAGGACTGGCCGCCCATCCGTCGGCGCGGTGGGCGATGAACTGCATTCATTTTCAGCTGGCCATGTTGGCCTACAATCTGAACTGCTGGCTAATGCTGTTCAGCCGCGAAGAGGAAGCCAAAGTGGACGCGCTCCACCACCCCCCGGCTAGCCACGACTCGGCTGAAGTTTCTTTTTCTGGCTGCGCGGATTTGGCGGCACGCGGGCCGAGTGGGAGTCAGCTACAGCGATCACTACGCTGACAAGAGCCTCTTTCAACGTCTCATGAATCGGCTGCGTACGATCGTCGGGGCAGAGCCACGCTTCGCGCCGGTCATTGCCATCGCGCTCCGTTGCTGAGGATCGCGCATAGGATTTTATGCACGACCGGCTTCGCCGAAACAATAACTTACAAAGGGAGGAAAGCCACTCAGTCAAAAAGGTATCGAGACAGCAGTGGAAGCGAGGTGAACAGACCCTCAGGTCACACGGATCCGGCGTGATCCCAGGTCAGCCTCACGCGCATAATTCAGGTGATAGATATCCGGGGAATTAGTCATAGCGAACGGATCGAGAGAAGTGGACCGTGCAAAATCGCGTGCAAACGATTGGAGCTTCTAAACTCCCCGGAGCAATTGTGTCTATCGTATTGGCGCTCACATTCTGCCGAGTGGTCGTATGCGGCTCGCAAGTGCCCTCGCCACAAACAGAAAATACCCCAAAGGCATATCTTGAACACGCCCTTTCATTGATGCAAGACATGTACGTTTTATCGAAATTCTGTCGATTGCGTGTCTCTGCGGCAAAGAGCATTCGAACAAGCGGCCGCCGCCGAAACTCTCATTGATACTTATGACGCTATCCGCTCTCTCTACAAAAACTGGGTGATCGGCACTGCCAATTGCAATTAACAAAGGAGTTGACTGAAGCTGAGGTAGCAAAGAGGGAAGAAAGGCATCTGCCTCCGCTCAACCCAGACCCAGAGTAGAATCGCCATTTCGTGAACGTACTGAGTTTGAGAGTAGAGTACTCAAAATGGGAGTTCGCAGATATGGCCTGCTAGTCGTTCCGATGTTTACCGGATCTG
>CAVRNU010000056.1:0-81272 GCA_963722585.1 Bryobacterales bacterium | reverse complement strand
TCTGGTTGATTTTGTTCTTCCGGGTGTGCAGCGCCTTCGCTCGTGTGTTTGTCCAAAAGGTTCCGGGCGCAGCCGCGTTGTGTGCAAGTGCGTTGAATCGCTCCTAAACTAAACACCCATACAGCCGGACCCTCAAGACGCTATCGGAAATTTGGCCTCTCGCGTCCCGAATTGCCATTCTCAATCGCTTCGCTGCTGTAGCGTAATCTTCTTGGCCGGAGCACGGTGATCGACGGCAGGAAATGTATTGTCTTCGATGGTTACGACCTTGTAGGCGAGCGGCTGCGATTCAATTCCGTCGTGAACGAAGGTGTTCGCCATGTGGCATTGCTGGCAGCTCTCCGGTGTTGGCCCGTCGTCGGCGAACCGGCTGTCCTGCCACTCGAAGAAAGTCGCCTGCTCGGTAAACGTTTTTTGCTGGGGCCCCTCGCTGCCGTTTACGACGACGGGCTCGCCATTGCCCCGGAATACCGGCAGTATGATCGTGTGACACGAACCGCAAAGCGCCGAGCTCGTGATCTGTTCGCCGTACCGCGCTTAAAAACCGAGTGTATTCTTCATCGGTAATTTCAGCGGGGGTCGTGAAGCGGTCCGTTCATTTCATCAGGCGGCCCCACGTTCAAATTGCCGGTATAGGTCTCCTTCGTTCTCAGTCCTTCGGCGGAAATGCGATGGCATACGGTGCACGAAATGCCGTCGCGCGCCAGGACCCCATAAATCGAATTCGGATCTTGCATTCGGTCTCGAGTGAAGAGCTTGCCCGTGTCTTCCTGATATTGCCGCTGGCCCATCACGCCGTGACAATGCAGGCAAAGATTTTCGACGAAGGCTTTGCCTTGGCCGGGCTGCGTCGTGAGATTGCCATGCAAGGTAACCTCGGAATTCAACTGGGAAAAGAAAATCGGATCGCGCCCCGCGAGACCCATCATCGAGAAGCGCCATTCGCCATTGGGCGAGAGATTCACCGTGTCTGGGTTGTTGGTGGGCGAACTGCCGTTCAGGTAATAGAGCATGCTCGGCAAATCTGGCCGGGCTGGAGTCAGGCTGGCGGTGGCATTATGGCAGCCCATGCACTGGTCCGATGTTAGAAATGTCTGCGTGCCATTCGGCTTTGGTCCCCCCATCACGTGATCGCTCGACTCGGGGACCATGCACGCGGCGTCATTCGACTCGGGCGATCCGAGAAAGTGGAATGCGCGAGAGACGGTTATGTATGTCATCGCCCGGCGGCAGACTAGCAAGCTGCGGTCCCGCAAAACCCAGCACGTAGCGTGTGGTCGCGAAGGTGTTCTGGTGATGCGCGGCCGAACTGTGATAGTTGATGCAGTATTGACCGAAGCCGGCGTACGGATACGCGGCATGAGCGCAAGTCGGCCCGCCCGGCGCCGGAGTAGGCGGCGGCCCGGTTAGGAGGCTGCTGCTCGGCACCAGGTCTCCCCACCACTATCCGTCCCACGCGCCACCGTTGTCGCCAATCATTACGGCCCAGTCGTCAGCTCCGTTGGGTGTGACGAATCGCCGTACTGCTCCTTAATCAGCATTCCACCCTGCGGCGCATCGCCCTTCCGCCGATCCGTTGTCAGCCACTGCCAGATGCTTGGCGACTACCAGACCTTGACGTTTGGATGGACTCCGTTGGTGCCGCGGATTTGGGGATCGTTCCGCCAGTTCTGCTTCACGTAGCAGCCGTTGTCGAGAAATGCCTGCAGCAACGACTGGAAGTCCGGTGAGCTTGCCGGCGGAAGCGCCGCGCAGGGGTCGATTGAATTAGCCAGAGTTGTCCGCTTACGAGGACGATAAGCCAGAAAAAGAAGAACCTCGTAAATTTGCACATTGCCACCGCGCGACCAAGGATATCAATCATCGAGTGGTTCCGTGTGGGCCGCCCGAATCCCCCGAAAGTCTCCGGGAGAGATGCTCGCTGGCTTGAGCGATCGTAACAACTGATACTCTTCAAGGCGGAGTTTTTTCACATGAGCCGATTATTTGCGTTCTAGTGTCTTGACGTCTCTCGCCGGACTGCCTTCCGCGCCGCAACAAACCCGCAGAGAGGTGACCAGGCCGGCGAATCCGGCCGAAGATTCGAGGCCGAATAGCGCTAAGGTCCCTGATGTCGAAGCAATATCCGGCCAGTTTCAGCGCGTCGTCATCCTGCGTTTCGAGTACGACACCGATCTGCTCGCAGGCTTAAAAAAATCGATTAATCAACAGAACATAAAGAATGGTGAGTGATCCTGGCCGGCATGGGATCGGTCGCGGATACCAGGTTCATGTGGTCAGTAATCGCACTTTCCCTTCAAAAGACCTGTTCGTACTAGCTAGATCCCACGCAGCCCGCGGATGTCATTAGCATGAATGGCTACGTGGACCCACCCGTTTGAGCAATGCACAAGCCAGCGAGGTGATTTCGCGAAGGGGCGAAAAGGGCGTATTATCTTTCCAGTTTTCGAGATCGAAAGGAGAGCCGGGTGATGCCTAAGCAATCGGAAATTGATTCCGCCAATCACCTCTTCCAGTCGGGAAAAGTTTGCCGAAGCTCGCAAACTCTATTCGCGCATAGCCGCTCAAGATCCCGAGGACTATTAGGCAACCCTCCAGTTGGGTCGCATCGCTGCTTTCCAACCGGCTTGACGATGCGCAGAAAAAGCTGAGAAAGGCCATGGCCCTGCAACCGGGTGAGACCGACGCCAAGGTCATGCTGGCCGAGGTGCGCCGCGACGATTTCCCCGAGGCTGCCGCTTCGTTGAATGGCATCGACGCGTGAACGGCGGCGAAGAGGTCACCTCTTCATCGACACGGCGCTGCGGAGGTCGGGCTTGACACAGACTTCGCCCGCGAGCTTGGCGTGCCGCACTTCGGGGCGGTACAGGGCACCTTTGCCGGCGGTCAGCACGCTGAGGCTCAGAATGGGCGAATTGAGTCACTCACTGTCGGCGACTGGACCATCAAGAACCTGCCCGTTATCGTGAGTGGACTGCGCGCCAACTCTCTGAGCCCTTTGGCGCGAAGCTGCTCGATAGCGTCATCGGGACGAACTGCTGTACCATTTCCTCGCGACCATCGATTATCCGCACCGCGAGCTTGTGTTGCGGTGGAAAATGACGGCATGCGGCCCGCGCCCATGTGCAGGATTACAACCTCCCATGGGAGACAGTGTTGCCGAACGTAGCGGCGTGAGCCGGGACTCAAACACCTGGCCGAGCTCGCTTATTGCGTTTGCGGTGCAATGAGTCCCTACTTCATCGCGATACACTTAGCTGAGCTCTTCGCTAAACGCCCGACAATCAGGTAAGAATTCCGATGATTCCTCAGTTACCGCTTCGAGACTTCGGACTGCAAAACATCCCCGCAGTACCGTATCTGCTCACGCTGTCGGAGCCGTTGCTGACCCTGTTTCGTCTCGCTCGAAGGGCGCTCGAAGTGCAACCAGCGAAGGATGGACTGTCGAATAGCTACACCATCGATGGACAAACCGGCACGGCGTACGAATTTCTGTTTGGCTCTTCTGCGGCGGAGGACCTGGCGCGGGCAACGAGCGATCTAGAGCAAATTCTCGCAAGGGGTTTCGATGGCGTCAGAGACGCCGTACTTCGGCGCAACGTTTCGGCATCGAGACTGTCCCGAGCGGCTCAAAGCCCGATGTGGACCGCTCTTTCGCTTGAGAGGCCCCAGGACTTCTCGATTAGCTGGACGAATTTCGAGAATATTTATCAGGATGCGCAGCCGCTGCTGCCCGCCTGGTCGAGCACCTTAACATCCCCTGACGAGGCGGACGAACGGTTCTGGCCAACCGTTGCAGATTACGGAACCGCTTATAACCTGATTGTTTTGCAGTTGGTAACCAGCGCGAAGGCAGCGTTATGGAAACCGTTGTTCGGAGACATTTGGATCTCCGGCGGCCTGGATGCCGTGCAGAGTGAGGGCAGACTTTACGCTATCGATCTGAGCATTTTCGGCGAGTTTGGGCCGGTGACGGTCGACGGCTTGGAACGCTTCACTCCTGCAACAATCACGCTGCTGGAACAAGGTACAGCCACGAAGGCCCTGAAGCCCGTCGCCATGCGCGTTGCAAACGGAAGTCAAGCGCAGCTTTATTCTCGAACCCGTACGCCTGGTGCGTGGCTTTATGCGCTTCAAGCTGCCAAAGTTTCTTTGACCGTTTACGGTATCTGGCTAGGCCACGTCTACCACTGGCACATCGTTACCGCGGCACTCCAGATGACCATGTTCAACGCGTTGAGCGCCGATCATCCTATCTTTCAGCTCGCATCGCCGCAATCGAACTATCTGATCGGATTCAACGAAGTCCTTCTGCTGTTGTGGGACTATATCGCGCCACCTACCTCAATTGCGACGCCCTTTCAGTTTCTCGAACTGTGCGACACGTTTGCCAATGGCCGCCAGTTTTTTGACGACGATCCAAAGTCGACAATTGCGCAATTGGGTTTGGCTCAGGCTGCCTTCACCCGGAACGAGCCGTGGGATCTCTATCCGCTAGTTCGTAATCTATTGACGATTTGGGATTCCACGCAAACCTTCGTCGACATCTTCGTCGAGAAGACTTACTCTGACGACCAGACCGTAGCACTGGACACACAACTGCAGGCCTGGATGACCGCCAGCACCGACCCCGAAAAAGGCAATATCCGCGGGCTTCCGGCAATGAATACCAAGACTGCGCTGAAAGCCGTGCTCGCTAGCTTCATCTACCGCATGACCGCGCACGGGATTTCACGGCTGAACAATTCAGCGAATCCAGCGCTAACGTTCACGGCAAATTTCCCCCCCTGTTTTCAGAAGAGCGACCTGCCGCCCGTACAAGCCAATCTCGATCCGAAATCGTTGCTCGCCTACCTGCCAAAAACCGGAAGCATTGGCAAGATGGTGACCTTCTATTTCACCTTCGTCTTCTCCGCACCTTACACTTCATTCATTCCGCCGGCAGGCGTGGAGTCCGACCTCTTTTTCCCGTCTGGATTGGGCGATCCTCGCAATGTGGCTCTGGTCGCGCGGCGGAAAGAGTTGATCTCCTTTATCGAAAACGTCTACGAGCCCGACCAGCCCCAAGTTTACCAGTGGCCGATGTGCATTGAGACGTAAGCGAGTGTGGTTCTCGCAAACCTCGAAAATGACTGATAAATTGGGAACTGTCAATTTTCCGTATCCGCGTTTGTGCCTACTTACGGCGGGCATCCAGGATCGAGAAAAGGATCCGAAACTCGATCCTGATCACGCGTGGAAGCTTCAGCTTCATGAGCGGCTTGCGCACCTGTCGAGTCGAGGGAGGCGTGTAGTGACCCCAAATAGTGGGCACAACATTCCGGACGAAGCGCTGGAATCGGTGGTGAAGACTGTGCGGACCGTCTTCCAGGATCCGCAGGCCGCATCCGCAGCGGAGCGACATTTCCGCTCAATTGCCGGTCCGCAGTAATATTGGCTCCATTCTGAGATGAGGACACCCTGGTTATTTCGAAGAAGACGCGGCGGGAGCACCCTCGCCTCTGGACACCATTCAATTGCCGCCGCTGGAGGTGGGCGGGAACGGAACCGCATAAATCTCTAAGCGTAGGCGTCTCGAGCCCTCCCGGTGAGCAGAAGTAAGCCGCCTCTTACTGGTTCTTCCGGTATAACCCTGATGGAACCTTTGCCTCGTTTGCCAAGGTTACGGATGTGGTCACACTCGGTCAGGATGGTACTCAATTCACATCATCGGGCACGGTACAAGATTTCGACGCGGTGCGTTGATCTCGACGGGCTGTTTCACATACACAGCGAAAGGGCTGACCGATTCGGAACAGCGAAAGTAGTGTGTCCGGCTAGGGCACGGCGGCGCATTGCTCAGCCCGGGCTTCCAGGTTCCAGAGCGTACAGGAGCAAGCTCCAGAGAGACGCGGACGTTTCGAGGGGATGGCACGGATCCCAACGAAGATTTCTCTTAATTGTTCTACTATGACATAGTAGAATAAAACAAGCGGTAGGTGGACAGCAATGCTGATATTTTTGAGCCGATCCTGTCACGTAATTTGACACGGCACAAATTACTTGACGAAATTCTGAGCTTCTTCGGGGGGCGAGCCCAGCCCATGATGGCGCAGCTCGCCGAAGCGGGGAAACTTACACTCGACGATGTTCGGGAGCTGGAGAATACGCTCAAAAGGATCGAGGCAGAACAAAAAACAGAAGAGAGAGGCGGGTCGAGATGATCGCTGAACTGACAAACCATCTGTGGCAATCGACCTTGTTTGCAGCGGCGATTGCCCTCCTGACTCTCGCGTTCCGCAAACATCCTGCGACAGTCCGGTACTGGTTATGGTTCTGCGCGTCGTTCAAGTTCCTGCTCCCGTTCTCCCTGCTGCTGGACCTCGGCCGCCATTTGCATTCCGTTTCGGCAGCGAAAACGATTGCGGTGCAGGTGCAGGCTGTATCGCTCACGATCGCGCAAATGAGCCAGCCATTTTCCGACACTTCATCGTCTTCACCGCCAGCGCGAGGTGGCATTCATTGGGCTGGCATCGCGGCGATCATTATATGGGCGTGCGGATTCGGGTTAATCGCGCTAATGCGGCTACGAGGCTGGTTTCGCATCCGTGCTGCTGTCCGATCCAGTAAACCGCTGAACCTTCCGATAAAGCTGTCCGGCCCGGTCGAAGTCCGTTCTTCGCCAGGACTACTGGAGCCAGGAGTAGTCGGGCTCTTTCGGTCCATCATCCTGCTTCCCACAGATATTGTGGAGCGCTTAACGCGACAACAGTTGGACGCAGTGCTTGCGCACGAGTTGTGTCACATCAACAGACGCGACAATTTAACCTCGGCGTGTCACATGCTGGTGGAAGCGATTTTCTGGTTCCATCCTGTGGTCTGGTGGATCGGCGCGCGACTGGTGGAAGAACGCGAAAGCGGCTGCGATGAAGAAGTGCTCCGCCTGGGAAGCGAGCCGCAGGTCTATGCCGAGACCATCCTCAGGACCTGTCAGTTCTATGTGGAATTGCCGTTGGCCTGTGTGTCCGGCGTAACCGGCTCGAATCTAAAAAAACGCATCGAAGCAATCATGGCAACTCAGGTCAGGCGTGAACTTATCTTCGGCCAGAAATTGTTGCTGGCCATCGCCGGTACGATGGCTGTCGCCGGACCGCTGCTATTTGGCGCTCTGAACGCGTTTTCAGGGCAGGCACTAGAAGCCCCGCGGCAATCAGCAACACCGCTGGCCTTCGAAGTGGCTTCTGTAAAACCGAACAAATCTCAAGACAATCGTCGCTCGTCCAAGAGACTCCAATTTACGCCTGGCGGAAGGTTCATCGCCGTGAATCTGTCATTGGACGGGATTATCTGGATTGCTTATAACGTGCG
This sequence comes from Bryobacterales bacterium, assembly GCA_963722585.1. Taxonomy (GTDB): domain Bacteria; phylum Acidobacteriota; class Terriglobia; order Bryobacterales; family Bryobacteraceae; genus KBS-96. The sequence continues at coordinate 73,925 of CAVRNU010000056.1, read as the reverse complement.
CGGGCAGCTCTCGGGAGACCCGGACTGGATCCATTCTGAAAAATATGACATAGAGGCGACGGCCGAACAAGGTGCGATTCCGGCCGGATCTTCAGCGAAGATTCGCGGTGAAAAAATGCGGCTGATGCTTCAGACGCTCCTGGCCGATCGTTTCAAGCTTGCGATTCGACGTGAAATGAAGGAGCGGCCGGTGTACGCCCTGGTTGTCGCAAAGAACGGACCGAGACTTCAAAAAGCGAATACCGACGAGAACAGTTGCGCTCTGGATTCCAACAATGAAACTATGTCGTGCCATATGCTAATCGGCGGTGAAGGACGAGGCCTTCACGGGTCGGCGGTGGATATGTCGGACCTCGCGCTGTCTGTCTCGGACTGGACTGACCGTCCGGTGATTGATAAGACCGGGTTACAGGGGCTCTTCAATATCCAGACCGAAGGATGGGCACCGCTCCGCTCAAGAGGGCCGCTACCGGGCGAAGGGCCCACTGCAGAGGAATCGGCTTCCGCCGACCTAAGCCGTCCGACCCTGGCCATGATCCTCCAGCGCCTCGGTCTCAAGCTGGAATCGCAACGGGCGCCAGTTGAGTCGTTCGTGATCGAACACGTGGAAAGGCCCACCGAGAATTAGCAGTGCTACTCTCTGTTGGGGCACGATCAAAGTTTCCCAAACGGTCAGGCCTTGGCGTTAGCGTACGTAAATTTCCGTTTCCTGAGCTGTCCCCATACTGTGCTCGAAGGAACAGGCATTGAAGACCGCAGAATTAAATGCGCACGCGAAACTTCTTAAAGAACAGCCCAACTGTCCATTCATCGAGGAACGAAAACGAGCGTTGGAAAAGTGCGCCGAAGTAAATTTGGCGCCGGTGTTGTCAACATCCCGCTACTGGCCAAAATGTGCGATTTCATCCAAATGAGAATCGCGGCGCGGTTTCAGTATCCCCGAATCCACTGCCCTGTCTACAGCCACAGAGTCGGCCATTAGTCCGGACCGGCAACCCGCTTCACCGCTTCCAGCGAAACGAATAGATTCATGACCACGAATTCGACCTCGTCCACCCCACCTCTACGGAGCACATACACTCCGCGATATCCTTCTATGCCTCTCATTTTCGGGAGCACGTGATTCTTCAGGAGTCCCTCGTAAACATCCGCATTTTGGACTTCTGTCCAGCCTCTCCAGTGGCGCGCAATCATGATTTCGCCGATACCACTCCAAGTATATTTCGGCATAACAGCCCTCAGGCTGATATGTGGCGGTCGAACCTTAGCCACTCATAGAATAAGTCGGGGGATACTACTCGCGGCCGTAAATATATGGCTGGCTGCAAGCTCTTGCAGTCTAGTATGTTTGCCTGATAGTTTGGAGACAGCCCCCTCCTTTGGTGCGCTGAATCTCACGTCTGTAGAATGTGAGGGTGCCCTCGCATTCACGGCTGGTAGTTCGGCGGATGCCACGCCAGGAACGCGGTGCCGGGTGGCGGCTTTACTCCAATCCGCCGCTGCCGTAATCGGAGAAGCGGGATACGAAACGGCGACGATGAGCAAGATCGCCGAACGCGCGGGCGCTTCAATCGGCTCACTCTATCAATTCTTTCCAAACAAGGAATCGCTCGCCGATCTTTCCAAACAAGGAATCGCTCGCCGAAGCGCTGCGAGCGGAATACGGCCGCAAACTAACGCAGTCTTGGGAGCCGTTGAAACGGGAGGCCCAGAACCTGGACCTTTGCGACTTAGTAGACCAGCTAATCGACACTATGGTGAGTTTTTTCGAAGATCATCCGGCTTTCCTGAGACTGCTGGATGCGCCTGAGAGCGCGGGAAGATCTTCCGCCCGGGCGCGCTTTCGCGAGCAATTGACGGAGCTATTTGGCGCGCGCAAACCGCGCATGCCCAGCCAAAAGGCGCGGCGTTTGGCTATTGTCACACAACAAATCATGCGAGCGCTGAGGGTTGCATATGCCGAGGCAAAGCCTCGGGAAAGACCGCATCTCGTGCGGGAATTCAAAGAGGCCATCTTTTACTATCTCTGTTCGCGCTTAGAAATGCCAAGCTCGACGGCCAAGAGGTCTTGGCGAATGCAGACAGCGCTTACTTTGAATTCGGCGGTCCTACTGATCCTCGTTGCCTGCTACCTGGAGGCCCATATACGCCCTCAGGTAAGCGACTGCCTGATAAAGCAGATGTACCGCGAAGGCTCGCAGCATACAGAGCCGTCTCAAAGCCGGCGAACGCGTGTTTGCAGAAGGCACTTCGAAGGTCCGCGATGGCTAGATCATCACCCGCAGGCGGTGGACGCAGGGGCTCGTGCCGCCACATAGCTTGAGAATCAACAAACGCAACACCACTTCGGCTGGAGCACCCAGCCGGCCGCGCGTGCGGCTCTTCGGATGCCTCTTCGCCAGCGCCTCGTAGACTGCCGCCACTACCTGCTCATCCTGCAGCACTTGATCGGCGTGCTTCATCCAGTCTTCACGCAGTTCTTCCACTTCTTCTGTGATCAGTCCGTCGCCGAAACGGAGCTGCTCACGTCGGACCTCAACCACGTTTCTTCCCCGCATCCAGCTCGGCGCGTAATTCTTGCTGATTCAACTCGCAGATCCGTTCCAAGACCGCCTTGAGCTTGCGGTAGTTGGCCAAGCGGCGGCGCACTCCAGGAACCTGCTTTCGCCCCAGGCTGATCTGGCGGATCTTGCCGCCCGGATAACCGACCGCCAATACCCACACTGGATGCCCGCCGCCGGCAGCGCACTTGGGACAACCTCGGCGGTGGCGAATGATGCGATGCAGCAGCGAGCCGCGGAGGATATCAGCAACGGCAAGGAGAGCATCCTGCAGCCGTTGCTTTCGGTTCTCCGCCTTGTGATTCATCATTCATAGTGAAACACGCGTTCGATTGTCACGTCAATACATTTCTTAAGAAAATGTTTTAGCACTTAGGCTGCAAGGCTTGATCTGCCGCGCGCTCGGAACCCGCGCGCAGTACGATCCGGCATTTTCTGCCACCCGACCGCTCCTCAAATCGAAGAACTTAGCCCTTCTTTTTTGCGCCGGGAAGTATAAGCTAGGCCAAGGCTAGGCCTCTGTCTCCAGTCAGCCATCCCTAATTGTTTTCTCTAATACCCAAACAAGTGATACATTTGTCCTGCTCCTCTTCCGTGGTTCGGCGTTCGCCAGCAGCGTCGAGATCGCTTGGATGCCGTCGATTCTTCAACACGCTCGGAGGATGTACCAATGAGACTCTCGAATTTGCTGGTCGCTGGGGCAATCCTGGCGTCAACTGCAATCCCCCGTACACTCGCCAGTTCGGCATACACCTGCACAACCTTTCGATATCCATCGGCGACCTTTATCACCGTCAGCGGCATTAACAACAAAGGCGACGTGGTCGGAACGTGGGCAAACCCCGGTTACGCCTCTCATGCGTTCCTTCGCAATTCAGACGGCATCTTCAGTTCGCTTACCGCGCCAAACAGTAGCGATGAATTCACGCCGGTCGGCATCAACAACGTTGGACAAATCGCTGGACCCTCATTCATCCTGAATCCGGATGGAACCTACATCGATGTTCCGCCTGCTGTTGCACCGCCAGGTCACACCTATTACGGAACTCAGATTACGGGCATCAATGACAAGGGAGAACTCACCGGAACGATACTCGCGGATTTCACGGTTGACATAGGCACGCTACTGGTCTTCGTTCGAGGCACGGACGGCCAATACAGAATTATCGACCAGCAGGGCACAGGCAGCTATCCTTCGCTCATTACAGGCCCCATCAATAATTCCGATGTCGTGGTGGAGCATACGAGATACACCGATGGCTACTTGTTGCAACCCGACGGCTCAAGGATCCCGCTTCTATTTTCAGGCCTTCCCTTCGACTCCGGCTATCCCGGAGGCTCGACCTATACCCGCGGCCTAAACAACGAGAACATCACGGCCGGTACAACTAACACTGAACTAGGAAATAACTTCGCTTTCATACGGACGCTCGATGGTCACTATCCGGATGTAGTCTGTCCCGAAGCCATGACAGCGACTTTGACCGTCGGCGGGATCAACGACTGGAGCGTCGTGGCTGGGACCTTAGGAGGGGGAGTGCCGCCGGGAGGTTTTGGCTTCATCGCCACGCCTACGGGTGTGTTTCCCCACGTCGAGATCTCGAATCAGAGCTGGTCTTTTGCCGCGCATGTGATAGGTGAGACCAGCGGGTCTGGCCGTGTCTACGTTTCCAACACCGGTCCGGCGGACCTCCATATTCCTCTTCTATACATAGGCGATACCGGCCAATCCACTGACCAGGTATCTTCATTCCAGATCACGCATTCAAGTTGCGCGTCGCTGCCGGACAGTCCTCCTGCTCCGCCGGAAATCGCGCCCGGCGGGTGGTGTTTCATTGAATTTCGGTTCACACCACAGTTTCCGGGGTGGCAGACGGCAGCGATTTATATGGCCGACGACGCACCCAATTCTCCGCAGATGATCAGGATCGGCGGAACCGGAATCGGCAGCCTCCTTGAACTTGCGAATACATCCTGGACTTTCGCTGCTCACCGAGTCGGCGAGACCAGCGGAAATGGCGTCATCTATCCTTACAACGCCGGCCCAGCGATTATTACGTTCAGGTCCACGCAAATTGTAGAGTCCGGAGGTCCGTCAGATTTCAACCTGCTAAGCAACACCTGTGGCAGCTCACTCAAGCCTTACACAACCTGTGCTTTGACGTTCAACTTCACTCCACACACACCAGGCGAGCACACGGCTTCGTTAAATCTGAATGACAACTCGGCGCACGGGCCCATTCAGGTTCCGCTTTACGGCTACGCGTATTAGCCGAGTTCGTCACAACCGCTTCCTGGTGGTCGTGGCTCAGAAACGAGCCTCGTTGACTCAGACGCTTGGCCGAGCCGCGCGCGCCAGCAAGCGGTCCGTGTGCATTAATGCCTGCCTCGGCCTCGGTTCGGGTAGAGTCGAGGAACGGCGCGGTACGAGGCCGACTGGCAGTCGCCCGTTTCCGCTCCCCGCTCATCAAACCGGACATGCGGATTTCCCGCATCTGGCTTTCCGACTGGTTTCATCTGGAGCACACGGCGGAGGGCCTATGTGGACATGACGGAGCCGCAGCACGCTTGCCAAAGACCACAGCATCCGAGAATCGGCGGGTGCCTCGCGATTTCACCCCATGGCGCCTCGTCAGGAAATCTCGCACGCGCTGATAGACATGATTGTCGACCGCTCGATAAGCCTGGTATCGAGTCCCCTAGCCGAAATACGCCGACCACCCTCAGTTCTGATTCAGGCTGTCGCGAATTTCTTCCAGGTACCCACATTACTGGGCTTCAGCAGGTCTCCCATTTTCTACTTGATCGGCACGCTCTTCCTCGACGGACTCGCTCCCAAATACCAGTGACCATCTTTCCGGTAACGATGCGGCCCGAACGTATATCCGAGAAAGTCGAACCGTTCCCTGCGCGCTTGCTTGATGCCGGTCTTCGCTTCGTTCAGAGTCAGCCCAATCCGTGTCATCACCTTTCGCGTCCAATGCAGGGCCTCCGCCGCATAACCGCGGCTGAGAATCACGAAATCATCAGCGTAGTTAATGACCCGAGCTTGGAATGCTTCACTCCGTCCGGTCATCCGCCAAAACTTCAGAAACGGTTCATGTACAGGTTCGCGAGCAAGGGGCTGGCTACTCCTACATTCAAACAATCAAGGAACAGTGAGGAAACAGCTTGCCGATGAGCGGTTCGTACGCTTTGGCCCACGATACGAACTTCGCGCCCATTGTAACCTCGCGTGCACTGATGGCTATACTTTGACAGAGGAGCCCCCGCCGCGACGACACCCGAGCAGGCCAGAGTCCTCTTCGAATTTCTGTTGCCACAGATCGAATCTGAGCAGACAATCACTCGGTTGCGGCTGCCTGGCGTATCGCTCGCACACAATCGGAGTGAATCAATTTCGCAAAGCCCGCACTGGATCCGTGTGTATCGCGCGGTGGGCGGGCACGAGAGACGCCGTTAACGAGACGATAATCATCACCAAGAGTGCCGACTCAAACGTTGCCGGATCGCGTGGGGTTGACTTTATAAAGTAAATAGCCCTGAAGGCGTGTTCAAGAGAGCCCGGCCGCGGCTCCGACGACAATGCCGCCTGTCGTTAAGGCCAGCAGGTGTCCAGAGTGATCTCGGTTTCCACGTTTCGGGCAAAGTGATCCAGAGGCTGGTAAACGTAGGCGAATCGTCTATGCCATCCGTACGGTTCCGGTTCCTTGCCAAGGACGGTAAAGAGGTGAGTTTGGAGTTCTCAAACAAGCTTCTCAAGGCTGATCGCAACCTTTTCGCGGATAGCCTCGACAGGATCGGCGCTCATTTGCTGTAGCAATTCCTTGGCACGGATATCATCGTGCGGCGGAGAAGCGATCTTGTGCAGCGCCCAGACTACAGCCGCGCGAAATTCGGGAGCGGGGTGACGCGACAGCTCAGAGAATCTATCGAAAACGCCGCTGTCGTCTAGATAATAGAAGCCAACCAGCGCATTAAGAACAACTCGCGGAACAGAGTCGGAAAGCGCTGCGCGGAAGACATTTGCGGCCCAGGGCGCATCCGATTTCCAAAGGGCTTCCACGGCGTTGGCGCGGGCACGGGCGTTCGAAGAAGGAAGCTGTTCCTCGAGGATTGAACTATTTCCGCGAAAACGATAAAAGAGCTTAGCCGCTTTCGATTGGACGCGAGGATTTGCCCTTTGATACAAACCGCGCAACCAAAGCAGAAGCGCGTCGTATCGTTCGAGACCTTCCACAATTTCGAGCGCGCGCAGTAGCTCGGTTTCTCCTGCCGGCTCACTGCTGTTGGTCAGTTTTGGAAAATTCGTAAAGAAACGGGCATCAGCCTTGTTTAGATGGCGAGCGGCGCATTGCGCTTCCGCCAACGGCAGGAAGTCGGAGTTCATCAGCAATGGGAAATAGCGACTTCTGGAAGCGAGCCAATCGAGCGCAACCTGGTTCTTTTCGGATGAATCAGAGACACCGAGTTGACGCAAGCAGATCAGTTCCAAGTGCTCCGGGGCTCGGTTGGCGAGTGCCTGGAATTCACGTTTGTATTGCGCAGCTTGCTGCGGTAAGTTCGCGAGGGCATCTTCGATCGAAGCGGTAGTCTTCGGATCGAGGGCACGAAAATCTGCGCCTTCTCTTGATATGTCTTGCCGCAACATGGCTGCTCTTAATTCAGTTGCCTCACTGGGGCGAAATTCTCCCGCATAGGTTTAGCGCTAAGCGCCGCCATTGCGGAGAACGGATATATCTGAGGAAAATCGCGCGAAATTGGACGCACCCGCTAAACAGCTTAGTGGCAGTGCTTCCACAAGAAGAACACGGCCATGCTCCACGGTATGACCATTAACGGCGCGACGGACACGAGTAACGGATGAAGCCGGCGTGCATATCCGGCACCGAAATACCGTAGCGATAGCAGCGGCGGCCATTAGAACACCGCGTATGGCCTGACCACAAAACTGGCTGAAGTAACGAGTGCTGTAACGGTCGTCAGGCCTGTGAAAATCAAGAAGATGGCGAGAATGCTCGACTCTTTCCAGTTCTTGCTGTCGCGATTGTCGGCTGGATCAACCGGCACCAACAACTGACGATCGAGTACCCGCGCAAAGAGAATCGGGTACTACAGGAGCAACTTGGTGATCAGCGATCGAGCTTCAATGATGACCGGCGCCGTCGCTTAACCGCCAGAGCCAAAGGGCTGGGGCGCGAATTCTTCCGGAAGTCGCCACCCTGGTCACACCCATACCTTGTTGGCTGTGGTCCGCAATAAATCGATAGGCAAGCTCATGCTGCATTTGTCCATCGATATTCGTGATGCAAACCGCCGAGGATGGACTTCGAAATCACATGTGAAGCTTGACGTGGATACGACGTTGGTTCGCGGCTGACTGGAGTCTGCGGGCTCTGATCAGGAATGCCAGGACCCAGCGTTCGATGAGGGCGGCCAGCATTGTAATGATTCGCCCACTCACGAAGAATTCGCCGCAAATGCGATGCATTGAGAGGAATAACATAGTCCAGGCGTTCGCGATTCCTGCCTCCGGAACTCATCCACAGGCGTCACTTTCCCGTAAGCCTGTCATTCGGAAGCGGGCGCTGGCATGGGGCACAATGTCGCCTAGCACTTTCGATCGACATTACTTGGCGGCCAGAAATTCGGCCATTATCTCTTTGAACTCTTCCGGTTGTTCAATCCCTACAAAGGTCGCTTATAAATCAGAGCTCATCATGTAAGAGCAGGCGCTGAAACGAGGGCCTCGCGAGCATGTGCTGTTTTCCCCAGCTCGAATCGCACGGCGCCAAGGATCTGGAGGGGCCTGCGAATCCCTGCGTTTACATACAGTCGTTGTGAAGCGGGCTGGGCGCAGGTGGTCCGGCGATGCAGGGAATCGCGCTCAGATACTCATAGATCGCGCGAATTTCGCGATCGCTCAACTGGGCCGGGCGCCTCGGAGGAAGGTATTTTCCAAACCGAGAATCAAGTGCAGGTAAGCGCCGCCGGACAGAGAGTAACTTCGAATGTATATGAGATCGACGGCGTCAGTGTAAATAGCTTGGAATGGGGCGGCGCCGCGGTGATAACACCGAACTCCGTATCTGTAGCGGAAATCAATGTCGTTTCCACGGCGTATGATGCCAGCTTGGGTCGCAACAGCGGAGCGCATACTCAAATTACGATCAACGGCTCGAATTTCGGTGGAACGAATCCCACGTCGAACATTGTCGAACGAACTATTTCGACATCAGCGGGTCCGGGCCGCCGGAAATCGGGCGTAACTCGTTCCGCGGCCCTCGTTACTTCAGCGTCGATGCCAGCGCTTCGAAGCGATTTGCGCTGCCGATCAACGACCGGACGGCGATCGAGATTCGCGCCAACGCCTATAACCTGTTCAACAACCTCACTGACCCCGTTCACATTCGGCGAGGACGACACGCACGTTGAGAATGCGAATTTCGGGCGCGCAGACGGCACCTTCGCCGGGCGGGTTATCGAGCTGCAGGCACGGTTTAGCTTTTGACTGTTACTCTTCTCGTAAAGCCTGCATAGGATCGATTCGCGCGGCGCGGCGAGCGGGCATGTAACAGGCGAACAGGGAAATCACGGCCAGCAAGGCCAGCACGCCCAAATAGGTCAGTCCGTCTGTCAGGCTAACCCCGAATAGAAAGCCGCGGAAAGCCCGGCCGGCGGCGAGACTAAGCGCCAGGCCGATGACGGAGCCTATGGCGGCCAGTATTAGACCTTCGCCCAGCACCGATTGCAAGATTCTGGTTGACGAAGCTCCGACGGCCATGCGAATTCCAAAATCACGCGTTCTTCTCGCCGTGTGAAATGCGATAACGGCGTAGAGGCCAATGGCGGCGATGATCAGAGATCCTGTCGAGAAGCACCCGAGCAGCGAGGCGATGAGAATAACAGGCGCGGTGTAGTCTTCGAGTTCAGCGTCCATTGTTTTGACTTCGGATACGGGCACGCGAGCGTCCGTCTGCCGGATCGCGGCGCGGACCGCGAGTCCGAGTTGCTGGGGCTTGCCGGTATATCGGAGATGAAAGAAACGCATGCCGGGGCGATCGCCCCCGTTGCGTTCCGGAAGAAAGACAAAGTTGGCTTCGGCTTCGGGTCCTATGCCCGAGAATGCGGCATCTGGAGAAACGCCGGCTACGTTCATTGCTTCGCTCCCGATCAGGATTGTGCGGCCTATCGCGGACTCATTCGGCCACAGCGCCTCCGCCAGATGGCGCGTGATCACCGCGGATTTTCTTGCGCCCTTTACATCGTTTGTCGATATCTCGTGGCCTGCAATGCCGCGAACTCCGAGTGCATGTAGATAATCCGGACCAACGTCGATACCACTAGCCGGCACGATCTTGGTGGAACCGGCAGCTCGGACAGAACCACTCCATTGGCCAAACGGGCTTGGGGGCACCGCGTTTGCATACGAAGCGGACACGATGCTATGCAATGCGCTCAGACGTTCGCGCAATCGCTCCATAAGCGCGATATTGTCCTGTTCGGTTGTGGCGGCTCCGGAGGTGAGCACCTTTACGATCAGAAGATGATCCTTCTCGAAATGAAGATCGGCGGTATCGATTAAGTGGAGCGAGCGAGCGGCCAGGCCAGCCGCGGTTAGGAGAAGAACGCAGAGGGCGAGCTGCAGAACGACGAGCGCGCTCGCAAGCCTCGAACGGCCTTGGGCCACACCGTGCTCTCCGGCTTTCAACCAGGGCAGCAGTTCTTGTTTCCATGCACGGAGAGCAGGAGCAAGCGTGAAGGCCAATGCGCAGGCGACGGCTAAGACTGTTGCATACCCGGCTACAGTCCAGTCGGGGGTGAGGTCGGGCTGTAATCGCGCTCCGGATTCGAGTGGCGGTATCAATCTGACGACTGCATGGGACACCCATACGGCAAATAGGAACGCGGCCGCTGAAGCGATCGACGAGAGGACCAGGGCTTCGGACACAAGCATGCGGAGAATCCGCAGGCGTGACCCTCCGATGGACTGCCGCACTGCCATTTCGCGCTGACGAACGACAGAGCGCCCCAGCATGAGATTCGCGACGTTGGCGCATACGATGAGCAGGGTCAGCAGCCCCACGGCCATCACGATTCGCATGAACAGCTGCGCCTGCGCGCTTTGCCACGCTCCGAATGTGGTCGCCGAATAGGGCGCAAGAATCACCATCTTCGCCTTGTTCGCATCGGGGTATGCGGTCTGCAATCGCTTCGAGATCGCTGTGAATTCAGCCTGCGCCTCAGACAGCGATGCCCCGGGAGCCAATTTGCCGATCGATACCACCGATCGTTCGGTCCGGTCAGTCAGGACGAATTCGCGGCCGGTCGTGCGAAGGTAGCTCACTAACGGAACGCCGATTTCGAAATTGGGAGCAAACTGAACCCCATGAAATCCTTCGGCCGTCACGCCCACAATGGTCGCGGGAAAGCCATTAAGAACCACGGGTTGCCCGACGATGTCCGGGTCGCCGTGAAACTGGTTTTGCCAAACGTGCCAAGCGATCACTGCAGCCAAGCCGGACGCTCCATTCGCCTCGTCGGAGGTAAACGCGCGCCCTTTCGCGAGGTGAACGCCCAAGGTTTCAAAATAATTCTGGCTAACCAGCTGGCAACGCATTTCATAGGTTCCGTCGCGCAACGCAAGAGTCGCGCGGTCGGCCCCAATTGCCACGAGCGAACGCATCGTTCGAGTTTGAGCGGCATAATCCAAATAGTTCGGGAAGCTGTTTGATGGATCGGTGAGGCGTCCGCTCTCCGTCAGTCCCAAAGTCACAAGACCATGAGCCGTGACCCCGGACGCGGGTTTGGTAAGAATGGCATGGATCATCGAAAAGATTGTTGTATTCCCGCCGATTCCGACCGCGATCAGCGCCACGGCCGCTGCGCTGAACACCGGAGATTTTTTCAGAATGCGGGCACCGGAGCGCAGGTCTTGAAAAATCTGTTCGAGAGTACTCCAGGTCCACACGGCGCGGGTGGTCTCCTTGACCAACTGCTTGTTGCCGAACTCGCGAAGGACCGCGATGCGAGCAGCTTCCGGCAGCTCACCGCGTTCGACTCGAGTTTGAATTTCCATTCGAATGTGAAATTCAATCTCTTCGTCAATCTGCCGCTCCTTTTCTTTAGAAAGATCGGCGAACGGATCGGCATAGGAGGGGCTCTGGCGGGACAGATCGAGAGTGAGCACGTCAGCGGCAGGGAGATCTTCAAACTGAATCGAGTTTCGCCCCGACCGCGCAAATTCGGCCGTACGCTGGCGCGCCCACACGGCGGCTGCGAGCAGGATCGAGAGAAACACGGCGAATCTGGTGGGTTTGGACATCGCCCACAACTCGATTTCCATGACTGCGCTCGAGAAGGCCACGAACACGGCGCAGTACAAACCGGCTTTCATACGCTGAGCCGGTTCCGGGGGAAGGTATGAGCAGGCAAAAGGGATCTTGCGGAATTGGTATAGCGAGAGATCGAGCAGAAGAACACCGGCAAGGAAGAGCGCAGCGATGTGTTCGAGCGCCGGCACAATGGGCCAGATCGTGAAATAAAGAATTGCCGAAACAAGCCAAACGGGAACGGCGGCGAGCACAAGCAACGTTTTTCGCACGGCGGCGAAGTAGAGAGCGGGCCGGCGAACGGCTGTAATCTGGAAAATCCAGTTGTCCGGGAGCGCAATTGGCAAGACAAACATCGCGCGCATTCCGACGATCGCGAAGAACAGCATCAGCCCACCGGCATTCATCGTGAGCGCGTTAGGCTCGTTCCAGCGCTCATTCAACGTTCCTTCGAGAAAGCTTCTCGAGAATGCGAGCGAAACCGCCAAACCGGCGCCGGTCAACACCGCGAGCAGGAGACGATGCGAGCGGCTTCGAGCGATGGCCCGTACCGTGAATAGCAGGATTGCACGGTCCAGAGAGCTTAGATTGAAGATCGTCGCGACTGAATCGAGAATTCGTGTGAGGGGTCTCCTGTGGCTGCCCGGCGCCACATCGGGCGCCTCCACGACGCGGCGCATGTTGCGAAAGTACGCGACCGCGTAGAGGGCCATTGCGAGAGGGATTACAACCGCCAGGCTGAGCGAGGCCCGGGCCCCAAGCGGGACGAACAGGGGGGTTCGATCGCCTCGCAGAACATGAAACAGGCCTGTAAACCAGAAGGACGGTATGAATGTGGCCAGGCTTTGCGCGCGCGTGGCCGTTGCTTGCGTGAGCGAGTCGAAAGGCGGTGTCAGAAAGAAAAGGCCCAGAGCGGCGAACAGTACAGCGAACTGGAGCAAGCTCGATAGCCGAAGAAACATGCGCCAGCCAAGGAGTTGGGAAGCGATTCCCTGGAGCGTGAGCGCGGAAAAGAATGCGAAGCTGCCAGCGGCGAACAGGGTCAGCCACCAAGCCGCTAGAAAATGGAAACCCTGCGTCAAACCTCCGGCCACGACGAATGGAAATATGGTTCCAGTGAAAACGTTGATGGCGGCGACGCCGATTCCCAGCGCCGTAAGGATGGCCGCGAGTTTTGCGAGTAAGAAAGTTCGGGCACGAGCCGGCAACAGGCCCAGGACAAATGAATCACGCTTGTTCGGGAAGACAGCATTCCATGCAAGTACGGCGAACAGACCTGCGATGGCGATTGTCGTCGAGATGAGAAACTCCTCATCGTTCCACGCCAGACGGGCAAGCTCGGCAGGCCGAAGCGGGGCCGTTACATAGCGCGGCAGCAGCATGAATGCCAGGGCGAAGCTCAGCCCTGCGAGGATCGATACCAGGCGAATGGCGAGATTCTGTCCTCGGCCGCTTCCGCCAAGAATGTCAAAGTCGACGAGATGGGATAGTCCGGTTCTGTAAAGAACCCGAAACTGCCTGTGTTCGCCGGGTATTGTCATCACTCGCCTTCCTGCGGCTTCGTCAGCGCTTCTATAGAGTCATTAGCTGTAGGGATTCTACATCCGAGTGATGTAGAGTGTCTACTAGCTTTTTCCGATTTAAGTGCCGCTCGGCTGATTTCGCCAATCGCGCATGGCGTTTATGCTATTCTCCAAAGCTGATTCTTAAGCAAAGGAGCGATTCTGATCCAGTGTTGAGCGAATTTCGACAGTTTATAGCGCGGGGTAACGTTGTCGATCTGGCCGTTGGCGTGATTATGGGCGCGGCATTTGGTGCGATTGTCAATTCCTTGGTCAACGATGTCGTCATGCCGCCGATTGGTTCCCTGCTGAAAGGTGTCAACTTCAGCGATCTATACATCGTACTGAGCGGAAAGACCTTCGACTCCCTGGCCGATGCCAAGAAGGCGGGCGCGCCAGTCATCGCGTACGGCAATTTCATTAATGCCGTCATTTCGTTCCTGATCATCGCGTTCGTGGTATTCCTTCTCGTTCAGCAAGTGAGCAAGCTATATCGGAAGCCGGCGCCGCCACCGGCCCCAGCCGAACCTCCGGCTGACGTAAAGCTTTTGACCGAGATCCGCGATTTGTTAAAGACGCGCTCGTGAGCACACCCGTGCGGTGCGCCGTTTGCGCTTTTTGTTCGTCTAATTTCGGGTACGGGTTTTCTACAGCTCGCCGTTTCCCTGAAGCCGCTGAAGAATTTCATCGCGCGAGGTGAAGTGCATTGTCTTAACGCCAAGCTGTTGCGCGCCCTGAATATTTTCCAGGCGGTCGTCGATAAACAGGGTTTCTGCTGCTGCGGTCCCGATTCCGGAAAGGCAATGCTCGTAGATCGCGGATTCGGGCTTAATCGAACGGACTTCGTAGGAAAGCGTCACGTGGTGAAAGGGCTTGAAGCCGTCGGTTGTGGTCTTGATGCTCTCGCCCAGTTCACGCGGCATGTTGGAAAGAACGGCTACGCGCTTGCCCTTCGCTGCAAGCTCGTTGACGAAGCCGTACATTCCGGAATCGAAGTTCGTCCAGGAGACGATATCGGCCTCGATCAGATGCAGGATCTGTTCCTGGCTAAAGCTTCGCCCCGCGCCGCGCGCCATGTCGTTCCAATAGTCTTCCGCCGTGATGAGTCCCTTGTCGTAGCCGCCGCGATCCGACCAGTAGAGCGGCTCGAAAACGTTCAGAGGCATTTCCGCCAGTTCTGCCAGGCGCTTTACGTCTGCCGCCGTTTGGTGAAACGCCAGGACTCCACCGTAGTCGAAAATCACTCCGGCGTAGCGATCAACGAGCGCCATCGACGACGTGTGGTTCCTTCCGGCTTTTGATTTCGCGAACTGCGTAAATGCGTCTGCCCTGGCTTTCGAAATAGGTTCGCGTCAGGAGCTCGCCAATCAGCCCGGTTGAAAACATCATCAGTCCAGCCAGCCACAACAAGGCCCCGGCGACCAGGAGCGGTCCGTGCTCGGCGATGATATCGTGGCCAAACAGCTTATCCACCAGCATGTAGAAGAGTACAATCGTTCCCAGCCCGATTCCGGCCAGTCCCCACTTACCGAAAAAATGCATGGGCCGGGTCAGATAGCGCAGCAGAAACTGAATCGTGAGGATATCGAAAAAGACGCGGAATGTCCGGCTAAGGCCGTAATGCGATTCACCGTTCGGACGGGGAACGTTCTTGATGGGCACCTCGGCGATGCGCGCGCCGTACTGGCTGGCAAGGGCGGGAATGAAGCGATGGAGCTCGCCGTATAAATTGATGTCTTTGAGGACTTCGCTCCGGTATGCCTTGAACGTGGTTCCGAAATCGTGCAAATCGACTCCGGAAGCCTTCTTCATCATCCAATTTGCGATACGCGAGGGAATTTTGCGCGTCATCGGGTTGTCTACACGATCTTTGCGCCAGCCGCTCGCGATGTCGTAGCCTTGGTCGATCTTATCGAGCAGGCGCGGAATATCTTCCGGCTCGTGCTGCAAGTCGCCGTCGAGCGAAATAATGATATCGCCCGATGCCTCGTCAAAACCGGCTGCCAGCGCAGGTGTCTGACCGAAATTGCGCCGGAGCCGAATAACGCGCAGGTGCGAGTCCGTTTCCACCAGATTGGCGAGCAGATCGAAGCTGCGGTCGGTGGACGCATCGTCTACGAAAATAATCTCGTAGGAACGGCGAAGGCGCTCAAGAACCGTGGTTAAACGGTCGTAGAGCGGCAAGATCGCCGGTTCTTCGTTATGAATCGGAATGACAATCGACAGGCTGGTTGCCACGATTTTAGTGTAGCGGACCCAGGATTTTTCCGATGCCTCCCCTTCGCCTGCCGGGCGCGGCGGGAGCGCCCCAAAAACAAGAGAGCCGCTGTCCTGGAACTCGAACAGCGGCTCAATATTTGAATACTGGTTTAAATTTACGGACGTCCGACGTTCTCCGCCTGGAGACCCTTCGGCCCTCGCTTCACTTCGAACTCAACCTCCGCGCCTTCCTCCAAGGTTCGATAACCATTCATTTGAATCGCGGAAAAATGCACGAAAACATCGTCGCCATTCGACCGCTGGATAAATCCATAGCCTTTGGCGGCGTTAAACCATTTCACAACACCTTTTTCTCTCACTACTATTCTCCTGTGAATGATGCGAGGAAGTAGGCCCAGGCTCGGAACCGCTCAGGCAAGGGGACAAGCCCTCCGAATTGCGGACCCCGGGCTTGTGGGGTACAACCAGCTAACATCTGTAAATCTGGAAATTACTGTAGCAGATTGCGCGGGGTGGGAGCAAGCAAAATTATTGAGGCGGTTACGGTTAGGTGAAATCCTTAATCCGGACGAGACACGGCGGATACCTTGACGCAGAGGCTAAACGGCTGGTACTTATACGCGATATCTTCCGGCAGAGCGGTCGCAATAAAGCCGGGAGCTTTCGACGGCATGAAGGCGTCGGCGGCAACACACAGGCGCGCGATTTTTAGGAGCCGTCTCAGCCAATCAGCCGGCGGTGCTCGCGGTACAGGCACCGGTCGGAAACCACCAGCAATCCCGCTCCTTCCGCTCTTCGTTCAGCTTCAGGATGAACGATGCCGTGCTGCAGCCACAGGCAACGGGCCCCTTTCTTGATGGCCGACTCCGCGATTTCTGGAACGAATTCGGGGCGGCGAAACACGTCGACAATGTCGATGGGTTCGTCGACAGATTCGAGCTCACCGAGCGCCGGTTCGCCCAAAACCTTCGTTTCGTTTGGATTTACGGGATAGATCTTGAATCCGCGGCTCTGGAGGTACTGAGCGACTCCGTGACTTGCTCGCATCGGATTGTTTGACAGACCGACGATCGCAATAGTCTTGACGGTTTTTAGGAATTCGCGGACTGCGTCGTCGTTCATTAGGCGTGCGCCTTCGCACGACGGGGAGGTTCATTGCGTTTACTGTCGGTTCCGGTATGACCAAGCAGTTTCATGAATCGTTCGACCTCCTGCCGGGTCAGCGTACGGTACGCGCCGGCTTTCAGATCGGCGAGATCCACAAATCCGATTCGGGTACGTTTCAATTTCTCGACCAGGAAGCCGAAATGCTTAAACATGATTCGTATCTGATTCTGGCGCCCCTCGCTGATTGTGACCTCGTACCAGGGATTCTTGCCTTCGCGGATTTTCTTCAGCTTCGCGGCCGACGTACGCCGCCCATGCAGTGGAATGCCCCTCCGGAATGCCTCTTCCTGCTCAGAGGTAAGCGTGCCATTCACTTTCACGAGATAGGTTTTCGCCACGTGTCCCGAGGGCGAACTGATCTTGTTTGCAAAATCCCCATCGTTCGTCAGAAGCAACAACCCTTCGCTTGCATAATCCAAACGGCCGACCGGGTAAATGCGTTCGCGCATTCCCTTGAAATAATGCATGACCGTTGTGCGATGTTCAGGGTCGGCAACAGTGGTTACAACATTCCTGGGCTTATGAAAGGCGTAATAGATGTGATGTTGCGGCTGCTTTAGCCGCTGTCCGTCGACTTTCACTTCGTCGACCGTCAAGTCCGCCTTGCTGCCGAGTTCCGTGACGGTGCGGCCATTCACTGACACGTGTCCGGCCACGATCAGCTCCTCGGCCTTGCGCCGGCTGGCAATGCCAGTGTGGGCGAGAATCTTCTGAAGCCGCTCCTCAGGCATCTGAACTTGCTTCCGCCTGCTGTTCGATGTGGTGTTGGCCGGCCGCATTCTCTTGCTCATCCCGTGTCTCGGCTGCTGGCTGTTCCGCGGGATCGACAGAATCAGCCGCGGCTTCGTCAGCCGTCTCTTCGCCCTCCATGGCCATGCGCCCGAGTTCTTCAAATTCCTTAAGCGTAGGCAGTTCCTTGAGTGAGCTTAGGCCGAACTGGATGAGAAACTCTTTCGTGGTTTTGTACATGATCGGCTTGCCGATCACATCCTTGCGGCCCGATGTGGCAATCAGTTTTCGATCGAGCAGAGTCTTTAGTACACCGGCGCCCTGCACTCCCCGGATCTCCATAATCTCCGGCGCGGTGATCGGCTGTTTGTAAGCGACGACAGCGAGCGTCTCGAGCGCGGGCAGCGAGAGCTTCAACGGCGGCTGCAGCTTCTTGACGAATTGGCGGATGGACTCGTGATGCTCAGGTTTCGTCGCCATTTTGTATCCGCCGGCAAGCTCCCTGATCGTGAGGCCGCGGTCCGGCTGGGCATACTCCTGGGTCAAACGGCACAGGATCTCCGTTATCTTTTCTGGCGGCTGGTCGAGCGCGCTTGCGATCTGTTCGGAAGTCAGCGGTTCATCGGTAATATAGATAGCCGCTTCAATCACCGCTTTAAGGGCATTGTCCGGAGTGTCTGCCGGGGTGTCCTCCGCGACAAAGACGCTGGCGCGCGTTTCCGCCTCGCCAGCCGTTAGCCGATCTTTCTCATCGATCTCTTCGGATTCCTGCATCGTCAACTTGCTGCTATTGGTACTCGCTTTCGACCGCTTCGATGTTCCCAGCTTCCAGCGCCTGCTTATAGTTTTCGCGGCGTTTGATGCCGATGTCGCCGAACAGTTCTCCCTGCGTCAGCTCGACTGCCTGGATTCTTACCAGCTCGAGGATAGCGAGGAACAAGCAAATTATCGCGCGGCGGCTGTGCTGACGTTCAAATAGCCTGGTTGCCGAAAGGCTCTGCGAAGGCCGCGTATGCTCGAGTTCGTAGCGCAATAGCCGGATCATATCCGGAACGCCTACATCTTCACGGACTATGTCGTAGGTCGGGCGGTTTTTCAGGCGTTCCAGGATGGCCTGAAAGACTCTTACGAGGTCCATGGGCCCCGCGGCGAGAGCGGGGCCTTCATCCTGGTCGAGAAACCGCTGGATTTGAGGATTCGACCAGATGGCCTCCTCAATGACGCGCTTCTGCTGCAACATCTCGGCAGCGTTCTTGAACCGCTCGTGTTCTACTAACCGTTGAACCAGCTCCGTTCGCGGGTCTTCCTCTTGCGCGATCTTATCCAGCTCTGGATCGCGGGGAAGCAGCATTTTACTCTTGATATGAATCAACGTCGCGGCCATGTAGATGAACTCCGAAGATAACTCTGTGTCCAGCTCCATGGCCCGTTGCATGTAATCCAGATATTGCTGCGTTATCTTTGCAATCGGGATATCGTACAGGTTGATTTGCTGTTTCTTGATGAGATCTAACAAGAGGTCCAGCGGCCCTTCGTACTGCTCGAGATGGAAATTGAGCGGCGGCGGCACTGATTACAAAATAGCAGGGAATGCCGGATATTCTGTTCGGGGCAACCATGGCCTGACTCGCGGCATCAAACCCTTTCATGGTGCGCTGGGAGGATCTGTTGATTGGGAAGCGGACAGCACTTTCCGCATTGACGGGTCTGGCGGCGATATTTGCCACAGCGGGGTGTCTCCATCGGGGCCACGGGCAAGAACAAATGGTTGCCTTCACCGAGCAGAAAAAGCTGCTGATACGAGGCGATTGCCGTACGAGGAGCAAAGGCTGCTGGCCGCTGAAGCCCACTGATGCGGCGGAATATTCAAGCGACCATTACGACGACTACAAGCAGAGCGGATTCCTTACTTTAAAGCCCAACATGCAACTCCGCATCATCGCACCCATCACATCCGTGGAAGGCGCCGAAGCGCCAACTGGTTCGGATGGCGCGGCGGCCCAGGCACCGGGAGCGCAAATCAGCGTTCAAGCCCCGGGCGATTTATCGGGGTATGAAACGGCTGTTTACTCCGTCCGCCAGGCTGCGAACGGAGCGGTGGTGCTGAGGCTGGCCGGGATCACACTGCAGCCGATCGGAAAACACAACGAAACCGATCTGACCCGGACCGACTATCTGGCAAGCGTCACCAAAGCATTATTTCTGCGCCTCTATTTTCAGCTCCGCCACTCTCCGGCAGACCACCCCCAAGTATTGCTTGTGGGCGACTCCCAAGGAGAATTGAACGAGGCATCGGGTGAATTCGAGCAGGCGCCGGATGCCTACTGCGCCGCCCGGCATGCCCATTCCCGATGCATTGTCTTTCCGCGTTTCACGGCCGCGAATGTTGAAATCCTCGTGTTCGTGCGGAGAAAGCCGGTACACGTATCACTCTCGGCAACCGTTTCCGACGCGCTTGTAGCCGCGGGAATCTCGGACCCGAAGACGGTGGTGGGCAAACTAAAAATCAAGCGCATCTGGAATTCACACGCCGTGAATCTTCGTTTTGACCGTGAGTCCACCTCGATCCTCGATCTCACGCTGATTGGCGGCGACCGAATTAGTCTGTGAGGAAGCTGCTGGCGCGCATCGCTCGGACAAGCCGCTTCCGAGCCGCGACCGCAAGGGACTCTGCCTCTGCCCTCGCGCTCCCGGGATTCTCAATTTCGGGCCAGAATGGCTGTGACAGTTGAGTATGCTGAAGGACTGTTATGCGCAGCATGTTACTTGCAGTTTTTGCTGCTACTTTATGCAGAAATCTGACATTGTTGCTGCGAATACCTGCGGCTCAGCCACTCACGCGTCCGCACCGACGGAGCTGTAGCTGTTCGTGCGGAACGAAACCTTTATTGAGAAAATGCGGCATTGAAGCCCTCACTCGTCTAGCCAGCAGCCTTGAAAGGACCGCTATTTAGATGCTCCCTTCGCATCATCATTCGCAGCGCGCTTGAACTCGAGCGGGCGGACAAAGTCCGCATTTCTAAGAAGAACGTCACCGAGGCTGGCGTCGAGCGGTGCTTGCTGAAGGAGACTGACGGTCTCGGCAACTGCTCCCGGGAATCCCATCAGTTTGATCGACTTGGTTCCCTAGCTCTGGTATACTCTATAGACATTAGGGTATTCTGTGGCCATTCAAAGATTATCTTCCTTTGTCGCTGCCGGGGGCGCGTTCCATGTCTTGTTAGCGGGCGTTACGTGGGCGCAGGTGGTGGGCGCTTCGTTATCGGGTGTTGTGACGGATGAATCGCAGGGCGCCATACCTCAGGCGACGGTTTTGGTGAAGAACGTGGAGACTGGCGCTCAACGAAATCTGGTAACGGACGGCACGGGACGCTATTTCGCTCCTTCGATTGCTGTGGGCAAATACGAGATTACGGTTTCAAAGAGCGGGTTCAGTTCACAAGTGAAGAGCGACATCAATCTGGTCGTTGGCCAGAGCTCGACGGTGAACTTCATTCTGAAAACGGGCGAGATCGAGCAAGTGGTGACGGTGGAAGAAGCGCCGGATGTGGTGAGCGTTTCGACGCAGCAAACCTCAGGGCTAGTGAGCGAAAAACAAGTGAAGGAGCTTCCGCTGAATGGGAGAAGCTATGACGAACTGATGACGCTGAATCCGGGCATCGTGAATTACACCTCCGAGCGATCAGGTGGGATCGGAACCTCGAACTCGTCGGTCGGGAACATGTTCTCGGCTTCGGGGCGGCGGCCGCAGGAGAATCTGTTTCTGCTGAACGGAATCGAGTATACGAGCGCGTCGCTTGTGAACTTGACGCCCGGCGGCGCGAGTGGCCAGCTTCTGGGAGTGGAAGGGGTTCGAGAGTTTAACGTAGTCACGGACACCTATGGTGCGGAGTTTGGGAAAAGGCCAGGCGCGCAGGTCAGCATTGTCACGGCCTCAGGTTCGAACGACGTGCACGGCAGCGCCTACGAATTTCTGAGGAACAGCGATCTGGACGCGCGCAATTTTTTTGACCAAGGATCGATTCCGCAGTTCCAACGCAACAACTACGGCGTGGCTCTTGGCGGGCCGGTGGTGAAGAACAAGACATTTCTCTTTGGAAATTTTGAAGGCTACAATCAACATCTCGGCCTGAGCGATGTGACGCTGGTTCCGGATAATGCTTCGAGAAAGCAGGCGGTTCCAAATGTAGCCCCGCTGCTGGCTCTTTGGCCGATACAAAACGGGCCGGAGATCGGCGGAGGCATTGCGGAGGCATTCAGTCATCCGCTGCAGACGATTCGCGAGGATTTCGGCACGCTACGGCTCGATCAGACTTTTTCGGACAAGGACACGCTGTTCGGCGTGTATACGATCGACGACAGCGCGGCTAATACACCCACTGCGAATCCGCTAAGCACGGTGCTCGAATCGCTGCGAGAGCAAGTGGCGAGCGTTCAGGAGCAGCACGTGTTCTCGCCGACGATTCTGAATACCGCGCGGTTTGGTTATTCGCGGGCCGGTTATTTCTTCACCGGTACGACGCCTGTCGATGTGCCTGGTTGGGTCGCGGGAGAGCAGATTGGCGCGATTGTGATTGGCGGCAGTACAGCGTCGAACGGAGCTTCGCAGATTACGCAGGCGGGCACGAACACAGGCGACAACATGCGGGCGGCGCGCAACTTGTTTACGTATGACGACCACTTTTCCATTCTGAAGGGCATTCATCAGATTGAAGGTGGCGTCTGGTTCCAGCGGATTCAGGCGAACGACAACCTGGCGCAATATCAATATGGCCAGGCGTCGTTCAGCAATCTGCAGAGCTTTTTGAAAGGCACGGTATCAACCTTTACTGTTGCGCCCTCGCCGACGGAGCTAGGCTGGAGATCGCTTGAAAGCGCGGGATTCGTACAAGATGAGATCAGGCCGAGGAAAGGGCTCGAGATCACCCTGGGCATTAGGATCGAAGGGACCAACGGATGGAACGAAGCATATGGCCGCGCTGCAAACTATTTATTTGACAATGGCGTGATTGCGACCACTCCATTTACGGGGAATTCTGTTTTTACAAAGAATCGTGCGGAGTTTCTGCCTGCCCCGCGTGCGGGGATCGCATGGGATCCCTTTGGGCACGGCAAGACTGTGATTCATGCGGGCTTCGGCGTGTACCACCAGTTGCTGGACCTGATCGACTATCGCACCGATCAAACGCCGCCGTTCAACACGACCTACTCGGCTAAGAACACCACGGTATCGGCATTGAATCTCATACCGGAAAGCGGGTTGCCGGCAGGCTCTTTGGTTACACCGAGCAACATTCAACCGGATGCTTACACGCCAACGGTTCTGTCGTGGACTTTCAAAATCGAGCAGAAGATCGCGTCGAACACTTCGCTGAACATTGGCTATATCGGTTCACATGGCTACCACGAGATGTTGTCGGCGGACGTCAATGAGCCGTTTCCCACGGTGTGCGGCGCTTCGAACTGCCCTGCGGGATTGGCTGCGGGCACTCTCTATATTCCAACCGGCGCTAAGCTCCCAAATCCCAGCCTGGCGAATACGACAACGTGGCTATCGGAAGGCATCAGCTCTTACAACGCGTTGCAGGTGGACGTAAACCGGCGATTCGCGAGCGGATTTCAACTGCGCGGTACGTACACGTTTTCGAAAAGTTTGGATGATGGAAGCGCCTGGAATACGAGCGTCGGAACCAATGCGCCCGGATTTGTGATGTTTCCACTGAATCCGAAGCTCGATTATGGACCCTCGACAACCGACGTGCCTCACCTTGCGGTTATAAATGGAACGTATGAGTTGCCGTTTGGACGAGGCAAGGCGTTCGGCAGCGGCTTGAGCGGATGGCGAGGCAAAATGGCTGGCGGCTGGAGCCTCACGAGCATCGTGACGCTTCAATCGGGCTTTCCGTTCACGCCGCAACTCGGATTCAACCCCTCGAATAATGGCGATACGCGAAATCCGGTGCGGCCCTCGGTGAATCCCGCGTTCACGGGCAATGTGATTCTGGGAAGCCCCAACGAGTATTTCAACCCAAACGCGTTCATTGTGCCGCCTACTGGGACTTACGGCGATCTGGGCCGCGACACTCTGAGAGGCCCGGATTTAGCGGAGCTGGATCTGTCGGTTTTGAAAAATACGGCGCTCTCGGAACGTGTGAATCTTCAATTCCGCGCGGAGTTTTTCAACATTCTGAACCACCCGAATTTCGCGACGCCGAATACGGTAGTTTATTCCTCGGCCTCCACAGCTCCTAATCCCACTGCGGGCGTGATTACTTCCACGGCGACTACATCGCGGCAGATTCAGTTTGGCCTGAAGCTGCTCTGGTAGCATAAGGCCGGTCGCTGACGCTTCCGGCTCCTTATCGTCCCTACGAACGCATGTCGCTGGACGTGCCGCCGGCGGCAGGAACATAGCACTTGAGCGTGTAATCCATGACCATGCGATCGGCATTGAACCTCCAGCCGAGCGTCCGAATGGTTCGCTTCATGCGCTTGATCCAGCCGCGCGGAAGACCGTCGCGGTCGCGCTGATAGTAGAGTGGAATCACTTCTTCGCGGAGAACGCGATACAGGTCCTCACCGTCGCGGGTGTCGTGAACATCCATCTTGGAATGGGTTCTGCCCGTTCCGATGGCAAAGCCGTTCAGCCCGTCGTAGGCTTCCGCCCACCATCCATCGAGCACGGAGAGGTTGAGTCCCCCGTTCAAAACAACTTTCTGTCCGCTGGTGCCTGAAGCTTCAAGCGGCCGGCGAGGATTATTCAGCCAGACATCGACGCCCTGCACAAAATGGCGGCCGACGTCAATGTCGTAGTCCTCGACAAAGACGAATTTGTGGCTGAACTGATGATCGTGCATCAGTTCGGCGATCTGACGCAGGACACGCTTGCCAGGCTCGTCGCGTGGGTGCGCTTTACCGGCGAAGACAAACTGGACGGGACGCTTCGGGTCGTTGACCATTGACGCCAGCCGTTCGATATCGGCGAGTATCAAGTTTGCTCGCTTGTAGGTGGCGAAGCGGCGGGCGAATCCAATCGTGAGCGCGTCGGGGCTGAGTACGCGGCCGAGGGTCAGAATCGTATCGCGCTCCTCGCCGCGGCGCTGCGCCTGTTCCATGGCGCGCTGCCGGACAAATTCGAGAAGACGCGCTTTGAGGCTGAGGTGCGTTTCCCAGAGCTCGCCATCATCGATGTTCTCGATGCCTTCCCAGATTCGCGCCTGGCCGCTTTGGTCCCGCCAGCCGGTGCCCAAATGGCGATCGTAGAGGCGGGACATCTGCGGCGCGAGCCACGTTGGCACGTGAACGCCGTTGGTGATGTGCCCGATCGGGACTTCGTCTTCCAGCTTTCCGGGATAGAGGCCAGTCCACATTTGACGCGAAACTTCGCCATGAAGCGAGGAGACGGCATTGGCCCGACGCGACAGTTTGAGGCCTAGGACGGTCATGCAGAAGTCTTCATGCGGATTGTTAGGATTCTCGCGGCCGAGGGCCATTAAGCGTTCCTGAGAGAGACCGAGCGAATCGCGCAGCGGTCCCAGATGTTCTTCAACGAGCTCTGGACTGAAGCGGTCGTGACCGGCGGGAACAGGAATGTGGGTGGTGAATACAACTTCACGGCTGACGCGCGGCGCCGCGGCATCGAACCCAACGCCCTCTGCTTCCATCCGGCTGCGGATAGCTTCGAGAACGGCGAACCCGCTGTGTCCTTCGTTCAGATGAAGTACGCCCGGGGTGACGCCCAGCGCTTTCAAGGCGCGGAATCCGCCGACGCCCAGTAGCAGCTCCTGGCGCATACGAACGCGGCCATCTCCGCCATAGAGACGCGAAGTCAACCGCGGTCCTCGGGCGCGTTTCCTTCAACGTTTGAATCGAGGAGGAAAAGATCGCAGCGGCCCACTTTCAAGCGCCACACTTTAGCTCGAACCGGCCCGCCGCGTGTATCGAGCTGCACGGTGAGCGGCTCGCCGTTGGTTGCGATGGCTGGTTCCATAGGTAACTGGCTGACATCGGTTTGGAGATATTCTTCCACCTGCCAGCCGCTTTCATCGAACCTCTGGCGAAAATAGCCTTGCCCGTAGAACAATCCGATGCCGATGAGTGGGATATCGAGATCGGAAGCGCTCTTGATATGGTCGCCGGCGAGCACGCCCAAGCCGCCGGAATACACGGGAAGCGATTCGTGCAGGCCGAATTCGGCGGAAAAATACGCGACGGGCCGTGGCCGCAAAATGCCGGCATGAGCGGCGCCCCAGGTTCTGTCCGCTTCGAGGTATTCTCGCTGGCGGCGGTAGGCGTAATTGATACGGCTGTGCAGCACCAGTTCCGCCGCGCGGCGCTCGATGGCGGAAAGAGGCATCTCGCCGAGTAGCGCAATGGGATTGTGATTGAGCTTGCTCCATCGCTTCGGATCGAGATCGAGAAACAGGCTGTTCGAGTCCTGATCCCAACTCCACCACAGGTTCCGGGCGAGTGACCAAAGGCGTTCCTGGACCGGGGCGATAAACCGGTCGAGTGTTCGCGCCTCGCTCACCACGGGCGCGACCTGAGCGGCGGCCTCGACGAGCATTCGAATCTCTTCATCCCGAAAAATGCGGGCCTCGACGGTCTGCACAACAAGCACGCCTTGCAGAACGCCGCGATCGATGAGCGGCACTCCCAGAAAGGAGTGGTACTCATCTTCTCCGGCTTCGCTGAAATATTTGAAACGGGGATGAGTCTTGACCTGATCGACGGCCACAGGACGCACCTGTTCAGCAACCAGCCCGGCCAGACCCTCATGTAGCGCGAGACGAAGCGTACCGATAGCCTGAGGGCGAAGTCCGACGGTCGCGGTCAGCACGAGATTGGCCCGGTCGGGTTCGAGCAAATAGGCCGAACAGACATCGGTCTTAAACCGGCGTGCGATCAGAGCGACCACGTTCATCAGCGTTTCCGCGGGCTTTCCACTCTCCTCGGCGAGTTTTGCGATCTCTTCCAGCGTGAGAACGTAACTGGCTTCGAGCGCGGTTGCGGGTTGGCTCATCTACGCGACTCCTTTGTTGTTTGGGTTAGCTTGTGTCGCTTGCGTTAACGGACCGGGTTGGAGCGCGACGATGCGATTCGAGGCTCGAGCGTCTGGACGAGAGGCGCTGAACTTCAAAAGATTGTGGCTATCATACCAGTTCCGACGGCATCGCAAGCGATAAGCCGCCAGACCCTTATTTGCGCGTGTCCGGCGCGTATTGTATCCTGTGAGCTGCTGCCAGCGGTTTTCCCGCGCTTCTCGCGCTCGGACTGCTGCCGGGCCTTGCGGGCGGCAAGTTTTGCGGCTGCGCTTCCACTAGCGGGCGCGTGGTATCCGCCTGAGCAGCAGGGATTGGTGATGGGAATCGCGGGGGCCGGGAACAGCGGTTCCTTACTGTCGACCTTGTTCGCGCCGCGAATCGCACAGGCAATCGGATGGCAAAACGTGCTGGGGCTGGCTAGCATCCCCGTTGCGGCGGTCTGGATCTTGTTCTTCCTGCTGGCGCAAGATGCTCCCGGTCAAAAGAAAAATGAAGCGGTGGGCTGATCGCTCACATGTCTCGACTGCCCTCACGTCTTCCGATTCAACTCACGCTGAAGCCACGCTTTTGCCAGTCTCCAGTCACGCATGACACTCTGCTGCGACACTTTGAGCACGCCGCGCAGTTTCTTCTACGCTCAATCCACCAAAAAAGCGGAGCTCAGTTACCTTGACCTTACGTGCATCCATCTCCGCCAAAGTAGTCAGCGCGTCGTCGAGAGCGACCAGTTCGCTCGCGCGTGCCAGCCCGGCCTCCGGAATCTGATCGAGATTGATATGCGCTGCAATGCCCCCGCGCCTCTCTGAGACGCGGACCCGCGCAGCATCTACCAATATGCGACGCATTATCTGAGCGGAAGCGGCGAAAAAGTGGACCCGATCGTGCCAGCTCACGATCGTTGACGTCCACCAACCGAAGGTAGGCTTCGTTGACCAAGGCTGTTGTCTGAAGTGTCTGGCCTGTACCCTCCCGCCGCATGTACTGATGCGCTATGCGGTGGAGTTCTGCGTAAACTAAGGGCGTAAGCTGCTCGAGCGCTGCGGAATCGCCACTGCCCCAAGCCCTCAGCAAGGCAGTGATATCGAAGGCAGGGGCGGGATCCATGGCAAGAATTATACGGCGTTCCGCGGGGCAACGAATAGCTGCCCCGCGTAATCTTGATCCGTGCAGTTACTTAGTGTCCGCCCACTGTTATCGGGATCTTGGTAGCCGCAACCTGAGCAGTTGCGCTCGTACCAGCGGTTTTCGGCTTGCCCGCAGGCCGATTCAAAGCTTCTTCCTGTAGGAACGCGCGACGATTCCCGTAGTCGAAACTGAGTCCATAGGGTGCCAGTTGCAGCGATGAGACCGTTGCCCGATTGCCCTCACGCATGATAGTCAGTGAACTGTGGCTACCCGCCATCGTATTTTGGCCCTGGGACAGAATCATAGCGACAGTTCCTTGACCGCGAACCGTCAGAATAAACGGCCTAGCTGTAGGCCGCGCTGCGAACGTGTAGTTTCCCGGGGGCAGCGTAGCTATCCCCCAATGCACGGTGTACGGCAGAGTGAAGGAGCCTGCCACCCGCTGGGCCTGAGCTGCAGCGGCGAAAAGAGTTGTGGAAGAGACTGCAAGGAAAGTTGTAAGCAACCATTTCCGGGTCTGTTTGCGATTCATGTTTTGACCTCTTGATTGCCCTTTTATAGGGGCCTCCACTCGAGACAGCGAAATCGCAAGCCGAAAACTATAACTATGGGGGAAATTATTTGCCTACCTGCCGTCGGAAGAATAAGGGGGCCGGGGAGGGCGAGTTAAGGGTGCCTTTACGGTGCTATAATCCTGGCCGTTCCTCGTCATGGATTTCTGAAGGCGCCGATGCTTGGGGATGGCGTCGCAGAGTGCGAGAAACGTGGCTTGCGCACGAGCCAGGGTGAGAAGTGGGGATGGGGCCTGAACGCTGGGAGCAAGTAGAGCAGCTCTATTATGCGGCTCTGGAGCAGGAAGAGAGCCGGCGCTATGCTTTTCTGCAGCAGGCCTGTGGCGAAGACGAGAGCCTGCGGCGCGAAGTCGAATCGCTGCTGGCGCAGAGTGAGACGGCCGGAAATTTCATGGAATCGCCCGCCCTGGAATTCGCGGCCGGCATCTTCGCCGGCGAACAGAGGTACTCAACAGGCCCGGAATCAAGCCCCGCGGATCTACTGACCGGCAAAACCATTGCTCGCTACCGGGTGCTCGAGCGATTGGGCGGCGGTGGCATGGGCGTGGTCTACAAGGCAATGGATATCCGGCTCGGGCGCCTTGTGGCCCTCAAGTTCCTCAACAGCG
Organism: Bryobacterales bacterium; assembly: GCA_963722585.1. Taxonomy (GTDB): domain Bacteria; phylum Acidobacteriota; class Terriglobia; order Bryobacterales; family Bryobacteraceae; genus KBS-96. The sequence goes on along the minus strand of CAVRNU010000056.1, from coordinate 45,005 downwards.
ATGCGGCAAACCAGGAGGTCCTCGAGCGCTTTCAGCGGGAAGCGCGCGCTGCTTCCGCTCTGAATCATCCGAACATCTCGATTATCCACGACATTGACCAACACGAGGGCCAGCCGTTCATGGTAATGGAATACCTGGACGGGCAGACGCTCAAGCACCGCATACAACACAAACCCTTGAAAGGAGAAGAACTGCTGGATTTCGCCATTCAGATTGCGGACGGTCTTGGGGCAGCGCATCAAAGAGGCATCGTTCATCGCGATATCAAGCCGGCCAACATCTTTGTCACGAGCCAAGGCCAGGCGAAGATTCTAGACTTTGGCCTGGCGAAGCTGGCATTCAAATCGCGCTATGTCGGGGAGGCGGCTCCAGTCTCCATGCGGACAGGTTCGCACCAGGAGTCGGATCATCTAACCAGACCCGGCACAACCATGGGAACCGTCGCGTATATGTCGCCGGAGCAGGCGCGCGGCGAAGAACTCGACATGCGCACAGACCTGTTCAGCTTCGGCGCCGTGCTCTACGAGATGGCCACGGGACGTCAGGCTTTCAGCGGCGGCAGCACGGCGGTGATTTTCGACGCCATACTGAACCGCGAACCGCCCTCAGTGCTGGAACATAATCCCGCTCTACCTGTGGAACTCGGATACATCATTCGCAAATCACTGGAAAAAGACCGTAGGCTGAGGTATCAGAGTGCCGCGGAACAGCGCGCCGATATCGAGCGGCTGAAGCGTGACAGCACCGCAAGATCATACTCCAGGCTCGATGTTGGCTCATGGTGCCGTGCGCCCCAGATCCCGCAGCATGGCTTGTAGCCACCGGAGCCTTGCTGTTGATTGTTGCCGTCGTAACAGCAGCATTCCTTTTCCGCGGGCGTCCTAATCGCGTGCTTCGCGAATTGATACCCACGCGAGTAACCAGCAACAGTTCCGACGCCCCGGTCCAATCGATGGCACTCTCACCTGACGGCAAATACCTCGCCTATTCAGACATCAACGGCATCCGTGTCCGTTCCATTCAGACTGGGGACAGCCAATTGCTGTCGGGCACGAAGGGCATGTCCATTACGTACTGGGCAGCGGACGCGACACAGTTTTTCGTAAGCAAAGGCACTGGCGAACAATACACTGCTTACAGCATTTCATTGCCCGGAGGAGTTCCGCGCGCGCTGGGCAATAGTACGCCGTCGCCTGGCGGACAATACTCACTCACGCTGTCGGGTAATCGTGGCGAGATCAGACGTGAATCGGATGGCAAGGTTTACTTACTGGACCGCAGAGACGCTGAGATATACAGGTGGGCGTGGGCGCCGCACGATCAACGAATTGCGATAGTTTTTGGAAATCCGCTTAAAATGGGCGCGTTCTCTATCGAAGCGCTTGATCTCGAGAATGGCCGGTGGACGACACTCATCCCGTCGCAGGCGCAATACGTCAGCGGTTTGGCCTGGCTCTCCGATCACGAGCTTGTCTTCTCAAAATATCCGCTTTTACCGCGTAGCGACAGCAATCTTTGGATAATGGCCGTCAATTCCACGACCGGTCTTCCCTCCGTCCCACCACGCCGCCGTACACAATGGACCGACTTTCGCATTGACGACCTTAGTGCCAGTGCCGATGGTACCCGTTTCTGTTTCATCAGACGCAATGAACTATCGAACGTCTACGTAGGCGAACTTCAGGCTCACGCAACGCGTCTGACACAGATCCGTCGAGTGACGGCCGAGGAGGCCAATTCTTGGCCAACCGATTGGACGCGCGACAGTAGAGCAGTCCTGCTGCAATCCGACCGCAACCGCGAGGATCGGGTATACAAACAGGGCATATACAAAGATAGCTCCGAAGTGATGGTGATGGCCTCGGCGCCGGGCGATGTTGGAAGTCCCCGCCTATCGCCGGACGGCCGGTGGCTGCTTTATATGTCGAACGAGCAAGGTGCTGGACACGCCAAAACTCGGCTGATGAGAATGCCAGTGGATGGCGGACCCGCTCAGCAGGTCTTCGCAGACGATAGCTTCATTGATTATCATTGCAGTCGCACGCCCGGAGGAGCTTGCATCGTCAATGAACGTAGGGGGAATGTCGTGATTGCCTCACTGCTTGATCCCATAAACGGCCGCGGTCCCAAGATCCTCGAGGCAAAGGACTCGGGCAATCCGATAATCTCGCCCGATGGACAACATATCGCGTTGCTGCCGCACGCAACTCCCCGGAACAGAATTCGAGTAGTCGATCTGCGCGGCGCCACAGAGCGGGAAATAACCGTGCCGGGAGCGCAATATCTGGTGACGCTCGATTGGTCTGCCGACGGAACCGGTTTCTTCAGCGGGGACAACCAGCCCGATTTCACGCGTTTGCTCCACATTGACCGCAGCGGCTCTTCCCAGGTCTTATGGACTCAACCCGCCGTTCCAGCCGGAGCGCTAGTTTGGGGAATTCCATCGCCGGATGGTCGACATCTCGCAACATTCAAAACCGAGGAAAGCGCCAACGTGTGGATGGTCGAGAACCCCTGATCACCAACGATCGGCAATCGCCGAGGCCCGCCCGGCGTGATTTGCGCGTGTCCGGCGCGTATTGTATCCTGTGAGCTGCTGCACTAAGCTGCTGTAGCGCTGCCCACCCGTGTCGGGCGCTCGCCCCGTTGGCTCAATTCAAACCTTGAATTTGGAGAAAGGGTAGTTGTGTCTCTACGCGGTTTCCGAAAGGCCGGACATCCCCCGACACTCGTCGCCGCTTTTTTGTACTTCGACGTCAGCTTCATGGTGTGGGTGATCCTGGGCCCACTCGGCCCGTTCATCGGTGAAGCATACAAGCTGTCGGCGGCGCAAAAAGGTTTTCTCGCTGCGGTTCCACTGCTGGGAGGCTCGTTCTTTCGTCCCATTCTTGGATGGAGCACCGAACGCTTCGGCGGACGGAGGACAGGGCTGATGGGTCTGATGGTTACCGTGATTCCTCTGTTGCTTGGCTGGAAGGTTGCCAGCGGTTTTCCCGCGCTTCTCGCGCTCGGACTGCTGTTGGGCGTTGCAGGCGCAAGTTTTGCGGCTGCGCTTCCGCTAGCGGGCGCGTGGTATCCGCCTGAACAGCAGGGATTGGTTATGGGAATCGCAGGGGCGGGGAACAGCGGCTCTTTACTGTCGACTTTGTTCGCGCCGCGAATCGCTCAAGCAATTGGATGGCAAAACGTGTTGGGGTTAGCCATTATCCCGGTCGCCGCTGTCTGGATCTTATTCTTCGCTGCTCGCGCGGGACGCGCCACGTCAACGAAAAGTGAAGCGATGGGCCGACTATGCGTCCGTCCTCAGGATGGGCGACACTGGCTTGTTTTGTTTTTTCTATAGCCTGACATTCGGCGGCTTCGTCGGACTTTCGAGCTATCTCTCAATCTTCTTTCACGATCAATATCACCTGACGAAAGTGCAGTCGGGCGATTTCACGACATGCGTGATTCTGTGCGGTAGTTTTCTACGGCCGGTTGGCGGAGCTTTCGCCGATCGGGTGGGCGGCTATCGCCTCCTCATCGGGCTGCTGGCCGGCGCGGCGATTTGCATGGCAGCAGTGGCGACGCTGCCGGCCGCTGCGATCGCTCTTGCAATTCTTGCGGCAGGGATGGCGTTACTCGGAATGGGCAACGGTTCCGTTTTTCAACTGCTGCCGCAGCGCTTTCCGGAATCCGTCGGCATCCTGACCGGAATCGTAGGAGCGGCGGGCGGACTGGGAGGTTTCGTGCTCCCATCGCTGTTGGGCGTCATCAAGGGAGCGACCGGCAGCTTCGGAGTTGGCTTTTCGGTGCTCGCACTACTAGCTGCTACCGGCGCGAGCGTGTTGTTGGCTTTACGCAAGCATTGGCAAAGGACCTGGCCCGATGACGCGGCGCTTCGCGCGGGCATAAAGCTCAGGCCGGAAGAAGTGGCTAAAAGCTATGCTGCGACTGTCTGAGACGGAGAACCAAACGGCCGTTCAGATTTGCGCGACGCACTGCCCCTACTGCTCGCTCCAGTGCGGCATGCATTTACGATCGCGCGATATGGATTCCTGGAGCGTGCTCGAACGCGACTTCCCAACCAATCGCGGCGGCCTATGTCAAAAAGGGTGGACTGCAGCAGAATTGCTCGAAAGTCCCGATCGTCTGCGGACGCCTCTGGTGCGCGACACGCGTGCTGAATCGTTCCGCCCGGCAACGTGGGACGAAGCGCTCGACCGTGTGACAGCGGCTGTCGAAGGCGCTCAGCGGAAGTACGGCAGAGACGCGGTTGGCATCTTCGGCGGCGGCAGTCTGACCAACGAGAAAGCGTACCTGCTTGGTAAGTTCGCCCGGGTAGCATTGCGAACGGCGCAGATCGATTACAACGGCAGGTTCTGCATGTCCTCTGCCGCGGCCGCCTCCATCAAGGCATTTGGGATCGATCGCGGCCTTCCATTTCCGCTCGAAGACATTGCGCGCAGCAGCGCCATTCTTCTCGTCGGGAGCAACCTGGCGGAAACCATGCCCCCTGTCATGCAGTATTTCGAGGAACAGAAACGGCGCGGCGGCTCGCTCATTCTCGTCGATCCAAGAGCCACGCCGACTGCCTCGTCTGCCACACTCCACTTGCAGATCACGCCAGGAACAGATGCCGCGCTCGCGAACGGCCTGCTTCACATCGCTATGAAAGAAGGCTACATCGACGAGCCTTTCATTTCGCGACGCACGCGCGGATTCGAATCAGTGCGCCGGATCGCTTCAGCCTATTGGCCGGAACGGGTCGAACGCATCACAGGAATTCCTGAAGGACAGCTTCACCAGGCAGCCGCACTGCTAGGTAAAGCCCCAACCGCGATGATTCTGACGGCGCGGGGCCCGGAGCAGCAAAGCCACGGTGTAGACAACGTTCTGGCATACATCAACCTGGCGTTGGCGTTGGGGAAGGCCGGAAAACCCTACTGCGGCTATGGCTGCCTCACCGGACAGGGCAACGGGCAAGGCGGCCGTGAACACGGACAGAAAGCGGATCAACTACCCGGCTACCGGCGTCTGGACAATCCGGAACATCGCGCGCATATCTGCCGCGTTTGGGGAATTGATGAAAAAGACCTGCCTGCGCCTGGGCGCTCGGCTTACGAAATGCTCGATACATTGGGCACAACCGGTGGGGTTCGCGCCTTGTTGGTGTTCGGATCGAACCTTGCCGTTTCCGCTCCCCGCTCAGCCCACATTGAAGAACGCCTTGATGCACTCGATTTTCTGATGGTCTCCGATTTCTTTCTGTCGGAAACAGCAGCGCGCGCCGATGTGGTGCTTCCGGCGGCGCAATGGGCCGAGGAAGAGGGCACGATGACGAATCTCGAAGGCCGCGTGATACTGCGGCAGCGCGCGACGGAGCCGCCGGACGGTGTGCGCACCGACATCGAGATTCTATCCGCCTTGGCGGAACGCTTGGGCTACGGACAATTTTTCCCATCGTGTCCGCGCCAAATTTTCGATGAACTGAGGCGGGCATCGGCAGGTGGATTGGCCGATTATGCCGGCATTACATACGAACGGATTGTCCGCGAAGATGGGGTGTTCTGGCCATGTCCGGATGAAGAGCACGCGGGCACGCCCCGTCTGTTTCTAGACCGCTTCTCGACAGACGATGGCCGCGCGCGGTTTCATCCAGTCGAATGTCATGGTGCGGCTGAGGAGCCGGATGACGAGTTCCCCATGTATCTGACCACTGGCCGCGTGATGGCGCACTATCAGTCGGGAACGCAAACCCGGCGGGTACGGGCTTTGAGTGAAGCCTCGCCGCGAGCCTTTGTCGAGATTCATCCTTTGATGGCGCGCAAGTACGGAATTGAAGAGGGCAAAGAAACGCGGGTGACAACGCGGCGCGGCACGGCGGTTCTTGCGGCGCAACTGACGCCGGCCATTCGAATGGACACACTCTTCGTGCCGTTTCACTTCAACGGATCGGGGCGCGCCAATCTTCTCACGAATCCGGCGCTCGATCCGGTTTCGCGGATGCCTGAGTTCAAAGTTTGCGCCGCGCGTATCGAGAAAGGACGATCGTGAACGAGAAGCCAGCGTTCATTCAAGGGCTTTTTTCATATGAGGGATGCGGGCTCGACCGCCCAATCGCGTTTCAGCCGCGCGTTACCTACGTTGTCCCCGGGGACAGACGCGCTCAGACCGTCTATTTCCGGGCGGGCAACGCGTCCCCCGAAATGATTTACCTCGTGCTTACGCGGCGCGGAGAGCCGATGCGCTACTTCCCAGTGGGGGCCAAGGGCGCGGTACACGTGCCGCTCGCGGTGCTTGAAGACATCTCTCCCGAAACGCGGATCGAGGTGCTGGTTGCCGCGCCGGTCGGCTTGAAATCGTCAGTAGTTTTGGACATTGGATTCATGGAGATTGTGTGATGCCGAAGAAGTTGAACCTCGTAGTGATCGGCAATGGGATGGCGGGTGCGCGGACTGTGGAAGAAATTCTGGCGCGTGGAGGTGCCGACCAGTTCGATATCACCATGTTCGGCGAAGAACCTACTGGGAACTACAACCGCATTCTGCTCTCGAATGTGTTGAACGGCTCCTATCGAGAAGAAGAGATCTACTTAAACCCGTTTTACTGGTACGAGAGCAACAATATCTACCTCCACGCGGGAAAGCGCGCTGCCGGGCTTCTGCGGCGCGCAAAGCTGGTGTTCGCCGAAGATGGCAGCGCCGAGCCTTACGACAAACTCATCATCTCTACAGGCAGCCGACCGTACATTCCACACATGGAAGGCGTGACGATGGTGGACGGCAGTTTCAAGCCAGGTGTGTTTGTATTTCGCACCTTGGACGACTGCCGCGCGATTGCAGAATACGCGAAAGGCAAGACGAGCGCGGCTGTCATAGGCGGCGGACTGCTGGGACTCGAAGCGGCGCGGGGGCTTCAAAATTTCGGTGTCGAAGTCACGGTCATCCAGCGAGGCGGCCACTTGATGCCACAGCAATTAGATACCAGCGCTGGAGCGATTCTTAAGACGAGCATGGAGCAACTTGGTGTTAAGGTGCTGCTTCAGAAGAACACCACTGCGATTCTCGGTCCGGACCGCGTGCTCGGCCTCAGGTTTTCGGACGAAAGCACGCTCGAATGCGACATGGTTGTGATCTCAACCGGAATTAACGCCAACTGGGAGATTGCTGCCGGATCGGGCCTCACTGTCGAGCGCGGAATCGTGGTGGACGATCAGATGCGCTCGATCGACGATCGCAATATCTATGCGGTGGGTGAATGTGCGCAGCATCGCGGACACATATATGGACTAGTGGCGCCATTGTGGGAACAGGCTAAGGTACTGGCGGACCATATCACGGGCCGCAACCCGCGCGCGGCGTACCACGGCTCGAAGGTGGCGACCAAGCTCAAGGTGATGGGAGTGGAAGTTGCGTCCATGGGAATTATCGAGCCGCAGTATCCGGAGGACGAAGTAGTGCAGTTCTCCGAGCCGAAGCGCGGAACGTATAAGAAGCTCATTATTCGCGACGGACGCTTGGTGGGTGGAATTCTACTGGGGGATATTAGCAAAGCGGCTTACCTGGTGCAGGCCTTTGATAAGAGCACACCGTTGCCCGACGAGAGATTGCGGCTACTGTTCGATATCGGCGACCCGCCGAAACGCGTCACGTTCGAAGAGATGAGTCTCGATACGCAAGTCTGCAACTGCAACGGCGTGAGTAAGGGCGCGTTGATTGCGTGTGTGAAGAACGGCAAACGCAGCGCCAAGGCGGTGATGGATGTGACGCGGGCGGGCATGGGCTGCGGTTCCTGCAAGTCCATGGTGACGGAAATCGTCGAGTGGGCGTGCGGCGGACAGGTTGAAGAAGATGCTTCGGTTCACTATTATGTGCCGGGCGTTCCGCTGACAAAGCCTGAGCTGATTCGAGCCATCCGCGAGCATAACTTAAAATCGGTTTCCTCGGTATTCGATTGCCTGGCCGGCGGAAAAGAGGATGCCGCGAGTAAGCCGGGCCTCGCATCGCTCTTGAAGACCCTATGGAAGTCCGAGTACGAGGATGAAAGAGATGCGCGCTTCATCAATGAGCGCGTTCACGCCAATATCCAGAAAGACGGCACGTTTTCGGTGGTTCCACAGACGCCAGGCGGCGTCACCAGCCCGGCGCAGCTGCGGCGCATAGCGGATGTAGTGGAAAAGTATCACGTTCCGCTCGTCAAGTTGACTGGCGGGCAACGGATCGATCTGCTCGGGGTGCGAAAGGACGATTTGCCTAATGTTTGGCGCGATCTCGATATGCCCTCCGGCTTTGCCTACGGCAAGACTTACCGAACGTGCAAAAGCTGTGTCGGTTCCGATTTCTGCCGCTTTGGGCTGGGCGACAGTATTTCCCTTGCGACCAAAATCGAGAAGCAATTTCAGGGATTCGACAGCCCTCACAAGATGAAATTGGCCACTGCGGGATGCCCGCGCAACTGTTCGGAAGCGATGGTCAAAGATCTGGGAGCGGTCGCGGTGGAAGGCGGAAGGTGGGAGATTTACATCGGCGGCGCTGCCGGATCATCGGTGCGGAAAGGCGACATTCTGTGCGTTGTAGATAACCATGACGACGTTCTGAAGTACATGGGCCGCTTTGTTCAGTACTACCGGGAAAACGCCAAGTATCTGGAGCGGACGTACGGCTTTGTCGAGCGGATAGGCATAGATAAGATTCGGGCGGTCGTCGTGGATGACAGCGAGGGAATTGCAGCGCATCTCGAACGGGAAATAGAGGAGTCGAAAGCCGCGTACAAAGACCCTTGGAAGGAAGCCTATATGCCGGCCGCGTCAGATCAATTCACATCTCTTTTGCCCGTGTTGTCATGACGGCGAATATGAAGGAATTGAAGCTCGGTCCGCTCAGCGCAATCCCTTTGGGCGAGGGCCGCAACTTTTCTGTGTTTGGGGAGCGAATCGCCGTGTTTCGCACCAGGGGCGGCCAGGTGTTCGCGACACAGGCTGAGTGTCCGCATCGGGCAGGCCCTCTGGCGGATGGCTTGGTGGGAGGAACCACGCTGATTTGCCCGCTGCACGCCTGGAAGTTCGACCTGGCGACCGGCAATCCGTTGATGGGAGACTGTGGCGTGAGGACGTTTCCGATTCACGTGGACGAAGCGGGACAACTGGTTGTGAGTTTGGACGTGAAGGCAAAATGAACCGTATCCTTACTATTGCGGCAACCAGTCGCCGAGCCGGATGTTCGGGACTGTGAGCGTCCGGTCCGCGGGACAGAAGTCGCCAGTTCAGATGCATTCCTCTCGCTATATGTGAAGCGACTGCGCTCTGTTCTATTTTTGTGTCCTGTCTGTAGTCAAAAGGTTGTTGGTGCTGGAGGTCAATCGGTTGCGCTGCGAACCAAGTGTGTGGTTGGCGCATCGTTGCGTCGTCTTACAGCTTGATGTGTGATCGATTTGATTGGTTCGATTCTCGCCGCCGCCCGAGCTTTCTTTCGCAGTCGCCTCGAGCTTTCCTCGGAGGTTCTCGCTTTGCGCCAGCAAGTGGCAGTGCTGAAGCGCAAGCGTCGCCGACCGTTGCTGAGCCGCATGGACCGGCTCTTTTGGATCGCCCTGCGCAGGGTCTGGCCGCGATGGTCGAATGTCGTGGTCATCGTGAAACCGGCGACGGCGATCGGATGGCATCGAGCAAGCTTTAGACTATATTGGCGCTCGCGATCGAGTCGGCGGAGCGGTCGGCCGAGGGCGAGCGAAGGCGGAAGGTTCTACACTGCAACGTTACGGCCTATCCCACGTCGGAATGGGTTGTGCAGCAATTGCGGGAATCGTTTCCTGCGCAACACGTTCCGTCCGGAAATGGAAGGCACCAAAATCACAGCTCAAGCGACACAGACTATTAACAGTGTGAAATCAATCGCGTGCAAACTTGATGTCACGCTGCTTGAAATTCGTTCGCCGCATGCCGGCGTGAGCGTTGCTGAAGGCGCTCGCAATCTGATCAATGCGTGCCAGCAGCACAAGGTGACGGCGAATCTATTCGGGATGTCAGATGAGACGGTCTATGTTGCACTCGATGGCCGCGAGGATCACAAGCAACTCAGCTTTTCGCTCGAGCAGTGTTTAGAATTCCGCGTCCGCGCACATCAGGCTGTCCTTTCGCTTGTAGGAGAGGGCTGTATGACAACTCTGAGGCTCAGTTGCACCTTTCGCGGCTTATGGCTGATGCTCCCGTTGTGATGCTACCGCCATGCCAAAGCTCGTGCTCCCTGTCCATTGTGGTGCCGGCTCGGGATCTGCTCACTTACCCGGATCTTGCATAAGGAATTCTTCAGCGACGTGGATTGTTCGATCTTTGCGCCCTGCGCGGCTCCAGTATTGGCAACTCCGCAGCTCGATCGAGTCAAATCAACGGCAATCGGGATTCTGACGTCGCCAGGATAACAGGATTGGCCCTCGCAAAGTGAACACTGCCTAAGCGTGGGTACTTCGCATCCCAACAGAATCCAACTAAGAGAACGTTGCGACTGATCTATTTGAGATACATCTTCAAAGCGTCGATTAAATCCTCCGCCGCTCGCGTCTGCTCGTCAGTCGGCTCCCGGTTCTGATCCAGAACATGGTAGCGGATATGGCCATTGATCACCTCCGCCATTAAGGAATCCAGAGCTCCGCGACAGACCGCGATGGCATGCTACCCCCAATACGAAGGCGTTGCCAATCTGATCTTCAACAACTTCACCATCGGAACAAATCCCTTCGAACTCGTTCAGGTGAACAATACCTACAACATGAACGATAATTTCTCGAAGGTAATCGGATCGCACACGCTCAAGATGGGCGGGCTATACACGCAATTTCATGTGAAAGAATTGCCTGACCTGGTTGCTAACGGCCAATTCACCTTTGCCGGTTCCGGAAGTCAGAGCACAGGCAATGGATTTGCAGACTTTCTTCTCGGGTTACCGGACCAGTATTCGCAGCAATCGTCGCCGGCTTTTTACGAGCTGTCGGCCATCGGCGGTCTGTTTGTGCAGGACAGTAGGCGCATCAAGAGCAATCTCACCATCAATTACGGACTGCGCTGGGATTATATTCGGCCCTGGTCGGAAGAGCATAATCAGGCCACCACGCTCATATTGGGAGAGAATTCGCAGACGTTCCCCGGCGCGCCTACGCGTTATGTGGTGCCTGGCGATCCCGGTGTGCCTTCCACGATTGCGCCCACGCCCCTCAATGACTTCTCGCCGCGGGTGGGGATTACGTATTCGCCCAACGCGTCAGAGGGATTGCTGGGCCGCTTGACTGGAGGTCCGGGTAAAACGAGTATTCGAGCCGGATTCGGACGCTACTTCACCTCTATTGAAGGCCTGACCATTGCGTACCCAACCGGCAATCCACCGTATGGTCTTACCTACACCAGTTCGGAGCCACTTGCCTGAGCCTGAGCCAGCCGCAAGATGTGGCCCCGGGGACGCCCACCTGTGGACCTTTTCTCGAGAATCAGGTTTTCGCGCGCTCGAACGGCACGATCGTCAACGGCACCCGAGCGCCTTTCCCAAATACTATCGGCAGCGACGGTTATTTCGCGAACATGGGTAACTCAAACTACAACGGTCTCGAGTTGACTGCAAAGAGAACCATGGGCCGGCTCAGCCTGCTGGCAACATACACCTACAGCAAGTCGCTCGATTGGTCCTCGAACCTTCAGGAGCAGGTCGATCCTTACAACTACCGGAGGGAATACTGGCTCTCTGCATTCGATATTAGAAACGACTTCGTCGCCAGCTATAACTACGCCGTGCCATTCGATCTCATGTTCCACGCGCGTAACCAGTGGACACAAGGCTGGGCTCTGTCCGGAATCACCCGATTTGCGAGTGGCGTACCGGTCACTTTCGCCAGCCTCGGCGACAATGCGCTGATCAACGTGCAAAACAATGGCGTCAACGCCATTAGCATCTATCTGCCGGATATCGTTGCGGGCAATCTGGCCATTAACAACAATCCGCGGAACGGGTTGGCGGAGTTCAACATGTCGTTGTTCTCCCCGAACGCTTTGGGAACGCTGGGCAACGCGTCGCGAAGATTCTTTACGGGACTTTGCGGGACCGGGAATCGAGAATTTCGACATGGCGCTGCGTAAGATCACTCGAATCACGGAATCGAAGTCGCTGGAACTGCGCCTGGAAACATTTAACACGCTCAACCACGCGCAGTTCTACGGACCCAATGCAGTGGATGGCAGTATCAACGATCCGAATTTTGGACGGATCACGAAGGCTGATAACCCGCGATTCGTTCAGATAGCGGCAAAGTTCAGCTTTTGATGCAAAGAGAGGCAAGGCAAAATGATCCGCAGTCATTTCATTGGAGAATTGGAATCAACCCATCACAACATGATTTCCATCGGTGAGCTGACACTCCAAAGCGTCGCGCACTCCCTGAATTGTTTGATGAGGACCGAAGGAGCGACCTATGAACAAGCAACGGAACTGGAATCAAAGATCGACGATTGGAACCGTTCGGTTCACGATCAGGCGCTCGCGATCCTGATCCTGCAGTCGCCGGTTGCCGGAGACGCTCGTCTTATCACGGGCATCCTCGAAAGTGTTGTCGATCTCGAGCAGATTGGCGATTACGCTTATGAGGTATCGGACTTGGCCGTTCATATGGACCGGCGTCCAACCACTCAATTGTTATCCCAAGTCGTTGCAACAGGCGAGAAGGTCCGCGAGATGCTCGAAACTGCGCTTGACAGTTGGAAGCATCTCGATCGCGCGCTGGGGCTCTCCGTGCAGCCTCGAGAAGCGCTGCTGCGAAGCGACTGCCACATGCTGATGGAAAAGCTCTATCAATTAACAGCTGCGCCGGCTGACGCCAAGATCCATGTCAACCTGATCCTAATTTGCAAGCATTTCGAACGAATGGCCCGCCACATTGTCAGCGTTGCCGAGCAGGCCGCTTCGGCGGCACCCGCCGAGCGCTAGTGCCTCTCACGACGAGTTCGCGAATTTCTGATGGCCTCTGGAGGGTCTCTTTGGCTGGTGGAGCCGCCTCTTCGTGCGACGCATGACAAGTGCATGAGCTCAATCTCTGGAGTTGCTTGCTGACCTCTCCGCTCTGCACGCTTTGCGCAGCACTCGGATCGCGTGCTTGCGGTGAAAGCCTGTGACTTCGATGAACTCGTCAAGAATCTTTTTCTTTTCGATTCGAGTACAGGCTCGATACCTTATTGCGATCGCTTCGATCAATTCTCTTCTGGTTGCCAAACTCAGTCGCCTCCCGATTCTGTCTCCGTTCATGTCGAATCTGAACGAGTAACATTTTCATGAGGCAACGACCCCGTGCTGGTAACAAAAATCGCGAGTCAACGCGCGGTTAGTAGGTATTTGACGGCGACGCGCGCCGTGGCGTCCGTGAAGCCTGCGCGCGGCGCCAGCACAAACGTGTTCGTCACCGTGGTTTGCGAAGCGTAGCTGGCAAGACCCGCGGTACGGGGATTGTTGACGTGCGCCGTGGTGGATGAAGATCCGCAAATGCCCTCAGCCCTGCCAAGCTGAAGCGCGGATCATACGGCAGAAGTTTTCTCGTTGGAAAGTGGGGTCTTTACTCGCTAAGACGTCTGCTTTGACGTTGCCGAACGTCGTCTCCGGTTTATGCTTGATGCCGTCGTAGAACGCTCGAATGATGTCTTCTTTGAAGTGAGCCGTCCGTGGGTAAGCACGCACCACGGCCTCGCGATCAGCTTCAGCGAAGTCAGAGTATCCGAGTCCAAGCACATCCATTTCCACACCTGCCGTCAGTAACGCAACAACTGGATGCATGTACTGTGGAATGCCCGGCGTGGTGTGTAGTGCAATGGCTGTCCACACAATGTCGATCTCCTGCTGAGAGAGATTGTGCTGGCGCAGAAAAGCTCGTGCGCTGTTCGCACCGTCCACTTCGAACCGGTCCGTCTTACTGCTGTATCGCGGAGTCAACCCCATGTCGTGGAACATCGCGCCCACGTAAAGCAACTCCGGATCAAACTTCAAACCTAGCCTTTTTCCTGCAAGCGAGCCAAAGTAATATACGCGGGTCGAGTGATTGAACAGCAACAGCGATTCGGTGTCACGCACCAGCTCCGTTGCTTCGCGAGCAAGCTTGCTGTCGGGGATTGTCACCCCTGGGATCGACATTGTTTCTATCGCGTTTGTTGTGGTGTACATATCGGGATCACCTTTCAATTCCACTCTAGATATTTGTGCGTTGATACGCCACGACGCAGATACGTCAATTTAGGACATCTAGAGGCCGTCACTCGCGACCCAGCCCGACATTATCTGAACCACGCACAATCCAAAGATTATGGAAGAGCGGGCGGTAAACCAGACACATCGAACTAGCGTCGGAACCGATCCATATATTCCCCGGCCGTAATCCCTATCACTCGCAAGAAGGTGCGACGCATAGTGTCGACGGTCCGAAAGCCGCAGACATCGGCAATCTCTTTCAGCCCCATGTTCGAGCTGTCAATCATCTGTTGTGCAGTTTCAACCCGCAAACGGTCGACAAACTGGCCGGGATTCATCTTTGTTTCTCGGAGGCACACGCGCGTGAAATGCCGGGGACTTATTCCGAGCCGGCCGGCTAACTTTTCAACTGTAAGATCCTCGTGTAAATTCTCGAGCATCCAGACCTGCAATTCGCGCAAAGGTTGCGAGGTGACCGCCTGATGGGAGAGGATGTGACTAAACTGGGCCTGACCTCCGGGGCGGACCAGAAACATTACAAGAAATCTTGCTATGTTCAATGCGACTCCGTGGCCGTAGTCCTCTTCGACTAGTGCAAGGGCAAGATCGATTCCGGCAGTAATTCCTGCCGAGGTGTACACAACCCCGTCCTTGAAAAAGATTGGCTCTGGTCGAACGATTGCGCGCGGGAACTCTTTGGCCAAGCGGTCACAAAAACGCCAGTGCGTCACGACTTGCTTGCCGTCGATCAGTCCAGCCGCTCCGAGCAGGAACGCTCCTGTGCAAATGGAGGCCACGCGCCGTGATCGCATTGCTGCCTCTACGATCCATCTCACAAAAGATCGATCGTAAACACCTGTCTCTGCTCCCGGGCCGCCAGCAACAACCAAAGTGTCAATCGGACCTTTTATCTCGGTAATGGGCGCAGCCTCCGTGAGCGCAAATCGCCGATTGGTCTCCAGCGCACGTTCAGGACCCGGGGTGCCGATCGTTACGTCATAACCGTCCGCATTCGAGAAGACCTCGAGTGGGCCCGTGACATCGAGCACCTGAACCGGCGGCGGGCCGACAATCACTACTTTCCGTGTTGCCGTCATTCGACTGAGGACGCTCTTCCATCATGTCCCAAAATTGGTGACTTCGCATCATGGCAGCACTGGCCCAAGCTGCCTTGCGAAGATGTGACTGCACCATGAATCCGCCGCATCCTTGAATTCTCATGGGATCTTTGCGAAGTACTGTCGCTGCATACGAACGTGCGGAAAATCTGTGCCCATGGTGTTCACCCAAGCGGCGTTAGGCGATGGACGTCCTCATGCGCAAAGCCGACGGCTCAATCACGAACAAAGCCAAGTTAGGCAGAGCGGACTCAAGTAACTGCTGTCAATTACGGCCGGAGAATACATGGATCCTTTTCGAGGGTTATTCGAATGCCCAAAATTGACGTATCCGTGTCGTGGCGTCTGAATGCGGAAAGCTCTAGCGTGGAATTGAAAGTCATTCCGAATCCAACTTCTGGAACTGAGAACACCGGGAAATTCCAAAGTCCTTCCGGCATATGCATTGCTTCGGAAGTCACACCTTCTCGATGATCAATGCCGAGAACAAGCGCACTTGGGTGAAGTTTCACTTCCGCTCACAGCAAGGTATTGAAAATCTGACGGACGAAGCTGCTGCTGCGGTTGTGGCAAATGATCGGAAGAGCCATGGCCGAGATCTATTGGAGGCAATCGAACGGGGAGATTTTCCGCGTTGGACGCTCTACATCCAGGTAATGACAGAGGAACAGGCAAAGACGCACAAGCACAATCCTTTTGATTTGACCAAAGTCTGGCCCAAGGCTGACTACCCACTGATCGAAGTTGGCATAATGGAGTTCAATCGTAATCCGGAAAACTACTTCGCAAAGGTGGAGCAAGCCGCCTTCTCCCCGGCGAATGTGGTTCCCGGAATTGGCTTCTCTCCTGACAAGATGCTCCAGGGCCGCCTGTTCTCTTATGGAGCCGGCGCTCGCGCTCGATGGCGACGCTGATCACTATGACCACCGCTTAGAGGACGATCACTGGGAGCAACCGGGCAATCTCTTCCGGAAGATGACACCTGAGCAAAAACAGTTGCTCTTCGGCAACACGGCGCGGGCGATGAAGGGCGCCTCTCAAGAGGTCCTGGAGCGACATGTTGCGAACTGCACTAAAGCTGACACCGCATATGGACAAGGTGTTGCGAAATCGCTCGGTCTAGCTGTACGGGAGTACGAACTTGTACCTTCTAAGTAACACTGAACGCGGCAACAGTCGCGTCCGCGCTTGGCGCCGTTCTTGCCCTGAATCGAGAGCCGAAGGAGGCAGGTCATGAACAAGTACCTCGCTGAACTCATCGGGACAATTTACTAGTTCTGACCGTTGGGTGCACAGTGATGAGCCACCGCGCCGGTCCGTTAGCTCAACTTCGTCACTAAGCCGCTTGCTAACGCGCGCGGTTCTGTAAGCTCTTACGAATCAACGTGCAGTATCGGAACCGCGACCGCCAGGGAGCGGATGTGACGAAGTTCCGTTAGCTCCGCTCGCAATCGGTTCCGCACTGATGGTGATGATTCTTGCGAGCGGGCATATTTCCGGAGGGCACTTTAATCCGGCCGTTACGCTGGGCGGCTGGCTGCGCGGAACGTGCGAGGCCAAAGATGTAGCGCCGTACATGATTTTCAAATCAATGGGGGCTGTGCTGGCGGCCTTGGTCGTCAAGTTCTTAAAAGGAGGGGCACTTAGTATACCGCTCCACCGGCAACCGTACCAGCACTTCTGGCGGAATTTCTCTTCACCTTTGCGCCCGTTTACGTCGTGCCGAACGTCGCCACAGCCAAGCGTACTGTCATTTCGGAAATATTCAATTCGCCAGAGTAGGTTGTCATCGGGAAACTCCCCGATCGCGTAGACGGCCTCAGCCATTCGAAAATCATAGCCGATGCTCGTTCTTTATTCGCAAATAGCGTTCGTCCATTCGCATTTAATTTCCGTCACCGACCCGGATTCGCAAGTAATTTCCGAAATGACAATTCTTCCGGCGTTAGTCCAACGCGCTTCATCATAGCGGTGATCTCGCGATTTGACATAAAGTTTTTCCAGAGCAAGCCGGATCGATAGTTTTCGATCATGACTACGATGGGCGCCTGATTTAGGCCCATATTAATGCGGGCGACCCAGTTTTCCTGAAGATTGAAGGCATCGCGAAATCCGTAGACGTCCCACAGGCGGTCGCCCAAATCCCGGTAGAAGTGTTTTAGCGCGGCCATAGAAGCTTCCGGCGTATAAGGATACGAACCCAGAGCGCCTGTAGGCGCGATGGTGCCGTCGTCGTTCCGCACTTCCGGAGCATAAGCATCATAGCCCCTGGGTCCATCTACGGCCGTGATTCCCCAGTCGTCGGCGCCGTAACCGGCGAAGTGCTTCGGGTTACGAATGCAATAGGCGCGGTTGATAAGCGCCTGGCTGCGATTGTTCCGAAAGTAATTCGTGAAGCGGTCCTGGAAGTGAGGATCAAAGCCAAGAAACGAATACTGGGTGAAAAACAGTGGGCCGCCCGGTCCAACACCGACGTCGAGCTTGATGCCATCGTAGACGTGGCCGTTGACATAATGATCGCCGGCCGCAGCTTCTCCCTCAAACCGCCGGTAACGAACGGCAGCCTCCGATTGGCCCGCCCAACCCGTGTAGTACAAGCTCGCCGGAACGCCATGATCAACGGACGCAATGGCCAGCAGATACGTGATCATCACTTCGTTCCAGCCCGTGAGCCGGTGATGGATGTACCACGAGTATTCCGGCGACCAATGCCAGAGCAGGGCGTCGCCATCCGGTGTGCGGCGAAACCAATCCCACTCGACGGTTTTCCAAAGATCTGAAATTTCTTCATAGAGCCGCGCCTCGGCTGGTGTGCTGCCGCGGAAATACTGTCGGGCAGTCAGTAATCCCTCCATCAGGAAGGCGGTCTCGACCAAATCAGCTCCGTTATCGAACATGCTGAAGACCGGAACGCGATGGCCCGTGCGGCCGTCCAGAAAGTGAGGCCAGGCGCCATGATATCGATCGGCCGCGCGTAGGAAGCGAATTATTTTCTCCATCCGCTCGAGACCTTGCTGCCGCGTGATGAAGCCGCGGTGGACGCCGGCGACCAGCGCCATGACACCAAACCCGGTGGCGCCCGTAGCCACAATGTCCGGATTGCCCGGAATGTTCTCGCGCGTGGTTCCGGAATCCGGGTGAGCGCCTTCCCAGTAATAGCGAAAGCACGCCTCCTGAACCATGGTGAGCAGTTGGTCATCCGTCATGGCATAGGTAGTCGCGGCCGCTTCTTCTGACACCGGCGATTCATGGAACTCCGAGTCGCTCGCCGTAACTCGATAGCTTGCGCGATGGGAAGGAGCGCCGAGAAAATCGGCATAGCGATTGATTCCTTCTGTCTGGGTGCCGACCGGACGGAACGGACCGCCGTCGAGAGAGCGGTAAACGATATACCGGCGCATCGCAGGGCTCTCGACAGGGTCCCAGCTCAAATCGACATGGCGTTCGAAGGCTTCCGCGCGCAAATGACGAACGGGAGGCAGTTGCGCGGTTCGAGCGGCGTCTGACCTCTCGAAGTTGATCTCGTCGACAACCAGAACATGCTCCGTTTCGTCCGCAGCACCTTGCGTAAACAACACGCTTACGGTTCGCTGAGGTTCGAACGCGTGGACGGACGCGGTCTTAAACCGGCGGAGGGGAATGCGGATCGTAGTCCAGTGTCGCGCCGGCAGGTCGCCGGTTGATTCTCGAAGACCCAGCGGCGCGGTGAAGTTACCGTCCGTGTCCTTGAGCGCCGCCATCGGCAGATCGCTGGCTCGCAGACGCTCCGGAGAGTAGAAAGACAACTGAAGCGCATCTCCTGACCAGGCGATTTCTCTGTTGCGAAACCGCTCCGCCATGATCTCCGCCACCCAGCCTCCCCCAGCCACGGACCGCCACTTCAGCCGCAACGCATTTGGAGGCGTAAGCGATTCCTGCGTTTCCACGGGGAGGTGTTTGCCTACGAGTTCGAGCGTGCTGGGCGCCGACACCTGCCCTTCGCTTTGAAAGTAAGAATCCGGAGTCAGGCTGTTATCGAAGAGCGAATGGCGAAAGTAATCGCTTTGCCAGCCGAAAGCACTCGCTGTCGTCGCCAAGAAAACAGTAAAAATCCGGTAAGCGGTTTGAATTGTGAATGCTTGTAACTGAATCTCGGGCCCCGTAGTCTACCTCCACAGTATCGCCCGGGGGTTACATATGAAGAATACGTCCAGGACGACGGTTCGCCGGCTGCCCATCGTAGTCGCATGCTTATTCATTCTGGCGGGCGGCGTTCTGCCTCTACTCGCCCAATATCGCGCAAGTCTACAAGGAACTATCACCGATTCGCAGGGACAGCTCGTTCCCGGCGCGAAAGTAACTCTCACGAGCGTCGATACCAATATTTCGAAGACAGTTAGCAGTAGCGGTAGCGGCGTTTACTCCATTTCGGGATTGGCTCCCGGAACCTATAACCTGGTGGTCGAAAAACCGGGCTTCGCCAAGCAGACTCTGAACAATATCCAAATCACGTCAGAACAGGCGCAAGGCCAGGATGTGCAGCTGACGGTCGCGAATCAGACTGTCCAGACCGTAACTGTTAACGCGGCTGCCGAGCCCGCGGTCAACACCGAAAATGCCACGATTTCAGGTACGCTTACCGGGAAGGAAATTGAGGCGCTACCGACATTTGGGCGCGACCCGTTTCAGGCCGCCATACTGGCGCCGGGCAGCTTCGGCGATAATTCGCGCGCCGCAGGCGGAACCAATGCGAACAATCTTCCAGGGAACGCCGGACCAGGCGGGTCCAGCGGCACATCGAGCATTTTTCAGACCGAAAACCAGGTGCAGATTTCGGCCAATGGAACCCGCACCAATTCCAACAGCTTTCAAGTGGACGGCGTTTCCGTCAACAGCTTGGCCTGGGGCGGCGCAGCTGTAATAACTCCTAACGAAGAATCGGTGAAGGAAGTCACCGTACAATCGAATCCCTATAGCGCGGAGAATGGCCGCAATAGCGGCGCTCAGGTTCTGGTCGTTTCACAAAATGGCACCAACGAGTTTCACGGCAGCGCACTGCTGAAAATTGACCGGCCTGGCTTAAATGCATATCAGACCTACAACGGACCGGGCAACCCCGTACAGCGCGATAACGACCGATACAATCAATGGGCCGGAAGCCTGGGTGGCCCGGTGCTGAAGAATCACCTGTTTTTCTTTTTCTCCTACGAGACTTTGCGCGACAACTCCGAAGCGACCGGCTTGAACTGGTACGAGACGCCTCAGTTCTTGAACCTGGTGAAGAGCGCCGCCCCGCCTAACAGCATCGCCGCCAAGTTTGCCGGGTATCCGGGCGAAGCGGTCAGCTACAACGCCATCGTGCCGAAGACCTGCGCCGATGCCGGACTGCCCAATCCGAGCCAGTGCCAGGAGGTCTTCTCCTCTAGTGGTCAGTATGAAGGTTTGAATGTCGGATCGCCGCTAACGGGCGTTCCTCTAGGCACCAAGGATCCAACTTACGTCAGTAACGGAACCCCAGGCATCGGCGGAGGTCTAAGCAATACCCCGGACATCTTCTATGCGCAGACCGTCAACCCCACCAATCTTTCGCCCCAGCAATATAACGGTCGAATGGACTTCCAAGCCACGAGCAAAGACCTGATCGCTTTCACAACTTACTACGTCCCCAATGACATCACCGATTACAACGGACCAGTTCGCGCAGCCAATTTCTGGCACAGCAACCGGTTGAATGAGTCGGCCGCATTGCTGTGGGATCGCACGATATCCCCATCCATTCTGAATGAGGCCCGCTTCAACGTCACGCGCTGGCACTTCAATGAAATTGACAGCAACCCCCAAGAGCCTTGGGGACTTCCCATTGCGCAGATTGACAATCTAGGAAACGCTAACATCTCGGGTCAAACATTGGGCCCGCCCGGACCTGGCGTATTTGCGCAGACCACTTATAATTTCCGTGACACACTAAGTGCCCAGCTTGGCAAGCACTTGCTGAAGTTCGGACCTGATCTTTATTGGGAGCAGGATGCCGACAGCCTTGCCGGAAGTGCGAGGCCTACTTATTACTTCCGCAATCTTTGGGATTTCGCCAACGACGCGCCCTATCAGGAGACAGGCAACTTCAATCCGCTTACCGGCGAGCCTACAAGCGCGACCAAGTATATTCGCTCCGCTATCTACGCCGGCTTCGTTCAAGACGATTACCGGGTCATGCCCAATCTCACATTGAACCTCGGTCTGCGCTGGGAATATTTTCAGCCGGTGCATGAAAAATACGGGAACCTTAGTAATATCGTACTCGGCTCGGGGCCGGATCCGTTGACCGATGCCCGGCTCAAAATTGGCGGCGACTTATATAATCCGAAATACAACAATTGGGGACCGCAAATTGGTTTCGCCTGGCGGCCGAACCCAAATAGTCAAAAGCTCGTTATTCGGGGCGGCTTCGGCATTGGGTACAACCGCGAAGAGGAGGCCATCACTTTAAACGGCCGCGCCAATCCGCCCCTGGTAACGGCCTTTACGCTCACCGGCTCTCAAATACTTTACGCGGTCCCGAGCAATGTGAACCAATTTTCTGGATATCCAGTCAATCCGAATGCGATCTTAACCTTTAATCCGGCGACGAATCTACCGACGACCGGAGCCGCCGTCAGCATTACTGGTTTTCCACAGAACCTGCCGACCACTTACACGTTACGGTATTCACTCGACACGCAGTATGACCTCGGCCACGACTGGGTAGCGTCGCTTGGATACCAAGGCAGCAATACCCGCCACTATGCAATACAGAATAATCTCAACTTCATTTATCAGCCGCTGAACCCGATGATTCAAACCCTGTACTACTTTACTAACGATGCCAACGCGAGCTATAACGCCATGTTGGCCGAGTTGCAGCATCGTTTTGCGCAGAACTTCCAGTTGGACTTCCAATACCGCTGGGCACACGCGATCGACGACGGGTCGAACGATTACTTCATTGGTAACTATCCTTATGGCCTGCAATATCTGAAAGGTTCGTCCGACTACGACGTCCGCAATCTCTTCAAGCTTTACGGTACTTACAGCCCCACTTTCTTCCAGAATGGCCATTGGATGCAAAAGTTATTCGGAGGCTGGCAGATTTCCGGGATATTCAATTATCATACGGGCTTTCCATGGACTCCGCAGTATGAAAATACCGGCTGCAACGTGGTGTATGGAAGTAGCGGTTATTGCGACCTTTATCCGGCTAGTTACCTGGGCGGCGCCGGTACGAATTACAGCAATTCGACCTTTGAGAAACCTAACGGCAATTTCCCGAATGGCGCTCTTGCCTATTTCACAGTGCCAACGTTCCAGACCGCGACATTCCCTGCGTCCGGCGGTCCACCTCCCGTACCTTCGGTCGGCCGAAACAGTCTAACGGGTCCGAACTACTTCGATATCGATATGACCCTCCAGAAATCGTTCGGGCTTCCGAAGCTGCCTATTTTTGGCGAGAATGCACGGTTCGAGTTCCGGGCCAACGCTTTCAATCTTTTCAATACAACGAATCTGCTCGACATGGGGCTGAACGGCTTCCTGAATAACGTAATCAGCACGAACGGTACAACAAGCAATCCTATCTTCGGTCAGGCGCAGCAGGCTTTGAGCGGCCGCATCATGGAACTCCAAGTCCGCTTCAGCTTCTAGATTTGAGGGTGGCAGGCGCTTTCGCCTGCCGGCGCACTTTGAGTGCGCCGCCGTGTAGGGGCGAGGCCTGCCGCGGCGGCTCAGTCACAAAAATCTTCTCTCGCCGTTTCAATCGCTTACACCCAAATCCCCCTCCACTCCCGCCGCGCCATGCTACCGTTCTTATCGCAAACTGCATCTCCCTTATGGCCAGCCAAAAACAAGTCGCCGCCAATCAATCGAACGCTCAGCTCTCCACCGGCCCTTCGTCTGAAACCGGTAAAGCCAGATCTTCTTTAAACGCTCTCAAAACCGGGCTCACTGGCCGCACCGTCCTGCTCCCCGGTGAAGATGTCTCCGCCTTCGAAGCGCTCCGTGCCCGCCTCTTCGAGTATTTCGATCCCACAGGCTACGACGAAACCGAACTCGTCCATCGTCTTGCCGAAACTCGCTGGCGCCTTACCCGTTGCTCCGCGCTCGAAACCAATCTCTTCGCCCTCGGACAGGTCGAATTCGCTGCGCTCTATGAAGCCGAAGCCGAAGAAGTCCGCCCTGCTCTCATCCAGGCCCACACCTTCCGCGCCTATCAAAAAGAATTCCGCAATCTCGGCATTCAGGAAGGCCGCCTCCAGCGCCTCTGCGACCGCACGCTCAAAGAACTTCGCGAAGTCCAAGAAATCAGCTGGGAACGCGAAGACCAGCAAGCCGCCGCCGACCCATGCCCGGCCGAGCCTGGGCGCCCTCTGGGCACGCAAAGGAGCGGATCTTCAGGCGAACTGCCAGCCGAACTCATCGAATACGAATTCCGCGAGGCTGCCAAACTCTACCTCGCCTTCCAGAAAGAAGGCCGCCCCTTCGATCCCGCTCAATTTGGCTTCGAATTTTCAACTCATCAACTCGAGGAATTTCTCCAGTCCCAGCCAAGCGCACAGGCGACTGGTGCCGTTGTGCGCGTTCCAGATAGCGCACAGGCGACTGGTGCCGTTGTGCGCGTTCCAGATAGCGCACAGGCGATTGGTGCCGTTGTGCGCGCTCCGGATCAAGACCTCGCCGCCTGACGCCGGCTTGGACATTTGCAAAATCACCATTTATCACCGCGAGCGCGTCCGATTCCGCCGGAGGCCCTGGAAAACTGCAGCATATACTGGCTGACAGCACAACGTATCCGCTCGAAGACAGCTTCTATTTTGCGGATCGCGAGGCAACTTAAAGCAACGACCATGTCGAAGTTTTTCATCCGGCGACCCATTGTGGCGATGGTGATCGCCATTCTTACCGTGATCGTTGGCGCTGTCACGATCGCCACCCTGCCGGTGGCCCAGTTTCCCAACATTGTCCCGCCGGAGATCCGGCTTCAAGCGAACTACGTCGGCGCGGACTCGAAAGCCCTGGAACAAGCGGTTGCTGTACCGATCGAGCAGCAAATCACCGGCGTCGACAACATGAACTACATGTATTCAATCAACGCCACGGGCAACTCGCAAACCACATTGTTCGTCGATTTCGATGTCAAAACCGACCCCAACATAGACCTGATGCTCGCGCAATCGCGCGAGCAACTGGCGTCGGCTCAGCTCCCGCCCGAGGTAAATAACTATGGGGTCACGATCAGGAAGGCCACCACGGCCCCGCTGATGCTGGTCGCCTTATATTCACCGCACGGTACTCGCGACGCCACATTTCTGGCTAACTACGCCTACATCAATCTCAACGATCCCATCGGCCGTTCGTACGGTATCGGCCAGTCGCAGGTCTTCGGCGCGGGGCAGTATGCCATGAGGCTGTGGGTGAAGCCGGATCGTTTGGCGAAGCTGGGCATCACCATCACCGATATCGTCAACGCCATTCAGGCGCAGAACACTGTGAACCCGGCGGGCCAGGTGGGAGGCGAGCCATCTCCACCGAACCAGCAGTTCACCTATGCGGTGCTGGCTCAGGGCCGTCTGACGTCGCCCGAGGAATTCGGCAATATCATCGTGCGCGAGAATCCCGACGGTGGGACGGTTCGCGTGAAAGACGTCGCGCGGGTGGAGTTGGGCGCCCAGGATTACAGCGTGATTAGCCGCTTAAACGGCAAACCCAGCGCGGTCATCGCCATCTACCAGTTGCCCGGAACCAATTCGGTTCAAACGGTAGCGGGCATCCGGAAACTCATGGCGCAGATGAAACAGCGCTTCCCCGGAGATGTCGATTACGCCATATCTCTGGACCAGACACGGCCCGTAACAGAAGGGATGAAGGAGATCGTGGAGACTCTGGTGATCGCCATCGTGTTGGTGATCCTCGTGGTCTACCTGTTCCTGCAAGACTGGCGCGCCACGCTGATCCCCATGCTGGCGGTGCCTGTTTCGTTGATTGGCACGTTTGTTGTGTTCCCAGTGTTCGGTTTCTCGATCAATACGCTTTCGATGTTGGGCTTGGTGCTGGCCATTGGCCTGGTGGTGGACGACGCCATCGTTGTCGTCGAAGGCGTGCAACGCCATATCGAAGAGGGTTTGGCTCCGAAGGACGCGGCGCGAAAAGCTATGGATGAGCTCTCCGGTCCAGTAGTGGGTATTGCGCTGGTTCTATCGTCGGTATTCGTGCCAACCGCTTTCATCCCGGGCATCACCGGGAGGCTGTATCAGCAATTTGCAGTGACGACCGCTATCTCGGTAGTTTTGTCGGCCTTCAACGCCCTCACGCTCAGCCCCGCTCTCGCCGGGTTACTACTGCGCCACTCAGCCCTGCCCGGCGCAGGCCGGAGGCGCGGGCCGCGGGCGCGATTCTTTGGCGCATTCAACAGCTATTTCGAGCGCTCAACCAACAGTTTTGTCCGCATCTCGGGCGCGATGATTCGGAAAGCCGCGGTGGTGATGGCGCTGCTTTTGGTCATCGGCGTGGCCGGCGTTTTCTTGGCGGGACGGCTGCCGTCGAGCTTCCTGCCGGATGAAGACCAAGGCTACATTTTTGTCAATATGCAGCTTCCGGTGGCGGCATCCATCGAGCGCACAGACGCGGCCGCGAGAGAGGTGGAGAAAATTCTCGCGAATACACCCGGCGTCGAATACGCCACCACCGTGGTTGGTTTCAGCCTGCTGAGTTTCGCCAGGACCAGTTACGGCGCTTTCTTTTTTGTGACGTTGAAACCGTGGGGTGACCGTAAAACCAGGGCGGACCAGTATCAGGAAATCAAGACGCGTTTAAACCAGAAATTAGGCCGGCTGCCGGAAGCGACCGTTTTCAGCTTCTCGCCGCCCGCGATTCCGGGCGTCGGCACTTACGGCGGATTTCAGTTCGTGCTCGAAGACCGCGCCGGCAGAGACGTGCAGTTTCTTGCGGGCAACCTGGACAAATTCCTGGCGGCCGCGAGGAAGCGCCCGGAAATCGGCTCGATCAGCACAAGTTTTCTGCCCAGCGTGCCGCAGCGGTTCATACAAGTAGACCGGGACAAGGTGTTGAAGCAAGGCGTAGCCTTGACCGACGTGTACAGAACCATTCAGGCGTTCATGGGAGGATTGTTCATTAATTACTTCAACGATTTCGGCCGGACGTGGCAGGTGTACGTCGAGGCCGAAGCGCCTTACCGGTCGAATACAGGGAATCTCGCGCAGTTCTACGTACGGAATGGTCAAGGCCAGGCATTGCCCCTCTCGGCCGTGGCAGATTTCGAGACTCGCTCGGGCCCCGAATTCACGATGCGCTACAACGAGTACCGGGCCGCGCAAATCAACGGCACCGCCGCTCCCGGATACAGCTCAGACCAGGCGACGGCGGCGCTCGAGGACGTGTTCTCGAAGACGATGCCGCGCGAAATGGGCTTCGATTATATGGGCATGTCGTATCAAGAGTGGAAAGCGCGGCAAGGTGTTTCATCCTGGGTCATCTTCGGCTTCGCGCTGCTCTTCGTCTTCCTGATTTTAGCGGCGCTGTATGAAAGCTGGTCGCTGCCCTTCAGCGTGCTGCTGAGTACTCCAGTGGCGGTATTCGGCGCTATCGCCGCGCTTTGGCTCCGCCGCATTGTGCTCGCCGCGTTTCTGCCTGCCTATATGGTTCAGATCGAGAACGACGTTTACACACAAATCGGTTTGGTGATGCTGATTGGCCTCGGCGCCAAGAATTCAATTTTGATCGTCGCCTTTGCCAAAGCCGAGTATGAAAGGGGCAAGCCGTTGGTGGAAGCCGCACTGGATGCAGCGAGGATTCGCTTGCGGCCCCTGCTGATGACCTCGCTCGCATTCATTCTGGGTTGCGTGCCGCTGTGGACCGCCTCCGGCGCGGGCTCTGTAGCGCGGCAGGTGATCGGCACAACAGTAATTGGAGGGATGGTGGCCGAGACATTCATCGGCAGATTCTTTGTTCCAGCGATCTTTTATCTGGTTGAGAAATGGTCGGCGCGGACGCGAGAGCGCATTCTGGAGCACGGCGCGTTCAGGGAAGGTGAGCAAAATGCATAGCAAGCCGCAAAGCAAGCTTGCCGCAAGCGATATGCTGCCTTGAGTCCTCGCTCACACAAAGCGCGCTAGCATCTGACTGGTCGCATCGTCGATCATGCTGATCAGATATAACTTCTCTCCGCGGCCCTCCAGCCAGTCGTGCACGCTGGTATCCCACCTGCACCAACTCCCCGCAGCGACTGCGTCGAGCTCGCCAGGTGTGCACTTTTGCCACCTGCTTGGTTTTGGCGCGCCACAAATTGGCTTCTCTCATCCAACCGCGCAGCGTCTCTCGCCCTACCTTCACAGCATGCTTCTTCGCCAAATACTCGGCTGCCAACGTCGGCCCAAAGCCCTGGTACACGTTCCGGCTCAGGATCTCGATGGCTCTCTCCCGCGTCTGCTCGGCGATTTTCCGATTCGACGGCCGCCCGCGTCCGGCGTGAATCACCGCCTTGTCGCCGCGCTCTTTCAAGCTCCGCAGCATGCGCCTCACTTGCCGCTCGCTCACACCTATTTCGGCCGCAGCCTGCTTCTCGACCGCCCGAGCACCTCAATGGCGACCGCAGTTATGATAACTTTTCGCGTATGGTTGGTTCCCGTCGTCATTTCCTTTCCACGATCGCATTGGGGGGAGCCGCTGTGCGTACCCTGTCTGCTAATGCTCTAGGAAAGCCGATCGGGCTGCAGCTCTACACGGTCGACGCTGAGATGCAGCAGGACTTTAGCGGCACTTTGACAAATGTCGCTCAGATCGGTATCAAAGAAGTCGAACTAGCCGAGCTTTACGGCAAGACCGCCGGCGAATGGAAAGCTGCGCTAGGCAACAGCGGACTTTCTTGTCGCAGTGTCCATGTGTACGATGCAAGCCAATCGCCAGAAGAGGTTATGAGCTTCGCCACTGCACTCGGGGCCAAATACGTCGTTACCTCGCTTAATCCGCCGCCCAAAATTATGGCCAAAATCGTTGGTATAAAAGACGACTGGGTGCCGCTGATAAAAGCTGTCGAAGGCATGGCGCTGGACGATTGGAAGAAAAGCGTCGCCATCACCAGTCAACTTGGTGAACAGGCGGCAAAGCACGGTCTGGTGTACGCGTATCACAACCATAACGTCGAGTTCAGGAAGTTTGGAAATACCACCATCTTCGAAATGCTACTGGCGTCTACCAACCCGGCAACGGTCAAGTTCGAAATGGACTGCGGCTGGACCTCAGCCGCCGGCTACGATCCGGCGATGTTTCTCAAGAAGTATCCTGATCGAATTTGCATGCTGCATATCAAGGCATTCCAGGCAGGGCCGCCCAACTTGAATCTGGTGGGTCCAAAGGAGCCCAAGCCTACCGAACTAGGCCGCGGTAAGCCAGACTACGAGCGTATTTTTGCCGCAGCCGCCAAAGCACAGGTTGAGCAATACTATATCGAGCAAGAACCGCCTTTCACGAAAATGTCTGCCCTTCAGGCAGTCAGAGTCAATTACAACTATTTACACGCGATGCCATCCTAAGCCCCCATTTCGGATGTGAGCCTTTTGGACCGGGCGCCGCAAATGTGACAGCCTGCAGTGCCACGCCGACAACATTAGGCAGCGTATCAGCGGATTGTTTCCGACAACGGCGTTTCCGAAGCACGACATTGAGTGGGGTCGACGCTGCACCACTGGCTCCATCCCAGCCTTGGTATAGCGGGCCCGAAAGCAGAGATAGCTCAAGTACTGTCTGGGAAGAGGTAGTACCGGGCCCTTAGCTTGGCCACAGGCCCACGGTGAACGCTCGTGGCTTGCGAAAAACCGATTAAGGCTCGCCCGCTATCCTTGTCTATATCGGCGTTTTTAACAAGACATGCAGGCAAGCACAAATGTGGCGGCCGCGACGGTCGAGCGCGCGGTGCCGTCGAAAGCTGTTTTTCGGATTCTCGCAGCTATCAGCTTCTGCCATTTGCTGAACGACATGGTACAGTCGCTGATTCCCAGCATTTATCCGATTCTCAAGACCAGCTTCAGACTGGATTTTGGGCAAATTGGGCTCATCACACTTACGTTTCAACTGACGGCTTCGCTTCTGCAGCCCGTCGTCGGCTCGTATTCCGACCGCAGAGCGACTCCGTATTCGCTTCCGGTTGGCATGGGCTTTACACTTCTGGGATTGCTGCTGCTATCCGTTGCACCGAATTTCCCCATGCTTCTTTTGGCGGCGGCACTCGTTGGGACAGGTTCGTCCGTGTTCCACCCGGAATCGTCGCGGGTAGCCCGCATGGCTTCCGGGGGTCAACATGGATTGGCTCAAAGCGTCTTTCAGGTTGGTGGAAATGCCGGCTCGTCGCTCGGTCCGCTGCTCGCGGCGTTCATCGTGCTTCGCCATGGACAAAAAAGTATCAGTTGGTTTTCGCTTGCAGCGCTTCTTGCAATGGTTGTACTGATGCAGGTGAGCAGGTGGTATAAGAGCCGGCTGAGCCACACTCACAAAGCCGCGGCGCGCAAAGTACACTTGGAATCCGCGTCATCGAAAAAAGTTAATCTGGCGCTTGCCGTTTTGATGGCGCTGGTCTTTTCCAAGTATTTCTATCTCGCCAGCCTTACTAACTACTACACCTTTTATCTGATCAGCAGATTTCACCTCTCGGTCGGAAGCGCGCAACTTCACCTGTTCAGCTTTTTAGCTGCCGTGGCCGCGGGGACCGTAATTGGCGGTCCAATCGGCGATCGGATCGGCCGCAAAATCGTGATCTGGTGTTCGATCCTCGGCATTCTTCCTTTCACGCTGGCCCTGCCTTATCTGAACCTGTTCTGGACGGGAATCCTGACCTTTGTGATCGGTCTGATTCTAGCTTCGGCGTTTCCAGCCATCGTCGTGTATGCGCAGGAATTGCTTCCGGGGCGCATCGGCGCGGTATCCGGCCTGTTCTTCGGGCTGGCGTTCGGCATGGCCGGGATTGGCGCGGCGGTGCTCGGCAAACTGGCTGACATGACGAGTATCTTTTTCGTGTATAAGGTATGCGCCCTTCTCCCGTTGATCGGTCTTCTGACTGCTTTCCTGCCGAACATAGAACCGGCGAGGGCTCGGGTTCTACAGGGGATTGGTACTGTCCCAGCCGAGTAGTCCTCGATCAAACGTGTGTCACGCGATTCGGGTTGAACGGCGGAAACCGGACCTCCTACACTCAAAGGTTGGAGGCCCGAAATGGATACACATCGAGCAGAACGCGTTTCGGAAGCTCTGAGGGAAGAGTTGGGTGAGATGATCGCTTACGAACTGTCCGACCCTCGCATTGGAGAGGCGACAATCACCGAGGTGCTGGTGTCGCCCGACATGAAGCATGCCCAGGTGCGCTTGCACCTGAGTGACCAGCCGAACGAAGGTCAGGAAACAATTCAGGCCCTGGACGGCGCCCGGCATTTTCTCAGACGCCAGTTAGCGGAGCGGCTCAATATTTACCGCGTACCGGAACTCCATTTCGAGGCCGATATTTCGCCTCGCCTGAATGGCAAGGCCGAGCAGCTTCTCAAACGCGTCCGGCGTGGGCGGCCTCGCGATTGAGGGCTGGACGCATTATCCATAAACACAAAATCCTTTGTCGGCCGTGGAAGCGAGCGTCGAGCTTCCTTGCTGCGCTGGCCCTCTCGATTGTTTCTTGCTTTCCGGCATATGCGGCGCCACGCGTCAAGCTCGAGCGGGACGTTTACGCCATGGGCACCGAGTTCACGATGGACTTGTATGGCCCGAACATGACGATGCTCGAGAGCGCGGCCGAACAGGCGTCGGACGAAGTGAAGCGGCTGGACCAGATGCTTTCCAATTACATTCCGGACAGCGAACTGAGCAAGGTAAATCGAGAGGCATTCGATCATCCCGTCCAAGTTTCGCCCGACCTGTTTTCGGTGCTGAGCGAGTGCATGACCTACAGCCGAGAGAGCGAAGGATCGTTCGATATTACTGTCGGCCCGTTGATGAAAGTGTGGGGCTTTTACAAAGGCAGCGGCCACCTTCCGCACAGAGCTGAAATGAGGACAGCGCTCGATCAGATCGGATATCGGAATGTTGAACTGGACGCGTCTCATCGCACGGTGCGGTTCAAGAAGCAGGGCATGAGCCTCGATCCCGGAGGGGTGGGCAAAGGATACGCTGTCGATAAGATGGTGGGGGTCTTGCAAGCAAACGGGGTGACAACAGCTTTGGTTTCAGGAGGCGGATCGAGTATCTATGGCCTGGGAACTCCGCCAGGCTCAGCGCAGGGCTGGTATATTCGCATTCGCGATCCGAAGAACGAACGGAGGACAGCCGCCGAGGTTTACCTGAAGAACGATTCGGTTTCCACCTCGGGCAACTATGAAAAGTTCTTTTTCGCCGAGGGCAAGCTTTATAGTCACATCATGGATCCGCGCACAGGCTATCCTTCAGAAGGGATGCTTTCAGTCTCGGTGGTGGCGCCGCGCACGCTTGACAGCGAGGTATGGGCCAAACCGTATTACATCCTGGGACGCAAATGGACCGTTCAGCATAAGCCGGCCAGTTTCCGTGTGTTGATGTGCGAGGACAAAGCGGGTGCGACATGCGAATGGCTCCCCTGAACAGCCGGTTCCTCGAAGCCTGCCGCCGGCGCGCAACCGATGTCCGGCCCGTCTGGTTTATGAGGCAGGCGGGACGCTACTTGAAGCCGTACCGGGAGATTCGCTCGAAGCACGGTATCCTCGAGATCTGCAAGAATCCTGAGCTTGCTGCCGAAGTAACCCTCCAGCCGGTTGAGATCCTCGATGTCGATGCCGCCATCATTTTCGCCGACCTTCTTCTACCGCTCGAACCGATGGGATTGAAATTGGAATTCGTTGCGGGCGAGGGGCCGTCCATCGCAAATCCTATCGCAGAACCGGAAGACATCGACGATTTGTCTACCGATCGAACAGAGGATCTCGGCTATGTCGGAGAGTCGATCCGGCGCGTGAGCAAAGCCCTGGACGGGAAGGTTCCTGTTATCGGGTTCGTAGGCGCTCCGTTCACGGTCGCTAGTTACATGATCGAGGGCGGTCCATCGAAGACGTTCCTGAAAACTAAACGGCTCATGTACGGAAACGAGACGATGTGGCGGCGGCTCGCGGGCAAGCTGGTCGATGTTCTCGGCGATTTTGCGACCATCCAGGTGCGGTCGGGCGCGCGCGCGATTCAGATGTTCGATAGCTGGGTAGGCGCATTGAGCCCCGAAGACTACGTCCGTTATGTGCAGCCCTATTCCCGCGCTTTGATCGAACGGATTCGCTCGAATAGCGTCCCCGCGATCCATTTTGCGACAGGCGTCGGCGGCTTTTTCCGCGAGCTGCACGCGGCTGGCGGCGATGTCATGGCCCTGGATTGGCGCATCAATGTAGACACCGCCTGGGCCGACATTGGCTATCGTTCAGGTATACAGGGGAATCTCGATCCGGCGGCTTTGTTTGCGCCGCTTCCCGAACTGAAGCAAAAGGTAATGGACCTGATGCGCCGCACCGGCACGCGACCCGGCCATATCATTAACGTCGGCCACGGAATCCTGCCCGAAACTCCCGTCGAGAACGTGAAGGCCGTCGTCCAGATCGTCCGGGAGTTCAAGCCGCCGCCACTGGGACGCGTCTAACGGGAGTTTGGAGCATCGCTAATGAAACTAGTTAACCTACGCCTGTCACTGACAAGGAAACGTAGCATCACCTCCATGGTTGGCGCGCGGATATTTCTAGCTGTTGTGTCTCTTTCGCTGCTATTGCTTATTGGTTACGACGCCACACCTAAGGCGATGAGCACGCCGGACACAATCACGCCGCAGGCACAGAGGAAGGCAGCGCCCGATTTTACTTTGACAGGTACAAACGGGCAGCCGATCACTCTATCCGCGTACAAAGGAAAGGTGGTTCTACTGGATTTCTGGGCGACATGGTGTGGAGGATGCAAGGTGGAGATCCCCTGGTACGTCGAGTTCTACAAAAAGTATCACAGCCAAGGACTCGCCGTAATCGGAGTATCGATGGACGATGAAGGCATGAAGGTCGTGAAACCGTTTCTGAGTCAGAAGGGAATCGAGTATCCAGTCGTGATCGGAAACGAAGGGCTCGCTAAACAATACAACCTAACGTCCATGCCAATGACGCTGCTGATCGATCGTAATGGAAAGGTTGCTGTTTCCCATACTGGCGTTGTAGACAAGGCAGGTTTCGAGAGCCACATACAAGAATTATTAAAGTAGCCTGCGGAAGTGCTACCCAATTCTGTATTGCTCCTGCGCCTCGCGGGAGACGTAGCCGGCGCGCCGGAAACTCAGATTCAACAGCGGCGGAGCAATGATGGTTGTCGCTACCGCCATAAAGACCACCATGGCGTACACGCTGGTTTCAATCACGTGAAGGGCCAAGCCGATTTGGGCGACGACCATCCCCACTTCGCCACGGGGCACCATGCCCGAGCCGATCCGGAACATGTCTCTGAGGCCGAGATGAGCAGCGCCGATGCCGGCTCCGACAAGCTTCGAGAGAACGGCAGCCACGATGATAATGATGGCCAGCCACAGCGTGTCTTTGTGAGCGACCGAGTGCAGGTTGAGATTGAGCCCGATTCCCACTAGAAAGAACGGCAGCAAAAATTCCGCAATTCCGTGAGCCAGCACATGAACCCGCTGGTTAACCGTCTCTGCCATAGCCATTCCCCCGAGGAAAGCGCCGATAATCGCGGCCACTCCTGCCTTTACTGCCAGCACAGAAAGAGCAAACAGAACGACGAGGGCGATGTCGAACTGAACCTCACCCACCGTGAAGCGCTGCTCAATGCGGGGCACAACGCGTTTGGCGGCCCGGCTGCCGAAAATCGCTACGAGGAGTGTGAATCCGATCGCGACCGCGGCGGTCGTGGCAAGCGCCGTCCAATTGATTTCCCCCTCCGCCAGACTCGTCACCACGGCGAGGGCAAGCAGACCGAGCACATCGTCAAAAACGGCCGCCGCTAGTATGATCTTGCTTGCCTGCTCGTCGAGCAGCCCCTTTGCGGCTAATACCTGCGCCGTGATGCCAACGCTGGTGGCAACCATGGCTGCTCCAACGAAACTTGACTCGACGTTCGATTTGCCGAATGCCCTCAGGATCAGCCATCCCGATACGAATGGAATAATCACGCCCAGAGTCGCCACAACCAGGGCCGTTCCTCCTACCCGGAACAACTCGGACGATTTCACCTCGAGGCCCACCCGGAAGAGCAGAAAAATGACACCAAGTTCCGCCAGAGCGTGAAGCAAATTGTCCGGGTGAATCCAGTTCAGCAGGTGTGGGCCAACCAGCACGCCCGCCAGGATCTGGCCGACAATGCCGGATTGCCCAACGCGCTCAAACAATGCCGCAAGCAGCTTGGCGGAGCCGAAAATAATCAGCATCGAGAGCGGCAGCGCGACCGCATCTCCTTGCGAAGAAGCGGCGAGAAACGCTAAGAGATTGTGTCCCTCAAGCATTCATCTACCGGGTTTTGAAGCCCCCACTGCAGGCCGGTCGCTCTGTTCGAATCGCGCACAACGCCACCAATCGGCTGTGCGCTTTGCGCTTCCGGTTCCTTATCGTCTTTATGAGGGGCGGAAAATCGCGCACGATGTATCAGTTTCCCATACCCGGACGCACGAAACGCGGCCGCTCGGAACCTGCCGCTGGATTTCGTCGTAGAAGAATTTCGCCAGATTCTCGGCTGACGGATTGATCTCGTCGAACGGCTTCAGCTCGTTCATGAACTGATGATCGAGATACGCGCTGGTTTGACGGAGCACGCGCTTCAGTTCGCCGAAATCGAGCAGCAGGCCGATCTCATTGAGGGCATCGCCTTCGACACTCACCTGCACGCGATAGTTATGGCCATGTACGTTCTCGCACTTGCCGCGATAATTCCGCAAGGAATGCGCAGCCGCGAAGGTGTGCTCGACCAAAACCTCAAACATTGAAAAAGTCTCTTATGTCCTTAAGGTCGGTAGTGAAGCGGTAAGCGGGAAGGCTATTGAAGAAAACCTGGCCGTACCTCAGCTTTGTAACTCTATTATCCAGCAATGCGAGTACGCCTCGATCGGACTGGCTCCGAATCAAGCGGCCGAAACCTTGTTTCAGTGTCAGGGCCGCCTGGGGAACCTGGTACTCGTAAAAAGGATTGCCGCCCGAGGCTCGGATAGCATCCATGCGCGCAGCCACTACCGGATCGGTGGGTACGGCAAAGGGGAGTCGGTCGATGATGACACAGCTAAGCTGTTCGCCTTGCACGTCCACTCCTTGCCAGAAGCTCGAGGTTGCAAACAGGACGGCATGCGGCGTGTTCCTGAACCAGTCGAGCAGCGTGTTTCGCGGTGCCGAGCCTTGGAGAAACGCGGGGAACGGGAGTCGCTCGCGAAGCGTTTCATACACCTGCTTCATTTGCTGATGGCTCGTGAACAGAACAAATGCCCGGCCGCGCGAGGCGTTCAGAATCGCCTCGATTTCTTCGCTCGCGAGCGCGGCAAAATTCAGGTTCTTGGGTTCAGGCAAATGCTGTGGCACATAGAGAAGCACCTGTGTGCCGTAATCGTAGAGGCTCTCAACGGCCAGCGTCCTGGCATCGGGAAGGCCCAAGCGCGTCTTGGCATACTCGAATGCGTGATTCACGGTAAGCGTTGCCGATGTCAGAACG
Source organism: Bryobacterales bacterium (assembly GCA_963722585.1). Lineage (GTDB taxonomy): Bacteria > Acidobacteriota > Terriglobia > Bryobacterales > Bryobacteraceae > KBS-96. Next base: position 9,007 of record CAVRNU010000056.1, on the reverse strand, counting down.
ACCGTTTGCAGTTTATCCATTAAGCGGGCGGAGAGCGCCTCCGCCACGTCGATCGGCGTAGCCTGCAGGTGCACGCCGCGGCCGCGCTTTTCGGTCCAGTAAACAAACCGGCAGTCGCCGCTTTCTACCCAGAAGCCGATTGCCTGCTGGATCAGACGCGCCCGGCGGAGCAGCGGCGCCGTTTCCTCGACCGCCTGCGGAACCAGCTCGAGTTGTGAGCTGAGAAGGTCGAGCCCAACGAGCAGCTCCCGGTAGGCGTCCCCGTGGTGCTCAATGAATTGCTTACGGCCGCGGAAGGCTTGGCGTCCGTCGCCTGGAAAGAGGCCGAAAAACTGTTCCGAGCGATCTCCAATGTAGACCAGCGTCCGGCCGAGATCGGCACTATCGAAATGTTTGCGCCGCGAGGCAGCGGAGGTATCCTTAACCAGCTCCGATATCTGAAGATTACTCACGCTCATGCCGAAGTATTGACCGGCAATATCTTCGATTTCGTGCGCCTCATCGAAAATCGCCGCCGAATATTCGGGCAGAATCCCGCCGTAGGCCTCGTCGCGGACGGCTAAATCCGCAAAAAACAGGTGATGGTTGACGATAATGATGTCGCTTGCGGCCGCTCGCTGGTGCATGGCTGTAATGAAACAGCGATCGAACTGCTTGCATTTTTGGCCGGAGCATAGCTCGCCACGAGCATCGAGTTTCGACCAAACGGAACTAGGCTCCGGCAAGCCCGAGAGCTCGGCGCGGTCGCCCGTCTGAGTTTGCTGCTCCCATTCACGGATGATCCGGAATTCTTTTACTTGCTCGATTCCCTCGAGAATCGGCTCCCGCTCGGCGTCGTACACCTTCTGCCGGCACAAGTAGTTCGCTCGCCCTTTCATATAGCAGACGGCCAGCGGCGTCTCAAAGAGCTGCTGCAGAAACGGAATGTCCTTGAAGTAAAGCTGCTCCTGAAGGTTTTTGGTCCCGGTGGAGATGACAATCCGCTTTCCCGACAGAATGGCCGGGACGAGATAGGCCAAGGTCTTGCCGGTTCCCGTGCCCGCTTCTACAATCAGGTGCCGGTGCTCGGAAAGGGCAGATTCGACTGCTTCGGCCATCTCGAGTTGGCCGGGACGGTACTCATAATTGGGATGCGCCCGCGCCAAAATGCCGTGTTTGGAGAAGAACTGCTTGAGCTTTGGCGGCTTTACGGAAGTGCCCACACGTGCAGTCTCAGTGTAGTATGCAGGCCACGCTCGATCGGAAATTCTCGATCGTGACCGGCAATGTTTGGGAGGACTCGCACCAGGAGGCCGCTAGCGATTCTCCGTGACGTTTTCGAAGAAGGTTCGCCTAGCGCCGAGAATCAACGATGCGAGTCTTCCCGTTACCGCTCCTGTTTCTTGTGGGCGGCAAAAGCGGTCATAGGATTCATGCCGGCTCCAGCGCCACGCAACCTCTTCCACGCCGCTTCCTTTCGGAGCACAATGTCCTGTCCACGAATCTCGAGGGTGAGCTTGGTTCCCTCCGAGAGATTTAAGGTATCGCGCACGCTCTTAGGGATCGCAATCTGGCCTTTCGACGTGACGATAACTTGCTCCATATATGGACAATTTACTACTCGTACGGCAAGAACGCCGGCCGCGAAAGAGCGGCGCCAATCCTACCCTCTCCACCTCGCCAAAAAGCGAAAGATAGGGTTGCAGCACTCGCCCTGGTTACGGCATAGTGGTGATGGAGTCCGATGTAGTCGCTTCCTGAACCATTCGTCATCGCGCGCAAGGGTATCGTGTCGAAGCGGCGCTCGGTTTACTTCGATATGGAAGACGGTTGCGGCCATGGCGGAAGAAATCCTCTACTTCACCGAGCTTGTCGGCCTCAAAGTCTTCGATCTGCGCGGTAAGAAAATCGGGACCCTTCGCGACGCCGCGCTCGTTCCTCTGATCGACCCGCTGCGAATTGACAGATATTTGGTAGGGGCCGGACCTGGCTGGCTCAGCGTCCGGCACGACCAGGTGGAAACAGTTCAATTCGAGGGGATACACCTGAAAGATGAAGTGCTCACCCCGTACCATTCGGACGAATACATGCTCCGTATGGGCCGCGATCTTCTCGACCAGCAGATTATCGACGCGCAGGGCCGGAAGGTCGTCCGGGTAAACGACATCACATTTCTAAAAGTGCGGAATGACGGGCGGGACGTTCTGCGGGTTTTGGAAGTTGATATCGGCATACGCAGCATCCTTCGACGGGTCCTCCGCGGACTGCTGCCTCCGCTGGCAATCAGAAAATTGCAGGATCGGATTGCGCCGCGCTCCATCCGCTGGGAGTTCTGCAACATGCTCGAGCCCGATCCGCAGCGGCGGGTGCGTTTGAACATTACCAACCGCCTGCTCGAAAAAATGCACCCTGCCGATCTCGCGGATATTGTCGAGGAGCTCAGTCCCGACGACCGGGAAGCGTTGATTGGGGCAATTAATCGGGAAGTTGCGGCTGAAACGCTGAGCGAAGTCGATCCGAACATTCAGATCAGTATCTTTGAGTCGCTTGAAGCAGAAAAAGCGGCGGAGATTTTGGAAGAAATGGCGCCGCACGAAGTGGCCGACGTGCTGGGCGAGCTGCCGGAGGAGACTTCCGAGCAGATTCTCGAAGAGATGGAGCCCTCGGATAAGCAGGAAGTTGAAGAACTGCTCGAATTTCGCGACGACCGGGCTGGTGGCTTAATGAACACGGAATTCATCGCCTTACCTGAAGGCGCAACCGTAGCCGACGCGATCGGCGCGCTCCGGGAAAACGAGGAAAACCTCGATAGCATTTATTCGATCTTTCTGGTCGATCGGGACGAGCGCCTGTCCGCGGCGATTCCCTTAACACGCCTGTTCCTAGCATCGGGGGATTCGCCGTTGAGCAGTCTGGCCGTAGAGCCTCTGCTGTTTGTGGGCGCGGATGAGCGCCAGGACCGTATCGCGGAAGTTTTCGACAAATACAACCTGCTGACGCTGCCGGTGGTCGACGACGATCGGAAGCTGCTGGGCGTTATTTCCGTGGATGACGTGGTTAGCGTTTTGCGCCAGAGTTAAAACGGCGGAACAAAAGAGGCGCCATCTCCGTCAAAGCCTCCATGGCGTAGAGGCGGCTTACAGTCGGGGAGGCATATACAGATATATGGCGCTGTGGATGCAGTTTTGGGATCGCCTGGCGCAGGATGCGCGCTATGGCTTCCGGATGCTGATTTTAAAGCCTGGCTTTACGGCGGTGGCCGTACTGTCGGTGGCTCTTGGCATTGGCGCAACTACAGCCATTTTCAGCGTAGTGTATGCCGTTCTGATCGATCCGTACCCGTATCGTGCGGCTGATCGCATCGGCCAGCTCGTCATTTCCAGCAAGAAAGACAGTTGGCGCGGCATTAACTATTCCAAGGCGCAGTATCTCGAGCTAAAATCGCGTCTGCACTCGATGGAAGATGCCGCCGCGGCCGATTCAAGCGAGGTGGTGATGACGGGAACCGGATTGGCCGAAGTGGTGCAGCGCGAGTATTGTTCTCCGAACTTCTTCGATTTCTTCGGCGTTCCTCCGCTTTTTGGAAGGGTATTCACCGCGAAGGATATGCGGCCAGGCGCTGCGCCGGAGCCGGTCGCGGTCGTGAGTTATAAGTTTTGGCAGCGCGTGTTCCAGGGCCGGCCGGATGTGCTGGGGCAGAAACTGCGGCTGAACGACGACATGTATACGGTGATCGGCGTTCTGCCGGTTCGCTTCACGTGGAATGATGTGGATGCCTATGTGCCGATGGACATGCGTCCCAGCACGACCGATTTCGTACGCGTCTTCTATCGAATCCGGCCGGGCGTGAGCCAGAACCAGACTAACGCCGAATACCTGCCGCTATTCGAGGAGTTTCGGCGGCGAATGCCTCGGTACATGTATCCGGAAGGCGTATTCAAGGTGAAGTTTCTGAACGTGAACGAGGGAATACTGGGCAAGTTTGCCAACACGCTGCTCGCGCTGTTTGGAGCTGTCACACTTCTGTTACTCATTGCCTGCGCGAACGTTGGGAACCTGTTGCTTGCCCGTGCTGCCACGCGGGAAGGCGAAATGGCTGTTCGTGTGTCCATCGGCGCAACGCGGCTGCGTCTCATACGCCAACTCCTCACCGAAAGTGTTTTGCTGGCGCTCACGGGCGGTTTGTTTGGAATTGCGCTTGCTTTCGGAGCGATACGCGTCGTCATCGCCCTCATGCCGGAATATTCCATTCCGCACGAAGCTGTGATCGCGCTCAACTGGCCGGTGTTGTGGTTCGCCTTCGGGGCATCCGTACTGACTGGAATTATTTTCGGACTCGCGCCTGCTCTCCGGGTTTCGGGTCAAACCCAAGCCGATACGTTGCGCGGATCAACTCGCGGAGCCGGCGTCGGCGTTCACAGCCGGCATTTGCACGATTCGCTCATGGTGGCTGAAATTACGCTGTCGCTGGTGCTGTTGACCGGCACGGGACTTGCAGTCAGTGGATTACTCGAGCTGAAAGGCCAGGGTCTTGGCTATAATCCACAAAACGCGCTCACCTTTGTGATTCCGCTGAGCGAAGGCCACTATACGCAATGGGCGAGCCGCCTCGCGCTGCACCAGGGCATTGTGAAACGGTTGCGCCGCGCGCCGCAGGTGGAAGCTGCCGCAGTTAGCGTTACGGGCACGCCTCCCTACAATGGCTTCCGGACCAAAGTAATGCTCGATGATCGGCCAGCCTCTGAAGCGCCGGAGCTCCGCGTGAACCTCGTCGCGGATGGATACTTCGCGGCAGTCGGCACCAGGCTTTTGCGCGGGCGCGATCTCACCGAAGCCGATATCTTGCAAGGAAAGCCAGTTGCCGTAGTAAGCGAAGACATGGTGAGGCGCGATTTTCAAAATAAAGATCCGGTCGGCCATCACATCCAAGTGGACATTTTCAATCAGAAGCTGCCGCCTCAGCTTTTGAAGCCGCCGCAGTTCACTAATTCATTTGAAATCGTTGGCGTAGCCGGGACCGCGCGAAACCAGGGGCTGGATCAACCGCCCATGCCCGCCATGTTCATTCCGTATTCGATTCTGATTCCGCCGGAAACGTTCATCATTGCCCGAACAAAAGGAGATCCCGAGAAATTAGTGCCCCTCGCCCGCGAAGCCGTGCGGTCGATTGATCCGAACCAGCCCATTACGCTGACGCGGACGCTTGAAGGTTGGCTCGACACGGCTACCGCGTATCCGCGCTTTGCCACATTTCTGTTCGGTGTCTTCGGAGGCATTGGGTTGCTTCTTGCTGTTGCAGGCGTATTCAGCGTCGTCTCTTACGGCGTCGCACACCGCACGCGCGAGTTCGGCATCCGCATGGCGCTCGGCGCAAAGCCGCAAGATGTCTTGCGGTTGGTGCTGCTTACAACCGGCCGCGTTCTTGTGGCGGGCCTTTTTGTTGGACTTGCGATCAGCATTGCGGCCAGCCGTATGCTCGCTGACCGCATGCAAGGAATGGGCATTGCCAATCCGTTTCTGTTCGTTATTGTTGGCGGTGTCCTACTGTTCGCCGCCCTCGCCGCCTGCGTTGTTCCGGCGCGTTCGGCCACCCTGATACAACCCATGGAGGCGCTACGCCACGAATAGAGAGCTTTCGGTCCCCGTGAATGACGAAACGCCTTAGTTATAAGGGACAATAAAGGTGTCAATACTCCGGCTGCTTGACCGGAGCTCCTCGGATCGGCGATGACGGAACTCGATCAGATATACGCAGTCTGGCAGGAGGCCTCTGCGCGGGGCGAATCCGGCGTTCTGGCAACGGTCGTGCGCGTCGAAGGCTCAACATACCGGCGCGCCGGCGCGCGCCTTCTGATGACATCCGGGAGCCGCCGTGTCGGCTCAGTGAGCGGTGGCTGTCTCGAAGCCGATCTCGTGAAGAAAGCGTGGTGGCTCACTGAAGGCGGTAAAGCAGTAGTCCGCAAATACGATACGAGCGTCGAAGGCGAAATCGCGCAAGAGTTCGGCATGGGCTGCAACGGTGTGATCCATGTCCTTCTCGAGCGCCTGGAAACCGGCCTTGTTTCGCCTTTGAGCATGGTTCCCGCCGTGCAACAAAGCCGCCGTCCCGGCTTTCTCGCCACCGTGATCGAATCGCGTAACAACTCGTCAGTCCATGTGGGCCAACGTTGGGCGCGGTTCCCGGACGGCTCGGTACAAACCGATTTGTCATCTCGTTCTCTCGTCGAATTCATTGAAGGCGCTAGTCGCGCCTTTGATGGAAAGCCTCAGTCGATCGCGTGCGAAGGCGCGTGCGATTCTATCGATTTATTCTTTGAGCCTCTGCCGCCCACGTTGCGCCTTCTCGTATTCGGGGCAGGCGATGATGCGATACCCATGGTACGGCTGGCCAAGTTTATGGGCTACGAAGTCGTGGTTCTGGATGGCCGCTCGCACATGGCCCGTACTGACCGATTCCCCGGTGCGGCCCAAGTGCTCGTTACCCAGCCGGAGGACGTGCTGGCTGGAATAACGCTCGACGATTGGACCGCGGCTGTCGTGATGAGCCACAGTTACGAGCAGGATCTTTTGACGCTCGAAGCATTGGCTGGCCACCGCTTGCCCTATCTCGGCTTCTTAGGACCGCGCAATCGCACGGAGAAACTGCTGGCCGAGGCAAACGTTTCACTCGATGAAGTTGAAGGCGCCCTTCACAGCCCGATCGGTCTCGATATTGGCGCGGATGGCGCCGAGCAGATCGCTTTAGCGGTAATCGCCGAGATCCAGTCTGTATTGAACCGGCGCGCGGGAGGACGTCTCCGCGAAAAAGCCGGCCCGCTGCACGGCGGGCTCGCGGGCGATTCCGATCGGAATTTCTATCGGGTTCCCGCAGCCTGTCCGATGAGCTGATGATCCGCAAGGTTGTTTTTCGCGCGGCCGTCGCCGTTATCGCTGTCTTCGCTATCATCGGGGTGATCGGCTGGATCGGCTCAGAGAGAGCCCTTCACCCGGCGTACTACCACTACAAGCATTCGCTCGCCGACTATCCCGATTTGCATCCGGAAGAAATTGCGGTGAAAAGCGCTAGCGGCGTGGTACTGCGGGGGCGCTTTTTCGACGGCCCGAACCGTGACTTGATTGTTCTTGTGAGCGGCTATGGCGACACGCAGGAGCAGATGCTGCCCTACGCTGAATTTCTGCACCAGGCGGGATTTGACACGCTAACTTACAACGCGCGGGCTCGTAGCGACAGTGGCGGCGAGTATGTCACGCTCGGCGTGCTCGAGCCAATCGATCTCGATTCCGTGGTCCAGTACGCGGCCCAACGCACCGATGTCGACCCGGGAAAAATTGGAGTGCTCGGGATTTCGATGGGTGGCGCCACGGCGATTCTGACGGCCGCACGCGACCGGCGAATAAGGGCCGTGGTTGACGATTGCGGTTTCAGCGACGCGCCCAGCGTCATCGCCGCAAGTTTCGAGCATTTCATCCATTTGCCCGCGATTCCGTTCGCTCCTGTTACCGTGTGGATCGCCAGCCATCGAGCCGGCATCGACGTCAATGGCGTGCGCCCCGACGAAGTAATCGGTCAGATCAGCCCGCGTCCCGTCCTGATTATTCACGGCCTGGCGGACTACGTTGTGCCCGTCGCCAATAGCGAACGGAATTTTAAAGCGGCGCGTCAACCCAAGGAACTGTGGCTGGTGCCCGGAGCCAGGCACGGAGAAGCTCATACCGTAGCGAAGGCCGAATACGAGCAGAAGGTTGTCGATTTCTTCGAGAGCGCTCTGAAGCAATGACACGTCTCGTGCTGCTTCTTTCTGCGGTCGTCGGCCTTGTTATCTTTCGGGGTGAGCCGGTAAGCGTACCGCTTGCCGTCACGTTCGATGAGGCCGTGCGCCTTCATTTTGCGGATGTCGTAGCGGAGTTGGGTAAGGGTGTAGTTGCTGGCTTTGAGGCCGAATGCGGCGAGGATGGCCTCGTGAATCTGGCCGTGCGCCAACCGCCGATCTTGGTTCCGCTGTGGAGAAGGACTTCCATCAGGCGGATGATGCGCGTGTCGTGGATCTTAATGCCGGGCACGCGACTACGGCTGAGGTGATGGGCAAGGCCATGCGCTGAAACAGTGGGAAGCCGACATGGACGTTGAGTGCTTCGGCCTCGAAGGCCGCGAATCGGTCGGAGACGGCGGCTAGTTTGCGACGGACCGCGTCCAGATTCTGCAGAGACTTCTTCAGCCCGAAGTCCTTGAGATTATTGCTCAATGCTTCCAGGCGGAGAAAGGTAGTGAATTTTTCGTACATGCGCAGGACGGCATTCCGGCCGCAGGCGCGGAAGACATGATGTCCATGTTCCATCTGGTCGAGCACGCTCTGCAGTTTGCCGTGTAATTTCTTATTGATCCGGAAACCAAAGATCTGGGTGATCTTGTCGGGCGTCAGGCGCAGCAGACCGATATCGCAGGATCGTTCGAACAGTTTGTGGATGGGAAAGTTGCGGTGGAAGACGAGATTCCGGCAGTACTCGACCTGTTGAATCGAACAGTGGCGCTTGAGGTTGATCACCTGTCGATCCGCTTTGGAGAACTTCGGCCCTACGATCAGAGTCCAGTAATCGAGGCGTTTGCGGATGAGATCAGCACTCAAGCGGTCGGCGGCGGCCTGGAGGGCCGCAGGATCTGAGACCGCCACGAAAGCATTGTCGTCCTTGCGGAATGCAACTCTGCGGCGCAGCAATTCCCGGTCGATGTAGTGATGGCCATTCAGATAATACGTGATCTGGAACGGCAGGAAGGAACCCACGCACATCGCCATCGGTCCCAACACTTCATCGCGGATGTAGAAGTAATAGTGGGTGTAGCGGCAGCGCTGAACATCGCGGAAGAAATGGACGATGTTCTCCGGCCGCGTTAACAGTGGCAGGTGGCCCAGAATGACGATGCGGTCGAAACAATGATATATAAAAGCCAGCAGGCTGCCAAACAGCTTGACGAAGGTTTCCATCGGTCCTCCGCAATCGTTCTTGCGTTGACAACAAGATAATCGTGCCG
>CAVRNU010000055.1:0-20174 GCA_963722585.1 Bryobacterales bacterium | reverse complement strand
CTATTTCTTGTTTACCGCTTGCACGGGTACGTCGTCCGGGTCCGCAAAACTCAGGATACGCATGCTGCTTGTCTCTGGATCGTAGTGGCTGATCTTCTTTACCGGCGTGGTTTTGCCCGAGAAGGCCGCGCTGAGCTCATAGTCTTGTTCACGGCTCAATTCATCGAACGTGTATTTGCCGTCCGCTTTCGTGATATAGGTTGTTGTCTGATTCGTTTTCAGATTCTTGAGATTAACCAGCGCTCCCTTTAGCGGGTTATCCCGCTCGTCTTTGACGATGCCGTGAACCATCCGGTACTTATCCATTTTTTTCTTCTGCGACTTGCTGTACATCGGATCGGGATGGTACGTCGGATCGGTCTGCTGCTTCGATTGAGCGTTCAGCAATGAACCGGAAAAGACGATGGCGGCGGCGAAAAAGCTTACAGATATGTGTGACATACGGCTGAAGAGCGGGAACACTGCTTATTGTTTCACGACCGCGTCGAACACGCCATAAATAGAAGAAGCCGGGTGGATACCCGGCTTCGTCAACGGCGAACTGAAGTTCACGCTGCACGCTGAAGCGTGCGCCACGTGGCTTAGTCTCTTAGGCAGGCTGTGGGCTTTCGCCGCCCAATAGCCCCGGAACGGGATTCGGCGCAGGCGAGGGAGCGATAACCGGCTGCGTAGTCCCACCGCTCGGGCGCTTCGGTGACTCGAACTTTGGCAGCTCTTTGCCATTGATGAGATCGAGCACTTCGGCGCCGTCCAGCACTTCGCGCTCGAGCAGCGCCTCAGCGATCCGGACAAGCGCGTCCGACCGCTCTTCGATGATCTGCCGGGCGCGGCTGTAGCCGTCTTCCACCAGCTTTCGAACCTGCTCGTCGATGCGGATCGCGGTCGCCTCGCTGTAATCGCGATGCTGCGCGATTTCGCGGCCCAGGAAGATCTGCTCTTCCTGCTTGCCGAAACTCAATGGACCAAGCTCGCTCATGCCCCATTCGCACACCATCTTGCGAGCCATTTCGGTGGCGCGCTCGATGTCGTTGCCCGCGCCCGTGGTGAACTGATGCATGAAAATCTCTTCGGCGATGCGGCCGCCCATCAAAATCGCGAGCTGCGCTTCCAGATAATTCTTGTCGTGCGACAGCTTGTCGTCGAGCGGAAGCTGCATGGTCAAGCCAAGCGCCATACCGCGCGGAATGATGGTGACCTTGTGCAGCGGATCGGCGTGCGGGAGCAGCGCCGCCGGACCGCGTGGCCCCCTTCGTGATACGCCGTGTTGCGCTTTTCCTTATCGGTGATGATCAGGCTCTTGCGCTCCACGCCCATCATGACCTTGTCTTTGGCCAGCTCGAAATCGAACTGCGTGACAACCTTGCGATTCTGGCGGGCCGCAAGCAGCGCGGCTTCGTTCACCAGGTTGGCCAGATCGGCGCCCGCGAAACCGGGTGCCCCGCGGGCGATCACCGAAAGCTCGACATCGTCGGATAGCGGCACCTTCTTGGTGTGAACTTTCAGAATGCTCTCGCGGCCCTTCACGTCCGGACGGCCGACCACCACACGCCGATCGAACCGGCCTGGCCGCAGCAGCGCGGGATCCAGCACATCGGGGCGGTTTGTGGCAGCCACCAGAATCACGCCTTCGTTCGATTCAAAACCGTCCATTTCGACCAGCAACTGGTTCAGCGTTTGCTCGCGCTCATCGTGCCCGCCACCCAGACCAGCGCCGCGATGACGGCCGACCGCGTCGATTTCATCGATGAAAATGATGCAGGGCGCGTTCTTCTTGCCTTGCTCGAACAGATCGCGAACGCGGCTTGCGCCCACGCCCACAAACATCTCGACGAAGTCCGAGCCGGAGATCGAGAAGAACGGCACATTCGCTTCGCCTGCAATCGCGCGCGCCAGCAGAGTTTTCCCAGTTCCGGGAGGGCCGATCAACAGCACGCCCTTGGGAATTCGGCCGCCGAGCTTCTGAAATTTCTGCGGCTCGCGGAGAAATTCGATAATCTCCTGGAGTTCCTCTTTCGCTTCTTCTACGCCCGCGACATCTTTGAACGTAACTTTCTTCTGTTGCGAGGAATGGAGCCGCGCCCGGCTCTTCCCAAAGCTGAGCGCTTTATTCCCGCCGCTCTGCATCTGGCGCATCATGAAGATCCATAGCCCGAGGAGAATCAGCACTGGAATCGCGTTAAACAGGATGCCGATCCAACCGTTTCCGGCCGATTCCTTCCAGTTGTACTTCACACTCTTTTCGCGGAGAATCTTCCAAATCTCGGAGTCGTTCGGCGGAATCTGCGTATGGAACGTCGTGCTATCGACTAGCGTGCCCTGGACATCCGAGCCAGTGATATTGACATCTTTAACTTTGCCGTCTTGTACGAGGGAAACAAATTCAGAAACCGCCAGGTTTCTCGGAGCAGGTCCTCGGCCGGTCCGGACCGCCATCCATACCAGAACAACTGCGCACAGGATGACAATCCAAAACACAGCCGTTTTCACATTTGAATTCATGAACTTACCTTTCGCTCGCCGGAAACGTGCCGGCCCGACGCGGGCATACGCCCCCAGGAAACACTGATAGCTAAACTGTCAGACGTAACGACAGAGGCATTCGATTCAGGGCGCCGCAACATATGTAAGAGACACCGCAGAGGCTTGCTCTTGTTCCATCTCAAATTTGGCAGCAGGTCCGAAACGCCGCACCCAGATGATTTCTCCATTCAGGTCCAGTACGGGCCAGTGCCGGCGTTCCCACAGGAGCACTCGGCTTTCCTGAAATAACTCCTTTATCTTCTTAACGCTCCGGTGACCCGCCGGTTGATATTCGTCGCCCGGCTCCCAATTCCTGATGACCAGCTGCGTTAGAGCTGCCGTACCCCCCAGCGCTGCCGAGCTCAGATTTACAGTTTCGCTACGGTCTTTTACATCTATGAACTTAGCACAATTTTGAGGGTTTGCGGACACACCGGGCGCGGTCTGGAGCGAGATTTTTCCCGCATAAAAAGGCAGATCGATTTCCTGACCGGGAATGACCGGCACCTGGTAGTGGCGCGGCGGCCCGGTTTGCCTGACCTCCGTAATCCGCAGCGTTTGATACGAGCGAAGCGCGTCGATTCCCGGAATCTGGATCCGGTCATGGCCTTCGTACGACCGGCAGATGGCGAGCACCGCATCCACGTGCGCGCTGTCGACCAGCCGCAGGTCGCCTTTCACTGTCGAAAAGCATCTTCTGAGGAGCCTGCGCTGGACGGCAACATGCTGCGCATTCAAGTAGCTGAGGTCACAGAGCAAACCATGGTGAGTTTGTTTCGCAAATGCCTTGAAATGCGCCTCGACCAAACCATCCCAATAGTTCTCTTCCCCTTGCGCCACTTCTGCCGATCGGGCCAGCACGCTCTCAACAGCCGGGTTCAACGAAGTTTTAATGGCCGGTAGAAGCTCGTTTCGGATGAAATTGCGGCGGAAGCGGGGGTCCTGATTCGAAGAATCTTCTCGCCATCGCAACTGTTGTCCGCGCGGCCCAGGCCCTCACTTCTTCCCGGGTCAGGAAAAGAAGCGGGCGAACGAAACTGTCCTCGGAAACGTAGCGCATGCCCGCCAAACCTGTTAGCCCGGTTCCGCGCAGCAGGCGGAATAACACTGTCTCGGCCTGATCGCTGCGCGTGTGGCCGAGGGCGACCCGGTTGACAGCGCCGCTCCCGATCCACGCAAGAAAGGCGCTTCGGCGCAAGTCCCGCGCCATCTGCTCCAAATTCCCCTCAGAATCCGGCACGGGAGCCTGAACAACTTCGATTTCGATTTCGAGTTCACGGGCCAAATCGCGAACGAACTGCTCGTCGCCGTCCGATTCGAGTCCGCGCAGGTGGTGATTCACATGCAGAATGCGCAGAGAAAAGCCAAAGGGTGAAGAGAGACGGCGGAGAACGTGCAGCAGAACGACGGAATCGGCTCCGCCTGAAACCGCGACGCCAAGACAGGTTCCGGGAGGCGCAATACTATAGCGAGAAATGACTTCCGCCACGCCATCGAGCAACCTGTCAATCAACGACAACATTGTAAGCCTCGATGTCGGAACGTCGAGCGTCCGAGCCTTGTTGTTCGACTGCCGCTTCCGGCATCACGAGCGGCTCGGGCTTCAGAACAAATACGACATCACGACCACGGCGGATGGCGGCGTTGAAATCGATCCGGACCGCCTGCTGAAATTGACGGCCAATTGTCTTGACGAGCTGCATGGCCAAATGGCCCAGGAGGGTTTGCGAGCTTCGGCGGTCGCTATGAGCACGTTCTGGCATTCATTTCTGGGTGTGGACGGTAACGGAAAAGCATGCACGCCGATTATTCACCTGTTTGATACACGCTCAGCGCCGCAGGTGGATCAGCTCCGGAAACGATTCGACGCTGCGCAGATTCGCCAGCGAACCGGCTGCGTTCTCCACACCAGTTACTGGCCAGCCAAGCTGCTGTGGCTGAAACAAACGAACCCAACGGCCTTTTCGCGAACGGCCCGCTGGATTTCGTTTGGCGAATATTTTCTCGCCAATCTGCATGGAAGAGGCGCGGAGTCTACTTCGATGGTTTCGGCGTCGGGGCTATGGAAGCAGCGCGAAAACGCGTATGACGAAGAGCTGATGGAGTTCATCGGTATAAAAGCAGATCAGCTTGCTCCTGTGGGTGAGCTCGACCAACCCACCAGTTCGCTGAAACAACAGTTCGCATCGCGCTGGCCTCTGTTCGATGGCATTCCCTGGTGCCCGGCCTATGGTGACGGGGCGTGCAATAACGTTGGCAGTGGATGTACGACGCGCGACCGGCTGGCGCTGATGGTGGGTACGAGCGGCGCGATGCGCGTCGTCATCCGCGGCGCATCCATACAGATTCCGAGCGGGCTTTGGTGCTACCGCGTGAACCGGGAACGGTATATCCTGGGCGGCGCGCTTTCAAACGGTGGCGAGGTGTTTCGCTGGGTGAGCAAAACATTCAATCTTCCCGGCGATGCCGAATCGCAGATCGAGAAGCGCCAGCCCGGCTCGCATGGCTTGACAATGCTCCCGTTTCTTGCCGGCGAGCGTTCGCCGTATTGGCGGCCGGACCTTCGAGCGGTTCTTACTGGAATGAGCCTGTCCACGACTCCAACCGACATACTTCAGGCGGCGCTCGAGGGCGTTTCCCTCCGATTTAAGCAGATTTATTCTCTGTTTCTCGAGGCCTATCCGGCTCCAGCCCAGGTAATCGCTTCGGGCGGCGGTTTGCTGGCTTCCAAAGCATGGCGGCAAATGATGGCAGACGCGCTTGGCCGGCCGATCGTCGAATGTCTGGAGCCGGAAGCGTCGAGCCGGGGCGCGGCGCTGATTGCCGCGGAACAGCTCGGCATGATCAAAAGCCTGGACGATGTGGACGTAGCTCTTGGGCCAATGATTCCGGCCGATCCGCAGAATGCTAAGTTGTACGACCAGATGCTTACGCGCGACATGAACTTGTTCGCGAAGCTTTTCGCCGAGCACGTCGATCCTCACGGCGAGGCGTGATGCCTGCTAGCAGCCTGTGGGCACAGAGGCGAGAGGCCTGCTCCACCGTCTTGACACTGGCATAAGAAGTGTGTACTGTATTAATTGATTAGTACAGTTGGCTGGACAGGTGTGCCGTTCCGATTAAATCAATCCTCCGGAATTCCGCTCTATCTCCAGCTTATGGAGCAGGTGAAGCATGCCATCGAAACCGGCGAATTGCGGGCGGGCGACCAGTTGCCTACGATTCGGAAATTGGCTGAGGATCTGGTGATGAATCCCAACACGGTTGCGCGAGCTTATCGGGAACTCGAGCACGAAGGCGTGATCGAGCTGAAGCATGGTTTGGGAGCGTTTGTGAGCGAGTCGGTGGTTGCGCGGACCAGGGTCATGCGGAAGGCTCAGGCTATTGTGCAATCGGCAATTGAGCGGCTGGTAGCGCTGCGTCTCGGCGAAGAGGAAATGCGGCGGCTGGTTGAGAACGAACTGGCGCTGGTACGTTCGGCGAGGCTGCCCGAGGGGGATCAATGAGTGATTTTGTGATTGAAACGGCGGGGCTTCGCAAGTCTTTCAAGGGTCAGGCGGCGTTGAACGGGCTTGATCTTCGAGTTCCGGCGGGAAGTATTTTCGGATTTCTGGGCCGCAACGGGGCGGGGAAGACCACAACCATCAAGCTATTGATGGGCATGTTGAAAGCGGATGGCGGAATGGCCAGCCTGTTTGGGCGGCCGGTTTCCGATGAGAACGCCGCGATCGAAGCGCGCCGGCGCATTGGCTTTGTTACGGAAGAGAAAGAGCTGTATCCGTACATGACGGTGGAGCAGATCATTCGCTTTACGCGGCCATTCTTTCCCAAATGGCGGAGCGATCTCGAACAGCGCTATTTGAAGATGTTTGAGCTGCCGCCGAAGCGCAGAATTCGGGACTTGTCGAAAGGCATGCGATCGAAACTGATGCTGCTGCTTTCGATCTCGCGCGGCGCTGAGCTTTTGATTTTGGATGAGCCGTCGGATGGTCTCGATCCCGCCGCCGTCGAAGACGTCCTTCGCGAGTTGGTCGCGCTCTCGGCGGCGGAGGGTATCACGATTTTCTTTTCGTCGCACCAATTGACGGAAGTCGAGCAGATTGCCGATCATGTTTCGATCATCGATCACGGGAAGGCGATTGTTGGAGATTCGCTAGACGATTTGAAAGCGCGGTATCGCCGGCTTCATATCGTTTTCGAAAACGAGCTACTCACGCCGGTTCGTTGGGCGGAGGGAGCCGAACACGTCCGGCAGGAGGGCCGATCGGTTTCGATACTGGCGAGCCGGAATGTAGAAGAACTTGTCGAACAGGCGCGGCGAATACCCGGCGCTTCAGTCGAACAATTTCCCGTGAGTTTGAAAGAGATTTTCCTGGAACACGTGAGGAGCAATTGAAATGCTTTGGATGAAAGCTTGGCTTGAAACACGATGGCGGCTTCTCCCGGCAGTTGGCATACCGCTGAGCGCGCTTGCGCTTCCTTACATCATGGGCAGCGGCGCTAGCTCGGCAAAGGACGCGCGTGGAATTGTGGGCGTGATGGCATTTTTCGTTGTATTTAATGGCGTGTACCTGGCTGGCGCGGGGATCAGGACTCAGCCTACTCTTTCGGCGACGAAGACTCTCTCTGGTTCTATGTACTACACGCTCTCGCTTCCCATCAGCCGTCTTCGGATGCTCTCGGTACGAGCCGGAGTGGGCCTATTGGAGTTTGCTGGAGTGAGCGCTGTGATGTATAGCGCTGCCTGGCTTTCACTCCCACTTGCACAAGGAGGCGCGACGCCATTTGATTTGCTTAAGCTGATTCTTACGGCGATTGCGTGCACCGCCTGCTTCTATTTCCTATCAGTGCTGCTGGCAACGTTTTTGGAAGATCCCGGGCAGACTTTCGGAGGCATGTTTGTGAGCATGGTTGTTTGGTTTGTTGTTGCTCGCATACCGCCGCCTCCACCGTTCAATCTGCTTGGCTTTTCCGGTGGCGCCTCTCCGCTCATCACTCACACGCTGCCGTGGCCTGCCATGATCGTTTCGCTGATCCTTTCCGCGATACTGTTTTTCGCTGCGCTTCGAGAATTGTGCAGACTCGCGAGTATTAAGCCA
The DNA here is from genome assembly GCA_963722585.1 of Bryobacterales bacterium. Classification (GTDB taxonomy): domain Bacteria; phylum Acidobacteriota; class Terriglobia; order Bryobacterales; family Bryobacteraceae; genus KBS-96. Next base: position 12,555 of record CAVRNU010000055.1, on the reverse strand, counting down.
TGAAAAGAATCTTCTTCGTCGCGATTAACCGGCTCACCGTCACCTGCATCGCCTGCGCGCAGGACCTTGCCGGCGACTGGCAAGGAACACTGAAAGCGGGCCCGCAGCAACTCCGGATCATCCTGCACATTGCCAAAGACGATAACGGCGCTTGGAAAGCCATGGTGTATAGCATCGATCAGACACCCGAAGGTTTACCCGCTAGTTCTTTTACGCTGCATGATTCAAATCTGAAATTTAGCGTCGATGCCGTGCATGGCGCGTACAAAGGCAAAGTCAGTGCCGACGGCGCCTCCATCGCGGGCACCTGGACACAAGGCGCGCCGCTACCGCTCGATTTTCACCGCGCAACGAAGGAAACCGCTTGGAAGCGCGATCCCTCGCCGCACACCGTACAGTTCGTGACCGTTGACAAAGACGTCAAGCTCGAGGTGCTCGATTGGGGCGGCTCAGGACGGCCAGTGGTGCTGTTGGCGGGGCTCGGGAACAACGCTCACATATTCGATAAATTCGCGCCCAAACTTACTCCCACTTATCATGTCTACGGCATCACTCGGCGCGGATTTGGCGCATCGAGCGCTCCCACCCCCGATGCCACAAATTACTCCGCCGACCGGCTTGGCGACGATGTGCTCGCGGTTTGCGATTCGCTGAAAATCAATAAGCCGGTGCTGATTGGGCATTCCATCGCGGGTGAGGAGTTGAGTTCCATCGGATCGCGGCATCCCGAAAAGGTGGCGGGGTTGATTTATCTCGATGCCGGCTATTCTTACGCTTATTACGATCGTTGGCGCGGCGATTTTCTGATCGACTCTGTTGATCTCGAAAAGAAGCTGCAACAGTTACAACCCGGCAAGTCGCAGCAAGACCAACAACGGCTGATCAGGGAGCTGCTCAAAACGGACCTGCCTCAGTTTGAGAAAGACCTTCAAGAGCGCCAAGAGGACCTTGAAGCGATGCCGGCGCCTCTACGGGCTGCCCAGTCATCAGGTATGTCGGCGATCGGTGAGGCAATTATGGCGGGCGAACAGAAGTATACGAATATCCACGTGCCCGTGCTCGCCATTTATGCGGTGCCTCACGATATGCGGCAATTTTCCACGAATGACCCCAAGGCGCTTGCAGCATTCGAAGTTCGCGATGAGGCTACCACGGGAGCGCAAGCAAAGGCATTCGAGTCCGGTATACCCTCGGCGCGCGTCGTGCGCCTGCCGCATGCCAATCACTTCGTCTTTTTCTCGAATGAAGCCGATGTGCTGCGCGAAATGAACGCTTTTCTCGGCAGCTTGCGTTAAGAAAGTTCGCTAGCACACCGCTTGCTCACGCGCGCGGTTCTGACAAACTTCATCGTCATTCGGCGAGAATTTCGATGTGTCCGATGCCGCCTTCCACCTTCACGTGCACATTCACCTTTGCGGTGTCGTAGGCGGCATTTTCCCAATGATCTCCCTTCTTTTCGAGGCCTTGCACATCAATGTGCCCGATTCCTCCGTGGGCTTCGGCCCAGATACCGACGCCGGTTGGCAAGGTGACTCTTGCGTGTCCCACACCTCCCGAGATCGCCACATCGTAATCTCGTGTTGGATGGCCGCGCAGATCGAGCTCGACCTCGCCTGCGCCGATATGCACTGCGACGCTGCGAAGCTTTGCCTCTCCCAGCTTCAGATCTTGCTTCCCTGCGCCGCAATTGACCGATACGTCGAGCAAGACGTTATTGTTCACTTCGAGATCCCACTTGTACCGATGGTCGCCGCCGCCAAACCCGTGATGTTCGGGCTGCTTGATAACGACATCCGTTGACGTCCCGACGTTCGACGTGTGAATTTCCGGCTTCCAGGATGGCACGTTGTACTCGATCGAGCCCTGCAGAAGGCTATTGGCGCCGCCACTCAGGTCGAGTTCGCCCGCCGCCATGTCCAATTCCACCTTGCTGCGTTCCGCCGAACCAAGGGCCACGTTGACGGGCATTGTTTCAAGCGGCCCTGTGTGCTCCATATGTAAGTCGCAACCTGCGACAGCGAAGGCGCTCACGCCCAGGACTGCCGCCCACATATTCCTGCCAGGAAGTATCATCGGAATCTCCAAACACTGGTACGCAATTTTAGCTTGTCAGGTTCAGCAATACGAGGTTTACGCGCGAGATGGCATGATGGGCAGAGCGCATGGTCATTGAAGTCATTGATTCGCACACTGGCGGCGAACCCACTCGCGTCGTTTTGGCGGGCGGGCCCGATCTCGGAAACGGGTCTCTTGGCGAGCGCCGCGAACGGTTCAAGCAGCGCTTCGATCGGTACCGGTCGGCCATCGTGAACGAGCCGCGCGGTTCTGACGCGATGGTCGGCGCTCTGCTTTGCCAGCCGCAAGACCCAACGTGTGAGGCAGGGGTGATCTTCTTCAATAATGTTGGGTATCTGAACATGTGTGGACACGGCATGATCGGCCTCGTCGTGACACTGGCGCACCGGCGTTTGATCCGTCCGGGCGTTCACAACGTTGAGACACCGGCCGGGATTGTGACTGTGTTTCTGGACGGCGAAGGAGCCGTGACCATCCGCAATGTTCCCAGTTACCGTTTATTGGCGCGCGTACCAGTGGAAGTGCAAGGGACGGGCACCGTCATGGGCGATGTCGCGTGGGGAGGGAACTGGTTTTTCCTGACGCCGGAGTGCCCGGTGCCGCTCGAGCTGGCAAATGTCGAGGCATTGACACGCTATGCGTGGAGTATCAGGCGCGCGCTCGAATGTGGCGGCATCACGGGTGAAAACGGCCAAGAGATCGATCACATCGAGATCTTCGGCCCTCCGTGCCGGCCCGACGCCGATGCCAGAAATTTCGTTCTCTGTCCGGGCGGCGCCTACGATCGGTCTCCGTGCGGCACCGGCACGAGCGCAAAGCTGGCGTGTCTTGTGGCCGATGGCAACTTCGGTGAAGAGCGGACATGGCGTCAGGAGAGCATCATAGGCAGCCTGTTCGAAGGACGCGTGGAAATCCGCGATGGGCAAATCCATCCGCTCATTCGGGGCACAGCGCACGTCAACGCAGAAGCGAAGCTGGTGCTCGACGAGCGCGATCAGTTCTGCTGGGGGATTCCGGCTTGAGAGGATGCTGAAAAAGGCCGAAGACCGCTTTGCTCACGCGCGCGTTTCAGAAATGCGATCGCGTGTCCACAGTACCTTACGGAACCATTACTTTGTTGAGGTGAGTTCGCGACCTTGCAATGCGACTGGTTGAACCCACGCGCCGTTGCCTGCCGAATCCCATACCGCGAACCGGACCCACTTTTTACCCGTTGCTTCAAACGGAATTCTGAATTTCCTGGTTCCGAACGGTGTGGTGTCGGTCAGGTTGATGATCTTACGGTCGACTTTCGTGCCATCGCTCCAGACCAACTCGGCAAATTCGAGAGGGAACGTATATTCGATGGTCGCGGTGTAGGTCGCTTTCGCGCCCGAGCCTTCGACACTCCAATTGTGGAAGAGAATTTCTCCCGTAGTGCCGAAGAAGTTTCCGGCTCGTATGCCCTCGACGATCGGCGCCCAGCTTTCGTTGTATAGAGGCACACGGTCAAGTTTCAGGTAGTTGACGGCCAGTTGTGGGTACATCTCGTCTTCGGGCCACGTCGTGTAAGTGTCACCCTCGGCGATCATGAACTTTGGTTTGGGAGCCCAATTGCTCATGTCGTCCATGGCGCCAAAGCAGCGCACCTCGCAGAGCCTCTTTTCAGAAAGGTCTGTTGGCAACGATTCCCAAGATGCGCCGATGAAACGATCGCTAAGAAAGAAATCCTTATCTTTGTAGGCTTCCGGGTAGCCTTCGGAACTCTTCGTGCGTGGGTGGGCGGTCCAGATGATGCCATGCTCTTGGTTCACCATATTGAGCACGTCTTCGGCAGAACCGAGATGATAGACCTGACCATAAGTGGGATCGTCTTCAGTGAACTGTTGGCTCGCGGGCCGCGGTGTCGCATGGGAGAAATAAACCGGCTTGGGTGTCATCAAATACCAATGGCCGCCCAAATAGGCATTTGGCTCTTCGGCGGGAATTACCAGGAAGTCTTTATCGGACATTCTGCGCGAACCCTCGAAATAGATTTTTTCTTCGGCAAATCGCTTGGGGCCGGGATCGTTTGGATCAGAGTCGTCGTGAAAGTCGCCTAAGTAGACGACGTTGATGCCGAGCCCGCGAAAGACCGGAACCCAGCCGGGCTGGTAATCGAGAGTGTTGCGGTCGCGAAGGACCTCATTGTAGTCCATATGAAAGTGGCCGGTAATAACTTTAAAGCCGGGTATTGCTTTGAACATGTCGTCGTGCGTGTATGCGAGAACTGCTTGCTGCGTTGCGAGAGCGCTGTTCGCACTCAGATAGTAGTAAACCGCCATGTGCTGGAGTGTGCCGGGGGGAGCATTGTACAGGGCGAAGTTATCCCATTCGTCTCGAGAAACAGTGGTGCGCCTCTTCCAGACGGCATCGGTGACGCCCCACGGCACGTAACCTTCTCCTCGTTCGGGCTGCATGACGCCGAGCGAGAAGTTATTGTCGCCGTCTTTTTTGTAGTAGACGTAGCCGAGGTTTACGTCGTTTTCGCGAGCGAAAAAGAATTTGTGCGGAGGCGGGAAGACAGCCAGGGATCCATGTCCGGGAACCAGGATTTCGAGACGATTGCGGGCACGCAGGTTGATTGGTTCGTTATTGGGTGCTCCCCCAAATGCGTATTCCTGCCATTGCCGGGCGGTGTCGCGCCAGACAAGCTTCGTGTTGTTATCGATGGCAAAGCCTTTCAAGCCCGCTTTATAGATGTAGGCTACCGATGGCTGGCCGGTCTTGGCGATGGCTTCCTGGCGCAAGAGGTTAGATCCTTTGTACGCGGTGAACTTGACGTCGCCCGAAAACAGGCCCAAAGTCAGGCCATCAAATGTGACGCTTACACGAGCGGCGTTGCTGGTTACCTGGCAAGTTTGGGATTTGTATTCGGCAGAAGCGCGCTGAATTTCGTCGGCTTTGCGCGGCAGGTCGGTCGTATCGTGACCGCCCGGAACGACCAACGGCGCGTCCCAAAAGGTGTTCCATTTTCTGACGTCCTCCTCGGCTGGCGTGTCGATACCAAACTTCTTAAGCAAGTTGCGCTGGGTTGAGGAGATGCGGCGGCGGCCGGTTGTGACTTGGAAGTCCGGCGTTAGATCCTTTCCGAGAACATCCCATGTGGCGCCACTACGCGCGGCGAGTTGCTGGACGACGGGATGGCCATCGCGAATGCCGAACAGCGCCTGTAGCTGTTGTCCGGCTTCCCCATGCCAGGTCATCTCAAGAATCCCTTGGTTCATGCCGGCATGCATGCCTTCTACCGGCTTGTAGTCGTCGAAACTGCACTGTAACTGTTGAGCTGTCGCCATCGTGGACAGCAATGCCATACCGAGCAAAAATCCGCCAGTTTTCATCGCTCAATCTGTTCGCTCCCGATTCAGTCTATACAAGCAAGAGACAAGCGCTTCGTCAGCAAAGCCGAGAAGATCGTTCATAGCGCGATAAACTCGCTAGGAGGGGCGCATAACGCCTTCGGGAGAACCGTGCGGGGGGCGATGCGCTCGTCGCGTGACTACGCCGTCCAAAGACAGACAAAAGGAACACTGATATGGAAACAGCAGTACAGCCACTCACCAATCGCCCGCTTACCGAGCGTACCGCGTGGAAGAACCTCGAGGCTCATTTTCAGGAGATCCGCAAGCTGCATCTCCGGCAGCTCTTCGCCGATGACCCGGAGCGCGGCAAACGCATGACGGTTGAAGCGGCGGGCATTTACCTCGACTACTCCAAGAATCGAATTACCGACCAGACGATCAAGCTGCTTGTTCAACTTGCGGAGGAATCGGGACTGCGGGGCCATATCGATGCGATGTTTCGGGGCGACAAGATTAACAGCACGGAAAACAGGGCGGTGCTGCATGTCGCATTACGCGCGCCCCGCGGGACATCTATCGTGGTTGACGGCCATAACGTTGTGCCGGATGTGCACGCTGTCCTCGATAAGATGGCCGATTTTTCGAAGCGTGTCCGGACTGGCGAATGGAAGGGCCATACCGGCAAGCGCATTCGCAATGTCATCAATATCGGCATTGGGGGGTCCGACCTGGGGCCGGTGATGGCGTATGAGGCACTGAAACACTACAGCGAGCGCGCGATGACGTTTCGCTTCGTTTCCAACGTCGATGGAACCGATTTCGCGGAAGCAGTCCACGATCTCGATCCATCGGAGACCCTCTTCATCGTCTCTTCGAAAACCTTTACGACGCTCGAGACGATGACGAACGCTCACACGGCTCGCGACTGGTCACTCGAAAGTTTGGGCGGCGACGAGAGGTCGGTGGCAAAGCATTTTGTCGCGGTCTCGACGAATGGCGCGGAAGTGTCAAAGTTCGGCATCGATACGGCGAATATGTTCGAATTTTGGGACTGGGTGGGAGGACGTTACTCGATGGACTCGGCGATCGGCCTCTCGACGATGCTCGCTATCGGTCCGGATAATTTCCGCGCGATGTTGGAAGGCTTTCATCAAATGGACGAGCACTTCCGCACCACTCCGTTTGAGCGCAATCTGCCCGTATTGATGGGTCTGTTGACTGTTTGGTACAGCGATTTCTTTGGCTCAGAAACGATTGCGGTGTTGCCGTACGAGCAATACTTGAAGCGATTCCCGGCCTACCTCCAGCAGTTGACGATGGAGAGCAACGGCAAACACGTTACGCTGAGCGGGACTGAGGTCGACTATCAGACCGGTCCAATTTACTGGGGCGAACCGGGAACTAACGGCCAGCACTCGTTCTATCAACTGATTCACCAGGGCACGCGGTTGATTCCGTGTGACTTCATTGCGTTCGGAAAACCACTGAACGCGCTGGGCCGGCATCACGACATGCTATTGGCGAACGTGTTCGCACAGGCCGAGGCACTTGCGTTCGGCAAGACGCGCGAGCAGGTTAAGGCTGAAGGTACGCCGGATTGGCTGGTGCCGCACGGGGTTTTCGAGGGCAACCGACCATCGAACATCATCCTTGCTGAGCGGCTCACGCCGGAGACGCTAGGCAAGCTTATCGCGCTGTACGAGCACTCCGTCTTTACCCAGGGCACTATCTGGGGCATCGACTCGTTCGATCAGTGGGGCGTCGAGTTGGGCAAGGTGCTCGCACAACGCATCATTCCAGAGCTGGAGAGCGCGCAGGAACCCAAACTGGAGCACGACAGTTCGACTAATACCTCGATTCGCCGCTACCGGAAGTACAAGGCGACGGCGTGACAAGAGTCCGAAGGAAAAGCCTCTCTGCGGTACAACAATAACGTTTAACAAAAGGAGTCACACATGCAACTTGGAATGGTTGGTCTGGGAAGAATGGGCGCAAACATGGTGCGGCGGCTACTTCGGGGGGGCCACCACTGCGTGGTCTTCGATATGTCGCCAAAGGCGGTGGAGGAGCTGGTTGAGGAGACCGCGGTTGGGGCCGTCGATCTTCGCGATCTTGTGAAGAAGCTGGAGAAGCCTCGAGCGATCTGGTTGATGGTGCCTGCGGCGGTCGTGGACAAAACGATCGCCGATCTTGTGCCGTCTCTCGAAGCTGGGGATACGATCATCGACGGCGGCAATTCTTATTACGTCGACGACATCCGGCGCGCAAAGGAACTCGCGTCGAAGGGAATCCATTACATCGATGTCGGCACAAGCGGCGGCGTGTGGGGTCTGGAACGGGGCTACTGCATGATGATCGGCGGCGAAGTAGAAGTAGTTAGCCGTCTCGATCCTATCTTCAAGAGGCTGGCGCCTGGACCGGGTGACATTCCGCGTACGCCTGGCCGCGAAAAGGTCGAGGGCACTGCGGAACTGGGCTATTTACACTGCGGTCCCAATGGCGCCGGCCATTTCGTGAAAATGGTTCACAACGGTATTGAATACGGCTTGATGGCGGCTTATGCCGAGGGTCTCGGGGTTCTGCGTGACGCTAATGTTGGTAAGCAAGATCATGCGATTGATGCGGAAACGACGCCACTGCGACGCCCTGAGCACTATCAATACGATTTCAATCTCCGCGACGTGGCGGAGGTATGGCGCCGGGGAAGCGTTATCGCCTCCTGGCTGCTCGACTTGACAGCGACTGCACTCGTCGAAGACCCGAATCTCGCGAAGTTCGCTGGACATGTCTCGGACTCGGGCGAAGGCCGCTGGACGATCAAAGCTGCCATCGACGAAGCTGTACCTGTTCCCGTTTTGTCGGCAGCGCTTTATCAGCGCTTCACTTCGCGCGGTGAGGCGGACTATCAAGATAAGCTATTGTCGGCGATGCGTTATCAATTCGGTGGACACTTCGAAAAGACGTCTTCCTCGGCTCACGTTTAAGGAGCAGATTCCCGTCACCTGAGGAATCGACACTTGAAGTACGTACTTGCATTAGATCAGGGAACCACAAGTTCCAGAGCGATTCTTTACGATCGGGACGGCACGATACGCAGCCTCGTGCAACGCGAGTTCGGACAGATTTACCCACGTTCGAGCTGGGTCGAGCACAATCCAGAGGAAATTTGGGCATCGCAGATGAGCGTTGCCGTAGAAGCGCTGAGTCGAGCCAACGCGCGGCCGCGCGACATTGCCGCGCTTGGCATCACCAATCAGCGCGAGACCACTATCGTCTGGGAGCGCAAGACAGGTAAACCAATACATAATGCGATTGTCTGGCAAGACCGTCGCACTGCGGCGATCTGCGAAGATCTTCGCGCACGAGGACTCGAAGACACAATCAGACAGAAAACAGGGCTGCTGATCGATGCTTACTTTTCCGCAAGTAAGATCATCTGGATTCTCGAAAATGTGACAGGCGCGCGAGAGAAGGCAAATGCCGGAGAACTCGCTTTTGGAACCGTTGACAGCTGGTTAATCTGGAACCTGACGAGTGGGAAGGTGCATGCGATTGACGCCACCAATGCCTCGCGCACGCTGTTATTCAATATCCATGAAGGCAGATGGGACCGAGACCTGTTAAACGCGTTGCGTATTCCTGAATCGTTGCTGCCCGAGGTGCGCTCTTCGAGCGAGGTATACGCGTACGTTTCGACAAGTCTCGGCCTTGAAGATATCCCAATCGCAGGCGTAGCCGGAGACCAGCAGGCAGCGTTATTCGGGCAAGCGTGTTTTCGTGCAGGCATGGCCAAATGTACGTATGGCACTGGCGCATTCCTGCTACAGACTCTCGGCGAAGAGATCAAACAATCAAAGAATCGCTTGTTAACGACCGTAGCCTGGCAAAGAGGCAACAAACTTGAATATGCGATCGAGGGCAGCGTTTTCGTGGCTGGTTCGGTCGTGCAATGGCTCAGGGATGGACTTGGCGTCATTCGCGCTTCGGACGACGTAGAGGCGCTTGCGTTGAGTGTCCCGGACAACGGGGATGTATACCTTGTTCCGGCGTTTACCGGGCTCGGAGCGCCACATTGGGACCCGCATGCTCGCGGAACGATCATCGGTATCACGCGAGGAACAAAAGCCGGTCACATCGCACGAGCTGCGCTCGAAAGCATTGCCTACCAGGTGTCAGATTTACTCGCGGCTATGCAGGACGATTCCGGACTTCCTATTAACGAGCTGAGAGTAGATGGCGGAGCAGCGCGAAACGACATGCTTCTGCAGTTCCAGGCGGACTTGTTGGGAGTACCTGTTGTGCGGCCTGCCATTACTGAAACGACGTCTCTGGGAGCGGCATTTCTCGCCGGTCTTGCGGTTGGCTTCTGGAAGGATATGGAAGAGATTCAAGCCTTCTGGAAGGTAGGTAAGGAGTTTCATCCTGCCAGACCGCGGAAGGATGTCGACGATCTCCGCGGCCGTTGGTATCAGGCGCTCGGGCGATCAAAAGCATGGAACAGTCCCGAAGGCAAAGCGGGCGGGAGCATGCCGGCCGAAAGAGAAATGGAAGAAGCACGGAAATGAGCACGACATGACGCGGCCGGAAATGCTCAATCGATTTCAGTCGCACCAGGCTGAGTGGGACGTCATTATCGTCGGAGGTGGTGCGACGGGAGTTGGTGTTGCGATCGATGCTGCGTCGCGCGGATACGATACTCTACTGCTCGAGGGCAACGATTTCGGCAAGGGCACATCGAGCCGGAGCACGAAACTGGTGCATGGCGGCGTTCGTTATCTTGAGCAGGGAAACGTTTCGCTCGTCATGGAAGCGCTAAAGGAACGCGGCATTTTGCGTCAGAACGCCCCGCATCTGGTGAGCGATCTGTCGTTCGTGGTGCCGAACTACGACTGGTGGGAGGCTCCGTTCTATGGCTTGGGACTCAAGCTCTACAACATCCTCTCCGGAAAATATGGATTCGGTCCGTCTAGAATTCTTTCCCGGGAGGAGACTCTCGAACTCCTGCCGACAATCAATCGGGACGGTCTCCGCGGCGGCGTGGTTTATTACGACGGTCAATTCGACGATGCTCGCCTGCTCATAAACATGGTAGCGACAGCGGCCGAACAAGGCGCGACGCTCATCAACTACTGCCGCGTTATTGGTTTGACGAAGGACGCCGATGGCTTTGTCAATGGCGTTGCCGGTCGAGATGTGGAGAGCGACCGCGAGTTCACGGCAACCGGCAAAGTCGTCGTTAATGCGACAGGCCCGTTCACTGATGTCCTCCGCAGGCTGGCAGATCCGTCTATCCAGCCGATGATTTCACCAAGTCAAGGAATTCACCTGGTGTTTGACCGATCATTCCTTCCCGGCGACTCGGCCATTATGGTGCCCCGTACGAGCGACGGCCGTGTCCTGTTCGCGATTCCTTGGCGTGGCCACACTCTTGTCGGCACTACCGATACGGCAATCCCGGAAGCAACACTCGATCCTTCTCCAATGGAAGAGGAGATCGAGTTCATTCTGAAGACGGCTGGTGAGTATCTGCACAAAGCGCCCACTCGCAGCGACGTGTTGAGCGTGTTTACCGGCATTCGACCGCTGGTCAGAGCCGCTAATTCCAGCAACACTGCAACACTATCGCGCGATCACACGATACACATTGACGAGTCGGGACTCCTGAGCATTGCAGGCGGCAAGTGGACGACGTATCGAAACATGGCCGAGGATTGTGTGAATCATGCCGCAATTCTGGGGAAGCTGCCGGAGAGAGAGTGCTTCACGAAACGGCTCAATATTCATGGATTTCATGCACAGGCTCACAAATTCGGCCACCTCTCTTTCTATGGCTCTGACGCGCCTGCCATTGAAGAGTTGATGCGGAGCGAGCCCGCGCTGGGGCAGCCATTAAGCGCGGCTTTGCCGTACGTTGGCGCCGAAGTTGTGTGGGCCGTGCGTAATGAAATGGCGCGAACTGTGGAGGATGTGCTATGTCGCCGAACGCGCGCCCTCTTCCTGAATGTGAAAGCCGCGATCGATGCCGCCCCAAAAGTCGCATCCTTAATGGCTCGAGAACTGGGATTCGATTCAACTTGGGAGTCAACGCAGCTGGCAGCATTTCAGCGGGTTGCCCTGCACTTCAGTCTCGAGAAAGAGCTTGTGGGTAACAGATAGCGTGTGCGCTCTCGGATAGGTAAGCTGTTACATGTTGACAACGAATAACACTCAACTGCGGTCGGCGGAGCCCGCTCGTAAGCAGATCCTGGCCATGGTTGTGCTCAGCGCCGCCATTGCATCGTTTCTGATTTGGCTGATCTATTTTAAGGGGAAGGTAGCCGCTCCGGATTGGATTGGAGCGCTGCCGGCCGCCAACGCATCGTTCAATTCCTTGAGCGCGTTGTGTTTGATCTTGGGCTACATCAATATCCGCCGCGGAAATCGTGTCACACATATGCGGTTTATGTTGACCGCGACGGTGTTTTCGACGCTATTTTTGGCGTCGTATATCACCTACCACTTCTTTCACGGCGACACACTGTTTCCCGCTCATGGATGGATTCGCCCGGTATACTTTTTCATTCTGATCAGCCATATCGGACTCTCGATTGTCGCCCTGCCGCTCATCTTAGGAGCCCTTTGGTTTGGGCTTCGAAGTCAATTTCGATTGCACAGGCGCATCGCTCGATGGACATTTCCAATTTGGCTATACGTCTCAGTCACCGGAGTGATCGTCTACGTTTTACTAAAATCCTTCACGGGGTAAGCGTCAAGCCGGGGTGTGGAGCGGGACCGAGATTTGATTCTCGGCGACCCCGGCGCTCTTATCGGCTAAGATGGTGTCGGAGGAATGGCCGAGTGGTTGAAGGCGGCGGTCTTGAAAACCGTTAACGTCGGAAGGCGTTCGGGGGTTCGAATCCCTCTTCCTCCGCCAGAAAAGAAAGGAGTTAGGTGCTCTTCGATGGGTTCGGGAAAAATGCGTTGCTAACGGCCCGTGCAAATCTGGTGCAAATCTCATTTCTTTCCCCTTCCTAATTCGGTCGACTCTCCGACTGCTTCTTCATCGCCGCTCTGAGGCGCTTATCGATCAACGCCGCCGCCTCTTCGTCATCGCCAGGCAGCATGTGAGCATACGTATTCAGAGTGATCGAGGCATTCGCGTGCCCCAAGCGCTCTTGTT
>CAVRNU010000054.1:0-39237 GCA_963722585.1 Bryobacterales bacterium | reverse complement strand
GCATACGCCCGATGGTGACGCCGATCGCGATCCAGCCCAGAGTGCCGAACAGGCGGATGATAGGAAACTCTTTGCCCGCGTCCTTCACGTGCTGCAGCGTCAAGGAATTCGTCAATGCGATGGTCGGGCAGTAACACAAGCAATAGAGCAGCATCAGCGAGTAGACGCCGCTGAAGGTTGTCGCTCGCGAGACGAGAAACAGCAGCACCGCGCCGATCAGGTGCAGAGCCGCCAGAACCTTTTCCATCGAGAAGAAACGATCGGCGATCAAGCCGACAAAAAAGGGCGAGATCATGCTTGCGAGCGCGAAGGTTCCAAAGATGCTGCCGGCTTCGGTTCCGGAGAAGTGCAAAGTGGCGGTCAAATAGGTGTCGATGGTGACGTACCAGGCGCCCCAGATGACGTAGTTGATAAACATCATGGCGCTGAGGCGGGCGCTGATCGAGAAAGGCATAGTCGAGTGTAACTTGATGCGGAGTGGTGTTGTGGCTCTATGGTTTCGCTTGCGTCGGTGCAGGCTTGCGCCCGGCCACTTCGGCCAGAATGTCCGCGATTTCAAAGACAGCGCGGTTTTCGAGGCACGCCGCCGCGTGGCGCATGGCAGCCAGCTTACCCGGAACGAGCAACTCGCGGACAGCGCCTTCCACCTGCCGGAAGTTCTTCAAGACCAAACCGACTCCTTGCTCCCGCAGCCACTGCGCGTTGTATCGTTCCTGCGGCAGAGTCCAGGCGTTTTGTTCCACGATCACCGGCAGGCGCATGTGAATCGCTTCCGAGATGCTGCCCGGTCCGGGTTTGCCGATGAAGAAATCGGAGAGCTGCATGAAATGCGGAACCAGCTGGGTGAAGCCTTCGACATGAATCCGGTTGCGCGTCCGCAGCGTTTCCAATTGCCGGCGTAGCTGTGCGTTGTGCCCACAAATCGCAATCAGTTGGAGATCGAGATTCGAATTGCCGAGCCGCTTTGCTATCTGGCGCATCACCGGCGAGCCTTCGCCCCCAAACAGAAGCAGGCCGGTCGCCAGATCTGGCGCAAGGCCTAGCTTCCCCAGCTCCTCCGCCCGGTCCACCTTTCGTACTTCATAGAAAGCCGGACGTAGAATCATGCCGCTGACCCGGTAAACGCGATTCCTCGGGTGGCCCATGGCGAGCGCCTGCTCGACGGCTCGCGCGGTGCCGCATACAAAATATTGAGGCTGTTTCTCCATCCAGAAATGGGGCGGATAGTCGGCCAGATCGGTCAATATCGTCACCAGTTCCGTTTCTGGAAGGACAGCTTTCAGACTCTCGAAAATGGCGCGGTTGAAGTTGGGGACCAGGGAAACGACCAGATCGGGCCGCCGCTCCCTCCAGACCGGCGTCAGCATCTTGACCTGGGAACTGTGATAGATGCGAAAGATTGCATGCATCAGCGGCAGAAGATAGGCCGAGCCTAAAGTCCAGCCCTTCGCCAAGGCCAGGTTGTAAATGTCCTGAAGCCGGATTCCGGTGATCTTCCGGAAAATGTCGAGCGAATCCAGCACTTCCTGCAGATTGAGGAGCCGTATCTCCCAATCCCGATCTTGTTTCTCGATGACCGACTTGATCGCCAGCGCCGCGCTGCGATGTCCCCCGCCGGCGTCGAAAAAGACGAAATCTACTGTTTTCGATTCGCGCACTTTCGATTCAGGCAAGTTCTATCTTACTCATCGGCTAGGTTTTTCCCGCGGGCGGCGCGAGGCAGGAAAACACGCCGCGTCATAAATGTTTTGCCAGGCTGTCACACGCCTGTTACTAATTGTGACTTACAAGTGGTGTATGGGAGCGGACCTAACGCTTCACGTAGACTATAGTCAGAGGGACCGCCGGCTATGACGGTCTCCGCCATGCTTCATTTTATTGCCACCGGCGACTACAAGCTGATGCGCAAGCTGAACAAGTGGCGTGCGCCCAAATGGGTTCGTTTTTGGGCGCTGGCGGCAACGCGTGGCGGAGATGGCTGGCTCTGGTATGCGTTTGGCCTTCTGGTAATCCTTTTCGGCGGGGATCTCAGGTGGATTGCCGTAGGCGCCGCCGGATCGGCCGCAGCCGTAGGCATTGGCGCTTTCGTCTCGATTAAGCGTTTTTCCGGCCGTAAGCGGCCTTGTGAAATCGAGCCGCATTGTTGGGCTACGCTTTTGCCGCCCGACCAGTTCTCATTTCCATCGGGGCATACGATTACGGCATTCGCAGTGGCGGTCACGCTTGGCATGTTTTATCCGGCGCTGCTTCCGGTGCTGCTGTTCTGCGCCATCAGCATCGCTCTATCACGCATTGTTCTGGGCATGCATTTTCTGAGCGATGTTCTTGCCGGGGCCGCGCTGGGAACAATCCTGGCGGTTTCGTCCTATCAAATCTTCTCCCTCTCTTTTGACTAATCCGCCTTGGCCCGCTACCAGCCGCTATAGTGGGGAAGGCCAACCAGCCGATCTATTATCTATGTTGAGAAGTACCTTTCTCTTCCTGTCCGGGCAAAGCTGGCTGCGACACTGGATGGAGACATCTTCAGCTTCGCGCCACTTCGTTTCAAGATTCATTGCCGGCCGCACGCTCGAAGAAGCCCTTCGCGTGGCCCGGCAGCTCGAGTCCGACCACATCCTGAGTACGCTGGATTTTCTCGGCGAAAATGTCACTTCCGTGGACGAAGCGGCCAAATCGCGCGATTCCTATCTAAAAGCGCTGGAGGGCATCGAGAAGCAGGGGCTTTCGGCCACGGTAAGCATTAAACTGACGCAGTTTGGCCTTGATTTGTCGGAAGACATCTGCCGGAACAATGTTTCGGCGTTGATCGCGGTGGCGAAATCGCATGGGTCGAGGGTCGAGATCGACATGGAATCAAGCGCCTACACCACGCGCACCCTCCAGATGATTTCCGAGCTGCACCGGAAATTCGGCGGACACGTACGAGCCGTCATCCAGGCCTATCTGTATCGGAGCGAACAGGATATTCGCTGCCTTTCAAGGGAGGGTATACCTGTCCGGCTTTGTAAGGGGGCGTATCGCGAGCCGGCCTCGGTCGCCTTTCAGCAGAAAGCCGACGTGGACCGCAATTACGTACGTTTGATGAAACTCTTGCTCGAAGAGGGCGAATATCCAGGGATCGCGAGCCATGACGAAGCGGCTGTAAATGAGTGCCTGGCATTTGTGAAGCAAAACAAAATCCCACCCGACCGTTTTGAATTCCAGATGCTGTACGGCATCCGGCGCGACCTGCAGAAACAGCTTACGCGTCAGGGCTACCGGCTGCGGTCCTATGTGCCATACGGAGACGCCTGGTACCCGTACTTTATGAGACGGCTGGCCGAGCGCCCGGCTAATCTTTTGTTCATTGCCAAGAATTTCCTCCGCGGCTGACCACAATATCTAGGAGAGTACCCGGCGCATCGTATAAAATTGAGATGCGAGCGTTCCTGCAGAATTCGTGTAAGCGTGCGCGCTCGCGGCGGAACTTGCGATTTGAAACACTCGTCTCATAAGACAAGGTAAAGAGTATGAAGTATTGGCTGTATCTGACGGCCAAGTTGTTAGGCGCGGCGGCGGTGTTTTATGGGCTGCTGACTGCCGTTTACCACTTCGCTCCCCCCGCCGCTCAG
The DNA here is from genome assembly GCA_963722585.1 of Bryobacterales bacterium. Lineage (GTDB taxonomy): Bacteria > Acidobacteriota > Terriglobia > Bryobacterales > Bryobacteraceae > KBS-96. Next base: position 35,626 of record CAVRNU010000054.1, on the reverse strand, counting down.
TCGCGTTACGGCCCCGAGCAGCCTTTCCTCCACGACCTGCGCACCACGTTTGGCGTCTTTTTTGTTTGGCTGATTGGCGCGGGCATGCTCTACCTGGCAATTTGGGACCAGCGCCGTCGCTGCCGCAGCTGCTTGCGCCGGCTGATTATGCCCATTTCGACCGGCTCCTGGTCCAACATGCTGACCTTCGGGCGCCCGAAAACCGAGTGGATTTGCCCTTACGGTCACGGAACTCTGCGGATTTCGAATCTTCAGATTACGGGAAGCGAGCTGCCCGATTGGGAACCCCACCACGACATGTGGCAGGAGCTTGAATCCTACGATCATTCAAGCAAATAGCGCAAATCGTCCCTTTCAGGGGCTGATTGGGATGCCGTGAGACAATTCCTGTAGGCGGGCCCATTGCCGGTTCGAGTTCAAGTACCCAAGAAGGTCATCGAGTTTCGCGAAGCAATCACGCCAGCCGTCAAGATAGTTCTGGCCTGTGCCCTGGCGCTTCTCCTGATTTTTGTTGGAGTACTTACCGTTTTCTACCTAAAGTACGCAAAGATGACGGACGAAACGCTGGCTCGCGGTCCGTTTCCGGATCCGTCTCTGCTTTATGCGGCTCCGGCTTCGGTGATGGTTGGCGATCCCGGCACCCCGGAAGAAATCGCTGCGCGCCTACGGCAAAGCGGCTATGCCGAGGATGAACAGCGCGATCGCATGGGTTGGTTTCACCTGCGACCGGACGCCATTTCGATTTCTCCCGGCCCGGACTCCTACTTCGAATCTGAAGGGGCCGTGATCAAGTTTGCAAACAGTAAAGTTTCCGACATCATTTCCCTTCGCGACAACTCGCCGCTCACCGAGTACGATCTCGAGCCTGAGGTTCTGACGAATCTGTTCGACAAGACTCGGGAAAAGCGGCGGATGGTGCACTACAACGATATTCCGCCGCTTCTGGTTCATGCCGTTATTTCAGCCGAAGACAAGCGCTTTTTCCAGCATTCGGGATTCGATCCTCTTCGCATGCTGAGGGCCTCTTTCGTGGACCTGCGGGAGATGCGCCGGGCGGAAGGCGCTTCCACCATTACCCAGCAATTGGCGCGCATGCTATGGCTGAGTCAGAACAAGACATTTTCGCGAAAATTCGCCGAACTGCTGATTACCATCCACCTCGAGCAGAAACTCACCAAACAGCAAATCTTCGAGTACTACATAAATCAATATCCGCTTGGCCGGCGCGGTTCGTTCTCGATTCGGGGATTCGGCGAGGCAGCGCAGGCGTTTTTCGGCAAGGACCTGACGCAGCTCACATTGCCCGAAGCAGCAACGCTCGCGGGATTGATCCAGTCTCCCAGCGGCCGCAATCCCGTCCGCTGGCCGGATCGGGCGAAGGCTCGCCGTAACGTAGTGCTCCTGCTGATGAAAGAAAACGGGTATATCGCTCCGTCACAATACGAGGCGGCTTGCGCGGCGCCGCTGGTCATCACGAAAGGTGGTCTCGAGTCGAGTGACGCGCCGTATTTTGTGGATATCGTCAATCAGCGGCTCCAGGATAATTTTCAGGATCGCGATTTCAACGACACCGGGTATCGGGTTTACACGACGCTCGATCAGCAGTTGCAGCGCGACGCGATGGAAGCCGTTGCCGCGGGCTACAAAGAAGTCGAAAAGGTAGTGCTCAGGAGAACAAAAAAAGGAGCGACGCCGGTCTTTCCTCAGGTCGCGCTGATTGCCCTTGATCCGCACACAGGCGAAGTGAAGGCGCTGGTCGGAGGTCTGAATTACGGTGCCAGCCAGCTCAACCACGTTTCTGCCGAACGGCCCTCGGGAAGCGCGTTCAAGCCGCTGGTGTATGCGACAGCACTCGAAACCGGACTGAGCGGCCAAGCGCCTAATGTCATCACCGCTTCGACGATTTTTGACGACGAACCGAAAACCTTCATGTTCGACGGCAATCCATACGAGCCAACCAACTTTGAAAATCAATTCTATGGACAGGTGCCAGTGCGAATGGCCCTCGCCAAATCGATGAATGTGGCGACGATCGAGGTCGCCGAGGCAGCGGGCTATGACAAAGTTGCCGACTTGGCTCACCGTGTTGGTCTCAACAATATTCGGGCGACGCCAGCCATGGCCCTGGGCGCGTACAATGTGACGCCGCTCGAAATGGCGGGCGCTTATACGATGTTCGCCAACAAGGGCGTCTACGTCAGTCCGCGCTTCATACAATCCATCCACGACCACACGGGAGAGGAGATCTACGCCGCTAAACCCGATCAAAAGGCGATTTTGGATCCGCGCGTGAATTATCTGATGGTGAATCTGATGGAGGAAGTCCTTCAATCCGGCACAGGCGCCGGTGTTCGTGCCCGCGGATTCAGCCTGCCGGCCGCCGGGAAAACAGGCACGTCGCATGACGGCTGGTTTGCCGGGTTCACCACCAAGCTGCTCTGTATCGTGTGGGTCGGCTACGACGATTACCGGGATCTGAAGATGCAGGGAGCGGACTCGGCGTTGCCGATTTGGACGGACTTCATGAAGCTCGCAAGTCAACACCGCGAGTACCGCGACGCGACCGCTTTCGATGTGCCCGATGGAGTGGTGAGCGTGCAGATCGATCCCGACACAGGAGAGCTTGCCACGAGCGCCTGCCCGCGCATCATTACCGAGTATTACCTGGCCGGGACGCAACCAACGCAGTTCTGCCATCTCCACTTAAACGGCGGCACTCAGTTTGCGAATTGGCAGAACACCCCCGCTGTCGATGGGACGAATGGCGCTAACGTTCCGCCATACAATCCTCAGAACCCGCAAGCGACGCCCAATGGCTCTGCGCCGAATGCGGCGCAACCTCCTAATGCGAACGCGCAGAATGGCAATCCGGACCAATCGCAACAGCAGAATAATGGCAAGCAGAAGAAAAAGAGCTTTCTGGATAAGCTGAAAGGGATTTTTAAGTAGCGCTGGGCTAGGGCTGCTTCGGCTCCGATCGTTCAACCACAATCGTGAATTTGGCAACGAGTGCGGAAAGGGCGCCAATCGCGGCGAGAATGGGCGCCGCGATGACTCCAACTGCAGCGACGGTCACCGGGATTTCCACAAACGTGTTCCCTTTGTCGTCTTTGATGATGACTCGCTGGACGTTCCCTTCATGGAGCAGAGCCTTGACCTTATCCACCAAGTCGCGCCCGAGAACTTGAATCTCTTCCACGAAATCATGCAGCGCCACGTTGAAGCCTCCACTGAATGGTACGAGATTCGAAGGCAAAATGTTCATGGGTTGCAAAAGGAGCCTGAAGCGTGAGCGACCGACCCTTCGGTGGAGCGGGCCTCCGGCCTGTTATGCCGCCATTCTTCGCGGCATCGTTGTGAGCATCGTCATCAACGGGGAGTATGTCGATCATGAGTTGATACGGCATGAAGCGAGCCTCGTGCGAGAGCGGCTCCGGGTGGACATGGCCGGGGCGGACGATCTTTCCATTAATCTTCGCGCCTGGGAGTGGGCGCGCGAGAACGTAATCGAGCGTGTTTTGCTGCGGCAGGCTGCGCTTCGCGACCCGAGGCCGATATCAGAAGAAGCGATTGATCTGGCTTTAGAGCAGTACCGGTTGCGTAGCCCGCGGCAGTCTGCATGTCTGCTGCCTCGCGATCGGGAGTCGCTGCGCGAGACGCTCGAACTCGACTTGCGGATCGAGCGCCTGCTTGCGCAGGCGACCGCTACCGTTCCCGTTCCAAAAAACAATGAGGTGACGGCATTCTACAGGCGGAATCGTGATTCGTTCTACGCTCCGGAGATGGTCCACGCAGCGCATATTGTGAAGAATGTCGATGAGGCGGAGACGGAGGCGGAGGCACTCGAAGCAATTCGCGGTGTCAAGGAGATGCTAAACGAGGGTCGCTCGTTCGAAGAGATAGCCGATGAACATTCCGACTGTCCGGGACGCGGCGGCGACTTGGGCTTCTTCGCGCGCGGAGAGATGGTCGAAGAATTCGAATCGGTAGTATTTGATCTCGCTCCGGGCGAGATCAGTAATGTGTTCCGCTCGCCGTTCGGCTTCCACATCGCAAAGCTATACGAACGCCGCCCGGCGGGCGCCAGATCTCTTAACGAAGTGCGCAAGGACATTGAACGCCTGATTTGGAACGAGCGGAAACAGGAAGCAATCAGGCGCTCTATCGACGGCTTGCGGTCGGAGGCCGACATTCGCAAGACGGAATAAAAGGGGAATGAAGCGTTCTGGGTTAGCACAATCCGGATAGTCCACTTTAGTAATGCTTTAGCCTTTCGGGGCGATCCCAGAAACAAATGCACTTGTGGTGCAGCTTGGTAAGCTGCGCGCCGGTCGTCGACCGGCGCAACTGGCGGGCAGCCTGCCCCACAAACGGCAACGTAATCGAGAATTGACTCTCTGAACGATCCGTTTGTCAAGCGCCTCGACCTCCGTTCCGTGGCTTGAACCCGATCCGCTCACCGCGCTGTAATACGATGCCTATGATGGCAGTACCAGTTTACGACGTGTGCGTGATTGGCTCCGGAGCCGCCGGCGGTGTGGTGGCGAAGGAGTTGTGCGAGGGTGGCGCGAAGACGATTCTGCTCGAAGCCGGAGCGGAGGTACCTCCTTACAAGTTTCGATCTCATTGCTGGCCCTATGAGCTGCGCTACCGCGGTTTTCGGGGCGAGAAGCAGGAGATGTTTTATCCCGGCGATGTGAAGACTTCCATCCGGCTCGAAACGCGGGACGCAATTAGTGTGGACCGGATAAGGGTGCTTGGAGGGCGCACGCTGCACTGGAACGCCGTCGTGCTTCGCTACGCGCCGCCGGATTTTCGCGAACGAACACTAAACGGGATTGAAGAGGATTGGCCGATCAGCTACGAAGAGCTGGCTCCCTATTACGAACGCGTCGAGCAGATGATTGGCGTATGCGGCAACGACGATGGATTGGATATTTTGCCGGCCGGAAAGCATTATCTGCCGCCGCTTCCGCTCCGTTGCAGCGAACAGATTCTAAAGCGCGCCGTTGCGCCGATGGGAATTCCGGTGATCGCTGTCAGAAAGGCGTTGCTCACGCGCGATTATGATAACCGGCCCGCCTGTCACTACTGTGGCCACTGCATGGATGGCTGCGATGTTTCGGCCATCTTTTCGACACCGTCAAGCATGCTGCCTAAAGCGCGAAGAACCGGGAACCTGACGCTGCGTCAAAACGCCCTCGCGCGTGAAATTCTTGTGGATGGTGAAGGCCGGGCGCGTGGGGTGTCGGTTGTGGACCGGCTCACGAGAAACGAAGAGGAAATTCGCGCGCGGCTTGTGGTGGTTTGCTGTGCCACGATAGAAACGGCTCGTCTGCTGCTCAATTCCCGTTCGGTGCGTTATCCGCAGGGGCTGGCCAACTCGAGCGGAGTCGTGGGGCGGTATCTGAATGGGCATCTCGGGAGTTCGGCGTTTATCTACCTCAAGGAGTTGGAAGGGCGGCCGCCATCGAATCTCGACGGCGCACTCGATCATGCGTTCATTCCGCGATATAACACCAAGAGTCCTGAGGGCGCCTTCGATTTTCAAGTGAATTACGCCGGATATATGTATCCGCATCAAGCAAATTTTCTTCGCGGGTATGGTGCCGAGTTTAAGAGGCGGGTGCGCGAAATGCAGTCGGCATTCATCATGCTTGGAGGGTTTGGGAAAGTGGCGGCGAACGCCGAAAACCGGGTTACGGTCGATCGCGAAAAGACCGATGCCTACGGCATTCCGATTCCGGTCGTTCGTTTTCAGTTTGGTGATCTGGACCGCGCCATTTACAAGGAAATGAAAAATTCAATCCTCGCGATGTCCGAGCGCCTGAATGGCAATCTTGTGAACCGTCTCCCTGATTCCCCTGGCGGATTCGCGAGCCACGAAGCAGGAACTGTACGCATGGGGCGCGACCGGCGCACCTCGGCGTTGAACGGGTTTTGCCAATCGCACGATGTGAAGAACCTGTTCGTCACGGATGGAAGCGCGTTTACGACATCGAGCGAAAAGAATCCAACGCTGACCATTATGGCGTTGAGCCTTCGCGCGGCGGATTACATCAAGGAACAACGGCGGCGAGGGGAGCTTTAGATGGATTTGCCGGATAAAAAAGACGGCCTCGGCAGGCGAGCGCTTCTACAAGTTTTGCCATTTGCGCTGATGGCGGGGAGGGTGGGCGAGGCTGCCGTCTGTCACGATCCATCGGACCCGCAGGACAAGAAGCCGTATGAGCTTCAGTTTTTCACTGAGGCGGAACGGGAACTGCTTGACGAAGTGATGGAAAAGATCATTCCGGCGGACGATCATTCGCCCGGCGCTCGCGAAGCCAAGGTCAGTTATTTCGCCGATTTGATTGTCGCAACTTCGCCCGATTACGTCCGGGACGATTGGCGCGAGGGACTTCGATTGCTTGCCGAGACAGCCAAAAGCTCGAACCTCGATGAATGGCTGCGGTCGGCCTCGGCACGCGAGGAAGATCCGCAAACGGTTCTTGACGTCTTCTTTGTAAAGCTGAAGCAGATAACGATTGAAAGTTATTACACCTCGTCGATTGGCATCCACCAAGATCTGGATTACCAAGGCAACCAGTACCTGACAAGGTTCGAGGGATGTACGCACCCGGAGCATCAATTGTGAGCTGTCACCAGGGTTCCCTCATTGCTGCTTCAACAGGTTTTGAAGTGTCTCGAGTTCCTTCCCCGCCTCCGAAAACTTGCCTTGAGAATTGAGGTCGCGGTACCGCTGGAAATGGTCGCGTAACTGCCGCAGGAGTTGCTCGTCGCGCGTCTGGGTCGGATTCGGCTGAACTGCTGCGGGCGCTTCGGCCGCGGCGGTAGGAGTAGCGGTTCCCTCGTTCGGCACGGCGTTCCCAGCGATCAATTGCGATAACGCTTGCTGGTATGTATCGGCATAAGCGAGATGATCGCCCATGGCGAGCGCCACCTTCTTGATCTGCGGCATGCGCGCCCCGCTCGCCTGGATGTAAATCGGCTCGACGTACAGAAAGCTGTTCTCGATGGGAAGCACAAGAATTTGCCCGCGCAGGACTTCCGAGCCCTGTTGATTCCAGAGCGTCAGATCTTTCGAAATTGTCTGATCCTGGTTGATGAAAGCTTCAATCTGTTTCGGGCCGTAAATGATGTTCTGCTTGCTCAACTGCTGGAATATAAGCTCGCCAAGATGTTCCCCATCGCACCGCGCCACCATCATGCCAATCAGGTTGTCTTTATTCGCCGGTGTGAACGGCATAATCAGAAGAAACTCGAGCGTGTTCTCGCCCGGCAAGGTTGCGACGACATAGGTGGGGCGAACCGACTCTGTGTTACTACCACCCGCCGAGGTCTTTGCGATATCCCAGAGATCGGCGCGGTTGTAAAACGCCTCTGGATCGCGCATGTGAAACGCGCGATAGATTTCCGCCTGTACGGCGAAGAGAGTCTCGGGATAGCGGACATGAGCGCGGAGGTCGGCCGGCATGTTCGACGCCGGTTCAAGAAGTTGCGGGAAGAGCTGGCGGTAAGCCTCAATCAGAGGATCGGCAGGATCGAATATGTAGAGATGTGTTTCGCCGGAGTAGGCATCTACAGTTGCCTTTACGGAATTTCGTATGTAATTGACCGAGCCAATGCCTTGAACGTCCAGTTCTCTCGAGTAAGGATGGGAATCGGAAGCCATGTAGCCATCGGCAATCCACACAAGCCGGCCGTCCTTACTGACCACGAGGTAGGGGTCGGTGTCCCAGTTGAGGAATCCGGCTTCGGTCGATAGCCGGTCGAGGATCCGGCGATGAATCATCATCCGGCTTGAAGCGTCGAGGTAATCTGTCAGCAGCACGTTCAAATCGCTGTATCTGATTGCCGCGGCCAGCTTGACGAAGAATGGGGAGACAGGAAATCCGCCCGACCCTTTATACCGATTGTTACCGCGATTGTCTGCCGACGGATAATCGAATTCGGGTTGCGAGGTCGAGACATAGACCGGTTCCTGGTCCACTTCACCAAAGTAAAGTTCGGGCCGTTTCAGTTCTAAGTCGGGTGTGTTGATTCTTGGCGGCGCGTCTTCAATCAGGAGCCGGGGCAGACCGTCGGGAGTAATGGCATTGGCTTCCGCCATCACGACGCCATAGCCGTGCGTGTAGATCAGGTGTGGATTAATCCACCTGTTACGGGCGTCTCCAAGCTGTTGGATGTCCAGTTCGCGCGGAGTCAATAACACCTGGTGAAGCGAACCGGACAGAGTGTAGCGCTCGACGTCCGTGTCAAAGTACGCATAGGGACGCAACGGTTGAATTTGCGAAACAGTATCGTGAAAAGCCCGCCAATCCCACAGCCGGACGTTTTCAAGAAGCAGCTTGTGCTTGGCGTAGTCGATCGGTATCTCGGCTTTCGCGTCGAGACCTGTCTCTTTCAGGCGGCCGATTAACCCGTACGCCGAACGGGTGGCTTGAATATGATGCCCGATGTAAGGGCGTTCGAGCGCAAGCTCATTCGGTCTGACGTAGAAGCTGGCTATCGCTGTGGGAACCACGTACCGGACCGGCAGCACCAGCAGCAGAAACAAAGCCAGTTTGCCTCGTCGCAGCAGGACTAACGCCGCGGCGAGAAACGCCGAAACAATCATGAGCCATTGCAAGGGAAGGACAATGTGATCGGCGACATAGTCGACACCGACGAGGAAGGCTCCGTGATCTTCGAACAATAGCTCGTACCGGGCAAAGTAGAAATGGATGCCGAGAGCGACCAGCAAGACTGCGATAGCAATCCTGACGAAGGACGAGTCGAAGGCCCCTCCAAAGGAGATCCGGTCGATTTCAAAGCCGTACCCGGCGGTGGAACGCGACAGGCTCTGGCGGAGATCTTCAAAGTGCGCCGAGAGCCAGAAGATCAGGAGCGAAACGAGGCTTGCCGTCAACAGCACTCGCAGAAGAATTTCGTAGAACGGCAGCTGGAAGAAATAAAAACGAAGCGGCCGGCCAAAAATTGGATCGAGATAGGCTGCGCCCGCAGTGGGAATCCGTAAGCCGCCGAAAAAGAGCACGATTTTCCAGGAATCGATGATTGCGGCAGCGAGTATAAGAGATCCTAGCAACAGGGCGATCAGGATCAGGCGCGTCATCCAACCGCTTGATAAGCCATGCAGCGGTGAGGCGCGCCGCGCGCCAAGACGCCAGGCGAACGTAAAGCACACAAAGAATACAAGACCGATTGCCACTACCGGCACCGTGCCGTAGAGCAACTGACTGAACCATGTATCGAGCTGGCGAACCTCCTTCCACCACTCGTAGTCGAGCAGGGTGGATGCTAGAAACCTGCTTCCCAGCAGCAGCAGGAATAGTACGATCGCGATAACGAGGGGACCGGAGCGGCGGCGGGACCCGGACGGAAGCGCCCGATCATTCATGGCTTTACAAATGTACCAGCCGCTAACCGAAGTTGGGTGTCATTGCGTTTTCAGACAAATTGTAAGCGTGCGGCGACAATTCGTTTCCGGGTCCTCAAATCCAAAATGAGAGAATAAAGAAACTTTCGGCGGTGTGTGTCCGTCAAGGGGCGTGCCAACGGAAGCGTGCTGGGATGAAAACTTCCACTCCATCAAGGGTGCTGTTCGGGCCGCTAACGCCGGCCGAGGACGGTCCGGATGCGCGCGCAAGCCTGATCTCGCTTTCTCTTCACGCGGGCGCGGCCATTCTACTGTTTGTTTTTGTACAGTTTTCTCTTCCTCCGGCACGTGTTAAGCCTCTGCGCGTTACGATGCTGCATGAGAGCCGTCTCATTGCGCCCGCACAGCCCAAGCCTTTAATGGCGCAGGCTAAGGCGAACGGCGGGAATAATCAACGGCTCATGGCTTCCAAGGGCATCATGCCAAAGCCGGAAAATTTGCGGATTGCGGCGCCTTTGCGAGTTCAGAATTTGCAGCCGAAGCTGAAGGTTTCTCCGGCGTTACTCGATCTGAATCCGCCGAAAATCGAGCCGGCGTTTCAGTATGGAAATCCGTTGGCGCAGACTTGGCATCCATCGCCCGGGCCCGGCTTTGGCGGCATCGGAAATGGCGGTTCTACCGATCCGGGCACGAGCGGAGATTTGGCCGACGCATTGCGCCGCGGCGGGAGCCTGGGCTGGGGAAGGGCTGTGTACCGGACCAGCGAGCTTTCGAAAGTTCCCATACTGGTCTATAAGGTTGAGCCCAATTACTCAGACGAGGCCCGTCAGGCGCGCTGTCATGGCACAGTTGTGCTGGGAGTCATTATCGACGAGCTCGGACAACCGAAACACATACGCGTACTGAAGCCGCTCGGGTTGGGACTCGACGAGAGAGCAGTGCAAGCTGTCGAGCGATGGCGTTTCAGTCCTGGAATCAGGGATGGGCGGCCGGTGTGCGTCGCGGCAAATGTGGAAGTAAATTTCCAACTTCTCTGAGCAAGAACCTGCGCGAAACTGCCGGAGAGGCCGAATGATCTCCGGCCTGCTTGTCGCAAGCCGCAGCCTGCGGCGTTCACCTGCGTTCACTTCGGCTGCTATCGTCACGCTCGCGCTGGGAATCGGCGCCAACACGACGATGTTCTCAGTCGTCAATGCAGTCCTGTTACGTCCGCTACCCGGCTATCGGACCGACCAGCTCGTCCAAATCTCCAACGTAGATCGGAGCGGGGCTGGATTCCTCGCCCCTGACGTCTACCAGCAGCTCCGCCGTCAAAGCCGCACGCTCGAGACCGTAGCCGCCAATCAGTTTTGCCAATACAATCTCACCGGCATGGGTGAGCCGGAACAATTGACAAGTCCGTGCTCCACGGCCAACTGGTTTGCCTTGGAGCGGGCGCAAGCAATGATCGGCCGCACATTCCTGCCGGACGAGGATCAGCACGGCCGCGACCACGTCGTCGTTCTCGACTATAGTTACTGGAAGCGCCGGTTCGCCGGAGATTCGAAGATTATCGGTAGGTCGCTCGCCCTGAACAACGCGCCCTGGGTTGTCATCGGCGTCATGCCGGCCGGATTCAAGCCCGTCGGATTGCCCACGTCTCCGATCTACACGCCCTATGTGGTATCTGACAATCCACACGGATTGAACGTGATTGCACGGATGAAGCCGGGCATTTCGCTCGAGGCCGTCCAGTCGGAGCTCAACGTGATTGCGAGTCATCTGGCGCGCGAAAATTCCCAATGGAAGCATGAGAAGCTCACCGCAACCCGGATGCTCGAACAGATGACGGGCGCTCAACAACCCCTGCTGATACTCTTGCTTGGCGCCGTATCGTTTGTCTTGTTAATCGGGTGCGTGAATGTGGCTAACCTGATGCTCGCCCGTTCAACGGCGCGCCAGCACGAAATCGATATCCGCATCGCGCTGGGAGCCGGTCCGCTCCACATTATTCGCTTCGTATTGGCCGAGGCTCTTGTGATTGCGCTTGCCGCGAGCGCAGCGGCAGTCGTGATCGCTTACGCAGGCTTGGCCGCTCTGAGGCCGCTCACCGCGACGCTTCCGAGAGCCAGCGAACTTAGGGGCTGCTAAACAATAATCTGTACAAAACAGACGAACTCAGTTATGTTTTATTTAATGCGGACCTACAGACCCGGTGGCGGGGTGTCAGCTACTTCAGCCGAAAGAACATGGCTGCGGGTTCTGGGCGCGATGAACGAATACCAGGCTCGCTTGTTGGTTGCTGAGAGGGCACTGCAACTGGGCCGGGGAGGGATCAGTCACCTGGCACAGTTGACGGGGATGTCACGAGTGACGATTACTCAAGGCGTGAGGGAACTGATCAGCGAGAAGGTTCGCGGCCCGGCTGAAGGGCGAGTGCGACAACCCGGAGGCGGCCGCAAAAAAGTAGAGCACACCGATGAGGGGTTATTGCGGCGGCTGAAGAGCATTGTGGAGGAGACCACAGCGGGCGATCCTATGAGTCCGCTCAAGTGGACCAGCAAGTCCACACGGACCATAGCCGATGAACTGACCCACTCCGGACACCCGATCAGCAGCGTCACGGTGGGCCGCTGCCTCGAGGACATGGGATACACCTTGCAGGCCAACGTAAAGACCCGCGAGGGCCCTCAGCATCCGAATCGGGATGCCCAGTTCCGCTATCTGAACCGGGAGGTCAAGGCGTTCCGGCGCGTGGGAGACCCCGTGATTTCGGTGGACACAAAGAAGAAAGAACTCGTGGGAGCCTTTAAAAATGCGGGTCGGAGATGGCTTCCGCAGGGAAAATCGGATGAAGTTACGGTGCACGACTTTCCGCACCTGGGCCAGGGCAAGGCGATTCCGTACGGAGCTTACGACATCGCGCGCAACCGCGCGGTTGTCAATGTCGGCGTAACGCACGAGACGGCGGAATTCGCCGTTGAAAGCATCCGGCGGTGGTGGCGTCTGGATGGCAAACGTCACTACAGGGGAACACGAAGGCTACTGATATGCGCTGACAGCGGCGGCAGTAACGGGAATCGGCAGCGCGCTTGGAAACTGCACCTGCAGGCATTGAGCGACGAAACCGGGATGGCCATCACGGTTTGTCATTATCCTCCCGGAACCAGCAAATGGAACCAGATTGAGCATCGGCTCTTTTCCTTCATCAGCCTAAACTGGCAAGGAAAGCCGCTCATCAATTTTGAAACAGTCGTTAACCTGATCGGCGGAACACGCACGCGCACGGGATTGAAGATCAAAGCCGTTCTCGACACCAGCGAGTATGAGACTGGAGTCGAGATCTCAAAGGAAGAAATTGACCAGATCCGCCTCAAGCGACATAAAGTGCACCCGGATTGGAACTACACCTTGCTACCTCACAGCTAGAGTCAAATAGCCCTCACGCCTCTTCAAAATGTACAGTTTATTGTTTAGCAGGCCCTTAGTATCGATGGCCGTGTTCTCCTGTGCGCGCTCTCTCTTGGGTTGACCGCCGCGCTATTGTTTCGGCATAGTTCCTGCCATTCGGTCCGCGCGTCCGAGCCGAGGAGCGGGCGGAATGCGCTCGCGCGTTACCGCGAAGTGGCAGGGCTCACTCATCGCCAGCGAAGTTGCCCTCGCGTTTGTGCTGCTCGCGGGCGCCGGACTCTTGATGCGGACTTTCGCTCGAATCCTCGCCGCTAACCTCGGCTACAATCCGCGCAATGTATTAACGAATTTCCTTACATTGCCGCCCTCGCCCGACGGCAGCGCGAACGCTGGCGTCGCGCTCTATGCCCGGATTCGCGAGCGGCTTTCGGCGCTATCAAGTGTGCGCGCTGTCGCCACCGCCACCAGCATCCCAATGGTCGGCGTATCTATTTCTATGGATGTTCATCCTGAAGGCGAGCCAGAGCGCCGTCACGAGCACGTAGCGTCACTCGATGTGGTCAGCGATGATTATCTGCGAGTCATGCAAATTCCGCTCCGCGCCGGGCGCTCGTTCACGCCCGCCGATCGGGCCGGCTCGACACCCGTTGTTTTGGTGAGCGAGTCGATCGCGCAACGATATTTTGCCGGGAAAGCGATTGGCCGACGAATCATTCTGCCCGAGCTTAAGTTTAACGTCGACGGCGGAAAGGAGGTGGCCAACGAGATCGTCGGCGTTGTAGGCAACGTTTGCGTCGCCTCAGTTGCCGATTGCAGCGCCGAGCACATCTACCTGCCCGAGAGCCAGAACGCCTTACGCATCGCATACATCCTTGCACGAACCGAAAACGATCCCATGTCAATTGCAAGCGCGGTACGGCACGCGGTGTATCTGGAAGCTCCGGCAAATCCTTTGGATGAGGCCCAAACGCTCGAAGAGCGGACGTCTTATCTGACAGACGGACCGAAGCGCGCCATGTGGCTGTTGGGAGTGTTTGCAGGACTCGCGCTCACACTGGCGGCATTTGGCATCTACGCTGTGTCCAGTTATCTGGCAACTCAGAGGAGCAAGGAAATCGGAATCCGAATGGCGTTAGGCGCAGATACTGGCGACGTTTTCCGTCTTATGTATCGCAGTACGTTTACATGCCTCGGTGATTGGATTGATAGCCGGTCTTGCGGTCCGCAGCAGCGCTCGAGCGATTGTTGAAATCCCTCTTGTTCGGCATCAGCGCTACCGATCCATCGAATCTAGCAGTGGCTGCGGCTGTTTTACTATCAGTTTCTTTACTCGCCGCAACAGGCCCCGCTCTGCGCGCGGCGCAATACCGATCCGGCTAAGGTTTTGCGCCGCGAATAGCCGCCGCCCGCGTGTTACACTCAGGTCTTCCCCCGAGCAATTTCCGAAAGCAGCCCTGCATGGAACGCGCCGCCAGAGTTCTGCGAAAATCCAAACAGCCGAGCTCGATTCTCGATGACCGCCAGACAATTGAAGCAGTTTGGCCGGTTGTGGTCGGCAAAGCGATTGCCCGGCACACGTCACAACTGCGACTGGTACGAAAGACGCTGGTGGTCGAGGCGGAGGACATGATTTGGCAGCGGCAGCTACGAACGCTCGGGTCTCAAATTTTGGAGCGCATCCGACTTTTGCTGCCTGGTCTCGAAATCGAATCGATCGAGTTTCGTCTTCGAGTTCCGCGCCGCGAGCCGCAGGCGACGCATACGGCTTTAACCGCTCAGGAAAGGCTCGCGTCAAAAAATTGTTCCAGCGATGAAGCGGACCGAATTGCCGACCCCGTGCTAAAGAAGGTATATCAGCTCTCGCGCAGGAAGGCATCGGCTTGAAACTGAAAACAGAAGAGGTTCGCTACGTAGCCGATCTCGCAAATCTCCGGCTATCCGACGAAGAAATAGTCCGCATGTCCCACGACCTGGGAGAAATTTTGACGCATATCGAGCAATTGAACGAGCTTGATACGAAAGATGTCGCTCCGATGGCCCAAGTTTTGTTTGAAGCCGACGAGACCGCAACGCTGCGCGAGGACCATCCGCTCGATCCGCTCAGTAACGAAGAAGCGATCGCCAACGCACCCGTCAAAGGTGCGGGCTACTTCAAAGTGCCGAGGGTCATCGAGCGATGAGTAATCTTCCGCCTGTCGCACGTCTGACGATTTCGCAAATTCGCGACGGTCTGCATGCAAAAGAATTTAGCGCGGTCGAATTGGTGACCGCGGCCATCGAAAACGCGGA
The DNA here is from genome assembly GCA_963722585.1 of Bryobacterales bacterium. Taxonomy (GTDB): domain Bacteria; phylum Acidobacteriota; class Terriglobia; order Bryobacterales; family Bryobacteraceae; genus KBS-96. Next base: position 20,568 of record CAVRNU010000054.1, on the reverse strand, counting down.
GCGTGAAAGCCCAAAAACAAACGCGTTTCTTACTTTTAGTTCTGAACGCGCGCTCGTCGCTGCAAACCGCGTGGACGCGAAAATCGCGAAAGGCGAGTATCCGGGAGAGCTTGCCGGCGTGCCGCTCGGTGTGAAGGACGTTATCGTCACCAAGGGTCTTCGCACGACTTGCGGCTCGAAAATGCTCGAGCATTACATTCCACCTTACGACGCGACAGCGGTCGTGCGGCTCGAGGAAGCTGGAGCCGCGATAATCGGCAAACTCAACTGCGATGAATTTGCGATGGGCTCTTCAAACGAGAACTCCGCTTATGGGCCTGTGCGCAATCCGGTAGCGCTCGATCGCGTTCCGGGCGGATCGAGCGGTGGATCGGCGGCAGCCGTGGCACAAGGCACCTGCGTGGTTTCCCTGGGTTCCGACACAGGCGGATCGATTCGCCAACCGGCCAGTTTTTGCGGTGTTGTCGGAGTCACGCCAACCTACGGCCGCGTGTCGCGCTATGGGTTAGTTGCTTTTGCAAGCTCGCTCGATCACATCGGACCCTTTGGCCGCAACGTGGAAGACGCGGCTCTGGTACTGAAAGTGATGGCAGGCCGCGACGAGGCCGATTCTACTTCCGCTTTCGCGCCCGTGGACGACTATCTCACGCTGATGAAACGAGACGTGAAGGGTTTGAAAGTAGGTTTGCCGCGAGAATATTTCGATGGACTTACAGACGACAGCGGATTGCCGGTCCGCACGGCCATCGCGAAGCTCGAGGAGCTGGGCTGCGACGTTCGGGAAATCAGCTTGCCGCACACCCGGTACGCGATCGCCTGTTATTACATCATTGCGACGGCGGAGGCCAGCTCAAATCTTGCCCGCTACGATGGCGTGCGTTACACCGTTCGAAGCGAAGCGGACACCTTGTCCGGCATGTACAGGAACACGCGTGGCGCGGGCTTCGGGACTGAAGTCAAACGCCGCATCATGCTCGGGACTTATGTTCTCAGCGCGGGTTACTACGATGCTTATTACCTGAAAGCTCAAAAAGTGCGCGCCTTGATTGCGCGGGATTTCGCGAAGGCGTTCGAAGAAGTAGATGCGCTCGTCACACCGGTATCTCCCTTCCCGGCTTTTCGCATCGGTGAAAAGGTTGACGATCCCATGTCGATGTATCTTTCAGACATCTACACCATCACCGGCGACCTAAGCGGAGTGCCGTGCATGAGCGTGCCCTGCGGCGAAACGCGCGATGGATTGCCGGTGGGACTGCAGATTCTAACGAAGCATTTTGACGAAGCCACCATGTTCCGCCTCGCCTGGAATTACGAGCAGGCGCGTTGATCCAGGAAGGTCGAGCATTGCCGGCCGCCAGCCGAGGTCCCTCATGTCCGCTCCCTCACGGTCGCGGCTCGGTTACGATTTACTTGCCCCCACGGAACAAAAACACAAGCTCGATTATGAGGATGATGACAACCAGCAGCTCCAGGATAAAAGCTCGTCCTTGGTGAAATTCGTTTACCATCGAGTCATAAAGTTCACCCGCAGTCGAGAGCTTCTCGTTCACTAGACTGTGGTAATCCTCGACACCAATCCGCGTGGCTGCCAGCCTGTAAGCCCGGGCATAGAACATATCGCTCAAAAACTTGATGGCGTTGTCGGTGCGCTCCGAGAGTTCTCGAATCTCGACTCGGATTGAATTGAGCTGCCGGGCTTTGGACACGAGATCCCAGCGGGAGAAAAATCGTCTACGCCGATCCAAGGTCTTGTACACGCTCTCCAGCACGCGTGTCAACACCTCGTCGTAGTATCGGAATTCGAGCAGCTGCGTGTTGGCGTATTCGAGCAAATCGACCGTGGCCCTCGCGCCGGCGCGCGTGTCATATACGACAGCAGCAGTCCAACCGACTACCAGCAGGTCCGTCGTGTAATAGGACATCGAGGCCTGCAGCACTTCCTGACGCTCGCTCATCGCCAGTGGAGACTCTTCACCACGGACCAGTTGCGCGAGATAGCCGCCGCACTCCTTCAAAAGTTCTTCGCTTGTGACGGGTCCGTTAGGCGACGGAATTGGATCGAGTTGGACTATGTAATATTCTTCTGAGGTCCACTGCTCGTACGCTTTCTTCAATGTCCCCCGCGTTCGCTCCAAATGTTCCCGCAGCGCCTGCTGTGCCAGCTCCTCGAGCTCCGCCGACTCGAACCAACGATTCGCCAGCCCGATTAGATCCTGCCAACCCCCGGCGATCGACAGTTGCAGTTCAATGCTTGCGACGCCGTAATCGAAATAGCGCACGCGCCCCGACAAAACCTGGCCGGCGTTAGTCATACAGGGCGAAATGTGATCGAGAACGGGCGGCCGCTCATACCGGACATATTCTGGAGTGATGTGCACGAAAGACGGTTCCCGCTTGCTCGGGCTCGTCCCAAGAATCGAATGGAGATGTTGCAGATCAATCTCTTCGGCGATGTCGAACAAAAAAAGCGCTCGGAGCGTGCCCCCCAAGACCGGGATGTTGCCGGCCATGGCGGGATGCAGAGGTTCGGTCTCCTGCATAGCTAAAACCAGAGCCAGGAATTTACTTCCAACTGCTTGATTCCTTGCCGCGGCGAATGCGATAGTCCTCGATATTCGGCATTCGAATCACTTTGCACATCTCAAACAGGCGGGAGCGGGCGCGCTCGCCGATGCGCTCTTCGAGCGTGATCTTATACGCCGGAGCCACACCCTTCCCTTTCTCGATGACGGAAGCGCTTATCTCAGGATCTACCAGGTTCGTGGTCGCGATCAAGCTCTTCCGGTGATTATAGCGATGCGTGACTATGGCCGTAACCGTGTCTTCCACCCAGTCGGTGACACGATGCGCTCCCAAATCGTCAAGGAGCAGAATCTCCGAATCCAGCGCAGACAAATAGGCCTCGCGGCTGCTTGTCCCCAATGTTTCGTTATAGCCGGCGCGTATCCGCTCGAGAAGATTTTGATAGTCGTAAAAAATGCCTTCATGCCCTTGGGAGAGCAAAAACTGAAGCACGGCGACAGCAAGGTGAGTTTTGCCGGTTCCCGGAGGACCTACAAGGAGCAGACCCGGCTTCAAATTCTTGGGGTAATTGCGCGCAAACGCGCTCACAGCCAGCATCACATCGGCCAGTCCGCGCTGCGCGGTCGGATTGTCCTGCGGTAAAAGAAAGTTTTCGAACGAAGCTTTGGAGAAGTTAGGCGGAATTTGAGATTTTTCCGAAAGGGTTTCGACCCGCTCTTCCTCCACACACGCGCAGCGTTCCGCCACGGCCAAGCCGTCGCGATCGCTGCTGATCCAGCCTGTTCCATTGCACTTTGGGCAGTTTTCGATTGACATTCTCATTCGATAACCAGCAAAGCTTCGCCTGCTCCGACGGCCGAGCCTTCGCCTACGTGAATACGCCCGACCCGCCCGTCTTTCGGCGACTTCATTTCATTCTGCATCTTCATGGCTTCTACGACGATGAGACCCGTGCCCGCGCTTACCTCGTCGCCTTCCTTTACCAGCAGCTTTACCACCTTGCCGGGCATGAGAGCGCGAAGCTCCCTAGGCCCCGACGCCAGGAGACTCCGCCCGGCCCGAGCCCGGTCACGAGGATCGGAAACACGGAATCGAAGACGCCTTCCATTCACCCATGCCTCGAGCCAATCGTCTTGCCTCGCTACACGTAGCGTAAAGCTGCGATGGCCTTCGAGAATCGAAAACACCCCGGGCGATGCCTCGCGTATCGATAGCGCTCCATTTCTGTTCGACGCGCCCGTAAGCTCGTATTCCACTAGGTCGTTCCGAGTGAGCAGTTCGAGAAGGTACTCATCCAATCCGGCCTCGATGCGTAGCTTCATCTTTGAAGGTCGCGCAGACCGTTGCGGAGCCATGCTGAAGCAAGCGACAGATGATTCGGCATGGGCTGGCGCGCGTCGGTCTGTCTGGCAAAGACGCAGCCAGCGATCGCGGCAAGCGTTTCCCGCTCTTCGCAAGCGCGCGGCCGAGTTCTTGACTGAAACTCTTCGAGAAAACCTGTGTGAAGCATGCCTGCGCGGAACTGCGCGTCGGACATGACGGCGGAGAACAAGCCCAGGTTCGTAGTGATCCCGGAAATATGGTACTCCGAGACTGCCCGCCGCATTCTCGCGACAGCGGCCTCGCGCGTTTCCGCCCACACGATCAGCTTGGCGAGTAGCGGATCGTAATCGATGGGAACATTCCATCCGTCATAGACACCGGAATCCACACGCACGCCCGGACCGCCCGGCTCTACATAGCCAGAGATTTTACCTGGACTTGGAAGGAAATCTTCATCCGCATCCTCCGCGTACACGCGGCACTCGATAGCCGAGCCGCGCGGTCGGATATCGTCCTGCCGCAGCGTGAGGCGTTCGCCTGCCGCAATTTTAAGTTGCCACTGAACCAGGTCGGTGCCCGTGACGAGTTCCGTGACTGGATGCTCGACCTGTAGCCGCGTATTCATTTCGAGGAAGTAAAAATTGCCCTGCTGATCCGCCAGAAATTCGAGAGTGCCGGCGTTCCAGTAGTCCGCGGCGCGGCAAATCTTCAAAGCCGCTTCGCCCAGACGCTCTCGAAGCCCGTCGATTTGCTCGACGAGCGGCGAGGGCGATTCTTCGACTACTTTTTGATGCCGCCGTTGAATCGAGCATTCCCGTTCACCCAGATGGATGAGATGACCATGCTCATCGCCAAGAACCTGGACCTCGATGTGTCGAGGTTTTTCTATCAGCTTCTCGAGGTAGATTTCGCCCGAGCCGAAGGCCCGCTCCGCCTCACCGCTCGCAGTATGAAGCGCATCGTCGAGCTCTCGATCGCTGCTCACGCGGCGCATGCCTTTTCCCCCGCCACCGGCAGCGGCCTTCAACAGCACCGGATATCCGATTCCGGCGGCAATCGCCTTTGCCTCGGCAGCATCGGCAACCCCATGTTCTGTTCCAGGAACGACGGGGGCTCCCACCTCGCGGGCAAGACGACGCGCCGCCGTTTTCGATCCCATACGCTCGATAGCCTGCCACGTTGGCCCAATGAATTTAATACCAGCACTGGAACACGCACGCGCGAATGCGGCATTTTCACTTAAGAACCCATAACCCGGATGTATAGCTTCAGCTCCTGTTGCCTGGGCCGCGGAAATAATCTTGTCTATTGCGAGATAGCTCTCTTTCGAAGCCGCCGGTCCAATCGCAACCGCTTCATCCGCCATCATGACGTGAAGCGCAGTGCGGTCGGCATCGGAGAAGACCGCAACGCTCTCTACCTCCATCTCCTTCAACGCCCTGATAATGCGTACCGCGATCTCCCCCCGGTTCGCTACAAGCACCTTCCGAAACATGTCCCGTCGTCTATCGCCCCGCAACTCGGTTGTACCAAACCACGGAACAGCGATCCACCGACTGTTTTCAAAAAAGTGGCGCTTACGAGCTCTCCCACATTAAGGGCAGAAGATCTCCCGCGCTACGCAGTCATGCTACGGTTGGAGGGCTGCCGGTCACAGCCGCGTTCAATCCGCCCACCCAGCACCGTAATCGCGAAGGCCATAACGCACCTGAAGCATCAAGCGATCGCCGCTTTCGGGATGCAAGCCCTTATGAAAGCCGAATATGTCTTCGGCAAATCCGGATCCCGCAGGTCCGCATAAGACAACCTGGCGCTCAGGTCCATAGAACCCTTCGATCTCGGCATCCGCGCGGCCCTTATAAATGGAAGCCACGTGTTTCCAGGACTTCTCAATGTGACTTTTACGGACAAATACGTGCGGTCCGTTCGACGGCTTCACGTCGGTTAAGTAGAAGAAGAAGGCAAGAGTCCGGTAATCATCGACATCATAGTGGAAACCCTGGCCGACTTCCACCTGCTGCGCGGCGTTGGCTGCAGCCGGAAAACTCCACCACATGCTCGCAGCTATCAGAACTGGTTGGGTGCGCAAATACTTGCGGGCAATGGCGAGCAGTTTGGTGTCTGAAACCAGAGTCCGGAGTGCAGAACAGGCTTCGAGCACATGGTTATATCTCGCAACCCTGAATGTTTGCGCATACTCCTGTTGAGCCGCAGTCTTGTCGACATACCGAAAAGGATACTCGGGCTTCCCGTCGCCAAGACAAGTTGTGACAGACGCGAATTCCCGCAGTTCTTTGAGAACATCAGCCCGAAGACGCAAGCCAGGAAATAGTCCTTCTTCTGAAACTGCGCGGACAACATGATCTATATCTACATCCTCGATCAGCGATGGGCCGGAGACTACCGCCGCTTTGGACGACCTTGGTCTATGGATCCATAGCATCGTGCAGCGGACTACAGAAAACCGTCCCAATACGTACATGAAGAAGTACCCAGGGCCATATCGAAAGTAGTTAGAAGCTGCAGTCCACTGGTGATGCCATCTGCTGTATAGCGGCAGCGACAGTTCCTGAAGGTTCATCACGCCTCTCCCCGGGAGATTTTGGTGCTAACGAACGGGTGCCTTGTTCGATGAAATCATCCAGATAACTAGTTTGTCAATGCTGTTTCCTATCCCGAGACCACAAACTAGCAAATGGCGAACTTCATAATGCAATTGAAATATTAGTTGCCCATGGATAGTTCGTACAAGTTAGTGACAATCGTTAGTAACAATCAAATCGAAACTTTCGATTACTTAGCGAATGTCCAGTCGCGCCTACGCGCTCGCCCCGTATTTCTCAAAGAAATGGGCGATCGTGACAATGCCCTGATAGAAATTGCTGATGCGGTATTTTTCATTCGGCGAGTGCAGGCCGTCGTCCGGCAGCCCGAATCCCATCAAAGCGGTGGGTATGCCGAGATGCTCCGCAAGCTCTCCAACAATGGGAATTGATCCGCCTCCCCTTATGAATACGGTCGGCGTACCCAACATCTCGGTGAACGCTTTAGCTGCCACGTGAATGGCTGGATGATCGGGATTTACCACGATGCCAGGCCCCGCGCTCAGCACGCGTACCTCCATCCTGATGCCTCGCGGTGTATTCTTCGCTACCCATTTCTTGAACGCCGCTACAACTTTTTCCGGATCTTGATTCGGGACGAGGCGGAACGAAACTTTCGCCGTGGCCGTGGCCGGAATGACGGTCTTCGCGCCCGCGCCCGTGAAACCGCCGGCAATACCGTGCACCTCAAACGTGGGCCGGGCCCAGATGCGCGCCAGCACGCTCTGCCCAGGCTCGCCGGTCAGCACCGTTGAACCCACTTCCTCCCTCAGAAATTTCTCTTCTGAGAAGGGCAGCCGCCGCCAACTCTCGACTTCCGCAGCCGCCGGCTCCGCGACGTCGGCGTAGAAGCCAGGAATCTGAATGTGCCCATCGGCGTCCTTCGCCTTCGCGAGCATCTCAATCAGTCCGTAGACGGGATTCGGAGCGGCTCCGCCGTAAATACCGGAGTGCAAATCGCGCGCTGGTCCTTGCGCTTCTACCTCCATGTACACCAGCCCCCGCAGCCCTACACACAACGTCGGCACTCCGTCTGCGAAGAGCTCCGTGTCCGACACAAGCGCCACGTCCGCCTTCAGCTTCTCCTTGTGCTTCGGAACGAACTCGGAGATCGATTCTCCACCGACCTCTTCCTCACCCTCAATCAAAAATTTAACGTTCACCGGAAGCTTGCCATGCACGGCGAAAAGAGCCTCGACCGCCTTGATGTGCATGTACATCTGTCCCTTGTCGTCGCATGCTCCGCGCGCATACAAGTTTCCGTTGCGTTCGGAGGGCTCAAACGGCGGCGTCAACCACAGCTCGAGCGGATCGGGCGGCTGAACATCATAATGGCCGTAGCAGAGAACGGTTGGCTTGCCCTTAGCGTGCAACCAATCGCCATAAACCAGCGGATGTTTCGATGTCTTGATGATCTCGACATTCTCCAGACCCGCGGCTTTCATTTTTTCCGCCACAAACCCGGCCGCCTTCGCGACATCTTCTTTGTGTTCGGGCAGCGTACTGATGCTCGGAATCCGCAGAAAGCTCTTCAACTCCTCCAGTAGCCGCGATTCGTTCTGCGCGACATACTGTTGGGCCTTGGCAGCCATCGTCCCTCCTTGAATTCACAATTATAGAGATTGAATTGGGCCGCTTCGCGGCAAACTAACGCCCATGAGCGCGAAACCGGTTCTCCCTCTGTCCTTTGACGTCTGTCTCGATGACAAACAAGCTGCCCGCCAATCTTTCGCTAGCGTCCGCCCCGTTTGAAGCAGTCGTCACGTAGAGCGTCGTCAAATCAGGCCCACCGAACGTGCATGTCGTGATATTGGTCACCGGCATGTCGATGACGCGGTCAACTCCGCCATCCGGCGCAACGCGAACGATCAAGCCGCCCCCATACCGGCAATTCCATAGGTATCCTTCGGCGTCCATGGCTGAACCATCGGGTTTGCCGCGCGGAAAATCTTTCAAGAAGGGCCTCTCTTCGCTGATTGCGCCCGTCTTCTTGTCGTAATCGTAGACGCGAATTTCGTTTACCAGCGTATCGGCAAAATAGAAGCGATCCTCCGAAGGGCTCCACGCCAGCGTATTCGAAATGCCGAGGCCGCGCCGCCATTCACTCGTCGTTCCGTCAGGATCGATCCGAAACAGAACTCCATCGGTCCCGCTATCTTCGCCAACCGATCCGTCCGGGTTCACGTTGTTTCGCATCGACCCTACCCAGAACGATCCCCTGGGATCCGGCCTGCCATCGTTCAAGCGCACACGCGGCCACCCCGGAAGATGGAATCTATGACTCTGTCTTACGTCCCCCCCAGGCTCCCAAAGGATCAGGCCCGATCCAAGCGCGACAGCCAGCGTATCGTCGCGATCGGTAAGCGCTAAAGCGGTCACCGGCTCGTCGAAAAGCCACGTCTTGACGTGCTTGTCCTTTTCATCGAAGCGATGAATCAAAAAGCGATTGATGTCGCACCAGTAAAGTGCGTTCTCCCCTTCATGCCAAACCGCGCCCTCGCCGCATCTATCGCCTGTGGGAGCCGCGCAAGCAGGTTTTCCAATTTTCGCCATATCGCTGCCATTGTAGAGGGTAATGAAAAAGGCCGAACACCGCTTGCCGACGCGCGCAGTTCAGAAATGCGATCGCGCGTTCACAGCAGCTTACGGAACCGCGACCGGAGAGAGCGGCCCCAGCCTGGTCTTTTTCATCACCCTCATTGTAGGCTCTCGCCCCGCATGTCCGCCACAGTGCAAATCTCGCTTGCCCCATTTCAGCGCGCATTTCACGCTCGAATCGCGCACAACGGCACCAAACGCCTGTGCGCTTCGCTTCGCCTGCGATATCGTTTTCGAAGAGGATTATTTATGGATTTGAACCGACGGCAGTTGGGAAGAGCTCTTGCCGGGGGCGCGCTGCTGTCCCGATTCGCTCCATCCGTTGATGCCCGCGACGAAGGGAAAAACATCGGCTACGCCATCATCGGACTGGGCCGCATCTCGATGCAGCACTTCATGCCGGGCGTGAAAACCTCGTCGAAATGCAGAATCACCGGACTCGTCAGCGGTCACCGCGACAAAGCCGAGAAAATGGCCGCGCAGTACAACGTCCCAACGAGCAGTATCTACGATTACAAAAATATGGAGGAGATGGCCGGAAACAAGGAAATTGATGCTGTGTACGTGGCCCTCCCCAATAGCATGCACGCCGAGTACACCGTCCGCGCGGCGAAGGCAGGTAAGCACGTGCTGTCCGAGAAACCCATGGCGACGACGGTGAAGGATAGTCAGGCCATGATTGATGCTTGCCGCAAAGCCAACAAAAAGCTGATGATCGCGTATCGCTGCCAGCTCGAGCCCACAAATCTCGCCGCAATCAAAATGATCCGCGACGGCAACCTCGGAAAAGTTCAATCTATTTCGAGCGCGAATGGATTCAATATCAAGCCAGGTGAGTGGCGCTTGAATAAGGAACTGGCCGGAGGCGGTCCGCTCATGGACGTTGGCATCTATTCCTTGAATGCCTGCCGCTATCTCACCGGCGAGGAGCCTGCTGCGCTCGAAGGCTACTCCTCAGTTATCGACCATGACGGGCGTTTCAACGAAGTCGAGGAGAACCTGTCCTGGACCATCAAATTTCCTTCGGGCATCGTCGCTAGTTGCACGACTACCTACGGAGCAAACATGCCCGGCTCGTACACTGTTTACGGATCAAACGGCTATGTGCATCTGGAACCCGCCTTCGCTTACGAAGGCATTCATCTCACCGCTCATATTCACGGCCAGCCGCCGATCGAGCAATTGGAAAATGAGAAAGATCCCGCGCAATTCTTGCGTGAAGGCGAATACTTCGCAGATTGCATTAACTCCGGCAAAGAGCCAAAGCCGAATGGCGAGGAAGGATTGCGCGATATGAAGCTGATGGCCGAAATTTACGCGTCCGCTAAACATCGGACGTAGCCCGATGCTTACAGACTCGCCCTTTGCGCCTGGTTCCCCACAACCACGAGCGAAACTCGCGGAAAAGCGAACTTCCGTCCGAGCTCGTCAATCACGTTGATCTGGCACGTATATCGGCCTGGCTTTACATCTTTCAAAGGAGTCTGAAAGCGCAAATCCATGGTCCCGTCACGCTTCGTGTTGAACCTCCGCAACTGTTGCGGAGGCGTCTCAAACACTTTCTTGTCGCCGCTATAGAGCGCCAGGCTCGACGCGATGCTCGCAACCTTGAAGTTAGCCGGCATGTTCTCCGGCACGGTCGGATCGTAAACTTCGAGAAAAGCGTACAAATTCTGTCCAGGGCGAAAGACACGCGTCACGTTCGGCACAATTTTCTGTCCGTTATCGCCTATCAGTGGGTCTTGCGCCGTAAGCTTCTTGCTGTTCTTTACGCCTGCGAGCTGCTCTTTTACGGGCTGAATCTGGTTACTCAGCACGAGCGAGCTCAATCGTAGCGTTTTCGCGCTGTCTAACTCCGGCACGATGAACGGCGTCTGAAACGTACCGACTTTGCCCTCGCCATTCTCCCGCGCTACAAACTTCAGCGTGTATTTGCCCGGTGGCAGCGTAAGTCCGGTGTCATATTCGATCTGCTTGTGACTAACCTCGCCTGCGATGTCCTCATTCACCTTCAGCGGAATTATGTCGCGAACCTGGTCGGCGGCCCGGTTCTTCGCGTCCCGCACTTGCGCGATGAAATCGAGCGCTGTAGCACGCTTGGTTCCTTTTCCCTTGAACGAAAGCGCCGAACCCGGAATCCTCACCGTGAGGGGCACAAAATACTTGTTCTTTTCGAGGCGGAAATAATCCACCTCAACCGCCAGCGGCAGATCGGTCACCGGATTCTCGCTTTCGAGCGCCGTCTGCAACTGCGTCTCCTTATCGCTATCGTGCATCTTGCCAAACGGCACCGGAGCGAAGTATCCTTTGCGGTAATCGAGTTTTGCCCTAAGGGTGGCTCTGCCGGGCGCGAGCTTCACTTGAATCCGGCGATACTTTCCGTCCTGAGCCTGATTCGAGCTTTCGTACGCCAGAATGTAGTAGCTGTTGATGTCTTGCTGCACCTCGCGGAGCCCGTCCACGAGGTCGTTATCGTCCAACAACGCCTTGCCGCCCGTATCGGCCGCCAGCGTATAAAGCGTCTCTTGTGAATCCTGGAAGGTGTCCTTCAAGCTGCGCTGCCCCGCTCCACTGTAGAGATTGTTGCCCACGGCTCCCGCCTGGGTCGCATCGCCGCCCGGTATCTGCGCCACAAGGCCGCGTGCGTCTATGGGAAAGAACGCCACATTCGCTTTCACGGCCGCATTCACCGTGGCTTCTAATTGTGACTGATTATCCACGCCGGTCTTGTTCACGCCGCTCGAAACGTAAACTAAAGCTTTCTTCTCCGGATATTGCATCAGCTTCTGCGCCGCTTCCTGCAAGGCCGCCAGCTTCCGGTCCGTATTAAAAATATTGAACTCCGTGTCGTCCGGCGTGAACATGCCGCTTGTGTCCTGCGCGTCCGGGCCCGTATCGGCCAAAGACACCAAATCCGACGCTTCTCCAATATGGAAGCTATGTATGTCCTGTGTCAGTAAATCCCGGTCGGAAGTAAAATCCTGGATGGTTTTTAGCTCGCTGCCAAAAACCATGATCGAAACCATGTCGCTCGCCGTCATCTGCTTCGCCAGAAATTTCAACGCCGCGTCGCGGGCGCGAATCTGCTCGGGGATGTCCATCGACGAGAAATCGAACAACATCACAATCAGCCGCCGGTCCTGATACTTCGAGAGCATCTCGTTGTTAAACGGGCTTTGGCCGGCTGGCGACGCTGGCGTTTCGCTGGGCTGTTGGGCGGGGCGCTGCGCAAACTGTGTTTCGGGAGTCAACGGCGGCAGCGGATTTGTTCCTAATCGTTGAAATTCGCACGCCTGGAGCTTCTGTAATTTGCCGTCCTCATATAGTTGAAAATCGTCCTTGGTCAGATTTTCTATGGGCTTGCCATTCCGGTCCGTCACCGAAACGTTGACAATTACCTGGCTCATTGTTACCGAGAACGTGGCACGGCCGCGAGTGCGAACCCTTCCCTGCGCATCGGGCGGAGGCGCAGGAGGCGGAGGAATGCCGTTTAATTGTGCAAAAGCAGGCTGCCCCGCTAGCATCACCGAAATGATGGCAGCGCCAATTCTCGATGCACGTCCTGGCCTCATATCTAGAATCTGAATCGCACTACGGCGTCCAGTTGCCGCATCGTGCCCGCCGCCGTCGCAAGTCCGTAGTTGGTGGCGTTCACAACGGTATTGACGCTCGAGTAATTCACGTTGTTCAGCACATTGTTGCCTTCAATCCGGAACTCCAGCCGCCGCCGCGTTTCGCCAAACTGGAACGACCGGCCAAACGTCGCGTTGAGCGTAAACAAGCCCGGTCCAGGTATCGTGTACCGCCCCGCGTTACCGTACTGTCCGGCAGGCGGCACGGTGAATGCATTTAGATTGAAAAAGCCGGTGCTCGAGTCTATGCTCTCGCCCGTCGCTTCCGCTCTCCCGCTTCCCACATTACCGCTTCCCGCTATGTTGGTTTGGTTGCCTAGGACGGTCGCGGTAAGCGGCGTGCCCGTCTCGGCCGTGATGCCGCCGCTGACCGACCAATTCTTCAAAAGCTTCGCCACAGCCGTGTCTTCATGCTCCCGGAAGTGCGAAGTGAAAATAAAAGTCATGTCGAACACCTGGCCGCGATTGAACGCGGACAACCCCCGCTCGGCCTCAATATCCTGGTAATTCTGCACCACCGTTCCGGCGCCCGGTCCCGCGAAACTCGACGCATCGTCGATCGATTTCGACCACGTGTACGTCGCCCGGAACGAAATGCCGTGATTGAAGCGCTGCGCCAGCCGCAGCAGCATTGCGTTGTAACTGGAATTCCCTACCGGCGTGTCATAGGTAAACGTAGTCGCATTCGCGATCGGCAGCCGGTTTTCGGAATTGAGCGGACTGCCTGGCGGCGCGCTGTTGGGCGAAAGAAACACGTCCAGGTCCGTGCCTTTCGTTCCCACATACGTTCCCTCCACAAACATTCCGTGCACTAATTCATGTTGAATGGAAAACGTCCACGTCTGGGCATACGGCGTGTGATAGTCGCGGTTGATCGCGTATGTGTTTAGTAAATTCTTACCCGGAACGGCGCCAAGAAATCCATCCGACACGGTCAGTGGGTCGGCGATGTTCGAAACTACAGTATTTGAGACCGCAAACGGCGGCTGCTGCGCCATCTGTAGCGGAAAGTTGTAATACGCCTGCCCGTTGTAGTAAATTCCATATCCAGCCCGCACTACGGTCGAGCGCTTGATGCCCGGTACCCTCCACGCGATCCCTACTCGAGGACCAAAGTTGTTGTAATCCGAATTGATAAGACTCGGTGGAAACGCGCCCGTATAAGGGCCCAGCGGCGATTGCGGAGTTACTAAGCTAACTGCCGTATATCCCGGAGCAATGTCCAGATTGGTCAAAAGACCATATTTCTCGGTGAACGGCTGGAAATACTCATAACGCGTACCGAAAAGCAACGTCAAACGCGAGTTAATGCGCCAGTCGTCCTGAATATACCCGCTCAATACGTTCTCGTTGAAGTAGAAACTTCTGTTGCCGTAGGTGATCGTCGCCGCTTCCGGTAACCCAAGTAAGTAATCAGCAAAATCGAACCCGGTTCCCGCCACCGGCTGCCCGTTGTGCCCAATCTCGCTTGTTAGCGTTCCCGAAAACGTGTACGTTCCACGCCCGTTCTGATCCGTTTGGGTCGACAGATCGTTGCGCTGGTATTGGGCGCCGAACATGATGGTGTGCGATCCGCGGCTCAGCACCGCGCCGTCCAGCACCGTCTGGCTCTGGTTCCGAGTCAACGTGTACGATGAGTCCGTCAACGATCCAAAATTGGTGAAGTTCAGATTCGGCGGCCCGTAACTCAGTGGATTCGTAGACGTGCCCAAAATCCCCAGATCCGCCGCCACGTTCTGTCCATTAGCAAAAAAAGGCAGCGTCTCGTTTCGGTTGCGATTGAAGGTGAACGTCAAAGTATTGATCGACGTCGGCGTTACATTATGAGTCCACGCCAAGCTCGTGCGAAGACCTGATCCTGTTAAGGCGTCCGCAAATCCGAAGGCTTGCGGAGTTTGGCTGTTGCGGTCCTGAACGTTCAACTGATACGAAAGGCGATCCTTCTCGCTGACGTTCCTCTGAATTCGAAACCCAAGATTATCCGTATTCTGCGCCGATGAGACTAAGTACTGATAGTTATTCACTACGCCCGGTTGGTTCGGCAGGGGGAAGTAAGAAAGCAGCTTCAATGAAATCGGGCTCAACATCGACGTCGGAATAATATTGCCTGGAAACGGCTGGTGCGTGGTCGGATCGAAAATTTGAGCCGTCGTGCCCGTCGACGTGATGCTGTCCGAAAAATTTCCGGTGCGCTCTAAATCGGTGGGGACCGTCTCGGTAAACGTGTTCGGATTGCGGTTTCTCGTCCCGAAATAACTTATAAAGAAGAATGTCGAAGGGTCCTTCAGCAGCCCGGGGATCATAAGCGGCCCGCCCACCACTCCGCTGAAGCGGCTTTGCGCGTACGCCGGCTGAGTCACGCTTTGACCCGTTACTGAAAAAGACTTCGCATCGACCGCCGAATTTCCCAACTGCATGGAAAGCATGCCGTGTATCTGGTTCGGCTGACGCCGGTTGCCGAATGCACCGGCTCGAAACCCGCCCGGGCCTCCCTGCCGGTTTCGTGGGCCGCCGCCACCTCCGCCACCGAAGCCGCGTCCACCGCCTCCACCAAATCCGCCGCCTCCACCTCCACCGCCAAATCCGCCACCGCCGAATCCGCCACCTCCACCCCCTGCTGGCCCGAATCCACCGCCTCCGCCCGGGCCATTTGCGCCATTTCCGTTACCCGTGCCATTACTCGGGTTTGCGTTCTCCGTGAATCCGCTTGCTGCGCCGTTTATGCCGCTTCCCGATTGCGCTGCCGACACACCTTGACCCGGACCGAACCCGCCGCCAGGGATGCCGAAGCCGTTGGTATCGGGCGCGGCATTCTGAGCCATGCCTTGGCTCAGGCTTCCCGACACGAGAAACGATTCGTTTCCTCCGCCCTGCGAGCTGAACTGCGCTGGGGTTTCACCATTTAGCGCGTTCTGCAACTCCGCTTGCGCCGAAATTCCGGCGGGTCCACCGGCGTTCTGCAGGTTAGGACCAAGCGCCAGCTCGCCGCCGTTCTGTCTTTGGGCGAACTGCCTCAGCCTCGCCGCGAGCGGCGATTCCGCCAGCTTTAATTGCAGGTTCACGGGCGAGCCCGGCGCGAGCCTCACGACCTGCTTCAGCGGATCGAAGCCGAACATATTGACTTCCACAGTCCATTCACCGGTTGGAACGGAAATGAAGAAATGGCCGTCGGCATCGGTTACGGTCGAGTAATGCTGTCCATCCTGGCTGACCGTCACTGTGGCGCCCGGAATAGGCTGATTTCCCACGCGGATATTTCCGCTCTGCGCGGACAAAATACCCGCGCCGGCGCACAACCATAAGAAAATAGCAGCGATTCGAACCACAGAAACGGGTGCGCCTTTCGAGCGTTCCACTGAAATTCTATCCCTCTTTCACAATGACCGACTTCAAGAGAAAACGCGGGCGAAAGTGGTACTCATTCCACCGGGAATAGTCGTTGATCGTAATTTTTTGTCCGGTTATCCCTGCGTGATGGCGATCAGCGCCGTCACCACCAGAACCATGTAACATACCGCGACAACAATGCCCTTCATAAGTGACCTCGTCAAATTTCCTCTATTCCTCAGACGAGCGAAAGTCTTCCAAAGTGCCGCCTACGCCGTAAGGATTTGTCCAAAAGCGAAAGATAACCCGAACAAAAGGCTTGGTTTGGTAGTGTGGAAGGCGAATGGCCCTCGACCTGGCAGCTCTAAAAGAGGAAGTTCTGTCGCAACTGGCCCACGAGGATTTTGCGATCTTCTATACCGATTCGGGTTTCGAGGGGCTTAACGTCGTCTACTGGGACGCCAAACGCCGTCCTGCCTTTGCGGAGTTCCTCAAAACAGCAGAGAAGTCCGGCTCGAAGCTCGTCGTCTTTTACGAGCGCCTTTTCTCCCAGGTCTCGATTGACGAAACCCTCGAGCGCCTCGAAAGCTCCGAGTTGAGCCGTGAAGAAAAGCGCAGCTACGAGTCGCGGTTGAAAGAGCTTCAAAAATTCGAAGGTTTCAGCTGCGAGCTCGATATTTCGTTCGAATACGGCCACCACGTCTACGTCTATCAGGCGCGCACCGATTGGTTCGAGGAGTTTGAAGATATTTTCGCCGATGTTGCTGTCGGCGACAGCGACCTGTACGATGACGAAGACGAAGAGGACGGCCCGATTTCCGGCTACTTCTCTCGAAATTGATGACCCCGATCGCCTTCGACCGCCGCGCCCGCCCGGCCGCGCGTTGGATTTCGTCTCAAGCCGACGAGCAGATAATCAAACTCCTCTCTCAAGAACTCGGCATCGGCCCGCTTCTTGCAGGCGTGCTCGCCGCGCGCGGCTTTCAAACCCGCCACGAGGCAAGCGAGTTCCTCCGGCCATCGCTCGCCGCTCTGCATGACCCCTCATTCATGCTGGACATGGAGATCGCTGCCCGCCGCATTTTGAAAGCCGCCTCCTCGCGCGAACCCGTATTGCTCTACGGCGACTACGATGTCGATGGCACCTCGTCCATCGTCATGCTGAAAACGGCTCTCAGCCTTCTCGGGGCGAACGTAGAATTCCATATTCCCCACCGGCTCAAAGACGGTTATGGAATGAGGAGCGAGGCGATAGAAGAGGCGGCGGCAAAAGGCGTAAAGCTCGTCATCAGCGTCGATACAGGCATTCGCGCCAACGCTGCTGTGTTACGCGCTCGCGAACTCGGTATCGACGTGATCGTCACCGACCATCATCTGCCCGATCGTCAACTCCCGCCCGCTCTGGCCGTGCTCAATCCGAACCGGCCTGGTTGCGCCTACCCTGAAAAAGATCTCTGCGGCGCCGGTGTCACCTTCAAACTGATTCAGGCTTTGTTTGAGCGAAGCCCCTCGTTCACCGCCGAGCGCCGGACGCGGCTGCTCGACTCATTTCTCAAACTCGCCGCTATCGCTACGATTGCCGATATCGTGCCGCTCACCGGAGAGAATCGAATCATCGTTCAGCGCGGCCTGGCAGGCTTGCGCCAAGTCAATAACTCAGGTCTCCGGGCCTTGCTCGGCGTCTCCGGATTAAGCGCAGGCGTGCCTCCTTCGGCGCACCAAGTTGCGTTCCAAATTGCGCCGCGAATCAATGCCGCCGGACGGATGGCCAGCGCCCGCGATGTCATCGACCTGTTTCTTACCAATGACGAAGCCCGCGCCCGCGAATTGGCCGAACAGCTTGACACGCTCAACCGCGAGCGGCAGCAGGCCGAGGCCGAAATCGTCGACTGCATTCTCGCGCGGTGCGAGTCCGCGCCGATCGCCGAAGATTCCGCTGCGCTTGTCTTCGCGGAGCCGGGCTGGCATCTCGGCGTGGTCGGAATCGTTGCCAGCCGCTTGGCCGAACGGTTTTCCAGGCCCGTCTTTGTCCTTAGCGATTCAACTGAAGAAGACTGCTTCTCCGGTTCCGGCCGCAGCATCCCAGGTTTTCACCTGCTCGAAGCGCTCGAAAGCATGCCGGGGCTTTTTGAAAAATTTGGCGGGCACAAGCAGGCCGCCGGCATTACCATTAAACGCGAGGCAGTGGACGAATTCCGCTCGCGTCTCCATTCCTTTGCAAGGGCTCGGCTCACACCCGATGACATGCGCCCTCAATTCACCATTGATGCCCAAGCCTCATTCGCCGAGTTCAATTACCGCTCCGTCCAAGAGCTCTTTACGCTTGCCCCATTTGGCTTCGGCAACCCCGCACCCATTTTTATGGCTGCGCAAGCGGAGATCGCCGGACCGCCCCGTCTTCTCTCGAACGGCAAGCATCTGAAAGTACCGTTCCGCCACCAAGGGCGGGTTCTTGTCTTCAACGCGTGGAATTTCGGCGATCGCCTCCCTCTCTTCGGATCCGGCAAAAAGCTCGACATCCTGTTTACCGTCGAAGACGACCCCGCCTCTCGCGGCCGCGGCTACGACGGATGGAGTTTGTCGCTCAAGGACATCAGAACGTGCCCCGTCGAAGGACCGTGACATTGGACTTTTCAGTCTGCCAAGCCAGCTCTCGGGCCGGCTTGGCATTATGTGCGGTTGCCTATTTGAGGAATACGCGATTCGGCCGGCTTCTGTCGGTTCAGTTGGCGGTAAGCCTGTATCACAGTCCGAACTCCTGGAGAGCATCTCTGGTGGGGCCTAAGCGTGACAACGTCTCGGAACGATCCAGCCTAGGCTCGCCTTTCAATACGCCGAAGGTGCAAGCAAGCCGAATTGCACCGGCCACAGCAGGTGATTTTCCGCGGGTAATTATGATGGATCACACCCTTTCCGCGTATGAAAACATGAGTTCCGCTCTTGGCTGGAAAACTACAAAATAGTAGTATCAGTTACGGAATAGTTTTTACGGCATGAGACGACCAAAGCTAACCAGGCTGGAACTTCAAATCCTGGAAATCCTGTGGACCCACGGGAAAGCATCCATTCGGGAGATTCAAGAAGGGCTTCCAGAGCCTCATCCTGCCAATACCACCATTCAGACTACCGTGTACCGGCTTGAGAGAAAGAAGGCTGTGCGCCGCGTCCGAAAGATCAGCAATGCGCGCATTTTTGAGCCAACTCTGGCTCGGGATGCGACGCGACATCGACTGCTCGATGAGATTCTGAGCTTCTTCGGAGGACGACCTCAACCAATGATGGCGCAGCTCGCCGAGGCTGGGAAGCTCACGCTCGACGACGTTCACGAGCTGGAGAACACGCTCAAGAGGCTTGAACTGGCAACAAGAAGACAGAAAGGACGCGTGAATCGCAATGATCGCTGAAGTCACGAATCATGTGTGGCAATCGACGTTGTTCGCTGTCGCCGTGGCGTTCCTAACTATCGCCTTCTTCAAGAATCGGGCCCAGATTCGCTATTGCTTATAGTTAAGCGCCTCGTTCAAGTTCCTAATTCCGTTCTCTTTGCTGATGAGCCTCAGCAGTCGGCTGGAATGGATCCCGACGGCGAAGAAGATCGCGGCACCGACTGTTCCGCTCACGGTGGGGCAGGTCCCCACGCCGATTCAACTCGAGGCGGTAATCGCCCATGAATTGTGCCACATCCGCCGCCGCGACAATCTCTTTGCCGCGATCCACATGCTAATCGAAGCGCTCTTCTGGTTCGATCCATTATTGTGGTGGGTCGGAGCGCGCTTAGTCGAAGAGCGCGAGCGTGCTTGCGACGAAGAAGTACTCCAGCTCGGCAACGCACCGCAAATCTACGCTGAGAGCATTCTAAAAACCTGCCAGTTCTACCTTGAATCGCCTCTCGCCTGCGTATCCGGGGTGACCGGCTCCGATCTTAAGAAGCGCATCGTCGGCGGCATCATGATGCAAAGCGCCGCGCAGAAACTGAACTTGAACAAAACTCTTGCTCGCCAGTGCTGCCACATCAGCCATCGCCCTACACATCGCCTCGGCCTACTCAAGGCGACGCCACACCCGTGCCCAATCATACGCATCCGCCGGACCACACCCAACATTCGAAGTGGCCTCTATCAAACCAGACAGATCCAACAACCGGGGAATGTGGATCGAAGGCCAGCACGGGAGGTTTTGGACGCACGGCATCACCGTAAAAGGCCTCATCCAAAACGCCTTCGAGCTTCACGATTTTCAGATCTCCGAAGGACCAAGCTGGATCAACTCGGAAAAGTATGACATTGACGCAAAGCCGCCGGAGTCTGCTGGCACAGATCCACGCAAGCGGCGGATCGGTTCGAAACCGTTTGGGAGGCCCATAAAGCTGAGAACGTGATCGAAATGGGAGCCTTCCAGAAGTGGAACTGGGCGAAGGCTCTGCACCTGCAGGCTCTCGTAGGCGAGCCGGGCGCATACGGTCAAGCGTTTCAACTTGCAGCGGAGGCTATCGATCGGGGTGGTAAGGCCTCTTGGTTTAATCGTATGCGTGCCTCGCTCAATAGAGCGCTGAAGGAGAAGTC
>CAVRNU010000053.1:0-12920 GCA_963722585.1 Bryobacterales bacterium | reverse complement strand
GTGCCCGGTTCGAAAGTCAATTGATAAAACAATGGGAATGAAACGAATCGTTTTGATCGCCGCCTTTTGTGTCTCGATCTGCTCGGCTCAAGACTGGGCAAAACAGAAACTTGAAAAGTCGCCGCGGCATCGCGAATGGGTTACCGTTAAGCACGACGGCCGGTCGGTCGAGACGTTTGTCGCTTATCCCGAATCGAAGAACAAGACTCCGGTTGTGCTGGTGATACACGAAATCTTCGGGCTGACGGATTGGGTCGAGGATCTCGCGGACCAGGTGGCTGCCGCGGGCTACATCGCGGTCGCGCCCGACTTGCTCTCCGGTATGGGCCCGAAGGGAGGCGGGACTTCGGATTTCGGTGGTCAAAGCGAGGCCATGAAGGCTGTGAGTCACTTGAATCCCGATCAAGTAACGGCCGACCTAAACGCGGCGGCTTCCTATGGACTGAAACTGCCGTCTTCCGAT
Organism: Bryobacterales bacterium; assembly: GCA_963722585.1. Classification (GTDB taxonomy): domain Bacteria; phylum Acidobacteriota; class Terriglobia; order Bryobacterales; family Bryobacteraceae; genus KBS-96. The sequence goes on along the minus strand of CAVRNU010000053.1, from coordinate 12,457 downwards.
GGCAAGCTGTTTGTGGCTGGATTCTGTTGGGGCGGAGGCCAGAGTTTTCGATTTGCGACGAATCGGCCCGATCTCGCGGCCGCCTTTGTGTTCTATGGTCCGCCACCGGATAAAGACGCGATGGCAAGAATCAAAGCGCCGGTATATGGGTTTTATGGCGGAGACGACGCGCGAATCGGCGCCACGATCCCCGGCGCGGGGAAGCTATGAAAGCCGCCGGTAAAACCTACGATCCCGTCGTTTATGAAGGAGCCGGGCACGGTTTTATGCGGGCGGGCGAAGCTCCCGATGCGACACCGGCAAACAGCAAAGCCCGGGATGAAGCGTGGGAACGCTGGAAGAACTTTATGAGTAAGGCTTCATGATTCGGCTCGCTCAAGGAAACGAGTCAGGGCCGAGCCGTATCGCCAGTTTCCTTACGCAGTTCGGCGAGCCGGGCCATCAGTTGATGGGTTAGCTCTGCGGCTCCGGGCTTTCCGTACAGGTTCTGCGTCTCGCTGGGATCTACCTGTAAGTCGTACAGTTCAAATTCTTCCGGGGCCAGATAGTAATGGATCAGTTTGTATCGCTCAGTGCGAATGCCTCTGTTGGGCCGCACTTTCTGGCTCTCGGGATACTCGTAATATTCGTATAGCCAGTCTTTGCGCCAATTCGTCTTATTGCCCTTGGCGAGGTTGACGAGGCTCTTTCCCTGGACGCGGGCCGGAATGTCGACGCCCGCGAGTTCGAGCAGCGTGGGAGCGGTATCGATGTTTATTACCATCTCATCGACGACCGTTCCTGCCTGGAAGAGTCTCGGGTAACGAATCATGGTTGGTATCCGAATGGACGGCTCGTGCATGAACCGCTTGTCGTACATTCGCCACTCGCCTAGAAAGAACCCATGATCGGAGGAATGAAAAATAACCGTGTCGTCGAGTTGATTCGTGCTCGCTAGCCAGTCGAGTATCCGGCCGATGTTTTCGTCTACGCTCACTAGACCGGCGTAGTAGTCTTTCACCAGTTCTTCGAGGGACCGCGGATCGTCGTTGCCCAGGATAGTTGTGCCAATTTTGTTGTCGGCGTCGGCAAATGCGCGAGGCTTGCCGGGATAGCCCTTTAAGTCGTCATCGAAGGTTGCCGGTTTGGGAATCGGCACGCCATTATAGAGATCGAGATGGCGCCGCGCGCGGTAAAACGGCGCATGCGGCGCAGTAAACCAGACCAGGAGACAGAATGGCTTATTGCGGTCCTGCTTGAGCCAGTTAAGCGCGCGGCCGACAACTACATCGTCGGCATAGCCGCTGTACGTTTCCGGTCCGGTAATCTTTCCTTTTCGACCTTCCCACGCCACCGGGTGATAGTAGTTGGTTCCGGGCGCATTGTAAGCGAAGTAGTAATCCCAATTGCGATCCCGCGCTCCATTCCCAATGTGCGCCTTACCGCACAAAGCCACTTCGTATCCAGCCTTATGAAGCAGATCGGTGAACATCGGGATATTCGCCGGCAGCGGGTCTTTCGTGTGATTCCCGAGCGCTCCCGTCGCATGCGAGTACATCCCCGTCATGGAGGCGGCCCGGGCGGGCGCGCACAGCGCATTCATCACGAACGAATTCCGGAACTGAACGCCCTCGCGGCCAATACGGTCATGGTTTGGAGTTTTGAGGAGGGTATTACCGGCCAGGCTCAGGGCGTCCGCGCGCTGGCCCTCGCCCATGAAGAAGACGATGTTGGGACGCTTGCCCGAGGAGTTCTGAGCGCTTACGGCGTCCGGGGAGGACGCTAACGAAGCGCCCAGGGCGATAGAGCCGCCCGTCTGGAAAAATTCGCGGCGGGATGTCAACTCAGACTGAGGGTCATTCGCCATTCAATTCCTCTGAAGATCTTCAACCCAGCGTACCGCCTTCTGCTTCCGATTCCCTCGAAACCGTTTAGAATGAAAGAGAAGCGCTTTTTTGCGCATTTGGCATGGTCTTGACCGGCGTTATTCCCGCGCTGCTGTTCTTTGCCGCTCCTTCGCTCGGCACGAAAATCGTTAACGGTCTGTTCGACGACACGTTCAACGGAATTTACCAATTGTCTCCGTTCGATTGGGCGCTGTTGGTACCTTACTTCGGCATTCTGGTCATTCTCTCGATCTACGGCTTACACAGGTACGAGACGATGCGTCTTTACCTCAAGCACCGGAAGAAGCTGCTGACGGAGCCGGCCAGCCGGTTTGCCTCGCTGCCTCGGGTTACGATCCAACTTCCGCTCTATAACGAGCGATTCGTTGTGGCGCGTCTGCTCGAAGAGGTTTGTAAGATCGACTATCCCAGGCATCTGCTTCAAATTCAGGTGCTCGACGATTCAACCGACGAGACTCACCCGTATACGGAGCGGCTTTCGAACGAGCTACGAGCGATGGGCCATCCAGTGGAATACCATCACCGCGCAAACCGCCGCGGATACAAGGCAGGCGCATTGCAGGAGGGCCTCGCCACGGCAACCGGAGAATTCATCGCCATTTTCGACGCCGATTTTCTGCCGCCGCCCGAGTTCCTGATGCGGACCATTCATTTCTTTGCTGACCCGGAAGTTGGTGTAGTGCAAACCCGCTGGAGCTACGTGAATAAAGAGTACAACCTGCTCACCCAGGTTGAAGCCATGCTTCTCGATGGGCATTTCGTTCTCGAACACGGAGCGAGGTGCGGCCGCGGATTATTTTTCAACTTCAACGGCACGGCGGGCGTCATCCGCAAGACGATGATCGACGATGCCGGGGGATGGCAGCACGACACGCTCACCGAGGATACCGATCTCAGTTACCGCGCGCAGCTTAAAGGCTGGCGCTTTGTGTACCTGATCGGTTTGGACTGCCCCTCCGAGCTGCCGGTGGAAACGTATGGCTTTCAGGTGCAGCAATCGCGCTGGGCCAAAGGTCTGACGCAGGTCGCCAAAAAACTGCTTCCATCCATCTTCAAAGCGAACCTCCCTTGGCGCGTTAAGCTCGAGGCATTTCTTCACCTGACCCCTAACATCTCGTACCCGCTCATGATTGTGGTATCGGCGCTCATGATGCCGGTCATGATTATTCGCTTTTATATGGGGTGGTTTCAGATGCTGCTGATCGATTTCCCCCTCATCCTGGCCTCATTTTTTTCCATCTCCGCCTTCTATCTGCTCGCGCAAAAAGAGCTGTTCCCGAAAAGCTGGCGGCGATCGATTGTGTTCCTTCCGATGCTGTTAGCGTCGGGTGTAGCGTTCACCGTGAGCAATACCAAAGCCGTCATGGAAGCGTTATTCGGCATCCGTACCGGCTTCGCCAGGACGCCGAAATACGCCATCGGAACCGGCGAGGCGAAGGCCCCGAGCTCGCGACCTTATACACGCCGGAGCGGCCTGCTTCCGTATATCGAGATCGCCATCGGAACGTATTTCGTCTTTATGGTTGCCTGGGCAATCGACAGCTACAATTTCCTGTCGGTTCCCTTCTTGTTGCTGTTCGTTTGCGGATACTATTGGGCGGGCTTCACCACTCTGTATCAGGAGTTTCGAGACCGCCTGGCCTGGCAACGCGAACGCAGGGTGGCGCGGGCTTGAAGTGACTCGCGGGGATTCACTCTTCGCTCTTCGCCACGGCAATTGCTTTCGCCGCAAGTGATTCAATGAAGTTGCGGAAACTGAGTTCTTGGGCGGGCTCGCCGTAAATTCCGCGCAGTCCGTCGGTAGCATTCGCCATCAAGAAGCAAGCGGCATCATAGAGACGCTCGCGGACCAGCTTTGTCAGAAGGATTTCATAGCGCTTCGCGTACGATGCTTCTTTGAATTCTGGGAATACCTTGAAATGCGGCTCTCGGGCTCGTACAGGACTAACCGATGAGGGCGCTTCTTCAAGGAGCATCAAATACCCGAGCCACGGCCGCGCGGAAGGTTTGAATGCTCCCTCCCGGTAAGCCGCCCAAATGTCCGTCGCGCTTCCAATCGCCTCCTCGGTGCGATTATTGTAGTTGTTTCCGAACGATCCCACTTGAGACTTGAATTCGATGCCGGCAAGGAGCTTGCCGTTTGAAACGACGAGAAGGTCCCACTTCTTTTCGGGCCGATACCAGCCCGGCAACTCGACCGATTTCTCGCAGTAGACATGAGCTTTAGGGAGGCCGCTCTCACAGAGGAAGTCGCGCACAAGATTGATGAAGCCGTTCATCTGCGCTCCACCGGTGACGGCTGAGCGGGCGCCTGCGTCCTGGCTTCCCGATAAGGCACCCTGTTTTTGCGCTTGCGTCTCTCTGGTGTTCCAGAAATATTTAACTGCCGCTCGAAGCCGCCTGTCGAGCTTGGGTCCAGGGCTCATTCTTCACTGCTCATTTTCGAACGGTAATTGCCGTTCTGCTGAACAACGATGAAGTCTCGTTCGCTATCCGTTTGTGGGCAAGATCGAAATAATGCTCATCCACCTCGAGACCTATGCTATTTCGGCCAGATCGGGCTGCGGCCACTGTTGTCGTACCCGTGCCCAGAAAGGGATCAAGCACGGAGTCTCCAACGAAGCTGAACATCCGTATCAGGCGCTCCGCAAGCTCGACCGGATATGGGGCCGGATGATGGCGTGTCGAAGCCCCAGTGAGCCCCGTCCAGATTTGCTGAAACCACCCTTTGTGATTCTCATCGGAAATCACGCTTAGGACTCGGGTGGGAACGCCGGGGGCGCGGTACCCACCCGGTTTGCGCTCCATGAGGATGAATTCGATATCGTTCTTGATGACCGAATTCGGCTCGTAAGGTTTGCCTAGGAAGCCGGAGCCGTTCTCGACTTCGTAGGCGGCATTCGCGATCTTGTGCCAAATGATCGGGGCCAGGTTGTCAAATCCGAGCTTCCTGCAATGCTCCTGGATCGAAGCGTGAAGAGGGACAACGGTATGCCGGCCGTTATTTTTTCTACGCGAAAGGCACACATCGCCCACTACGCAGATCAAACGACCTCCGGGGACCAATGCTCGGAAACAGTGAGTCCAAACCTTATCTAGCTCGTTGAGAAAATCCTCATAACCGTCGATGTGCCCCATCTGGCCTTTTGAATCGCGATACTCCTTGAGTGTCCAGTACGGCGGGGACGTGAGGACGAGATGAACGCTCTGCGGCGCCAGTTTGCCCATCGCACGAGCGTCGCCGAGGTTCAATACATGCGTCGTCGGAATTCTGCGAACGGCATCCGCAATCAATTCGATGAGCCGCTTGTCTTTCGCAATGCGGGGGATGTCCGTCTGAGGATTGTCCAGCGGGTAGATTTCGGCCGGTACGAATTCGGCGAGGTCTGCTTCCGCGCCAAGCCGCTGATCCTGCGCAGCTTGCGGTTCCTCATTTTTGACAATCAAGCGCATAAAAACAGTGCGATTATAACGGTCGATCCTCTCGTATAAGATCGCACACACCTTTTCGCATCACACTTGACGTGACGCGCTGAAATCTGCATCCGACAAGCAGTTCAAACTTCCACTCGCCGCTCGAAATCGTACTCGCTACTATAATCGGATTGCCTATGCTCGAGGCTTACGGCCTTTCCGACCCCGGCTGCCTGAGAGACAACAACGAAGACTATTTCATCAGCGACAGCGCGCAAGGCATTTTTATTGTGGCCGACGGCATGGGCGGAGCCAACGCGGGCGAGTACGCGTCGAAACTCAGTTCAGAAACTTTGTACCAACATCTCCTCGAATCCGCCCAGGACAACACGCTGAAAGGGCTCGAGCACGGTTTCCTCGAAGCCAATGCCGCCGTAAAGCGCGCCTCCGCCGAGCATCCCGGGCTCGAGGGCATGGGCACTACCCTCATCGCCGCCCGCGTAGTGAACAATCTTCACGTGCAGTTGGCCAGTGTCGGCGATAGCAGGGCTTATTGCCTATCCGCGGATGGCCTAAGCATATTGACTAAAGATCACACCTGGGTCAAAGAGGTGGGTTCCCGCCTCGGCCTGAGCGATGAAGCCCTGCGCAAACATCCCATGCGCCATGTCCTCACCATGGCCATCGGAGTTTCCGAGGAGGTCAGGATCGATCTGCAGGTCGTCAGCGTTTTCTCAGGGGATCAGATTCTTCTGTGTTCCGACGGTTTACATGGAGTTGTGCAGGAAAGCGTGCTTGAGAGTGTTCTGAAATCGGAGAAAAGTTTGCCGGAGAAGGCCCACTATCTTATCGAAGCCGCCAAGGATAGGGGTGGACCGGATAACGTGACTGTCATCCTGATTCGCATCCTGTAGCATGTTGCGGCTCGCCGCTCCATGCGTTTTGTTCTTCGTCCTCTTAGCATCTTTTTGTCAGCGATCCTCGTTGCAGGATTACCGATTCAAGCCCAGGGCCCCGCGCCAGCCGGCGACGTGCAGGAATTGCACTTACGCGCGGTGGGCAGCCAAACGCCGGTTGAACCGGGTAAACCCTCGCAACAGCCTTTGATCTTCGCCGTCACCGACGAGCATGGCACGCCCGTGCCGAGCGCCACGGTTCTCGTCCACTTGCCCGCCGACGGAGCGACGGGTGTATTCAGCGACGGTTCGCGGGTTTCCATCTTATACACGGACCTTACAGGGCAAGTAGCGATAAAGAACATCCATTGGGGCACTGCGGCGGGCACAGCGGTGATTCGCGTCACTGCGAGTAAAGGAAGCGCTCACGCCGGGATGCTGCTCGAACAGGCGATTGGCGGTGCGGGAGGCAATATTGTATCCGCTCCCCGCGCGGCCACGCCATCGTCTAACAAGACCCAGCCCGGCCCAGTTCAAGCCAAAGCGGTCCAAGCCAGCGCAGTTCAAACCAGCCAAATTCAACCCGGCAAGGCCCAGCCCGGTCAACCGAAGCCGAGTCAGGTTCAGGAGCCGGTGCTAGTCGCCTCCACAGCCGATGCGGCGACTGTGAACACCCCCTCCGAGCCGCCCAGCGTAACGATAAATAACAATCCGGATCGGCAGGTTACGGGAGCAAGCGGCCGAAGCAGCAGCAAGAAGAAATGGCTATGGATTGGTATTGGCGTGGCCGCGGCTGCGGGCGCTGCCGTGGCTTTCGCGTCGAAAGGCGGTTCGAGTTCCCCCTCGACACCTGCCCCCACAGCAACCACCGTGGGTTCACCCACGGTCAGCATTGGACATCCGTAATGACAAAGCAAATTCTCTGCGCGGGCGTGCTGGCGTTGGCGGTCCAGGCCTGTTCGGCTCAAACTAGCGCGGCTCCGCTCGGAATGCCTGTCGCCGGGATTGTCCGGGAACCCGATCATACGCTGCGGCCTGTCTACGGAGTCGCCGGCAATCTGATCGCCGGCCAGCCGCTTGCCTTACGCGATGTGGAGGCCGCTTCCTTTTCAGATCAAGCGGGCATCGTGCTCAGCTCTGGAGTGGTCAGGCTCATCGACCTCGATGGAACAGAGCGGGCTTCGTACCCCACTGCGGAATCTCAACCTGTGCTCAGCATTTCTCAAGGTCCCGAAACCGCTGTGGCCTGGCTTCCCAGCGAGCAGAAGTTGATTCGGTGGACCAGCGCAGGTTTCGTGTCCCTGCCGGTTGAAGCGTCGCAGCTTGCAGGCCCGATTGTGGCGCTGCAAATGAGCGGGCCCGCTGCTGTGGACTTCTGGCTACGGGTTCAAGCCGATGGCATTCAACACGTGCGTGTTTCGTTGGTCACCGGTGCTATGGTCGCGCTCGAAACCACCACGAGTATCAGTTCGGCTTTCTCCGTTGCCGGTGGATCGCTCATCTTTTACGACTCTGCCGGGCTTGAGATCGAATCCTCGCCCGCTCAGACCCATGCGCTCCCGTTGAATCTTTCCGCAGCGGAACTTGCCGGCCTGACGTTTGAACGCGCTTCTTCGCATTGGATACATATCGCTTCGGTCTCGGCGGCCCGACAATGGATGCTGCGTATTGGCGCCCCTGGTCCAAGTCTGTGCGCCTTGCCTGCCGCCGTCTCTCTAACGCAAGGCATCGGGGTGAACCAGTGAAACTATTCCTCCTCATCCTGTTTGCCGCCGTTGGTCTCAGCGCCCAGGGCCTCGAATTCTTTGTGCATACGCCGGGCCAGACGGCGGACGGCCCCGCGCTCGGATCGACCTACGATTTTCCAGATACCGACATCGGCGCGAACTCAAGCGTCGTTTTACGCCTGAAAAATACGTCGACGACCCAGGTCTACCTCGTTCGGACCGTCTTTGTTTCCGATCCTAACTTCTCGTTGGATGGCGCGACACTCGACGAATGCCTCGCCGCGAATGGCTTCGAAGACCTAACCGTCTCATTCGTGCCCCAGGCAACCGGCGCGGCCTCGACGCCCGTCGAGATTGGATACGTCGCCTACCCGGCATCAACTGGCTGCCCGAGCTCGCCACCCCAAAATGTTCAAGTAGAGACTCTGGCGACTCTGAACGGCAATGGGATCGCGGCGACGTTGACCGTTAGTGTCGCGCTGAACGGAAATACTAACCCCATCGACGCGGGAAGTACCATCGCTTTTGGGGAAGTTCCCGTCGGCAATACGGACACCGCCACGATTACCGTGCAGAATAGCTCTTCTCTCACCCTGCCGCTGGCGACGCCGGCGGTTGTTGCGGCCGTCTTTTCGCAGCCGCCCTATACGATTGGATCGCCGGCTAACTGGCCAAGTTCCCTGGCGCCAGGCGCAAGCGCCTCATTTACGCTGGTTTTCGCGCCTACCCAGCAAGCCCTGGTGACGGCAAGCCTGACCATTGGCTCGCGATCGTACCCGCTCACCGGCATCGGCGTTCCTGGCGAGGGGCTGAGCTCGTTGCTCGTCAGCTATACGCTTCCCACCGGCGTGCATTACACGATTACTCCCGCGTCGCCAGTTTCTTTCGGATCGGCGCTGACTGGCTCGTCGAGCACATACATCTTCACGATTTCGAATCCTGCGACGAATATCGATCCTCAAACGATTTCCACCATTTCGCTTTCAGGATCCGGTTTCTCGCTCACAAATCTGCCCGCGCTTCCCGTGACCGTGCAGCCAGGCGGTACCACTACGTTCAGCGTGGTGTTTGCGCCCACGCAGGCCGGCGCCGCCAGCGCGACGCTCGCTATCGGCACGCTCGACTACAGCTTAACCGGGACAGTCACGGCTCCCGCTTTGAATCCTACTTTCCAATTCACGCCCCAGACTCCCGTTAGCGATCAACAGGCCCAGCTCTCTATCCAGATCCACCCGTCACCACCCACCCTGGTTCCCTACATCGGCACGCTCACCATGACGTTTGCGAGCTCGGTTACCGGAGTGACCAGCGATCCCGCCATCGTGTTCGTCTCTACCGGAGGCACTAACACCAACGTCACCTTCGCCGCGGGCGCCACTACCGGCACATTCCCGGACGGCACGTCGTCTGTGACATTCCAAACCGGAACCACCGCCGGAACGCTGACCTTCAATCTGTCTTTCGCCGACGGTGAATCGGACCCCAAATCCATCGAAATCGTTCCCCAAACCGTTCAGATCCTGTCGGCTTCAGCCACCGCACAAAGCCCCTACGCAGTGATAAGCCTATCCGCTTTCGACAACACATATAGCGCGACGAAGGTGGTTTTCAACTTCTACAGCGCGACGGGAGCGTCGTTAACACCCGGCCACATCACCTACGATGGCACGCAGGCCTTTAACAACTATTTCTTCACTAACAATCAGGCTGGCGGTGCATTCACCTTGCAAGCGCAATTTCCGGTCACGGGCGACATTACTAAAATCGCGGCAGCCGACGTCACCATTCAAAACTCGAGCGGCCAGTCGCAGACGCAGCACATGACGTTTTAAGCCTGAATCGTTTTGATGTTATTGAGAATGCCGGAAGCGGGCCGGCTCAATGAACACGGGCCTGCTGAGAGCTTGGCGCGCGCTCTCCGGAGTGAATCGCATACAGCTCCCTATGCGTTTCCTTCACTCCGTCCAGAAAGCCTTTATAAGGACGGTCTGTCACATCGACAAATCCGATGTTGTAATTCTCGCCGTCGAAGCGGCCCGTGTTCGGCTCGTCCATCCATTGAAACCAGTGCGCTCCGATGAGAGCAGGCATGGCTGTGGCATTTTCCATGTAATACCGATACGCCACGCCGCGCTCGCGATCGTTAGCAGCTTGCCTTAATCCAGCGGAAAGGCCGTGGCCGGGAACGCCAAAGTGAAATTCTCCGATCATGAGTGGGCGTCCGGTCAGCTCATAAGCGTGCTCAAGCATCTCTCTCCGAGGTACGTAGTCGTAACTGTTCAAGCTGTACACATCGAATACGCGTGAAGCCTTGATCATCTCATCCGGCGCACGGCCGCCGGCAAATCTCATTCCAAGATTCAGATGATTCGGGTCGTACTTATTGACGGCTTTCGATATAACTTCCAGATAGCGGCCGTACGCCTGGTATACAAAACTCTTGCGGCGCTGGGGCGTGTCTCCTTCCGCCAGGAACTTCTTCAATTCGCGGCGTGTTGCCGTATCCGGCCCATCGAGGATCCTCTCGACGAGCGCTTCTTGCCCCGGGCCACGGTGGCTCATTCGCCGTGAAGTAGCCAAGCAAGTACGGGTCTCTCGCCCGGCGGCTGCACTGTTCCGCCGCCGCGTGGTCGCAGGCTTCCGCAAATTCATTCGAGTACACGTCCGGCATGCCCATGTAATTGACTTTCGTCTCCCAGCCGCGCAGCGGAATGGTGTATGCAACGCGGCCTGAGTTCCACAGGCGAGGATTCGACCAGTTTCCCGTGGTATTCAGTCCCCAGCTTTGCGTCCGCTTTATGGTGAAGTCGACCAGCTTCGATTGCCAATCGTCGCCAAATCGGCGAAACAGATTCCAGGTCAGGAAAGACGCGCCATCACGCGAGCCAGGCTGATTCAAATTGTCGGGTGGGAGCACCTCGAATATCGATGGTCTTTCCTCAGTTGGTGTGGCTATCGCCGGCGTGGTGACATCCGCGCCCGTATAAAAGAACCGGTGACCATCCGGATCCACAAACCACCAACGGCCGTTAATCTGCTCAACGCGGAAAAAGCCAGTCGCTCTAGCCTTCGTGTTCCGATACCCACCGTAAGTGCAATAGCCATAGCCGCCTTGCTGCAATGAATCCGCCTCTTGCGCCCACTCTCTCTTGAGTTCTTCGGCGCTTTTCACTTTGCCTGCCCACTCACCATCGATCCATTGCCCGAATTGATCCACCAGCGGATGGTTTTCCAGCACGGCGTCGCCGGGCGAGTCACGAGTAACCGCTACCGATCGAATCTCAAGCGATGCGCCCGGCAACGGATTTTGCATCGATACCGACAAACCGGTGACGGCTTCGAGCGGTCTATACGGCCCGCTCAAGTTGATGAAGTAGCCGATATGCGTCTTGTTGCTTATGGACGCCATGTCGGTGCCCTTGGTGGGGAGCTTCTCGAAGTAGCTCAGGCGGAATCGCGGCCCGCACCCACACGTCTGAATACGGAAGAAATCTAACCGTGGCAGGACCATTTGCCGTTTCTACAGACAGCTGAAACATCTGCGGCGACGATGCTTTCAATTCCATAACAAGGGATTGATAGTTCGACCAGTCGGACGGAAGCTGAGCGTGTAACTCGTCCAGCTTCCACGTCTGTTTCGAAACATCCCCGCTGCTGTCGAAATTGACTCGGAGCGTAGCGGCCTGGGCCGCCCGGCAGCCAACCAGCAGAACGAGGGGGATGAGAGTTGCCGGAATGTTCATTTCCTGATCGCCAATCCGGATGGAGTATATCCCACTAGGCGCTACCACAGACCATACGATTCTTTGATATATTCCTCACCTAGTAGATTCCTGGGAGGGCCAAATGCAAACTCGTGCCCCGTTCTGCGTCTTCAAAGCCATGCTGCTAAGCGGCGCACTAGCCGCCTATGTTCTCGGTCAGGCCAATACCGCGAGCATTCGAGGCACCGTCGCCGATTCGAGCGGAGCTGTAGTGCCCCACGCGAAGATCCTACTGACTAATACTGGAACCGGCGTCCAGGTTACCGATCAAACGAACGATGCGGGCGAGTATGTGTTCCAGTTTCTGCCGCCCGGAAGCTACCGTGTGGAAACGGAAGTCAATGGATTCAAGAAGTTTGTTCGCGAGAACATCGTGCTCGATCTGGGACGCCAGCTGCGTATCGATGTGTCGCTCGAACCGGGCCAGATCACCCAAACGGTTGACGTTGCCTCGACAGGCGCCTCTGGTCGATACGGAAAATGGTTCGCTCGGCACCACCGTCCAGAACCAAATGTTGACCAGCCTTCCCAATCTGTCACGCGATCCGACATCGCTTCAGTTGCTTTCGCCCGGCGTTGTCTCCACAGGCGACGGTCCGGTGACGAACGGGGGCCTGGTCCGTATCGACCCGTACTACATCGACGGTCTCGACAGCAGCAATCACGTGTGGAGCGGCACGCCCGTGAATCCCAATCCCGACGTGATTCAAGAGTTCAAAACGTTAAGCAACAGCTACTCCGCCGAATATGGTGAGTCGAGCGGCGCGACG
>CAVRNU010000052.1:0-129793 GCA_963722585.1 Bryobacterales bacterium | reverse complement strand
TGTTCGCTGGCGATCGTCGCGACAGACGCAATCGTGTTTCTTCTGTTGGGTGTGCATAACTCCTGGGATACTGTTACCTTCATAGCCATTCGCCAGGGTCATCGAGCGCCGACGAAACGAAAGATCCTATCGAGCGCACCTCTACCTAGATAGTGCCAGGTAAAATCAAATACTGATATCTCGAATGTCTAGACAATTTAACGCGCTCGAATTGGCGAAAGACGAGTGCAGGGACCAAAAAGCGTTCGAAGCGGTTGATCGCTTCCTGCGCGATTTTCGTTACGCCTCCCGCTCGTTGCGCAAGGCACCCGCCTACGCCACCACTGCGATTTTGACTCTGGCCCTAGGCATAGGAGCAAATACCGCGATCTTCAGCGCGCTAGATGGTGTGGTCCTAAAACCGCTGCCCTTCCACGAACCAGACCGCTTGGTGATCGTGGCGCTCTTTAATCGGAGCCTCAAGTACGCGACCTACCTTTCCTATCCCGACTTTCTCGATTGGCAGCGCAATGCACGCTCCTTCGAGCAAATAGCCGCGTTCATGCCGACCGGCTATGACTTGGCGAATCCCGGTTCGCCCGAGCACGTGAACGGTTACGAAGTTTCTTCCGGATTCTTCAACGCTCTCGGGGTGAACCTCGCCGCCGGACGTTCGTTTTCTCCCGACGAAGACCGAATCGGTGGCATGCCCGCAGCCGTCATCAGCAATCGTCTTTGGCAAGAACGGTTTCACGGCAACCCAACGGCCATCGGTAAGTCCATCACCTTAAATGGCGCTGGCTATACGATCGTTGGCGTTCTCCCGCCTGGGTTTCGTTTCGAAGATCAATCAGCCGACGCCTATACACCGATAGGCCGCGCCGACCCACTCTTCCGCCAGGATCGCACCGTTCACGACATCCTCTGTATTGGACGCTTGGCGCCCGGAATCGGGCTGGGTCAGGCGCAGGCGGAGATGAACACGGTTCAGGAGCATATCGATGAGCTGAACCCCGCGACAGAAAAAGGTCAAGGAACGTCGATCATGCCGCTCAAAGAAGTCCTCGTCGGCGACGCCGGCAGAACGCTTCTGTTGCTGCTCGGGGCTGTCGGGTTCGTGTTGCTCATCGCCGGCGCCAACGTCGCCAATCTGTTGCTGGCGCGCTCAGCGGCTCGGACGCGCGAGTTTGCGGTTCGACGAGCGCTAGGCGCCAGCCGCATGCAAATCGTCCGTCAAATGATCACGGAAAGCGTGCTTCTGTCTTTGGCCGGCGGAGTTGCCGGGTTGGCAGCCGCAGACTTTGGGCTCCGCGCGACGCTGGCAGCGCTGCCGGGCGGCCTGCCGCGAATCGAGAATATCGGCGTAAACGCTACTGTCCTCTTCTTCGCGCTTGGCGTCTCAACCGCAATTGGAATTTTGTTCGGTCTCGTACCCGCGCTCAAACATGCGAACACCGATCTGCAGGCGGGCTTAAAAGAAGGAGGTCGTGGTTCTACCGCCGGCCATCAGCGTACGCAAGGTGTTCTGGCAATCGCGCAAATCGCACTCGCGTTGGTCTTGCTTTCGGGCGCCGGACTGCTGTTTCGCACCATCCACAATCTGTGGGCCGTGAATCCTGGCTTCGATACGCAACACGTCGTAACCTTCCAAGTGGGACTTTCACCTTTCGTCACGCAGAGGGCTTCAAGCACACGCGCAGCTTATCGACAACTCACCGAGCGCATCCGCCAGATTGCCGGCGTAGAGTCGGCGGACATAACAGCGCTGGTCCCATTGGGCCGGGGCGACAACTCCGGCCCGTTCTGGCTTGGTTCACACCAGCCGGCATCCATGGCGGAGATCCCGCGGGCACTCTATTATCCGATTGGTCCCGATTACCCCCGCACTATGCAAATCCCGCTCCTGCGCGGCCGTTTTCTAACACGCGCGGACAATGCCCGTTCGGAACTGGTGGTTCTCATCGACAGTCTGCTCGCGCGAACATATTTCCCTAATCGCGACGCTTTGGGTCAGACGATAACGATTCCACATTGGGGCGCATCTCGCGCGGTGTCCGCTCGGATTGTGGGTGTGGTCGGCCACGTCGAGCAGTATGGGATCGACGGTTCGGGAGGCGAGAAGCCGCAGATTTACTACTGCTTCTATCAGCTTCCCGATGAGGCGCTCCCTGTTTTTCGTAACGAGGTCACATTCGCCGTACGCACTCCGCTCAATCCCGCTGTTGTGATGCCTGCCATCGGGAACGTAGTGTATGGAGCAAGCGGCGATCAGCCGGTTTACAACATCCGAACCATGCGCGAGCTCATTTCGGGGTCGATGGCGCGCCAGCGCTTTCCGATGATTCTGCTGGTTGCATTCGCTGTGTTGGCGCTTCTGCTTGCGAGTGTCGGACTCTACGGTGTGATCTCGTACTCGACGGCCCAGCGCGTGCCAGAGATTGGAATTCGCATGGCGCTTGGAGCAACAAAGTGGGACGTGCTCGAAACGCTAATTGCACGAGGCCTTCGGCTTTCCGTTATCGGTGTCGCTATTGGAGCCGTTGGAGCCACGGTGCTCACTCGGGTGCTATCGAGCTTTTCGCGCCTCTTGTACGGCGTGCGCCCGACTGATCCGTTGACATTTGCAGCTGTATCGCTCTGTCTGGTGATTGCAGCTCTCCTGGCCTGCTATATTCCGGCTCGCCGGGCAGCACAGTTGGACCCCATGACCGCGCTCCGACATGACTAACCCTCAGCATCGGACACCGGTTTTTAACGTTCTGCGCGTGGTGCGACAGAGCATTCTGGAGCGGCGCACGCAAGGCCGAAGTGATCGTCGCTACAATTTTTGCGTGAGGAGTCTAGCAGCGATATATCTGCTGTCCTCTGCTAGCTGCGCAGCTTTGGGGGCCAGTGTCTGGCCAGAGACAGCCGTTTTTATGCCTGCGAAGGGATCAGTCGCTCAATGGCGGATCGTCCTCTGCGGAGGCTCGGCAGGTTGGGCTACGGAGAATCAGACAAGCCTTATTCGGCTCGGGGCGCTCTCATGGGGTCCAATCTCGCAGCTCGGCGCGCTGGAATAACGTTGGCCAGTAATCCGGCTGCCGCCACGGCCAAAACGACCAGAGTGCACATAAGCGGATCGCGGGGGCTGACACCGAATAGCAGCTTTTGAAGCAGGCTGGCTGCGGCCACGTCACAACCAAGAATATGCTCGGCGAGCCCAGAGGGAAAGCTCGAGCTGCTCCGTCATGGTGCGGACATCATACATAGCGAGATCGGGATCGATGCCCCTCGAGGATAAGACGGGCAGACGAGGTTAGCGCTTCGGGCTGGAATAGGAACGCAGAACAATGGTAATCGCCCAGATAGCGAGCACGAAGCGGCGTGAGAATCGGAGCAGTGATCTCGTTGTCCTTCTGCCCGGCGGCGGCGTACCAACCGTGGGTCAGACCCTGCGTCGGGTCCACGGGCAATGGCACCCAAACTTCGGCGCGATCGGGGAATAGGGCTTCGCCCGGCAACACGCCAATAATTCTGTATGGTTCCTCATCGAGCACGAGAGAGCGGCCTAGAAATGTTCGGGTTGCCGGAAAATAGCCGCTGCCATAAACCGTAGCCAAGCAGCACCACATTTTCACCGTGGGGCCGGTCCTCGTTGGCGGAAAAGTTGCGGCCGAGAAGCGGCTTGAGCCCGAGTACGCTCAACATGTCCCGCGTGACTTTGGCGCCTCGAAGGTGCTGCGCAGGTCCGGATTTGGAGAGGTTGAAGTCCGAGTCGCGAGTAGATCATCAACTTTGGGAACAGAAGGCCAAGGCCCTTGAGGGGCAGGGAGAATACAGTGCGGCAAATAGCTGCCGCACAGTTGGCAGCTATTGCAGCGGCTATTGAGTTCTAATCTCGAGGTGCGATTTGACTTCGAGCTCCGCGCGTTTCAGAATGATGACATTACGAGCGAGCGTACCGGCGGTTGCCGATTTGAGCTGGCGCCGATCGGGCGGGTGAATGTGGATCGCCAGATCGCCTCGAAAATTGCCTGAAAAATCCACGGTGATGGACCATTCCTGTTCATTGGCAGAGTGAGTGCGCCAACTCAGCTTGCCGAACCGGGTGGGACAGCCTTCCACGCGAATCTCGCGGTCTTTGGCGAACCAATGCTTCGGTGCGGCCCTCTGCAGATGGCATATATCCGCATTGCTTTCTTCGTAACACAATAACCACCGAAGCCCGAGCGCTGGCTGAAGGACACTATTCACGACAGCGGACCACGCATATTTGTTCCCTTCGCCAGGATGGCCGCCGGGCAGGTACGCATCTTCGGGCGCATAGCGGTTTCCACAGTCGGCGGCATAACAAACAAGCGAGTAGAGCGTCAACAGAAAAGGGCGATAGTCCTCCTCGCGAATGCGTCCGGCGAGGGTACCGTGCTCCATGAAATTTGAAGTTCGCGAAACGGCTCCGTCCGTGTGTAAGCCCATGATTTGCTCGCCCGCAATCTCGCGATGTTTGAAGTGGCCCGCGTCCAAGGCGTGATTACCCCAGTCGGCCGTAAACCAATCCATCATGAAACGATGGTTCTCGTAGCTCGTGAGATGAGTAGGGCTGCGATGGAGATCGTCGGGGCTGAAAGGCGTGATGCCGGCGTGGCGCATTTCCGGATTCATTGCCGCGAGGGTCACTTCGAGCGACTTCGTAATCAGGCCTCGCATCTCGTCAGCGACAGCTTCAATCCGCTTCAATTCTTCCGCTAACTCCGGCAAGTTGTGTTCGCGCGCCACAAGCGCGAGGGAGCGGGCATACTCATGCAATCCGCGCCACGTCCAAACTGCATTTTGAAAATAGTATGGATGCGAATTCGGGAAATCGTTCGCCGGATCGCCCAAATCAGCTTCTGGCGAGCCCCAAATCAGGCCGTGGCGCGGATCGTTCACATCGAACGTAGACTTGCTGTATTCGTAACGCTTCAGGACGAACTCCATCATGCGCCTGAGAACCGGCAGCCGCTTTTGAAAGCTCTCGAGATCGCGCCCGTACTCGTAAGATCGAGCGGAGTTCCACAAAAATACGCCGGCATTCAGGGGCGCTTCCACCTGATCCTGCGTGTTGTAAACGAAATTTCCGTCGGGTAGGATGTAGCGGTCTAAATAATGCTGAAAATAGGGATTGAGTTCATCATCGAGATTCCAGAGCTGATGCGCCCAGACGAATTCGTAGTGGGCAACAGGGAACAACGCGTGGCTGCGTTCAGGAATCTTGGTATAGGCTCCTTCGCCAATCTGATACGTGGGTTCGAGTCCGCGATAACTGCAGCGTGAAAGCGTGATGCCGGCTCTCGCCGCGTCAACGAGCCATTCGTCCGGAATATCCACCCGCATGCGGTCTTCAAAGAAGTGAATCCAGCGATTTGCGACTCCGGCGAGCGAAGAAAAGAAGCCTTGAGCCGAGGTGTTCCAGTAATGCTCGACGGTTGCTGCGGAGGGGACAACAAATCGGACGCGCGCGATTGGCTGGGCGTCTGCTCCCGGCGGGAGCAGGACCATTACCTCATAGCCCGCCTGGGCATCGGGGTTCCAGACACCAATATCGGCAGCCGGCAAATAACCGCCTAATAGCGTTCGCTTGCTATAACCGGGCATGTACTCAAACAGGCTTGGGTTCTCGCCCGGAATGAATTGAGAGGGATCGAATACCGAATCGACCAGATCGGGAGCCCATAATCCTTGCCCTTCGGGATGAGAAGAAAGTTGCCGCGACTTACCGTCTGCTTCGAGAAACAGCGAGCGTAGGGGACCGGCTTGCTCGTTGGCAACGAGCGTGTACCCGATGTATTCCGCGCCTAGAGCCGCGACGTTCTCGTAGCAGGGATCTTCAGCTGAGTTCAGGATATAGTCGCCCAGCGTGTCAGGCCCGGGAACATACGGAACCTGCCTCTTAAAAGCGATTCCATGTGGAGTGTTTACGGGCCGGGGCCGGATGCTCGAGAGTTGTCCAACGCGTTTCGGAATCCGAAGAATTTCGCCTTCCGACTCGGTCACGTAGACAATCATGCCCTGATGCGTGACATGCTTTTCAAATACAGCGGTCGCCGTGCCATTGATTTCCGCGAACGTAACCAATTGCCAGCCTGAGATTGTTTCACCAGTCTTCAACGATCGCGCCGCCCCCTCGACCTTTGCCACAACCGAACCTCGCTCCCCAAAACTGACAGCGAGTTTTTGCGCCAGAGCTTCCTTCTCGCCCGCAAGGAAAAGCGAGTATTCGTTTTCGATGCGGCCGGGATGATACGTTCCCTTCGGGAGAGGCTGCTGCATTTTTGGAGTGGATTGCGGCCGCGCGGCAGAGGCCAGACATGTTGTTGCCGCGGCGTGCAGAAATGAGCGCCGATTCATGGAACGCCTTCACTTGATCCAGACAGTTTTTGCGTTCACAAACTCGCGAATGCCGAGCGCGGACAGTTCTCGCCCATATCCGCTGCGCTTCACTCCGCCGAAGGGGAGACGAGGGTCGGACGCCACAGCCGCGTTGATAAACACCTGCCCGGCTTCTATGCGCTCGATTGCCGTACGCTGCTCGTTTTCGTCCTGCGTCCAGACGCTGGCGCCTAGGCCAAACGGCGAGTCGTTCGCAAGATCGATCGCCTCAGCAATGTCTTTCACGCGAAACAGCATGGCTACGGGTCCAAAGAGCTCTTCGTGAAATACGTCCGAATCGCGCGCCACGCCGGTCAGCACGGTTGGCTGATAATAATAGCCCGGCCCGTCAACGCATTTTCCGCCGGTAAGGATTCGGGCGCCGCCGGTTCTGGCTCTTTCGACCTGGACATGAAGCTCATCGCGAATCTTCGCTGTTGCCAGCGGTCCAACATCCGTCTTTTCGTCTATCGGATTGCCGAGGCGCAGCGCCTTCATCTGGTTCACGAACGTGCTCTCGAACTCATCGTAGATGGAATCGGCCACGATGAATCGTTTCGCCGCGATACAAGACTGTCCGTTGTTAATGACCCTGGCTTTTACGGCCGCGGTGACGGTGGAATCAAGTGGGGTCGAGGGCATGACGATGAACGGATCGCTACCGCCAAGCTCGAGGACGGTTTTCTTGATTTGAGATCCCGCGGTCTGAGCCACCGAACGGCCTGCTGGTTCACTTCCGGTGAGCGTTGCCGCGGCAATACGTTCGTCCCGAAGCAGGGGCGCCACGCGATCGGCCTCGAGCAGCAACGTCTGAAATGCGCCTTCGGGGAAACCGGCCTGATGCAGCACTTCTTCGATTGCCAAAGCGCAGCCTGAGACGTTCGAAGCATGCTTGAGCAAACCCACATTTCCCGCCATCAATGCCGGCGCCGCGAACCGGAAGACCTGCCAAAGCGGAAAGTTCCAGGGCATGATGGCGAGAACGGGTCCAAGGGGCTGGTAAGTGACAAAGCTCTTTGAAGCGTTAGTGGCGATGGATTCGGGCCGTAAATGCTTTTCGCCGTGCTCGGCATAGTAGCGGCACCCGAGCGCGCATTTTTCCGCTTCCGCGATGGCGGAGGCGAGCGTCTTGCCCATCTCCGATGTCATGAGCGCGCCCAGATCGTGCTTCCGGGTTTCTAAAATGTCAGCGGCGCGCGCAAGGTTTTCAGCGCGCAAGGAAAACGGCGTCTCGCGCCATTGTTCGAAAGTTTGCGAGGCCCGAGCTAGCTTTTCTTCCACCAGGGGCGGGCTGAACGGCTCGTAAACGCGTATTGTTTGCCCCGTCGCGGGGTTGATCGAAGCGATTGCCATCTGAGTGCGTTTAGTACTAACGCATAGTATGATGGCACAGCCCGCTGAGAGCCGCCGGCGATATCGTCACCAGAGGAACTTGACAACCAGTTGCACCTGGCGATTCGAATTGGCGTCGTAAGTGATTGTGCCGAAGGCGCTGCCGGCCTGAATGCTGGCATTCGGCGAACCGAACTGTGGATGATTGATCGAGTTGAAAGCCTCGATGCGGAACTGCAGGTTGTAGCGTTCCGTGCTGCCGAAATAATTGTTCTTAAACAGTGACAAGTCGGCGTTGTCGACGCCTGGGTTGCGAACATCTGGTAGGCTGCGGCTGGTGTTGCCGAAAGTGAACTCCGGCGGTTGATAGAACACGGATGTGTTGAACCACTGATTGATCGTTGGATTCGATATGGCGGCGCTGTGGCCCGTGTTGTCGGGAGTTTGGTTGAAAGCAAAGATGCCGGTCTGGTTGACAGCGGCGCCGAGCACCACCGGCGTACCGTCTTGAAATGTGAGAATGCCGTTGACTTGCCAGCCGGAAACCAGCAGATTGGCGAAGCGCGGAGCGGAATTGATAAACTGCTTTCCCTTGCCGAACGGCAGATCGTACACAAAACTCGACACCACGCTGCGCGAAACATCCTGCGGCGAGACAGACCATTGCAAGGCGCCGTTGTACTGGTTGATATACGTTCCGCTGGTTGGTCCGAGGTAGGTGACCGCCGCAGCCGAATTATCCATCGTCTTGCTGCCTGTGAATGCCACTGTGAAGGAAAGACCATTCGAGAAGCGCTTATCGAGGCGGACGATCATGCCATGGTAAATGGAGTTGGCCGTCGGTTTCCGGAAGCTCTGTACACCGTTATATTGCGGGTAGGGCCGCAACAATTGGTTATACGTAATGGTCTGCGCGCTCAAAGGCGATCCGGGCGTAGTGATCAGACCGTAAAATGGATTGGCTACCGTGCTGAGGAGCTGATTGCCAAGGGCCAGATCGCTTGGCGGCAATTGCGAATAAGGCGAGCCCGGATCGCCGTTCACCAAGAACAGCCCACGGTTGCCGAGATAGCCCACTTCAGCCGTAATTTGCCCAGGTAACTGCTGTTGAATATTGAAATTCCACTCGATTGAATATGGATTTCGATACGAGTCGAAAAACGATTCGCCTATGCCGTTGCCGATATCCGTTCCCGGTCCTCCCGCCGCTCCGAGCACATTAATAAACCCCGTGGGGAATGGATTGCTCAGTGTAGCGAACGCAGTCTGCTGGTTATTAGTTGTAGGCAGCATCTGCGTGTTGACAGTGAACCCTTCCATGCCCTGCGCTCCCGAAGTGCCCGAGGCCTCGAGCGCCGAAGGCGCATAAACAATTCCAAAGCCGGTGCGAATGACGGTTTTCGGAGCCGGATTGTAGGCAATGCCCACGCGCGGGCCAAAGCCCTTCCATTGGGTGGGACCTTGCGCGCGGCCATACCTGCTGTTAGATTGACCAACAAACTCCATCTGTCCGAGCAGATCGCCGCAATAGAGACAAGCGCTCGCCGGTACCTGACCCTGTAGCGGAGAAGGAAGACTAGGATCCCAATACGAGAGCCGGTTGTAGCGCTCGGTCCGGGGGAACTCAACTTCCCAACGTAAACCCAGATTCAGCGTTAGCTTAGAAGTGACCTTCCAATCGTCCTGAACATACCAGCCCATGTACGAACTCGCATCGGCCGCAGTCGGCTCCTGCGTGATCTGGCCCGATGTGGCGAGCCCCAGAAGGAACGACGCATACGGAGAACCGGTGCCATTGCCGGCGCTCAGAATCTGCTGCGTCCAGGTCTGGTCGAAATTGAATTGCCCGTCCGGGAAGCCGTACTGCGAGAAATTGATGAACAGCTTGCGCCACTCGCCGCCGAATTTGATCGAGTGATTGCCGACGATTTTCGTCAGATTGCCCGTGACATTGTGGGACATCGGATTTTCGATCAGATCGACATAGCCGGTGTTGCCGAGTCCGGCTCCATCCGAGAATGCGAACCTGGGAAATTCCAGGACTCGCTTGGACGCCTCTTCGGCGAGATAGGGTGGGAAGCCGAGCGTCGTGGGATCGAAGCCCGCAGCGTAGGGACTGCGAGTTACGTAGGACCGACTTAAGCCATAACGGAAATCGGCCACCAGTGTCGGGCTAAACGTGATGGTGTGGTCCATGGAGGCGCTCCAGGCTCCACCCGCAGTTGGGCCACCGCCTCCTTGCGAAGCGGCATTGCCGTAGTCTTCGAGCTGATTGTTCGATCCCCAGCTATGCGACAAACGGAAGAACATACGCCACTTGTCGCTGAAATCGTGATCGAGGCGGCTGTCCCATTGATAGCTGTTGTTAAACGTGCTGCCCACAGCGACGAAGTTGTTGGTTTGCGCGCCAGCAGCCCCGGTGTTCGGTTGCGGAAAATAGCTCATCGCGTTGACGGCGACCGGATCGAAACGGCTGGCGGGGACGATGTTTCCTGAAAACGGCTGCCGCACGTATTGGCCGGTGGCTGCGTTGTAGGAAACGGTGAGCGGATCGTAGATGGCGCTTCCCAGGCTCGAAAAATTGCCCGTTCGAAAGGCCGGCAACGGCACGGTGTCGGTCGCGTTTGCGGCATTGGTCTGATCGTAGCCTTGGAATCCGAAGAAGAAGAACGATTTATCGTGGCCGTCATACACCTTCGGTATCCAAATGGGGCCGCCGATCACACCGCCGTATTGGTTGTCGACAGTGGCGGCGCGGGGTTGACCGGCTTTGTTGGCGAAGAAATCGTTGGCGTTCAGGATCGTGTTGCGCGTGAAGTCGAACAGCGAGCCATGAAACTGATTGGTACCGGATTTCGTGACAAGGTTGATGACGCCGCCGCCGAAGCGCCCGTACTCGGCGTTTAAGGCGTTAGTCTGCACGCTGAACTCCTGCACCGAATCGACGATCGGCGTATACGCGGCAGTCGTGTTGCCGACGTTGTTCTCCGGCAGGATGTTGCTGACGCCGTCTAGTTGTTCTTCATTGATCGCGTTTCGGGAGCCTCCAATATGCGGGGTCGAAGCCCCGCCGACGTTGCTGACAGTTGGAACCAATTCCGCCAGACTGAAGGGATTCCTTCCATTCAGCGGCAGATCCACAACTGTGCGCTGTCCAATCACTTGCCCGAGCGTAGCGGAGTTCGTGTCGAGGGGAGCCTGGGTCGCCTGAACTTCGACTTGCTCGGAAATCTGACCCACAGCCAGTGAGAAATTGACCGACCGATTTTGCGAGATATCGATCTTGATGTTTTCTTCCTTGGCGGCGCGGAACCCCTTCGCTTCGACCGATACCGTATAGGTACCCGGAGTCAGGAATGGCTGGACATAACGTCCTGTCGCATCCGTCGTCAGGCTTCTGGTTTCATTGGTGCCGGTATTCGTTATGGCAACGGTGGCGCCCGGAACAGCGCCTCCCGTCGGATCGGTCACTGTTCCCTGCAGCGTTCCGGTTGGGGTCTGGGCAGTCAAGAGGCTGGGCCAGCCGATGAACAAAGTTACAAAACATATAAAAATAACGGAGAACGAGACTTTGACCCTCACGAGCAACCTCCTTGGCAAACGACACAACACTGGTTGGCGCCATGCCGGCGCCGGTGTCGTTGCTGAGCACCAGTATTCAACTCCTAAAGCGTGTCTTTGGCAACGGAGAACACCGTGATACACCCGTGAAAGTAATTTAAAGTGAAGGGGTTGGATTGGCACCCACTGTTCGCCTGTCGCAGCCCAGTCCGCGTTAACGAAGATGTACAATCAACTCAGTAAAGGCAACAGCGAAGGGCAAAGGGGTCGAATTTGCTTGTCGTACCAGGTGTGCCCGATGCTCGCGAAGTGCGGCGAGAGCTGGATCTGATTCTTGGAAGCACTGTCTTCCGGGGCAGCAAGCGATGCCAGGACTTTCTGCGGTATGTGTCGGAGAAGGCGCTTGAAGGAGCCGCCGAAATCCTCAAAGAACGAACGCTTGCCATCGAGGTTTTCGGCCGGCACGCGGATAGCGATCTGGCCGACGACAGCATCGTACGTGTCGGCGCACGTGAGGTACGGAAACGGCTCGCGCAATATTATGTTGCCGACGGCATGCACGACCAGGTGCGGATCGACCTACCGGCTGGATCGTACGTTCCCTTCTTTCACTACCTGAACGAAGAGGGCGGCGACTCGTCCGGAATGGCCGGAGTCCTCCACGAGCCTGCGCCAGCTGAGCCGTCCCCAGCGGTTCCCGCCGCAAGGCCCGCGCCGCGGACGAGGCGCAGTTTGCTTCTCATTGGTGGAATTGCCCTTCTTGCGGCAATGTCCGTGATGATGACATGGAGGTTTGCGGGGAGCAAGCCGAGCGAGTTCGATGTGTTTTGGGACCCTGTGCTGAATCGGAACATGCCGATCCTTCTGGTATTGGCTCACCCGATCGTCTACCATCCCTCGTCTCGGGCGAGCCGTCTCGATACCGAGCGTAACGGTCGTCCGGCTCTGCCTCTCGAGCGTCCGATTAATGTTCCCCCTCAATTGCTGGATGGGTCAGACATGGTGCCCGTCATCGATCAGTATGTGGGTTTCGGCGATACAGTGGCTGTGCTTCGATTCGCGATGCTCTTGGCCCAGCACTCGCGTTATCCCGGCCTCCGCCTGGCAAGCAAGGTCGAGTTCAACGATCTTCGCGACTCGACGCCGATTCTAATTGGCGCTTTTACGAACCGCTGGACTGCCGAAATCACGAGGAACATGCGATACGGGTTCACTTATCAAAACCAGAAACCCTGCATCGTCGATTCCTCGACTGGGCAGGCGTGGGCCCTCAAGTCGAAGACCGACGACGGGCGATCCGGCGAAGATTACGTCCTCATCTGCCGGCTGCCTCATTCCCTGACAGGCGGATTTATGATGGTCGGTGCAGGCTTAAACGTGTACGGAACGGAAGAGGCTGGCAGAATTCTGGCCGAACCGGACTCGCTGATTCCGATTCTGCGAAAGCTACCCGCGAATTGGCCAACGAAAAACCTCGAGTTTGTATTGCATGTCGAGGTTGTGGGCGATGCGCCTGCCATGCCGGAGATGGTAGCCGCGTACACCTGGTGAAGAGGGCAGACGGCATGAATCCGCTGGCTGATATATTCTTTTCGCATGCTGAAAAGCCTATTTCCCTTGTTCCTGTTGGTCGTGGCCGGAGCAGCCGCCGATCCCTTTAGCGCGGTTCTTAAATCGCCCAATGGGCAAATCGCGATTGCGTTTGGAACTGTTACCGAAAAGTCCGGAAGCGGAAATCAACTGATTTACTCGGTCACGTTTGACGGCAAGCCGCTGATTGACAACTCGGCTCTCGCGCTCGAATTCGCCGGCGCGCGCTCGTTGGGAGCAGATGTCCAGATCGTGAAGCAGACGCCGTCGCAAGTCGATGAGACCTACCGGTTGGTAACCGGCAAAGTCAGCACAGTTCACAGCCGCGCTAATGCTCTGACGCTCGGGCTGGAGGAGACACGCGGCTTACACAGGAAGTTCGCGATCGAGGCCAGGGCATACGACGACACGGTGGCGTTCCGCTACGTCGTGCCGGAACAGAACGCGATGCGTGAGTTTCGTCTGGCGCGCGAGAACACGGAATTTCGCATCAGCAAGGACGCGACTACGTACGCGCTGGTGTTGCCGCACTACCGCACCATGTATGAAAGCGAGTATCTGAAGCTGCCGGCAAGCGCCTTCGCCAATGCAAACGGGCTATCGCGCAAGGTGCTCATCGGTTTGCCACTGCTGATGGAAGTACCAGGTGTGGGGTGGATGGCGATCACCGAAGCGGATATGCGGGGATATGCCGCGATGTATCTGGTCAATCCCTCGACCTCTTGGGGCGGGCACGAGTTCTTATCTCAACTCGCGCCGGGAGACGATCCTGACGTTGTGGTCACTGGAACGTTACCGAAACACTCGCCATGGCGGGTCCTGATGATCGGAGATCAACCAGGTGCGCTGATCGAATCGAACGCGTTAACGAACTTGAATCCGCCGTCCGTGATCGCCGACACATCATGGATACATGGCGGTCTGA
Organism: Bryobacterales bacterium; assembly: GCA_963722585.1. Lineage (GTDB taxonomy): Bacteria > Acidobacteriota > Terriglobia > Bryobacterales > Bryobacteraceae > KBS-96. Next base: position 116,016 of record CAVRNU010000052.1, on the reverse strand, counting down.
CGGCCTGGGACTGGTGGAGCGGCTCAGTCAATCGCGAAGGGAAGGCGTCCTTCTCGACGGACACAATGAAGTACTACGTTGACTTTGCCGCCAAATCGGGCTTTCCATACATGTTGATTGACGCCGGGTGGTCGGCGCCCAACGACATCACGAAGATGAATGGAAAAGTCGACGTGCCGGAAGTAGTCCGATACGCCGCGCAGAAGAACGTGAAAGTCTGGATCTGGCTTTCCTATAAGGCGGTGGACGCGCAGATGGAGGAAGCGTTTCCTCTCTATGAAAAATGGGGCGTGGCTGGCCTGAAGATCGATTTTGTCGAGCGCGACGACCAGAAGGGCATTGAATTTTACTACCGTGCGGCGCAGGAAGCCGCTGAGCATCATCTGATGCTGGATTTTCACGGACCTACCAAGCCGACAGGACTGGACCGTACATACCCGAATATTCTCGGGTACGAGGCTGTACTGGGAATGGAGCAATCTCGCGCGGGAATGCGAGACAATCCCGATCATCGCCTGATGCTCCCGTTCACGCGCATGCTGGCCGGACGAATGGATTACACTCCAGGCGGGTTCGACAACGTTTCGCGGGACGAATTTGTGGCGCGCGAGCCGCATCCCATGGTGATGGGGACAAGAGCGCAGCAACTGGCAATGTATGCGGTTTACGAGGCGCCGTTCCAGATGGTTTCCGATACGCCGAAGAATTACGAGGATCAGCCGGCGTTCGATTTCATCAAGCACTGTGCCACGACTTGGGATGAGACCAAGGTTTTGAATGGCGAACCCGGAGAATACATCACGATCGCGCGCCGGAACGGCGAGAATTGGTATCTCGGCAGCATGACCAACTGGAGCGCCCGCGAGCTCGATATTCCACTCACGTTTCTTGGCAGCGGAAAATACGCCGCGGAAATCTATGCCGACGCCGACGATGCCGGCAAATATCCCAAGAATGTCAGCATCCGCAAGCGGGAAGTGGACTCGAGCATGCACCTACACGCGACGCTCGCGCCAGGCGGAGGGTACGCCGTGCGATTCGTGCTCGAGAAGTAGTCCGCGCCATGGTCTCGGTTCACTAACCGTTGAGCATCGTTTTCACGTATGCCGGAGTGAGCGGGATTCTGCGAGGTTGTGCCCCCGTCGCGTCGAAGAATGTGGCGGCGACTGCGGGTGGACCAACCGCGTTCGGAGCCTCTCCGCCGGCGCCGCGGCCTGCGACCGGATGAGCCCCTGTTCTACGCGCGCTCGGGTGCGGCGAAGGCCGCGACTCCCATCCTGCTGACGTAGCCGTGGCGTTGAGTATATCGATCTACCGCGAGTCCGTCGTATGCTGAAGCCGAAACTCGATTGGATCGGCATTTGCTACGGCCGCCGCCTCGTTGATGAGGGACTCCAGCGCGAAGTTCTGCTGGCGCTGAAAGCCAACTGGAGCAAGCTTATGCGATGCCGAACATTGGAGCGGAATCGCTGATTGGCGGCTGCGCTATACTACTCCTAGTTGAGCTAGGAGGCTCTTGCTCGTGGGTAAAACCGCAGACCTACTTCCCGGCACACTTGACATGCTGATTCTTAAAGCCGTGTCTTTGAAACCGCTGCATGGATATGGCGTGCTGCTGCGTATCCGGCAGATCTCGGGCGAGGCCCTTGAGATTCCGCAAGGATCTTTATATCCGGCGCTGTACCGGTTGGAGCATCAGGGCTTGATCGCCGCCGAATGGGGGCAGAGCGAGAACAATCGCCGGGCGAAATATTACAACTTGACCGCCACGGGACGACGGCGGTTGCGTGAGGAAATGGCGGGCTGGAACCGGCTTGCTTCTGCGATTGCCGCGGCCTTGAATACGACGCCGGAGGAGGTGTAACGTGTTTGCCCGCTTTCGTTCTCTCTTTCGTGGGCTCACGTCACGACGTGATTTCGAAGCCGGTATGTCGGAAGAGCTACGATTCCACATCGAGCAATACACCGAAGACCTGGTACGTTCCGGAATTTCGCGGGAGGAAGCTCGCCGGCGCGCTCGCATCGAGTTTGGCGGCGTTAATACCGTTAAGGAAGGGTGCCGCGAGGCCCGAGGCCTCCGGGTTTTCGATGAGCTTGGACGAGAGTCGCGTTACATCTTACGATTGCTGCGCAAGACGCCCGGATTCACCACCACCGCTCTTCTAACGATCGCGCTATGTCTCGGCGCTAACTTAACAATTTTTGCAGTAATTGACTCGATCCTCCTCCGTCCGCTGCCGTTTCCAGACGCGGGCCGCCTCATCACTGTGTTCAATACGTATCCGAAAGCCGGCGTTGATCGCGACGGTTCCTCGCTGACCAACTATTACGAACGCCGCGGCCGTATCCCCGCTTTCGGCTCGCTCTCGATCTACCGCTACGGAACGGCCATCGTCGGGGAGCCCGGCTCAACGGTGCGCGAACAGATCACACAAGTGTCTCCAGATTTTTTCACCACCCTTGGGCTAGGCCCAGTGATCGGACGCGCTTTCAGGGAGTCGGAGACGACGTATCAAACGGACGACGTTGTTATTCTCAGCGACCGTTATTGGCGGCAACATTTCAACGCGGACCTTCACGTGATTGGGCGGCGGATTTGGGTTGACGCTCTTCCTAGAACCGTGATCGGCGTCCTGCCTCGCGATTTCAGCTTTCTCTCCTCGGAAGCCCGGCTGTACTTTCCGCTTGCATCGCGCCCTGAAGATCGAACGCCCTTACAACGGCATTCGGGCGGGAACGTCATTCAAATGATTGCCCGGCTTAAAGAGGGCGCCACTCTCGCGCAGGCCCAATCACAAATTGATGCTCAGAATGCCAGATTAGAGCTAGACGACCCGGAGGCCAAAATGATCGCCGATGCCGGGTTTCGGTCGCTCGTCGTGGCGCTGCATGCCGACCAGGTGGCGGCGATTCGCCCTACCCTGCTGCTTCTACAGGCCGGCGTGCTTACGCTTCTTCTGATCGGGATGGTTAACCTTACAAACCTGCTTATGATCCGTGCCCACGGACGATCCAAGGAATTGGCCGTCCGGCGCGCGTTGGGCGCAAGCCGGCGCTACGTCGTGAGCGAAGCGCTAGTCGAGACCACTTTGCTGACGCTGTTCGGCGGACTGCTCGGCCTCGCCGTTGGGGCTGGCGGAATCCGCCTTCTGGCCGCACTGGGAGCCGATCGGTTGCCGCTAGGAACTTATATTGCGTTCGACGCGCGCTTGGCATTGGCCGCGCTAATCGCAGCCGGCGTTCTCGGTATTGTGCTCGCAATCCCAATCGCCTGGCTCAACCTGCGGGGCCATCTGACTAACGCGCTCCAATCCGAAACTCGCGGCGGAACGACCAGCCGTGCCGCGCAAACTCTGCGCCATAGCTTCGTGGTCGCTCAGATTGCGTTGGCATTCGTGCTCTTGGCCGGAGCCGGCCTGCTCGGGCTGAGTCTGAAACGTGTGACGGCCGTTTCTCCGGGCTTCCGATCCGATCACGTTCTAACCGGCCAAATCTCGCTTCCGTCGAAGAACTATCCAGGCCGTGCCGCGCGCCTTGCATTTATTGAAAAATTGATGGGAAAAGTCGGCCGTCAACCGGGAGTATTGTCCGCCGGTGTGGCCAATAATGTGCCGCTCAGCGGCTACAGCGGCAAAAGCTCTGCTACCGTAAAGGGCTACGTTCTCCGGCCCGGCGAATCGCCGCGCGCCAACTACTCGTATGACGTTGCGGGCGACTACTTTCGCGCCATGGGTTTCTCGTTGTTAGCAGGACGCTTTCTAACCGACTCCGATTCGCGGCGTGCTCAGCGAGTCTGTGTGGTCGACGAAGATTTTGCGCGGCATTACTGGCCGCGCGAGAATCCTCTCGGCCATCGCTTATTCCAGGGATCCATCAAAGCGGGTTCGGATGCCGAGGCGTTCACCGTCGTCGGCGTGGTTGGCAGTGTGAAACAGGCAGGGCTCACCGATGACACAGCTCAAGGCGCCGTTTACTATCCGTATGTCTTGGGCACCGACGACAATATCTTCGTTGCCGTCCGTACCAGCCTTGCACCGGAATCGCTCGGGTTGACACTGCAAAAGATTGTTCGGCAAATCGATGCCAGTCTGCCGGTGAATGACCTCCGGACGATGGAGACGCGCATATCCGATAGCCTGGTCGTCCGCCGTTCACCGGCACTGTTGGCAGCCGTCTTCTCAGGGATAGCTCTGCTGCTGACTGCCATTGGCACTTATGGTGTATTGAGCTACGCCGTAGCGCAGCGCCGTCGCGAGATTGGAGTGCGCATGGCATTGGGGGCGGGGCCGGAGCAGATTCGCGGCCAGTTCTTCTCACTCACCTTACGGCTGCTTTGCAGCGGCACAATACTGGGCATCATCGGAGCATCGCTGACAGGAAAAGCCATTCAGATGGTTCTTTTCCATGTAACCCCTCTTAACTGGACGACACTCGCCGGCTCCGCTGCCGTCATGGTGCTGGTGTGCCTCGCCGCTTGTTTACGGCCTGCTCACCGGGCCGCCCGGACCTCTCCGATGGAGGCTCTTGCCGACCAGTAGAGCTAGGAGCTCATGGCAGAAGTCCCGCACGCTGAATGCGCCAGTGAGATTCCCCGTAGCAGGCTTATCGGCCCTTAGCCGAATCGATCATTTCGTCGATTAGCCTGGACGCTTCAAGCACCAAGCCCAATTGCAGAAGCATCTCAATTTGATCGAGTGTCTGCAATGATTCTTGCGCTTCCGTAGTCATAGGAGCAGGGGAATCGGTCGCCCTCGATTTGACGAGGTCAGATTTGAACTGCTTGATGCGGACCAGCAACTCCGGCGACGCGCCGCCTTGCGCTAAATCGTCCTTCATGGTCTGGAGCACGGATAGACACATATTTGTCCTTCGGGCCAATATGCCTGAAGGCGTGGTTCGAGCACACCTATACTTGACCGCCGGCTGAGCCGATTCATAGCAACAAACGACTGAGTTCACGCTGTAGTTGTACGCTGCGGAATCAAGGGCCGTTCCGCTTGATCAAGAACTTCTTTTAGTTCACTTCCGAACGCAATCCGGAACCGGCCCCGCCAGATTGCTTATCCGGGTCCCGCTGAGGATTTTGTTCACTTTTTTCCGAACGAGCATTCCGGACTTCGACCCGGTGTTTCGATGTCGTACGACGGGGTAACACCTGAAGGGACCGAATGCACGAGTCGATCGCCGCCCTGCGCTCATACAGCGCTCTTAGAAAATCTCTGAGGAACGTATCGAAGGACGCCTCGGAACTACTTCCAGTAGTTCGCTTTGAATCCATGACAACACTCCATAAGTTTTACTCGCTATTGCCGCGCCCGATCCCCGGCAGCACGATTCCGATCGCTCGCCGTCCCCAAATGTCAATAAAGAGCCGCAGCTCTTCCTCCGCCTCAAATGCCAGATCGAATTCTCCCGAAGCATTTGCCGATGTTTTCGCCACCTGTCGTTCTCCGCTCAGTAGAATCACTTCTACAGATTCGAGGTCTTGTTCGGCGTTCGAGGAATTCACGATCTGACCCGTCAGCATAATGCCCTTCGACCCTGGGTCGTACTCGATTCGCAAATCGACGACAAACGGTTCGGCCTCATGTATGACCTGACGGGTGAATTGCATCGTGGAGGCTCGCGAAACCACGGCTGCCGGGTGCTCCCAACTGTCAAAGACGAGCCGTGCCATTTCCGCGAACTGGCCGAGCCAGCTCAAGGGCTTTTCAGGGCGGTACTCCGCCTTCACAATTCTGAGAACACTTTCGGGTACCTGATAGCCGGGTTCCCGCCCAAGACATTCGGAAACTAACCGCCACAAGCGCGAATCTCGATGGCACGCCCCACACGCGTCCTCGAGATGACGTTCAATCAACGCCCGTAGCTGAACGGGACATACGCCACGGACGAAATCAACCCAGTTCTTCGATGAGAAATGGCTCATCACTACTCCGGTATTCCCGCGAGACGGGCCCCGACAGCCCTCATCCCGCGTCTATGGATTAAGGGTGGACGCCAGGCGAAAAAATACAAGAGTTTCGCCCATTTTCGCGCTCAGGTAGCCAGAGCTTTCCCGATTAGCTTGAAAGGGGCCCAAAAATACGGGTGGGGGTAACGCTGACGCAAAGTCAACATCGCATCCCGAAGCGCGGCAGCTTTTGTGGCTCGAGTTTCGAGGCGGGAGTAAAACTCTGTCATAAACTCCGAGGTGCTTCGATCACCGACGTCCCACAACGACAGTAGCAGCGAGCGCGCTCCGGCGTACAGCAGCCCGCGGGTCAGTCCGAGCAGCTCATCGCCTCCTTCGACGACATTGAGCCCGGTGACGCACCCGCTTAGCGTGAGCAAGTCAACCGGAAGATTCATATGATACAAGTCGTAGAGGTTAATGTACGAATTTGACAGGCCGATGGCTGAGAACATGGGGCTGTCTTGCCGAAAGTAACCGTGGCTTGCGATGTGTATCAGCCGGCTGTGAGGCCCCTTTTCTCTGAGCGCTTCCTCAGTGGCATCGGTTCCCATAAGAACTTCCGCGTCGGGAACCGCCCTAGCGACGGCTCGCACTTCCTCGCCGATGAAGGGAGTTTTGGGATCTTGAACGCCGAAGATCAGACAGGGGCCGGTATTCCTGTCCGGCTCCGTGTGGCAGTGAGTGAAAATACCTGCGCTGGGCGCGTAGCAAAGCGTAAACCTGTCAACAAGGTACTGCGTTCCATCGAACAGCGCGTGGAACGGAACCGCGTGAAGCGGTCCGTGGGGAACAATGACCAGGTTTTGAAGCTCAAACAATCGCTGTAGCGGAGCAAACACATCGTCGAACAGCGCCCGAAGATGACCCTGGGCGCTTTTCATCAGGACACTCCCGAACCGCGCAATGTAATCGGCGCTCAGGCCGAATTTCGAGAACTGAAACTGAAGCATGCGCAGGCGCTGTGCAATTGCGGCAGAGGAAACGAGAGGGACAACATCAACTCGTTTAGCTGTCACAACCGCCGCGAAGAGACGCTCTCCGATTGAAAAGTATTCAAGCAACGCCGCGGAGGCGCCCAGGATGCTCCGAATTTGTTCGAGGGTAACCGCGCCGGACTTGCGGAGAGCGGTGGGTACGTTTCCGGCAACGGGGGCTTCGAGCAGAAGCCGGACCAGCTCGTGTTCACGATCCATCGCCTGACGCTTCAGCAAGTGAACTTGATCGGGGGGTACCGGATCCTGCGAGAGTTGCTCCCGTTCGAGTCGATGGTAATACCAATTCAGTTGTTTTCTCAGATCGCGAATGCGGCGGTCGACGTCGCTGTCTTGCAGTGTCTCCGGGATAGGATTTGGACCCGCAACAATCAGGTCCTGCAAAGTGCGCGACTTGGCGGCTTCGATGTAGGAAAAGGCCTCTTCAGCGGATGCCTGGCTTGAATGCCGCTCTAAGCAGAGATGGACCAGACGCCCGTAAACTTCAAGCCTGTTCCGCATGAACCCGATTTTGAGTTCTTCCTTCTGGAGGCTACTGCGTAGGGTTTCCAAAGCGGATCGTGCCGCCTGGTAAGCGGTATAAGCTTGCTCCGCCTGTCCCGCGGCTTCGTAAATCTGTCCTCGCAGAAATTGCGCTTGATACAAGAGCAGCGGCGCATCGAGTGCGGCAAGCCGTGCGAGAGCCTCTTCGCAGCTGTGGCGGGCATCGCCGATGTCACCGCTGCGAAGTGAGATGCGGGCCAAGACCAGCAAGCAAAGCACATGCTTTCCTGGGAGGGTCGCTGACTGGAAAAAATCCGCGGCAGTGGAACAAAAATCGCGCGCTTCCGTAAGCCTCCCTTGTTCGACGAGAACCAGCGCGCGATATACGTCGATGAGAAACGGCCAGACCTGGTTATGCTCACGGCACATCTTGTTCCTCGCCTGAGCAAAAAGTTCGAGCGAGCGGTCCGAGTCCCCAGTCAGGCTGGTAGCGATAGCGAGGTTGGCGAGCGATCTCGCCGCCTCATATTCCATGCCGAGCTGTTCGAACTGTTCGAAGCTGTTACGCGCCATGTCTTTCGCTTCCTTGACCAGGCACAGCTCGAGATACATATCCGACTGATCGAGTTCACACAAGGCAAGATGGTACTTGTCGGCATTTTTGCGGAATGTCTCACGAGTAGACCGCAGAAGATCGAGGGCTTTCGTGTAGTCGCCGCGCAGATAATGCAGGTACGCTATGTTGTAGTCGGCTTGCGCTACCAACAATGGCATGTCCTGGCGCTCGCAGAAGGCGCGGACACGCTGATAGGTCTCGAGAGCTCGCGGGAAATCGTCGAGAGCGATGAGGCAGACCGCCATGTTGTGAAGGGCCACCCCAATGCCCTCCATATCCTTGTGCGGCAACAACTCGTCATAAGCACATTCATAAGCGGCAAGGGCCTCGGAGAAGCGATTCTGACGATGATAGATGTTGGCTACATTGATTTCCAGGCGCGCAATTCGCAAAGTCTCGCCCAGGCTGGCGAAGATTTCTCGAGCACGTCCTGCCGCGGCGAACGCGTTGTCGTATTTGCCTAGCAAAGCCAGGGACTGAATAGAGCTGCTGAGCGTACGGCCCACCTCATTCATGTTCCCGGCCCGCTCGAATCGAGCGGCTGCTTGCTCGAAGAGATCAACCGCGGACTTGCAATCTCCCATAAACCACATCGCATTGGCTTTGGCGCGCAGACTGCGCGCCAAAGCGGTGTCCTCGTTCATTTCTCTGGCAATGGCAACGGCTGCCTCAGCCAGGCTCAGCGCTCTTTGCACGTCGACCCTCACAGCCATGCGAACCGCATCGGCAAGTTGTTCGACAACGCTCGAGTGCAGCAATTCGGGAAACTGCGAGAAAAGAGCTCTTCTCCCTGGCCCGTCGGACAGGCGGGCGACCTCAAAGCAAAGCTGTTCGAGTTGTCCTTCCATGGTCAGCGGATGCCTTTTTTCTCGAGCGACCGGCGGAGTTTTTCGAGACACCGCATCCGAGTCGCTCCGATCGACCCCTTTGCGAGACCGAGCGTCCTCGCCGCCTCGTCATAAGGTACGGGTGGGTTCGAATAGAAAAGCAGATCGACAAGCCGCCGGCACTCCACCGAAACTTCACTCAGCGCCTCGCGCACAATTTGTTCGCGCTCGATTTCCTCGACGACCTGTTCGGGGAGGCCGCTGGTTTCAGCAAGCGTCACCTCTTCGAGGTCCGCGCCCACATACCTGCGCTGTTCCTGTTTCCAGCGGAGGCACTTGTGGCTAGTTAATTGTATAAGCCAGGCCGGCAGCGCTCGTGGTTCCTTCAATTCGGGCAGATCGTGAAGCAAGGCGAGACACACTGCTTGAAAGATTTCCGCCGCATCGTCGCGGGTTAGGCCGAGTTTAATGGGAATCGAGAATATGAGGTTCTTGTACTTGTCGATAAGCGCCGACCACCCGTGTTCGCTACCGCGCAGGCACTCTTTGATAAGGAACTCATCTTCGGAAGGTTTCGAGGGATCTGGAACGTTCTTGCCTGAGCTCATCAATGCCCCGCAAGATCCTGTGGTTGGCGGATAAAGAGCTCTTCTGCGTTCCAAAGAGTGTAGTTACCAAGCACCGCGGGGCGGAAGTTGCCAATCCGATCTTTAGCACCAACCAGGATATGCGGGCTTACGAGGAAAACCACGGGTGCGTTCTTCCAAACAAGTTCCTCTACCTGGTCGAAGAGCCGTTTGCGTTTTGGATAATCCTGCACGGTTAATTGTTCCTGCATCAGACGGTCTATTTCTTGCTGCCACGGAGGCGGCGGCTGGCTCGTTTTCAAACTCCAAACGTGCGCATTTCCCTTCGAACTCAACACATTCATTTCAGAGTTCGGGTCGGAGTCTCCGTCGGCCAGCGCCATAATAGCGACCTCATATTTGTACGTTGTAAAGATCCGATCTACGAGTGTTCGGAATTCCTGGGGGACTAACGTAACGTCGATCCCTAATTCCTTCAAATCCTGTTGAATAATCACTGCCATTTGCGCCTGTTCCGGCTTTGCCGAATTATGCATGATCGAAAAGCGGACGGCGTTGCCGCGGGAGTCGATCAGGGTCTGATCGCCGCGCCATGAAAATCCCGCCTGACGCAAAAGCTGCCGGCTCCGGTCTATGGAGCGTGTGGGCAGAGCAATGGCCCGGTCTAGCCACAGCTTGTTACCGGGCGAAACCTGGATCGACAGCGGATACGCCCGTCCGCGGTACGCCAGACGCACAATACTCGCGCGGTCGATCGCGGATGACATTGCCTGCCTGAACGCAAGCTGCTGGAACCAAGCGAGTGAGACGGATGGCGAAGCGCCGGGCGGCAGGTCGTTGAGATTGAAAACCAGGAAGTCGTACTCGAGGCCGGGCCCGAGATCGTAGAGGTGGAAGGCGCGCCGTTGTTGCTCCTTTTCGAGAACCGAGAAATTGGCGGCATTCAAACGGTCGATGACGTCAAATTGGCCCGCTCCGAAGCGAATGGCCTCGACATCGGCGCTGGATACAAACAGAGCGGTGATTTCGTCCAGATACGGAAGACGATTTCCGCGAGCATCTTTCTTCCAATAATAGGGATTACGTTCGAGTTGAAGGCTTTGCCCTGGAACGTAGGCTTTCACACGGAATGGCCCCAGACCCGCGATCTGCGAAGGCGTCGTGTTTAAACCCCATGCGGTGGCCAGGGTCCCGTTATCGAAGCTGGCTTTGAGTAGATGGCGCGGTAGAATCGCGATGCTGTCGAACAGGCGCTCAGCGGCCGCATCGGGCTGAGGCAGGGTGAAAACGACTGTATATGAATCGACTTTTCGAACACTTATCGGCCGCCCTTCAATCGTCAGCAGGTCGCGCTGAGGAGAGTGGTTTTTCTCGTCCAGGTAGGCTTCAAACGTGAATAGCACGTCATCTGCGTCAAAGGGATGACCGTCGGAAAAACGGAGGCCGTGGCGCAGATGCAATGTGTAGAGCTTACCGTCGGAAGAAACAGTCCATGAGGCGGCCAGAGCGGCTTCAGTTTGCTGGGTGTAGCGATTGATATGGATCAGATCGGCCATCAGAAGGCCGATGATATTCCGGGAAACCCCGTCAATCGCAGTAACAGGATTAAGAGTTCGTGGCTCGGACCGTTCGGAAATGACAAACATGCCTCCGCACCGGCCGTCCATGGTTTTGACGACCAGCGAATCGTCTACATGAAAGGCGCCCTCTGAACGGAAATTAGCATCGAATTGGGAGCCTGCCAGCTTCGATAAAGGCAGCAATACGAGCAGCGAGATGCTAAGAAATATCGTGACTTCGATCCTTACCTGCATTTGTTAGAGGCGGCCAATGCGATGGAATTCAGATTCATTCCAGTTTATTAGACTTGTGTCTCTGCTTAGAGCTGGGTGACGCTCGACGAGTAAAAAGAGAGCAAGCGGTGATATGCGAGGAGTACGGCGATAAGAGCGACAGCCGGTGCAAACATCCACCAGCAGGACTCGAGGATGAAGTACTGCTGCAAGCTCGCCAGCATATTGCCCCAGCTAGGCGCAGGTTCGCTGACGCCAAGTCCGAAGAATGACAGGGTCACCTCCGCCAGAATGTACTGGGGGATGAACAAAACCGTTTGGGTCAGCGCAACGCCGGCAACCTGAGGCAGAATATGCCGGCGCAGTAGATAAAAGTCGGAAGCTCCGAAACCACGGGCAGCGAGCACATATTCGCGCTCTTTCGCGCTCAGCACAACACCCCGAATCAGGCGCGCCGGGCGCGCCCAGCCAATGACGCCTGTTATCGCGATCAAAAGAAAGAAAACCTGTGACGGATCGAGATGCAATGGCAGCGCCGCCCGCACTGCAAGAAGAAGATATAGCCAAGGCACGGCAACAAAAACCTCCGCCGCACGCATGATCACTTCGTCGGTCAGCCGGCCGTAGTAGCCTGCCAAACTTCCCAACAACACGCCAAAGCTTAACGCGATCACCGTCGCCAACAATCCCGCAATCAAAGAAAATTTGCCGCCGTACAGCAGCCGGGAAAGCTGATCGCGGCCGTACTCGTCGCTCCCAATCAGAAAGATTGGCCCTTGTCCATCCGTACCGAAGAGATGTCGACGGCATGCGATGCCGCCAAAGATCTCGTACGGCGCGCCCGAAACAAAAAAATGAATGGGATGGCGCGTCGCTCGATCTTCCTGGTATTCGCCAAAAGCCGCCTGGCGAGGTATCTGAACGTAAACGAACGGACGAATGTGAAATTTACCGCCATCATCGACGAAATGAATCCGCGTGGGCGGGGCAAACGCCAGCGATCGATTCTGTGTGTCAAATGCGTACGGCGCGAAGAATCCTGCGAATAGCACTGTTCCATGAGCGATGGCTAGAGCGGTAACGGCAACAAAAGGTCTCCGGGAACGCTGACGCCTAAGCGGCGCGAATGCGGGGGTCGTTGGCATACAAAAGCAGATCGGCGATGACATTGCCCGCGATCAGAAATCCGGTGGCGAGCACAGCTGAATCCACAATCAAGAAAAAGTCGCGCTGGAGAATTGCTTCCAACATAAGCTGACCCAGACCTGGCCAACTGAAGACCGCCTCGACGAGCAGAGAGGAACTCATTAACAGTCCTATGGAGAACCCAAACAACGAGATCAACGGATTCGCCGCGGCAGGCAGCGCGTGGCGCAGCAAGAGGCGTCGAAACGGGATCCCGTAGCCTTGGGCGGCGATGATGAAGGGCGATTTCAAAACGCCAGCCAGCGCGGATCGTACATGCGAGAGCAGTAACGGCAGTAATCCAGCTGCTAAACATCCGCTCGGTAGCAACGTATGCAGGACAAGATCCTTCGCTTTGGTAACGACGCTCATGTGCGGAAAGTCGCCCGATGTCATTCCACCCGGAGGCAAGCGTCCCACGTGAACAGCGAAGAGCAGCAACAGAATGGCCAGCACGAGCTCGGGAACCGCTAAGAAAACCGACGTGATTCCACTCGCAATCAGATCTATCCATGAGCCGGGCCAAGCTGCGGCGCATGTTCCGAGGGGGATGGCGATAAACCATGCAAGAATGGTCGCCGTTCCGGTCAGCAACAAGGTGTTTCGAGCGCGAGCCCACACAATGGGGCCGGCGGGACTGTTGTAAGCGAAAGAGAAACCCCACTCACCTTTGAGGACCGAGCGAAGCCAATGTAAATATCTGATGGCAAATGGCCGGTCTAGCCCGTATTGCGAACGAAGCGCGGCCACTGTACTTGGCGAGACCTGGGGATTCACGCGCAGGGCTTCGAAAAAGTCGCCTGGAACCAGATTGACCATCACAAATGAAAGCACGGAGGCGGCCACCAACAGAAGGAGGCTATGCATGGCCCGGCGGAGCAAGAGTCGCATGCTACAAAACCTTGTCAGGTTGTACTGTCAGGTCAGGGATGGAGCAAATGAGCTCTTGTGTCTCGGGATGTTCGGGGTGCGAGAACAGGCCGCCAACGGTACCGTATTCGACGATTCTTCCGTGCTCGATAACGGCTATATTGTCCGCCACATGCGCCGCCATTCGAAGATCGTGCGAGATAAACAAGTAGGCGAGCGAAAACGAGCGCTGCAACCCAATCAGCATATTCGCGATTTCCGCCTGGGCGGATGTATCGAGACCGGACAGCGGTTCATCCAGGATCAAGAATGCGGGCTGAAGAATCAACGCGCGGGCGATCGCTAACCGCTGGCGTTGACCCCCGCTCAGTTCGAGCGGTGAACGGCGCGCCCACTCGAGCGGAATCCCGACCTGCTCCATCATAGCCAAAGCGCGGTCTCGCCGCTCTTTCCTGCCGCCTTGTCCCTGGATTAGAAGAGGTTCACAGACGAGGTCGAGGGCCGAAAGCCGCGGGTTCATAGAAGTAGCGGAATGCTGCATGAGCAGTTGGATCTTCGGGCGGACTCTGGCGGTCTCATTTGAACGGAGCCGAAGCAGGTCTTCACCATCGAACCAAATCTCGCCCGAATCGGGCTCGATCAATCGAGCCATGCACTTTCCGAGTGTAGACTTGCCTGAACCCGACCTTCCTACTACGGCGAGGCAAGAACGAGGCAGCATCTTCAAGTGCAAATCCTGGAGCGCGAACACTCGCGATCCGCTTCGGGGCCACCGTTCTCGAGTGTAAGACTTCGTCAACTGCCGGACCTCGAGTAGCGGCTCGGGCTGAAGATCGACAGATTTTTCAGCCGCCATATGGGAGGCGGCGCACTCCAAGCCCAGCTTGATCTTTACCAGCGTCAGGAGTGTGCAGCGGTAGTGGTGGAATCGATTTCCATAGCTCTCTGGTATATGGATGGCGCGGTCTCCGGCGAATTATCTCGAAGCTGTCCCCTTCGACAACGCTGCCTTCGCGCATGACCAGCACGCGGTCGGCCAATCCGACGAGCAGCGCCGGGTTGTGCGTAATGAAGATGACCGCGAGCTGAAGCCGGCTTTTCCATTCCTTCAGCAGCCGCAAGACTTCCGCCTGAACCACGTTGTCAAGTGAGCTGGTCGGCTCGTCGGCGATGAGCAAAGAGGGTTTCGAAATCAGTGCCTGCGCAATCACGACTCGCTGGCGTTGCCCACCGCTCAACTGGTGCGCATAGGCGGAGTAGAGTCGCGGGTCTGCGAGGCCGGCTGCGGATAACATCGACTGCGCTTCGGCTCGCAACCGTTTTCGGCCGTAGCTTGAATGCGCCCGCAGTACTTCAGCGACCTGCTCACCCGCCGGGATTACCGGGTTCAGCGCGAGCTCTGGTTCTTGAGCAATGAGAGATATCTGCGCTCCACGGACTTGCCTGAGTTCGCGCTCACTGGCTCCGATGAGATCTTTTCCGTTGAATAGGATCGCACCTGCCGTCACTCGAAGACCGGGAGGAAGCAGTTGAATCAGACTTCGGGCGAGAGTGGTCTTCCCCGCTCCCGATTCGCCGACGATGCCCAGGGTCTCGCCCGGAAGGAGATCGAAACTGATCCTGTCGAGCGCTAATTTGGCGGATCGACACAGCTGAACAGAAAGATCTCGAACCTGAAGCAGCGGAACCGGCATGTGGCTGGCGGACCAGACTTGGACCGACCCATTATCTCTTATTGCGGAGGTCAGCGCCGCTCAGCTAACGTCGGTTTCGGCCCGCGAATTCTATGGAATGCCTAGGCTGTTCTTCCACGCCTGCAAGGCCTGAAAACTGTCCAGCCGTCCGTGCCCCAACGCCGGGGCCTCCGGCTGTGCATGTGCCGTGGCCTGAGCAGTCTGCGATGCGCCCACCCAATCTTGTAAGTTCAGCATCAGCGCGACGGTTCCCGACACGAACGGTGTGCTGAAGGACGTGCCCCAACCCGCGGCATACGTCCCGTATGGGTATGTAGTGACCACACCTTCCCCGGGTGCCCCCACCCATACCAGCTGCGATCCATAATTCGAAAAGGACGAGAGTTGGTCTGTGTTCGTTGTCGAGGCGATTCCCATAACGTTCGGCAGGGCTGCGGGATAGACCAGCGTCTGTTCTCCAGAGTTACCGGCTGCAGCCACGGACACGATCCGGTTCAACGTCGCGTAATCCAGGGCGTTCTTTACTTCCGTTGAATAGGCCGCCAGGTTGAAGCTCATATTGAGAACGTTGGCCCAATTTTGAACCGCAAAATAAATCGCTCGGAGTATGTCCGACGTGTAGCCGGTCCCATCTGCTTTAAATGCCTTCAGCGGCATAATTCTCGCCTGTGGCGCCACCAGGTGAACGATACCGGCCACCATCGTTCCATGGCCGAACTCGCCATATTGAGGATTACCGTCCACAACCGCCGCAGTCGACTGACTCAGCACGGCGGCGGTATTCGAGTTGGTCCACTCGGCAGAGCCGTTTGTATCCGGCGGACTCGAGAGCGCTACATCTTGGGTTTCATCCGCCTCACCACTTTGGTTGCGTGTAAAATCGTAGCCGGGTACAAGCACGCCTTCTAGGGCCGGGTGGTTGGGATCGACGCCCGTATCTATTATGGCTACAACGCCCGAGCCTGCGACGGAAAACGTGGTCTGCGTCTGAGCGAGACTTATGATTGACGTTGCCGGTTGGTCGACGTAGCCCTCAGGAACGGTCGTCCCGTAGTAGTTGACAGGTGTTGTGTCGGAAAGAGCCGGGGGGACCGCATAGCTGGAATCGGCCACATGGGCGATCAGGTCCGGCTCGACATCTGCGATTAACGGAAGAGTGTTCAGAACCTGACTGACCAGGCCCGCAATGCTATCCGGCGCTGTCACCAGGAACAGATCTCCGACGGTTCCATCGAGGGCCTCTGCGACAGTGCAGCCTAGTGGAAGACAAATCGATTGAATAATAGAAATCCCACCGTTCACCCTGACGATGAATCTCCCGTCGGCCTGAGCCGGAACAGCCCAGAGCGCGAAAGCAAACAAAAGATTTAGAAATAAGAAGCGCCTCATAAGTTCATTTACTGACGGCCCATTTCAAAGGACCGCAGCCTCCTCCCCTAGTAAGGACTCGCGCCCGAAGAAAAAATACAGCCGAATTCAAGTCTAATTCCAATTTTTGGTTTGCCGGAAGCACAGTTACTCGACACCAATAAATTATCGGAAAACGACCGGCCATGAGGATAGGCAACAGCCGAGACATCGAAGAACCGGATCTGAACGGTGAAAATAGTAGGCAAAAGCGGCGCGTCCGGCCGGCGCGTGCGGACTTTTCGTATGCCCTACATTGAACATCACGGTTTGAAGACGCGAGCCGAGGCTGACGCTCAGCCGGCTCAGCCGGCGGAGTTTGCTCGCGGGAGCAACGGTTGCTGCCGCGCAAATACGAACGCTGCCACACGCGAAAGCGGCGGACGATCCGCTGGAATGGACACTTAACGAAGCCGCGGACAGGCTTGCCAAACGCAAGATTTCGTCAGAGGAATTGACGAGGCTCTGCCTTGGCCGCATCCACGACCTCGGGCCTAGGCTGAACGCGGTCATCACGTTGCAGGAAGAGACTGCCCTCGAACACGCGCGAGAATGTGACCGCCAGCGCGCAGCCGGCCGCGCGCGAGGCCTTCTATACGGCGTTCCTATCGCCTTGAAAGACAACATCGACACGGCAGGCGTGCGAACGACCGCGGCTAGCAACGTGTTCAAGAACCGTGTACCTATGGAAGATGCGGAGGTTACCAGACGGCTGAAGGCCGCGGGCGCGGTGTTTCTCGGAAAGCTGAATCTTGACGAGATGGCATTTGAAGGAACCGGGACCACGAGCAGCTTCGGCCCGGTGCACAATCCCTGGAACATAGACAGAATTACTGGCGGTTCCTCGGCAGGTTCAGCGGCGGCCGTGTCGACGGGAATGTGTTTCGGTTCCGTCGGCAGCGACGATGGAGGCTCCGTCCGCATTCCTGGCGCTTTTTGCGGAGTAGTGGGATTTAAGACGTCATATGGCCGTGTGAGCACACGTGGGGTTATCCCTTCTGCTTACTCGATGGACACGATCGGTCCGATCGCCCGAAGCGTCGAAGATGCCGCCGCTCTACTGCAGGTTATGGCCGGATACGACCCACGGGATGCGATCACGCTCGATGAACCGGTTCCGGATTATATGAAAGCGTTGCATGCTCCGATCTCGAATCTTCGAATCGGCGTACCACGCGAGTATTTTTTTGAGGAACTTGACCCGGACGTTGCCTCAGCCGTCGAAGCGGCCATTCGGCATCTCGAACGTAGGGTGCGGGAGGTGCGCGACGTGGTCCTTCCTCGCTTGCACGTTGCAGAAAACGGCAGCTACGATGTAGAGCTGTATCATTATCAGAAGCCTTTCTTCGACAAAAATCCTGAACTGTATCACCCTTGGTCGCAACGGCAAATGAATGAGCTTAAGAAGGTCGAGACAGTTCCATACGTCGAGACGCTAAAGCGCATCCGCGAATGCCGCCGGGACATTCGCCGTACATTTGAGCAAGTGGATATTCTGGTGCTTCCCACCATGAGAGAACCCGCACCGCTCATTACGGAGACGATAAATGAAACGCACCACAGACCCCATAGCAATACCAGCGCTTTCAATCATTTCGGCTCGCCAGCAGTGACGGTGCCTTGCGGATTTTCGAGGGACAATTTGCCGATTGGCTTGCAAGTCGCCGGTCCTGCGTACGGCGAGAGGGTAGTTCTATCCGTCGCCTACGCGTATCAACAATCGACCGATTGGCATAAGCGAAGGCCACCCGCCATCCAGGCATAAGCGGGCCGAGGCAACCGCGGCTGGCCGTAATCCAGTATTGTTACGAGGAGGCGGCTCGGCTGCCGGCGCGCGAAACGCTGAGTGTCGATGATGCCTGGCGCGCGAATCCCAAAGCGCCAGATCGAGCAGCCGTGCGACAGTCTGAAGTTCGTTTCCGCGATTCTGAATCTGCTCGGCCGCCGCGTTTCCCTTCCCGATCGCGTCGTGAATCTCGGCGATCATTCCACCGACAGTACGAGAATGGTCGTGTCATCAAATTGCTCTACACCGGCCGCCCACTCAACAATTCTCTTGGAGAGGACCGTACAGATGTCTTGTGCGCTAGCTCCTTTAGGAAATGAAGTGCAGCAGCTCATGAGCCGTTCTTCACCGAACTCCTCTCCCTGCGAATTTAAGGCGTCTGTCACTCCATCGGTGTACACAACGAGGGCACAATGTTTTGACAAAGTAGCGCGAAGTTCCTGATATCGAGTTTGAGGGAACAAACCCACCGGCAGATCGCCTCCTGTGAGCTTCGTCGCTTCGTTTGATTCGGAAATTAATATAGGCGGACAGTGTCCCGCGTTGATGTAGCGCAGTACCTTACTTTCGGAATCAAATTCTCCGTAGAACATAGTGGCATATCGATTATTCCCGAAACGGCCTTGAAGATCTCGATTGAGGGCAGTCACAAACGCATCAGGTGTTGGTCGAGGATGGTTTTCATTTAAAGGAAGTAGCCGCCCATGCGCGAGCGCTTGCAGATGCGCCATCATCAACGCTGCAGACACGCCCTTCCCGCTGACATCTGCACATAGCAACCCAACCTCGCTTTTGCTGAAGGACAGAAAATCGTAAAGATCGCCACTCACCATCCGAGCAGGCGTGGTTATTCCCCAGACATTGGCTGCCGACAAGAGGGGCGTAATGCGGGGATAGAGATACTGCTGTACCTCATGCCCCAATGCCATATCTAGTTCGAGAACTGCATTTTGTTTCACTTCTTCACGCAGGTTTTCAAGATCGCGTGTCATGTCATTGAAGGATGAAGCCAGTATTCCCAGTTGATCTTGCTCAGGAACCGGAACTCTGACCGAGAAATCGCCCTTGCCGACCTGGAGCGCAGCCTGACTCAACCCGTCGATTACTCCAACAATACGTTGGCTAAGCCGAACTGAGAGAAGCAATCCGAATGCGTACAAAACCACTAGCGCGAGCGCAATCCCCCCGAGTAGCGAGACCCAACTTGCGGTATGCATTCCAATTTGACTCAGGTCCTCTAATGTCCGCGCATAGCTAGGATGGACTTGACATACTTCCCAGTCCTCGAATAACCCTGTCTGCCAATTCCGCGCGGTGACGACGACGGAAACGGGGCGCGGTGAGCCCGGCATGAAATTCGCTTCAATCACATGACGTATCTCTTCATGAGCGGCATACCGACGCAGCAATTTGGGTTCACCGCTGGAAACCTGGAAACCTGCTGCGCTTGATAATTGTTCCGCAAGGGACTGAGTGAGGGGTACCCGCAGAAGCATCGTCACGGAACATCCTGCTCGTCCCTCCGAACGGAAAGATCGGATCTCAAGGCGTCCCGCGTCGACAACGATGCCAGCAAACGAGTCCATCTCGAGCCACATTGGTTTGCCCGCAGGGGTCACTTCCTTGGGCACTACTGTAACCAAGCTTTGGTCGCCTGGCCACACGGCACCAGGATATTCGGTAAGTAGGGGCGAGTTTGCCGCCGGCGCCTGGCATCCCTGAACTCGCTCGAGAAGCGAGGCGGTGAGCCTCTTGCAACTGTCGACAATCCCGTTTATCCGTTCCTCAATAAGGTATGCGCTCTCACGCCGTATCACAACGTTGAGGACTGCAACCGAGAAGCACGCGACTAGAAATGTTGAGAGCACGCTGAAAAACGCGAAGATGATAAGCATCTTCCAGCGGACTGCACTCCAGGACTCCTTTATGTTTCGCAAAACTCCCATTTGATTAGTTTGAGCTTTCTATCATGCGGCCATCGACTCTTAACCGCCGTTTGTATTCTTAATTTCAGCCTGAACGACCTTCGCTCGCCGACCTCGATATTCCATCAGCCACCGCTCAAATCCTGGAAGCGTCGGCGTCTTCAGTCCATGGCTGTTTTCCTCGGAGTGCTGCAGCTGATCGGTGAGGTCGCTTACGGGTTCTCTCTTGTGATTGCCATTCGGGAAATCGGACATATTGTTTCTTTCTGCAATTCAGCGGCAAACCCAAATGTCTTGGCAATTGCTCCCATACAGGTCGATTCAGTTCATCTCGCCAGTTTTACCGCGCCGTTGGTCGCGGTTGGCGACGGCCATTCGTCACCGCTGTCTAAAATGGAGATGCCTGGCTTGTCGTTCGTGCGGTTTTCTGCGCATATACGTTGTTTCTGAGTCAGAAAGCTCCTCTAAGCGTTTGGATACCTACTTGCTCGGTTGAAAACATGCGCACACGACGCACTGCAGCGAATCTGAGTCGACAGCCAGTTGCAAGGAGAAATAAAAAATGACAGAGACCGAACTAAACAGGTTTAAGAAGGTCCTCGAGGGCAAGCAGGCGGAGCTGGAAACAATCGTTCGGAACCGGGATGGAATCGTGATCGAGAAGAGCGCCGATGCGCTAGATGAAGTACAGCATGCGGCGGAGAGAGAGCTTGCGATACGGAATCTCGATCGCGACTCGAACCTGTTGCGAAACGTCCGGTCGGCTCTTCGCCGGATTAAAGATGGTTCTTTTGGAATCTGTGTTCATTGCGAAGAGGAAATCAGTTCAAAACGGCTAGCTGCGGTCCCATGGGCCCCGTTTTGTATCCAGTGCCAGGAGCAGGCCGACCGCAATCATGACGAGGGCAACGAAATGTTTCACGAAATGCTCGTCAACGCTGCCTAAACCCGTACGGCCGGAGACCCTTCAACCTACACCTGTTACGGACAGGCATTTCACCGCACTTAGCCGCGGACGAGACGCATTGCGCAGTTCCACTCGGCCAACTCTGCTGCATTGAATGAGATCGTCACCGTACGAAAGGTTGGGGACGGGCGCCGCTATCTCTTCTGTCCGGGACATCCTCGATGGCAGATCGATCCTAGTGGCACGTCTGGTCTGACGCGGAACCCACTGCGTCCTCGAGAAGTCCGGCAACTTGCTCGCAGGCGTTCGGAAATGCAAGTTCAATGAACAAATAGTGGCTTGACCTGGAATATTTCTCCGAATCGCCGAGTATACACACTAGGAACGAAGCTTAGCGCGGCGATCCTCGCTGGTCATCGTCCATCATTCCGTCGAACGCCACATCATGTCAATGGTAATGAGAATTGAACCTTTAGCAAATTCTCCGTTATCAGCACCCTCGCCGCAAGATCTCTACTTTAGTGAGGGGCAAGAAGCCTGGATTCTAAGCCGGCATCGAGATGTGCTGGCTGCACTTCGCTCGACCGACCTCGTTCAGGCCCGACCACCGAAGACTGCTGATCCAAGCGTAAAGCCAGAGCCCGAGAAGTCCTGTTTTGCCGTGGCAAATGGCTGGACACATTCTGATATCTTCACTGCACTTCTGAACTCTCAGATTTCCAAACGGCAAATGGAAATTAAGCGGTTGGCATCGGCGCTGCTGCAACCCTTACTAAGGGACCGACCGGTCGATGTCGCCGCCCAGTTCATTCGGCCGTGGTGCCTGGCTTCAGCTATCGCACTAACAAGTATCGATCCAGCTCATACCGAACGTCTCGCTCAGCTGGTGAGGTATCTTTCCGAGAGCGATGCAGCGCCTCACGACGTGAAAATCAAGTCTCGGGCTAAACAAGCGAACAAAGACTTGGATTGTTTCTTCCTGTGGCCACGCGCTTCACACGGAAAATCGATGTTCCTTGGAATTGCTCAAACAGTGCCGTATTTTCTTGCAAGCGCATGGGCAGCGTTGTTGCAGTACCCTTCCGAATGGAACACGCTACGCGCCAATCCCGACTGGATACCGAAGGCGACTGAAGAGTTCCTACGCTTCGCGGGACCCGTTCATAGCGTTTTCCGACAGGCCGAGAGAGAGACCAGCATCAGCGGTACGAGGATTGCAGCCGGCGACCGGCTAATCCTTCGATTGGCGTCTGCGAACCGCGACCCCGAGCAGTTTACCGAGCCAAACGTCCTGGACATCAAGCGTGTCGCCGCGGGACATCTTGCCTTATCGTCTGGGCCTCACTATTGCGTCGGTGCATCAATCGTCAGAATGATGACAGCAACTGCGACTCAGGTGATCCTTGCTCGGTACCCAAAAGCTGAATTGAGCAGTCCCGTCGAGTGGTCTTGGGGCACTATGTTGGCTTGGCCTTCCTCTCTGCCGGTATTGCTTGGTAGCGCCGTGTAATGCTCTTCATTCGTCTGCTATAGGCATTTTTTCAGTAACTTCCGCGATTCGCTCGTTCTCTCTCGGATATTTTATTAACTCCACCGCTTTGCGGACCACTATCTGGAATCTGGCGATTTAAGTCAGCGTTCAGCTTAACGTGGCTAGATTCGCCATCGCATCCAAAAGACTAAATTGTCACATCTCCATTCCGGACGGTAGTGACCCAAGCGAATGCCGATATGTTTATTCGAGTTGGAGTATGAGCGGATGCCATCGGATTCGTCGGTGGACCGCCCAGGGCGCAAAGGTTACAGTCGTACTACAAAGTCGCGGTACTCCGCGGTACTCAGGCGGCGAATTCGATTGTTTCGCCTTCGTCCTCACACAGCGAGCGGTAACGCTCGATCGTCTCCTGACAGCCAACACAGTACGAGGCCCAGGGAATGGCCTTGAGGCGCGTTTGGGGAATTGGCGCTTTACAACGTAAGCATACTCCGTACATTCCGTCTTCCATGCGATCAAGCGCTGCCTGAACGCTCTTTAACAGTCTTGATGCGTGATCGAGATTGCGAACCGCAATGTCCCTACTCAACTGTTGTTGCAACCTGTCGATTTCGTCTGCTGCGGTTTCAACAACAATGTCATCTCTGTTGGAAGCAGTGGCTGAAAGCTCGTGATGCTTTGCTTCAAGTATTTTTCGAAATTCGCTCAAATCTAATCCGGACACCGTTTTACTCCTTCGACTCGGTACGACAACTCATCGTGAGCAAGCTACCGATCAACGTATACATGATTTGCAGAGTTACCTCGCCGTCGACGCATGAAAAGGCTCGCTGCACATTCTCCAAGTAAGGATGCAACCCGTCAGGCGAAGGTTCACTCGTGTCTACGGAAATACAAAATCTTTACATATCCGTCGCACGCATCCGACGATGTAAGTTGAACGGGTAAATAGCGGCTCGACCTGGATCCGAATCGTCGAATCGCCACACGCGACTTTCGAGTGTAAGCGAAATGTCTTGGCCATCGTGCGCAGACCGAGTACGCGACAGGAACCATCGACCACCCAATGCGTAGCTTGCGATCATGCGCCCAACCAGACTCTTGAAGATGAGCCTTTTTCCCGCTTGGGATTCGCGAGAATTGTTCACTAAACCCCGTGTCTACAAGGATATGCCGGGAGACCTTTTCCCAACATAAAAGGGATCTGCGGGGAATTGTTTCACCGATTCTTTCAGAGCGAGAATCGCGCTGGAGAGTGGAACATCATGGACAAAGTTCTGGTACTTAGTGAAAACGAGACTACGAGCAGTTTTCTCGGCCTCATTTTGCAACGGGAGTACTTCCTCCCAATTCTAGCCAACAGCCGAGACGCAGCTCTGGAAAATATCCACACTCTGGAACCAGACGTTTTGATAGTTGACGCTCCTCTTGCCGGTATCGCGTCTGTTGAGCTGTTCACGCAGCTACAAATGTGTAAGACCACCAAACCGATGATCGTTTTGGGCGATAGCAGTGAAGAGATAGATATGGTTTTAGCACTAGAAGCGGGTGCCGATGACTATATCGTCAAGCCGTTCGCACCGCGCGAACTGCTCGCACGTGTACGTGCTCTCTTACGCCGCCGCAAAGATAACTTAAGCCCGGTAATTCGCTTCGGAAATGTGGAAGTGGATCGGCAGCGACGAACCGTCACTTGTCGGGGTCAAGAAGTGAAGATGACTCCCTATGAGTATAAGCTGTTGCTGTTTTTTCTTGGCAATGTGGATCTGGCACTTACGCGTCAGACAATACTGACTTCAGTGTGGAGTTACAACGAAGACGCTAATACTCGCACGCTTGATGCCCATGTTAGCAAGCTGCGCAACAAATTTGAACCAGATCCGAGTATGCCCCGACACTTTTTGACGGTACATAAAATCGGTTACCGATTTCTGATGTAGGACACGGGTTCCGTGCGCAACGGCGCCTGCAGCGTTGCACGCCAAACGCACCATTTACCGCGGCGCTTAATTCTCCCCTTCTGCCGCAGGCCTGGCATTGGTTAGATCGGCTACCAATTGGCGAAGGCGGGCATGCGCACGGGATAGTGTGGACATTACGGTGCCCATGGGTACCTCCATAACAGTCGAGATCTCTTTATAGGACATTCCTTCCAGTTCGCGAAGCGTGAGCATTTCACGAGAGCGCGTGGAAAGCATCTCAAGCGCTCTGCGGATCAGGACGCCGCTGCTTTTCTGAATGAGGACTTCTTCTTGATTTGGCAGGCAGGGGTCGGTCGTGATCAGATCCTCGTCGAAATCTATGAAGTGATGTGCCGAATTTTTCTGAGACGAAGTGTAATAGGTATTACGCACGATCTTCAGCAGCCTCAGCAGCCAAGGACGCGCATCGCCGCCTCGAAAGCTACGATAAGACTTGAAGGCACGCAGATAGGCCTCTTGCACGATGTCATCCGCGTCCTGGTCATTGCGAGTCAACCATCGCGCAAGGTTGTACGCACTATTCAGGTGCGGTAAGGCATCCTGCTCGAAATCCCCGGAATAACTGTGTGCTGACACCCGAATCTCCTTGGCAACGGCTGCGTCTGGCGTATCTCGAGTTTCCGCTCTTGGCGTAAACACGACAATGGATCGCCCGTCCTCAGTTGCTGGAGAGTCGTCTCCCCGGGCAAGTGCGACTTAGCAAGCGAGTTATCTCAGATCTCCCCCGTCGATTTGCGACGCGGTCAGCCCGGTGATACACTCGCGATCAGTCCAGTTTGCGGACCCCATGCAAAGAGCCCATCATCCTCTCGGGCGTGTCGCGTTTGAGCCCTATGAAGTCGATTTTCAAACCGGCGAACTTCGAAAACACGGGATCCGAATCAGGCTTCAGGCGCAGCCATTTCAGGTGCTGGAGATATTGCTTGAGCACCGTGGAACAGTAGTCACCAGAGAGGAGCTTAAGGGGAGACTTTGGCTGGCGGACAGTTTCGGGGACTTTGATCACGGACTTAATAAGGCGATCAATAAGATTCGAGAGGCATTGGCGGACTCGGCTCTGCATCCTCGGTATGTTGAGACGGTTGCCCGGCGGGGTTATCGCTTCATCGCGGTCGTCACAGCAGTGGACAAGCCTCTTACCACGGTCGATCCCGTTATCGTAGACGTCGTAGCGGAAGCAAAGGGTGCCCTTGAGGGACCCGCTCCAAAACCGGTTGTACATCGAGGCGCGCCGAAGATTTCTGCCCAGAAGATCGCCGGCGCATGCGTTATGTTGCTTTTTGCGGCCTTTCTACTCTGGAGACTGCGACCACCGCGGAGCCCGTCACCCGATATCCAATCTCTGGCAGTACTTCCGCTGGAGAATCTCTCCAGCGATGTCTCGCAGGAATATTTCGCCGATGGTATGACGGACGAACTGATCACCGCCTTGGGAGCCATTAACGGGTTGCGTGTGATCTCGCGCAGTTCGGTCATGCTGTACAAGCGGGTGCGCAGACCGTTACCCCAAATCGCGCGTGAATTGAAAGTCGATGCGGTAGTGGAAGGAACAGTCCTGCGTTCCGGGGATCAGGTTCGGATAACTGCACAGTTGATTCGCGCCACTACCGATGAGCATCTATGGGCCGAGAGCTATGAGGGCGATTTGCGGGATACGCTGCAGCTCCAGGATAACGTAGCTCGTGCCATAGCTAATCGGATTCGTGTCAAGCTGACTTCGCGGGAGCAAGAATTGCTGCAAAACGCAAGAGCCGTGAATCCGGCCGCCTACGATTCCTATCTAAGAGGACGCTATTTCTGGAACAAACGAACCGAGCAGGGTTTGAAAAAGGCAATTGAATACTTTGACCAGGCAATCGCAAGCGATCCGAAGTACGCACAAGCCTATAGCGGCTTAGCGGATACTTACGCATTACTGGGCGATTGGGAGTATGGTGCCCTCTCTCCCGGGGAGGCGTTTCCCAAAGCAGAGGCCGCGGCGATAAAGGCCTTGGAGTTAGATGGCAATTTGGGGGAAGCTCATGCATCGCGCGCTCTTTGCCTCAAATCGTTTGATTGGAATTGGAAGGGCGCCGAACGAGAGTTATTGCGTGCGATCAAACTGAATCCCAGCTACGCCACCGCTCACCAGTGGTACGCCTGGAATTTAATTATCATGGGCCGCAACAATGAAGGCATAGGCGAATTGAAAGAGGCGGAAGCGCTTGACCCCCTTTCCTTGATAATAAGTGCTGACGTTGCGGATGCGCTTGTGATAGCGCATAGATACGACGAATCGATACGGCAAAGCCAAAAGACCATAGAGATGGACCCCAGCTTTCCAATGGCACACTATCAGCTAGCTCAGGCCTTCGTTCAAACGCACAAATACAAGCAGGCCGCCATGGAGCTTCAAGAAGCAATCGAGCTTTCCCGAGGCAACCCAATCTGCACGTCGTTATTAGCATACGTTTATGCGATATCGGGCAATGAAAGGGAGGCCAGGAAGATGTTGAATGGCCTCGAGAATGGATCGAACCGCAAGCAACCCAATGCCGCCAACATTGCGATGATCTACGGAGGCCTCAACGAAAAAGATCAGGCATTCGCGTGGCTCCAAGAGGCCTATGAAGCTCGATTCAATCCATCTGTCCTCTTACGACCTGCTTTCGATGGGCTGCGTTCTGATCCACGTTTCCGAGATCTATGGCGGCGACTCGGCCTCTCATAGCACGCATCGTACTTTGCCGTCGATTCATTCCAGCTACCTTCTGGCTTCGCGTATCGTGCCGCGCCCGAGAAAGTGAAGGCGTGATCAACCTCACCCCTAACCTGCCCCACAAGGGGAATAAAGCCGTTTAGTCTGAAGTATTCAAAATATGAGAGCGCTGCGGTTAAAAAACGCCTGGTGGTGGAGCGGAGCTTTCGTCACTTTACTGGCGTTGTGTTCGATCGCAGTTCATCCGTTTGGTTCAGTTAAAGAATCTGGGCGGCAGGAAGTCTCGGCCAGCGATCTCAATCTGTCACCGCAAGTCGCTGCATTGCTGAAACGTTCATGCATGGATTGCCATTCGAATCGAACGATGTGGCCGTGGTACAGCTATGTGGCCCCCATGTCATGGCTGGTGGAAAGAGATGTGGGGCGGGGGCGCGATCGCTTGAACTTGTCACTATGGCATCAATACACTTTGAGTCAGCAAGAGAAACTTTTAGCAGACATCGCGTCCGCAGTTAAGAATCGGGAGATGCCATTGCCGCAATACACGTTAGTGCATCGTAATGCGAGGTTGTCGAATGCCGACACGGACCTTGTGTACGGCTGGGCACGCGTCGAGCGGCGAAGACTGAAGACCAGCCGTCCCGTTGTGAACACGGGCGACGGTAGGTCGGCAAACAGTCAATGATGACGAATGACGCCGCCCCACTGCGAAATAAATTATCGGCGGCGGGAATATTCCGCTAGACGTATCGGTACTGCTAGATGAAAGACAAGTTTGACAGCGCAGTTGGAGAAGGAGAACGCAATTGTCTCGTCGTATCAAAGAGAATTCAAACAAAGACGGAATAGACCGTCGCGGCTTTTTGGAATGTATGGCTTGGGCCGGCACTGGCATGATTTGGAGCGTAAGCGGCGGAGTACTTAGTTCAAAAGCCTTCGGTCAAATGGCAGGCCACCAGATGGGCGGAGACGCCGCATTCAGCTTCGTTCAAATCAGCGATAGTCACATCGGTTTCAACAAAGCAGCGAACCCTGACGTCACAGCGACCTTACAAGAAGCGATCAGCAAAATTAACGCGCTCGAGCGTACGCCGGATTTTTTGATTCATACAGGAGACTTGAGTCATCTCTCAAAACCAACAGAATTCGACACGCTTGATCAAGTGCTAAAGTCTGCAAAGTCTGGGCGAACGTTCTTTGTGCCAGGCGAACACGACATGCTCGCCGACAACGGCCAGCAGTATCTGGAACGCTACGGCAAAGGCACGAAGGGTGCAGGCTGGTTCAGCTTCGATCACAAAGGAGTACATTTCATCGGTCTTGTAAATGTAGTCGACTTAAAGGCAGGCGGCCTTGGAACGCTTGGGGCAGAACAACTGAGTTGGCTTCAAAAGGATCTCGCGGGCCGTGGCAGCAGCACCCCGATCGTCGTTTTTGCGCACATTCCATTGTGGACTGTGTATCCGGAGTGGGGATGGGGCACGGACGATGGAATAACAGCATTGTCGTACATGAAGCAGTTTGGCTCAGTGACCGTGTTGAACGGACACATTCACCAGACCATGCAGAAGGTAGAAGGTAACGTTTTCTATCACACCGCGATGTCGACTGCGTTTCCCCAGCCCAAGCCCGGGACAGCGCCTTCACCGGGACCGCTGAAAGTCCCGGCCGACCAATTGCGCGATGTGCTGGGTATCACACACGTCAATTACGTAGCTGGTAACCATACGCTCGCGGTTGTCGATTCCAGCCTCGCAATGACTTCTACGTCGCGAGCAAGCTTCGAAACGGTTGCCAATACTACCGAAGTCAAAATCGACAACTTCTCCTTTTCGCCCAAATCTATGAGCGTAAAACCCGGAACCGTTGTCACGTGGACGAATCGAGACGACATTCCGCACAACGTCGTGAGCACAGAAAGGAAGTTTTCGTCTCCTGTTCTCGATACCGACCAGGCGTTCTCGTTCAAGTTCCAGGAGCCGGGCTCTTATCCATACTTCTGCAAAATTCATCCCATGATGACGGGAACAATTGTTGTGGAGAAAGCTGCTTCGGGAAAGGTGTAAGGCAAAGGAGCAAAACTCATGATTGAAAACCTGCTACGACCCTCGCATTTGCTGGTCATTCTCTTTGTTGCTGTGTTTGTGTTCGGGCCGAAGAAACTTCCCGAGCTCGGCAAAGGATTGGCTCAGGGCATCCGCAGCTTCAAGGATGGAATCAAGTTGACGGAGCAATCGGCCGCGCCGGAAATCGTTGAAAGGAACTGATACAACGCAAGAACAAACGGGACGTCAGTGAGTAGACAGTTACAGACCTTTTACTTCATCCAAACAAAATCAGGAGCCTAATATATGGACGACAATAACTCAAATCAGTTCAAGAACCGCCGTTCCTTCTTACGCGGTACTCTCGCCACGGGAGCGGCAGTGATGGGCGCACGCACTCTTGCTGAAAGCAAGCTGTTCGCAGACGATGAGTCGCCGGCCTCGCTCAACAGGGGCGATGCTGCAATCTTGAGACTTTTGGCTGCCGCGGAGATCATCGAAGCAGACCTGTGGCAGCAATACGCGGAGCTCGGAGGAGTTACGAGCGGTGCACAAAACAACTACCAGCTTGCTTTTCAGTTCCTGGACGGCGATGGCTCCCAATACATCACCAGCAATACTCTCGATGAGGTGAGTCACGCGGCTTTTATCAACGCCTACCTGGAATCCAAGGGCGAGGAGCCAGTCGATTTTGATAAGTTTCGGACCTTGCCGAGCAGCCAGGCAGCCGGCGCAAAGGACATCGGACGGCTCACTAACCTCATGAAACTGAACGTGGACACGAGTTGGTATATTCGCGACCGAAGCACGAAGAATCCCGATTTCGGCGCCCAGTTCCAACAGGCGCTCAAGATTGTCAATCGAACAGCAATTCCAAGAACTGATGCCGACTTTGAGGACTCCGACCACATCCAGGTGATCGCCAATACCGCTGCGTTCCACTTTGGGTTCATCGAGGAAACCGGCTCCAGTCTCTACCCAACGCTCAGCCAGAAGGTATCGAGCCTGGAAGTGTTGAAAATCACGCTAAGTATTGGCGGAGACGAGATACGACACTTTGGAGAGTGGATGGACTTCGCGGGCAACGCAGTTCAGGGACCGCCATTTTCCTTTGCCAATTCCCAGACGCCCGTGACGGACAATGGGCTAACATTTCCCAATTTCAACACTACCCCGGGCGGACCGCTCTTCCAGACAAATTTGATCTTCCCGGTACCATGTGAGTTCATTAGCCCAAATCTTCCGCTGTGCGCGGTAATTCGCCCCACAGGTCCTGGGCAGATTGACGCTAGAGGCGCTATTCAAGGCGCCATCGACGACGGTCTCTTCATCGGCCAGCCGAAGGAGTTTTCCCAATTGCTGCTGCAAATGGCCGGCGAAGCGGACGCAGCGAGCCGACAGGTTTAGGAAGACCAGGCATTCATAGCCGGAAATCTGTCCTTGCGTCAAAAGGATCAGCGATTCCGATAATAATCGAGCTTGCAAAACGGCGACCACGCGTAATGCGATCAGGGTAACTAAGTAACGAGCTGACTATTAAGCGCAAGAGCAAGTCTCAAAAATAATTCTGACAACGGTTTGGGATCGGCAGCAAGTTTCTCGTCGGGTCACGGAGAAACAGTGCGTTCAAGGAGATTATAGTCATGAGACATAGGAAAATCGTTCTCTGTTTTTTCATAGGAGCGGCAATTGCTGTCGTTGCGCAGGAATCGATAACCGAAGCCCCAGCCGGCTTCACTACTCCTACGCTGGGCTTGACGGTCAGCCCAACGGGAGAGCTCACCGGAAATCCCGGTTCCCAGAGTGTCAGCAACGGGATAGCTGAGCCGCCCGGCGACACCTTCGCGCTCGATCAGGCGCAGTTCGAACGTCGACACGATCCTAGTACCGGACTCGGTCCTGTGTTTAACGCGACTTCGTGTTCTGAATGCCATCAAAATGGCGTGACCGGGGCAGCCAGTCAGATTACCGAGTTGCGTGTCGGACATAATGACGCAAATGGCAATTTTGCCAATCCCACAGTGGTGATCAACGATGGAGCAGACACCATTTCAGGTCGCTCGATTATCAACGATCGCTCCATCTGCCCGCAGGCGCAAGAGCATGTACCGGATACAGAAAATATACGTACACTCCGTGCAGTGCTCAACACATTGGGGGACGGCTTTGTAGAGGCCGTCGATGACCGAACCTTCCTTGCGATTGCCGCCCATCAGCCTGCTGAGAGCGATGGCCTGATTCATGGTGAAGCGATTCAAGTTCCTATTCTCGAGGCCGCGGGACAGACAGGTATGGGCAGATTTGGCTGGAAAGACCAGGACCCCACTATACTTTCGTTTGCCGGCGATGCCTACCTGAATGAGATGGGTGTCACGAACCGCCTGAAGCCGAAAGATGTCACTTCGGTTTGCAAAGTGACCTCCGATCCTGAAGACACGCCAGATCACTTGGGTCTAGCCGATATCGACCACTTCGCTCAATTCATCCGTGGAACGCAAGCACCGCCCCGTGATACCGTTTTGGCCGCGACGCCCGACGCCATAGCGGGCCAGTACCTATTCGCATCGATTGGGTGCAGCACTTGTCACGTTACCACGCTGACTACAGACCCTCCGGGCACAAAGATAAATGGCGGCACATATACCGTTCCAGAGGCTTTAGGGAACAAAATCATTCATCCCTATGGTGATTTCTTGTTACATGATTTGGGGACAGGTGACGGGATTGTGCAGGCCGGTCCGCAAGACACTGCAAACAAGTTGCGTACACCTGCGCTCTGGGGCCTGCACATTAAGTCTAGATTCATGCATGATCTCAAGTCCCTCACCCTGGATAACGCCATTCGACGCCATGCAGGCGAGGCGCGAGGAGTTATTTCTCGCTTCAACGAATTGACTCCCGAAGATCAACAGCAGCTCATAACATTCCTACGTTCACTGTGAACTCCCGAGATCGAAGTAACTAAGTCAAGATGTTCATCCGGCTGGTCCGTGGTACGCAGAGCCATGAAGTAGCTCATCAGGCAAAATAGGGCGATGAACAAATAGCGGCCGAGCCGATGGGCCTGAATGAGACGTTGATTCATCCGTGATGTTGTCAGTGCTCTGGAGGCATGAAGGATTAGCGACACATTCAAAGCCCCGAGGAGCACAAATACAGCACCCAAAAACAAGTTGATAGATCTGCCAGTCATTTTGAAGTAATTCGGCCGTCTGCGGGATTGCAGGCAGAGGAGTGTGGAGGCAACTGTTCGTTATGCCGCTGAGCTTGGATACGAGGTCTCGATGGGTAAAAGACACGACCGCGGATTACTCGGACGAGGAGATGCACGCCGCTCTCGAAGTCAATATTCCAAACTACGCCACTGCCATTGTGACGACAAATCAGGTCGCCGAGACTCTTTCATCTCACTTCAGCTAACCCAGAGCGCTTCGAATAGGTGACTGGTTACTCCAAATGAGTCTCACACCCGCTTCCCGATCCGTCGTCGCATCGCAGCCGAGGACCCGGCGGCTTGCGTGTGCTGAAATAATTGGCCGGTAATTATTGGACCGCGACTCTGTTAGAACTGCCTGGCCTAGCTGCATGGGTATATCGATGCCGATGGGGCCAGGTCGCGCTGGCGGCGATGTTCATTACCTATCAGTATGTTCCGAATGCAACATATCCCGAATTGCGTTCGCCGATGTGAGCGGTCACGGACAAGCTGTGGCAGTCTTCGGGGTGAAGTTCCGCGAGCTCATGCAGAAACACCTCCACTTCTTGGAACAACTTGCGCTGATGCGGGATCTGAATCAGGCGGTTCGAGAAAGCCTTGGTGAGGGCCACTACGCCACGATGGTTGCCTTCAGGTCGGAGAAACTTCGGGATCGAATGGTCCTAACGAACGCGGGCATCCGCCCCCCCTTTTCTATCGTGTCTCGCGCGCGAAGTGGAGTTGGATTGAGATCCAAGGTATCAGCGAACGAGAGCACCCCAGCGGGCTGCCGCTTGGTTTGCTCGCCGACGTCACCTACGAAGAGCAGCCCTCGACGCACAATCAGGCGAGTTGATCGTGCTATACAGCGACGGAGTCTCCGAAGCCAACAGTCCGGCCGGCAATGAACTCGGCCGAGATGGCCTGATGAATATGGTACGCGCGCTTGACATCCGCTCTGCGAATGGATTCGGCACTCAGCTCGTATCAGCACTCAACAATTATCGAGGAGGCGGAGAGCCCGTAGATGATCAGACCATCAACGTCATTAGAAGAATGATATTTGAAGAAGGAACGATATCTGTGACAAAACAGGGACGGATATGGCGCAAGTGTTTTCCGGTAACCTTCGTTGCACCACTCCACGCCCTGATGTGATTGAAATGGGCTTTGCGAAATCCACTAGCAAGAACACGGGAAATGGCATAAGATATCTGAACACTGTTCCAGAGAGAAAGATAGGCGCCATGGCCCTTGCGTCGGGCCTTGGCAAACTCGCACGAGGTCGACAATGACGACGAACCCAAACCCGACTCTAGAGGTGATCAACCAACCGGAAGCGGCAATTGGGTTGGCGCTGGTCCGTGTGACGATTGGCGCAATGTTCGTTTGGGTCTTTTTTGAAAATCTGGGAAAAGGCCTTTACACATCATGGGGTTACGCGAACCTGATTCACTACTACCTCAAGGCGAGTCATTCGCCGGCTGCGTGGAAAGCCGTGATGGGCCTGGCGGCAAGCCACGCCGCGATCGCGGGCCCCCTGCAAGGCATGACCGAAATTTCTCTGGGAATTCTGCTCGTCATCGGTCTGCTTACTCGTCCAGCCGCATTTGTGGCTTTTCTGTTTCTCGGCAGCCTTTGGATTTCGGAGTTCGGTACCTCGTGGATCTGGGAACTGCTGGTTTCGGTACTGGCATGCCTTGGGCTGGCTATCGGACGCGCCGGCCGGAGATGGGGCGTTGACGCGTGGCTATCGCAACGGTGGCCATCTTCTCCGTGGTGGTGATCGGGCCAAACCACGTGCGAGTTTCCGTTATCATTCCGACCCATAATGAAGCGCGGGCGATTGGGCGCGTTCTAGCGGATCTCCCGTCCGATCTCACGACGGAGGTCATCGTTGTCGACAGCAACTCGAATGACGGGACGCCCGAAATCGCCGCAAAAATGGGTGCCCTCGTCGTTCAGGAACCGCGCCGCGGATATGGGCGAGCTTGCCTTACAGGGCTAGCCACGGCGAATTCCCCGGACGTTGTCGTGTTTCTCGATGGCGACTACAGCGATCGGCCCTCTGAACTGCCGATTCTCTTAGCGCCAATCACTGAGGGGCGCGCCGACATCACTCTCGGTTCCCGCCTCCGAGAGTGGCGTTCTGGTGGGGCATTGCCTTGGCATCAGGTGGTTGGTAATCGCCTCGCAGCCAGCCTGATCAGACTTCTCTATGGGCTAGAAATCAGTGATCTCGGCCCGTTTCGCGCTGGCCGCGCAGATGTACTGCACGGGCTCGCCCTGGAAGAGACCACCTATGGGTGGGCCGTTGAGATGATACTGAAGGGCGCTCTGGCGGGATTCCGCGTGGTTGAAGTCCCTGTGAGCTACTATCCGCGTATCGGAAAATCGAAGATCGGCGGTACGCTGAAGGGCACGGTCGGCGCCGCTTGGTTCATTCTCAGCCTTATCGTGCGCTATCATTTCCGGCACCGAAGAGCCGGAACACCAAGCTTTCCGTGAGCGGTGTCAACCTGCGACACCGCTGGGGCCGGCGTAAGTCCGCGTCACAATTTTATGGAGCCTTCAAGTGAGACGGTGGTGCGTTCGTCTAGCAGTGACCGCGTGCTGGTAATCATGGCGAAAGCACCGAGGCCAGGCGCGGTCAAGACCCGACTGGTTCCTAGCCTTTCTCTTAGCGCTGTCATTGCTTTCTACCGCTGTCTTCTGGACGACACGCTTCGACTGGCGCGATCATTGGGCGAAGTAGAAGTTGCCATCATGTGCCCGGACTCGGATGTAAACGAATTGGCGCAGTTGGCAGGGAACGAAGCAAGCGTAGTTGCGCAGAAAGGCGACGGTCTTGCTGCAGGCCTTACTTCGGTATTTGCGCACTTCAAAGAAGATCACCAACGACGTATCATTGCCTTCAACAGCGACAGCCCACATCTGCCGCGTTCGGTTCTCGAAGACGCGTTCGAAACGCTGGCCGCACATGACGTAGTCGTGGGACCGACGCACGACGGAGGCTACTATCTCGTAGGGGCGAATACCTCTCATCCTTCGCTCTTCGCACGCGACGGAATGGGCACCAGCAGCGCGCTGGACAGACTCCTATCGCGCGTACGAGCTCTTGAGCTTTCCGTAGGCTTCGTGGATCCTTTTTACGATATCGATGTAGCTGACGACCTGACTCGGCTGGCAGCGGAGTTGCGGCTGGCTCCGGAGAGGGCGCCACGTACGGCGATGTGGCTTAAAGAGTGGGAACGTGTGGCTGGACAATTACGGACGGGCACCGGAGAGCTGTGATGAAGCTCACCCCATCCAGCAGAGTGTACGTGCTCGGCGCCATCTTGTGCGTGGCGCTGACGATCTGTTCACGCAACTTCGGCGATAGGGGTGGAGCGTCCTTCATCGCTTCTGCGGCTGTTGCCGGCATCGCGTACCTCTTAGCAATCCGTGAGTTCTTCTCTACGCCAAGATTTCCGCGGCGCGTTGTCGTCATCGGGATTGTTCTGGCTGCTCTGTGGCATCTTCCATTTCTTCGGCTGCCCCCAGGCCCCGATGATGACATTCATCGATATGTTTGGGATGGCCGCCTGCAGCGGCTCGGCTATAACCCTTATATTGTCGTTCCCAGCGATCCTGCAGTCCGGGGGTTGCACACAACCGAGACCCGCAACTTGAACAACCCGGATGTACCGAGCCCCTATCCGGCAGGGGCTCAGCTCTTCTTTCGCGCCGTAACCGCGATTCACGAGTCCACCTTTGCGCTGAAAGTGGCATTTGTGGTTTGCGACTTCGCCATTGTTTTCGTGTTGCTCGATGTTCTGCGTCGTAATGAGCGGGGAGCGCACCTGGTTCTGGCTTACGCCTGGAATCCATTGCTGGCCATTGAAGTGGCGGGAAGCGGTCACATTGACGTTGTTGGCGCGCTGTTGCTGCTGATGTCCTTCGCCGCGCTAGGGCGCCGATGGAGGGCGACTGCAGCAGTAGCATTTGGGCTAGCTGTCGCAGTGAAATTGCTGCCGATCGTACTGTTGCCCGTCTATTGGAAGCGCGTTCGGATGCGCGACGCTGTGCTTGCGGCAGCGGTGGTCGGACTCCTGTACGTACCATTTCTCGACATAGTTCTTAAACATAGCCGCATTCCGATCGGCTCGCTTGTGATGTATGCGCAGGGTTTCCGCTTTAATGATCCTGTGTTTGCGCAGCTCGAGCAAGTGGCGCCGCAGATTGCACTTGGGCTGCCAGTGCTCGTCGGATTTCTCACTGCAACCTGGCTAAGAAGTAGGTCGCCGGAGCACTCTCCGGACGTATTTGCCTGGCCGATGGCAGCATCGCTTTTGTGCGCACCGACCGTATATCCTTGGTATCTTCTCTGGCTGCTGCCATTTCTGAGGTCGCCGTCGACGCTGCCGATCATCATCTGGACAGTGAGCATTATCCCCACTTACGTGGTTTGGCATTTGCGCACGCTTGGACATCCCTGGCTGGTTCCTGGCTGGATAATGCTGATAGAATACGGATCTGTCGCAACAGCCGGCATGATTATCGCATTGCGCCGGCTCACACGACCGGCAGCATCTCGATGCTTATTCGACCAGGCGGGATAAACTTGCGCGACATGCGATTTGTGAATCCCAAAGCCCTTGGGTCCACAACACCAACCGTCCATTCACCGAGGAGAGACGTTCATGAATAACTTGAACCGGCTCGATGTGATCCGCCTTTCAGCCCTGAGCATGCTGCTGTTGGTTCTCCCTGCAACCTCCTGCTCGCAGAAGCACTCGCCCGTTGCCGAACAGATTGCCAAGAACTATGGCCTTGACTCGTTCGAGCAAATTGACGCGATCCGCTACACCTTCAACATACAGTTCCCCGCACTGAATGTCTCCCGTTCGTGGGTTTGGGAGCCCAAGACCGGGCAAGTCTCCTATGAAGGAAAAGATAAGGACAGCAAGCCCGTAAAGGCTACCTACGTCCGCTCTCAACTTAGCAGCCAATCCGACGCTGTCAAGAACGAAATCGATCCCGGTTTCGTCAACGATAACTATTGGTTTATGTTGCCCTTCCATGTTTACTGGGACACCAGCGCCAATATACAAGACAAGGGCATGCAACAATTGCCGCTGGGCAACGGCTCGGCCGAGCTGGTCTCGGTGAAATATCCCTCGGATGTCGGTTACACGCCCGGCGACACCTGGGACCTCTACATCGGCAAAGACAACCGCATCGAGCAAATGGTCTACCACCGCGGCGGGCCCAAGAAGCCGAGCCTCGTCATCGCAACGTGGGAGGGCTACCAGAAAGCCGGTCCTCTCCTTGTCTCGACGGAGCACCGCGGTACAGCGGACGGAGGGGCTCTGCACCTTTTCTTTTCAGATGTCGCTGTCAAGCTGACGGGCTCGGATACTTGGATGAACGCGCAATAGAAAAGCGCACGCAGGCCAGCGATCGCGTGTCGCTAAAGAGGGGAATGAAGGCTAACATCCATCTCGACATTAGAGGGAAGACGTTCGCGTCTGGCCTCTTGCCGGAGTTGATCGCTTTACTGCGCCGCAGCCGACCGGGCGATTTGGTCTCGGTTGTCGGTGAGGAAGAAAGCATTGGACCTGAGTTGGAAACGTGGTGCCGATTCACCGGGAATCCACTGGTAGAGGCTACAGTCGAAAACGGCCGTGCGCGGTGGGTTTTCCGGTGCGGGACTGTTGAGGCGCCTACGGAAGACAATCGGCCAGTGGGCTCGCGGCTCTGGCTCTACACAAATTTCGACTGTAACCTGCGTTGCGACTACTGTTGTGTGCGTTCATCGCCCACCGCGTCCCGGCGGGAACTAGGGCTCGCGCTTGTACAGCGGATCGCTCGTGAAGCGGCGGAGCTTGGCGTGAAAGAAATCTTCGTTACCGGAGGCGAGCCGTTTCTGCTGGAAGACATCGGCGAGATTCTGGTTTCTTGCGCTGCAGCCGCTCCGACCACAGTGCTGACCAACGGAATGTTGTTTACCGGACGACGCGTGGAGAGGTTGCGAGCGTTGCCCCGTGATCGAATCGTCCTACAAATCAGCTTGGACAGCGCTACGCCAGAGCTGCACGACCTCCATCGCGGGCCCGGCACATGGGCGCGCACACGAGAAGGTATCCAGCGCGCTCGTGCGCAAGGTTTTCGAGTGCGACTGGCAGCGACCGTTTCGACCGATGCCGAAGCTGATGAGTTCCGTCAATTCCTCGACGAGGAGAAGATTGCGGCAGAAGACCGAGTGATACGCCGGATCGCGTTGCGTGGTTCTGCCACTGAAGGTGTCGCCGTTACTCGATCCGATTTGGCCCCGGAAGTCACGATTACTGCTGAGGGTGTGTACTGGCATCCGGTCGGGGCAGAGGATGCCGATCTGCTTGTTACGCACGACATTTTTCCTCTTTCCGAGTCCTTCGCTGCGGTTCGGCTAGCCTTCGAGCGCGAAGGCGAACACACAAATAAGCTGGCAAGAATCTTCAACTGTGCATGAAGGTTGTCCAAGCGGCCGCGAAGACCCGGGGCAAGGTTGGTGTTCCAGGCGATATAGTACGCGACACGCGATCCCGCTCGGAAACGCATCGTTGGCCGGCTGAATCACTGAGCGATGCAGGCGCACCAACAGAGAACATCGTCTAAGGTGAGAGCGGTTCCAGGAGGTGAGTATGAGCAATGTCTCGAAACGCAACTTTCTAATCGGCGGAGTCCTCTGCTTGATCTTGATCGGTGTGATTTTTGCAGCAATGCGCCCCTCAAAGCATGCTTTGGCAGCGCCGCCGGCGAGCGCCCCACCGGACGTTGAGGTAGTTCAGGTTGAGCAGGAGAATGTTCCGATTTATGGTGAATGGATCGGCACCCTCGACGGCTTGGTAAATGCCGACGTCAGAGCGCAAGTGACAGGGTACCTGCAAACGTAAGCCTATAGGGAGGGCGCGTTCGTCAAAAAGGTCCAACTTCTCTTCCAGATCGACCCGCGGCCTTTTAAGGCAGCGCTCGACCAAGCCGAAGGTCAATTGGCACAGGCTAAGGCCACACTCGCCAATGCGGAGGCAGTGCAAGGCCGGACTGAACTGGATGTCAAGCGCTACACGCCATTGGCAAAGGAACAGGCCG
This sequence comes from Bryobacterales bacterium, assembly GCA_963722585.1. GTDB lineage: Bacteria > Acidobacteriota > Terriglobia > Bryobacterales > Bryobacteraceae > KBS-96. The sequence goes on along the minus strand of CAVRNU010000052.1, from coordinate 76,459 downwards.
CCAGCCAACAAGATCTCGACAACGCCGTCCAGAACAACCTCGCGGCCATAGCCACTGTAGAAACGGCCAAGGCTCAAATCAAGACTGATGAGGCGGCGGTTGAAACCGCGAAGATTAATCTGGAGTTTACCCGGCTGATTGCTCCTATTGATGGCATCGCCGGACAGGCCCAACTTCAAGTTGGCGCCCTCGTCACCCCAGGCAGCGCCCCAGTTACGTCCGTTTCCACTGTTGATCCGATCAAGGTTTACTTCACCCCGAGCGAACCTCAGTATCTCGAGTGGCGGAGACGCTTCCCGACCGAGACCAGTCGCGAAGCGGCTGACAAGGCTTTGCGCCTCCAACTGATTTTGGCGGACGGCTCAACCTATTCGCACACGGGCAGGTTCTACTTTGCGGACCGCCAGGTCAATGTTGAGAAGCGGTCTGAGTTTCACGGGCCTGCGCGAGAATAAAGTCCGTGTTCGGATCAGTTTTTACGTCGAAGTCCACACAATCAGGCTTGTCGTCCAGCTTCCTGTGGACGTCACCAACTACGGAATAACCGTTCGAAAGTCCGTTACTGCTCCACTCATATTAGTGGCTGTTTACTCGCCGCACGGGACCTATGATGCCAATTTCCTCGCAAACTACACGTACATCAATCTGGCCGACCCCATCCTTCGTTCGCAGGGCATCGGCAACGTTCAGGTATTCGGCTCGGGTCAATACGCGATGCGGCTTTGGGTAAAGCCCGACACGCTCGCAAAGCTGGGCATAACCGTCCCGGATATCATCAACGCCGTTCAGGCGCAAAACACCGTGAACCCGGCGGGAAAAGCTGGGGGCGAGCCTGCCCCTAAAGGCCAGGAATATACCTACTCGGTTCTCGCACAAGGGCGCCTCTTGTCGCCGCAAGAGTTCGGCAACATCGTCCTTCGAGAAACTCCCGATGGAGGGATCGTCCGGGTCCGCGATGTCGCTCGAATCGAGCTGGACTCACAGGACTATAGCGTGGCTGGCCGCTTTAATGGAGCGCCGAGTGCCGTCGTTGCGGCATACCAGTTGCCCGGTTCGAACGCGGTGGATGCAGCTGCGGGAGTCAACAAGCTAATGACTCAAATGAAGCAGCGCTTCCCGGAGGACCTGGATTACGTCATTGCGCTCGACACAACGCGCGCGGTCACGGAAGGGATCAAGGAAATCGTTGTAACGCTCCTCATCGCACTCGCGCTGGTGATCCTTGTGGTCTACGTCTTCTTGCAGGGCTGGCGCGCCACGCTGATTCCGCTTCTTGCCGTGCCCGTTTCACTTGTGGGCACCTTCATGCTATTTCCGTTATTCGGATTTTCCGTCAACACTCTTTCTCTCTTCGGGCTTGTGCTGGCTATCGGTCTTGTGGTGGACGACGCGATAGTCGTGGTGGAGGGGGTGGAACGGCACATTGAAGAGGGCATGACGCCAAAGGACGCGGCACTGAAAGCAATGGAAGAACTCTCAGGCCCGGTCGTTGGAATCGCCCTGGTTCTATCTGCCGTCTTCGTGCCAACGGCTTTCATTCCGGGAATTACCGGCAGACTCTATCAGCAGTTCGCCGTCACTATTGCCATTTCTATCCTCATCTCCGCGTTCAATGCTCTTACGCTCAGCCCTGCGCTTGCCGCGCTGCTCCTTCGGCCGAAGGAGCCGAGCCGCGGGCTGCTGAGGAGATTCTTCAATTGGTTCAACCGGCGCTTCGAGCGAGCTACAGATGGGTATGTTCGCTGGAGTGGAATCCTGCTCCAAAAAACCGTTGTGATGGTCGTATTGCTGGCGGCTTTTGGCGTTGCGGCGGGATTCTTTGCCAATCGCTTGCCGTCGAGCTTCCTACCGGACGAAGATCAAGGCTACGCCTACGTCAATGTGCAGTTGCCGAACGGGGCTTCCATGGAACGCACCACCGCCGTTGCGGCTAAAGTGGAAAAAATTCTGATGAATACGCCTGGGGTTCAATATTCGACTGGCTTCATCGGCTTCAGTTTGCTCAGCTTTGTTCGCACCAGTTACAACGCAACCTATTTTGTGACCCTCAAGCCGTGGGACGAGCGCAAGACCAGAGCCGAGCAATTTCAAGCGCTCAAGACGCATCTGAACCAGGAGTTTAGTAAGTTGCCCGCGGCAATTGTGTTTGGTTTTTCCCCGCCGGCGATTCCGGGTGTCGGGACTGCCGGAGGGTTCACATTCATCCTCGAAGACCGTTCCGGAGGCGATATTCAGTTCCTAGCCAAGAACGTGAGCGCTTTTCTTGAAGGTGCTCGAAAGCGGCCGGAGATCGGCAGCCTCAGCACTACTTTTTTGCCCAGCGTCCCCTAGAAATTTGTCGAAGTAGACCGCGATAAAGTCCTGAAACAAGGTGTAAACCTCAACGATGTTTACCGGACGATCCAGGCTTTCATGGGCGGCTACTTCATCAATTATTTCAATCGTTTCGGCCGCCAATGGCAGGTGTATATCGAAGCTGAAGGCGAGGACCGGGCGAAAGCGGAAAACGTCGGACAATTCTATGTCCGCAATAGCCAGGGAGACAACGTCCCGGTGTCCACACTTACCACCATCAAGCCCCGCCTCGGCCCCGAATTTACGATGCGCTTCAACGAATACCGTTGCGCGCAAATCAATGGGAGCGCCGCTCCCGGCTATAGCGCAGATCAGGCTACCACCGCTCTCGAGGCTGTTTTCAGGCAAACGATGCCGCGAGAGATGGGCTTCGACTACTCCGGTATCTCGTTTCAGGAACAGAAAGCGCGGGAAGGTGTTCCGCCTTCGGTAGTGTTCGGGCTTTCGCTGTTATTTGTGTTTTTGGTTCTTGCGGCGCTTTACGAAAGCTGGTCGTTGCCGTTCAGTGTCCTGCTCAGCACGCCAGTGGCGGTCTTTGGGGCTTTCTGCGTCCTGTGGCTCCGCCGTCTCATTGTCAGCAAATTACTGCCTCCTTACATGGTTCAGATCGAGAGCGACATCTATTCGCAAATCGGGCTGATCATGCTGATCGGGCTGGCGGCTAAGAACGCGATTCTTATCGTGGAGTTCGCCAAGGATCAGTACGAGCAGGGAAGACCCCTCGCAGAAGCCGCGCTCGAAGGGGCCAAGCTTCGGTTGCGGCCAATCTTGATGACGTCCTTCGCGTTCATTCTCGGCTGTGTGCCGCTGTGGACGGCAACCGGTGCCGGCGCGGTGGCGCGTCAGATCATGGGAACCACAGTTATAGGTGGCATGGCGGCCGCTAGTGCACTGGGCATCTTCTTCGTGCCGGCGATTTTCTACCTGGTTGAAAAATTGTCGGGCGCCGGCAAAGAGCGCGTTCCCGCGGTGTTGCCGGTCACGCCTGCGCCGGCGCCGGGAGACTAAAATGTACGGCGGCGTGACAAATGGCGCGAAGCATAAAGCCGAGTTGTGCGTCAGGTTCCCAAAATTCCTGAGTGCGATCTTGGCATTGGGCTTACTTACCGCTTGCATGGTCGGTCCCAATTACCACCGGCCGGCTGTCCAGACTCCAACTGCGTATCGTGATCTGTCGGGAAATCCCCAGCTTCGGGCTCAAGCCGACTCGTATGCAGACCTTCCCTGGTGGCAGGTGTTCCAGGATCCCAAGTTACAAGAGCTCATTCGCACGGCGCTTAAACAGAACTACGATTTGCAGCTTGCCACTGAGCGCATCAGCGCTGCGCGCGCTCAGCTTGCGGTAACGCGCTCGAGCTTGTTTCCTCAAGTCGAAGGCGATGGCAATTTCAGCGGCGGAAAAGAATCTACGTTTCAAACGAAGTACAACTTTCTGACCTTTGCCGCCGACGCAACGTTCCAATTGGATTTCTTCGGCCGTCTGCGTCGCGCCACTGAGGCATCACGTGCCGAGCTCCTGGCGACTGAAGCCGCAAGACAAACTGTCATTTTGACGCTCGTCAGCGACGTTGCAAGTGACTACTTCGCGCTCTTAGAACTCGACCTGCAACTCCAGATCACCCAGGGGACAGTCAATAATCAGATAGATTCGGTGAAGCTAACCAACAGACGCCTTCAGTACGGTGTGGCCACAAAACTGGATGTACTGCAGGCTCAACAAGTCCTCGATACCGCAAACGCCACGGTTCCTGACTTGGAACGGCAAATCGGTCAGGAGGAAGACGCGATCAGCATCCTCCTCGGCAATTACCCACAGGCCGTGCCACGCGGGCTTCCTCTGGTCCAGCAAGCACTCCCTCCCGAAGTGCCGCAAGGCATTCCCTCCTCGATTATCGAGCGGCGCCCCGATATCCGCGAGGCCCAACAAAACTTGATCGCCGCGAACGCCGAAATCGGGGTCGCTAAGGCTGAGTTCTTTCCGCAAATTTCCCTAACCGGGTCGGGCGGCGGCGCGTTCGGCCGGAGTAGTGCCTTCTCGAGCCTCATGAGCTCGCAGATTGGCACCTGGTCTTACGGCGCGCAGGCGAGCCAACCGATTTTCACGGGTGGCGCGCTTCGCGGAAATCTAAAGCTGGCTGAATCGCAGCAGAAGCAGGCTCTCATCGCTTACCGGCAAACCATTCAGCGTGCTTTCGGCGATGTTTCCGATGCGCTGATCGGTTATGAAAAATCCCACCAAGTCCGGATTCGCCAGCAAAAGTCCGTAGCCGATTTACAGGAATCCGTCCACCTTTCCACACTTCGTTACCAGGGAGGCACTACGACTTACCTCGAAGTACTGGATGGCCAGCGGTCGCTCTACTCTGCTGAACTAACCCTGGCACAGGCGCGTGGCAACGAGTACCAAAGCCTCGTGCAAATCTATCGAGCACTCGGAGGCGGTTGGCAGACTTAGTTGCGATGATCACGATGCGAGCTCTGTTCAATAAAGCAGATAGCCAATCGCCCAATGCGCAGGTAAAGTGCTCGACGTTACCAAGCGGGCGACGGTTCACGTTCTCGAGCTGCCCCGAATGCGCCCAATATCACTTTTGAGAGTGTTGGCTGTTGATCTCCGTGACGCGCATCCGCCCCTTCGACCTTTCACGCCGACTTGGCAAATAGCTGCTTGAAGAATCCTTGTTGGGCCGCGGCTTGCCGCAATGCAGCGTAACCATCGACGTGAGGCGGTAGCCAACGATGAAGTCCTTCAGCATCGAGTATTGAGCGATGAACCGGGTTGTCGTAGCTCATCCTCAAGAGCGCTTCGGCAAACCGGCGCTCCTGTTCGAGGTCGAGGTCAGGTCGCGCCGTGAACATGCAGTGATTGTATGCCGGAGAGGACCATATCTCACGAAGGGCGCCTTCGGGCGCCAAGCGCTCGTTGCGCACAGTGTTCCAGAAGCGGTTGCCGATAGCGCCCGCGTCGGCTCGCCCGTCGAGGACGGCGCGCAACACTTCCACTTCGCTGGTCCCGGTATCACCATGTTTGCCTACGTCGCTGTCGAAGCGCAGCGTCCGGTAGTCCCGGCCCTCGCGCATGCCTTGCTGCTCCAAAAAGTGAACGGGCAGAATAGCCGCGTGTCCGCTGTCTCGGCTGCCAAGTGCGAGCGTCCTATTTTTCAAATCCGCGAGCGTAGAAATGGGACCTCCAGTGGCAGCGACGATCTTTGTCATCCAGCCGAGATCGGTGTCCCGCATGGCGACTGCACGACAGGCATGGCCACTCCACTCATCAGATTGCAGGTACGCAAGGTTTGTGTTCCAGGCGATATCGATACGCGGTACCGGCTCGCCCGGTTGGGCGAGGAGCGCGATGACCTGCGCCTCGTAGTTTTGAAAGAGTACGACCTCAACGGGAAGATGCGCTTCCTCGTGAAAATAGCGCCGCATCCCCTCCCAAATCGTGACCACTTTCGGATTGTATGCGACAGCTCCTACCCAGATTGTTTTGCTCATAGGCCTCCACGGTTCCTTGTCAGCGGTGTTTCACAAAACCCTCTCCGTTTTCGCAAGCGCCTGGTCTCAAAATAGCGGAATTCCCAACAGCGACCTCCCGATGAACTCGCGCAGAACATCGCCCGTTGGCGCCATGACAGCGCCCGCGTGCGCATCGCGGAACAGGCGTTCGATGCTCAAATGCTTTGAGAACGCTGCACCGCCGCAAACGCGCATTGCTGCTGAGGTAACGCTGATAGCAACCTCGCCTGCAGCGGCTTTGGTCTCAAGCACGCGCAGCATGGTCGTCTCGCGGGGCTTCTCAAGATGCTCAATCAAATCGTCGATGCGCGCCGACAGTCCATCGGTATCAATCTGCATCGCCGCGAGTTGCGCGCGTAAGGTAGGCAAGCTCTCGCCGAGGCTTTGGCCGAGATGCTCGAATTTCGCGCTTTTAAGGTGCGCTACAGTTCCGGCTACTGCCGCTCGACACAGTCCCAGGGCCACAGCCGCCGTCCCCAAACTAAACAGCGGGAGCACCACGTTTAGCATGGCCTCAAAGCCTGCGCCATCATCTGTAAGCTGAAAGTGGGACGGGATCTCGCAGTCCTCCAGCGCAATTGGCGCCGAAGCGTTGGCCCTGAGTCCCAAACCATCCCAAGGTGCTACAACCGAAAGGCCGCGCGTCTCCGCTGGAAGTAGGTAGAGGGTCGAATCGGCAGGCCCCATTCCTTCAGGGGCAAGCGAAGAAACCACATAGCTCTGAGCATGACCCGCACTGGTCACCCATGATTTCTTGGCGCTAATGCGCACGCCCTTAGCATTCCGATGTGCGCGGGATACAGGCGCCCAGAAATGGCTGCGCGAGCCGGCCTCACTGAAGGCGAGAGTGGATAAATGCCGGCCTGCACCAATCTCCCGCAGTATGGAGTTGACTGCCTCAGCCACGCTTGGACGCGCTGCCGAGATGGTCGCGGCGCCGAGGATGTGCATAATATAGACCATGGCGACGGAAGCGTCTGCCTCGGCTAGCGTTGCGGTGACAGCCGCAAAGGTGCGGGGACCCAACCCGGAACCGTCAACATTCACAGGTAGCATCAGCCCAAGCAGTCCAGACTCACCAAGCGACTCGACAGCCTCGGTAGAAAATCGTCCCAGCTTGTCGTTTTGCCCTGCGGTCGGCGCCAGCACGCGACTGGCAATCTCCTGGGCTTTCGAAACGGATGCGTCATGAGTCATAGAGTCGCATCTATTATCTATAAATCTTCTTGACCGAATGGACTTGGAGCAGGCGCACTACGCCTCATCAACCATCGCCTAGCAGGTCAGGCGACTACGCCCTTGTCGCCGTTCTGCGTACACGCCTACCTAGCGATAACGACCCTGATTGCGAATCGATGCGCAACACGTCTGGCCTTCGCAGCTGTGTCTGGACTCTCGCCAAGAATTTTCCTCAACTGCTCAACAACTCTGCTACCGTCCATGTTGCGCCTTCAGTTCGCAAGTCCGTATGGCTGTTTTCAAATTTCATGTAGAGTCTCAGATGGCAACGCAAAATTCGTGGACGAGCCCGGAATGATGTTCAAAGAACGAAACCCGCACGACCGGAACATTGTCCTGCGATTGGGCGAAACCGGGTTGCGGTCGGGATAGAAATAGAACCTGAAACGCAAGACATAGAATCGAGAAACGCGACATGGTCAAAAGTAAAGCTTAGCCGCCACTTGCAGTTCGCGGGCCTCACATCAGGATATAAATTGCCCGGCGATAAGTTTGTTAGGATGTGCCAGACCGAGTGATCAAACACACCGATTCCATGCAGGTAATTCACGCCAGCTTTGTTGTTGTCTTCCTACTTGTCTGTTCAGAATTTGCCGCGTTTGCGCAAACACCTTCGCAGGCGGAACGCCAGTTCACTTTGAAAGCGGAATCGCCCGTTTTCACTACGCTCTTCGCAGAGGGAGCACGACTAGAGAAAATCGCAGGCGGGTTTGGTTTCACCGAAGGACCTGTCTGGGATCCTAGGGGCTTTCTTTATGTCAGCGATGAACTGCAGAATCGGTTATCGAGGGTCTATCCGGACGGCCGCGCCGAAACCTTGCTCGAAATCGGCGATCCAGACGGAAGCACATTAGATGCAAAGCAGCAATTAATCACTACGGCCAGCGTGCTACGGGCAATTATTCGAGTGTCTCCGGACGGCACATACAAGATCCTCGCCGACCGTTTTGAGGGCAAGCGATTCAACAGTCCGAACGATGTTGTACTCGGCCCCGACGGAGCGATTTACTTTACCGATCCGAACCTCGACCTGCCGAAAGGAGAGCCGCAGGAGATTTCGTATCAGGGAGTCTACCGATTGGGGCCCGACGGCTCCGTCCAGCTTTTGACGAAAGATTTGGCAGAACCTAATGGATTAGCATTTTCGCCTGACGGCAGTCGCTTATATGTGGACGATACCCGGAATCGCGAAATCTGGGTCTATCACTTTGGTCAGAACGCACAGATCAGTAATGGCCGCCTGTTTGGCAAGGAAGATGGTCCACCCCACAGCGGCGTTCCCGACGGCATGCGGGTAGATGTAAATGGGAATCTCTATGTAACGGGGCCGCTTGGTATCTGGATCTGGGATCCAAACGGGAACCACGTGGGCACGATCGTGATGCCCGAGCAGCCAGCCAATCTCGCTTGGGGAGGCTCTGATTGGAGTACGCTCTACATTACTGCCCGAACGTCAGTTTACCGGTTGCCCAGTAGAACACATGGTTTCGTTCCCTACGCCTTAAAAATGTCAGGAACACGTTAAAACGTTCGTGTGTTCGCGCACAACTGGCAACCCGGACCTTCCGACCTGATACATCGCCGAAGCTCGATGCCCTCCGAAACGGGCGGCTTCCTAACGGAGAATTAGCTGTTATCATACATTAACGAACACAATACGTTGGCACGCGGAGGCCAGAGAATGCGCAGATTAATTGCACTCACAACGCTGACGATCGTCGCCCTAAGCGCAGTAGCAGCTACCAAGGAGTCCGGAACTACCACGCTCAAAGACGTACAGCCTGCCGGCACAACTGACAAAAAGCACAAACATCAGCAATACGATGTCTCGTTCCTGTCCTCAACGGGCAAGGACTATACCTGCCGAACGAGCCAGAAGGCGTCAGTAAAAGCAACCGACCTCGTTGTTGGCAGCAACGTGAATTATCAGGTCAACGGCGATAAAGGCAAGCTAAAGACCACGGCGGGGAAACAGCTGAGCTGCACGATCGTTCGCGTTGCAAACGCCGCGGCCACTCCCAAATAAATCGCACCGCCTTGACTACGACCTGCATCGTGGAATGCCTGGCGTTGAATTGACACTATGCCTTCTTGAGCCTGGGAGAATACCGGTTCAGCTCCGCCACCAGTTTCTGCGCGGCCGGCGGAGTACGGACTCTCGTTGTGACGATCGTCTTGTTGTCCAGCTTTTTTCCATAGAGCGCCTGGTTGTCATCCAAGTCCTGCCTTAGAGTCGAGCCCTGGAGCGACACCCCGGCGAAGATGCCGCGACTACGGGAATAGGAAAGAATGCCGGCATTCATCCATCCGCTGGTCTGCGCGGAAGAGGCGCGCCCGACCGGGCCTGCGGCCACTTCGGCCTGTCCTCCCAGTGTGTACTGGCTGGAAAGCACTGCGTTGACCCCTTGCTGGTTCATGACAAGCATAACGATGTCGGTTGCCGATCCGCCAATCTGCAGACCGAAACTTCCTCCCTCGATGCGGATCGCCCCTGGCGCGGACCAGCCGACGCCGCTCGCCCTGCGGCAGAAGATGAAACCTTTGCCGTATTTCGCCCCCACGATGAATGCCGCGGATTTCAGTGCGGGCACGAGGACAATGCACTGAGCGCGATTCATGAGATCCGTCGGTACCCCCTTATCCGGTGCTTTCATGATCTCGGTAAACACGTCGCTTGCGTCAGCCAGGCGCTGGGCGACAGGCTCCTCCGTCACGGCGAACATTGGAAAAACTAACAGACACAACGCAATTAACGGGCGCATGGCAACCCTCCAAACCCTCTTCGGGGCAATCACGCTACATTCGACAACGCGGACTGGTAAACAGTTTCGTTAGTATATGCCCAACCGCCTCCGGTCGCGTAAGTTTTTTTCGGCGCTGAATCCAAGCGCGGCGATCCCGGGACATAAGCGGGCTGAAAACGATGATATGGATGGAGGCATGAAACATTTCAAGCCGCCGAGAGTCGTGGAATCCACTGTGCATTTGGGCTACCCCCAGTCCGCTGTCGTCGGCATCGGCATCGTTCTGTTCGCCTGTACCATTCTCTACCTCACTCCGCGCACCGCTATCCTTGGGCGCCGTGTTGTCGACCGGCTATCTCGGCGGCGCTGTCACCTCGAAGGTTCGCGTTATCGGCTCCTGGTTCAACGTCCTGTTCCCCATAGTGTTCGGCTGCCTTGTCTGGGGAGATTTGTACCTTCGTGACAAGCGGTTCAAGTCCGCTCTGGCGAGTTGCTAACGCCATGGCGATGGGTTTTTGAGTTAAGGAGCACCATTCAGTGTTGCAGGAGACAAAGCGATGAAGCTGAGTATTTACGTGAATTTCGCTGGTTCATGCACGGAGGCCGCCGCTACTACGAGAAGCACCTGGGTGCAAAGGTTGGCATGATGATGACGCACGGGCAATCACCGGGCCAACCCGGAGTGGAAAGACAAAGTGCTGCACGAGCGCCCGATGACACCGCGAACATAGACAAAAGAATACCCAGAATGAGGCGGAAGTTGAATTGCAAGCCGAACTTAGTGTTCCGTATCTGGCGGACATTTTCCGAGTGGCCGACTACTCGTTCGGAATCCATCGAACATAAGGCCCTGCGTCAGGAGTTCGGCTCACTTTGTGCCACGGCGTCCAATGGTTGATCCTTTGCTCCCCTAATCAAAAGCCACAAGATAATCGCTGGTTCGCCCATCGTTAACGGGATGGACGCAATCCGGTTCACAACGTCTCCGTAACTGGGCAGAAGCAACGGCGTAAGACTATCCGCGAGGTAGCCGAAACATGCAGCGATCAGCAGGACGCCCAGAATGCGGGGAAGGAAACCCGATCTAAAGACAAGAACCCCGAAGGGGAAAAGCCACAGGCCCAAGATCCAGCCGACAACGTACCCGTAACGATGCAAATCCAGGAACAGCATGGCCATGGCCTCCAGCTGAGGTTTGTCGAATACTGACAGGAAATCCGCGCCACGCATGAGCACCAAGGCAGCAATCTCGCTTAGCGTGTTGACGAACATAATGGGAACGAAGACCAGACCCAGGATCACCATCAGCGAAGCATGCGTCTTGTTCACTGCGCCGAGTAATCGGTAAAGAACACAGAGCAATAAGACAAATTCGGCCGCGCAAATCAGTTCCGAGACGATGCCGAGGCGGAAAAGCCTCTCGGAAGCGAGGATGTTGTTCGCGGTTGCAGCCGCGTTACCAGATACAATCAGTCTGCTGGGGACATAGATGATGCCGAAGAAGCCGGTCACCCCGTTCACTAGATACAGCAGGCCCGCGATCCTTGCTGTCTTTTTGGTTGAGTTCATACCTTCTCTCCTTTTGCCCATGACTCTCGCCTGAGAAACGGCCCTTCGCTGCAACCTGCTCTACTATTTCGCATACGGGTCTATACAGCTTCGCTCATAATGTTGGCTATTTCGATTTCCCAAAAAGTTGAATTCTCCCGACGCTTCTCGCTCCCTTAAGGCCACTAAGCCACGTACCCTTGGTATGAGCCAGGAGCCAACACTGGTTCCTCCGATACGACGCGCCATCCGATTGGCCTCAGCCGCGGTTAAGTGGGTTCATTGACATTTTCATTGACATTGAGGAAGCGAGCGCCGGAGCCAGCTCGCTCGCCGGGAGGCTCATTCGGCGATAACCCTGTTTACCAATCACCAAAAGTTGTAGGCTCCATTTTAGGTGCTGGGCCGTGATTACAAGACGTGCGATCGCCGCATTGCTTCCGATTGCCAGCGTAGAGTCACTGCACACGGGCATTCCTCAGCCAGACCCCTTATCAGCTTCGTCCGACAATGTAGCTTGGGTTGAGCAGACCCTTGATGCGAATAGAGATGGTTAAAGCGGGCATGACGAGAAAGAACTCTTAAAGATCTTCAAAACAGAAGCGCCTCATCGACTGGATCGCACATCGTAAGCCAGGACTGCCCCTACTTCAAAGTTGATGTCGACTTTAAGGGACAACATGCGGCAGAATATCTTCCTGTTTGCAGACTGTTGGGTAACCGGACGGTTGCGATGCAGAAGAACAGCGTTTCATTCGTATCGGAGCGCCACCATTGGATCGACGCGCGTCGCGCGCCGGGACGGCGGCCACGTAGCTAGCAGCGCGATGGTCAGAAAGAAGAGAGAGGTGCCGAGGAACGAGATGCCATCGACGGTGTCGAGTCCATAGAGCACGCCGCGCAATACGTGTGAGGCTCCAACGGCGAGAAGCATTCCGGCCATCAACCCGTAAACTACCGGTCGCGTGCTTTCGCGCATCATTAGCCCGAGAATGTGGTGTTTTTGGGCACCGATTGCCATGCGGATGCCTACTTCACGCGTGCGCAAGACGGCGATATAGCTGACCGTGCCATAGATGCCCATCGCGGCCAGCAGTAGCCCGCATAGGCCCACCGTGATCGCAACAGCCGCCGCAAAGGCGGATCCGAGGAAAGCGGGCGTCTGGCGAAGCATCTCCTCGAGAGTAGAGGTGGATGTCACGAGATCGGGGTCGACAGACGAGAGCACGGAGTCAATTGCACGCGTAACCAGCATCGGGTCGGACCGTGTCCGGATGAGGACCGGATAGTCACTTAGCCGGTCTTCGGGCAATGGCAGGTACACCTGCGCGGAGTCGCTGCCGTCGACCTCAACGCCGCGTGTGTCGCGGGCAACGCCGATCACCTGCCAGGTCGGCCCATCAGGAAGGAGTTCGCCCTTGGAGTGGAACTGTTCGTGGGTGCCTAAATGAAGATTGCGACCGATTGGATTTCGGCCTGGCCAGAGATGCCTAGCCGCCGATTCGCTCAGAATGACCGAGTGCTCAGGCTGGCCGGTCCGCGCTTCGAAGTCGCTACCGAGCAGCAGCGGAATCCCCAGGGTCCGAAAGTAATTTGCCTGAATCCAGGTGTAATAGAGGATGCCCTGCATATTCCTGGACGAGGGCTTTTCTCCGTTCAGCGATACGGCGGCTGCTCGAACTTTGCTGTCGTCGGGCGCGCGGGCACTGGTGATGGCCGCCACTCCGGGCAAGGCAGCGATACGGGCGCGAAGTTTACGGACAACGGCAAGCCTCCGATCCGCGCTATACTTCGACCCTTCGGGAAAGCGGAAATCGAGATCGACGACGTGTTTGCCGTCGTAGCCGGTGGCCGCTCTGAGAGCATGCAGGGAGCTGCGAATCAACATGCTCCCCGCGATCATCAGCACAAGAGAGACGGCGACCTGGGAGGCGATGAGAAAGTCGCGAAGGCGGCGGCTGCGTACCGGCGAAGTTCCCGCGTTGCCCCTGATTGCGGAGAAGAGCGCGGACCGGGAGCTTTCGAGGGCCGGGGCGAGGCCGAACAGGAGACCCGCGAATACGGAAATTGCCAGTACGTAACAAAAGACCTGGAGATCGGGCGTTACGTCGAGGACGATCGTGCCCGCCTCGACTGGGAAGCTTGCCGGAACATGGTGGCCCCCGCCTTCACAATGGCCCAGGTGAAGGGCAGCGCGATCAGGCCGGCGAGCAAACCGAGTAACGCGCTCTCGGTCAGCAATTGCCGTACGAGACGCCTCCTGCCGGCCCCCAGCGACAGACGCATGCTCAGCTCGTTCTGGCGTGCGGTAGCGCGCGCCAATTGAAGGCTGGCGACATTGGCGCAGGCAATAACCAATACCATTCCTACGGCGACCATAATGAGCAGAATGGTAAGTCTCAAGGCAGCGTTTATGCCTGGCAACGGAGAGCCTGGCGAGAGTCGCGCGGTAGCGGGTCTGCTCCACTCCGAGTGAGGATCGTGCAGACTGCGCAAGCGAGAAGTAAGCAGCGATGTCTCGGCCTGCGCCTGGCGAATCTGAACACCGGGAGCGAGCCGGCCGAACAGGCGCAAGTGCAGGTTTTCGCGGTCAAGAAGCGGGTTGCGGCCTGGATGAACGAGTGACTGAAGGCTGAGCGGCAGCCAAAAATCCGGCACAAAGATGCTGGTGCCGACAAAGTCATGGGGCGTAATGCCGATGATGGTAACGGCGATTCCATTAAGGCGGATGCTCTTGCCCAGTGTGGCCGGATCGCCGGCAAACCGCTTCTGCCAGTAGTTCTCGCTGATGAGAACCGCAGGGGAGGCGACAAGGTCCTGAACATTCATGGAGTCGAACGTTCGGCCGCGCAAAGGCGCGACGCCGAGAACCGAGAAGTAGTTTTCCGAAACGATGAAAGTGCTGGCGAACTCGGCATTCGTGGCGCCTGGAGGCAGCAGCCCCAGTCTTCCGAACAGAGAGCCAGCCATGGCAGTGCGCTCGCTGACGATGCCGCCTGCATCTGTGAGAGTCAGTTGATCACTGAACCACGCGATGAGGCCGCTCAAGGCGTGGACGTGATCCCGATACGCTTCGTAATCCGGATAGCTGAACAAGAAAGCGTTGGCCCCCGTTTGGAGGGTCAGCGCGAGATTGACCATCCCGCCGGGATCGCGTGCTTCGAGAGGTCGGCCCACCAGCGCTTTGTAGGCGGTGAAGGCGCCCGTATTGACTCCGATACCGAGCGCAAGAGCTAGAACCGAGACGGCAGTGAATCCGCGATTGCGGAAGAGCACGCGGACTCCGTTACGCAAGTCCTGGAGCACGCTTTCCGCCAGGATCGTTCCACGCAAGCTCATGAGGCTTCTCGCCCTTATTCCGTCGTGTAGTTGATTTCTAATCGCCGAACCAACTTCATGGAGCTGGCAAGTACCACGACTGAGAGAGCAATGAGTCCGAAGACCGCTACATACGTTGAAATCGGCTCGGCATTCGATACCAGGAGCGCGATCAACGGCGGCATCCCGGGATCAACCGGGATCGCAACCGGGCAGAGCGATTTCAGATAATAAATCACGCTGATTTTCTTCAGCACCGACGGCAGGATCGGATTCGCCGCTTCCCAGATCAGCACGAATGCTGCAGGAACAATCGGATTACGAAATAGCAGGCCTGCCGCAACGAACACGCTCCCGTATCCGATGCAAGCCAGAACCGTCACACCCAGATAGGCGATAATCTGCGCAATCCCGTGGTTTTGATACAGGTACTGCGCGACGGTATTCGAATCAAACTGGAAAAGCATGGAGATGATTTGCAATGCCGTGCTAGTGGTAAAAATCACCGTGGCTGCAAGCAATCCCGCAAGATACTTCCCGGCCAGCAGCACCTCGCGCCGAACCGGCGCGAGCAGATAAAAGTGGATGCTCTTATCCAGCATTTCGCCGCGAAATAAATTCATAAAAATGCCCAGGCATCCAAAAAAGATGGCGAGCCGAAGAAAGAAGAACTGGAACACTCCGGCAAAACCATAGGTGTCTTGCTCCAGACTGGCGCCGGAGCTGGCACCGCTTCCGACCACAACTCCGTCTTTAAGCCACACAATCAATTCCGTTCGGCCGTCTGAATAACGCATGCTTTCAAACCGAGCAACCTCCACTTGGCCCGGTCGCGCTATTCTCCGAATCTCCGTTTCTGACTCAGGCGGATTGCCGAGCCTCGCGACGATCTCTTCGCGTTTCATGCCGTTGTGAATGGCCGAGAAATCGCCTTCGGTAAGCGGCCGGGCCGTCTGCCGCCCCATCTCCGCCCTGACACGCTGAAAATGCATCTCGACGAGCGAATGCGCCAGAAACAGCGCCACGGGAGCCAAGGCCAGTAGATAAATCCACAAACCGCGCTTCGCGAAGAAGGTCTTTCGTATTTCGAGCCGAATGACGGCCCGTATCTGCGCCCACCAGAGCTGTTTCATCGCGCCGCCTCCTCCGTGCCGATCAGGTATTCATAGACGGAGTTCACATCGTCGTCTATGGGAGCCACAGATTCAATAGCGATGCCATCAAGCGCGATCTTGTTCATCAAAAGATAGAAGCGGCGCGGGCTTGCGGTCTTTACAACCAGACCCCGGCGGTCGTCATGTAAACGCGCCTCTACTACGTGGTCCTGCTGAAACAGCCGCGCAGCGAGATCCCAGGGGCGATCGCAGCGTATCAGAATCTGCATCGGCTGATCGTGAATTTCGTCGCGAACCCCTTGAATATTACCCTCGGCAACCACGTAGCCGCCGCTCATCAGAATCACTTGATCGGAGATGATGTCTACTTCGTGCAGCACGTGGCTTGACAGCACCACGTGACAGCCTTTCTTGGCATACGACCGGAACAGCGCGATGGTCTCCGAGCGCACCAGTGGATCGAGCCCGTTCAAAGGCTCATCAAGCACAAGAATGCGGGGATGATGGGAAAGCGCCTGCGCAAGACGAATCCGCTGGCGCATGCCCTTGCTATAGCCCGCAATCTTGCGGTGCGCAGCCTCTTTCAAACCCACACTACCGATCGCCTTCCAGGCCAGTTCGTCGCATGTACCCGGGTCATACCTGAACAGCAGCAGGTACGAGTAAATGAATTGATAGCCGGTCAGCCCCTTCGGAAAAGAATCGAACTGCGTGCAATAGCCGACCGTGCGAAACAGTTTCTCCGGTTCATACGGAGTCATGTCGTGGATCCGGATGCCGCCTCTCGACGGCCGTATCAGCCCGGTCATCAGGTTCATCAGCGTGGTCTTGCCCGAGCCGTTCGGGCCCACGAGGCTTGTGATGCCGGGCGGAATGGAGAGATTCACGCGATTCACGCCTAGCACATCTCCGTAGAATTTGGAAACGTCCTCGAAAACGATCGCCTCGTTCACCGGATCACCTCGTTGGGTTTCAGCTTTCGCATGAACAGCAGAATGCACAGACCCATAAACACCAGGAGAGCGAACCACGCCTCGTTCACGGAAATCCCCTGCGGGCTTTGGTCGCGAAACAAATCGCGCCAGATCACGGAGACCAGATTGCCAATATCAAACAGATAGCCCTGCTTCGTTCTCATCACTGCATTGACTGCCTGCGCGAACCCTGCGCCCACAAAGAAGACAGCCAGCAGCAAAGCTCCCGCTGCGATACGCCATTTCACCCAGGCCGAGAGCGCCATCGACAAAAGACACAGCATGAGAATCCAGATGAGTGATCCCAGCAGCACGGCGCTTGCGATCCACGCGTTCTCGATCGCCCATCCCCAGCCGGCCAGGCTGGCCTGAACGAAAAAGATAATCAAACCCGGAATCCACGTGATCTCAGAAAGAATGATCAGCAGCACCGATGCCTTGCCCAGCGCGTATTCCGTCCGCGAGAGAGGCCGGCAGAGGTATAAGGTGAGCGCGCCGTTTGCCAGATCCGGTGAGACCAGGCCCGGCCCGATGAACGCGGTGAGAATAAACGAAAACGAGCTTTGGACCATCAGATAGACCAGGAAAAACGCGCCGCCGATATCCAATTTCAAGGCGCTAGCCTCCCCGCCCAGAAAATTGAGCGCGCTTAAATTCGAGCTCGCGTAAACACCAAGAAGACATAGCAGCGGGTAGAAAAAGCACAGAACAAAAAAAGCCATTGAGCCTTTCGAGCGGAACAACGTGCGGCGCGACGCGCGATAGAGCACCAGAAATCGCGACCACTCGGGCGTAATGGGGCCTGAATATCCCCGGTACGTGCGCTTATACACCGCCATCGTTGTTCTCCATAGCTCTCAAGAAAATGTCCTCGAGCGTGTCGCGCCGGAAACTTAGTCTGCGAATTTGCACGTTCTGGTCGCCGGCGATGCGATAGATATCGGCAATCTCCACATGATCGGCCAAGATCAGCTTCAAGCGATTTAAAGGCCCGGGCGCGCATTCGCAGCCCGTCGCCTCCACGGCTTCGACAAAGCGTTCCGTATCGTCCTGTAGCTCCAGCTCCAGAAAACGGCGGTTCAACCGGCGCTCATCTTCGAGATTCGAATAATGAACAACGCGCCCGTCTTTTAGGATCACCACTTCCTCGCAGGTCTCCTCCACATCGCGCAGCAGATGCGAGCACAATACAACATGCATCGTCCGGCTGTCGCGCATTTCGCGGACCAGGCGGATCATGCGCTGCCGCGCAGGAGGATCGAGCCCGTTCGTCGGCTCATCCAGAATCAGCAGCTTCGGCCCGTGCGCGATCGCCTGCGCCAGCTTCGCTAGCTGCTTCATACCGAGTGAAAACGTTCCAAGCTTTCGATAGCGCGCCTCACCGAGACCCACGTAGAATAACGCCTCATGCGCACGCTCCAACGCCTGATCCGATGGCAGGCCCGACAACTCCGCCATGAGCCGGACAAACGCCACGGCCGTCATCTTGCCGATAAACGCGTCATTTTCCGGCATGTAACCGATCAGCGATCGGATCTTCTTCGCATCTTTGCGAATATCGGCGCCAAAGATGTGCGCCGAGCCGGCCGCCGGAGTCCAAAAGCCGAGCAGCGTATTGATCAGCGTCGATTTCCCGGCGCCATTAGGACCCAGCAGCCCAATCGTCCGGCCCGTAAACGAGCAAGTGAGATTGCGCAGAACGTCCCGATTGCCCAAGCGAACACTGAGCCCGCGCAGCTCGATGACGGGCGCCGCGCCAGACGCGCCACTCTCCGCTCGATGCGTGACGCCAGCTTCAACAGCTGTCGGAGTCGTGTTCGATTGTGGCATACGATTGTGTCTTGTAATTCTCTAATTCCTGCTCTGCTGTGATTTCACTGCTGCCGCCGAGATAACGCCCTTGGCGCTTGAAGCAATCAACGGCACCCCCGGTTTCCCTTGCGCAATCCCCATCAAAGTGCCCAGATTGAAGCCCAGGAACGAAGCTTTTGTCGCTGCAACAATACGGTCCGGCTCGCCGTACACGCAGATCAATCCGGGAGTGCTCTCCGCCAAAATTCCATTGAGCGATTGCTGTTGCGCTGGTGTCAGCGGAGCCGCGCTCTTCAACTGGTTTGCGATCGGCCCGAGTGTGCTTCCCGCGTTGTGATAAATAATTGCCGAAAAGTTAGTATAGCTGTCTTCAG
This sequence comes from Bryobacterales bacterium, assembly GCA_963722585.1. GTDB lineage: Bacteria > Acidobacteriota > Terriglobia > Bryobacterales > Bryobacteraceae > KBS-96. The sequence continues at coordinate 57,461 of CAVRNU010000052.1, read as the reverse complement.
GAAGCTGGCTCTGAAACCTGGATGAGCTCGTCAGCTTGTACCCTGTCTGGCGATTCTGGATCGCCTGTATAAGATTTGCTTCGCTCGGGCCGGCAAGCAGATACCCATCCACAAATGTGTAGTACACCGCCACCTTAGAAAACCTATCGTTACGCACCCAGTAAAAGGTTTGGGAGTTGACCTGCTCGCTGCCTGATGAAAGCTTGCCCGTGTTCTCGTTCGCTTGTTGGTTGTAATGTGCAATCAGTGTTGACACGCTCTGCTGCAGCCGGGCGGGGTCGTACACCTCGGCCACAACTTTCCATGCCGGAACCGGGAGCAGCGGTCCGTCAACCGCCACCATCGCATCCCCGCCGAATGCAGCCGCAACATCATCGGCGAGATTGACTCCAAGCTGGCTTTGGATTTCGCTCAAATGCTGGGCGACCTGCGCATCGGCTTGGGATGCGGACGTAATCAACTCGTTGACCACCGTTTTCGGGTCCTTCACGACAAATGCAGCGGCAAACGTTGCATCCGGCGACACGAAATCGAGCGACCCCATCGGCCCTGGGGCCGCTAGCCAGGACGCGAGGCCCTGCCGTGCGCCCGCAAACGAGAGCGCAGCGCGAGTCTCCGAGTTCCCACCGGCATCGCGGCGTTCCAGTACCAGGTACTGCGCATTGTCAAACCCCGGAGGCACTTCCTTGGGTTTGTTTACGGAATTCCGGACGATTTGTTCCATATCTATGGCCAGCAGATATCCCACCCCATTCGCATACGACTGAGAAATCCGGGTATAGAACGTGGTCTGTGTGAAATGTCCCGTCGCCGGATTCGCAATCGTCTGCTTCACACTCTGCAGCTCTCCTAAATTTGGCGACGCCACCACAAACCCGTTATCGAGCGAAACAAATAACGTGTTTGAGGAAGACTTTGTAGCGCCGGGCGTAACCATCGAACCGCTCACCATCTGAATATTCATCCCTGCCGGGCTGTTTTGCTCGAGATACTCCTGCAGCCCGGCACGCTCGCTCTGCGCGAGAAGAACCGGTTCACCAAATTGACGATTAGCCGTCGAAGGAATCGCAAACACGATCTCATCGCCTAGGTACTGGCTGATCGAAGTGATCTGGGTCAGGGTTTGGTCGAGATTACTGCTGCGCGAGGTCGGCAGCTGCTGCCACCACTGGCGCAGAACATCGCTTTCAGCCAAATGTTCGTCGAAGATTTGCTTTGCCTCGGCAATCGTCCCACCCACATTCGGAATGGCCGCATACATGACGGTGTTATCCGGCAAGTATTTCGCGAGGCTTGTTGCATAGCGGAGCCCAGGCGAAGGAATGGCCTGCAATTGCTTCTGCAGGTTCGTCAGCTCGCTCAAAAGACTGAGATAGTAGTCGGCGTTCTGGCTCCACGCAAATTCGCTTGCGATGGGTACCATCCGCAGCCGATAATCGGTTGCGAGCTGCTGCCCCGCGTGCAGTGTGTTGGTCTTTTGCGATTGTTCGACTTTGGCCGAGCCTCTCGCGAACGCGATGCGCGCACCCTTCGTACCGCGATCCACCGCAAAAACAGCGTTCTTCACCGGAATCAGCGCGTCTCCGGCCCGCACGAAGAACGTCTTCTGACCCTCATCAACGGTCTGTACGATCATTTGCCCGCGCACTAGATTTACGTCCTCGCCGCGCCATCCGCCCATTACCGAAACATCTGACCGTTCGCCCAGCTCGATGCGCGCGCCGTTCACCAGGCGAAGAATGGCCCTTGCTCCCTTGGCCGTCCGCAGCTCATCGGCATTCCTGATCACTGCACCTGCCGCCACCAGCGAAGAACTCACCTCCGACACCTTATATAAGGTCCCTTCCACGCTCAGCACCGTCGCGCGTACCGCATGTTGTCCGGGCAGAAGCCCCTTCAATGCTCCGGTCACGGCGATTGCGAGCCCGGCCGCTAGAGTCGCCGCGACGGCCCACCGAATAACGTGAAACCGCTCGCGCTGGTGAATCCGTTTGCGCGGCCGGTTTCCATTTCGCGATCTCAGAGAGTCAACATCATTCCGCTCCTCGTCCCGCGCCTCGTGCAGCGCCCGCCGGCAATCGACGCAATGGCTAATGTGGTCCTCAAATAAGGACGAGCGCGCCTCAGTCAGCGAATGGCTTTGGTAAGCGGGAATCAGCGCCTGGAAATCGGCGCATCCTCTGATTCGCTCTACGCGGTCCGCTATAAAAGCAGCGTCGAAAACATTCCGGAATACCCGCTTCGCCGCCATACGGACAGTTTCATCGTCTACCTGCTCGTTGCGAATCTCGGCGATCACTTGATCCAGCTTGTTCCGATTCATACCTGTTTCTCTCCAAAATGCGACCGAATCTCTTTCTGCAATTGGCGGCGCGTCCGATGCAGCGTTACGGCGACCAGAACCTGCGATATCCCAAGCATTCGCGCAATCTGCTGATTACTGAAGTCTTCGAGATACCGCAACGCAAAGATCTCAGCCGAGCGCGCCGATAGTTGACCGAACGCCCGGCGCAGGCAATCTCGTATGTCGCTCGTGTTTGCTCCGCCGCTAGCTGCCGAAACCTCGGTGAGCGGAACCGCCGTGTTCGCTTGCTTTGAGCGGATTACATCGAGCGACGCGTTCACCGCCGCGCGCCGCAGATAACTCTCTTCGTTGCCGAGCGCACTCGAGGAAGGCCGGCGTATCAGACGCAGAAAAATAGTTTGCAAGACGTCTTCCGCATCCGCCGCATTGCCCGTAATGCGATACGCCGTACGGAACACCATTCCGTGATATTCATCGAACAGCCGGCTGAATTCGTTCGGTTTGCTTGGAACGGTATGCCCTCCCGGCACAAGCTGCAACATGCGCCTCCAATCTTCTTCAGTACTAAAGACGGAAGACTGGCGCGTTTCTTACAGCATCATCTCCCAGGCCGAACGACGAGATAAGCGGTCGGTACAGAGCCGAGTAGCGGGTTAGTGACAAAAATGCCTTGCGGATCAACAAACGCCAATCGTAAGTTATTGATTCTGAACCAGAACTCTGAATTGCGCCTATTCCTCTTGGATCGCTTAAGCTAAGGGCGACGGTTCATGACGGCTGCCCGCGCAAAGTTGCTCTCGGCTGCGATCGCGACGATCGGAAGCATACTTCTCGCGATTACGCGGATGTCTTCTGCCTTCATCTGGTTCACAGCATCGATCATTTGGTTCGTACTTGCAGCCCGTAAGCGAGGAGATTCACTACGAGTAGAATCTGCTCGTCGACGGATTGTGCGGCGCTTCTCAAGATTACTTTTGTTTTCCTAACCGAGTCATATCGTTGTCGGCTCGGCTGTGGCCTTCATCCACTTAAGAGTGGGCCTCGCACCTTCAGGTCACGGAACCACAGATCATTCTCAGGAACCTGTTTACCAGCCGCCGCAAGTTGAGTAAATAAGCCACCCTAAACCGATCTCTGTTTGGCCCGCGGGACGGCGAACTTCGAGCATGGCTTTCATGGCGGGCCCGAGAGGCGATTCCTTGAACAGCTTCTCGCCGCCCTTGTGTTCCTGGCAAAGTACTACATCTTGCCTCCGGCGCCAGCGCTGGTACAGCTCACAAAAACGGCAGTAGCGATAGCCATCCGGGTTGGCCTGCCGGTACTCCTCCCAAGGCAACTGCTGAGTCAAGTGTGGATGACGCTGATGCTGCTGGTGAAGGCCGGCGAAGTCTGGCATCGGCAACACGGCCGGTCGCGCCCGTGCCGGACCCCCGAACAGGGCTGTCTCCAGCCGGTCTTTGTCCCAATCCTCCCCAAGCGGCCACGTCACTCCGGCAGTTTCGGCCCGTTGCAAATACTCGTGAACGATTCCGAGACCAATCGAACAATTGCGGGCGATTGCCCGCAGTCCCAGGCCCACTGAAAACTTCAATCGAAGAACTTCCTTGATCTTGCGCACGGACAATCTCCTGGCTGGCAAGCAATCCTCCCTCTCTCAGGGAGGCTACTCACCACTGTGTTGTCCAGCGTCGATTGCTTAATGGAAATCCGGGCTCAAGCCGAACGCGATTCCGGGGGCGGCCTAAAACTGTTCGGCTTCATCGCGGAATCGGTGTTCGGGTTCATCCCGGAACAGCGTTCGGAATCATCCCGGAATCGCGTTCACGTTCCCCCGGATTCCCCAGCCCGTGACACCGGCGATTACAGTGCCGAAATCCGGTTCCTCTCGGGCATTGGCACAGGCCTTGGCTTGACCGGGAGTCCTGAACAAGCAATTGAGCATGCCGACAAGGCGCTGCCATTGGCGAAGCAGCATCCAGATACCGGATATCCATACAGGGCGGTTGCAGGAAAAATCATGGCACTCATTCGGCTCAAACAAACTTCCGAGGCGAAGCCGCTCATTGCTGACGCAAGGCGTCAAGCGGATCGGCGCTGAGTGAAGCACGAGCCTGAAAAATCGACTACTCTCTGGTCCTGATCTCTTGTGGCCATTTCGCTTCTAGCGCTCTGGGTGTCTGGACAACCAAGAGTGGCGTCGTTGTTTCCATGCAGTTCGTTGCGAGACCAAAGGATAATTTCTAAGCTCAGTCGGTTCACAACGTCGCCGCAAGCTAGCAGATTTTAGTCGGTGGACTCTTCCATATTGCGTAAGCGGCTGAGAATCACCAGAACAGATGTGCTTAGTGACTGCGAATTCAGGTCGATTACGGCTGCGCTTGAGCCCAGTTGTGAGGCAGAAGCTCTGTAATTCGATTGATGGGATGAGCGCCGATACGCGAGAGGACATCCATGAACCAGGCGAAGGGATCGACCTTGGCTCGCTGACAGGAAGCCACGAAACTGCGCAGCACGGCGCCCGTCCTGCCGCCGACATCGCTACCAAAGAACATCCAGTTACCGCGCCCCACAGCCACACCGCGGATTGTTTGCTCAGTACGGTTGTTGTCGATTTCTAGATTTCCGTCTTCGGCGTAGCGCGTCAGCGCTGTCCAATTTTTGAGAGCGTAGCGCACCGCGCGACCCTCGGGGCTCTTGGGCAGCACCTCTAGCTGGATCTCCAGCAGGTACTGATGCAGTTTGTCCAGAACGGGACGAGCTTCAAGTTGGCGCAGCCGCAGTCGATCTTCGGGCGCCAGATCCCACGCTTGCTTTTCTACACGGTATAGCTGAGCAATGAGCAGTAATGCCGGGCCCATGCGGGCCTGGTCCGATTCCAGAGCCCTATGGAAATAGCGCCTCGTGTGAGCCCAACACGCTACCTCGATCAAGCCGCGTGCCGGGTCCTTGAAGAAAGCGTCATATCCGCCGTAAGCATCTGCTTGTAAGTAGCCGCGATATCCGGCTAGGAACTTCTCTGGTCCGGCCCGCTCCCGAGTCGGCGTGTAATCGTAAAGAATCACCGGATGATCGGCGTCGCCGTAATAAGGCCAAAGGCGCCCGGTGCGAGCAAAGGGCAGCTTCCGGTCCACCACTTTCACGCCGGTATCGTCGGTGCCGATGGCTTTCGATTCGAACAGAACCTTCTTCGCCGCCAGATACAGCGGGTTCAGCAGACCGGCGGATTGCGCCAGCCAGCCGCACATGCTCTTGCGTGAGATATCGACGCCGTGCCGCTCAAACATCTTCTCCTGCCGGTGCAAGGGCAAGTGATCGGCCATCTTACTCACAATCACGTGTGCCAGCAGGCTCGCTCCTGCAATGCTTTTTTCAATCGGCTGCGCCGGTTTGCCTGCAGTCCTCACCGTGCACGCACAAGCGTACTTTAAGCAGGCTTCTTCGATCACCGTGAGCGAAGCGGGGACGTACTCATAGCGTTCACAGGTCTCCTCGCCAATAGGCCGCAGATCCTGATTACATCGCACACAGTGTTTTTCCTCTTGGGCCAGATCGTGCACGATGCGCTCGCGCTTGAGATGCCGGGGCAGTGCTTGACGGCCGCCACGCTTCTTTGTCGAAGTTGTGTTCGCGCCAGGCTTGCCGGGCTGGTTATCATCGTCATCCTCATCCCCAGCCGGGTTCTCCGCCTCTCGCTCCGTTTGGCGTTTCTGCCACAGCGTGGCGAACAGAGCCAGTTGCTCGTCAGAAAGCTGCTCGCTCTTGCGGTTGCGTTTGGCATCCAGCAACTCGCGAAGCAGGGCTTCGATCTTGCTGCGTTCGCTAAACTCGTGATCCAGTTGCGCCATCAGATCCAGCACCATCTGCTGCAAAGCCTTTGGGTCTTCCGGCAGATGTTTGGGATCGATGGCCATCAGTAAGTAATCAGTTTAGTCACTTACTTACTCAATGCCAAGAACAAAATGATATGAATTCGTTTTTTATGCAGGACGTTGATATCGCTTGCGCCGCCCGGCCTGCTTCAGATCGATTCCGCTCAACAGCGCCCCTAACTCTTGCGCAGTGATCTCTCGCCGGCGCTCTCCCGGACTCTCGGCCGCCGGCATCGCATAGGTGCCTTCCTCTAATCGCTTGCTCTATAGAGCAAAACCATCGCGATGTCGAGTAGGCCCAGGGAGTTTCACCCTGAGCCCCTCACAGAACCGTGCGTAAATCTCTCGATTTACACGGCTCTTGTTATCCAACCTGGTTCTCGAACACACGCCAATGGAGGAACAACCCCGGGCAGTCATTCTTCACCTTGGAGAGCCATTCCACGCTGCGCCGCTTATGCCGCGACAGCGTCTTGTACTTGCGTCTGGCCCACTGCTCGAGCTTTTGATCAATGTATTGAAAGAGCTCTCGCATCGCAGTCTGATAGAATGCGCCGTAGTATTCCCACCACCCTCGTATCACCGAGTTGTATCGCTCTGCCAGTTCGGCCAACGTCGCCGGCGTCTGGCGAGGAATGCGCCAGCCTCGCACCACCTTCCGCATGCGCTTCACCGCATCGCCGCTCACACCAGGCAGGAAACTGGTAAATACCCGCTGCTGCTTGCTCATGGCTTTCCTTGGCCGGAATGTATAACCAAGGAAGGTGAAATGCACATACTGAAAGGCTTCCGTGCGGTTGCTGTCCTGGCAGTATACGACTCGGGACTTCTCTGGATGCATCGTCAATCCACATTCCGCCAGCCGTGACGCGATGGACCGCATGACTTGCTCCGCCTGCTCTCTACTGCTACAGTGGACAACCGCGTCATCCGCGTAACGGGCAAACGGACACGAAGGATTGTTCCGTTTCATCCAGACGTCGAACGCATAATGCATGAACAGGTTCATCAAAATCGGACTGATCACTCCCTTTACACAAAAGGTAACTTTCAGTTCGAACGCATAGTCACGGGCTGGCGAGCAAAGCACTCTGTGCTTGACCTCCGCCTTAAGAAGTAATATGTTTATGACATATGGCCCGTTCGACCAAGATGGAGAAGGCTCGGCAGCTGAATGCTGCTCTAGGCCTCCTTCAAAGCCATATTGCAATGCCCGAGGCAGTGCAGCGCCTGTCGCGCAAGTTCAATCTGTCGGAGCGTCAAGCCTATCGATACTTGGAGGAGGCATCGGAGTTGGATGGGCCGGTCGAAGTTGCCGAAGTTACCGTGCCGATCACGCTCAAGCTTCCGCCGAGTACAGTGGAACGGCTGCGGAGATATGCGCAGAGCAGCGGCCTAACCATTGGAGCGATCGTGACAGCCGCGTTGAACTCGTTTCTACGCACCCTAAGAAAACATGGCTGAGCCAGGGCTCAAAAGCGGCTCATGGCAAATTCACGTTTCCTATTCATTTGATCGCCTGCTCGAATCAAAACTCGCGCAGGCCTACGATATTCTGGTGCCCACGCGGGAACACCCTGTCGGTGGATGCCTAAAGGAGTCCGACAATGAGGATGGCAGCCATCTACGCACGGGTCTCATCCGAGCAGCAGCGCGAGGAGAACACGATTGCGAGCCAGACCGCTTCGCTGATCGAATTCGCCAAGAAACACGATCTGGAGGTGCCCGAAGAGTGGGTCTTCGAAGATGAAGGCTATAGTGGAGCGACATTGGAGCGGCCCGGCTTGGAGCGGGTGCGGGACCTGGCCGCCGAAGGGCACATCCAGGTTGTGCTTGCGTACGCGCCGGACCGCCTCAGTCGGAAGTATGCGTATCAGATTCTGCTGATCGAGGAACTGGCCCGCCATGGAGTCGAGACGCTGTTTATGAAAGCGCCGCAAGGCGACAGTGCGGAAGATCAGCTGCTGGTGCAGTTCCAGGGGATGATTGCCGAATATGAGCGGGCACAGATCCTGGAGCGGTCACGCCGCGGTAAGCGACACCGGGCGCACACTGGCGAGATCAGCGTGCTGAGCGGCGCTCCGTATGGCTATCGTTATATCCGAAAAACCGATGAGGCGCCGGCCGCTTATACCGTGTATGAAGCCGAGGCTCGTGTAGTGCAGCGCATCTATGAGATGTATACAGTGCAAGGATTCAGTATTGGCGAGATCACGCGCCGGCTGAACGCCGAAAGTATCCCCACTCGCAAAGAGAGTGCTCGCTGGGAACGCTCGACCGTCTGGGCGGTACTGCGCAACCCCGCTTACCGCGGCGTCGCCTGCTTCGGCAAGACGCGCGTCTCTACGGGGAGCCGCGTGATGCGCCCACAACGTCGGCGGGGTGTCACTGTGCCCAGTGCGACAGTAGGTCACGAACGCCCGCGCGAAGAGTGGATCGAGATCCCGGTACCAGCCGTGGTTAGCGAAGAGAGCTTCTCCCGTGCGCAAGAGCTTCTGCAAGAAAATAAAATTCGATCGCGCCGGCGCACCATCGAGCCCAGTGTGGTGCAGGGGCTGGTCAGCTGTCAGAAATGTGGCTACGCCTTCTCGCGTACATCGACGTACACGAGTGCGCGCAAAATCCACTACTACAAGTGCATTGGCTCCGATGGCTGGCGAAAACTGGGCGGTCCTGTTTGCGATAACCGCCGGCTCGTTCGACAGGACCTGCTTGACCAGATTGTCTGGGCCGAGGTGATCCGCCTGCTGGAAGACCCGACCCTGATACAACAGGAACTCGATCGTCGGCTGGCAGCAGCGCGTGCGTCTGATCCGACCAAAAAACGCGAGCAGAGTTTGCAGCGGGAACTGATACAGGTTGGCAAAGGCATTGAGCGACTGCTAACTGCTTACCAGGAAGGGCTCTTGTCGATCGAACACTTGCGGCAGCGCATGCCAGCGCTACGCAATCGTGAACAAATGCTTCGCTCGGAGTTGCAAGCCATCACTGAGCAAATCAACGATCGGGCTGCATTCCTGCGACTGGCCGAAACCCTTACGGCGTTTCTCGCACGCTTGCGCAGTAATGCCGAAACGCTGGATGTCGCCGAACGTCAGCGGATCGTACGCCTGGTGGTCAAAGAAGTTCTGGTGGGGGAAAACGACATCACGATTCGCCACAGTATCCCCATTCCTTCAGGCCCACCGTCAAACGGCGGTTCGACTTCGGCCGGCGACCCAAATTACCTTTTGTGTAAGGGGACTGACCACCCCGCCTTGCGGCGTGCCACGCTCCCGTGGCATTTGAGTGCCTTCCGTTGTCTCAAACGGCGCAGTAAGCCACCGCTCGATATACAGCAGGATCCAGTCTTCCTTGATGTGGCTGCGAACCGCTTTCATCAAGAGGCCATGATCGATTTGATCGAAGGCTGCCTTGATGTCAAACTCGACCACCCAGTCGATATTGCCAGCACCGCTTTCTGGTGACGGCGACTCGCCTGTTTTGCCGATCTTCCGGGCCGATATCCATACGAATCCGGATGAAATATCGGGTCCAACTTCGGCTCGATGATTTGCTTGACCACGGTCTGCGCGATCCGATCCGACACAGTGGGAATTCCCAGCTTTCTTGTGCCGCCCTTTGCCTTCGGAATTTCTACCTGCTTCACCGGCGGCGGGAAATACGAACCCGACGACATCCGGTTCCACAGCTTGTACAAATTCTTCGACAGGTTCTGCTCAAACATCGCGATAGTTTCATCATCGATGCCGGCAGCACCCCGGTTGGCCTTTACTTGCTGGTATGCCTCCCACACTGCGCGTTTCGCAATTACATAAGGTTTCGTCGAGGTCCGGTTCCTCATCCCCGCTTGCGGGTTGGCAACCTTGCTCAACTGGACAACGCCGCCCCTTCGCTCCTCTCTCATTACAAGAGCTTCATCGCTACTATGAGCAGCTCCGCCCCTCGCTCTGGCATCGGTATTCTTCCTCATGGTGTCTGCCACTTGTCATTTCCCTTTTCATCCAGAGCGAGGTTCTCACGTTCCGCACCAAAGCCTGCGTTGAGCTCATGCCGCCTAAACACCGACTGCCGCCGGGCCAGTAAGCAGGTTTCTTCCCGGCTCATCCTGGAGCTACTGGGCGGCTCCAGTTTTGACAGTGCCTTGAATCCTTGACGATGCGTCATCGGACGGTTCGCTTTCGCTCATCTTCTCAACGCTCACCTGACGCCCTTATCGGACGCCTTTTCCTCGGACGTTCACCACCACGCCTTTTGAACGCAGCAGCTCCGGGTGGTTTGAAGCCGACTCCTGAAAGCCGACTCCGGGAGGCCTTCTCCCATCTTCAGTACAGCTCTGCAAGTTTTCACTTACATTCGTGACACACCCCAGTACAAAATCTTCACGCGGTCACGCCGGCGGCTCGTGAAGACCACCAAATGTCCGGCATAGGCATCCAACTCCAGATGATCCCGCACCAGCGCGTGCAAGCTGTCAAAGCTCTTTCGCATATCGCACGGGTCCAGGCACAAATACACCCGCACGCTGGCCGGCAGGTGAATCATCCCCGCAGCACTTCCAGCACCGTGCGCAGAAGTGCCGTGTCCACGCCGGAGCTGATTCGTAGTCGCTCACCTCTCGCCAGCACCAACTCCAAGCCGCCTTCCGCGGACGACTTGCACTCCGCTGGTCCTGTCTCCACCAACGCAAACCGCACCGGCGCCGCTTCCCGCAGGCGCTTGCGCCAAACGTAAAAGGTCTGTTCGGTAATCCGCTGCGCTTCGCAAAACTGCTTCACCGAAAGCCCGCTGCGTTCTTGCTGCGCATCTTGCTCGCTCCAGTACTCTATTCGAGAGCGTGTCTGCTGCTCCCCTGTGGTTTCTTTCATGTAAACCACTATCCACAGATCCGCTCGGTTTTGCTATAGGGGTTTACGAGACGCTTACGAAGAAGCTCTAGAAGAGAGTAAGAGCGTAACTCCAAAATCTTCCCACCCTATTGGTTGGGAACGGTTTCAGTATCGCGTACAGTCCTGACATTTTTTCGTATAAAGCTCTGTTTCAGTCAGTCGACTGGTCTAACGCCTCGCACATTGAAGACGTATTCAACCTCTTTGGGACAACGGATTTCGAATTAGCCAATGGTTTCTTCATTAGCGACTCTCCTTTTTTCTCGGAAAAGAAAATTGCTCTGAGCCTATCAAGGCTTAGAGCCTGAGAGTCGCTACTTTCTACGATCTACCGGGCATTCCCATTAGCCATTCGGAACTTGGAGATCGCTGCTTCTGTGGTCACCGTTTATGAGGTGGCTGAGTTCGGAGAATTAATGCGATCCGATGCAGAGTTCTTGAAGAATGCATTGATCCAAGCCATTCACGAAACCCATCCTACTCACATCTTTGAGGTTGATCCTGTTCGCATGAGGAGAACCGCTCAATTTCTACGCAAATTTGAACTCATCTTCACGTTAAACTATGACCTGCTCTTATATTGGACCCTTGTTCAGCCAGACAACGGTTTGACGAGAGCCTTCAGCGACGGCTTCAAGTCCGTCGACGGGATGCTTGAATGGGATGACGTCCCTTGGCAGAAGGTCTTCTATCTGCACGGCGCACTTCACGTCTTTGAGCAGAACGGAAGGTTGGAGAAGGTCAAATATCAAGCCGATGCTCCGGAAGGGCGGCTCATCCAGCAAATTGGTCAGCGCATACGTGAAGGCAGAGTACCTCTCTTCGTGTGTGAAGGTCGCAACGAGCAAAAGCTGGGACACACATCAAGAAGTCGATATCTCAGCTTTTGCTTTGGGAAACTAGAGAACTGCGACGGCATCCTCTTTATCTTCGGTCACTCACTTGGGGATTCAGATCAACACATTGCCGATGCAATCTCTAGAAGTGGTGTCCGGCATCTCTTCGTGAGCTTGTACGGTAGTCCGACAAGCGACCGAAATAAAGAGATCATAAGAAAGGCGGAACGCATAGTATCTTCGCGCTCATATCGCAAATTGAACTTAGCGTTCTATGACGCTGAATCAGCAGGTATTTGGTGAGACCGGGCTGCCCACCTTGATAATCGCTGATTTCCTAAATCACGTGGATCACGTACACCGTGACTGCAATAGCCGCGATCATCGCCGTCCACAGAAGCGACAAGCGAAGCACCATTTTTCTCGGTTCGGCAGGATTGGGCATGACAACCATATCGCGCTTCATATAGCGCCGCGCCATCACAGCAGTTAACGGAATTAGAATCAAAAAAACAGGGAGACGCTGACTTTGGTGTACGCGATAAAGCAGGACCGCAAGGAAGACCTGGGTGGCGACCGCAAGCCACATCAAGACGCGGAGAAACCAGCGGGTGAAATGGAAAAAGGCGAGAGACATGCCCGATTATTTTCACAGTCCTGGTGCCCCGGCTCTCTTCGTCGCTCGTGACCCAGGAAATCGAAGCGCCTGAACCCCAACCTTTGTCGATTCTTGCGTCGTCCTATCGCCTGTTCAGAATGATGTTGTCGGTCGTGTCAGCGAGTAAATAGCTACGTGTTCTAAATCATCGGATTTCGCCGGAGAAAGCACAACCTGAACTCGATTCCACATTCCCGGAAAGAGTGTGTCTGTGAACGTGAAGTCATCATAGTGAGCACCAGATGCCCAGGACATGGACATGTTGCGACGAGCACGGTATTTGTCCTTTTGACCTGCTCCACAATGAAAGCTAACTGTTCCTTTGGAACAACCAAGCATCTCTTGCCTTCCTTTCTCAGGCGAATTATTTCTTCCTTCACCGAAATACTTAGCGGTGAAGAAAATCAAGTTTTTGACGCTACATCCACCCTTCTGGCGTTCGTGATAGGCTCATGAAAGCCGTGGTAGCGTCTGTATTTCTCAGGGCGGCATCGATCATCACGGCGTGTGCCATCCTCGCACTTGGTAACGTCTCCGAACGAATCCACATTCAGCATCAAATAGAAATCCCCGGCGCAAAATCGACCCCGAAAGGTTTCTACCAAATCAGTGTGGTATTTGTCGACGAAGATCGAACAATTCTGCGGTTCGAAAATACATCAACCTCTCTACACGAATTGTGGCTTGCGGTCGAAAATCGGCATCTGGCATCGACAGATCATTCGCCCGTAATCTTTTTCCCACACTCAAATATTCTCCGGGCCTGGATCGACAAGTTCACCAAGGTGCCCTTGGAACTTGCCTATCCAATGCCGCAAGCAGTTGAGATCGTGACTCGAACGAGAATTCCAGTCTTAGCCATAGATCTTCCGGCCCAACTTTCTTCAGATGACATGAAACTGATCACGCTCCTCACGGTAAGCCCGTCGAGATTAGACCTGAAATCAGCGGCTAAGAATGGTCTTTCTGAGCGTCTCAAGACATTTGCTAAGGAACTTGAAAATAGTGTTTCCGCAAAGATTCCCAAACCTTCACCTAAAGAACAGATCGCAAAGACCACTCCCCCCAAGGTTCTTACAAAAACAACCTCAAATATTCCGTTGATCGGTTTGGCGAGTTGCTTCTTGATCTTGGGTACCTGGGTGATTCTTCTATTGCTCCGGAAGCACTGATTTGAAGAATGTGCTGGCGCTTACGTCTTGAGCCAGAGACGTTAATTTTACAGGAACGGGTATATCGCCCTTCATCCCTTCGGCGCTTTCCCATGTGTCTTCTCATCGTGGTCCTACCATCCGAGATGTTTTGACATCTCCTGGGATGTGACTTCGTTACCGAAAGTGTATGCCACGACCGCTGTAATGAGAAGAAGCCAGAAAACTGTTGATGGCGCAAACCGTATAGCGGGCTTGCTAATCGACGAGTCGCCTGCTCCAGATGTGATCTCCGACACTTTGAACCATTTAACCAGAAAATCGCGTGTCTACGGGGCTGACCCTCTTCGGGCTCTGACATTCATTACGCGCTTCGGCTCTACCCTGCACACTTTTTCATCAACCCCGACAGTCAGCACAGCCTCGGAATCCCACCACCACATCATTGACCATCCCTGGATTGCCTGGCGTCGAAGAGGCTGGCTGCTTTCACTTCAACGTGATGAACGACATCATCCCGGCCAAGAATTTCGACCCGGCAACGCGTGGGGGACACGATAAGATCGTACCCTGGTATTTCGCTCTTTGTTCGCCTGGTTCGCAGCCTGCCCCGACCTTCAGATGGTTGTCAAACGGTTGTAATGGGGCTTGGACGGCAAAGAAATTTGCTGGCCTTTTAGACTGCTAAGTCTTTTGTTTTGTTTGGTATGCGGATGAGAGGACTTGAACCTCCACTCCCTTGCGAGAACTAGAACCTGAATCTAATTTTGAACCGTTTTGCACCATGTGGCACCACTTAAACCGTTGATTAACCGTGAAGGACCGCAATTTGGACCTTACGCTATGGCCCGGTTGGGACCGCGAGGGGCTGGGTCCAAGCACTTGTGAACAAGCGCCCATTTGCTGGCTGCATAGATGAAACTGGCGGTTGTCGGTGCAGCATCGAGGATAACGAGATTATTGGTGCACCCAAATTCTTTCACCAATGGTGATAATTCTTTGGCGCGGCTAAAATGCAGGCACGGCTCGAGTGCCGCTCAATGATGTGGACCCGCTACCGGCCGACTCCCTGCCTTTTGAATTCGCTAGTGTGGCGTCCCGTTTAATTCTTTACAACGGCGGACCTTTTCGAGAATGACTTCGGCCGTGGCCCTCCAGACGAATGGTTTGGGCGCGTCGTTCCAGTTTGCAAGCCAGGTATAGATAGCGCGTTCGAGTTCGGCAGTGGAGCGGAAGGTACCGCGTCGAATCATTTTGTCCGTGATCAGTCCGAACCAACGCTCCACCTGATTGAGCCAGGAACTGCTGGTCGGGGTGAAGTGGAAGTGGAACCGATGCCGCTTCTTCGGCTTGAGCCAGCGCTGGACGGCAGCGCTCTTATGTGTGCTGTAGTTGTCCAGGATGAGATGCACATCCAGGTCCTGAGGCACTTGCTTCTCCAGTTGGTTGAGGAACTTGAGGAACTCCTTGCCCCGGTGACGCGGCAAGCAACTGCCAATCACCTTGCCGTTCAGGATATTGAAGGCCGCAAACAGCGTGGTCGTGCCGTAGCGCTTATAGTCGTGCGTCTGCCGTTCCGGCAACCCTGGCCGCAACGGCAGGATGGGAGCGGTTCGATCTAAGGCCTGGATCTGACTCTTCTCATCCACACACAGCACCAGAGCGCGATCCGGTGGATCAAGGTAGAGGCCAATCACATCCCGCACCTTCTCTTCAAACTTCGGATCGTTGGAGATTTTGAATTTCTCTACGCGATGCGGCTGAATATCGTGACGTTGCCAAATGCGCTGCACCATCATACGAGAAACGCCCAATTTCGCGGCCAGGACTCGGACGCTCCAATGAGTGCCGTTGGCCGGTCTGGTCTTCAGGGTTGTATCCAGAATCTTGCGCTCCAACTCAGAGGTGAGGACGCGCCGGGATCGCTTTCGTGTTTGTGGCTCGCGCAGCGCCTCCATGCCACGCTCAGCGAATGCCGACCGTGCCGCCAAAATGGTCGGGCGGGACAGGCCCGTTTGCTGGCCAATCGCGTGGTTGGATACGCCCTGGCTCGCCAGCAGGATCACCTGGCACTTGCGCGCGGTCCTTTGGGGCGTGCTACCAGCCCGCGACAGCGATTCCAATTGCCGTTTCTGTGCTTCGTCGAGGGCCAGAGCAGCGGCGCGCACAAACATGCCCACATTGGATCACGATTCCGCCAGATTGTAAATAATTAAACGGGACGGGACACTAGATCGGCACCCTCAATTTCCGACAACCGGGTTTTTAGGCCACGAAGATAGGTAAATACATGGCGACAAGCGTTGATCGGAACTCCCGAGGCGAGGAGAGACCGGGTGCGGTACAGCGTTGAACGCCGAGGGAGTTCGGATAACGCTACATGAACGAAGCCGTGTCTGGAATGCCTATGCGATTTGAATGGGGTTTGAGCGATTTTGGATGGAGGTCGAAAGCAGGCAATAGGGTCGTCTGCAGGCTGCTCAGAGGAAGCGTCGAGTGGTGGGAGCAGTGAAAAACGCTATTGCTGTCGGTTGCAAAGGAATTCGGGCACACCTCGGGCGGCACCGTTTTGCAGCGATGTGCGGGCGCGACGAAAATGAGCAACAGGTCGCCGGTCATGACGTGTCCAGTGCCGGAATCAGATTGCGAGCCAGGAGTTGCGCGGCGTTGAGCCGGGCCACCAGCACAAGCGTTCCCTGGCAGTAAGGACAAAGCCGTACTTCGCGGGGCGTAGAGGAAGTCTCCCCAGACGCGCTTTCGGTGGCCGGCTGGGTGGGGGAAAGAAGAGCGGAACACAACTGGAGGGCGCGCTTTCTTTCCCGATTGGCCAGAAAACCGAAGTGGCGGATCTTCACGAAGCCGCGCGGGAGCACATGCAGCAAGAAGCGGCGCATAAACTCCAAAGCGTCCAGCGTCATGACTTTTTGCTGGTTGCCGTGTGCCGAATCCCGCCAGCGAAAGGTGACCTGGCCATTTTCGAAACGAACCAATCGGCCGTTAGCGATCGCCACCCGGTGAGTGTAGTGAGCCAGATACTGAATCACGTGCCGTGGTCCGGCAAAGGGCTTCTTGGCGTAGACGAGCCAGTCCTTATTCTTGAGTAACCAGGTAAATCGATCGAAGGCTTTGGGCATCTGAAGCGGCGCCACCGTTCCGTGGAATCGAAGCTTGCCTCGGCGAAACGCGCGCCGCAACAGAGCGAGGAACTTTCCCCGGAACTTGGCGCCCAGTACCTTCACCGGGAGGAAGAACTTTCGATGCCGGCACCGAATCCAGCGGGTCTGATCGAAGGCAATGCCGCCGGCTGGGACCAGGCAATGGATATGTGGGTGAGCCAGCAATTTTTGATTCCAGGTATGCAGGACAGCCAGAAAGCCAAGGCGTGCTCCCAGATGGCGCGGATCAGCGGCGATAGTAAGCAGTGCTTGCGAGACGGCGCGGAAGAAGATGTTGTATACGACGGTCGGATTCTGCAGTGCAAGCGGAACGAGTTCGTGCGGCAGAGTGAAGACCACATGCGAGTAAGGGACCGGTAGTAAATCTTCGGAGTGTTTCTCCAGCCAGTGGTCACGCGCCCTGCTGCCGCACTTTGGGCAGTGGCGGTTTAAGCAGGAGTTCGCTACGATCGTTTCGCGCTGGCAACGATCGCATAGATGAAGATGAGCGCCCAGTGCGGCGGTTCGACACGCGCCGATATCGCGGAGCGTCTGTAGCTGGCGGTCTGATAGGACAGCCCGCCAGCGTTCCAGAAACTCCTGTTCGTGTTGGCGAAAGATATCGGCGACTTCAGGCCGATGCTCTTTCACCTCTGCCGGGCATTGTCCTCGGACTGATCGATGGGCTGAACGGTGAGCGCATCGAAGGGGCTGGCGACCGCCTGAATGCGGCGCACGGACACACGTAGATAGCGAGCTGTCGTCCGGATATCAGCATGCCCAAGCAACACTTGAATGGTCCGCAGATCCGCACCTTGGTCCAGCAGATGGGTCGCAAAGCTATGCCGAAAAACGTGCGGATGCACGTGACGCTTGACCCCGGCACGGCACCCAGCATTCGCGCACAGATGTCGGATGCTCTTGTCGTCCATCGGGCATTGGGGGCGCTGCTTAGAGGGAAACAGCCAGTCCTTCGGTTTGCGCCAGCGCCAATAAATACGTAAGCGTTCCAGTAGAGCCGGAGAGAGATTCACGTCCCGTGCGGTCTGCCCTTTGCCATTCCGGATGTGGATCAGCATGCGCTTACCGTCGATGTCTTCCACCTTCAAAAGACGCAGCTCATTACAGCGCATGCCGGTGGCATAGAAGGTTGCCATGATAGTCCAGTGCTTCAGATTCCGGGTCGCATCCAGAATCCCGGTAATCTCTTCGGCGCTCATAACCGTCGGCAACTGGATGGGCCGTTTGGGCGCCTGGATCTCTTCGTCAAACCAGCGCTGTTTCAGAACGCGCACATACAGGAATCGAAGCGCAGACCGGTTCACGTGAATCGCCGACCAACTCAGCTTGCGCTCTTCCAGCAGATACAGCAAATACGAGCGCACTTGTTCGGATTTCATTCGGTCTGGACTCTTGCCGTAATACCGCGCAAACCGCTCAACCGAGCCGATATAACTTCGGATCGTGTATTCCGAGGAGTTGCGCAGTCGCAGCTCCTCGAGCATTCTCTGTCGTAGTTTTGTCATGGAGCGACCCCCTTTGGGTCGTTCCTGCATCATGCCGAACGACGGCTCGACTGCCTCAAGCCACCGGTACTGCGCGAAGCGCTTCGTTCAAGTGGCAATCCCGGCAAAGAAGGCCTTGTTTGTGTCATCGGTGGCGATGCCGGTGGGAACAACCACTCCGATTCGGCCACGCGGGCTGACCAGGTTAGTAATGCGTTCGGCGAAGACTGAATAGGTATTAATGTCTCCCCTAGCGGTATCCGGGTAGATTCCGCTCGCGCGAAGGAATTTGCTGCCACATTCAGCATCGTGCAGTGCGGCCTGGTACTCATTCCACAAAGCCGGGTTCTTGGAAGGCAGTTCGGCGATCAGGCGCTCTCGTGCGACCTTATCGGCAGCTCGGCAGACCACGGCATCACGGCTTGCGAAGAATTCTTGTTGTTGAAGCTTGATTCGTTCCCACGGCGGATTGCTCAGCACCACGTCGAATCCGCCGGCAGCGAACACATCCGGGAACTCGAGCGGCCAGTGAAAGAACTCCAGGCGCCCGGATTCGACCATTGCATCCGCGACAAGCTGCGGATCAGGATTGCGGCCCTCCGACAGCTCAAGCAAATGGTTTGTTAACGGGATGCCGTGCTCGACGTTATCGGGTGTGAGCCGAGCAAAGAAAGCGAGTGCCCAAGCGTCAGCCGCTTCGGTTTGGCGGACGTAGGTTGGATTAGAGTGGAGCTGTTCGAATTTCTCGCGTTTCTTGCGGATCTGCTGCGGCGTGTCGTCGGGAACCGTATCCAGCTCCCGCCAAGCCGTCCCAAGCAGGTGGATATCTACGCTCGGAGCCGGAATGCGCAATTGCCGCAACTCACCAAGCTGTTTCCGATTGGTCGCCCGCGCATCCTTCGCGACGTCCTTGTCATCGCCAGTAACCGCTTTGTAGGCGTCCTCCGGGATACCATTTTGGAGGATCTGGATGTCACGGACGCCCACCAGGCTGTTGCCGATACGGATGCGGTGATCCAGAAAACTGAGCGGCCGGGCTTCGGTGTAGCTTTCGATCCAAAGCGCAACCTTGCACAACTCGACTGCGAGAGGATTTTTATCGACGCCGTAGATGCAGTGAGCGATTACATCACGGACTGCGGCGCGGTACTCGCCCGGGCTCGGTTCGTTCTCACCACTGCGCGTCTTTGCTAGTTCCCGTCCGAGTGCCCGAGCAGCGGCTAGCAGAAAATGGCCGCTGCCGCAGGCCGGATCACAGACGCGGATTCCGAGTAATTGCTGTTCCTTATCATGGGTCTTAGTCAGGCCGGCAAGCCGCGCTCCCACCAATGGCAGAAGTGCCGTTTTTAGCAGTTCATCCACCAGCTCCGGAGGCGTGTAGTACGATCCGGTTCCTTTGCGCTCCAGCCCGGGGATCAGTGTAAACCGAAGATGCCCGTCAACCGATTCGAATGTGGGCTGTAGTTCCAGCAGGCCCTCATAGACGCTGCCGAGTTCCTCGACGTCCAGCGCGGAGTAGCTCACATGGCGCGGCGGTCCGCCTCGTTCCTCGCGATAGAGAGACAGATACCAGAGCGCATCCAGGAACTCGCGATTGGCAAGAATGGCGCTATTCAGATGGTCGGTGCGGCTCCGGTCAAAGAGTTCGCCGTTCAGCGGAGGCAATTCGAGTATCTGGCCAAGATCCTCATCATGGAACAGCCGGAATGTGGATTGCAGACCAGCCCAGAGGTCTGAGTGGGAGTTCCGCGCAATGCGGTTCTCACAGAGGCGCCGCAGACGGCTGATGCTGTAGCGTTCGCGGTAGGTCTGGTTAGCGGTCAGCAGGTTCCGCTCTTCCGTGACCATGAGGAAGAGTAGCCGATAGATGAGCCGCAGAAGCTCCTGGTAAAGATGCGTCGCCTTCAAATCGCCGGTTTTGATCCGGTCGACGAGCGTGGCATTCTTCGGATTGCGCAGAATGCCGTTGGCAATCTTGGGGATTGCCTGCTCAATGCCAACACGCAATTTTTCCCGAACGCGTCCGCCCTGCTCGATGGTCTGCTCAAACCATTGTTCGAGCAGCGAGGACCTGCTTTCGGCCTGTGTCAGGGGAAAGCGGGACCGGTGCAGCAGGCGATAGAACACGGCGAAATCGGCAAATCGGCCCTCGCCCGCGAACATCGACTTCAGGTCGATTTCGATATATGCCTGACGGCGGATCAGTTGCGAGTTCCGGAGAAGGCGGAGGGTGAGGCCGTTCGTCACAAAACCCCACAAGTGTTCGGTCCGGTTCAAATACTCCTGCAAGAGCGAGTGCGGCGCAAGCCTTGGACGGCCTGACTCGGCTCGTTTATCGAGCGACTGGCCCGCGCCAATCGCGTGGATGGGAGAGGCATCGGCCTCCGGCGCGGCGCGGTGCGAAATTGCGAACGACAGGCCGTCTGCTTCCAGCGCCTTCGAATTGAGCGTCACATTGTCGTAGCCAAGGGCGAGCAGGAGCGGATTCACCCATTGCGTGCGGGTAAAGCCGGTGCCGGTCTCACCTTCTTTGAGCTGCGTGACACGGCGCTCGAAGGCGGGCCAGAAGGCTCTGGCCTCGGACCAGGCGGTTGAAATCTGATCCAGCAGACTTGCGTTATCCGGCAGGCCGAAGTCGCGGGGTTTCTGGCCGGGCGCGCTGCCATCCGCAATCGCGGCCAGCATATCGGCGGCGATGAGGCCGCCTTCAATCCGGATCGAAGGATACCGGGCCGACATCTTTTAGCGCACCCCTTTCGGGATCGGCAGAAGAATAAGCAGGCCGAGCAGATCGGGCGGAAAATGCCGGGCAACCGTCATGCCGCGTCGAGACAGTTTCGCGCTCGCCCGGACATCCTTGTGCGCTCTTTCTAGTGTTTGGGCGCGTTCTTCCACAAGTGGGTCCATAGAGGCACGAATGGTCTCCCAATGCGCGAGGATTTCGTTCAGTAATTCGGTGCGCTCGGAGGGTTCGATGTTGCCTTCCGCCTTAGCCGTGCGAAGAAGCTCCAAAGCGTCCTTGGGTGCTAGCCAGGAGGGCGTCGGCCCAGGCGATCCGACAAAACCGAAGCATTGCACTTCTTCCGCAAGAAGCGGCGTTTGTCCCGGTGTCTCGATCGTATAGCGAAGCCGCGCAAGCAACAGGTACGTGCGAATCGGCACGGCGGAAGCGCGAATCACACCGCAGCGGCGGGCGACAGCATCGGATTCGTTCGCGAGCGCTTGCTCCACCATCCATTGCGCGGTCGTCTGCACGAATGGATGATTCCGGTCCAGATATTCCACTTCATCGGGAGCCGGTGTATGGAATGTGATCTTCCAGGGCTCCGTGGAGGCCGCAAGAGGACGAAGCAGTTCCGTCAGATGGCTCAGCCCCGTGATCGCGAAGGCACCGCCTGGTTCCGGAGTCATCCGGACACCAAGCCGCTGCGCCGCATTGCTCAGAAAGCGTTGTGCCGTACCCGGATCCCCGAGCACGGCGTCGGTTTCGGCAAGCTGTTTCTGCACTTCATCGGGCTTAATCGCGTGCTGGGCAAAACGAGTACGGTTTTGGTGTTCGCTCTCGGCCACGCGTTGCCACTTCTCGTGAACCTGCTGCACGTCGGCGATAGCAAACAAATTCAGCTGCTGGCCGGGTTCGTGGGCAAACAGGCGCTTGATCACCGTCTCCATGATGCTTTCGCTATCCATTGGAACCGGTACGCGGACTCCGAGACTTTTGTAGATTTCGCGCGCTTTGCGGAGAAGAACATCGAGGACAGCGCCGTCAACCGGGTTATCGCGCCCGTAATACAGAATGGCTTTGACCTGAGGTGATTTCTGGCCGAAGCGGTCTACGCGGCCTTCCCGCTGTTCGAGCCGGTTTGGGTTCCAGGGAAGATCGTAGTGAATGGCGGAGTTGAACAGCGACTGCAGATTGATGCCCTCGCTGAGACAATCGGTCGCAACGAGTACGCGGTATCTGGGCCGTTTCTCTTCGAGATCGGCGATGAGAGCGCTGCGTTCGTCCTCCGCGAGTTCGCCGGTCACCGAGAGAACGCGTAGGCCGGGGAAGTCGCGCTTCAGCTCTTTCTCGAGCTGTTCGCCAACATATTTCGCGGTCGGAATGTATCGACACCAGATGATCGGCTGAAGGCCGTGCCGCAGCAAATCGGCAGCCAGCTTCACGCAGTGTTTCAGCTTGCTGTCCTTCTCGGTGCCGTAGATTGCTTGCGCCTGCTGAGCGAAAGCCTTAAGACGCCTGCGATCGGCGTCATCGAGCTCGGTTTCGGCCTCTTCCAGCACATGTGCCGGTTGAATGTCTACCGCGTCGGTATCAGATTCCTCGAAGATGTAAGGCGAGTATTCGGAGTCGTCCTGTTCGGGCTCGCCGGATTCACGCTTCAGGCGTTTGCCGATTGCGGCAAGTGCGGCTGCAGGGCTCGACGTCACGCAGCGAAGCAGCGCCAGGGCGGTCCAGTATCGGATTCGCTGCTTCCAGCCGCTCAGCGTTTCGCCGGATTTGACCAGCTCGCGGCTAAACTCATACACATCCTCGAAGAGCTGACTATAGGCGCGAGACAGTTCGTAGGATTCGTCCTGCGGATCTCTAGCCGGGAACGGCGTGGACTCGCCCATCCACGATTTCACGTCTGCCCGCTGGCGTTGAACAAAGTGAAATGCCAGAGTCTTGCGCTGCTCTTCCGCCATTTTGCCCATATCATAAGCGCGGAACTCGGGCCGGAGCAGACCGAGGAGAGAGCGAAATCCGGCTTCCACGCCGCTGTGCGGAGTTGCCGTCAGCAGAATCATGTGCCGGCCTTCGTCTGAAGCGAGATCGTCCAGGAGTTCAAACCGCTGCTGCTGGTTTCGGGCGCCGCTGGTCAGCGCGGTAGCGCCGTGAGCTTCGTCAACGATGACGAATTTCGGCGCATGCGTGAGGAACTGAGCGCGATGAGCATCGGACTTGACGTAATCGATGCTGACGATGATGTGGGGATAATAGCCGAATACGCTGTGCTCCATCGAGGGAAGATCGCGCTGCAGCTGACTGATTGTTCCCGAACGAATGATCACTGCATCCAGGCGAAACTTCTCCCAGAGCTCCTTTTTCCATTGCGAGCAGAGATACGGTGGACAGACGACGCAGATGCGGTTGATTTCGCCGCGATCGAGCATTTCGCGGGCGATGAGGAGCGCCTCGACTGTCTTTCCGATGCCCACATCATCGGCGATCAGCATGCGCACCGGGTCCAGCCGGAGAGCCATGAGCATTGGAACGAACTGATAAGGACGCGGGCGGCAACTGATGTGCCCGAGCGAGCGAAACGGGCCGGCTCCATCGCGGAGAGTCAAGCGGGCAGCGTTAAAAAGCAGTTCGACGCTGATATGGTCGCCTGTCTCTTCCGGCGCAGGCGGCGGAAACGCGGTAGGTTCGATTCTGTCCAGACCCAGATTGTGCAGGCGGCTGTGGATGCCGATCACTTCCTGCTCCGTGCCGGCAAGCGGGCGCAGGAGATAAACCTCCTCATCGTCCACGGGTAGAACGACCCACTCACGACCTCTGCATTTCACGATCGATCCGACGGCAATGGCTCCCATGAGTTACCTTTTCCCGGTGCCGAACACTTCCGGATATTTTGCAAGCTGTTCTTCCAGACTCGGTTCGTAGCGGACCACAATGACGCGATATCCCAGCTCGCGGAGTTGTCTGCGGAAGTTATCGTCTTTCTGTTTCTGCTCGGGCTCATCGTGGACGGAACCGTCGCAGTACACGCAAGTATGCGAACCAGCGTAATAAAAGTCCGGGATTGTCCCCAGATCCGCAAGCGCTTTCTGCGCTTCATCCGGCAGGTCGCGCCGAGTTTTGTACAAATGCTCGATGAAATCCTGTTCGAGTTTGGAGCGGCTGTCGGTGAGGTTTTTGAGAAATGTGTATTGACCGTCGTAGTCGCGGCCGGCGTGAGCGTGAGTTGTATTGGATTCGGAGAGGTCGCGAAGGGCAGCCGTCACAAGATGCCGATCGAGGTTGCGGTGATCGGCCTGATTTGAATACGACAGTACGCATTGATAGCAGGCACGACTGCAATTCTCGTTCTTGTCCTCGCCCGACTTCGGATCGAAATGCAAACGTTCTAGAGCCGCGCAGGCGATTTTTGCCAGTGCATCTTCTTCTTCGACAACCCGGCGAGGCACGCCTACTCCGCCCTCCGAAGCTTCCCAGAACACGATGCCTCGGCGATCTGATTTGCCGATGCGCTCGGAGACGAGCTCGGACTCCTCAATCTGGAAGACTTGCTCGATGCCCCGCTGTAGCGCGAACTGCAGCGTGGCCATGGCCGTTTCGCTTGTCTGGATCTGCTCTGTCGGGTACAGGATGAGCACGTTGTTTGTGTCGTTTACAAACAGGCGTACTAGGTGTTGATTTTCGTTGTTCGGATCGCGCTCGGGATTGATTTCGCCATTGGCAAGATTGACGACGTATCCTTCATCCGTGCGGCCTTTCCAGCCGTGGTTGATCCGGTACAAAGTTGCCGATGGAGCAAAGACGGCCCGGAGCAAGGGCGATGCCGGATCTTTGCCGATAACAGCTTCGACTGTGCGTTCCCGGCCTTGTGTGTCTCTCGCAAACTGGAAGTGGGTTGTTGTCCGATAGCCGCGGCGGATGCGCTCTTCTTCGTCACAAGTGATGCGCTCCCGCCGAATCGTCCGGGCATTGGGCATGTTCAGCAGATTGAGGAACAGGCTGTTGCTGCCGTCGAGCGTGGACCGGCAATGGGAACAAAGATCATCTGTTTCACGGTTGTAATAGCCGCAGACTTCGCAGGCCTTTGCCCGCGTTTGAAGAGCCGCCAGGCCACCCGGCGGTGCGAAGAAACGCTTTACCTGGAATTTCGACCCCTCGTGGTAAACGAAATTGTCCGGACCGAACTCAGTAAGCGCCAGGAAACGAGCACGGCTGAGGAACTCGCCTTCCCTGCGTGGAATAAAAACGCGGATCGGCAGACGCGGGAAGTTATAACCGGGGAGAAAGCCCTCGCTTGCTAGGTATCGATATGGGTAGAAGTCCGATTCCTGCCGGGTGGTTCCGCTGTTGCTCAGTAATCCGCGCTGACGGAGGACCTCATTGATCCTTTGCTGTGCCTCTTTCAGTGTTTTCTCGTCCAGTGTCGTGGCCTGGACGTTTTGCGCCTCCTGCAATTGCGACTGGGCGGCCCTGTAGAGTTGCCTCCATCGGTCGAAGGCGGGGTCGAAGCGCTTGGACGCGTGCCGAACAACATTCTCAATCCAGTCTGGTGTGTACCAGGTAGCGTCTTTGATATCAGCACCGCAGAGCTCGAGAACGTGCCGCCCCTGCACGATGCACTCTTGCAGCTTGGGTTCGGACAGAGTGATCGAAGACTTGATTTCTTCTCGAAGCGGGTAGTCTGCCGCCGCAAGGTCGAGTATTTCAGTGATACTGCCTTCAATTCGGAGGTTGACCTTGGCGAACCAGAGTGCCTGAATGTGGCAGCGGACGAGGTCCTCATTCGATAGATCAATCCGTGGCGGACGCACCGAACCTGCAACCATCTCGTGACGCAAGCGGAAGTAATACTGATCGTGTCCGCTGGAAGCGGAGCAATAGGTGAGGATGAGTGCCGGATCTCCCTTGCGTCCTGCGCGACCGCTGCGTTGCGCGTAGCTCGCGGGCGTCGGGGGAACGTTGCGCATATGGACGAGCTGGAGATCGCGAATATCGATACCCAGTTCCATTGTTGGGGAGCAGAAGAGCAGCTTTAGGTCTCCAGCCCGGAACCGGCGCTCACGTTCCTCTCGGTTCTCATACGTAATCTGAGCAGTATGTTCCAGACCTTCTACGTCGCCTAGCGACCGGGCACGGTCGCTGTACAGCGCTTTGAAAAACGCGTTCGCCTTTTGTTGAACCTGAACGTATGTTGCACTCTTTACGCGGCGGGAATAGATGGGATCGGGTGGTGGCGGCGTGCCTTCTCCTTTCACCCAGATCAGAGCGGCCGATTCCAGCTGCACGTATCGAACACCCCTCTCCACCTCCTCGCGAAGCAGGCCCTGTTGGGTAAGGGCTGCCACGAGGTTCTCGATGAAAACGGCATAATCGTGAATCACGGACAGGTGCCGATGGAAGTACCGCCCGACCAGACTGCTTCTGCCCAGCCTAATGCCCGGCATTGTGCCGCTTTGGTTCGGCAATATCATCCGGTCGGCGGAGCGGAGTCGTTCTTCGGACTCATCGAAAGCCCATCGTTCATTGACGACCTGGTTCACACGGACGCGGAGCTGTTGTAGGTACGTTTCGCGCAAGCATTCCGCGTGGATCGCGAGTTTCTTTCTTGCGAAGTCCAGAAACGGTTTCAAGATCTCGTACCTTTTTGTGGGATTTAAAGAGGCGATCTCAGGCACATCGGACCAAACCTCATCCCGCTGGCACGCGCCCTCCAATCCGTAAAAGATGATTTTCAGCAGTCCACATTGTTCCAGGTTCGGGTGGATGACACGCCAGCCGCGCCGAAGATCCTCGTAGATCCGAAACTGGATAAGGTCCCGAAACTCTTTACGAACTTTGTCGGCTTGCGGGGATGCCGGATCGAGATTCCGGTTCGCGGCGTACTCGCGGAGCGGCAGATTGAGACACGCCATCGCCTTATCCGCCATATCGTAGTGGCGCAGTTCGCTGTGAGTATCGAGCGCGCGATAAATCGCCGATCGCAGAACGGAAACGAGGACAAAATCATTGAAGTGGCCGGCCTGCAATGAGGCGTCCTGGCGGTTGTCGGTGAAACTGAGAAGCTTGCGGGAAGAGCCTGTAATCTCAGCCGCCGGTGCATGGTGGAGTGTCGAGATGCCGAGAGTCGTCGTCGCCGAACTGCGGCCCTCATTTGACAGTCGGGTTAGCTTTCGGAAATCGCCTTCACGTTGCGAATAGTATTCACCGCAGTTCTGACAGATAAGGAAAGGCGTTACTTGGAAGTACGCACGGGTGGCGTTCTCTTCCTCAAAACGCGACGTGCGCCCGTCAGGGTTTACAAAGAGCTCACGCGGAACGAGATTGCGATATTCGCGTTTGATCCTGCCTTTCGGATCCAGCCAATCGGGAGGAAGGTCGTCGGCCGTCCATGAGAAGTCAGCAGACGTGAGTAGCAGGTATCCGCGCTCAGCCGTGCCGGTGGGGTCCTCCCAGCTGCCTTCCCCGGGCGTGACTTGCTGATTCTTGTCGTCGAGGAGTACTCTGTAATACTCTTGCCCGCAAACGCGGCAAAAGGTGAGCGGAAATAGGAGCCGTTGTACCGAGCCGCCATTTGGCTTCGCATAGTATTGGCCGTCAAGAGTCAGCTCGCGTTGCTCCTGTCGTTCGGCTGTCGCGTAAACTGAGCGGCCCTGCGAGATGAACTGGTGAAGTTTGAACGGGAACACAGCACCGCCGCCAGACTGCGTAATACGGCTGCCGGCGAGAAAGAATTCCTGCAACTTTGTTGTACAGGCCTCTGGTGCTGCGCCAGTCGCGTTTGCTAAATCTGCCGCCACATCTTTCAAGCTGCGGGGAATCTTGCGGCGGAATACGTCCTCGGAGTCCGTTTCGATCCCAACCGCCGTTTCCAGCCACTTTGTTAGAGGACTGCCTAGCAACTCCGCAGCACTAACGGGAACTGGGGAGGACAAGGATAGGCGTAGCTGACCTACGCCGGGCTCACCTGCGAATGTGGCTACAGGAACGAGCGATTCCTCGATCACGCTGTCAGCAGGGATATCGGTGCCGAAAACTTTGGTTGCGAAATCAGCGACCGCCTGCCTGCGCTGAGATCCTGTTGCGGATCTGCTTGCAACCATGGTGGCGCTGGTTCCGATGTGCTGAATGTGGTCGTTGCCACAGCGCTCTTTTAATCGGCGGATCAGCATTGCTACATCCGCTCCCTGCCGTCCGCGATACATGTGCAGCTCGTCGAGGACGAGGAATTGAAGATTGGAATGATGCCGGTCTACAAAGGCTGACTCCTTGGGCCGGAGCAGCATCATCTCCAACATCATGTAGTTGGTCAGCAGGATATGTGGGCGCTCAATTTGGATGCGCTGCTTGTCCGAATCACTCTCCTGTCCCGTGTACTTTGCGAAGCGGACTGGCATATCGTTGCCTGTGCGCTGTTTATAGGCAACCCGCATCGCTTCGAGCGCCTCATATTGACTGTTCACCAGCGCGTTCATCGGGTAGATCACGATGGCCCAGACACGCTTATCAGAGTGGTTACCGCGGAGGATCGCGTCGAAGATCGGGATGAAGTATGTCAGGCTCTTGCCGGGCCCGGTACCGCTGGTAACGATGTAGGACTGCTTTTCTCCGGCGGTTGCGATCGCACGCCGCTGATGCTGATATAGCCGAATCGGTTTGCCTTCCGCATCACGGAAGATTTCGGCTGTGGCTACCGTGATTGTGCCGTTCCGAGCCGCAGTAGCGACATCTTCGACCAACTCGTAGGCTGGGTTGAGTTGCAGCAATGCGTCAGGCCAAAAGACGGCCTCATTCACGATCTGATTTTCGACAAACCCCCGAAGGCGGTCATCTGCAATGCTCAGAAAACTCTGAACATATCTGCGGTAATCCTGCACCACACTCGCGTGCAGGTCGAAGATACTCATGTTCGAAGAAACTATTGTATGCGGCGGGCTACGGCGAGCCTGTCCGGTAGGACTGTGAACTCAGTCGCGAATCTTCCTAATACCCACTTTCAACCCGAACTCGCGCGTTCGGGCAGAAGGTCACCTGCAATCGGAGCCTGAGGTGACGAATTCGCCTGATCGCATCGGACGAAATAAGGAAGCCCGTTGCGTTAAGCTTCGAGTGATCCATCTCGGTATCGCCGGCCGAAACACGTAGAAAACGGTCTGGCAGCGCGAACCAATGTTCAAGCGCAGTTGGGCTCATCTTCTCCAAAACCGAGCAAATCGTTTCGATGGCCAGGACCGGATCATCAATGTCGTACATTGGCCATGCCATATACGTCCTACCGTGCCGCTTCGGGTCCTTTGCGAACGGCGCGGGTTCGTAGTCTGGGACGCCACAGACCTCAAAGTCAACCGGCCAAGGGATGTCTGGATCAGGACCGTCATCCGGTACCCAGAAATCGCGTTCAGGTCCCCAATCTGGAGGAACGTTCTGCTGGGGAGGACGATCGCTCACACTCATATGCGACCGTTTAAACCCGCAGCGCCTGGAAGGAGATAACAACGGTCCGGTACCCTCACATCATCACCTGGATGATCCTTATGTGAGGCGGGAGAATCGCGGAACGACGGATATCTTTACCTTTGGCTGCACAAGAAGCTCGGGAGAACACGTTCGAGTAAAAAGCACGCAATCGAACCGACCTGGCCCGCTTGAGGTCGCCGCTTCCGTCGCTATCGCAGATAAGCGCCCTATTCGGGTGCTGCTTCGGATACGTCCTCTTCACTGGAGTTCCTGCGCTCCATCACGAGAACGACCATTGTTGACGCATTCAGGCCCAAAGAGCCGGTTCCTCTCATGAGAGCGGCCAAACCGAGTGCGCGGCGGCCTTGCCCGGCGGGGGCCTCTTCGAGGTGACGATGAAGAGCAAATTCGCGGCATCGTACTCGCGCAGGCTTGGGGTGTCTGCACCTATTCGACTCCTCGAGGTTTTAATCCTGCTTCGATGGGGAATGCGGGACACCCGCGGACGCTTCGCCCTTGTTTCTGGGCAAGATTCCTGCATCGACCAGGCGTTCAAGGCCGCCGCTCTGAATTAGCTCCAAAGCCTCAATTGCATCCTGCGTTTTTTGCAGTTCCGATTCTACTTGGGCGTAAGTGTCTGTAAATTCTTCCTCGGTTACGACTCCATAGGCTAGCAGAATGCGTTTGATCGTTAAGAATTTTAGGTTGATATCGTGTTGGAGTTTGTAGAGTTCAATCTCTACCGTTTTGTCTTGAATCGGTGGTAATTCCATTGCGGGGTCCCTTGATCCTATCGCGTCTCAAATCTTCGAATTTTCGGCAAGGCTGTGTCAAGCAGACTGCCGAAGGCGGAGCCCGGCGAAGAGAGTCCACATAGATGGTCATTCAGGCACTCCTGATACTCCGCAAAGACCAGATCAATTGGCGTTGATCCGACTTGGACTATAGGGCCAGATCAGATACTCGACACATACTGGGCAACCGGAACTCCGTCCCGACAGCGATGCGGCTGGCGCGCATGTGCTACGCGTATGGTTCAACCAAGTCCTGAGTAAGTGATCCGCATTTCATCAATAACTACTTAAATTCAATTTCCGGCGCGCAGGGGCGCTCTACCGCGAATGGCAGATAAGCGCGGGTGCATCGGCAATATGGCAGCGATTCACAACTGGCCTGGATAACTGTTTAGCATGCAGCGGGCGGGAGGCGTCACGCATGCGAATCGTCCGTCGTACGACCTCGCAACAGAAGTGCGCGGCGCGTCTGTGTCAGCTCCTCGGCCAGCTGCTCCTCGGAAGGTAACTCCAGTTCGTACTTTCGAGCCAAGATTGTGTTCGAAAGTTGCCCTAATGCATAGTGGGCAACTGCTTCATTTCGTTCTGAACAGAGGATCAGACCGATGGGTTCACTCTCGCCCTCATAGCGCCAGTGTTCGCGAGCGTAATTCAGATAGAGATTCATTTGCCCCGCGTCGGCGTGCGTAAATTTTCCGAGCTTCAAATCTATCAGAACAAGCGCGTGAAGACGACGGTGAAAAAACAACAGATCAATTCTGTACCACTCGTTGCCGACGCGAAGGCGCTTCTGCCGCGCGACGAATGTGAAATCGTTCCCGAGTTCAAGCAGAAAGTGTTCCAGATGAAGGATGAGGGCCTGCTCCAGATCGCCTTCGGAGTACTCATCTTTCAGGTCTAAGAATTCGAGTACGAACGGGTCCCTAATTTCCTCCTGTGCGCTAAGCGCGTCGTCTGCATGCGGTTTGGAGGAGAGTTTCTTTTCCGATTTTTTGGCACGCTCATAAAACAGGGTTGCTATTTGCCGATCCAACTGCCGGACTGACCAGCCGCCCCGCAACGCCTCCTCTTCATAGAACTGACGCGCCTGGTCAGTTTTGACCGACAGCAGACGCACGTAGTGAGACCATGAGAGCGGAAAGAGCTGCCCCGCGAGAGATTGTTCAGACAGCGTCTGGATTTTTCCGGACGCATCAAATAATTCAGACGGTGTCTGAATTATTTCGCGATGAGTGAGGTAGAACAGCCGCATTTGGGAGAGGTTCGTCCGGGCGAAACCTCGGCCCAAACGCTCCGTCAAATCTCTCGCTAGTTCATCCAATAGGCGTTCGCCATATTTGGCCCTTTCAGAACCCTGTTGCTCGTGCTCAACGATCCGCCGCCCTATTTCCCAATACGTAGCCGTCATCACGTGATTGACCGCCCGGCTTGCCGTCCGCCGGGCGTACTCCAGGAGCGAAATAACGCCCGAGCAGAGGTCGTCATACGCGGCGTCCAAAACTGGGCGAACTGATTTCCTCGGGTGCTTCTTCATGAGCAAGGTTTTGTAATTACAAGACCTTACGATATTGTGCAATCATCGCCGAAGAGATTCACGAATTACGTCCGCAACGCGATCCACGATCAGGCTTCTTCCATCGAGCACTGCACCGGGCCGCCGCCGCGCCACCGCTCTCACACAGCCTGCATTTGCGCGCGGAACCCGAGCTCCTCCGCATAGACGTGCCGCTCGCGCACCAATTGCAGGACGGCCAGCATGTCGCGGGCAATTTGCTCATCGATGCCCCACAGATCCGTAGGATCCCAGCCGCCGTTTTCCTCCGCGTTGTGCCAGGCCAACAGAAAATTAGCGGCGCGGCGCGACTGACCGGTATCCCGCATGGCAATGGAGGACAAGCGCTCGAGCGCCTGGTGACCCGCTGTGTTCTTGTTCATTATTATTCGTTCCCTTCTTCCTGGATGGCTTCCGGATCGTGATCACTCCGGCTGGTCGGAATCCGATCCGGCGTTTGGGCTCCTCGGCTGGCGTTTCTATAAGTCGGCGGATTCTGAACTGGATACTTTCGAAGTCTCTCTTTCATCCACAGATCCTTAGTTCCATCAGCACAGCACTGGCTCGGTTCACGACCAAGCTCTCCCCATCGGCACTGATATGCGCCGGGCATTCGGGCCAAAGTATCCGGATTGAATCTAACCATTGGTCGATCTTTTCGCGAAAGCGCCTCGGGCGCGCATATTCAATCGACCCGATTTGGCTTGCGAGGCCGAAAGGACCGAGCAAGGGAATCGCCTCCTGTCCTTTTGCCACAAAGCAGCGATATGACAGCCACATGAATAGATCGAGAACAGCCGGCGCACCTGCCAGCACCTTGACGGCCTCCAGGTCTGCCGGTATGGGATGAGCCGTGATCTCGCGGTAGAACTCATCGCTCAGCACGATCACATTCTCGAACTGATCTGACAGCGGGCACTGGTCTGGATCGCGGCTGTACCAGATCTGAGCCTCGCGAAAAAAGCTGAACCGGGAGCGCTGGACCACTTTGGCCCGACCGCTGAGCGTATCAGTCCCGAAAAAGATCGTTGCGCCGAAGATCCGCTCGAAAGCAGCAACCAACCGGCGGTACTCTTTGCCGCCTTTGTGCATGCCGAAGGTCTCCAGCATTTCCGCCGCAGTTCGGAAGCGAATCGTTTGGTTCTGCTGCCGAACGGCGAGTGTCGCCAGATAAATTGGAACAATTCGATCTTGACCGAATGGAAGCCCGTAGTCCGGATGACCCGTGATCTGCAAAACGAAATTTCCGTTTCGCCGTCGGTAGAGCAGTTCGTTTTTCGGCGGTTTCCGCACTGGGAGGCCACATAAAACAAATGGCCGCGAACTGAATCCCACGTTCTGTTTTCCTTCTTCTCGCTTTAATCGAACGATGCCAGTACCCTCTGCCTGGCGAAGCTTCTGCTTCGAAACCACAAGCTCGGGAACCATCCTTTTCAAAACGGAACCGGCGGACTGCATTCCGCCGCTTCCGGCGCCAGATACAGTTCGGGCGTACTCTTTCCGCAACCTTCATCTCGCGTCAGCGCCGCTTGTTTTCGGCGCCGCGTTAGGCAAAGAAATCCAAGATGTGGGTGCTAGTTTTCGGGAGCCAGAACATCGACCGGTTTTAGGAGTTCAATTAGTTCGTTAAGCCGGTCTCTCTCCCTAAATCCTGAAACTCCATGGTTCCAAATGCTCAGGATGGCCGCCATGGACGCATATGTTCTTTATTTACAAACGAACTGCGGTTTCCCAAGCTTGATACGGGGGTTCGACTCGCCTCTCCCGCTCCATGTTTTCAATAACTTACATGGATCTCTCATCTCATAAGACCCTTCTTAACGCATTAATCGCATTCTTGACGGTTCGTAACTGACTGATTTCAGGTCATCGCGCTGACGTGAATGCCAGCTGCACGCGCTGGCATTCTTGGCTCTTCTTCACTTCCGGATCTGCCGTGACGCCCTTTCGCTCCGATTTCGAAGTGCATCTGCGGGCACCAGTTTCGCCAAACGGAGCGTCCAGTGACCAGGGGTTTATTTCTCGAATGCCTGGGCGAGCGCAATCACGGCTTTGTGGATCTCCGCGTTGGTAAACGCGGCGAACCCTACCAGAACACCCTGAATATCGCGCCGCCGCAAAACGAACTTATCGATGCTTAGCACTTCCACCCCGCACGCAGCCGCGCGCACCGCGGCGGCGTTGGACTTCATTCCGTTGACGAGATAAGCGGGCGAATTGAGGCCCGCCTGGATATCGGGCAACTCCACGGCGCCTTTCAGATAGCGTGTGACGCTGTCCTGCAGCGCGGCCAGCCGGGCGCCATACAGTTCCCGCATGCGGCGCAGGTGCCGCCCGAAGTGCCCTTCTACGATGAAGTCGCAGAGTACAGCTTCAAGGTGTGCCGGAGGGTACGCATCGGCTTGGTACCGGAACGCGAGAAAACGATCTATGAGGGATTGCGGCAGCACCAGGTAGCCAAGTCGCAACGAGGGGAAGAGCACTTTGTTGAAACTGCCCGCGAGGATCACGGCGCCCGACCGGTCCAGCCCGCGCAGGGCCGGCACGGGCCTTCCGGAGAACCGGAATTCACTGTCGTAATCATCTTCAATCACCCGCGCACCCGAACGCCGCGCCGCCGCGAGCAGCGCCAGGCGGCGTTCGAGCGACATAGTCATACCCAACGGGAACTGGTGGGCCGGAGTCACGTACACCGCCCGTGGTTGGGGACAGGCGCGAAGGGCTTTGGCGACGTCGAGTCCGTCGCCATCGACGGGCACGGGCACGAGCCGTGCTCCCGCATTGCAGAAGGCGGCGGCCGCGCCGTGGTACGCCGGATCCTCGATCCAGACGGAATCGCCGCGCTTCACCAGAAATCTGGCCAGCAGATCGAGCCCCTGCTGCCCGCCAGAAAGGATCACGACCTCATCGGGCGTGCAATCGACGCCGCGCGAGGTTCCCAGGTAATCGGCGATAGCCTCGCGTAGCGGGCCGTATCCCTGCACCTCCCCTCCCGCGAGGAGAGAGGGAGAAGCGCGCCGCAGCCTGCGTGCCGCGATCCGCGCCCACAACTCCATGGGGAATTCGGATAGGGCGGGCTCGATCGGCCGCAGCGGGCGCGCCGGGCGCGTCCCCTCCGGCCGGATCGAAGATGACGTGGCGCGGCGGGCCGTGCTTTGCGCAGGCGCAAACTGCAACAGATCTTCCGGCAACTGGTCACTCACGCGCGTGCCCGAACCGACGCGGCTCACCAGGTATCCTTCGGTTCGCAACTGCTCGAAGACGTTGACCACCACGCGGCGCGATATCCCATGCTGTCCAGCAAAGTCGCGGGTGGCCGGCAGGCGCATGCCGCGCTTGAGCCGGCCCGTGAGCATCGCACGGCGCAGTTCGTCATATAGCCAGCGAGTGAGCGTGGTGTCCGGCGGACGCGGACCAAGCGCCAATTCAGGAGTTCCAGTGAATTTCGGCATCGAAAATTGGACCCATGCGTTGGCAAAAACTTGGCCTACCCAGGTGACCATTGCAATCGTAGCATGGGACATGAGATCGCGACGGATGCTTCTGTGGAAGATGATTCTGGCGGCTGCCGCTTTGAAGGGGCGCAAGGCCTGCGCGCGACCGGCCGACGCGCGCGTTGGGAAATCGGTAAGCAGGCACTCTCTGGCCCATTCGCCGGAATGGAAGCCTCACTGGTGGAAGTCAGTTATCCGCCCGGGGGGCGCTCGGCCGAGCACCGGCATCCGGGCTTCATCGTCGGCTATGTGCTCGAGGGGCAAATCCGTTTCGCAATCAATCACGAGACTCCACGCGTTCTACGAAGGGGCGAGATGTTCTACGAACCTACGGGCGCGCTCCATTCCACATCCGAGAATGCGCAGAATGCTTCGGCTGCTGCGAGGTACTGCTCACGGGAAAACAGCAGGGTCACATTCACGGGAACACCAGCGACGATCGCTTCTATGGCCCGCACCTTCTCGCGTGCCCGGGATCTTAATAAACAAGTTCGGTCGGCGGGCGCGTTCGAACAATTCTTTGGCCGCCGAGACGGTGCAAGCAGTGTCGTGGGCCAACAGCGGCGAAACCTCCAATGAAACCAGCCATCGACGCCCGCTGGTGCGATCATGGGTCCGCCAAAAAAAGTCGGCAGCGCGGGTGACGTCCTCAAGCGCCAGTTCGAGAAAGAGCGGTTCAGCCGATTCGCCGTCCCGCAGCTTCTCGCGAATTGGCGCGTCATATTCACTGCTGTTTTTGATGACATGGTCGAAAATCGTGGGATTCGAAGTGAGCCCGGTTACTGATAGCTCCTCGATGTAACGCTTAAGTGACCCGCTGGTTAGCAGAGGTCGAGTAATGCTGTCGAGCCAAAGGCTCAGACCCAGATTGCTAAGTCTTTGTGTTCGTTTCATCTTTTCACTTCGATGCGTTGACCAAGTATTGTTTACGGCGGGAACAAGAGTTGCCTTTAATCGCCCCCACGAACGTCTTGATCATGCGCACGTCTGGGCCAGGATCGAGGGGCATTGCCCTCATTTGCTGATGCTCGCGTGTGAGCACCCAACTTTCGGGTGGTCCTGATGGTGACCGAGGCAATATCGCGTTCCGGAATCGAGCAGATATACTGTTGCGCGATTACAAAAATCGGTGGCCTCGACGGGTGCTGGCCGCCGAGATGAAGCCACGAGTTCTCGACAAAACTCGCCAGCACCCGTCGAGGCAGCACCCATTGGAGTACGCAGAAGATTCCACGGCTCCTGAAAACCAATCACAACGTTATGGCGAGCGCCTCGTCCGCACTATTCCGGCGGACGGCCACCGATTGTGATCACTGGTAGCGTAAAAGCCACTCCTAAGACGAGCTGCTAGGCCAACTTGAAATCATCGAAAGTAGATGGGTAGCTGAATGCGACCAGGACGGAGCAGCCAGTCTTCGTCGTATGGGGACCATGAGCAGCGTTCGGTTTGATATTGAATTCCGTACCCTTCGGATACGAGGTGCCCTCGTTTATGAAATCACCATCAAGGACGTACGACGTCTCAATTGTTTGTTCGTGCAGGTGCCTTGGAATCTCGCTCCCTGGCTCCATCCTCAGTATTGCCACTGCTGGACCAAAGGACTGATCACTATTTAAGACCTTGATCGTGGCCGTCCCTTTGGTGTTTGGAAATGGTGCTGGTATGGCCTCGGTCTTCGAGGTTTCGACCAATTGTATAAGACTCATTGAGTTATCCTTTCTTTCTGTCTCTCGTTTCGTTCCTAGAGGGCTGTGCTTGAGCTGCTTCGGATCGAAGCGCGAAAGCCGCGCAGAACATCAGCAGACATTGGCACGCCCCGAACGATGTTAAGCACGTTGCGCTCCAATTCTCGTCTGCTTTGCTATCGAGCATTCGAACAACGCCTGCTCTTCTCGCTACAGTCGTCGTTCAATGTTCAAACGGAACGTAGCTATCAGCTCTCGCGCGAATGAGCGAATTAATGGCGAGTTCGACACTAGGTCCGGTACCAATACCGGTCTCGCCGACCCACCAACACATCGGGATCAGAGTCGGCCCGCGCAACATTCAGGGACTGCCTAGAAAGTCTGTTGCCGTAGCTATGCTCGGCGGCTACAGAAGCATAGGTTCCTAACCAAAATCGCAGAAACGAGATCATTGCGGCGCTGGACGGAATCCCGCACATGTCACCATTTGGGCAGTGGCGCCGCAATCTTTCGGCTGCAGTGTCGTCATAAGTGGTGCGAAGATCGTCCGCGGGCCGTACCTACCAATAACCGGGGTATGTGCACAGAGGGAGTTATGACCGAAGTCCTACTACTGTCGGTAACACGGGTGGAGTAGCTCTGATCGACAGGCTGCATTGCACAATGTCCGAAAAGGTGTCGACTGGATATTTCGTGTTGCGTAAATTGACACATCGAATCGACATCCGTAGGACTTCCGTTTACAAATGACATGGGCTTGATTATTCTTAACGGATCGATTACTGCAAGGAAGGGATTTCAAGGCGTTGGCGTTTACGGCAGAGTAGGGCAGCGATTCGCTCCTTCGCTCGACCTGGACCACTGAACTTCGCAAGCATCGGCCACAACAGAATTTGTCAGATCAACCAACGCCGGCCATTCACATCCAATAAACGTGAGTGACCTTCGCGGGGGGTTTTCGGACTCAGCCTCTCTACGTTTAAGAGATGACCTAAGAAAGCAACGCGGCGCGACTCGCCCAGTGGATTGAACAATCAAAGGGTACGCATCTAGCGTTAGAACTTGCGCATGCAGTTAGAGAAAGAAAATGGGCTCGCTGTTTCTTCGGATCTCATGCCAGCATCGAGAAACTAGTCTGCTGAGCTTTGCCAAACGAATAAAATTGTTCGCTATTCTGCCTAGCCGCTTCGCGCGAGATTCTGAGCTTCCGCATCTTAGCGAGAAGAGTTGTCCTGTTCAGTCCGAGTCTGGCAGCAGCACCATTCCTCCCGCCGACGATCCAGTTGGTTTTACGGAGGGTCGCAAGGATGTGCGCCCTATCTGCATCCGCCAGCGTGCACACGATGTCGTCCGGCATCTCTTGATTCGTAAGCTCCGCAAGGGGAGCTCGCAACTCGACACCCTTGGTCAAGATAACCGAGCGCTCAATAAAATTCTGCAATTCCCGGATATTGCCCGGCCAGTCGTATGTTTCAAGAGCCCTCATCACATCGTCAGGGACGCGTTCGATGGACTTACGCTGGCGCTCGGCAAATATCCGAACAAAGTGACCTACGAGCAGCGGGATATCGCCTTCTCGCTCGCGGAGTGGCGGGAGCGTGATCGGAAAAACGTTCAATCGATAATATAGATCGGCGCGAAACCTGCGTTGCCTGACCATCGTCCTGAGATCCTGATTAGTTGCCGTCAGGATCCGCACGTCGACTCGAGTGCTTTGCGAACTCCCGAGTCGTTCGAATTGCCGCTCTTGAAGCGCACGCAAGAGCTTAGGCTGAAGCTCAATCGGCAATTCCCCAATTTCGTCGAGAAAGAGCGTACCTCGATCAGCGGCTTGAAAGCGTCCCATTCTTGAAGCAACCGCTCCAGTGAAAGCGCCTCGCTCATACCCGAAAAGTTCGCTTTCTAGCAGTGCGGCAGGAATCGCTGCACAGTTGATCGCCACGAACCGGTGCTGCCGACGGGGGCTGACGTCTTGAATCGCTTGTGCGATTACTTCCTTGCCTGTGCCCGTCTCGCCTTGTATGAGGACAGCGCAACCCGTGGACGCTACCGTTTCTACGTCTTCAAGTACCGCCCGGAACTTGGGGCTGGATCCCATCAAATCCGAAATAAGCAATTGTTTACTCCTTGCCTGAACCGTTCTGGGCACTTGCACGCCGATCTGATCTCACTAGCGATTTCCCCGTTGGAACAGTTCCAGTAATCGCGCCTACGCCCTCTCTCGATCAACCCATTCACGTATATAAGCCGGACAGTTCCTGAGTTCGATCCCGCCGGTTTCGCTGAAGGCAAGAAAGGTCACGGCGTCGCGATCGACGAGAGTCACCTCTTTGAGATCAATGACGACTCCGGCCTTTTCGCGTCCGAGCAATTCCCTAAGCGTGTCCACATTCTCTGCGCGAATCCGCCCGCTCACCCGCAAGACCACCAAGTCTCCTGCACTGACAATTCGGTCGATTCTGCAGCTCATTGTGTAGCTTTCTGCGTTGCGCTCATTCGCGTACGGCTTACGCCGCCACGCTATCAGCTTTCCACTCTACCGATCCATTTGCCTCCCGGAAGAACGTGAGGAAAGGTGACTCGTCACTATGGGTCACGCGGATGCGATCGCAACTGTGAATCTGGCCCGTCGCCATCAAATTGGATACCGGTTGCACGAGCAGGCGTTCGATGGCGCGCTTCAAGGGGCGGGCACCATATCTGAAATCGGTGCCCTCGGTCAGCAAAAACTCCCGCGCACTATCCGTAACGTCGATAAAGAAAGGCTTTCTGACGGCAGATGCCTGGATGCGCTGTTGCACGATTTCGAGCTCAATATCAATGATCTTGTTCAGTTCCTCATTGCCTAGCGCCTTGAACACCACAATCCGGTCTAGACGATTGAGAAATTCCGGCGTGAACTTCCGACGGGCTGCTTCAACGGCAGTGCGCGACAGCCGAGCTTCAAGTAATGGGCCGAAATTGTTGTCATCTGGCGAGGGCACGTGGAAGCCGAGCTTCGGACTGACCAGAGAACTCATTTCGGCCGCACCGATATTGCTTGTCATGAAAATCAGGGCTCCCGAAAAATCCACTTTGCGGTTATCGCCCAGCGTCAGCGTGGCTTTATCCAGGATTCCGAGAAGCAGATTCCAGAGCGCATCACTCGCCTTCTCGATTTCATCGAAGAGTAAGAAACTCAGCTTTACAGTGTCCGTATGGTGCTGATTGAGGGCTTCCTGAGTCAGCAGCGGATGGGTTTCGCGATGCCCGAGATATCCCGGGGGCGAACCGATCAATTTCGCGATCTCATGACTGTGTTGAAACTCGGCGCAGTCGATCTTAATGACGGCACGTGGATTGCCGACGAGCGCCTCCGCGGTAGCTTCTACTGTGCGTGTCTTCCCGGAACCAGTGGGGCCCAGGAACAAGAAGTTTCCTATCGGCCGACCGACCGGGGACAGCCCAGCCAGATAAGTTTGATAAGTCCTGACGATCTGGTGAATCGCTTCGTCCTGTCCAATGATGAGATGACGAAGTTTTTTCTCCAGACTTTCGGCCTGGGTTCCCGTTCTAGTGGGGTCTAGTAATGCGAGTGTCGGCATTTTCCGCCTCTTTCCGGCAGCGGCCCGTGTCATGTTCTATCTGCCGCGACCGTTCAACGTTAGAACTGCAAACCACGAGCCGTTCGTAAGATTCTGAAAATACAGAACAGGCGAAAGCAGCGCCAGGTCCGAACCGCGTGGAATCCGTGGATTTCGTGGTTTCTAAGGATTTTGGAGACCAGCTGATCTTCGCGCCTGAGCTTTAGCCGTATTTGAACCGGCTCTTATCGATCTTCAGTGTCTTGATCCTGGAGTCAAGAGTCGTGGGTGCAATTCGGAGCTTGGCCGCAGCCCCTGACGATCCGTAAACCCGACCTCTGCTCTCCGTCAGCGCCGCCTCGATCATTTCCCGCTCGCTGCGCGGCT
Source organism: Bryobacterales bacterium (assembly GCA_963722585.1). Lineage (GTDB taxonomy): Bacteria > Acidobacteriota > Terriglobia > Bryobacterales > Bryobacteraceae > KBS-96. Next base: position 16,438 of record CAVRNU010000052.1, on the reverse strand, counting down.
CGCCCTTGGAAGGCTGCGACGCTTGAGCCCCAGATGCCGGTCGAGATGATTCTTTGGAAAGCCAGAATTCGTCAACGGAGAAAACATCGCCGGAGCCCAGAATCACGGACCTCTCAATTATGTTCTGCAACTCGCGGATGTTGCCTGGCCAGTCATAGGACTCGAAGAGTTCGAGCGTCCTCCTATCAATTGACCGGATATTCTTATATGCCCGGCTCGCGTAGCGTTGAACGAAATATTCGACCAGCATCCGGATGTCATCTTTACGCTCTCTGAGGGGTGGCACTTCAATGGGAAATACATTGAGCCGATAGAAAAGGTCCTGGCGGAAGGCCCCACTGGCTGTGGCGGCTTTCAGATCACGATTGGTGGCAGCGATGACCCGAACGTCGACATGGATGGACTGCACTCCGCCGACTCGCTCGAATTCCCGTTCCTGCAGCACTCTCAAGAGCGCGACTTGCGTGTCCGGCGGGAGTTCGCCCACTTCATCTAAGAAAATCGTTCCGCCGTCGGCCAACTCGAAACGACCGAGTCGGCGTTGCATGGCTCCAGTGAAGGCTCCCTTCTCATGTCCAAATAATTCTGAAGAAATCAGCGACGGCGCAAGGGCGGCACAGTTCACGCTGACGAAGGCGCGTCCAGACCTCCGCGACCTCTTGTGAACAGCGCGCGCGATGAGTTCCTTGCCCGTGCCAGTCTCCCCGGTGATGAAAACGGTGGACTCAGTCGGAGCGACTTTGGCAATCCGGGAAAGAACATCCTGCAGCGCCTTCGAGGTACCGACAATTTCCTCGAACATCGAGGCCCGATCGACCTCGTCGCGCAGCGCCAGATTTTCCCGGTAGAGCTGATCCTTTAGCACCTTTATTTCATCGAACGCATTCTCAAGGGCCTCCTCTCCCCGCTTGCGCTCCGTGATATCTCGAATAAACGCACCGAAGGTCCACGTCTTGCCGAGTTTCAGAGGCGTGACGCTTAACTCAATCGGAAATTCTCGCCCATTTCGGGCAACAGCCGTCATCTCGATCCGCCGATTCAGCACTGCACCCTCACCAGTTGCCAGAAAATGACGCAACCCCCGCTTGTGGGCTTCACGTTGTCGCTCGGGAATGATTGTCTCGGATGGGCGGCGGCCGAAAGCTTCCTCGCGAGGCCAACCGAAGATTACCTCGGCCTGAGTGTTCCATCCCGTTATTGCACCCTGCATATCCATTGTGACGACAGCGTCCAAAGCTTCATCCAGCATGAGCCGAGTTCGTTCTTCGTTTTTCACAAGTTGTTCTTCGGCCCGCTTCTGTTCGCTCAAATCGAGGACAAAAGCGACTCCCTCACTGCCACCTTCTTCGAATAGGGCCCCGCCGGCGAGCACGGGCACACGGCTGCCGTCTTTCCGGAACAACTCCTTCTCATACGGCCGAGCAGTCGCAGTCTTCTTTAGGTTTGCCAGGGCGCGTTCATCACTCTCGTGCCATTCCACAGGTGTGAGGTCCGTCCAGTGTACGCGACCCGAGGCGACCTCCTCACGGCTGTATTGCACCATGCGGAGAAACGCTTCATTGGCCCCGACGATCGCACCTTCGAGGTTCCAGATCACGATTCCCAGGATGTTGGCGTCGACCAGACGCCGGATCTTCGCTTCACGGTTTTCAAGATCGCGGTAAAGTCGCGTGTTCTCGAGTGAAATCGCTGCCTGTGACGCAAGCACTTTCAACACCACGATCCGATGAGGAGTGAAGACGTGCGAGTTCAGATTGTTTTCAAGGTAAAGAACACCTGCGAGTTTACCTTGCGTAATCAAGGGCAGACAGAGAACGGAACGGACACGATGCTGAATCATGTAAGGGTCGGCAGAAAACGAGTTCCGGGATAACGCATCGTCCAGAATCACGTTCTCCAGCGTGCGCATTACGTAATGCACGATTGACTCCGGCAGTGCGTCTGCGGTGAAGAAGTCGTCTCGTAGACGCACAGTGACATCATCGCCGCTGGTTGTCGCTGCGGCCTCTACCTGCAGTTCATCACCTCGCAGAAGAATCAGCAGACCGCGCTGCGCTCCCGCGTGCTCAATCGCTGTGCGCATCAGCGTGTCGATCAGTTTGTCTAGAACGATCTCGCCCGACACGGCTTGAGAGACTTTGATAACAGTAGCTAGATCCAGTTGTTCGACGGGTGCTCCGATCGTGCTTGTGGGGCCGGCAACCGGCTTTTCCTCCCTGAGGTGCGGATACAACTCGTCGAGTTGGCGTACCTTGCCGAAGGCTCCCCAACGGATGTATCCGTACCGCGCGTCCTGCAGATAGGCATGCGCGATCTTCTCGAACCCGCGTGCGGCATAAAAGTGTGCGGCGACTTCGTTGGCGAGCGCCTCGTTGTGGACAAAGCCGTGCGTATGTGCCGAGTGGATAGCGCGCTCGTAAAGATGTTCGGCATCGAGTTCGCGGCCTTCTATTCGCGCGATCTCCGCGCCCACCAGTGCAGCGCGATTTTCGAAATTCTCCGGGCAATGCTCCGCCCAAATCTCGAGCTGCCTGTGGTGAGCTGTCAGAACCTCAAAATGGTGCTGTCTCTGGTCCGAAGATGCGGAACCCCATGCTGCCGCGTGGGAGAGTGCGCCATAGAAGCGAAACTCTGCTGTTTCGAATTGTGAGGGCGATGTCCAAAGCAGCTGTTCCGCCCTCAGTGATGCATCGACTGCTGTAGCGTAGTCCCCGGCAAAGAAGCGGGCTTGCACCTTTCGAGCGCAATACCAGAAGTCGGCCAACATCAAAGCCTGGTTACTTGTCAGATGGCGCTCGAATTCAAGCTCATCAAACCCCTCGTCGTTGAAGCAGCCAAATTTCGGGGTCAACCCACGGAAGGTTCGGATCAATCCAACCTGCACGATAATGATGTCAACTATGAGGCCGTACCGGGCCTGCTGGACAAACGCGAGTGCATTCTCAGCTTCCGGTTGCACCTCGGCAAGGGGATCTCCCACTGTCAAAAAGTTCGTGACCAACTCGCAGCAGCAATGAGCCGCAAATGTAAGATCACCGATTCGGTAGGCGGCATCGAAGGCACGACGTACCAGATCGCGTCCGCTCAGCGCGTGTTTCGCCCATGGCAGAACGATATTTCCGAAAGACATGTAAGTCCGGGCCTGGTAACGCGTTAAGCCACGTTTTTCGACCAGTTCATAGCCAAGCCGACCGAATCGATATCCGTCCCTGTAGTTGCCGAAAAACGGCCCGGCTATGATGGCAAACCATACATAGGCGAAGCACGAACCGTCGCTGTTGCCATGCTCGAGGCTGAGATTGACCATGCGGCAAATGGCGAGTGAAAGCAGGTTCTGATCAAAACACAAAGCCGGCGTCACGACCTCACCCAGGACGTCCAGAACGTCGAGGAGTTCCGGGCTGGTTATCAAAGGCAAGTCAACGAGTTCCTCGATTCGCCGGTTTCCAAGCTGTGACCAGATTCGATGGTATTCGCACTGTGCTTCATCGCTGGTCGGATGCGGCGACCAATCCGTGCCGCCGCATCGCAGGTATTCAAGACATACCTCCACGGCGCGGTCGCTCCGGTCCATAGTCTGGTAGAGTGTAAGGCGCAAACGTGTCACGGTCGAGACGTGGTGCGCGGTTCTGGCTCGTTCCGATAGCATCGAAAGGCGATTTTCGGCCGCCACCATATCTGCGGCCAGCAGTTCGCACTCGGCCATATAAAATTCGATATCGAAGATAAGCTCGTAATTACGGTCCCAAGTCTCTTCGGTCAACAATGCTCGGCCTGCGGCCAGGTACTTAAGCGCTGAGGCATATGCTGTGGAGGCCTTGGCGCGCCTGCCCGCAATGAGATTCAACCCTGCGACCCGCTCACGCTCCTCAACTGACGCGATGAGGTGAGCGCCCCTGTTGAGCTGATTGACGATTTCGAAAATCACCTCCTCCCGCTTCTCCTGAGAGGTCTGCTCCGCGAGCAGCATTCCTATTCGCAGATGGGCTTCGGCACGTGATTCTCGCGCGATCAAGGAATAGGCGGCTTCCTGGACACGGTCGTGGAGGAACCTATAGGAATCTTCCGAACGAAAGATGAGCCCTGCTCGCACCGCTTCCCAAAGGTGGCCGTGCATCTCCTCCTCGGGTTCTCTGTTCCACTCGCCGCGACTGTGCGAGTGTCGCGGTCATAGCAGAAGAATTCGCCGGCTACCATACGTTACGCACCCGATCGCATGGGCAAATTCAAGAATCGCGATTAATGTACGCGACGGCGCTACACCTGATCCATCCGCGCGGCAAGTTTCCGACAACCCGACATTGAACGAAGCGCTTCGCGCAGTACCGGTGGCTTGAGGCAGTCGAGCCGTCGTTCGGCATGATGCAGGAACGACCCAAAGGGGGTCGCTCCATGACAAAACTACGACAGAGAATGCTCGAGGAGCTGCGACTGCGCAACTCCTCGGAATACACGATCCGAAGTTATATCGGCTCGGTTGAGCGGTTTGCGCGGTATTACGGCAAGAGTCCAGACCGAATGAAATCCGAACAAGTGCGCTCGTATTTGCTGTATCTGCTGGAAGAGCGCAAGCTGAGTTGGTCGGCGATTCACGTGAACCGGTCTGCGCTTCGATTCCTGTATGTGCGCGTTCTGAAACAGCGCTGGTTTGACGAAGAGATCCAGGCGCCCAAACGGCCCATCCAGTTGCCGACGGTTATGAGCGCCGAAGAGATTACCGGGATTCTGGATGCGACCCGGAATCTGAAGCACTGGACTATCATGGCAACCTTCTATGCCACCGGCATGCGCTGTAATGAGCTGCGTCTTTTGAAGGTGGAAGACATCGACGGTAAGCGCATGCTGATCCACATCCGGAATGGCAAAGGGCAGACCGCACGGGACGTGAATCTCTCTCCGGCTCTACTGGAACGCTTACGTATTTATTGGCGCTGGCGCAAACCGAAGGACTGGCTGTTTCCCTCTAAGCAGCGCCCCCAATGCCCGATGGACGACAAGAGCATCCGACATCTGTGCGCGAATGCTGGGTGCCGTGCCGGGGTCAAGCGTCACGTGCATCCGCACGTTTTTCGGCATAGCTTTGCGACCCATCTGCTGGACCAAGGTGCGGATCTGCGGACCATTCAAGTGTTGCTTGGGCATGCTGATATCCGGACGACAGCTCGCTATCTACGTGTGTCCGTGCGCCGCATTCAGGCGGTCGCCAGCCCCTTCGATGCGCTCACCGTTCAGCCCATCGATCAGTCCGAGGACAATGCCCGGCAGAGGTGAAAGAGCATCGGCCTGAAGTCGCCGATATCTTTCGCCAACACGAACAGGAGTTTCTGGAACGCTGGCGGGCTGTCCTATCAGACCGCCAGCTACAGACGCTCCGCGATATCGGCGCGTGTCGAACCGCCGCACTGGGCGCTCATCTTCATCTATGCGATCGTTGCCAGCGCGAAACGATCGTAGCGAACTCCTGCTTAAACCGCCACTGCCCAAAGTGCGGCAGCAGGGCGCGTGACCACTGGCTGGAGAAACACTCCGAAGATTTACTACCGGTCCCTTACTCGCATGTGGTCTTCACTCTGCCGCACGAACTCGTTCCGCTTGCACTGCAGAATCCGACCGTCGTATACAACATCTTCTTCCGCGCCGTCTCGCAAGCACTGCTTACTATCGCCGCTGATCCGCGCCATCTGGGAGCACGCCTTGGCTTTCTGGCTGTCCTGCATACCTGGAATCAAAAATTGCTGGCTCACCCACATATCCATTGCCTGGTCCCAGCCGGCGGCATTGCCTTCGATCAGACCCGCTGGATTCGGTGCCGGCATCGAAAGTTCTTCCTCCCGGTGAAGGTACTGGGCGCCAAGTTCCGGGGAAAGTTCCTCGCTCTGTTGCGGCGCGCGTTTCGCCGAGGCAAGCTTCGATTCCACGGAACGGTGGCGCCGCTTCAGATGCCCAAAGCCTTCGATCGATTTACCTGGTTACTCAAGAATAAGGACTGGCTCGTCTACGCCAAGAAGCCCTTTGCCGGACCACGGCACGTGATTCAGTATCTGGCTCACTACACTCACCGGGTGGCGATCGCTAACGGCCGATTGGTTCGTTTCGAAAATGGCCAGGTCACCTTTCGCTGGCGGGATTCGGCACACGGCAACCAGCAAAAAGTCATGACGCTGGACGCTTTGGAGTTTATGCGCCGCTTCTTGCTGCATGTGCTCCCGCGCGGCTTCGTGAAGATCCGCCACTTCGGTTTTCTGGCCAATCGGGAAAGAAAGCGCGCCCTCCAGTTGTGTTCCGCTCTTCTTTCCCCCACCCAGCCGGCCACCGAAAGCGCGTCTGGGGAGACTTCCTCTACGCCCCGCGAAGTACGGCTTTGTCCTTACTGCCAGGGAACGCTTGTGCTGGTGGCCCGGCTCAACGCCGCGCAACTCCTGGCTCGCAATCTGATTCCGGCACTGGACACGTCATGACCGGCGACCTGTTGCTCATTTTCGTCGCGCCCGCACATCGCTGCAAAACGGTGCCGCCCGAGGTGTGCCCGAATTCCTTTGCAACCGACAGCAATAGCGTTTTTCACTGCTCCCACCACTCGACGCTTCCTCTGAGCAGCCTGCAGACGACCCTATTGCCTGCTTTCGACCTCCATCCAAAATCGCTCAAACCCCATTCAAATCGCATAGGCATTCCAGACACGGCTTCGTTCATGTAGCGTTATCCGAACTCCCTCGGCGTTCAACGCTGTACCGCACCCGGTCTCTCCTCGCCTCGGGAGTTCCGATCAACGCTTATGACTTAACGCTTATGACTTCAAAGCCACTGAGGCCGAGCATTGCTAAATGGTACCGTGGATCAATCCGACGTCGGCCACTTCTCATCGTCGGGCGTTACACAACCGTGTGCACACAGCAGGCGCTCTCTTGATCAACCGGCCAAATGCCGGCTGGCGCTGCCACCAGCGCGCAGCCGGTCACTCCTGGCGGAGCGCGCGAATCGGGTCAACCCTCGTGGCTCGCAGCGCTGGGATCAGGCTCGCGAATACCGCAACCACAATAAGGAACAGCGCTGCCCCCGCTATGCTCACAGGGTCGGCTGGACTGACTCGGTAAAGCACAGGCGCGATCTGCGGGGTCGCTGCCAGGGCGATGGCGAGGCCGGCGGCGATCCCCAATAAAGCCAGCAGCAAGCCTTCTCTCATGACCATCCGAAGCACGCCCCCAGGGTCGGCCCCCAGCGCCATGCGGATACCGATTTCCCGAGTCCGTTGGCTTACCGAGTGAGCCATAACTCCATAAAGACCTACCCCGGCGAGCAGCATGGAAATGGCGCCGAGCACTGCGAGGAACGACGAGGCGATCCGCGACCCAAACCAGGCAGCCGAGATGTAATCCGACAAGGGCATGGCCTCCGTGAGGCCGGCTGAATTTGGGTCTATGGCCGACATTTCGCGGCGGAGTACGGGGACTAAATCGCGCGCGTTACGGTCGGTCCGGGCGTAGAGCGCCACTCCGTTTTCGCCACTGCCGTAGTGCACCTGGTCGAAGGACATGTAGAAGTATGGCTGCGGCGCTTCCGACAGATTGAAGTACTTGCTGTCCTTGACCATTCCTACGAGCTTGAACGGTTTGCCATAAATCTGCACCCGGTGCCCCACGGGGTCGCGCCCGTCGAAAAAGCGCCGCGCGAAAGACTCGTTGACGATCATGACGCGCGCTGACGTTTCGTTATCCTCGGCCCGGAAATCGCGGCCGGCGAGAAGCGGGATCCGCAGCAAATCGAAATAGCCGGGCGACACCGAGGCGTGATGCACATCCAGGTTCTCGCCGGGCCGCGACGCATACCCTTCCACCACGATGCTGTTCCACTTTCCCAGTCCGAAGCCGAGCGGGATGGAGTCGGAATAGGCGGCGCCTGTCACCCCTGGTGCGGCAAGCAGGTGGTCGCGCAGCCGCCGCGAGAACTCCTGCTCCTCGCGGGCCGTGTAGTTGTTCGTCGACAGAAAAAGACGGCACACCGTCACGTTGCGGTGATTGAAACCGGCCGGAGTGTTCTCTAACCCGTAAAGGCTGCGAACAAATAGTCCGAGCGTCACCAGAGCCGCGAGCGCCAGCCCCGTTTCGGCTACCACCAGCACCCCGGAGATGCGCTTCGCGTGCCCGCTCCGTGTACCGCCTCTTCCACCTTGCTTCAGTGCATCCACCAGGCTGCGCTGCACCAACTGAAAGGCGGGCGGAATCCCGGAAATCAGCGCGGAAGCCAGGCAGACCAGGGCGGCAAACAGGAACACCCGGGCGCTCGGCTGTACGTTGAAACTCACCGGCACTCCTGTGGGCGGTACGAAATAGATCAGCACATTCTCAACCCACAGAGCCAGCGGCAACCCGACAAGCGTTGCCAGGGCCGCCAAAAGCAGGCTTTCAAAAATCAATTGGCGGCTCAAGCGACGCGGACTGGCGCCCAGGGCAGCGCGGATGCCGAACTCCGTCTGCCGGGCTGTGGAACGAGCCAGCAGAAGATTGGCGACGTTGGCGCATGCAATCAGCAGTACGAGTCCACACGCCGCACCGAGGATAGCCATCGGCCACGCCACAATGCTCGACGCCCCCTCCTGCGCCTTCCAGATCGGTACGATCCGGGCGCCGATCCCCTGGTTGGTCTTCGGAAAGGCACGGGCAAGGCGCGCAGCAACCGTCGCCGCCTCGGCGTTTGCCTCCGCAACGCTGACGCCAGGTTTGAGCCTGACTCTGGCGTTGAAGTTCCGCACATCGCGCTCGCGTTCTCCAGCCACCTGCACTGGAACCCAGGCGTCGAGCGCCACTCCCGGGAAATCGCCGCCAAATTCCGGAGGCGCTACCCCGACGATGGTGACCGGGTACCGGTTGATCCGCACGGTGCGGCCGAGGACGGACTTGTCGGCATGAAAATAGTTCTTCCACAGCCGATAGCTGATGACGGCCGTGAACGCTTTGGCCCGGTCGCCGTATTCGTCGCGAGTGAAGGCGCGACCCAGGACCGGCTTTACGCCCAGGACGTCGAAGTAGTTTCCGGAGACCCCTTCGTACCACACGGAATAGGCCTTTTCCCCCTCGCCGATTGAGGCGGGGCCCTTTTGGTTCAGCAACAATCCGGAAACACTGCGGAGGCTGTCCTGGAAGTCCCGGGAGTCGGCGTACGAAACCTGATTCTGTAGGCCGCTGGCACTGACGGACTCAAGCACGGCGAGTTGTCCGTCGTCCCTGGCACCGCGGAACGGGTGCAGGACCATCCCATCGATCCAGCCAAAGACGGTCGTGGTAGCGGCAATACCTAGCGCCAGAGTAAGCACTGCGACCGCGGTCAGGGTCGGGGTCCGGCGGAGGACACGCATCGCATACCGGAGGTCTTCAAGGACGCCTCGCATGTGGTTTCCTGCCCTTTGGATGCAGGTTGGCTTCCTAAGTAGGTGCTTGATTCTATTGAACGGTAAGGTCAGTCGGTGGTCGATTTTCGGGATTCAGGTGTCCGAAAATGGGACCCGCCCTTCACGTTTTCTAGCTGATTGCAACGGTGTCGTCGCAGACCGAAATAAGCCTGAAATGCGAATTTAACTAAGCGAGAGGTAAGGATCTCTTTGCGAAAACAAGGAGATGGAACGACACGTAACGGACAATTTAATCCCTCGCGAGATGCATGCTCTGTTGTCGAATGAGCGGCTGATTGTGCGGGAGACGCAACGAGCTGTCACGCCGTTTGGCGGGATGGTGGTGTTTGTGGCATATCTTCAGCGGATCGATCTGGTAGGGCGGATTCGACAACATATGCCGATTCGCTGGCGGTCGCACAATCAGATCGATCCGGCAACCACACTGATTTCTTTCCTGATGGCAGTAGTGGTGGGAGCCAGGCGATTTGTGCACGCCAACTGGCTGCGCGGCGATCGAGCCTTACATGCACTGCTCGGCATCACGCGCTTTCCTACCGATGACACGATCCGCAATCTGTTTCGGCGCTTTGGAATGGGAGAAGTTCATCAGTTCTATGCGCCTCTCACGGAGTGGCAGATCGAGCGCTTGCCGGTGCGAAACGAAGGTTACAGCCTGGACCTGGATTCTACCGTATTTGAGCGCTATGGACAGCAGGAGGGCTCGCTCAAGGGACACAACCCACGCAAGCATGGCCGCCCCAGTCATCATCCTTTGCTGGCCGTTCTAGCCGAGGCTCACTTCCTACTCCATGGCTGGTTACGCAGCGGCAACTGCGGACCAGCGCGCGGAGTAGTCGAGTTTCTCAAAGAAGCGCTAGCGCTGTGGCAGCAGCGCCAAACCATTCGTGTCGTACGTGCTGATTCGGGCTTCTTCGATGACGAACTGCTCAGCTTTTTAGAAGAGCGCCGTCTGCCCTACATTGTAGTCGCGCGTATGACCAAGTGGGTGCAGCGCGCCGCACAGTGTGTCGAGCAATGGCAGCCTCTGGATGAGAATTACGCTATCGGTGAGTTCCGCTTACAACTCTGGGGTTGGAAAACCGAGCGGCGCTTCATCGCGGTGCGTGAACGTGTGCGCGAATCACGCTCTAGCGCCGGTCGCAAACTGATTGACGTGCCGGGCTACACGTTTCGGATTTTCGTAACCAGCCAGACGCAAGCCGCCGAGGAAGTCTGGCGGGATTACAATCACCGCGCAGATGTGGAAAATCGAATCGCCGAGCTGAAGCACGATCTGGGAGCCGATGGCTTCTGCTTGCAGAAGTTCTTCGCTACCGAGGCTGCCTTCCGGGCCGTGCTGTTGGTCTTCAATCTCCTGGCGGAGTTCCAGCGCGCAATCGGCTTGCCTAGCTATAAAGAGCCAGCCACGCTGCGCACCCAAGTGCTGACCTGCGGAGCCATTCTCGGTCGTGCCGGCCGACGCCTGGTGCTTCATCTCTCGGAAAGCTGGGGCGGACTAAAAGCACGAAGCGCCTTACTCGACAACATCTTGCGCTGGAATATTCCAACTTCGCCGAAGTTCAATCCAGCCATCGCAACTTGATACCGGTCTCCCCCTACACCAGCTCACTTCCATGCTTAATTTCGGAATTCAGGATAAGTCGAGTCGCATCTCGGGAATCGTTCCGGGAGTAGGGCGGAGGTATGCGTACAGACGCAGGATTTCGCTGCCTTTCGGTATCCACACTGACCGGTTGTCGCCGATGCTGAGACTTGCCAGAGCGGTGGAGGGAATTAACTCCTGCCTGGTCGCGATGTGTTTACTGATCCTGCTCTCTCCGGCTGATATACCGGGTTATCGCCGAGTGAAACCGCCAGGCAGGTACGCTCCGGTGTTCGGTTTCTCAATGGAATGAAGCCCCACATTTCAGCCAGTGAGCCAAACATTAGTGGGTAGTGCGCGCGGCGGGATCGTCAAACCATTTTCGGCGCCGCCACGCGCTCGGGCCACAGCAGAAAGCGGAGCACCACTTCATCCTTCAAGGTTGCAAGGCCAAAGAAAGCGCGTTTCGGCTTCACGCCGTAAGCGCTCAATCTGACTGTCCCACTAGCATCGATCTCCAGGCGATCGCTACCCAGTCGCACGACTGCAACTTCGACAGTCGCCGGTCTGCTGTTCCCACGAATGGTCACGGTGCCCTCTATGCGAAACCGGTTCGGACCCTGCCGTTGAATCCGATCGGAACGAAATGCAATTTTTGAGTGGCGATCCGCTTCAAGAATGTCGCGTTGGAACACAGCCAGCAGCGTTAGCGCTTTCACTCGCTTGCGCCCTTGGTCCCGGCACACTAGGCGGCTCCCATCGAACCACAGCTCAACGTGAGAATTCTCAGGGTTCTCTTTGTCGTAGGCGACCTGGCCGCCGTAGTGCTCAAAAAACAGAATGTGTCTACGTCGCGCCATTAGACCGGACTGCAATACCTGCATGGAAACGCTACTCTCGCTGGTTGGGCCGATCGTATAGTGGATTCTGTCAGCCATCACTTGTGCCAACGCCTTAGACGGTATTCCTAGCCGAAACGTTCTGTGAGCTTGCAGAAAATTCGGGCCGGTATTTCCAACAGGCCCTCAGGGCTGGGCAAGCATTCATCGTTTTTGGCGAAGCTGCGATCAATCTGTTAGTGGTGGGGCAAGAGCCGCTGCTGAGAAGACCCGCTGCGGAAGTACTGCCCTCCGCGCGGATGGACGTTCACGTCTGACCGTACAAGTCAGATCACGCGCCGTGACCGCGAAACCGGGTTATCGCCCAATGGCTCCGTGGCGTCCGAATCGAGCCGTTCACTGCGGGAGAGGAGCTGTTCGGTGCGGCATATTAAGCGATCGAGCTTCTTGCCTTGCGACGGGTTTATGCTGGCAGCAATGACCAAACAACAGCTGATTGAGCAAGTTGCAGACGACACCGGCCAACCGAAAACCGACGTAGAGCGTTTCTATGAAGCCCTCTTCCAACGAATGTCCGGGGCTTTGGCAGCGGGGGAAAAAGTTGAAGTGCGCGGGTTCGGAATCTTCGAGGCGAAGGAGACGAAAGCTCGCACTGGGCGGAATCCAGCGACCGGCCAAAGCATCGAGATTCCAGCGAGCCGAAAAGCTGCATTTCGAGCGAGCAAAGAACTTAAAGAGCGCTTGGCGGGTACGCGACAGGAAACCGCGGCCGCTGAATAGAACCCTTCGCCCGCCGAGGATTGAATCGCTTTGTCGTCCGCGTCATACATGCTTGTCGCGTTCTCGATCTCGATCGTGTGAAGGGTCCCGTCGGGAGCGGTGAACTCGACTTGGCAAGTGGCAATTCATTCTCCGGGCCCGACCCATACGGGCTCGATCCAGACGCCCCGGCAAATTAGGGCGGAGGCGGACGCAATTCTCAACCGGCGGCGACCACACGTTTCGTCCTGGGGTCGAAGGTGAGCTTTCCCGGTTCGATCTTGGCGCCGGCGCGAATCGCGCGCAGCAGGGCGGCCGCTTGTTTGCGACGCTCCCTTTCTGATCGTTCTGCATTTTCCTGGATTAAGGCGAGACTCACCACTCTGTCGTGGGGAATCACGTCGTGGGCTGGTCGTTTCTTCCTTTCGCGTCTGTCCATGAAACATTTGCTCTGATGATTTGTGAGTTTTTTCGGGGGAGGCTCTATCGGTAGTTATGTATCACAATTCACCAAAAGGCAACACCCTTAGCGGAAAATCTTTCATCCTTTCGTCGATTTCTTCCGTTTGGTCCGTCCTGAGGGCTCTGGAGGAGGCGGCTCCTTGCCGCTCATCTCTGCCTCGAACAACGTGTGCAGGAAGGCGCGCATGTCCTGAATCGGATGCGAGCCAGCATGGTAGAGCGCATAGGCTACGAGCGTCAGGTTCGCGTCGATGGCTTCGAACTGCGGGTTCTTCGCGTCGAGAAGATGGTCGATGAGCCAGTGGAAATATTTGCGGATATCGTTGTGTTCCCTGTTGATTTGTTGCTTGGCATTTTGGCCTAAGATACCTCCAGTTTTCAGATAGGCTTTCCAGCAGCGCTCTGCGAGTTCCGCCTGCATCAAGCCATGGGTTGCACATTCGATGTTGATTTGCCGCAGAAGTTCCGCTCGCACCTTCCAATTCTTCAGCGGCTTTGAAATTTCTTTTTCGTTATTCGACAAGGCTTTATCTCCAAATCCTCGGACTTAGACAAAATTACCTCTTGCGCTTCAGTCCCGATGCTCTTAAGATCTTGACTGTTGCTTATGGAAATGCCGATGGAAACCATAACACGACCGAAGAGACAATTTCCTCCGCGGCCTGTCGACGGAGTCCCTGGCAGGCGGTTTGTGCAGTTCTATGTTCCCGCAGAAATCCACATGGCTTTCGTCGTGAACGCCGTGCGGCGCAACGTTCCTGTCGGCAATCTCTGGACGGCGTTCGTCGAGAGATACGCGCCAGGCGTTGATCTCGATTCGCTCAAGCCGGCTCCGAAAGCTCTTCCCAAACGAAACAGGGGATAAGACATGAGCGTCGCCGCTCCACCTCCGAAGCCTGTTCACGTCCAGCTGGACGCAGCGACGCACACCTACTACGCCGATGGCAACGAAGTGCCGGGTGTTACGAACACGTTAAAGGCTGCGCGTATCGTCGACTACTCGAGGATTCCCCAGGACGTACTGCAGGCGGCCGCATGGCGCGGGACGCTCGTGCACCGTGCGCTCCACTGGTGGGCGCTTGGCACGCTCGACATGGATTCGCTCGACCCGGTCATTGCGGGCTACGTTGCGGCTGGCATCCGGTTCCACGAGGAGTCGCGGTTCGAGATCGCGAACGTCGAGCAGACGGTGTACGAGTCGACGTACGGCTATGCCGGCACGTTCGATCTGGATGGCCTGATCGGCAACGACCTCTGGCTCGTCGATTACAAGACCGGCCTCATCCTGCCCGGGCATGCACTGCAGCTCGCGGCTTATCTCAATTGCCGGCGCAGTCCGCGGCGCTACCGCTACGCGGTCGTCAAGCTCAACGCGGACGGCACCTACCGGGTTCACGAGGCCGGGCAGAGCGGCGTGCTTCGGCACGCCAACTTCCAAAGAGACCTCGAAATATTTCTGGCGGCGCTCGCCTGCGCCAAGTGGCGGCTCGAGCACCACATCGACAGGGAGGAGCAATAGAGGCATGGCGACAGCTGTGACAACTACGGATGTAGCGATTGCAACCGCGGTTGCAGACATGCGGAAGCGGCTGGCCGAGAGCGCCGACGCGCGGATCGAGGAGGCGCGGGCGTTTCAGGTCACCGATTCGAATACCTATCGGCTCGCGGCGGACAAATTGATTGCGATCAAGGCGCTGCGCGGCGAGGCGGACGACGTCTTCGATCCGATCATCGCGGACAATTACAAGGCCCATAGGACCGCGATCGCGCAGAAGGCCAAGGTCGACGGTCCATTGGCCGAGGCGGAGGAGCTTTACAAGATCAAGATGGGCGCCTACGACGACGATCAGCGCCGCATCCAGCGGGAAGAGGAGCGCCGCCGGCGCGAGCTCGCGGAGCGCCAGGCGGCCGAGGAGCGCGAGCGCGAGATCGAAGACGCCGAGAAGCAGGGCGCGACGACCGAGGAGATCAAGGTCATCGCGGAGGCTCCGCTGCGCGTGTCGCCGGTGATCGTGACGCCGGCCGTGCCGAAGGTGGCTGGCATCAGCTCGCGGGAGAACTGGAAGTGGGAAGTCGAGGACAAACAGAAGCTCGACCGGTTCATCGCGGCGAACCCAATGTATTCGAACCTGACGGTCGTCAATTCGTCCGCCATGACCAACCTGGTTCGCTCCTTGAAGTCCGCCACCAAGATTCCCGGCGTCAAAGTCTGGCCGGAAAGCAACATCGCAGGGAGGAGGAGCTAGATGAGCAGCCAACCCGAAATCATGATTCCGCAGGGCGACGAGCTCCTGCAGGTCCGCATGGGACGCAGCCCCGAAAGCCTGATCAAGGAGGCGCAGCGCGCCGCGGGGCCGCTGATGGACGTTGTCAAGCAGAAAGGCTGGGCAATCAACCTCGGCGGCAAGAAGGACCATATGATGTTCGAGGCGTGGGCCTTCCTCGCAAGGACGCACAACGTTACGTCTCGCGTCGTTCCGGGTTCGACCAAGCTCATCGAGATCCGTGGCGTGATCGGCTACGAGGCCGAGGGCGAGGCATTCCACATACCCTCGCAGACGGTCATCTCGACCGCCAATGCGATGTGCCTCAACGACGAGGATAATTGGGGACTCCGATCGAAATACGAGTGGCAGGGGCCGCCGACCGCTCGAAAGAAGGTCAAGATCGGCGACGTCCAAGTGCCGCTCTTCCAATTGCGTTCTATGGCTCAGACGAGGGCGATGGCCAAGGCGCTGAAGGGTCCGTTCTCGTGGATTGTCGCGATGGTTGGTTACGAGCCCACGCCGGCGGAGGAAGGGCCCGGCCCGAACAACGATGAGGGCGCGCCCGCTGGCGCCAAGCAGAATATTCGTCAGCCCCAACAGAAACCGGCGCAGTCGGAGCAAGCGAAGACGAGCGACGGGGGTCCGGCTAAGATCAACACGAACCAGCTGAAGCGGATCTTCGCGATCGCGCACACCGCCGGCAAGTCGAACGACGAGGTGCGCGCGATCTGCAAGTTCTTCGGTTTCGCCACGCCCGACGATGTGACCGTCGACAAGTACGACCAGGTCTGCGCCGAGATCGAGAAGGGTGACGCGCAATGACATTCGCTGTCCTCGTCTCGCTCCTGTTCCTGCTCGCCGCGGCCAGCCTCGTGCGGTGCGGCATCGTCCTTCATCGGCAGCGCCAGCGCCGGCGCGAACGCCTGACCTGGCGAGATCTCGAGCGGCTGGAGCACGCCCTAGACCGACTAGAGCGTCATAAGACTCTCTAGCGTCGCCGGTCGATCCAGCAGGCTCCCTTGGCGGCGGGCAAGCCATACGCCCGGTTCTCCTTGATCGGCGGCCAGATCACTCCCGACGGCTGCCGTTTCCGCCAGCGGGGCCCGCCGGATTGATCGGA
>CAVRNU010000051.1:0-72244 GCA_963722585.1 Bryobacterales bacterium | reverse complement strand
TTGTTCCTAGCCCAACTTTCGCAGGTTGGATGAGATTCACAGGCGAAATCGGCCGGGCCGCGGCATAACTGTCGTCGAATCAATAAAACATTTTTGACATCACGTGTAGTGCAGACCTACCGTCTTTTCGGCTGGAAGAAGTTCTGGCATTCTGCTGGGGAGCATGTTTTTGCGCAGTCACCGGCGGATCAAGGACGGCAAAGAGCATCGCTATTTCAGCATTGAGGAAAGCCGCCGGTTGCAATCCGGAGGCGTGGTACAGCGCCGCATTCTGTACTTGGGACAGATCAACGATAGCCAACAGGCGGCCTGGCGCAAGACGCTGGAGGTTTTCGACGAGCAGCGGCAAAATTACACCACGCTGAGCCTGTTTCCGGAAGACCGGCCGGTACCGGCGGAAGCCGTGGACAGCGTCCAGGTCAAGCTCAGCGAGATGAAGCTGCGGCGGGCGCGGCCGTATGGCAACTGTTGGTTGGGATGCGAGCTATGGCGGCAGTTGGAGCTGGATCGATTTTGGGAGCAGAAGCTGGAGCGCGGAACGCGAAGAGGTGAGTTGGGCGCAGATGCTGGAACTGTTGGTGGTCAATCGGCTGATCGATCCGGGCAGCGAGTTTCGCGTGCATCGGCAATGGTTCGATCAGAGCGCCATGGACGTACTGCTGGGCGTGGATTTCGCGGTGGCCGAAAAGGATCGTCTGTACCGCTGCCTGGACCGGATCCTGAAACACAAGCGCGATCTGTTCCTGCATTTACAGCAGCGCTGGAAGAATCTGTTCGAGTGTGTTTCGACGTACTGCTCTACGATTTGACCAGCACTTACGTCGAGGGGGAACCGGAGCAGAACCCCAAGGCCAAGCACGGCTACAGCCGGGATGGGCGGCCGGACTGCAAGCAAGTGGTGGTGGCGCTGGTCATCACCCCGGAAGGATTCCCGCTGGCTTACGAGGTGATGGACGGCAACACCTCGGACAAGACCACGCTGCGCGGTTTCCTGGCCAAGATCGAGGAACTCTATGGCAAAGCGCGGCGGGTGTGGTTAATGGATCGCGGCATTCCCACCGAGGCGGTATTGCAAGAGATGCGCGAGGCGGACCGGCAGATGTTTTATCTGGTGGGCACGCCCAAAGCGCGAGTGACGAAATACGAGAAGCAGTGGCTGGAGTTGCCTTGGCAGAAGGTGCGCGACTCGGTCGAGGTGAAGCTGTTCAGCCAGGACGGCGAGTTGTATGTGCGGTGTTTCGGAGACCACCATGTTCGGTGTACCGCCCTCGGACGAAACCGTGTACACCTGTGAACCGTGCCCCGTGGCACCGGATGAAAAAGCAATCAGGTTCCCATCGGGTGAAATTCCCTTGTCGTTATTGCATTTACTGATGGACCCCAGCGGTATCTTCTGCAAGGCGGGATTTGCGGCGCCAATTGGGAGTTTCCAAAGGTCGCCCTTTGAATTCACCAACACATACTTCCCATCGGGTGAATACGTTGGCGCCTCAATCATCTGATCCGCGGAATAGATCACTTTGATCGACCTGCTCTTCAGGTCATAAAGCGATACATTGCTGCGCTTGATGGGAGCCGATTTCTGCTCTGCGCGCTGCTGAAGGGTGACATTCGAGAAAACCGCTGTTTCTAAGACATCGGCATTATGTGAGCCCACGGCCAAGCCAACGTAAACCGGATCTTGTAAATTTACCGTCACCGGCCCCGACGGCTTCAGCTCTTCGGCAGGGCTTCCCGCCGCCATGGTGAACTGATTTCCGTGACGCTGGATCCGAATCCGAATTGGGGCTTGCAGGTCTGAGTGAATTTCTTTCGTCATATCGCCGGCCGCCTCACGATACTGCAAAGAGGTGAGCCCGTCACCATGCAGGGCGACGTCTGCGTATGGCGCATCCGGCTCGAGACTCTGCCGGATCATGAGAGCCGCCTTGCGGTGATGCTCAACCCCTTCGCCGACACCCGACGAAGTGAACATCTGCGGTAAGAGTCACGTCGCCAGACAATTTGGTGTAGAGAAACTGAAACGCGTCTATCTTGCCCCAAATATTGGCTCCGCCACCGGTGATGCGAAATTCCTTCGTCGCCGGATCATATTCAGCTGTACCCGGTTTCGGGGTTGCACCGATGTCCTGGTGATCTGTAAAGGCTCCAGGATTTCCGCTCGGGGCTTGTCTGCCCTGAGTAAAGAAGCACGCACAGGCAAACATGACTAGCGCAGAGAACGTAATTGTTTTTTTCATGAGAGATTACTTTGTGAGTTGGATTTGTTCGTGGCCGATTTTAGAAATGAAATGAACTCGCCGGGATTCTTGGTCAGCCCAGGGAACGTCGCCAACACCTTCCCCTGCGGATCAAAGATGGCGTAGAAAGGGACCGCGACAGAGCGCAAGAAAGTCGCAAACAAAGCGAGCGATGCGGTTCTGAATCGACATGCGTGGTCCGCGCGAGTTACTTGCTTGCCCAGTAAGCGTTGGTGCCCGGGTATCCCATTTCGGGGAGATTCGCCAACACAGTGCGGCGAAGCTCCAGGAGATGCACTTCGCCTGCTTCGCGGTAAATCACTCTTCCATCTGGGGCGATCACGATGGTGAAGGGAACGCCCGAATCCCATTTGGGATCGAATGCCGCTTGCATGGCATAGTTGTCGTCGCTCGAAAATATCAAGTTGCGCACGGCCGAGTGCTCACCCTGGAGGAACTTCAGCACGTCTGCCTTTTCCTCGGGCGCATTCGCGGATACCGTGACTAGCTCCAAGTTGCGGCTGCGATACCAAAGGTAAGTGTTCAAAAGGTCGTGGAACTCCTCGACGCAAGGCCCGCACCACGTGGCCCAGAAATTCACCATCAAGAACTTGCCCGTGGGATTTGAGCGCAACGTCTTGAGTACCTCTGGTGTGGCCATCTCAAGGTTCACCGGAAGCTCCTGAAACTGTTTCGTCTCCCGCTGCTTCATCTCAATCTGGTCTTTCCATTTGGTGGCGCACCCAAACACTGGCGTGGTGGCAACCGCGACCGGTTGGCCGGCCAGCATTGCGTCTAGTGCTGCGCGGGTGTCTTGAGTTTTCACCAGCGATTCGCGTTGATTGTTATCGATCCGTCCCTCGAACTGAAGCTTTCTATCCTTGTCGAAGATAAAAACGTGAGGAGTTGCCTTCGGACCGTACGCTTCCGCTATCGCTTGTGTGTCGCCATCATAAAGGTAAGGGAAGTTGAAATGGCGGTACTTCGCCCGGATCATCATTCCGTCCAACGAGTCGTCGACGTCCGTGTAGTTCATCTCGTGCGCGGATGCGGCCGCTACCGCGTTCGGCTGGATGGCAACAAATCCTACGCCTTTCGGCCCGTAATCGGCTATCAGCTTTTTGATACGACCCTCGTAGAGCTGCGCCGTTGGGCAGTGATCACAAGTGAAGATGATGGCTAGAATCGGATATTTGCTGTACTCGCTCAAGCGATGTTTCCGGCCATCCACTCCTGGCAGGTTAAAGTCTGGCGCCTGCGTCCCAATAGCGAGCGTAGGATGACGCTGATACTCTTTTTCCAACTCCGCCTGGTGCCGTGCCCGGAGCGCCTGCCGCTGCGCATCCGTAAGCGGCTGGGGTTGCGGCTGCTCTTGACCAAAAGCGGCGATCGAGCCACCCATAAGGCATAGGGTCAGTCCCATTGCCGTCAGGCTCTTCCGAACTATATCGAACATCTAAACAACCTCCTTGCGGTTGACAAACCTGATACTGGGGACTTCCATGCCTATCTCAAGTGCTGAACTGTCGTCTAACATAAGGGCACGTCAGCTAACTGGCTTGTTTCCGACTGCTGCAATCACCCCGGAAGACTCTTGATCGTGATATTCCGCCAGCGGCTGACCGCGCCCGGCCACCAGCGGAGCTTTCCTAGAAATGCATCGTTGTTGTGGACTTGGAACGAGATGTGACCCGGCTTGCCGACTGCCGCGGCAATCGCTTTGGGATCGAATTCGGGCGAGTGAACCTTACTCACGTCGAATTCGCTTATCTTCTGGCCGTTGATCCAGGTCGTCAAACGAGGCATCTCTCCCACGCAGCGGATTCGGAAGTGATTCCAATCGTTCAGCTTCCAAGCACGGAGAAAGACTGGCGCCGGAGCTGAGAAATCGAGCGGTACGTGCTTTGTCGGCTCAGCGGGTCTAACGGGAATCAACCGCTCGGGGTGGCATTCGTTGCCGTCCTTTCCAGGCTCGCCGATGAATCCGTACTCCATGGCGTGAAAACTTCCCAATCCGTTGCCGAAATATCCGGCGATGCCGCCGAGGGGACGGTGATCGAGCAAAACCTGAATGCCTATGTTTCCCCTCGGCACTGTGCGGACGTAGATGCCGGTATCAATGGGCCAATCCGGCCGGGCTTCCAGTTGCAGTTCAAAGTTGAAGAACGCCTCTTCCGAAACCAGATACGCGCCCATGCCCGAGCCTGGAGGGTCCTGCCCGCCGGAGATGACGCCATCCTCGACCGTCCATTTGCCGGTATTCGAATCTCCTGGTTTGCGCGGATAGGCCTTCCAGCCGTTCAGGGACGAGCCGTCGGATATCGGTCGGAAACCCTCATTACTCTGGGATTCCTGTGCGGCTGCAGGCGCAAGGGTCGAAAGCAACGCTGCTGCCGCACAGAATTCGCGCCGCCGTATGCTCTGTTTGTTCTCCATTGCCACAACTCGACTCAGAATAGGAGCTTCAGCATCAATCCCAATTGCCGCGGTGTTCCCACCGTCCCGCTGATAACGCCGAAGGTGCCACTACCGAAGGCGGAACCAGGATTAGCAAAGCTGGGAGTGTTGGTCAGGTTGTATGCTTCACCTCGAAGCTCCAGCTGCATGGATTCCCTGATCGGAAACGTCTTGAACAACGCTATGTCCAGGTGGCGATTAGGCGGCCCATATAGAATATTCGGTCCAGAGTTCCCAGCAGTATATAAGGGCTGCGGAAAAAAGCACGCAGCGTTCAGCCAGTGAGTAACAGTGGGATTGGCCGCGTATGCATCACAACCGGCAATACGATCCGGCCGATCGGACACCGTAACTCTTCCGGGCTGCGTTGCAGCGCTCGAAATGTTTTCGCGCGGTGTTGCATTGGTCACGGTAAAAGGCAGACCACTTGCCACTACGGCGATGGCATTGAAGTCCCAGCCGCCAATCACTCCGCTCAGCAACTTGTTAGACTTTGCCCTAAACGGCAATTGGTAATCGGCCGTTGCCGTCCATCGGAGACGAATATCTGTGCTGGCGCTACCGTGCTCTAAATGCCAGTTATCAATCAACTGACCGGGTGCGCCGCCTGCCAGAGAATGCGCCCAAACAAAGTTGGAGTTAATCGTAAGTCCATGCCGCAGGCGGCGCTCGAAAACCAATTGCAGGGAATGGTAATTCGCGGTGTTCGCACTCATCTGGTAGGAAATTGTCGAGATATTGGGGAAGATCGAATAATATGGCCGCAGGATGTTCGTGTTTCCAGGCGCCGGCAAAGGCTGATCGATATTTGGCGAAAGTACTCCGTGTCTCGTCAGGGAGGCCACATACGCCGCGCTTATAACGTTCCCACCAAACTCCTTCTGCACAGTCAGGTTGTACTGCATAACACGTGTTGATTGAAAATTTTCCGCCACCGCAATCAAACCAGTCGTGAGGTTTGTGATGCTCTGGGGCATGGGTGGTGGAAATCCCTGCGCCAGCGTATACGTTGGGAAGATCTGATCCTGAATGAACGAGTAGCCATTCGTAAACGGTGCATTCTTCAGCAGGCCGTTCGAGCCAGTGAACTCCGGAACGTAAGCAATTCCGAACCCACCTCGAATGACCCAGCTTTGGACAGGCTGGTAAGCGAACCCGAATCGGGGCGCAACGTCCGAATAGTCTGTCTTCACTCCTGCCGTGTTAGAAATTCCATTCACTCCGGCCACGATGATTCTGTTAGTTGCCGGATCGAAGTTTGAGATCTGGTTGTGCACCTCGGTCAATGGCGTAAATACGTCGTAACGGATCCCCAGGTTCAACGTCAGCTTGCGATTGACTCTCCAGTCATCCTGGAACCAGACATTCGGTTCCCAAAACCGATAACCGTTCCAGGTTAGGTTCTCGTTCAGCTGCCCGACCGAGGGGAATCCGAGTAGCCAGGAAGCGATAGCGTTCCCAGAGGGAATTGCGCCCGAAGGATCATTAGTCGCGTTGCCGTCAAAGTTGTACGCGCCGCGCGGATAAGAGCTTTGCGTGTCGATGACCTGGCGCCGGATCAACGCAGCACCCATTCTCAAGCTGTGCGAAGCCTTTGTCCACGAGACCGACCCCTGATAGTCAAACGTATTCTCAAACTCGATGAGCGGAAGGAATGAGGCGCCGCCCAGTGTTTCGTAGCCGGCAGGCTGCATCAGCGGTAAGCCGGTACTCACATAGTTGTGGTTTGCGCCGGGAATCCCGAACTCGGTTGCGAGATTCTTACCCAAATCCACCGACTGAGAATCGAGCGCGAATCGCTGATATCCTGCCTTCAACTCCAACAAAAGCGTCGGAGTGAAGATGTGGACAAAATTTGCCTGAACAGCCTGCGAACGTTGCAGTCCCGGCCCGGGAAATACGCCTGCGTTGCCACCCGGATCAATTCCATTTACGATCGGGAATGCGCCTGGCGTGTACGTGGTGCCGTCGTTGTACGAGTAACGGGCAAAAAACGTGTTCAATTCATTGAAGTGGTGATCGACTCGAATGTCATAAGTGTCGTAATCCTGCGTTTTCTTCAGATTGGACGTGTAGTTATTCACGAGACTACTCGTCTGCGGCACAGGATAGAGGTTCATGAAGTTTGTTGCGATGGGGCTGATCCGATTAGCCGGTATCGTGTCGTTCATGAACGGAGTTCGCATGTACGTTCCCGGTTTGCTTGGATTTGGCGCCGTCGTCGCTGGATCAAAAATTAAAGCTACTCCGTTGAAGTTGCCATTTCGCATCGCGAGGGTGGGAATGGTCGACGTGTAAGTCTGGCCCTGTCGCAAGAAATAACGCTCGTAATCGAAGAACCCAAACGTTTTGTTTCTCTTGATTGGCCCGCCTATGCTGGCGCCAAAATCGTTGTAGCGGTATTCGGCTTTCGTGGGAGAAAAGAAATTTCTGGCATCCAATGCGTCATTGCGAAAGTATTCGTATAGCGTCCCGTGAAAAGCGTCTGTTCCCGACTTGGTTGTGATGGAGACCACGCCGTTCGCCGAGCGTCCTATAGAAGCATCGAAGTCATTGGTAAGCACGCGAATTTCCGCAATGCCATCGACAGAAGGCTTTATGACAATGTCATTCTGGATTCGCTCGAAATTGTCCATTCCGTCCAGCAGCCAGTTGGGAACACTCGCGCCATTGACCACCAGGACAGAGCTCATTCGGCGATCGTCTGGCCGATTTCCGCTCAGCGTATTGCTCGCCAATCCCTCCGTTGCGCCCGCTGTGAGCTGTACCAGGGTCATGAAATTCCGTCCGTTAAGAGGCAAGTTCTGAACCGCCTGAGTAGTGACCAGCGTCCCAAACGTCGCGCTATCCGTTTGCAGTGCCGGTGCCTGACCTTGCACCTCGACGTTTTCGGTAACCGCGCCCACCTGCATGGTTGCGTCCTCACGAACTCTGTCCGCGGCGGCAAGAGTGACGTGTGAGACGACGAAAGCCTTGAATCCCTGCGCCTCCACCCGGACCTGATAGTGTCCCGGAGGAAGAGCGGTAACTACGTACTCACCGCTCGACGTCACCGATGCTGTCTGCGGGACGTGGGTGTCTAGATTCTCTACGGTGACCTTTGCGGTGGGAACCACAGCTCCGCTGGCATCCGTCACGAGACCGCGGATTTCTGCGCTTGCGATCACCTGCGCGTCTGCTGGGTGGACTGGACCTAATAGGCTCAGCAAGACAAACAGGCATGAAGCAGCGGACAAGCTTCGTTTCGAACATAGAAATATCCCTTGAACAACGTACATCGTTCAACTCCTGGCGCGATCTTAGACAATCTTTGTCCTTTGGCTAGTGTTTTTCAAGATATATTCCAGTTACGGAACGTTCGCTA
The DNA here is from genome assembly GCA_963722585.1 of Bryobacterales bacterium. Classification (GTDB taxonomy): domain Bacteria; phylum Acidobacteriota; class Terriglobia; order Bryobacterales; family Bryobacteraceae; genus KBS-96. The sequence goes on along the minus strand of CAVRNU010000051.1, from coordinate 64,183 downwards.
ACGGTTAGCAAGAGGCCTTCAAAGCCGCGCCAAAAGGGGATTTGCCGGATCGGCGGGAGTTGAGCCACGCTCGGGTCTTCACCAAAAGTAAAGGTGATAGAATCCGGGCAGAACAAATGCGAACGTTGCCCGAACATGCGTTCACCGCTGAGGAAAAGGTGCAGGCTCTGGAAGCGGTACTCAAGAGCCAGACGTTTGCTCGAGCCGATCAACTAAAGAAGTTTCTTCGGTACGTATGCGAAATGGGCAGGCCGGCCGAGCCGAAGAAATAACGGAATACTCGATCGGGACGAACGCTCTCGGACGCCCTCGCCGTTACTCTCCCGCAGCCGATTCGGGCGTCCGTGGCCGTGCGCATGATCTTCGACAGAAGCTTGAACAGTTTTACGAAGGAGAGAATCCGAGTGCAACGGTTCGGATCGGACTGCGAAAAGGCTCGTACACGCCCTTCTTCTATGAAGCGGAGCCGAAGCTTGTAACGGAACCTCTGTTCCTGGAGCCGGCGCGTCCTGCGCCTCTAACAAGGAGAACCCATCTTAAAGCATTGGCTCTGAATGTCCTGCTTGTCATTGGTGCCGTGTTGGTCATTCGAGCTTTCCATTTGCAACGGAGCCGGCTCAACCCGATCTTTGAACAGTTCTGGGGTCCGCTCGTGCGTCCCGGTTCCGAGGTTATGCTCTGCCTGGCAACACCTCCCTCGCTTCTTATCAAACCCTACCCCAAGACTCCGAATTCTAACATTTTTCGTCCTCTGGTGCCCGATAACAGTGCATGGTTCGCCCGGCTGAAGATTCCGAACACTGGCGGACAACCTTATATGTATTACTCCGGTGATTCCCCCTTTTCGGCGATGCCGAAGCGGCCGTGTTCGCGGCGCAAATCGTGTCAGCCGCCGGCGGAACCGTTGACTTTCTTCCGGAGAACACGCTGGGATCGGCAGCGTTGCGGAATCGAAACGTGATCTTGATTGGTAGCCCTAATTACAGCGACTATGCGGGACGGGTCCTAAGAAACACACCTTTTGCTATCTCCGAGGACGGCGCCATCGGCGAGGAAGTCGTCCGAGAAGGTGCGACCGCTGCTAACGGAAAGGTCTTCATTCCGAAGCGCGACGAATCCCGTTCGCTCACAGTTGTATACGGGCTGATAACTGTTTTCTCAAACCAGCCGCTTTCGGACCGGAACTCCCGAACCATCATCGTGTCCGGCGTCACGGGCGCTGGTTCGGGGGCAGCCATGCATTTTTTCGCGAGTGCCCACGGGCTGTCCACTTTACTCGAGCGCTTCAAAAAGGATGGGTTGAAACAGGTGCCGAGTTCGTATCAAGTGGTCGTCCGCGGTAGCAGAGACAAAGCTGTGCCACTTGGATGGGAACTCGCCGACTACCGAGTGATGGCCCATCCGCCGACTCTTAATTAGGTCATTCCGATCTCACGGCGCTTCATATCTGAACTTGTCATGTAGGCAGTGATCACGAAGCCGCCGAGGCTTTCGAAGGCACGATCTCCTTCTACGATAATGCGAGACTTCGCCGCATCCGTGTCATGCGCGGGTACGGCATGTTCGACCGGTCGACAGGCGCGGGGCACCGCAATGCTATGCGGAGATCAAGAAGACGGCGTAGCGGATAATCACACTGTACGACGGCGATGACTAAGAATTTGAAGCGCCAAAAGGCATTGGCGGACGAGATCCGCAAATTTCTGGGCGGTCAGGGGAACGAGCCGCGCGAGGAGATTCTCTTTGGATTTGGTCAGTCCTCACTCTGGCCCATTCTGGTCGCGTCTAAGAAGAAAGCGATAGTATGATCCTCGTGGGGAGGATTCGAACCAACTCGATCAAAATTGAGCAGCGATTTCTTAGCACGCGTTTCGTCCACTCGAATTCGGACTGCGATGATCTGGTGACGCGTGTAGTTGATTTCGTCGAGACGCTTTCACACGATCTCCCATTTGCCGTTCGATGTGAAACGCACTGTATTTCAACAACGGGTTTGGAAATCATTACGCGAAATCCCTGTTGGCCAGACGACCACTTAGACCAATGTCGCCTGCAAGATCGGTGCACCAAAGCAATAAGAGCAGTCGTCAACGCGTATTCTGTCAACAATATTGCCTTTGCCCTACGGTGGCATCGCGTATTGCAAAAGAATGGTTCACTGTCTGGCTATCACGAGGAGAAACGAGCGCCAGCGTGCTCTGATGCCCGTGAGGCCGAAGCAGAATCCCGAGCGCGGCCGCGACAATCAGCGCGTCCCAAGAGCCGATACGGGCACCATCCTCGATCCGGAATGCTGCAGAAATTTCCTCCGGAGTGGTATCCACGGACCAAATCTTATAACTGTTCACGACAGCTCTGGCAGAATCTTTGGATAGTGGTGATGCGATTTTTCGGGTCACGTTGACGTAGAACTCTTGCAACACCTGCGTGCTGAGAGCACCAGTTCGCTGGCTCCATAATTCCCCCAGAATGTTGTGCCTGTCGTAAATGTCGAACTGGTTGAGATAATGTTTGTTGCACACCCTCCGCAAAGTGCTTCCTTGGACATCAGAGTGGCTCTCAATCACATTGGCCGTGCTGTCATCGCTACTGAAAAGCCGCGCCGCTTTGCAGCTTGAAAACGTTGCGCTCCGTCATCAGATCGGGGTTCTTCAGCGCTCGGCAAAGAAACGCCTGCTGTTGAACAACTCGGATCGCCTGTTGTGGATTGGGCTTTCTCGGGTCTGGGCGGCGTGGCGCTCTGCGCTCGTGATCGTCAAGCCCGACACGTTGCTTGCCTGGCATCGCAAAGCATTTCGCATGTTCTGGACCTGGAAGATCCGGCGAGGCAAGCTCGGGCGTATCACCGGAGATTCGGCGAACTGATCCGCCGCACGAGCCGTGAGAATCCCGGCTGGGACGCGCCGCGTATCCATGGCGAACTCCTGAAGCTCGGCATCGATTTTGGCGAGACCAGCGTGAGTAAGTACCTGGTGCGCAGCCGAAAGCCGCCCTCGCAGACCTGGCGAACGTTCCTGGAGAACCATTTGCAGAGTCCTGTTTCCGTCGACTTCTTCACCCTGCCCACGATTCGATTTGAAGTCCTATACGTGTTCCTGGTGTTGGCGCATGAGCGTCGGCGCGTCGTTCACTTCGCAGTAACAGCCCATCCCACAGCCGAGTGGACAGCGCACCAACTCCGGGAGTGCCTTTCCGTAGGAGAGTGCACCGCGATATTTGCTGCGTGATCGCGATCGCATCTTCGGGCATGATTTCGCGGAACAGGTAAAGACGATGGAATCGAGCAAGTATCGTCGGCTCCGCGTTCGCCCTGGCAGCGCGCGTATATCGAGCGCGTGATTGGCAGCATTCGGCGGGAGTGCTTGGATCACTTCATCGTGTTCAATGAACGCAGTCTCAAACATCACCTCCGGGCCTATTGCGCCTATTATCATCGGACACGCACGCATTTGGCGCTATAGAAGGATTGTCCCGAACCGCGCGATGTACAACCTCCAGGAGCAGGTCCGATCATCTCGATTCCGGAGGCTGGCGGTCTTCACCACCGTTATGAGTGCCGAGTTGCCTGAAGAGGCCTGCCGGCATCAAATGGAGCCCGTGGTTTGTCAGATTCGCTTTTTGGTCAAGTTGCCCGACGTGTGCGGGTGAAAGCGGCCATTTGGCAAAACCGCTGATTCACTTTTTGCAAGTCGCCCCCAAAAAGCGGTTTGGCTAATGACCGCCTAATTGTAGCCGGGCTCTTCTTTTGCCCGTTTGAAGTTTCCGAGAACGACAGAGCGTTTCTGTGTTCTGATCAAAGGTCCGGAGCTTTCATCTTGACCGGAGATAGAATTCCCAAGATGCGCGGGCGGTCGAAGGGCCCACGAAGCCATGGCAAAAACAGCGAAGATGAGGGGCGCGATGAATTGGCCCGTGTTATCGCCTGTCGCTATCCACGATGCAGCCGCGCCCGTCATCTCGAAAAAGACTCCGGCATAGGCCCACTCCTTGAGCCGCGGGAAACGAGGCACGACCAAGGCTATTGCTCCGAGGATTTTCCAGATCCCGAGTATCGTGAGCAGATACACCGGGTAACCGAGTTGCGCCAGGATATCGACCACGGGCGGCCCGAGCACAAGCAGGGCTCGCCCATGCACCAGGTCCGTTATGCCACCCACTAGAAGCTCGAACTCGATGATTGCGGTGGTCACCCAGTAGCCGATCACTTTGGACATTCCGTTGTTCCTGGCTAAATCGAAAACTCTTTCGGACTGATACTCACCTCGACTTTGTCCAATCAGGCGGCATAACAAAGGGCTTCAGAGAATCGTTCCAGAAGCTGCGAAGGCGATTGGTTGATCTCTGAGGGGGAATGAGAGGTGAAAGAATCGTTCCAGAGATGCTTGCGAACTGCGGCCAAAGCGTCGGAGAAGGTGGGGAGGGATTTCTGATACCAAGCGGTTTGCAAAGGCAAGACTTGGTTTTGCTTTCTCAAACGAGAAGCCAGCAGAGTGACCAGGGAGAACATAGCAAGCAGCAGCGGAGTGCTGCGAGCAATGGCTTTGTCGGACCATTGGCGCTGAGTTTCCAGGCCGAGATGAGCTCGGGATTCCTCGAAGGTGACTTCCACCTGCCAGCGGCAGACATAGGCCTTGATGATATCCAGAGGTGCGGCGGTGAGGTCGGTGGACAACAGGGCCAGCGGATCGAATCGTCGTTGCGGGTCACGGATCAACACCCAGCGGATCTGGGAGGACGGCAGCCCGCCGTGATACCAAATGGCTGTGTCCGAGCAAAACTCGACGGTTCTGCCAGCACGGCCGTACCAGTTCCGGAGGAGCGCTTTCTTCCAACGGGTCTTGGAATCAGCCATACGCTGTTGAAGAGAAGGCAGACGGGCTCCAATTATGCGGGGTCGGCCCGCACGACCGGGTGAACGCGCCGGAGCGGGTTGGTAGAGACGGGCATCGAGGCGGAGTCGAGTGATGCAAGCGATGTTGACTCGGCGCAACTGATACAGAAAATCCAAGGCGGCAAACGCACCATCGGCAACCAACGTTAGCTTCCGCCGCGGCAACCACCGTCGCAATTGGAAACACTGTTGCCGGGCCCAATGGAGCAGTGTCTTCGGCTTCCGGTTTCCGTTCTCGTAGTAGCGCTCCGAGGGCGCCAAACTGGTCAGAACCGGAAGTGCCCAGACTCGTTGCGCCCACCCAATACGGATCAGCAGCATAAGACTAAGCCAGCGCAGGCCGGACGCCTTGACAAAATGACTCTCCGAAGAGCGAACTGGATCCCGATAAATTCCCCGGGCCCGAATCTTGGGACCCCAACGCCGTTCCACTGTGTCGTCTAAACCGAATAACAGCGGACCTTGAGGAGAGAACTGATCTATGAGCAAACCCAACAAAATCCGGCTTCCTTGGCGCAGATCCCACGCCGCGCGATTCAGAACACGATGAAAATTCTGAAACTGCTTCTCCTGGCCTAAGCCCATGATGCGCAAAATACCGCACACCGTCCGTCGGCCTGGCGCCAAAATAGCGCCCACCATCAAAACCACCGCACGCTGCCAGGTGCGATTGAGCATCATGGGTTGAAATGCTAGGATGATCGGAGCGAAGTCAGAGGGGAGGTTGATCATAAAACATTCTCGCTAAGAATTGTTTAAATCATCTCACCCTCCCTTCGTTTCAATTGGACAAAGTCGAGCTCACGCCGGTGTATTTTTCTACGGAATCGAAATCGAGAGAAATGCCAAGACCTGGTCCGTTTGGCACCGCAAGCATCCCGTCTTCACCCAACCGCCACTGACTCGCGACGATGTCGTCAATAAAAGGAGAACCCGTGAGGTATCGAAGAGATCGGCGTGCTGCATCGCGGAAACCAGGTGCAGATCGGCAGCCAGGCCTAAAGCCGTATTCCACCCGTGCGGAATAAAGCGAATGCCATTCTCTTCCGCCATCCAGGCAATCCTGCGTTCCTCGGAAATACCCCCGGCCTTCGTCACGTCTGGCTGCACGATGTCGAGAGCGCGTCCCTGCAACCACGGAACGAAGGACTGGCGTCGCGTTAGTACTTCGCCGCCGGCAATCAGCAGAGGTGCGTTCCTGCGAAGCAGCGCGCAGTCCGGGAGGTTATCCGGACACAGAGGCTCTTCGAACCAGAATACGTCGTAATCGGCTAGCATTTTCGCTGTTCGACGTGCCCACTTGTACCTTGACTCCAGAAAGCATCGCTAGCCCCGGCATCAACCGTGAGCAGCCCCTCAGGCCCAATTGCGTCGCGGGCAGCCTGTAGGATCTGTTCGTCCAAACGGTGATTATGCCTGCCAAACGGCCCCCAACCAATCTTGAAGGCACGGAATCCCTGCGCGTGAATCTTCTTCAAATGATCTGCCGGCGGCTCCGGCTGCTGCATCAGAACCGACGGGTAAGGACGAACTCGATCGCGATACCGGCCGCCTAACAGTCGGCCTACACGCGCTGACCCGTTACTTTCCCGAGAATGTCCCACAAGGCGCTGTCGATCCCGCTGATCGTATGCGTGATGCTTCCGCCGCGTCCCAGCCAGAAAGTATGTGCTCTAAGCTTTTCGCAGAGTCGCTCGGGCTCAAGCGGGTTCTCGCGGAGGTACAAGGGCCCCAATACCTTCAACGCTGCTTCGGCCAACCCGTCGCTCGTAAACGCCGAGCCCCATCCGCTGACGCCTTCATCGGTAAGCACGGTGATCAGTGTATGGACACAGTCACTTGGCTTGATCTCGTTTGACCAGCCGCCCTCGGGCGTGGCGCCGCGCAGTCCCGCTGCCTGTATTTGTATAATTCGCATCGCTATTCGAAACCAGGAAAAATTACCGAAGCCCCAGCGAAGATTTACCGCCGGCCTGCGCCGTTGTCCCGAGGGCCACGTCCTTATTTATATCGGGGATGGCCACGTTGTCGCCTCTTGTTGCGCAGAGTAATGAAACCGCTCGCCTGATCCCGCTGCCGCCTCCAGTGACGACGATTGTACAGTGCTGGTTGAAGAAATAGGCATGCCGGGACAATTATCTGGCGCTTGCAATATCTACTTTGATTCCCAGTAAGGTCCAATACGTGAGGCCTTACGGTCGTCGCCCCGAGAGAGCCGAAAAGATATACGAAGTGTATATCAGGATACGCAAGGCGGCGCCAATGAAGCGCATCGGGGATGCTCAGCTAACGGGGGCCATTGCAGACTGCTCGCCATGATATCGATTCACAACTGACGCGCGAGAGCCGGCTGCGGGGGCATGCAAACAGAGCAGATCCCGGAGCAATCTCGCTCTTGCTCGAGGTTGTATATCAGTTGTATACTTTTGCAAACGGAAATGTGCCGGATGCACTTGCCGCGCGGTGCAGCCACGCAGATCTCCGCCGCGCAGGGGTTGGACAGAGACGCGCCACGTTCCGCGCCTGAGGTGACGCTTATCTGCTAAAAGGGGTGGCTTTTGCGTTGGCCCATTGGCCAGAATTCTTTGAGTTTGCTCGAAGGGAGTGGAAGAATGCTTCGCTGTCAAATCGCTCGATTTCTCGCGACATTAACAGGCGCTGTTATATACTTGTTTCTCTATTCGGTACCCGCGTATCCCGACGTCACGGCACGGATCTCGGGTACCGTTACCGATCCTTCCGGTGCCTTGATCCCGGACGCGTCCGTCACGGCGATCAATACGCAAACGGGCATAAAGCAACAAACTCGCACGGATGCGCAGGGCTACTATTCGTTTCCCTCTCTCCCGGTAGGGCGTTACGACTTGGTGATCCAGACCCGCGGCTTCAAGGACTACAAGGAAACGGATTTGATTCTCGATGTAAATTCGGCCCTCACCGCCAACGCCAGGCTGCAGGTCGGTGAAGCGAGTCAGGAAGTCACCATCAATGCCGCTGCGGTCCAGGTGGAAACCACAAACACTCAAATGGGTGAGGTGATCACCGGCAGCAAAATGACAACCGTGCCGTTAAATGGCCGAAGTTATACGGACCTGCTTGCACTTCAACCCGGAGTGGCCCCGGTTACCTCCGGCCAATATTCGGCAACACCCGTATCCGGTGACCTCAATCCCGGCAGTTTGTCGGTTAGCGGACAGCGCGAATCGGCAAACGGCTTCATGGTTAATGGCGGAAACGTCAATGAGGGGGTGAACATGGGAACCGCCATTGTGCCCAATCTGGATTCGATCGCCGAATTCCGTATACTTACTAACAATTTTGACGCTGAGTACGGAAACTATGCAGGGGGACTCGTAAATGCTATTACAAAGTCTGGAACCAATGAGTTCCATGGCGATGTCTTCGACTTCCTGAGAAACACTGATTTGGACGCACGCAACTTTTTCAGCCCAACGATCGGCAAATTCATCCAGAACCAGTTTGGTGGGACATTTGGCGGCCCAATTCTGAAAGACAAGCTCTTCTTCTTCGGCGACTATCAAGGAACCCGTCAAATTCTCGGGCAGTCTACGGGCAACGTTTTGGTTCCCTCTCCAGCTGATCGACTGGGCAATGTTGCTGATATGTCATCGGTACTGACCGGAACAGTATCAGGAGCTTACTGGGCTAACCAGCTTGCCCAAAAGTTGGGTTATCCGGTAACACCTGGCGAATCGTATTACGCGCCTGGATGCACACAAAATACGGCCTGCGTGTTCCCGAATGCCATCATCCCCCAATCGGCGATCAGCCCGGTCGCTCAAAATCTCCTGAAATACATTCCGACTCCGAATTCCGGCAGCTACTACTCCACTTCGGCTTATAACCAAATGCTAAATGACGATAAGGGAAGTTTTCGGATGGATTCCAATAGTCGCATCGGTATGGTGTCAGCCTACTATTTTATCGATGACTACACATTAACGAGCCCTTATGCGACGGCCAGTTTGCCGGGTTTTGATTCGCAGACCGACGGGCGTGCCCACATGCTGACTGTTAGCGACACAAAAGTGATAAGCCCCACGGTGGTTAACGAACTTCGGGCTCAGTTTATGCGCAGCGTCTACATCTCCGGTCTGCCAATTGGCGGACTCGGAGTCTCATTGAATTCCCTAGGCTTTGTCACTGGTCCCGACACCCTCGGCATAAATGTTCTCAATCCCGCGATTGAAGGCGTTCCATCTCTTATCTTTAACAATTATTCTATCGGCGTGTCTGTAGCTCCTACGCATCAATTTAATAACACTTATCAACTCATCGACAACTTCTCAGTAGTTAGGGGAAACCACACACTGAAGTTCGGTGGCAGCGGACACTATGATCAGATCACACAAAAAGAGCAGGGATACAACAACGGACAGTTCAATTTCACTGGAACTGAGACTGGCAGTGACTTTGTCGATTTCCTGTTGGGCGCACCCAGTACTTATTTGCAGGGTGTGCAACTACCATTACATACTCGAACCAAATACGTCGGCTTGTACGGTCAGGACAGTTGGCGAATCGAGCCGAATCTGACGCTGAACTACGGCCTTCGCTGGGAGGTCACTTCGCCGTGGTACGAAGTAAACAACCAGCTCGAAACGATCGTACCCGGTCTTCAGTCGCAAGTGTTTCCGGGTGCGCCGACCGGTTGGGTTTTTCCGGGTGACCCGGGAATTCCAAGGACTCTCGCGCCAGTTCGCCACAACAACTTCGCCCCCAGGATTGGATTGGCCTATTCGCCCGATTGGAGCAGCGGTCTGCTGGGAAAGTTGACCGGAGGCCCGGGGAAAACGAGCATCCGTGCCGCGTTTGGAATGTTCTACACCGCTTTTGAGGATGCCACCGGGTTCAACGAGGTCGGCGATGCGCCTTTCGGATTTTTCTATGTGAGCCCGCAGCCGCCGTTGTTGGCCACTCCTTTTGTGGATCGCGGAACTGGCAATCCTGAAGGGCAGCGTTTCCCGGTAATCTTCCCGCCACCTGGGGTCTCGGCCAAGAATCCGGACAACTCGGTTAATTGGGCGCAGTTTTTGCCAATCTCCAGTTCGCCTGGCTTCTACTATAGGAACCGGGTGCCCTACGCCGAGGACTACAGCTTGTCTATCCAGCGGCAGATTGGGAATAACAATGTCTTAAGTCTGAGTTATGTCGGTACCCAAGGCCACGCACTGCTTAGCGATCTCGAGGCTAACGTTGGAAATCCGGCCCTGTGTCTCAGCGCGAGTCAACCGAACCAGGTGGCTCCCGGAAGCGCGACCTGCGGGCCTTTCGGCGAAAACGGAGTCTACACTCTTGCAAATGGACAGATTATAAACGGAACGCGCTATCCTCTCGGCAGCTCATTCGGAAGCAACGGATACTTCATTACAATGGGGAACTCGAATTACAACTCGCTTCAGGCTTCTTTGCGGCATCGTTCCGGTCCTCTCGAATTACTCGTGGGCTACACCTGGAGTAAATCGATTGATGACTCGTCAGGATGGGGTGATCAGATCAACCCACTGAATTACCGCTTGAGCCGGTCTCTGTCAGCGTTTGATGTGCCGCAAAATGTGGTGATCAGCTATCATTATGAGCTGCCGTTTGCTCGCTTGTTCAAGCCAAACCGGTTAACTTCCGGCTGGATCGTATCCGGGGTGACACGGTTTGCGTCTGGACTGCCCATTTTCCTGACTGAATCCGATGATCGTTCTTTGCTCGGAACGTCCTTTACGGGACCCAACGGGAACGAAGTGGACACGCCCAACTATACTCCTGGCAACCTTGACTTCAAAAACCCTCGTTCAGGACAGCCGTACTTCAACACCAGTCTGTTTAGTCTGGAACCGCTGGGTCAACTGGGCACTGCGAACAAGCGATCCTTCCATGGGCCCGGCATTAACAACTGGGATATGGCATTACTGAAGGACGTAAATCTGACAGAGAACAAGATCGTACAGTTCCGCTTCGAATTCTTTAACGTGTTTAACCATGCACAATTCATGAATCCGAGCGGTAATATCAACAACGGAACCTTCGGATATGTGACTCAAGCGAGAGACCCTCGAATCGGTCAGGTCGCGTTGAAGTTCTTGTTCTAGATTATTGCCTGTGCAGCCGCCAAACAATCCGCTACGCCGCACGCAGGTGAGAACTGCATGCGTACTTCTGATCATGATGGCGTGTGTTGCCTGGGCGCAAGCCAGCAGCGCAATTGACTTAAGCCTTCAGACACGGGCGCGCGATACCGGGGCAATCCGTGTCGCCAAGGAATCGGTCGACCCGGCAAAGGTCGGCATCGTAATTATCGACATGTGGAATACGAACGACTGTATGACCAACGCGCAGCGCGCGGCCGCCATGGTGCCCAGAATGAACAATGCGCTCGAGGCTGCACGGCATCTCGGCATGCAGATCATTTGGGCGCCCACAGATGTAGCCAGTCAGTATGCAGGTACACCACAACGTGAACGTGCCATCTCCCTATTGCGAACTCCGCTACCGCATGTCACGAATTTCTACTGCCCCTTTAGTGTGAACACTGTTCGGCCCGACAGATGTATGTGTGGCCCCGGCATTGTTTGTCATCCGCATTACGGCTGGGATCAGATGGATCCCAACTTGGTAATAGCCGCCAGGGACTGGATTGTGGCTGACCCGGAGGAGTTATACGCCGTCTACAAAAAGCGGCGCCTGAATCGCCTGATTTACATGGGCGTAAACACGAATCTTTGTGTCATGAATAAGCCGGAAGGCATCGCGCCTATGACCGCAGCTGGGATAAAGTGCGTCCTGGCGCGTGACTTGACCGACGCCGAAACCTTGTACGATCCCGATCATGGCCTTACGCCTGACGCCGGCACTGAAAAGGACGTTGCCGACGTGGAACGGTCCGGCATTCCTACCATCAATATAGTCGATGAAATGCGAAGAGCCGGCGTATGGAATGATAACTGGATTGTCGAAAAGGTCCGGCTCGCGCCATGGGGCACTGAGGCTTGGCCATACCTGTTCACCGATTCGGTGAAGGTCACCCTCACCGCCCATGAGCTGAACGGCGCTTCAATCCACTACACTCTCGATGGCCGCGAACCAGGTCCGGCATCGCTGCTTTATACGAAGCCGCTGGTATTGTCCAAAACTACACCGCTCCGGGCCGTTGCCTTCCAGGGCGAGCATCGCGTTACCCTCATCAGCGACGGATATTTCGTTCATCTTGGATCTATGCCGCCAAAACCCGACATTTATCTCGACCAAGTCCAACCCGTTACGCCTTCGAGAAGTAATTGGCGGTGGGAGCCCAAACCTAATAAGTCATTCACCGGCGCACCGCTCAGCGTTCGTGACTGCATTTATACCAAAGGAATTGGCATGCGCGCCCCAGCCAACCTTTTATACGAAATCAAACCAGGTTATGAGCGGTTCGTGGCGCGTGCAGGTGTCGATGACGAGCCGTACCGAGAGCGCCCGAAAGCTCAATTCCTCGCCACATATCCTAGCGTGCAGTTCAAGCTTTACATCGACGGCAATTTGCAATCGGAAAGCCCTGTCATGCGGCTTTCGCAGGAGCCGTGGAGGTTCGATGTGAGACTTCCCGCGCACGCCCGGCTTATCGACCTGGTTGTTACCGACGCCGGCAGCCGGAACCCGGTCGATTTGGCCGATTGGGTGGACGCGGGCTTCGTGTTGAAGCAATAATCCATACCTTACGTGAGCCAGATCCGTTTAAGAGCGCATGTTAGTCATGAACGCTCGTGAGTTAGCCCGTGCCATACCGCCCCGCAATCCCACTCCGCAATCGAGTATTAACGCTGATTGCGTTTGCTTCCGCCATCACTTACCTGGATCGAGTCTGTCTGTCGGTAGCTGCACCGTCGATGATGGCCGAGCTTCAGCTGTCCAGCATGCAGATGGGCTACGTTTTCGGCGTATTCTCCATTTCTTATGGCATTTTTGAGATTCCAATGGGATACCTGATCGACCGCTTGGGGCAGCGCAGAATTCTGGCGCGTATCGTCGCGTGCTGGTCACTTTTTACTGCGTTGACAGGAGTTCTATCCGAATATGGTTGGCTGCTGGCGGTGAGGCTGGCCTTCGGTGCGGCCGAAGCCGGAGCGTTTCCGGCCTTCGCACGGGCAATTGGGAACTGGTTTCGCGTTTCGGATCGCGGCAAAGCTACCGGCGTGATGTGGATGGGCGCCAGGATTGGCGGGGCGCTTGCCCCGCCGCTTGCGATGCTACTGATCGGATGGATCGGCTGGCGAGCGTCGTTCATCGTGTTTGGAATGATCGGTGCGATCTGGTGCGCTATCTTCTGGCGCTCTTACCGCGACGACCCGGCACAGCACCCCGCAGCTACGGCCGCAGATCTCGCTTATGCACGCCAAAACTCCGCACCGGCAAAAATGGGCGGCGACGGCCTACCGTGGAAACGAATGTTCTTCAGCGGCAACTTATGGGCGCTATTCTGGATGTACTTTGCAACGTCTTATGGGTTCTGGTTTTTGGTCACCTGGCTGCCCACTTATCTGATGCGCCAGCACCACATGCCCCCGGGCCGGGCCAGCCTGTACGCCGCGCTTCCTCTTGGCGTAGGCTCGGTGAGTTGTCTGGCAGGAGGTAGCTTCTCTGATCTGTTGGTGCGACGGCTCGGGAGTCTGCGTTGGGGACGCTGTTTGGTTGGTTTGGGAGGCTACCTGCTAAGCGCCATCGGCTTCGCCGCAGCCGGGCTCATGCACCAACCGCTCGCTGCCATTGTCAGCTTGATCGTGGCTGAGGTTGGGATAGACCTGGCCACACCGGTAGCCTGGAGTGCATCCGTAGAGATCGGCGGAACGCTCGCCGGCACGGTGGCTGCTTTCATGAATTCATCTTCCAGTATTTCCGCATTCATTTCTCCGATTGCGGCCGCCTGGATATTCACAAAATTCCAATCGTTCGATGCAATGCTGCTGAGCGCAGGCTTGGTGTACCTCACGGCGGCGGTTCTCTGGCTGAAGATCGATCCAGGCCGGCCGCTGCAGCCGGCCCTCGGCAAGTCGCTTATACAGTCATGTGGCGTAAAACCGAGTTGAGGACCGATGCGGTCTACAGCCCTCCTTGCCGCCCGCATATGCAGGGTTTACAATCCTTGTTTCTGCAGTACGCAAGGAAACTGGCTGGTCCGTGCGGGCTTCACAATAAACTATGCGAAAAAGCGCCTCTGGAAAGACGACCCAAACCGAAAAAGCGTATGCAGCCTTGAAAAGAGCCATCGTGCAGGGCGAGATCGAGGAGGGGACTTTTCTCTCCGAAACTCAGATCATGGCACGTTGCGGCATCGGCAGAACACCCTATCGGGAAGCGTGCAATCGGCTGCACCATGAGGGACTGCTTCAGGTGGTGCCCCATCACGGATTTCTCGTCCCGGAGATGAGCTTCCACGCCGTGTGCGAGCTTTTCGAAATGAGACTAATCCTCGAAGACGCGACAGCTCAGCTGGCAGCTGTTCGCGCGACAGATCACGATATTCAGGAACTCGAAAAACTTGCAGTTAGCCGAGGAGCATTCGAGAAATCACAAAACACGTTCAGTGCCCTGATCGAGGCCAATACTAACTTTCATTTGGCACTGGCTAAGACTACCAGGAACCGGCGTCTTATGGAACTGCTTCGGCAGAACCTCGAAAGCACCGAACGCCTCATGTACATCGAGCTTCGTTCCTCGGGCTTTCGCGAGCCTGAATTTCACTCATTTCACGAGCGAATCGTGGAAGCGTTAAAAAGGCGGGATCTTGAGGCGGTTCGCCAGGCAGTTTGGGATGACATCACCGAAGGCCAAGCTGCGACCTTGAGCGTCCGCAACCTGCGTCCGGCGCGCGCGTTCCTTGGCGAAAGATATGCAGGAGTTGGTAGTGGCCCGCGCCTGAAGCGTCTGTCTTCCGCATCTAAGGCCGGCAGCAAAGGCTAACTCCACAATCCTCCGGTTCGTCTCAATCAGCTTTCGGGATTAGTCCCTGACTCTCAAAATCAGTGCACCCGTGCCCTGGCAGAGCCGCCAAAAGTGGCGATTTTAGCTTGCGATCGGTATACGGACGATATACGATATCTGCAACACCGGGCGTTTGAATCGGCTAATCTCTACGACGGGCGTTTGAGCGCGGCCGCCAGCGTAAGGTCAGCAGATTCGAAGTATATTGCGGGTATATAAGTCTTTAAGATCGGGAGGTGGAACAGCATGCCGAACGAAGAATCGAACGACGGGTTGAACCGGCGAGTGTTTCTTTCGGGTGTTGCGGCGGCAATGGCCGTGCCGGCTGGCGCCGCTACGGACGGCAAACTCTCTGCTGGCGATGAAAAACTGGCGGTGAACGGCGGTTCTCCGGTGCGCGCCAACCGTCTCGAAACCGAATATCCGGGAACGCAGTTTTACGGCCAGGAGGAGCGAACCGAAGTCACGCAAGCATACGATTCGCACAGTCTGTTTCGTTATTACGGGCCAAACGTGCCGATTAAGACGGCGAACTTCGAGAAAGAGCTCAAAGCTTTCACAGGCTCCAAGTATGCGCTCGGCGTAACCTCGGGCACCGCCGCTCTGCACGTCGCGCTCACGGCTTTGGGTGTCGGGCCTGAGGACGAAGTCATCCTTCCGGCGTGGACATGGCATTCCTGTTACTCCGCAGTTCTCCTGACTGGGGCCCTGCCGGTTTTCGCCGAGGTCGACGAATCGTTCACGATCGACCCGGACGACGTCGAGAAAAAGATCACAGATCGAACGAAGGCGATCATGGCCGTCCACCTTTTTGGAACCTCGGCCGACATTGATCGCGTCAAGTCTGTCGCCCAAGGCAAAAATATAAGGCTGCTCGAAGACGCGGCGCAGAGCTTCGGGGCTCAATACAAGGGCAAGCGGCTCGGCAGCATGGGCGACATGGGCATCTACAGCTTTCAGTTGCACAAGATGATTACCGCCGGAGAAGGCGGAGCAGTCATAACGAACGATGCTTTGCTTTATGAACGCGCCGTCCGATTTCACGATCTAGGCCTGATGCGGCCGTATCACCGCGAGATTCTCGGCCAGCCCCAGATGCCGTATTTCGTCGGGCTGAATTACCGGATGAACGAAATGACCGCCGCCGTCATGCGTGGCCAACTTCGAAAAATTGAGACGATCCTCGCCTGTCATCGAACAAATGCCCGGTATGTTCGCGAGCGCTTGCAAGATCTGCCGGGCATGAAATTTCGCCGCAGCAATGACCTTGCGGGTGAGACGGGGTGGACCATCGATTTTTTGCTGCCCGACAAAGAGATTCGCGATCGCTACATCAAGGCAGTGAATGCCGAAAACATCTCGATGGGTCCGCCCAGTGCGGCAACTCCGCTGCCTCCGTTCCCCTACATAATCAATAAAATGGCGCCTCATCCATCATGGCCTTCTTTCAACAGCGCCCGTGGGAAGGAGATCCGTTACGGACCCGAGTGCTGCCCGAAGACACTAAGCATTTACGATCGCGCCGCCACCTTGACGATCGGTCCTAAATATAGGCAGAGCGATCTCGACGATATCGTTCACGCCATCACGAAGGTGCACCGCTCCCTGCTAGTATGATCTGTTCGACACGAACTCTACAGTCTGCATGAAGTATCGGTTTGAGGAGTTCTCCTGGCCTGAAATCGGCGACGCCGTGGCTCAGAATCGCGTCGCCGTTCTACCCGTTGGTACGGTTGAACAACACGGCCCGCATCTACCCTTGGTCACGGATGTCCTCACGGCGGCGGAGATGTCTCGCTGTGCGGTCGAACGTATTCCCGAACAAGCGATCCTGCTGCCGCCCGTCTACTACTCGTTCAACGAACATCACATGGACTTTCCCGGAACCATTGCAATTCAAGGGGAGACCGTCATCCGATATGTTACAGACATCGGCGTGAGCCTGGCTCGCCACGGTTTTCGAAAGGTGCTGCTGGTGAATGGGCACGGTAGCAACATTCCATTCCTGGATATTTCGGCACGAAACATAACAAACCAAACCGAGGCCATCTGCGCCATGGTTTCCTGGTGGAGTTTGGTGCCAAAGGGCATCATGTCAAAACTTCGCGAATCCGAGTATCCGGGCGGGATGGCCCATGGTTGTGAGCTGGAGACTTCCGTACTGCTGTATCTCCGGCCGGATCTCGTGCAGTTTGAAAAGGCGGAGCGCGACATTCGTTTCAAATCCAGCGAATTTTTCTACTGGGATTTGGAGCGGCCATCTCCCGTCGTCTTCCAGGAGTGGTTCAGCCGTTATTCTAAAACCGGAACGGTCGGAGATCCCACCAAGGCGACCAAAGCGAAAGGCGAGGAGTTTGTGAGCGCGGTTGTGGATCGCCTGATCAGGTTGATCCAGGAATTTCGCGCGAGGGAAATCGGCGCGCGTGTCGATCATCATTGACGTGGCATCCAGTCCTTGACCCCACTTCCATCGAAAGGCATCGCGATCGTGCTCGTCCTGACCTTATCGGCAGTGATTTACATCCGCGCTGTATGGCTACAGCAGGTGACCAATGATAACCAACGCTTCATCTTTACTTCTTGTCGTGGCACTTGGCGCCGCGCTGCTCGGTCCGCATCCTCTTCCTGCGCAGTCCGGCGATAAAGTACCGCCGTACCTCGTCCGTAACCAGCCGATCGCTGTCCGAGTTGACGACCTGATGAGCCGCATGACGCTGAAGGAGAAGGTAGGGCAGCTAAACTTACCATGCGTTTACGTGCATGAGTTGGGGCCCGATATACCTTCGAAGATGGTCGCATGCCGTAAGTTTGCTGCCGGAACTTACACGCAGGAGATAGGTCCGGGCTGCGGCTTCTTCACACTGGCCAATGAGATCCTACACGAAGGCGCTCGGCAGCAGGCTGAGTACTTCAATGAACTCCAAAAGATCGCTCTTACGCAGACCCGCTTGAAAATACCTCTTCTTGAGGACGAAGAGGGCACCCATGGCGCTATGTTCCCTGGAGCCACGGTCTTTCCGGAGGGCCTGGCGATTGGCAGTACATTCGATCTTGACCTGGTGAGATCCGTCTACGCGGCTGCCGCAGGGGAGGCGCGAGCCATCGGTATCCACATGCTCTCTACTCTGGTGTTGGAGCTGGACCGCGACCCGCGTATGGGTAGAAATGAAGAAGCCTACACAGAAGATCCGTATCTCTATTCGCGCATTGCGGAAACTATTGTGCGAAGCACGCAAGGAAACAACATAGCTGCTCCTGACAAGGTAGTTGCCGTACTAACAGACTTCCCTACGCAAAGTGAGCCCGCTAGCGGTCTGGAACGTGGTGCCATCGAGTTGTCGGAGCGCTCGCTGCGTGAAAATTTTCTGCTCCCCTGGACCGCCGCAATCACTAAAGCCGGCGCACTCGGTGTCATGGCTGGATATCCGGAACTCGATGACGTGCCCGCACACGCCTCCAAAAAATGGACCAACGATGTTCTTCGCCAGGAATTGGGTTTCCAAGGCGTAGTTGAAAGTGAAGGGGACGGATTTGGAACCTTGATATATGAGGATATTGTCCACACCCAAAAGGAAGCCGGCATTCTCGCCTTGAACGCAGGCGTCGACCTGGACATCACGTATGAACCCGCCTATATGGGACCGCTCATCGAAAACGTTGAGGAGGGACGAGTTCCCATGGCGCTCGTCGATCGCGCCGTCCGCCGAGTTTTGGAACTGAAGTTCCGTCTCGGTCTCTTCGAAAATCGCTATGTCGACGTCGATCGCGCCATCCGGACAGTTCACTCGCAACCCAATCAAGATCTGGCTCTGCGCGCCGGGCGCGAAGAGATCGTTCTCTTGAAAAACGAGCGGAACGTGCTGCCTTTGAAGAAGAACCTGAAATCGATCGCGATCATTGGCCCGGATGCCGACAATCTCATGAATGAACTTGGCGACTATTCGCCGCACAAGGTCCTGCAGCACGTCGTCAGCATTGTGGAAGGAATCAAATCCAAAGTTGGCGAGGGCACGAGCGTTGTTGCGGTGAGAGGCTGTAACGTTCTCGGGGATGACAAAAGCGGTTTCGCCGAAGCCACGCGCGCGGCGAAGAGTGCCGAGGTGGCGATTGTGGTCGTCGGAGAAAACCAGGGCCAAAATGGCACCGAGGAAAAAAAGGATCCTCCCACGGACGGCGAAGGACACGACGTGGCCAGCCTTGACCTGACCGGCGTTCAGGAGGATCTGGTCAAAGCCGTTTACGAGACCGGCACGCCGACCGTCGTCGTGCTCGTGAACGGCCGGCCTCTCTCCACGCGCTGGACCTCCGAGCACGTGCCGGCACTTGTAGAAGCATGGCGCCCCGGCGAGCGCGGCGGGGATGCGGTCGCGGATGTCTTATTCGGCGATTACAACCCGAGCGGCCGGCTTGCGATTACCATTCCACGTCACGTGGGCCAACTGCCGGCCTACTATGACTACAAGCCCAGTAAAGCCTACTGGATAAACGACCGCAAGCGCGGCTACGTTGATATGCCAGCTACGCCTCTTTACCCGTTTGGCTATGGCTTAAGCTATACGCACTATGAATACAGTGACCTCCGTATAGAACCTTCGCAAATTCATCCAGCCGGCACAGCGCGCGTCAGTATGGAGGTAAAGAACATCGGCGACCGGCCCGGAACGGAGACTGTGCAGCTTTATACTCACGAGACAACCGGCTCGGTTGCAACACCTGTCAAGCAGCTACGAGGCTTCGAGCGCGTGGACCTAAAACCCGGTGAGACGAAGCATGTGACGATGACGCTGACCCCCGAAGATCTGCAGTTGCTCGACCTCGATATGCATTGGCGGGTTGTGCCTACTGACTTTCAAATCATGGTGGGCAGGTCCTCAGAGGATCTGCCGCTGAATGGATTGCTGAAGGTCGTACCGTAACACGAGACGTCGGAAGCGCGGCGATCTATTCGCTTTTCACATCTAAGAAGCGCATAGGTGGCGCCGCTGCCACGGATCGCGCCGCAGGATAGGTGCCCGGAGGGCCTTGGCGGCAATCGTCACAGACCGAAACAGAAGATGTGCAAGTCGGGCGGTACGACAGTTCCGTTTGAAGATCGGTGGCACGGAGGAAGCGCGAGCCCGTCTCGTCCGGTATCCTAACCTTTGCTTCCCGCAATAAGGGGTAATCACTGAATCTACTTGCGTGTCCCCAGCGAAGAGGCTCGTCGCAGTGAGGCGAGCGAGAAACCATTAGCGTTGATCGGAAGTGCTCGGACGCCGAAAGCATGGGCGTGGAGCAATCTGGAATGCCCGAGCATTTCCGATAACGATGTTTGAACTAGGCCGCCGTCGGTTTGGCACGACGGTTGCTTGATGGGGATTGATCGATTTCGATCTGTTTTGGCGCGTTTGGGAGTGCGAAAGACCCAACCCGTTGGCCATTCTGCTGTGACGCTACCACGGATTCGCTGGTCAGGCAACCGCGTGACAAACCAAAATGCTGCTAGAACGCGCCTGCCGCAAAGCGGCTACGTTCAAACGGGCTTCTGAGACATAAATCCCGCCTTGGCGTTAGCCTTCATCTGGAGCGCTCGGCGGAAATCGCCTTCCCGGCGAGAGAGCCAGACGTCGGATCAGTCCCTCCGCAAAGATGGTCAGCGTGCAATAGCGTGCAATGGTCTACGGCATTCGTGGCAATGTTGGGACGTGGAGCAACATAGAATCTGTAACTTGCAGACCCGCTGAGGTCGTCACGGGTTCGAAAGCAGGCGAAGGAAATGGTTTATGAAGAGGCTCATTTCTATGTTGTGTCTGGCAGCAGCCAGCTGTCTCCTGCTTATCTGGTTGACTCAGCAAGCCCCAATAGGTAGCGTGGAGGGGTGCCCAGACCGCCGTTTCCCAAGACGCTGCGGCAGTTTCAAAATGACTTCGCAACCGAGGAAGCCTGCCAACAGTACCTCGCGGCCTGTCGCTGGCAGGATGGCTTCGTTTGTCCCCGATGCGGACATCGGCGAGCGTACGAATTGGTGAACCAACGACGGCGACAGTGTGCCGGTTGCCGTCACCAAGTCTCGCTGACGGCCGGGACGGTTCTTCATAGGACCAAGATCCCGCTGACCCATTGGTTCTGGGCCGCCTATCTGATGGCCACCGATAAGCGCGGTTTGTCTGCTTTGCTCCTACAGCGACAACTGGGTCTGTCCTGTTACGAGACCGCCTGGATGATGCTTCACAAACTCCGCCGGGCCATGGTGAATGTAGCTCGGGAGCCGCTGCACGGCAAGGTAGAAGTTGACGAAACGTGGGTTGGCGGCGAGCAGGCCGGTCTCCGCGGAAGCCGACAGCTTAAGGGGCGACGAGCGGCCCTGGTTCTGGTAGCGGTGGAAAAGCGCGGCAGGGGTTCGGGGCGAGTCCGAATGAAAGTGATCCCAGATTTCAAGGCCCGTACAATCCTCCCCTTCCTCAACCAAAACGTCTCTCCCGGCTCGACCATCTACACGGATGGCCTCAAGAGCTTTGAGGGTCTCGCGGAAGCTGGGTTCAAACACATCGCCCGCCCTCAACCGATGAGATCCGAACTCCGTAAAGGCGCCAAGTCAGCTGTCCCACTTGCCGATCGCGCCATTGGAAACCTCCAGCAATGGCTGGTCGGCACCTACCACGGGGTGAGTAAGCCTCAACTCCAGGTCTACCTCGACGAGTTCGTCTTCCGGCACAACCGGCGCAAAACACCCGCAGCCGCATTTCAGACCCTCCTTGGCCTCGGAACCGGCCGCAAATCAACCGAGTACCAGCAGATCCGGGGAGCCAAGGATCTCAACCACAACTTATTGGGGCTTGCTGAGTCAACCGGATAAGCAGAAGCTGTCTAGCGGCGGCGACAATAAGCAACCTTGGTGGAGGTTCCGTCGTTTACTCGGGTATTTCACCAATCGCCGCCATGATTTCGTACTCGAACGGCGTCCTCACGGCGTTTTCGAACATCCGCGGCAATCCGAATCAATACGGGGTCGTCTGGAGCCCCGATGGCAAAAACGTCGGTGCAGGAAGCATTAAATACGAAGGCGCGTCTCGCGTGCCGGCGATGGCTCCTTACGCTGGGGTAGTTCTCGCAGCATTTAATCCCCCGAGCCCGCCTCCTGCTCCACCGCGCCCGCCCCATCCACCTCCGCCCCGCCACCGGCGTTGACTTGCTCAATTGCCCCAAATCCAAATTACGCATGCAAGCTTGGAACGGGGCCTCTTGAGCCAGCCGTGTACGGTGACAAGGGGTGCTCATCGGGGAAGTGCGCTCGTGGATATCACCCTGTGTGCACACCCGCCCGATGTGAGCCTGAGAATAATCGTTCTCTTGCAAGTGCATGTGGCTGTGTACGCGACTGAAAGAACAATTCGCGCAGGTCAACGGCGAAACAAGGCGCGACTGGGGAAGCTAGCCATTAACTTCTCCACGCAAGGACGAAGTCTCAGAACTTACCCATAATGAAACGGGGAAAAGCGCGTCTATTGTGGTTTACGGCAGATGTAGAGAATATTGACGGTGCCCATTGCGACGTTGTCGACCCGGGTACCTGCAATCGGCAATGCAGTTATCACTTCACAGCCGGCGTTGGACTCTTGCTCTAGGTACTTCATGGTATCGTCCATTGCTGACTTGTCAAACCCTCCCGATCTGTACCACCCATACGAATATTTGGCTGCTGCGGCAGCATGGACAGATTGAGCGCTTGGCCGCATTACGAGGGCAACCAACAAAAACGCTATCACAGTGAGAACGATCTTGCTGTAGGTGTCTGTTTTCATAGAGGGCAGGCTAACACAGAATGTGAACGGCCTCACTCCAGCAGGCCATACCCCGATAACGGGGAAGGGATGCGGGGGAAGAGGGATCACAAAAGGACTCTTTTAAACACAGCGGGGACTACTTCCTCACGAGCTTAAGCGGGCGCTGCGGGTAACGCCATTCAGCGGTAGTCCTTTTGCGAGCTTTGATTCCGCGAGGATAACGCCATGAATCTCGCCGCCTGTTTGAAGTGATGCTGGCTTCCGCCATCACCGACACGCAGCCGGCCCGTGCTCTCGCGAGTGGCGCTCGAATGCTTCCTGGAACAGACCTACGAGCCGCGCGAGCTGGTCATACTCGACGATGAGGACGATCCGTCGTTTCGAGAGCCCGCCAGTGCGTCCCGGAGTGAGCTACTTCCGTTGGCCACGTTTGCTAATCGGGGCGAAGCGCAACGCGCTCTGCGACGCAGCCCGAGGCGACATCATCATCCACTGGGATTCTGACGACTGGAGCGCGCCGGACCGCATCGGTGACCAGGCCGAGCGCCTGGCGGCATCGGGCAAGCCGATGACCGGCTACCATTCGCTGCTGTTCTGGGATGAGCGCAACGACCTTGGTTACCGCTGGACCGGGCCGTCCGGGTACGCGTGCGGCGCGTCTATGTGCTACCGGCGCGAGTTCTGGGCCGCGCACAAGTTCCCGAACATCAGCGTCGCAGAGGACAACGCCATCGTCCTCGAAGCGCAGAAGGCCGGCGGCATCGCCTCGGCTGAAGGTCGGCAGATGCTGATCGCTCGCGTGCACGGCGCGAACACCTCGAGTGCGCAGCGGATCGGGCAGAACAACTGGCCGCTGATCGCGAAGACGGAGTTCCCGCAGTCTTTCTTCGAGGCTATTGAAGGGTAGTTAAACACCAAACTGGAGGTCCTTTTCAGTGGGCGTCATTCTACAAGCTGCCTATCGACGGCAGGCGAATCCGACGATTTCCGTTCCCGCGCCGAGTGACGGAGATGGCGATCCTTGGTGGTACGATCACATCGCCTCGCAGTGCAAGGCATTGGCCGAGGCGGGCTTCAAGACACTCCAGCTGCCGCCAATCTCGATGACAATTGGCGGCGACTCGCCGTCGTCGGACGGCTACGGCGTATTCAACGAGTATGATCTCGGTTCGGAGGAGAAGCCCACGCGGTTCGGCTCGGCCGAGCGACTGCAGCGCATGTGTGCGATCGCGAAGGCCAATGGACTCCAGCTAATCGCCGATTGGGTCCCGCACCAGAGGTACGGCGGCGACAAGGGCGTCTATCGCTACTCTGCCGCCAGCGGATCAACAGCCGGCCGCTTCCCGAAAGACCCGCAGTGCTTTTGCAGCTGCACCACGCCAGGCGGCGTTCCGCGTGATCCCATTGACGGACCGGTTAGCGACGATTTCGGCTTTGGCGACGAGTTCTGCCCCATCAATGCGATTCCCAAAGACTACGTGCTGAACGGGCTCATTGACGCGGGCGACTGGCTCTACAGCCGCCTCGATCTTGATGGCTGCCGCAATGACGACACGAAAGGGCAGGCGCTCGCGACCATCAAGAACTGGGCAAACGCCAAAGCCATGGCCGGCAAGCCGGCGATCGGCGAATACGCCGACGGCAACCGCTCGACGCTCCAGTGGTGGGTCGGCGCGACAGACATGCGCTGCTACGCCTACGATTTCAGCGTCAAATACAACTTCGAGAGCATGTGCAACAACGGCTCGAAGTGGGACATGACGCAGCTTGAATCGACCGGCCTCGCTTCCTTCGGCTATCCGTGGGGCATGTACGCCGTCACCTTCATCGAGAACGCCGACAGCGACACGGACGGCTTTGGCGCGGTCATCTACAACAAGCTGCTGGGCTATGCGTTCATCTTGACGTCCGAAGGCTGGCCTTCGGTCTACTACCGCGACTACTCGACCGACAAATATTGCTACGGTCTCAAGCCCTGGATCGACAACCTCATCTGGATTCACGAGCATCTCGCCAACGGATTCACCGCCTGGCGGCATGCCGAATATCAATTCGTTGTGTACGAACGGCTGAGTTCGCCAGGGCTCCTGGTGGGGCTGAACAACGATGTCTGGGGCGGGTGGAAGACCGTCTCGGTGCAGACCGCGTTCGGTCCCAACGTCCATTTGCACGATTACACGGGCAACACGTGGGACCAATGGACCGACGAGAACGGCGCAGTCACGATCTACATTCCGCCGAACGACAACGGCCGCGGCTATTGTTGCTTCTCGCGGGCCGGCTTCGATGAGCCGAACGCTGTGCGTGGCGGACCAACTACGCAAATCTTCGAAGGCGCGGACGACCTCGACATTCCGCCGGCGGGCGCGAGCTGGTCGACCGTGCAGCGGCTCTGGTGCACCAATAGTAGTCTGATCCAAATCGGCCCGCAGGTCGGCGTGCCGGCCGTCTCGTGGCGCATCCTCGAACCGAGCGGCGCCTCTATCGCCTTACGCCTGACCAGCAGCGGCGAGAAACAGGGGTTGGAAGGTTCGACTACCGCGAAAGGCTGGTACACGCTCCAAGTGAAGGCGCTCCCGACGGAAACGGCGCCGGTCCCGTTCACGGTTGCCGTCACCTATTTAGCGCCGGAGACGCTATGAACCGCCGCGATTTTCTTATTGCCTCCGTCTCCGCGCCGCTGCTCGCGCAATCGACGGGCAAGCCAACCAACCTCGACGACATGCCGCGGCTGGGCAACGTCGACAACGCCGGCGAAGCGGCGAAAGCCCGCATAACCGCCCGCGGCGCTTCTCCAAGCGGCGTCATTCAGCCCGTCGTCACCAGGTCGGCCAACAACCTCCGGCACGGCGCCTATCTGAACGAAGCAGTGCTCACGCCGGCGGCGATCTCGAAGACACCCCTGCGTAAGCTCTTCTCGCTCGCGCTCCCGGACGACAAGCGCGGCATCGAAGCGCAGCCACTGTTCGCGCCGCGGGTGAAGCTCTCGAATGGGAGCGTGCATGATCTCTGCGTCTGCACGACCATGGCGAACCAGATCTACGCGTTCGATGCGAACACTGGCGCGACTCTCTGGATGATGCATCTCGGCACGCCGATCACGGGGACGAGCCAGATCGACGGCTGGCTCATCAACGATCACTGGGGCATCCTGTCGACGGGCGTGATCGACGGCTCGACGCTCTACGTCCTCACGTGGTCTAGCCCCGACGGCACCGCCGCCAAAGGACGACACCAGCTGCACGAGATCTCGCTAGCGAACGCCGCGGAGATCCGCAGGCTATCGCGCTCGACCAGGCCGGGCCAACGCAGCGCAAGCAGCGCGCCAGTCTGGTGCTCACGAACATCGCAGGCGTGAAAACCATCTTCATCCCGTGGGGCACGATCCAGGAGACCGCGAACGGCGCACACGGCTACGTCACCGCGATCGATGTCGCTTCCTGGGGAATCGTGACCGAATGGAATTCGACGCCTACCGGATCGGGCGCTGGCATCTGGATGGCCGGCCAAGGCCTCGCGGCCGATGCGCAGGGCTACCTATACGCGATCACCGGCAATGGTTCGTTCGATGGCGTTCAGAACTTCGGCGAGTGCTTCATCAAGCTGCACTACGATGGGAAGTCCATCACGCCCGTCGACTGGTGGTCGCCATTCCTCGACTCTGCCCGCGGCGGCGATTGGGACGACATGGATCTCGGCTCGGGCGGCATCACGCTCATTCCGGAGCTGCAGCTCGTCTTAGGCGCCGGCAAAGACGGCATCCTGTACGTTCTCGGCTGGCGCTCGATGGGCAAGAGCACGCTCGCCGACTTGCAAAAGAATCCGGCGGCTAACTACGCGAAATTGAAAACTCCACCGCAGTGGTTCACGTTCTTTCCCGGCTACAGCGCCGATGCCGCGCCCGCGAATATCGCCAACCTCAACCAGCTCTACTTCAACCGCACTCATCATATGCATTCGACGCCGGTCTATTGGAACGGCACGAACGGGCCGCAGCTTTATTGCTGGGGCGAGAACGGCAACCTGCGCGTGTGGAGCGTGCATGCGGCCGGCCAGGTCGAGTTTCTCGCGAACAGCGCGGAGATGGCTTCGGCGCAATCGCCCGTTCCACCAGGAGGCATGCCCGGCGGTATGATGTGCCTGTCGGCGAAAGGCAACGAAAACGGAGTCCTTTGGGCTTGCGTCCCTGACGGCGATGCCAATCGCGAGGTGACAACGGGCCGCGTCTATGCCTATGACGCGCAGGTATTCGGCAAATACTCGGACGGCACGGGCGCGACCAGGCTGCTGTGGAGCAGCCCAACATATACGTACAACAAGTTCTGCCCACCGGTTGTGAACGGCGGAAAGCTCTATGTGCCGACCTATGCGGCGAGCGTCGACGTGTACGGTTTGTGAGCGATTCGAGCGAGACCTGCTATGCGCAATGCGGCCATGACGGCATCAGAAAGTGGCGGGAGAAACCTTGGTGCGGCCGCGCGGCTTGCCGCTCGGAGATAAATCACCGGATCTGGATGGAAGAATGCCAAAACAGAGGGATGCGGAAGGACCAGAAAGAGAAGCGGCCGCGCAAGTTCCCGCGCAAAGCGGACGGATGAAAACGCAAAGGCTCACCATTCCGGGCCCGTGGCTGCTCGAGTTCCTCAGGGCGTCAGGCTCGGCCGTGTGCGAGGAGAGAATTCCGGCGGACGCTCGGATCGTCGGAACCGGTTGGGACCGCGTCTTCGACGAGAACGGAAAAGCGTTCGCCAAGTCGATCTATCTTTACGTGGAGAGCGCGGAATTCGAGTCAGGCGAAGAGCCCGAAGTATAGGGCATGTTCAGCGTGATCGTTCCTTCGCGCAACCGCACGAATCTAAAGGCGTGTCTGCGCGCCGTCGGTACCCGGCAGCCAGGGACCTGGCGCATTGTGATCGATGACGGGGTCAACCTGCCGCCTCGCGGCGACGCGGATCTTGACGGATTGTACGAGACTGTTCACCCGGGCGTGAAGCCATTCGTGTTCGCGCGCAATTGCAATATCGGCATACGCGCGGCCGGACGCGACGATGTCATCCTGCTGAACGACGATGCCCTGCTACGAACCGTCGGAGGCTTCAGGGCGCTGCAATCAATGGCGAACGAGTTCCCCGAGTTCGGCGTCATCGGGGCCGTTACTAACGTCACCCGCCAGCCATTGCAGAAGCCGCAGGGTGGCACGGCTTTACGGGAGGCGCCGCACATCGCTTTCGTTTGCGTCTATATTCCGCGTCGCACGATTGACCGCGTCGGCCTGCTCGACGAGCGCTATTCGCTCGACTCGATTACTGCGAGGCATGCCGGCGCGCCGGGCTTAAGATCGGCGTCTTCGAGGGCTGCTATGTCGATCATGCAAGTTTGACGAGCACGTTTCGCGGCCATCCGTGGACATCGCGCAGCTTCGAGCGGAACAAGGAGCTGTTCGATGAGAAGTGGGGAACGGTAAAGGCATGACGATCGCCCTGCTGCGATTGAAGAACGAAGCGCGCTGGATCGAGCGCGTCGTCCGGTCCATACAGCCGGTCTGCGAGGAGATCCTGGTGCTCGACGACCACTCAACAGACCGGACGCCGACGATCTGCCAATCGCTCGCCTGCACCGTCTATCGCAGCGAATTCTCTGGGATAGATGAGACGAGGGACAAGGACTGGCTGCTCGCGAAGGCTTGGCAGGTCGGCGCGAAGATCGGCGACTGCTGTCTCATGATCGATGGCGACGAGGCTTTGCATCCGAGCGACGTGGGCGCCGTCAGAGCTGCGATCGAATCTCCAGCCGTTTGCTGCAGTTTCCGCATCGTCTATTTGTGGGATCGCGAGGACCAGGTCCGTGTGGATCGCTGGTACGCCGACTTTCGGAGGCCGTCGCTGTTCCGGTTGACGGATCGGGCGCTCACGTTTCGACGGACTCGCTTCGGAGGGAACTTCCACTGCAGTTCGGCGCCGGCGCAGCTGCTTGATCGTATCGAACCCGTTCAGGCCAGGCTGCTGCATTATGGCTATCTCCACCGCGAAGACCGCATCCGCAAATACCACTGGTACAACCAAGTGGACCCGGGGAATGCGCTCGAGGACGGCTATCGCCATATGGTGGTCGGCGATCTGTTTCCGCCAGATTCGCGGTTTCGCTGGGCAGGTCCGCTGCAATTGGCAAGCTTATGAGCACCTGCAAAATCTGCAATGAAATGATCGAGCCGGGCACGTTGCACGCGTGCCGCGCGCCTTCGCTGCATGCGCCGTGGCTTTCGGATATGCTCGCAACCGCCAATAAGCCGCTGCTCGACGAGCTCGCCAGAATCCGCCAACTGCTCGAGCAGCAGCAAACCACGTCGTCGAAAAAGCCGGTGACCAAGGCACAGCGCCGCGAAACGAGATAGGACCCCGCATGGCCGCGATCGTAGTGAACACGCCGCCCACTGCTGAGCCACTGTCGCTTGCCGAGACGAAGCTGCATCTCGGGCTGGGCCCGTGGCAGGATTCGGACCACGTTACATCTGCGATGCAGGCGACCAGGCTCCGCGATCTCATCACAGCCGCGCGTGAATACTGCTCAACGTTCACGCGGCGCGCCTTCGTGAACACTGGGTTCATCCAGTACCTCGACTCGTTCCCGTATTACACGGATACCGTGATGAGTCAGCAGGCGTATCCGCCGGCCTACTACAGCCTGCCGCGTTATTCGACCACGTTGTGGAACTATTCGCAGATGATCAAGTTGTTCTACTCGCCGCTCGTGGGCGTCCAAAAAATCACCTACATCGCGACCGACGGCACGCCCACTGACCTGCTGCCCGGGATTCCGGGCAATCAGGACGGGGATTTCGTTGTCGACACCTCGAGCGAGCCTCCGCGGTTGTTCCCGAACTCCGGCGAATTTTGGCCGCCCTGCCTGTACGTACCTAACGCCGTGGCCATCTACTTCACCGCCGGCTACGGCGCCGCCGCAAGCAGCGTGCCGGCCTCCGTGAGGATCGCGATGCGGCAGCTGGTTGCGCTGTGGGACAGCAACCCCACTCAGATCGGCAAGAAGAACCCGGAAGTCGAGCGCCTGCTGTGGTCGATCCGCGTACTCGACGTGTCTCCGACTCGCGGCTAGAGAAGCAATTCGACTGCTTGAGGACGTGGCACATAAACAGGAGCGCTTACCAGGATTACTGGCTCAATTTATGCAGCGGCTTGCAATGGTTGATCCTTTGCGCCCCTAATCAAAAGCCAAAGGATAATCGCTGGTTCGCCCAGTGTTAGCGGGATACTCGCGATTCGGCCCACGAAATTCGCGTAACTCGGCAGAAGCAACGGCGTAAAACTATCCGCCAGGTAGCCGAAACATGCAGCGATCAGCAGCACGCCCAGGATGCGGGGGAGGAAACCTGACTTAAATACAAGAACCCCGAAAGGGAAAAGCCAAGCGCCAAAAATCCAGCCGACAACGTACCCGTGGCGATGCAAATCGAGGAACAGCATGGCCATAGCCTCCAGCTGACGTTTGTCGAATACCGACAGGAAATCCGTGCCGCGCAAGAGCGTCAGGGCAGCGATCTCGTTTAGTACATTCACACACATAATGGGAACGAAGACCAGACCCAGGATCACCATCAGCGAAGCATGCGTCTTGTTCACTCCACCGAGTAATCGGTAAAGAACCCCAAGCAGGAAGACAAATTCGGCCGCGCAAATCAGTTCGGAGACGATACCGACGCGGAAAAGCCTCTCGAAGGCGAGGATGTTGTTGGCGGTTGCAGCGGCGTTACCAGACACGATTAGTCTGCTGGGGACATAGATGATGCCGAAGAAGCCGGTCATGCCGTTCACTAGGTACAGCACGCCTGCGAGCCTTGCTGTCTTTTTGGTGGAATTCATTTATCCTCTCTCCTCGTATTTGTTCCTGTGCTTGAGATAGGGCCCTTCACGCCCCTGCCATGTCACGTCCGGGGTCGATACAGCTTCGGTCATATTTTTGGTCATTTCAATTCCCCGAAAATTTGAATTCTCCCGACCCTAAAGGGCACGAAGCCACGTGCCATCGGCACGAGCCAGAAGCCAACACTGGTTCCTCCCGGATGACGGACTACACGGAAACAAATGCTCACGCTTGTGCCCGGTAATGCTCCGAAACGCGTAATCGTAACGCTGCCGAAACGACCGCATCGGGGGATCTTAAGCCGAATCGAACCCAGCCTGTCATAGAACATAATGTCATCGCCCGCTGTTTTCGACCTGTGCCAGTTGACCGACGTGAAGGCCTGGCTTGCGATGGGAGTGAATCCGACCGCCGACGACAATTTGCTCTCCCGTCTGATCATGGCCGTCAGCTACGACTTCTTGAGCGAGATCGCGCGACTCGACTTCACGCCGGCGCAGGACTACACGGAAGTCCGCGAGGGCGACGGCGGCGATCTAATGGTCCTTCGACACTGGCCGCTGAACTCCGTCTCCTCGGTGACCATCACGGTTCCGAACGCGAGCCCGGCAACCACGGAAATCCCGGAGTCGACCGACGACGTCATGGTCGGCTATTGGATCGACATGGACCTCGACCCGGAGCGGCGATGGGAGCTCTATCTCGACGGTTACGTGTTCACTGATCTTGCAACCGTCACGGTCTCATACAACGCCGGGTACGCAACCGTGCCCCAGGACGCACAGCAGGCGGCGATCGAGTGGGTCTCTTACCGCTACAAGACGCGGCAGTGGATCGGCCAGACCTCGAAGCACATGGCGCAGGGCGAGACGGTGCAGACGCCGGAGAGCGAGATTCCACCGTCGGTGAAGCGCGTCATCGAGCGCTATCGCCGGTACGATCCGCTGCAGACGCCACCCGAGAGAGTTCCGCCAGTCGGAGCAGCAGTTCCGGCCAGGTCGCGCAGATGAAGTCTGAAAGCTGAAGTCAAAAGGAGGAAGTAGAACATGTCATGGAGCGTCGCAGCGAGCGGGAAAGCGAAGGATGTTGCTCCCGAGATCGCGAACCAAGTCAGCAAAATCAGCCTGACCGACCAGGGTGAGATGGAGACGGTGAAGAATACCGGTCTACTTATCGCTCGAACTCTCGGAACGTTCGGTCCTGAGAAGCCGGTGAAGGTTGCTGCGTCGGGCAGCATGGGCTTCGCCGACTGGAGCAGCAAGAGCGGACCTTACCAGCAAGTGACTCTCACGATCGAGCCGATTCACTTCAGCGTGTCGAGCTCGAGCTAGTATGATCCTGTTCACCGTCAACCGCGCCTCAATCGATGCTGTCTCGAACCACATCGAGAACGTGAAGCAGCGCGTGCTCGTCGGTATCCGGCTGGGCATGCGCGACGGCATTCGAGGCCTAGCACGCGCCGAAGTCGAGGCTGTGTCGGGCCATACCCGCACCGGTCTGCTCGAGCGGATCCTCGGGCGCGGCGGTCGCGTGATCGAGTCGGGCGAGCAGATCTCCGCGGTGTATCGGCCGCGCTACGCCGGCAAGCAGGAGCACTACTGGCTCGAGTACGGCACGAAGAATCCGGCAGTCAAAGACAAGCTGATGCAGATCAACGTCGCCGGCACCATCATGTACCGCATGAGCCGCAAGGGGTTCGAGACGCCTGGCCAGCCGTTCTTCTTCGCCACGGCGGAGGGCTTCAAGGGGCGCTTCTTCGAGATCCTGAAGGCCCGGATGGACGAGGCGATGAAGGCATGAGCATCGATCGCGAGTCCATCTACGTCGCGCTCTTCAGCATGCTGCAGACGCAGCTGGCCAGTTCCTTTGTGACCATCGGACGGCGCCACATCATGCCGCCTGATCTGTCGCCCGCGCAGCAGCCGGCCTTGTTCGTCTGCGGCGTGGGGGAATCGAAGGAACCCAAGCCCAGGGGCACGCCAGGAAAGCTCACGCTCGAAGCGCAGCTCTTCGTCTACGCCTACGACTCGGCACTCAACGAGGAGCCTGGCCAGGAGACGTTACTTGCGGCCACGCCGATCAATCAACTTCTCGCGGCGATCGAGGACGCGCTCGCGCCGACGGGCCCGACCGGCGTGCAAAGTCTCGGCGGCCTGGTGTCCCACTGCTGGATCGAGGGGAAGACCGACATCGATCCGGGCATCCTGAGCCAGCAGGCGGTCGCCTTCGTCCCCGTTCACATTCTCGTCCCGTAGCACCGGCGTTCGAACCCGCCAATCTCAAACCAACGTTAGGAGCAACCGTATGAATATTCAATTCGGAACCGGCGTTTTGTATGGACTGCCGAACGCCGGCGACACCGCCGCCAATCCGACCCCTTACCAGCTCGGCATCCTGCAAGAGGTGACCGTCGACTTCAAGGCCGATCTGAAGAAGCTATTCGGCCAGAGCCAGTTCCCCGTGGCCAAGGCGCGGGGAAAGATCGATGTGACGGCTAAGGGCAAAATCGCCGTGCTCGATCCCGGCCTGCTCAACCAGCTGTACTTCGGCCAGGCGCAGTCTACCGGGATGACCATCATGGCCGTGAACGAGGCGTGGATGATCGGTTCGGGCTCGCCTCCGGTCGAAACCTATACGGTGACGAACGCCTCGATGTTCGAGACCGACTATGGCGTGATCAACGCATTGACCGGAGCGCAGCTGGAAAAACTGACTTCCGGGACGCCGGCGACGGGGCAGTATACCGTCGACGCGGCGACTGGCACGTACACGTTCGCGACGGCGGATGCGGGAGTCGGCGTGTTGATCAGCTACACCTACTCGAGCACCACGCGCGGCGCCACCATCACTCTTACCAACCAGCTGATGGGCTACGCGCCGGAGTTCCGCGCGTTCCTCTTCAATCAGTTCCGCAACAAGATCATGGGGCTCGAGCTCTACTCCTGCACCATGGGCTCGGTCTCGATTCCGACCAAGCAGGAGGATTTCTGGATGTCCGACATCGATTTCGACGCCGGCGTGGATGCGACCGGCACGCTCGGCAAAATCTACGCGGATCTCTCATAGGCGATTGCGATGCCGGACAATTCTAACGGGAAGCCGAAGTACGACGGTGCTTCGGTCTACATGGATGGCAAGGAGTGGATCGTTCCAGCGCTTTCGCTGCGCCAGTTCCGCGACAATTATCAGACGCTTGCGGTTCCATTTAAGATGAGCGACGACTATGCTGCCTTCCTCAAGGAGCGTCTGCCGATCGCGCTCGCTGCCATGCAGCGGAACTATCCCGATCTGACCGAGGAGCAACTGCTCGACATGCTCGATCTCAAGACGTTCCTGGACGTCTGGCGGGCAATTCAGAACGCCAGCGGCTTGCGTCCGGTCGCGCCGGGGGAATAGCGCAGGTAGCGCGGAGATCGACTGGCGATGGATCTACGGGACGCTGGTGACCGCTACCGGCTGGACGCTCGAATACATCGATGGCCTGGGCATGGACCGCGCTTGCGAGTTGCTCGACTATTACGCTGAGTATCCGCCGGCGAACGTCGTTCTGAGCCTGGTCCATTTGAAGCGGGGGAAGAGGCCTATGCGGCGCCCAATGACCGAATCCGCCGCGCAAGGCCAGATGCGCGATCTCTCCGGCATGCTTGGACAATCGGCCAAGCGCATGCCCGACCACCTGCGTGAAATGGCAAACTGGGCGCTCGCGCATTCACCGAAAAAGAGGGTACTGAACTAGATGCCTGACGACAACATCCTCCAAGTCGGGGCCCAGGTTACCATCGGTGAATTCAAGGCCGGCATGGATCAGGCCGTGGCCAGCACCCGAGCTGCCGGCGGCGAAATGTCGGCCGCGTTCCAGGCCTTGGCCGCCGAATCGCAAGCTGCGACGACGGAGATCTCGAGCGCCTGGGTGCGGGCCGCTGAGTCATCGGTGGCATTCGCGAAGGCGAAGGATCAGGTCCGCGCGGCAAGCCGCGCAGCCAAGCAGGCGGAGGACGACGACGGGGCCGCTCTCGCCAACTTGGCGGTAGCGCAGCAGCGCGTGGCGGTAGCGGCCGAGGAATTGGCTGTCGCGCAGAAGGCAGCAAGTGGCGCAACCGAGCAGCTGGGAGAAGCGGCAGCCCACACGGGAGCGCAGATGGCGTACTCAAGCGCCGCGATCCGCGTCTTCGAGGGAGCTTTGCCCATCCGCGCCGTCGAACGGTTCCTCTCCGAGACGCTTGGACTCGGGCCGATCCTATCGAGGCTCTTTCCCTATATCGGTGCGATCGCCTTCGGCGAGATGCTCGCGGAAATCGTCCAGAAGGTCATCGAATGGAAAGAAGGACTCAAGGAGATTGAGCAGTGGAACGAGACGATCGGCGCGACCATCCAGCAACAGACGCGCGAAATGGAGGAGCTCGCGAAACACACTTGCGACACGCAGGTCGAGATCGTTGGAATCGTCAGCGGCAAAGGCGCTGAAGACCTGGCTCGCGCTGGCATTCTCTCGCGCGCAATCGAAACCGACAAGCAGAACATCACTAGCCTCGAGGCGCAGTTGCGCAACGTGCAGCAGCGCATGGCGCCCGTCCAGACGATTCGCGGGCGTCCCGATACGTTCAAGGCTGCGGCGGAGCAGAAGGAGCATCTGAAGGATCTGCAGGGCGAACTGCAGCAGGTGGTGAGTTCGCTCGCTCTTGCTCGGGCGAAGCTCACTGACGACACGACGAGTCTGGCCCGCGATCAGGCGGCGGCGTCCAAAGAGGCGGCGCGCGAGGCCGAGGAGGCGGCGCGCAAGCAGGTGGAGGCGCTGCGCAAGGCAGACACCGATGCGATGGAGCAGTTGAAGCTGCGGGCCGAACAAGAAGGTGTAACGGGCCAGGCGCTGCTCGAGCGGGAGCGTTCTCTCCTCGAACAACGGCTTGCGGCCGAGTCGCAGTATACGGAGCGGGTGCGCGAGCTGCGCTCCGAGTTGGATCGAGTGACGATCGAGGGCCTGGCCCAGTTCGATCGGGTCCAGAAACTCGTGGCCGAAGGCTTGCAGCAGGAGGTCGACAAGGCGAAGCTCGAGGGCGCTCTCCAGGGA
The DNA here is from genome assembly GCA_963722585.1 of Bryobacterales bacterium. GTDB lineage: Bacteria > Acidobacteriota > Terriglobia > Bryobacterales > Bryobacteraceae > KBS-96. The sequence continues at coordinate 28,614 of CAVRNU010000051.1, read as the reverse complement.
GAGGAGCAGCAGCTCGAAATGCAGAAGGCGCAGCAGGAGCGCCAGGCGGCGCTGAGCGGTCCTTCCATCACTCCATCGGGCGGCGGAGAAGTGGAGTCGCTCCGCGAGCAACAGGCGATCGAGGAGAGGATTCTGGCGCTCAAGGTCGAGCAGGCCCGCATCGACGCCGAGGCCGAGACTGAGAGCATCTCGCAGAATTTCACCAAGGGCATAAACCAGTGGATCGAGGGCCAGAAGAAGTTTGGCCAGGCGATGGCGCAGTCGTGGAACAGCATTGTGATGACTGTAGTCGAGTCACTCGAGAAGATGTTGGTCCAGCAGATAGCGTATATGGCCCAGTCCCAGAGCCTCTCCCTTTCAGCCGCTTTGCAGCAGCAGTTCGCCGCGGCCAAGGTCGCAGCGGCGAACACTTGGGCGGCCGTCTCGGCGATCCCAATCATCGGACCTATCCTCGCGCCGCCGGCGGCTGCCGCGGCCTTCGCTGCGGTACTCGCGTTCGAGCAGGGCGGCCTCGTGCCGGCGACCGGCCTGGCCATGCTGCATGCGAACGAAATGGTGCTGCCGTCGGCGTTGTCGCAACACGTGATGGACACGGCCGGAGGAGGTGGTGGAACCCGCGGCGGCGCGTCGAGCGTGCACGTGCACTACAGTCCGACGATCAACGGCTCGGGTTCGGATCTCAAGTCCATGCTCAGCGCGCACGCCGACCATATCGGCAGAATCGCGCAGCGGCAGATGCGTGTCGGAAAACTAAGCGTCAACGCGTAAGCCATGAGCAATTCGGTCTATCCGAGCGCGATTCAGGGACTCACGTTCACCGTGCTGCGCACGCCCGAGTTTTCGACGATCGTGCAGAAGTCGCCTTCGGGCAATGAACTGCGCATCCCACAGGCCTACAATCCCATCTGGCACTTCACCCTGATCTACGACTTCATCTTCGGCAACTTCAAGAATTCGAACAACACGATGCCCTATGCGCCGTTCACCGACCTGGACACGCTGGTGGGCTTCTATCTGGCGCGCGCTGGCCAGAACGACGATTTCCTTTGGTCTGATCCGAAGAACAACTACGTGGGACCCGCGATCTTCAGCGCGCCGCCTGCCGGCAACATGCTGATGAACGGCAGCGGATTGGTGGTGAACGCGTTCAACGACGTCGCCGGCCGCGGCGACTACTTCCACGAGGCCTCCGGCACGAGCGAGGGCCAGTTCCTCCTGCTGCTGGGCATGCTCGAGGCGTATGCGGTGACCGGCAGCGCCGCAGCGCTTTCGCTTGCCAAGAAGATGCTGAGCGGATTGGCGGTCCTCTATCGCAGCGCGACGCTGGCGCTCACGATCCCGGCCACCGTCGACGCCACGCACATCTTCGCGCCGCACTGGCTGTTCTGCGTCAAAAGCCCGTTTCAGTCCGCGACGATCCACTACACGAACACGGCGCAGTTCATCAACGGCGTCGCCACGATCCCCGATTCGGTTGCCCTGGTCCGCTACGTCTTCCAGGTCGCCTCGGCCGGCTACACGCTGGTCTATCAGAACCCCTATTCACCGCTCGCAAGCGGCACGAGCTACGCGATCGCGAGCTACAGCTACAACGCCGGCACCGCCACGACGACCATCACGCTCACCGACACCAGCGTGAACGCGACCCTGGCCGTCATCTTCTCGGCCCAGGACGGGCCATGATCCAAGTGAATCAGGTCTACGAGGCGTGGCCCGACTGGCGGCCGCTCGCGGCTGGCGAGATCGACGCCGCATGCGACACGTTCAATTGGGCCTATCGCTGCTTCTCGCGGGCTAATCAGCTCCTGGCGAACCCGAGCTATGGCCAGGCAGCGATTGCCACAGCAGCGCAATCCGCGATCGTCTACGACATCAACGACAGCAGGGACTGGCTCAAGCCGAACTACCAGCTGCAGCCCTTCGCGACGTCGGGGAGCTATTCCTTCAGCTCGATGTCGCCGGCGCCCGTCTACGCCTGCGACGGCTCGGGAAACGTGACGATCACGATCCCTCTGGGAGTCACGAGCGGCGAAGCGCAGTACGGCGTCGCCTCGATCAACGACACCTACGCTTCCGGCAACTCGACGGAAGTCACGCTCGGCTCCACAATCGCGCAGACCGTCAACGTCTTCATCGACACGACGAATCAGCAGCCCTTCAATCCAGCCAACCGCTACACGTGCGCCGTAGGGCTCTCCGGGGATGGACTGCAGACGGTCATCCTCACCAATGTGAACTTTGTGAACTCGAGCGGCCAGGTGTTGCCGCTCGGGAGCACCGTCTATACGTTCGGTTTCGACGACACGGCGACGACGCCGCACACGCTCACGATGAACCGCGTCCGCCAACTGCCGAACCTCGCGATCACGTACCTGGGCGGCGCGATCCCGTTCACGGCGAACTTCCTGGGCCAGCCAGCCACGCTGATCTCCTGGCGAGGGCCGGTCTACATGGGCTATCAGAGCCCCTGGATGCTCAAGCAGATGGAACAAGAGGCCAACGTCGCAATCGCGGTGCAGATGCTTGCCGACTCGCAAGCCGCATGGACCTCGCAATCCAGTACGCATGACACGGGACCTTTCGCGCCGGTCTTCTATTTCGATCGCGTGGACGCGGTGCAGTACGGCACGGTGAATACCTTCGGCTGGAACGGGCCGGATCCGAACACCGAATGGGTCGGCTATCAGTTTCGTCCTCTCGCGGAGCTGGCCGAGCTCGTCCTCGCCTGCACCGGATCGGAGAGCTACTACACGCAGGCGGTCGGGATCGTCAACAGCTTCCTGAACCTGGCTCGACGCGAATTGGACGATCGCCGCGGCTGGGCCGCCCACCATCTTTCCGCAGACTGGCGCTCAGAACACGTACCAGGAGCCACATGCCGCCGGGTCTCGTGATCCGCACGGTGCTGAAGATGGATCAGGCCGTGCGGCCAAACGGCAACGCAAGCGGGACGATGAACGCGACGTATTGGTCGCTGCTGAACAAGGCCTACACGATGTTCCAAGCACTTTATCAGAGCAGCGGGACGATGGCGGGCACGTTCTGCACTGACGTTCCGGACGAATCCTGGTACGGCTTCTGGCATGGCGAAATCCTGCGCTCCCTGGCTCTCCTCTACCAATGGGGATCGAGCTCGAACATCGCGCAGACGGCTATGGCGAACCAGGCGCTCGCCTGGATCAACGGCATGATCTCGTTCGTGAACACCAATAGCGTCAACGTGAATCTCGCCGCGCAGCTGCAGGTCGTGACCGATGGAGAGGGCAACTATTACTCGCCCATCCAGCGCTATGTCGGAGGGCAGTTTTTCGAGGACGTCACGGACTTGAACGGCGCGATTTCGGTGTATGCGAACGGCGTGCTGAAGGCGCTGGGCACTGATTACACGATTGGCGGGCCCGGCCTCGCGATCCCCGGTTCGAGTTTCCTGGGAATGTACATACAGTGGAACTCGCCTCCGACCGCGCCTGTCACGGCGCAGTTCAACTACTACTTCCGGGTGCGCTTCGAGACCGATCAGCAGGACTTCGAGCAGTTCATGGACGAGCTGTACACGATCGGCGGATCGGAGAGCAAGAACGGCAGCGGGACGCTGAAGCTCGTCACCGCCCGGCCTGCGATCGCATGAGGAAAGTAACCGGCGGCGACGGTTCGGACACGACGGCCGCGGTCGCGGCCTGGCTCGCCGCGGGCAACGAGTTTCGCCTGGCCAATCTGTATCTGTTCGGAGAGCCGGAGGATCCGCTGGCTGTCTGGCTCACCGACTACGAGGCGCCGCTCGTCTGGCCGGCGTGGGGCACGTTCCATCCGGCCGTCGTTAAGCGCGGAACCGTCACCGCCAAGATCGGCCTCGAGGTGTCCTCGCTCGATGTCACATGGTCTCCGAAGCCGGGCTCGTTCACATCGAGCGTCGCGACCGCGAGCCCCTACCAGCTCGCGCAGATCGGCTATTACGACAACTGGCGCGTGCGCGTCTGGACGGTCTATATGCCCACGCCGGGCGATGCGTCGACCTATGGCTGCTCGGAACTCTTCGGCGGCCGCGTCGCGGATTCGAGCGTCGAGCGCGGCGCGATCAAATTCACCGTCAACAGCTACCTCGATGTGGTGAATCAATACGTGCCGAACAACGTGATCGAATTGACCAACACGCTCGCGTCCTACACTGCAGCGACGCCGCCCAAAGGCTTCTCGCACATCCCGCAGTTCAACGTAATGCAGGGGAGCTCGCCGACGCAGGTCATCGGCGACATGACCTATCCCGAGGTCCATTCGATTTTAAACGCGAACGTCTGCCAGCACGGGTACCTGGTCTTCAATAGCGGAGGCAACTCCACGCTCGGCGGCATCTGGGCCGCGATTCAGCAGAACATCAAGATCACGCTGCCCGGCGGCTACAACCAGCCGAACTCCGATTACAACCAGTTCATCCTCTACACGCCGCTGCCGTGGACGCCGACGCCTGGCGCCGACACGTTCTATATCAGCGGGCAGGCGCCGATCGACCAATCGGACGGCGATTACTACGGCTTCCCGTACGTGCCCAATCCTCAAATGGCGGTCTGAATGATGCCCAGCCTGGCCCAACTCGCGAGCGCTCTCATCGAAGTTTTCGAAGGCTGCCGGCTAAAGGCGTACTGCGACCCGGGTGGCGTCTGGACGATCGGCATTGGCCACACGAAAGACGCGCACGAAGGCATGGTAATCACGCGCGACCAGGCCGACCTGTTTTTCGCCGAAGACCAGGCCTCGTTGCTTGCCGCGGTGAAGGAGAGGCCGCTGCTCGAGGCGGCCGCGCTCGCCAGTTTCGGCTTCAACTGCGGAGAGGGCGCGCTGCGCGAGTATCTCGCCGGCAAGATCCGCCTCGAGGATCGCGTGCACGATCGCGAGGGGAACGTGCTCCCAGGACTCGTCATGCGCCGGCGGCTCGAAAGCATGTTGATCGAGGTATCGAAACTCCAGCCGAAATGAGCGAAGCAGTTTTCAGCACGCCGCCGGCGCTCGATCGCGGCGCCATCGTCCGCGAAGCCCGGAGCTGGATCGGCACACCGTACCGGCTGGGCGCGCGCGTGAAGGGCGCCGGCTGTGATTGCGCCACCTTTATCGCCGAAGTTCTGATCGCGTGCGGCCTGGCCCAGCGCGAGAATCTCGGCGTCTATTCGCACGATTGGTTTTTTCATACTTCGAACGAGCGCTATCTGAGGGGCCTGCTGAGCTTGTCGGCGGAGACAGTTGAGACCGTCGCGCACCGTTCGGCCAGCGCGCAACCAGGCGACATCGTGCTCACGCGCCTGGCTCGCAGCAAAGTCTATAACCACGGAGCCATCGTGACCGCCTGGCCCAGGGTGATCCACGCGATCGCGCCCCGAGTCGAAGAGATCAACGCGTCGACTCACCCGCTTTGGGCATATCGTACAGTCGCTGTCTTTACGGTGAAATCATGATCAGATGGTGGAAATTCGGTGGAAGCAGGTCAGCCATAACACATCTATGGGTCTATGCTACGCGGACGCTGCGTTCGCGGATCCTGCGGCGTTTTTCAGGACTAATTCAGCTTAGGCTCCCGAACTCACGTGGATTCAGAGAGTTGAGCGGCAATCACTAGGCTCTGGTTGCCTTGATTCTCCGCCCAACCTTGAGGTGGATGGCTACCGGGATTCCGACGGACTACATGAGCGTTGGATTCGCGACCAACATGCCCGCAGCACCGTTGCTGTTCGATTTGCTGCGGCGCTTTCCTGCCGGGAGAAACAGGATTGCTGAGCAGCGCCCAGCCCAACGCACTGGATTCATGCGGCTAGTCTGGCCGAGCGGTTTCCTGATATTCAGGTCATGCCCGACAAGCTGATCATCGATGATGGAGACATCATAACGGCGGGTGGTGTTATGGCATGGATCGATCTGGTCTTCGCCTGATTCACCGGTGGATCAGTTCGGCCGTAATGATGGCGACTGCCCGTTTTTTTTCTCGTGGAACCGGCAGGCCGCGAACCGCGCTTCTATTTCACCTTCGCGCCGCCGCTTCATCATTGTGGTGAAACCGTCCGCCAGACTCAGCACTGGCTCCAGATCCACTACACGATCAGCGCAACAGTGACTACGCTCGCAGACCGCGCCAGCTTGGGAGAGCGCACGTTCCTTCGGCGATTCAGAAACGCAACCGGGTTAACGCCAACGAAGTACCCGCAGCAACTCCGGGTGGAACGAGCGCGGGAAGCTCCGGAGTTCTCAATGCAGACGGTGAGCGAGATTGCCTGGATGGTCGGGTACCATGACGAAGGCGCATTTCGAAGGATCTTTCGACGGATCACCGGGCTCGCACCGGGAGACTATTCGGAAGCGCTTTAGTGTATCCGACGAAGCCACGGCCGCGACAAGCAGGAGCGGTTCACCCAGACTGACTTGAAATAGATCCCGCCGCATCGGAGTGGGACGCGCGAGGCTGAGCGGTCAAAGTGTGCCGCAATGGGCCTGGAAGTCCCCGTTGCCGGAACGCGAACCGAAGTCGGGTCGGCGCCAACTCCGTTTTAAGAGGATCGGTACTTGCAAGTCTCGTCTCTTCCGGAACAGTTGCGAGGAACCGTGGCACTTATTCAGTAGTAATCCTCTGCAGCAGACCTGCGGCCTAGCCTCTGGTACGCTTTGGGCTTTATGCAAGCACTATCACTCAGTTCCAAGCTTCAAAGAAACACCGGGACGCTGCTTCTCGTATGCATCGGCGTTACAATTCCAGTCGAAGTATGGCGACAAACCGTAGTGATTTTCCAGTAACTCGGCGGGACGTGATGTTCGGCCTCGGCATGGGACTGAGTGCGGCACGACGTTCATCAGCAAGGCAGCAGAATAAGCGTCCGCGAAATGTTCTGATTATTATGTCTGATCAGCACAAGCGCGACTGCTTGGGAGTCGCCGGCGATCAAGTCGCTCGCACGCCGAATCTCGACGCTTTCGGTCGTACCGCGGTGCGGTTTACCAGCGCGTATTGCACGAATCCGGTTTGTACGCCCTCGCGTGCCTCAATACTGACCGGACTCTACACTCACAACCACCAGGCGTGGAACAACACAGTGCCTTGGCCAATTGGACATAAAACAATAGCGCATTATTTCGGGCAGGCGGGTTATGTCACGGGCCTGATCGGAAAGATGCATTTTGTGGATGCCCAAACTCACGGCTTTGATTACCACCTCGACTTCAACGATTGGTACCAAGTCCTGGGACCGAAGACCAAGCTTTACGCAGATGAGTTGGCTCGCGCCAACTCAGGATCGGGCTTGCCGCAGATAGATGACTTATGGCGCGATTTCGGTGATCCCTGGAAGGGCGTACGAGAGTTGGATGACCGTGAGGGTTTCGTTGCGGTGGGTGGTGTTTCGAAAATTCCGGAACAGGATCATTTTGAAAGCTTTGCCGCGCGAGAGTCTGTCAGATTTTTGGATAGATATGGCAGTCGGCAGCAGCCGTTCCTACTAATTTGCTCGTTTCTGAAGCCGCATGATCCGTTTATGCCCGCGGAGCGATTTGCAAATATGTTTCGTGCAGAAGATATGCATCTTCCCGACACGTGGGGCAAAGTCGACTTGTCGAAAGTGCCCGCTGAAGTTCGTCACTCCATCGAATACAACGCGCCAACGCCAGAGTTGAAAGATCCAGTTCAAGCGCGAAGACGAATCGCTTACTACTACGGCAATCTGGCCCAGATGGATGATTGCGCCGGCATCGTCTTGCGAAAATTGAAAGAACTCGGACTCGAGGAGAACACGCTGGTTGTCTATACAGCGGATCATGGCGAAATGCTCGGCGAACACGGCCTATGGCAGAAATTTCAGTTCTACGAGTCTTCTTGCGGCGTTCCGCTAATGCTGCGTACGCCTGGCATTTCATTACCTGGCGTTTGCAATGCGCCACTTAGCCAGGTCGGTTTGCTGGCGACGATCGCTGAACTATCGAATGTTCCTGTTTCGTCATCTATCGACGGGCGCAGCTTTGCAGATCAAGTGCACGATTCCGCGCTCCGCCACAATGCACCTGTATTCGCTGAATACAACCTACGGACACGCAATGCGAAATATATGATCCGCAATGGGGATCTCAAATATTCGTTTTGGACGCACGATATGCCTGAGCTTTACAATCTTCGAGACGATCCAAAGGAGATGACAAATCTCGCGCTGGAGCCTGAACATCAAAACACCGTTGAGGCTTTAAAAGCGAAGCTCTTCGCCTGGTACAAGCCGCCGGAATTGAACATGGCGTGAGTTGATATAATCCCCATATTTCCGAAACAGGAGTCCACGTGGGACGAATTTCAGTAGCTATTTTGATGGCAATTGCGCTCGCTTTCATTGCCAGTGCGCAAGATACTTCGACTATCGTTGGAACCATTACTGATCAGTCCGGCGCAGCCGTACCAGACGCACAAGTGACTCTCGTTAATGCGGACACCCAATTTACCCGCGTGGTTCAGGGCAGCGCCAATGGCCAATATGTCGCATCGTCAATACCGACGGGTTCGTACACGATTACGGTCATCAAACCTGGGTTTGAAAAGCTGCAACGCGCGGGCGTGGTTTTGACGGCGGCGAGCACCTTAACCGTCGATATGCAACTTGCAGTGGGAAGCCAGACGCAAACGGTGTCAGTGACAGGAACGGCGCCTCTGCTGCAATCGCAAAGTGCAACTGTCTCGTCGCTCGTAGATAGCCAACAGATTGTTGCGTTGCCGCTAGTCAGCCGTGACTTTACTGACTTGGTGCTGCTCACGCCCGGCGCCCATATCGGCTCTGCTTCGAACTTATCTGAAGGTGGAAGTCCGTACGCGATGCGTGGCGGCGCTGATTATAGCGTGAATGGTGCCATAGCCGCGGGTACAGCTACCTGATCGATGGTATTTACAACCGTAACTTATGGCTGAACACCTTAGTTATGGTCCCGGTGGTAGATGCGATTCAAGAGTACCGGGTGATGACGAGTAACTACTCGGCGGAGTACGGCGAATCGGCCGGGGCGGTTACAGAAGTGGAAACAAAGACCGGTACGAATCAGCTACACGGCGATGTCTGGGAGTTTTTGCGGAACGATAAGTTGAACGCGAACACGTTTTTCAACAATCTCAATGGAGTTTCACGCCCAGGCTTCCAACGCAACGAATTCGGGGCAACGATCGGCGGCCCTATTGTCCGCAACCGCACATTCTTTTTTGGCGATTATCAGGGTATCAGACTGAAGCAGCCGCAGACCTCAATTTCGACCATTCCCACGTTAGCCGAACAGCACATGGTGGCGACAGGTAACTTCGCGGGTTAGGAACGCCGATCTACAATCCGTACGTTGTAAACAATGGATTGCGTGTTCCTTTCGCTGGCAATCAAATTCCAGCGACAATGCTCGATCCTGCTGCGGTCGCCGTGTTCAAACTACTTCCGGCGCCGACTTCTCTCGGGAATACAAACAATTTCATCTTCAATCCGGACCTGACACAGCGCACGGATCAGTTTGCGGTGCGCGTGGACCAAAATCTCGGCACATCAGACCATCTTTTCTTTCGCTATGCATACGACAACAGCGATCAGGTAGTTCCAGGAGTGATTCCGGCGCCAAGCAATTCGGGCATTCCGTTCGGGCCTTATCTTTCCACGGCCACGAATGGCACCACGACACCGCTGATCAATCAATCGGCAACATTAGGTTATACAAAGACGTTCAACCCGAACACAGTCCTCGAGGCGCATTTTGCCGTGGTGCGATGGAACGCGAACATTACGCCATTGGATGCACAGTACAACACGGCAACCGCGCTTGGATTCCGGGCATCAACATCAACGATAAATCCGGTGGCCTGCCTGCGTTTACCATCGCAGGTTTCCAGGAGATTGGTGACAATTCAACATACCCTGAAGACAGCCACATCACGACGTTTCAGCTTGATTCTGCGCTGACGAAAGTTAAGGGCGCGCACACAATTAAGTTCGGCCTGCTCTTTCTCCGCCACCGCTTCAATGGATTTTCGGCATTTCCGACGCGCGGGACATTCGATTTCAACGGTCAATTCACGCGCCAGCTCGGCAGTACGACTTCAGCAACATCCCTTTCGGACTTTGCTCTTGGGGCTACAGACAGCGCTTCACGAAACATACTGAACGGCACCTTCGGCATGCGGCTATGGCAAATTGCGCCTTTTGTGCAGGATACATGGCGCGTGACGGACCGCCTCACGCTCGACCTTGGTTTCCGCTACGAAATGGATGCTCCGCCGTATGACGTTCATAACCACTGGTCAAATCTGGACTTGGATACCGGTTTGTTGCTGGTTGCTGGCATAGACGGCAATGGCCGTCGTTTGCGTAACTTTGACTTCGATACCCCCGCGCCGCGTGTCGGTCTGGCTTACGCACTCAGTTCAGATCGCAAGACGATTCTGCGCACCGGCTTCGGTATTTCATACGTCGACACGGACGCTGGTGGCGCACACTCTACAAGAATTTGCCGTATTACTTCGCACAAACTATCACAACTAGTATCAACGGAGCACCTGTCAGCACATTGAGTCAAGGGTTGCCGATACCGTTCAACCAAGCATTACAGATGAGGCCGCATTATCTACGGGCAGTCCGGACGCATGGAATATGAGTCTGCGCCAAAGTGAAATCATTCAGTGGAGTTTCGGTATTCAGCGGGAACTCACTTCGAATCTGATGCTGGACGTTTCTTATGTAGGCACGCGCGGCGAGCGCATTCTCGTAAACAGCGTGGCTCTAAATCAGTCTGTGCCAGGCCCGGGCGGTTGGGGGCCGCGGAGGCCGTACTATCTCCTTAATCCGAACCTGGTGAACATCGCTTACAGAACCAACGCAGGCGATTCGAAATATGATCCTTGCAGGTGCATCTGGAGAAGCGTTTTTCGCGCGGCCTTACCTTCGGCGTTTCGTATACCTACGCGAGCTATCTTTCTGACGTTGGGAATCCGAATGGCGGCGGCAATTCAGATATTCAAAATTATGCGTGCATTGCGTGCAATTGGGGCCCCGTTCCCGATGATTTCAAGAACGTGCTGTCCTTTAACCATGTCTACGAATTTCCGTTCGGTCGCGACCGCAAATTCCTGCACCAGAGCCCGTTGTCGTATATCCTCGGAGACTGGAACCTGAACGGGATCTGGAGCGCTGACAGCGGTCAGCGGATCACGCCGATCTATGGTACTAACGTTTCTAATTCGTCGGGCGGCGGCGATCAGCGTCCAAATCGAATCGCGAGCGGCAATCTGCCCTCGGACGAGCAATCCATCTCCGATTGGTTCAACACAGCCGCTTTTGTCGGACCCGCGACATACACATTCGGCAACTCCGGCACAGGTATTCTTAGCGGACCTGTTTACTTCGATGTAGATCTCAGCCTGATGCGACACTTCGGCCTGACAGAGCGCTTTGGTATGGATCTGCGCACCGAGTGGTTCAACGCGTTCAATCGCGCGAATTTCAGCCCGCCGAACGCCACCATCGGCACCGCTCAAGCCGGCGTGATCAGCAGCACTTTCCCGGCACGGATCATTCAGATGGCGGCAAAAATTGTATTCTGTCCTAAATATTCAAGCCGAACGAACGGGTTCTTGTGGCGACATCCCGTTCGGATCGTTAACAACGGCACCCGCCGGGGCCTTTACTGGCCCGCGCAATAGCGGGTCGTTGGTCCTCTGCATCCAAGCATCCAGGCGATGACGCATTTCGTTAACTGCATCGGCGTAGGCAGGGTCGTTTACCAGGTTGCGTGTCTCTTCCGGGTCGAAGACAATATCGAACAGCAATTCGCGCGGCACAATTTGATTTCGCCAGCCGTAGTTCAGCCAGACTGTTTTGCTGGGGCTGTCATCGCAGTTGGGTAACACGGGACGGTTGCGGTCACCGAAATGACGAATGTAGTTGTAGCGCAGAGTTCGTGCTGCGCGCTTTGGCTCATAAGCCGCATGGTAATTCACTTCGGCGAACAGTTCATCATGTATCTGCGGCACGTTTTCACGAATCAGCGGCATGAGCGACTTACCTTGCAACCAGCCTGGCTGCTCGATATTGAGCAACTCGCATATGGTTGGATAGAGGTCGATGTGCGAAACCATTGCCTCGCAAGTTTTGCCTCCACGAAAACCGCCTGGCCCGCGCATAATCAAGTAAACCGACGTTCCATGCACGGTGAGATTGCATTTCATGGCCGGAAACGCGATTCCGTGATCGGTTGTAGAAATCACGAGCGTATTCTCCGCTAGACCGCCAGAGGAAAGTGCGTTCAAAACGGCGCCTACGCCGTCGTCCAACGTTCGCGCTGTTGCGTGAAAGGCGGCCATGTCTCGCCGTGTTTCGGGCGTGTCCGGAACGGGTGCTGGGGGTTCGGTGAATCGTTGATCATCGAGCGAAGTGGGCGCGGCATACTCACGGTGTGTCTCATGAAAGCCCACCGTAAGGAAAACGGCTGTTTGGGCCGCTGTTTCAGGAATCGCGCGGCCGCTGGCGCAACCTGCGCCACGTGCATTCCGCCAGTCTCCACCACGTCGTCGTAACCAATGGTTCGAGGATCTTTGGCAATGTGCTGCAGTCCAATCAGCGTAGACCGATACCCATGAGGATGCAGCCAGTGAATGATGTGCTGGTTGTAGTCGTTGAGAAAAAAGCCGCGGTGAGCCAACCCCAGCATGCCGTTATTGTGCGGACATTGCCCGGTGAGTAAAAGCTGCTCGGCTGGGGGAGCAAGTCGGAGCGGCATCAAAAGCCTGGCGGAACAGCACGCCTTCCTGCGCAAGTTTTTGCAAATTAGGTGTCGGGACATCGAAGCCGTATGGCTGGATGTATCTGCCGGTATCGTGCGAATGAATGTAGAGGATATTGGGTCGGCTTCCAGCCGGCGTTTGGGCGCGGACGGCCGTCACTGCGCCGGCGACCATCATGCCCTTTATGATCTCCCGCCTGGAGCTCGCCACGTTCTCGCCGTCCATATCTTTAGTATGGACTGGTTCTGGTCCGCAGATGACTTAGGCGAGTTTGCGGGTGCCCCGACGAAGCCGCTAAGTTCAAATGACAAGCAGCACGGCCTGTAGCGCTTGAGCATCCACCCTGATCGCCAGGTATCCGTGCACGTGGACACAACCGACTCGCGCGTCCGGGCTCTCGTGGATAAGACTCTTTCCTACGTCGAAGCTCGCGCACGCCATGACGCGCAGATTTTTGCACATGACTCCAACAAACTCGGACAGAGTCTTCCTGATTCAAACGCAGTTGCTTCAAATGAGGCCGCGCTCTTACGGGATTCGCAGTGGCCGAAGCGATCGGTCTCGGGTCGCTCGAGGGATCTCGGATCCATCCACTGATCCCACCTCCGTCCCCTCGAATAACCCTACTCGAACATCGACTCGAGATTTGGAATCACGATCGAAATCTTCGAGCAAGAAATATTTGGATTTGTGCTCACCAAGACCTTGGAAATATTGTTTCTGCACGGCGGAACGCGCTTCGAGCACAACACTACACGCCCTAACGGCCGGGTACTGGCCGGATTAATCCCCGCAAGTCGGCTAGGGTCCGCTCAACAGAATTGGCGAGTCAATTTGACATGAAACGATGACTCGGACAGGGCCTCTTTTAGCAGCACGCGGCTTCAACCGAGACGTTGAACCCCGCTGCCTGTGAAGTGGCCGTTTTGGGGAGCACGCCCTTCTCTGAAATAAGAGCCGCGATAGCCCTACGCGAATCCACACCGCGATTCAAACCATGATCGGCAAGCTTTCCAATTCGCGGATCAAGCCGCAGGCGCTCGGCGTCACGAGCAATTCGTCCACCTACGGCCAGACCATTCCCGTAATCTACGGCCGCACGGCAGGCGCGCTGTATCTGATCTGGTGCGCGAACGTCCGGCCTGGCCCCAGCGCCAAGAAGGGCAAGAGCGGCGGCAGCAAGAAGGGCAAGGGAACGGTGACGACGTATGTCGCTAACGCCGATGCGCTGGTCGGCACCAATCCCATCGCCCACATCCTCGAGTGCTGGGATAACAACAATGCGAAGCTCGGCTTGAACTTCGTCGAATACTCCGCGCCGGCCGCCTCGAGCGTAACGATTCCCGACTCGCTGTTCTACTGCCTGCTGGGCGTCACCGTCACAGTCGACTACGATGTGACCTTCGACGACTATGGCGGACCAGGCCCGCAGACCTACAGCGGCTCCTTCGACTTCCGCTCTGGAACCGCGCCTATTCCCGGCCCAATCCAGGGTCGGATTTCGATCCGCTGCCCTACTTCTACCATTGGGGGCCGGCGAGCGGTCCGACCATCGCGTTCGAATACGTGGATCTGCCGGGCAGCGTCGTGAACTTCTACTATGCGGCGATGCTTCCGGGCGGCGATTACGTCTCTGGAAGCAGCACCGACAGCGGCGTCAGCGAGGCCGGCCCGACTCCGCTCGCCGCGCTGCGCTTGACGTTTGAGAGCGAGCTCGGCACCGGCCCGGAGTTCGACGGGGACGATCCCAACGGCAATCCGTACAACCTGCAGCAGATCCTCTATCCGCACTACGCGGGCGTGGGCTCGGCCAATCTTGATCTCGGCGCGGCCGGCGTGGCGCCGGCGATGCGCTTCGAAATATTCGGCTCGTATCCGTACAATCCGACGGGCGACGCCGACTTCGCGGACATGATCGTCGACGTCTTCGGCAAGGCCGTCAACCAGGCCGGCTTCGCGGCCAGCCTCGCCTATAGCCAGGTGCAGCATGCGCTCGCCTGCTACGACTTCCCGGCGATCGTCTACAAGAAGGGCTATCAGCTCGCGAGCGTCTCCGGTCCGATCGTCCTCGCCTACGATCAGCCGAATACGGCGGCAAATTTCCTGGTGGTGGCGATCTCGACTCTCGCCGGCGATCCGGGTTCCATCTTCTCAAGCGCCGGCAACGCCTGGACGCCCCTGTTCAGCAGTGGCCCGTGCCAGGTCTGGGTCGCGCCGGCCACCTCCGCGCAAGCGAACCAGGTCACCATCACCGGCGTCTCGAGCTCCGGTCCGACGCAGGTCGCCATCTTGGAGATCGGCGGCGTCGACACGCTCGACGGCACGGTGACGGCGTCCGGCGGCGAAGCGAGCATCACGACCAGCAACGCGAAGGGAACTCCCGCCTACGTCCTCGCCTTCAGCAATTACGCGAGCGAGTACAGCGGCGCCGATCCGAACGTCGTTCACTGGCCGGGAGTCCAGACGCCTGGCGCGCTGTTCTTGTTGCAGGCCCGGACGCTCCAATCGCCGAGCGCAGTTTCTCTCTGAACCCCGGCAGCCCTTCGCAGATGGCGCTCCTCGCCTTCAAATGCAGCGAGCCGCCGAGCTATCCCAAACCGCTCGGCGACATTCTGGACGGCCCTTCCCTGCTTCTGTCCCGCGAGCAGTGCCGCGCCAACGGACTGATGGGCTCGCTGATCATGGATTCGCAGCAGGGCGCAAGCGACTGGCTGAAGGATCTCTACATGGCGATGAACGCCGCGCCGGTCTGGAGCGGCTTTACCCTGAAGTCGATTCCCTACAGCGAAGTGAGCGCCGTGGGCAACGGCGCCATCTACATCGCGCCGACCGCCTCCGGACCGGTCGCGAATCTGACCGAAGACGACTTGATCGGAGACGCCGGCAGTCCGCTCGTCAGCGTTGAGCGGAAGGCCCAGGTCGATATCCCGAACCTGCTGCAGCTGCAAACCCCGAACCGCGCGAGCGAATACAACACCGTCGTGACTTCGCAGCCCGAATCCGCATCGATCGCGCTCTTCGGGCAGCGCAAGGCCGATCCCCAGACTTTGAACTGCGTCCAGGACGTCGCGGTCGCTCGCATGATCCTGAGCATCATGGTCCGGCGGCAAAACTATGTTCGCAACACCTACAAGTTCAAGCTCAAGGCGAAGTGGAAGCTGCTCGAGCCGATGGACCTCGTCACAATCAACGACTCGCTCATTGGCGTCGCGAACCTGCCCGTGCGCCTCACAAGCGTCGCAGAGGACGATCAATACAACCTCGATTGCGAGGCCGAGCCGTTCTTTTACGGCGTGAATGCGCCGACCGCGCCCACGATCAATGTCACCGGCGCGATCTACGCGACCGGCGGCAACGGCGCGCTATCGATCCCCGGCTCGCTCGACATTCTCGCGCTCTCGAATCCCAGCGCGCCGACCATTACCACGCATGGCACCGCCGGCTCGACCAGCTATTCCTATGTGGTCATCGCGCTCCAGGCGGACGGCTCGACCACGGCGGCGAGCTCGGCCGGCTCGACCGCGACCGGCAATGCTACCCTTAGCTCGTCGAATTACAATATTGTGACCTGGACGGCCGTGCCCATGGCCGTGAGCTACAGCGTCTACCGCACCTCCGGCGGCGCGACGCAAGGCAAGATCGCTTCCGGCCTGACCTCTCTCTCGGTGAACGATACCGGCCTCACGGGCGATGGAACGACCGCGCCTTCGACCAACACGACCGGAAGCCTGACCGCGAACGGCAACGTGAACCTGAACGGAACCACGACGCTCGGGGCGGGCCTGAACCTGAACGGGCAAACGATTTCCGGCAGCGCCGCGCTCAGCGGCCAGACGCTCTCGGGCAACGCCACCTTGAGCGGCACGATCACCTGCAGCGGCTCGCTCGCGATCTCGACGCCGGCCAACATCAGTTTCGGCTCGGGCTGGCAGACCTGGACGCCGACGATCTCGGCTGCAGGGGGAATGACAACGAGCGGCGCGAGCGGCAGCGCGCTCTACATCCGTATTGGGCCATGGATTTTCTTCCAGATAAACTACAGCACCACGTTAGGTGGCACGGCCAGCAACGCTGTGATTTTCAGTGTGCCAATCTCTAGCTCAAGCCAGGGAGGAACTGTCTCGCCCGCCGCTGGAGTAATCAGCATTGTCGGGCAGACATTCGCCCCTGCCATGCTGTACGTGAACAGCAGTAACCAAATCGTGTGCTATGTCAACAGCGGAGCAAATTATCCGTCGGGTGCAGCCACATTCTACATTTCAGGCTTCTACCGCTGCGCGTAACGGGAGCATCCATGCGAATGTGGCTGCGCAGGTTCTTTAGAAGATCGAATCGGGTGCATTTTTCGGCGAGAGTGAAGCTGGAGCAATTACGCTCATGCGGGCTTCGCCAAGCATATGACGCGCGGTTCGACCTTCTGCGTTCGATGCCCAAAGTAAGGAGAGATTGACTCATGTCCACGACACCCACAGTCCCGACCGTCACGGCCAATATCGGCGTGACCTTTTCCGCCCCGGTTGCGGCGGATATCAACACGCAATGGCTCTCGCTGCAACAGGGATCGCCCGGCACGCTCGCGGCCGCGATGGCAGCAACCGACACTTCGCTCACACTGAATCTCTCCGCGCCAAGCGGCCTAGCCTTCGTGCAACCGGAAGTGGGAGACACGCTGCTGATCGACAGCGAGCCTATGGCGATCACATCCGTGGGCGGATCGCCGAGCGGCTCTACGATCGGAGTCACGCGGGCCCAGATGACGCCGCTCGCTTCCGCGCCGGCCGCGCACTCCCAAGGCGCGACGGTCTATCTGCTGACTTATCCGACTTGGGCCGCCATGGTCGCCGACCAGGCGCTCCGGCCATACGCGCAGCAAGTGGTGATCGGGCTCGGCGCGAATTCAGCGACTTTCGGCGCGCAGGCCTCGGGCTCGCTCACGGTCAACTCCTAGTGAGGAGACCGCCTGCTCGAAGCCGGCACTCTTTTTGTGATGTTCTCCGGAGTCAAACCTTGGGATCTCGCGGTGATGTTCGTGATTTTGGGCTCGATTTTTACCTTCGAGATGCTCGGCGTTTTTAACACGCGCTTCGTCACCCTCACACAAATCTTCAAAACGTTCCTGCCGATCAGCTGCCGCCTCATGTTCTGCGCCTGGCTGAGCTGGCACTTCGTTGGTTCCGATATTGTGACTGCCATCGTCAACCGAACCCCGCTGAAGTAAGGAGTTCTCTCAATGTCCATTTCACAAGTGGCTGGGGCTGTCGCGTCCGGCGTCGCCGCTGGTCCGATCTCGGCCGTCTCCACGTTGATCGGAGGCGTCAACGACATCATCGACAAGTTCGTGACCGATCCGAACGCGAAGCTCGCGGCGCAGCAGCACGTGCTCGATCTCCAAGCGCAACTGCAGGAAGCGGCGCTCTCCTCGATGACCGCGCAGACCCAGGCCGCCGACGACTCCGCGAAGAACGATCATTACCTGTGGGGCGCGCGCGCGTTCTTCTGCTACGGCTTCAGCGCGCTCTACCTGTTCGTCTATTCCGGCTTGGCGGCGAAGGTGCTGCAGGCGCCGCAGCCGCAGATCCCAATGAATCTGAACCTGATCTTCGCCGGCGTGATGCTCGGCTGCATCGGCATTCCGGCGGCGATCGAGGCGCTCAAGCAGATCATGGGCATGCCGGGCGACAGCCAGGTCAACGTGCTGGGCGTGAAGATCGGCAACAAGTCCTAGCGCGAATCCAAGTACCCCCTTTAGGTGGTGGGGCAGTTTCCGAGTGGCCGACCAACTGCTCAGAATCGACGGCTGCCCATTTTCCATATATATTGTTAGTCGCCGCGAACACGCCCGAGGAGAACGAAAGAGCTCAGCTCGGCGCTGGCGTCCACACATGCTGTATGGCTTTGATTGTTTTCTTACGAGGCATCAATGTTGGAGGGCACAGGAGATTTCGTCCAAGCGTTCTCGCTAAAGAGCTGAGCGCCTACGATGTCGTGAATGTTGGCGCTACTGGCACACTCATAGTTCGAAAACCAGGGGCGCGCCTAAAGTTTCTTGCAGAGCTGCGTCAAAAGTTGCCATTTGAAGTGGAACTTGCGTTCTGCGACGGAAGTGATCTTGTGCGATTGGAAACGGAAAATCCGTTTGGACCTGAGACGTCCAGTCCAGAGGTGGTTCGATTTGTGAGCATCTTGTCGAAAACTGTTCGAGACAAGGTTTCCCTTCCGATCGCAATTCCCGAAATTGGGGATTGGTTTGTACGAATTATTGCGGCGAAAGATCGTCTCGTGTTTGGAGTGTACAGGCGTCATATGAAGACGATCGGCTATCTTGGCCAGATCGATACGCTCTTCGGCGCCTCTGCCACAACACGAAGTTGGAACACAATACTTTCAGTGCTGCGGATTTTGAAAGGCCACGAAGCTTCTGCGAAAATGAAGCGCAATGTTAGACGAAGATTTGAAAGCTGAGCTGGAAAGGCTCAAGGCGGAGAATGAGGCCCTCAAGAAACGCCGATCAAATTCTGTATCGATGAAGGTGAGTGAAAAAGGGGCGGTCTCCGTTTATGGTCTCGGCCGTTTCCCCGTGACGCTCTATCAGGAGCAGTGGAACAGGCTTCTCTCCATGGCAGACGAAATCAAACAGTTCATTGCCGAAAACAAAGACAAGCTGAAAGTCAAAGAAGGCTGAAGAGGCTTGTCTTCGGATAGCCCCTTAAACGCCGTTATGCCCGGATGGTGGACGATCAATACTTGCCCGTCTAAGCGATCAGGGAACTCCCGATGATGGCTCGTAATGGCGCGTGACTTGCCAATTGTCGATGGTAGAGGTATACTGTCGATGTTCGAGGTACTGACACATGCCCAAGCCCTCCGATCTCCTTCAAGGCACGCTAGTGTCCCGTCCCGTTTAATTATTTACAATCTGGCGGAATCGTGATCCAATGTGGGCATGTTTGTGCGCGCCGCTGCTCTGGCCCTCGACGAAGCACAGAAACGGCAATTGGAATCGCTGTCGCGGGCTGGTAGCACGCCCCAAAGGACCGCGCGCAAGTGCCAGGTGATCCTGCTGGCGAGCCAGGGCGTATCCAACCACGCGATTGGCCAGCAAACGGGCCTGTCCCGCCCGACCATTTTGGCGGCACGGTCGGCATTCGCTGAGCGTGGCATGGAGGCGCTGCGCGAGCCACAAACACGAAAGCGATCCCGGCGCGTCCTCACCTCTGAGTTGGAGCGCAAGATTCTGGATACAACCCTGAAGACCAGACCGGCCAACGGCACTCATTGGAGCGTCCGAGTCCTGGCCGCGAAATTGGGCGTTTCTCGTATGATGGTGCAGCGCATTTGGCAACGTCACGATATTCAGCCGCATCGCGTAGAGAAATTCAAAATCTCCAACGATCCGAAGTTTGAAGAGAAGGTGCGGATGTGATTGGCCTCTACCTTGATCCACCGGATCGCGCTCTGGTGCTGTGTGTGGATGAGAAGAGTCAGATCCAGGCCTTAGATCGAACCGCTCCCATCCTGCCGTTGCGGCCAGGTTGCCGGAACGGCAGACGCACGACTATAAGCGCTACGGCACGACCACGCTGTTTGCGGCCTTCAATATCCTGAACGGCAAGGTGATTGGCAGTTGCTTGCCGCGTCACCGGGGCAAGGAGTTCCTCAAGTTCCTCAACCAACTGGAGAAGCAAGTGCCTCAGGACCTGGATGTGCATCTCATCCTGGACAACTACAGCACACATAAGAGCGCTGCCGTCCAGCGCTGGCTCAAGCCGAAGAAGCGGCATCGGTTCCACTTCCACTTCACCCCGACCAGCAGTTCCTGGCTCAATCAGGTGGAGCGTTGGTTCGGACTGATCACGGACAAAATGATTCGACGCGGTACCTTCCGCTCCACTGCCGAACTCGAACGCGCTATCTATACCTGGCTTGCAAACTGGAACGACGCGCCCAAACCATTCGTCTGGAGGGCCACGGCCGAAGTCATTCTCGAAAAGGTCCGCCGTTGTAAAGAATTAAACGGGACGCCACACTAATCTACTGATCTTGAGAATGATTTCACGGGAGCCGCTTCATGGCTGGGGTATTGCTAAAAGAATGCAGTTGCTTTCCGGCGATGTTCTTTCAGTCGGCCAAGGTTCGCTTTATCCGGCGCTGCACAGACTTGAGCAGCAGGGCTGGATTTCAGCGGAATGGAAGGATTCTGATCTTGGGAGAGCGGCAAAGGTTTACTCGCTCACGCGCGAAGGCCGCAAACAATTAGAACGTGAACTGAAGAGTTGGACCCGGCTCTCTTCCGCGGTTCAACTGCTCATCGAGAACGCCTAGGGAGGAGTTTATGCGCATCGCTCGCGTCATCAAGCAGCGGCTTCATTCATTGCTTCGTCGCTCGCAAGCCGATTCGGACCTTCAGCGTGAACTCGAACTTCACATAGAGCAATTGGCCAAGGAACGAGTAGCCGAGGGCATGGGCCGGTCTGAAGCGCTCGCCGCCGCCAAGCGAGAGTTTGGTTCTGTTTCCCTGACTGAGGAGCAATGCCGCGATATGCGACGGACGAGCTTTATTGACGACCTGATGCGGGACGTTGTGTTCGCGATTCGAGGGCTGACTAAGTCGCCGGTTTTTACTATAGCGGCACTCCTATCACTTGCGCTCGGGATCGGTGCCAACACCGCGATCTGCAGTTTCATGGAAGCGATTATGATGCGCGCGCTGCCCGTTCTGGATCCGGAGAGTCTGGTCATACTAAACTGGTCCGCAAAAGGTGAGCCTAAGATAGTTCAGCAACAGCACGGAGACACTAATGGCCATCACGATCCGGGTGGCAGGTATGTATCAGACGCGTTCCCTTACCCGTTCTTCGAATCTGCCGGCGATCACAACGATGTGCTGTCTTCGATCCTCGCGTTCGCCGATGCCGAACGACTGAATTTCGTGGCCGGGAATCAAGCCTCTCTGGTCTCAGGGAAATACGTTTCGGGGAACTACTTCGGCACCCTCGGCGCGCCGCCCGCGGCTGGCAGACTGATCGACAGGGACGACGACCGTGCAGGTGCGAACCCTGTTGCGGTGATCAGCTATCGCGTATGGCAGCAACGTTTTGCTGGCGCCGCGAACGCAGTAGGCCAAACCATTCTCATAAACCGCAAGCCATTCACTCTAGCCGGTGTGACCGCGCCCGAATTCTTCGGCGTCAATCCGCGCGACTCACCTGAAGTGTTTCTACCGCTTCATTCGTTGGCCTACGTTGATCCGAGAGTCCGGGATAACGCCTGGTTTCACGACCCCCACAACTACTGGATCGAAATGATGGGCCGCCTCCGTCCGGGCATCGAATTGAAGCAAGCGGAGCTTGCGATGGCGACACGGTTTCATGTATTCGTTGCCGGAACCGCTGCGACCGTCAAGGAACGCGCCAGTCTTCCGGAACTCTTTTTGCAGGAAGGCGGCTCGGGTCTAGACGCGCTCAGACGCCAATACTCCAAACCCCTTTACATCCTGCTCGCGATGACGGGTCTCATCCTTGCGATCGCCTGCTCCAACATCGCGAATCTACTTCTGTCCCGAGCTACAACGCGGCGTCGCGAAATCGCAGTCCGGCTAAGCCTGGGCGCTGGCCGGTGGCGCATTGTGCGCCAGCTCCTGAGCGAGAGCGTATTGATGGCGATTCTGGGCGGAATCATAGGGTTGTTCGTGGCCGCAGTTGGTATTCGATTCTTGACGTGGTTGCTGGCCAACGGACAGGAGGACTTCACCTTGCATGCCGGTATCGATGGTCGAATTCTGGTATTCGCGCTCCTGTTGTCGGTTGTAGCCGGAATTGCGTTTGGCCTCGCTCCGGCTATTCAGGCAACAAGAGTGGATGTTGCGCCAGCGTTGAAGGAGGGCCGTGCCGCTGTCTCACGTGTGCGGCGTTTCGGAATGCCCTTCGGACTAAACCAGACGTTCATCGCGGCACAGATCGCTTTATCGGTGTTGCTGGTAGTCGCAGCAGGCTTGTTCGTGAGGACGCTCGTTAAATTGCATTCGATCTCCATTGGCTTTAACACAGAAAAGCTGCTGGTGTTCAGCCTGGACGCCAAGCGTGCTGGATATGATGACCGCCGCGCCGCAATTTTCTACGAGAGTTTGCGGCAGCGCTTCGCGAGTCTCCCCGGTGCGCGTGCCGCATCGATGAGCGATATGCCTCTAGGTGGAGGAGGAAACAATGCGGACGGCATCGTCATCCCCGGCGAGACCGCCTCGCCGGATCACCCGCTCTCCACAAATGACGCACTCGTTGGTCCTTCCTTTTTCAGCACAATGCAGATTCCCATCCTGCTCGGGCGTCCAATTGGTGAAGGCGATACGGCGGACGCGCCGCACGTGGCGGTAGTGAATGAAGTGTTCGCTAGGAAGTTCTTTCCCGATCGCAATCCCATCGGTCGGCACTTCAATTTTAAGAGTTCAACGGATGTTCAGATCGTAGGAGTCGCGAAAAACAGCCTCTATTCTTCTCTGAAGAGCGAAACCCCTCCTGTCGCGTATATACCGTGGTCTCAGATACCACCTGGATGGGTCCTCGGCGGCATGTATTACGAACTCCGAACACTCGGCGACCCTCTCGCGTTGGCAAATACTGTGCGGCAAGTGGTTCATCAAGCGAGTCCTCTCGTGCCGATGGCGGATCTCTCAACTCAGGTGCGATATATCGACTCAACGATTGCACCCGAACGCACTTTTGCGGACCTATCTACCGGTTTTGGGATACTGGCGCTCATCATTGCGTGCGTTGGTTTATATGGGACGATGGCGTACTCGGTCGCGCGCCGCACGAACGAAATCGGCTTACGCATTGCGCTCGGCGCGCGGCGCGGGGCCGTGATTTGGATCGTCCAGCGCGAAGTCCTCACGCTGTCATTGATCGGCGTTGCGATTGGGTTGAGTGTGGCGTGGGAAATGGCGCAATTTGTGGCATCTTTCTTGTTCGGTGTGCGCCCGGATGACATTCTTGTCTTCAGCTTGTCGGCGGTGATTCTAATCCTCTGCGCGGTTTTGGCCGGCTATGCTCCCGCTTGGTACGCTTCGCGCATTGATCCCATGCAAGCACTCCGGAACGAGTAAGCGCAGCTACTTGCACCCGAAACAACACGCTTAGGGAGCCCCGTTAGTACGCAACGCGTTTAACGATGCTGCAAGTTTCCGGGTTGCTCCTGGTTTACGGGCGATCCGGAAACTGAGCCACAAGGGATTTAAAGATATATCGTCCACTGCGCTGATGAATCGGGTGACCGCGCGGAATCGTCCGCCGTCACTCGTCTCTAACCTCGGCCCGTCTCAGCACGAACCATTTGTCTGCTTCGTCGTTCCATCCTTCCGGGATGCCTCTTCGCAGGTCTGCTCTCCGCAGCTTACGCCAGATGGCATCCGGGCCCAATCCGTAGACCGGTCCGCCACGTCCGTTGTGATAGTTCCCAAGCGCGAGGCGAATCTGCTGCATGCAGTCCCGGCACTCCTCCAAGTTATCCCAACGCTTCGCCATGGAGAGCGCTATAGGCGCGCGCGCCGCCGCTCTTCGCGCCACTTGCGCACTGCCGCCTGCTGGACCGTGAATGCGCCTTTCTCCGGGTGTTTGACAATCAGCTCGCCCTCGTAGGAGAACCACCACAGCCGCTCCCATGCCTTGATCGCTTTATCGGCTCATCGTAGAGGCTTGTCGCGTCCGTGATCTCGATCGCGTGAAGTTGGCGGTCGAGACCAGTGACCGCGACTTGGCATGTGACCATTCAACTGCTCACCGGAAATTATTGAACCACATGGCTCCAGTGTTTCAGGAGAGTGCGCTCGCAGCGACAATCAGCTGTGGACCCGACCCCCCATTGTCAAATGTGGTTTCTAATTTTGAGACTATGTCGTTCGGGGACTGGGTCGCTCGAAAATGAAACGCTCTGCCAGAATAGCAACGCGCTCAGCATCCCCGTCTCATTCCGCGATCCTCTCTGATCTCGGAATCAGACATTTGCCTGTGCGACTACCCAATTATCCCTATCGCGAAGATCGGCGTTCTGCGGGCTGCACGGTGTTTGTGCTCAGATCGAACTCGAACCTGTCGCCGACGGTGGCGCCTAAGCGAATGCGCTGTGCTATTTGAGCGGCTTTTTCTGTAACGATTGTTTGACCATTCGCGATATGTTGCTGCGATCGATATAGATCCGCCAGCTCATCGTCACGAACAACGTCGCTAGGCCGGTGATTATCGGCACCTGGCTTTGACTTTCGCGAAATCCTCACACTAAAGAAACCTCCTCAAGAGAGCTTAAACGAAAAACCGGACGGATTTGTTACTGCGTCGATTTTTTTCGAGATCGATTCAGATGGAGCGGTTTTGGGGTTGGCGGCTTCTCGTCAGGTGCGGGCTTCTCATCAATTTCAGAAGTCGACGCTGCCTGATGGACGAGATCCATGAGGAGCTTCTGCTGGATGTCCATCTTGCCGTGCGCCCGCACGATCTGCAGAACTCTGCGAATTATTATCTTCTCTTTTTTGGTTGGGAATCCACCGGAATTCAACAGGTCCTTCATCAGGTCCGCCATCGATTGAAAGCTCCTGAGATTCGATCGAATCGAGTCCTGTATGTCCTTGACGCCGCTGCCCAGAATCTCTTCGAGTTGGCGATGTAATTCCAAGTTTGCTGCCGCATAACCAGGGGGTTTTTCCTCAGAGTGCATAACGCTATGGACTTCCATGTTTCGCTGTTGGTAAAAGCGCCAAGCGAGTTCGACCAGCTCGGCGTAGCTTGGTTCAACGTGAGTTTCTTTCCGAACGCGCGTCTGCTCATCTCGTAATTGTTCGACTGTTTCGTCAAATACCCGGATATTCGTCGTTGATCGTCTGTCAGTCACAAAATTCCGCCCCATTTCCCGAAAAAGGCCTTGATCGCATGTGAGGTTGCGGTCCATACTGCAAAAGGTTGTGATTTAGATCATGTCGAACGTAACACAAACCAACGACGTCGAGATGGTCAGCCTGTCCTTTAGAGCATCGCGGGCGTTTTGGGAACGACTTCACACGTATGCCGTGAAAACGCGGCAAACCGTTCGATTCGTTCTTATCGCCGCGGTCACTAAATATCTCGACGAACAAGAAGAACGGCCGGAAGCGGCTGCCTAGAAGCTGATCCATCCAACAGAGGACATGAACCGAGATGAGCGCGGCAGCCCCATTGCCGAGGTCTTCGGATGTTCATCTGGACGCCTCGACTCACACGTATTTTGACGACGCCGGCAATGAGATTCCCGGCGTCACCAACACGCTTAAAGCCGCGAAGATCGTCGACTACTCGATGATCCCGCAGGACGTGCTCCAGGCCGCCGCCTGGCGCGGAACGCTTGTGCACCGGGCGTTGCACTGGTGGGCGACCGGCACGCTCGATACGGATTCGCTCGATCCGGTGATCGCGGGCTACGTGGCGGCCGGCATCCGGTTCCATGAAGAGTCTCGCTTCGAGATCGCGAACGTCGAGCAGATGGTCTACGAGACGACGTACGGCTACGCCGGCACGTTCGATTTGGAAGGCCTGATCGGCAACGACCTCTGGCTCGTCGATTATAAGACGGGCCTCATCATGCCCGGGCATGCACTGCAGCTCGCGGCTTATCTCAACTGCCGACGCGGGCCGCGGCGCTACCGCTACGCGGTCGTCAAGCTCAACGCGGACGGCACATACCGGGTTCACGAGGCCGGGCAGAGCGGCGTGCTTAGGCACGCAAACTTCCAAAGGGACCTCGAAATATTTCTGGCTGCGCTCGCGTGCGCCAAGTGGCGGCTCGAGCACCACATCGACAGGGAGGAGCAATAGAAGCATGGCGACAGCAGCAACAACCACGGATGTAACGCCCGCAACCACGGTTGTAGACGTGCGCAAGCGACTTGCCGAAAGCGCCGACGCGCGGATCGAGGAGGCGCGAGCCTTCCATGTGACCGATTCGAACACCTATCGACAGGCAGCCGACAAGATGCTCGCAATTAAGGCGCTGCGCGCCGAAGCGGACGACGTCTTCGGTCCGATCATCGCGGACGCGCACAAAGCTCATAAGACTGCGATCGCGCAGAAGGCCAAGGTCGACGATCCGCTGGCCGAGGCAGAAGAGCTTTACAAAACCAAGATGGGCGCCTACGACGACGACCAGCGGCGCATCCAGCGGGAAGAGGAACGCCGGCGACGCGAACAGGCCGAGCGCCAGGCGGCCGAGGAGCGCGAGCGCGAAATCGAAGACGCTGAGAAGCAGGGCGCGACAGTCGACGAAATCAAAGTTATCGCGGAGGCTCCGCTGCGCGTGGCGCCGGTGATCGTCACGCCCGCCGTGCCGAAGGTCGCCGGCATCAGCTCCCGCGAGAACTGGAAGTGGGAAGTCGACGACAAGGTGAAGCTCGACCGGTTCATTGCGGCCAACCCCATGTACTCGAATTTGACCGTCGTCAATTCGTCCGCTGTGACGAACCTGGTCCGCAGCTTGAAATCCGCAACGAAGATTCCGGGCATCAAAGTCTGGCCGGAGAGCAATATTGCCGGGAGAAGGAGCTAGCCATGAGCAGCCAAGCCGAAATCATGATTCCGCAGGGCGACGAGCTCCTGCAGATCCGCCTGGGGCGCAATCCCGAGACGCTGATCAAGGAGGCGGCCCTCTGCGCGGGAGCGCTGATGCGCGTCGTCAAGGAAAACGGATGGGCCATAAACTTCGGCGGGAAAAAGGACCATCTGTGGTTCGAAGCATGGGCGTTTCTTGCGACTATGTATCGCGTCACGCCGCGCGTGGTGCCTGGCATGACCAAGCTCATCGAGATTGGTGGTGTGATCGGATTCGAGGCCGAGGCTGAGGCCTTCCACGTTCCTTCGCAGACCATCGTCTCGACCGGCAATGCCATGTGCTTGAACGACGAGGAGAACTGGGGCCTGCGGCGAAGTACGAGGGCAAAGGCGCCGATCGAAAGAAAATTGGCGAGGTTGCCGTACCGCTCTTTCAACTTCGTTCGATGGCTGAGACAAGGGCCATGTCCAAAGCGTTGAAGGGGCCGTTCTCTTGGGTTGTGGCAATGGCGGGCTTCGCGCCAGGCACGGCCGAAGAAGGACCAAACGGCGATGGGAACGGCGAAGGCAGCACCAAGCAGAACATCCGCCAACCGCAGCAGAAGGCGACCGGCAAGACGAGCGACGGCGTGCCGGGGAAGATCACCGAGAAGCAGGCCTCACGCATCTGGGGTATCGCGCACAGCGCCAATAAGCCGAAGGAGGAGGTCATCGCCATCCTGAAGTATTTCGGCTTCGAGCAAGCGGCCGATGTGACTGCAGACGTCTACGACAAGATTTGCGCCGAAGTCCAGAAGGGAGACGCGCAATGACGTTCGGGCTCCTCGTCTCGTTTCTGTTCCTGCTCGCCGCGGCCAGCCTCGTCTGGTGCGGCATCGTGCTACATCGCCAGCGCAAGCGCCGGCGCGAACGTCTGACCTGGCGGGATCTCGACCGGCTGGAGCGCGATAAGACGCTCTAAACCTTGCCGGTCGATCCAGCAGGCTCCTTTGGCGGCGGGCTCAGCCATAGGCCCGGTTCTCCTTAGGTCGGCGGCTCTGGTCGTTAATGCCGTCATTTTTCCGCCAGCGGGGCCTGCCGGATTGATCGGCGCATCGGCGTCGACCCTACTTCCCGGAGACGGCCAAATACAAACGGAAAGGAGGTCCCCCTAGTTTGAGCAACTGACCGGATGGCCGTCTCCCCCTCCGGTTCGAAGAAGGCGGGGCTAAAACACATGGAAACATTTTGCGTTGAGCGGGCAGACCACGGCTACTACACGGTCTCGTCGGGCGATCGGTATCACGACAAGCTCGATCA
>CAVRNU010000050.1:0-120366 GCA_963722585.1 Bryobacterales bacterium | reverse complement strand
GCGGATGAGAGGACTTGAACCTCCACTCCCTTGCGAGAACTAGAACCTGAATCTAGCGCGTCTGCCAATTCCGCCACATCCGCATGAGATGGGGATAACCTCTATCGTGGAGCATGGCGGGGATCGATGTCAAACGCGAGAATTGTCCAGCACAAGATGAGCCTGAACGGTTGTGTGGAGACCATTGCCGAGTGGTGCGCAAGCAGATCGGTTATCGAGCAATCGACGCCCAGCATGCCGAAGCGTTCCAAAAGTTCTTTACCAAGCACTTCAACCCCTACGTGAACTATCACCGGCCGTTCGGCTGGCGCAAGTCAAGACTTTGGAACGAGGCCCTCGGAAAAGGGTCTATCCGGCAGAGGACTACCGCACACGCTTCGAAAAATTGAGCTCGCTACCGAACTGGGAGAGGTACCTGAAGTCGGGCATTACTGCCGCAGCGCTGCAACGGCTGGCGCGCCAGGTCTCGGATACCGAAGCAGCCCGGCAGATGCAGAGTGCCAAAGAAATGCTGCTGGCGCAGAGCCGTCGAGCCAGACAGTGAAAGGCGAACTCAGCCGAGCCCATTCTCCGTTGGGTTTTCTACATTGCTGGGAGCAGGGCAAGGCGCTCAATTGCCGCCCTTGCCCCGCAGCCCCATCCCGGCTCAAACCGGATCGATTTCTATTTGAAAGGAGACCTTGAAGCATGGCTTGATGCGCACTCAGTTTGGGCTCATCTTGTATTGGAATGAAACGCCAATTTCGGGCTCAGGCTGTATTGGAATGAAATCTCATTTTCAGGCTTATTCCTGGATTGGAAAATGCTGCCCGATTCCTTCTCGTGTTACGATTCGCCGTAGCATGCGTGCGTGGATTCGGGTAGTTGCGCTGATAGTAGCCTGCCCGATCTGCTATGCCTGGGCCGCCGAGCCGCTTCGACTGATTCTTGACACCGATATAGGAAACGATATCGACGATGCTTTAGCGTTGGGGCTGATTCACTCGCTCGAGAGCCGGGGCGAGGTAAGACTGCTTGCGGTGACCATTACCAAAGATGATAAGTGGGCGGCTCCCTATGTTGACCTTGTCGATACGTTCTATGGCCGGCCGGATATTCCGATTGGCATAGTTCGCGGCGGCAAGACTCCGCAGGATTCGGCTTACCTGAGCGAACCGGCAGAGAGGCGGGATTCGGGGGGAAACTACATTTATCGCCACCGGATTCAGCCCGGAACGCAAGTGCCCGACGCAGTTACGGTGTTGACGAAGGTTCTTCGAGCCCAGCCCGACCATTCGGTGGTCATTGCCCAGATTGGATTTAGCACCAATCTCGCCCGGTTGCTTCAGGCGGAAGGTGGCGCGGAACTCATTAACAAGAAAATTAAGCTGCTCGCGCTGATGGCTGGGAACTTTCAAAAGCCGGAGGCGGAGTACAACGTATACACCGACCCGGATTCGGCGCGATATGTATTTGCGCACTGGCCAACGCCCTTGGTATTTAGCGGATTCGAGGTGGGCTTGCAGGTGAAATTCACGCACGAGAGCGTGGTCGAAGATTTCAGCTACACGCCGAATCATCCGATTGCCGAGGCATATCGCATTTTTTTGCCCAACGGGGAAGACCGGCCGAGCTGGGACCCGACGGCCGTGCTGTACGCAATCCGGCCCGACCGCGGGTACTTCGATCTGTCGGCGCCGGGAACCGTCATGCTGGGGCCCAGGAACACGACAGTGTTCACGGCGGCTCCGGGCGGTAAGTGCCGCTACCTGATTCTTCCGCCTGGCGGGGCGGCGAAGGTGCAAGCAACGCTCGAAGCGCTGGTGAGCCAACCACCGCGCTGCGGGCGCGGGGAATAAAGCCCGCATGAGCCTGCGATCTGAATCTGAGCCGCGACTGCAAGGAGCGTTTTTTCGGGAGCGATCTCCGCTAGGTTAAGACGCATGAAGGTAAACTCTAAGTAATGGCTACAGCTACGCCCCAGGATAGTTCTGTCCCCGCACCCGCCCGGTCGCCTCTATTGATCGGAATGGCCTCCTGGCTCATCCCGGGCAGCGGTCATTTCCTCCTAAACCGGCGAGGGCGCGGCGCGATCATTCTTGCGGCGGTTGTTCTGACATTTGTCGTTGGAATCCTGATGCGCGGGCCTATGTTCCAACCCCATGGCGGCGACCTGTTGACAACCGCGATTCAATGGGGCGGTTTCGCCGGCGACCTGGCAAGCGGCCTTCTTTATTTGCTCACAGTTTGGCTTGGGTATTCGCAGCCGGACGTCGCGGGACATGTTCACGATTACGGTTCGAAGCTAATTGTCGCTGCCGGGCTGCTGAACATTCTCGGAATTGTGGATGCCTGGGAAATCGCGACCGGCAAGAAGGAATAGCAAATCGGTGAAACTTAACTTAAGTCATTTTGAGATGTCGGTATTGTTTGCGCTGGTGTCGTCGGCGGTTTTGGGCGTTGTGACCAAGAAAACCGATCACGAGCGGCTGCGGTACGGACTGCAGTGTTTTGCGTACTTCATGGCGGCGTTATTCGGAATTGGCTGGGTGATGCACTTCCTGCATGGATAGCGGGGATCGAAGAGCGGCACATGAAAACGTTCTACATAGAAACGTTCGGCTGCCAAATGAATGCCCACGACTCCGAAAAAGTGGCGGGGACGCTGCTTGAGCGGGGTTACTCCCAAGTCGAGAAGCCGGAAGAAGCAGAACTGGTTTTATACAACACGTGCAGCATACGCGACAAAGCGGAACAAAAAGTCTTCAGCCGTCTGCAGCAGTTCAAGAAAGAGGCAGGCAAGGGCAAGGTTTTCGGAGTACTGGGTTGCGTGGCGCAGCAAGAAGGCGAGCGAATTTTCGAGCGTGCCCCTCACGTGAGCCTGGTCGCGGGTTCCGCCAGCTACACCAAGCTTCCGGAAATGCTGGTTCAACTGGAAGCCGGCAACCGGCGCGTCACGGGCCTGAGTCTCGATACAGACGAAACATTCGACACGCCGTTTACGC
This sequence comes from Bryobacterales bacterium, assembly GCA_963722585.1. Taxonomy (GTDB): domain Bacteria; phylum Acidobacteriota; class Terriglobia; order Bryobacterales; family Bryobacteraceae; genus KBS-96. The sequence continues at coordinate 117,382 of CAVRNU010000050.1, read as the reverse complement.
GGCGCGATAATCCGCATCGCGCGTATGTCACCATCATCGAGGGCTGCGACAAGAGCTGCGCGTATTGTGTTGTGCCCTTTACCCGGGGACCGGAGCGGAGCCGCACCAGTGAGAGCGTGATGCGTGAAGTGCAGCGATTAGCTGAAAACGGCTATTCCGAAGTTCAGTTGCTGGGTCAGAACGTAAATAGCTATCGCGATCCGTCGCCCGCTGCTTGGGACTTTGCGCGTCTTCTGGCGCGGGTCGGCGAGGTAGAGGGCATGCGGCGCGTGCGGTTCACGACATCGCATCCGCGCGATTTTGTTAAAGAGATCGTCAACGCAATCGACGAAAACCCGACGTTATGCAATCACGTTCATCTTCCGGTGCAATCGGGTTCCTCGACGGTGCTCGCGGCGATGGAGCGCCAGTATACTCGCGACGAGTATATGCGTCGAATCGAATGGATGAAGGGCGCAAAACGGGACATCGCAATCACGACGGACATTATTGTCGGATTTCCGGGCGAAACTTTACGGGATTTCGAGGAGACACTGGCCCTGCTCGATGCGGTTGAGTACGATTCCACGTTCATCTTCAAGTATTCGAAGCGCCCGAACACGGCGGCTTTAGAGTATGATGACCAGATTGCGGACGAGGAAAAAACGCGGCGGCTTATGGTCGTGCAGGAGAAGCAGCGACTGATACAGCTGCGCCGCAACGCGAGGCACGTAGGCAAAACGGACGAAGCGCTAGTGGAGGGGTATAACAAGGCTACTCGACAATGGATTGGCCGTACTGCACAGAACAAGACGGTAAACTTCACCAATGCCGAGCTTCCAGAGCCGTCGAATGGGCGAACGCTGGTGGGTAAGTACGTGGACGTACTGGTGACTCGTGCTGGGCCAAACAGCTTAGCCGGCGAGAGCGTGTGCCGCCCGCCTGACGTGCAGTAGTGTGAAGAGAGGAGGAGTTATGGAAGTTGAAATGAAAATTCGCGGTCTGATGATGGACCCGGTCACGAATATGCCGATCGTGGTCCTGAAGGACACAAGCGGCGAATCCGTACTCCCCATCTGGGTTGGCATCTATGAGGCGAACGCGATCGCGCTCGAGATCGAGAAGGTAAGCACACCACGGCCGATGACGCACGATCTAATAAAGACGTTGCTGCTTGGCCTCGAGATCAGCATGAAGAAGGTTGTGGTGAGCGAACTGAAAGACGACACGTTTTATGCGGTGATCTGGCTGGAACGAGAGGGCCGGCCGATTACGATCGATTCCCGGCCAAGCGACGCGCTGGCGCTGGCGTTGCGTCATGATTGCCCGATATTTGTCGATGACAGTGTCTTGCAGACATCGCGCAATTCCGCCAACGTTTCAGAGAAAGTGAATAACGAAGAAATGCGGAAATGGCTCGAGAACCTGAACGATGAGGATCTCGGCCGGTACAAGATGTAGCCGCACATCCGCCCCTCGCGGTGGCGGCTCGGAAACGACCTCGTGGCTTCAGACGCTTGGCCGAGGCGCGCGCGAGCAAGCCGCAATGGCCCTGCTGGCCACCAGAATTATTCGCGAATCATAGAGGCGTAATGACCATCTCCTGTTTGGAGACGCCTTCAAGCATGGACATCCCCACTTGCAGGTGCTGATTCATCAACAAGTGGGGCGTGTGCGCCATCCACTCTGCTAACGAGATGTCCTGATATTGACTGCTCTTGAACAGCTCGAGAAAAATCACATCCGAATCGCCCGTATTTTCGATGTAATGAGGGTTGGATATAGGAACGTATCCCACGTCTCCCTCTTCGAAATCCATCGTTCGCGAGTCCGTGCCGGCCGTGAAAACGGTCATGCGAGCCTTACCAGTGATGTAATACTGCCACTCATCGGCGTTGGGATGCCAGTGCAGTTCGCGCAGGCCGCCCGGCTTGACGGTCACGATAGCAGCAGAAATGGGAGTGACCGGGAAGATCTTTGAATCGATGATTTTCACTTCGCCGCCCCGCGTAACTTTGGTCGGCTTCATTTGGCTAGCCCGGAAATCGAAGCCTTTGGGCACTACGCCCGTTCCTTGCGATGCCTGATCCTGCTCCGCTTTCAAATGACCGGGCAGAGCAGCCTGAAAGATGAACAGCTCCTTTTTCGGAACTTTGTCAAAGGTCGATTCCGGCACGTTGAAGTTCTTCGCAAGCACTTCCTTGGGTACGTGCGCCAACCAGTCGGTAAGCAGAAACGTGTGGAACTCGTCGAAATTTCCGTCGTCGAATACGAGCAGAAACTTGCAGCCATCGGGACCGAGACCCTGAATGGAATGCGGGACTCCCGGCGGAAACAGCCATAAGTCGCCAGTGGTCACGTCGCTGACAAAGCTTCTGCCTTCCTGATCTACAGCGGTGATGCGCGCACTACCGTACAGCATGATGGCCCATTCCGCTTCCACATGCCAGTGAAGCTCGCGGACACCCCCGGCGGTAAGCCGCATTTCCACGCCTGCGATGGTTGTCGAGATGGGCAGCTCGCGCGCAGTCACTTGCCGCGTCCACCCGCCGCTTTCAACCCGCTTCCGCGCCAGAGAGAAAGGATACTTGAACGGCTTTACGGAACCGTGATCGGTCTTTGGCGGCCACTCTGAATCCGGATTTTCGTTGGACAAAGACTCATTCTTCGATCCTGGATCGGTTTCGTTGGGTGCATTATGGCTGATCGTGTGATTTGTCTGAGGAGCGGCATCAGCCTCTCTTTGACCGGCAACTGTCGAAATGGCGGCCGCTGCCAGACCTGCGGAGCCAAATCCAAAAACTTCTCGTCGAGTTACTTTTGTATCCTGCTTGTCAGTGTTAGCCATGGTGTCCCCCGCCCGATCTAAGCATTTTGTGATTTTCCGACGGAATGAGCGCACTCGGCTGCGTGCCGGATCAGTAGGTCGCGCTCGCGGGCATTGCGCGTAAGTGATGCGGCGCGCTGGAACTCCGAACGGGCTTCTTCGAAGCGCCCGAGTTTCCGAAGGAGATCGCCACGGACGCTTGGGAGCAGATGATATTTTTCAAGCGCCGGCTCGGAATTCAGCTCGTCGACGAGTTCGAGGCCTGCGGCTGGGCCGTATGCCATGGCAACCGCCACAGCGCGGTTGAGTTCCACAACCGGGGAAGGCGCAAGTTGGGCGAGCTGATCGTACAGCGAGACAATGCGCGGCCAATCGGTCTCTTCTGGATTGCCTGGGCGTGCATGACATGCCGCCATCTCGGCTTGCAATACGTAAAGCCCTGGCGCGCCGCCGAGTCTCGCAGCGCGTTCTAGGGCGGCAAGGCCGCGGCGGATGAGAAGTTGATCCCACTGCGCGCGATTCTGATCGAAGAGCAGGATGGGTTCACCTCCCGGGCCGATCCGCGCTTTGGCGCGCGATGCCTGAATCTCCATAAGCGCAACTAAGCCGTGTACTTCAGGCTCCCGCGGCATTAGCTCGGCGAGAATCCGGCCAAGACGAAGCGCATCCTCGCAGAGAGCGGGCCGCATCCAGTCGTCGCCGGAAGTTGCCGAGTATCCCTCGTTGAAGATGAGATAAATGACCTCGAGCACCGCCGACAGACGAGCCTCGAGCTCGGGTCCATAAGGGACTTCGAAAGGAACGAGTTTTTCGGCGAGTGTCCGCTTGGCCCGGACGATGCGTTGAGCGATAGTGGGCTCTGGGACGAGGAATGCGCGGGCGATTTCGTCGGTGGTCAGGCCTCCGAGCAGACGTAGTGTGAGCGCGACGCGCGCGTCCGTTGAAAGAATCGGATGACAGGACATGAAGATCAGGCGCAGGAGATCGTCGCCGATGGGATCGTCGATTGCGGCATCAAAATCCGGCACGCTCATCTCCTGCTCGAAGCCGATTTCGCGGCCAAGCTCTTCATGCTTGCGCTTGAGTAGCTTGTTTCGCCGAAATAGATCAATGGCACGATGTTTCGCCGTGGCCATGAGCCAGGCGCCCGGCTTCTCGGGAACACCCGACTCAGGCCACTGTTCGAGCGCGGCGACCAGGGCATCCTGGGCGAGGTCCTCGGCAAGGCCGACATCGCGCACTATTCGCGCGAGGCCAGCGATGAGCCTCGGGGATTCGATTCTCCAGACGGCGTCGATGACGCGATGAGCATCGGTAGTTGCCACGGCTACCGATCACATCATGTTCAAGACATCAGTGCAAGTGGGACAGCCGGCTGAAAAGCCCGCCGCGGCCTGAAGCCGAATCTCCGCGGAAGTTTCACGCCTTTTCAGTTTCGGCGGGCCATTGCGATACCAACGAAGCGTGCTGGCGCGTCGCGACTTCCGGCGAATAGGCATCGTGGCAGGAACCCGAATCTTCGAAGATCTGGCGAATCTCGGTTTCACCGTCGCCTGCCACTTTAAGGAAATCCTTGATGTATTCGATTGCCTCTTCCTTCGATTTCGCCTGGATCAGCGCGAAGCCGGCGACCAGTTCCTTCGACTCGGTGAAAGGTCCGTCGATCACGGTGAACTTTCCTTGCGAGAGGCGGATACGCGCTCCCTTCGCGCTCGGAAGGCAGCCCTCGGTTGCGAGCAGCGTGCCCGACTTCATCGACGTCTCGATCAGCTTCCCCATCTCGGCCATTTCCTGCTCAGTGGGAGGAGTGCCCTCCGGCTTGGCAGGCTTGTACAAACACAAGAATTTCATGGTTATGTCTCCTATATTTGGCCAGATCTGAAACCCGGCTCTATTGACGCATCGAACGAAGGCCGGCGAAATCGACACCCTGTATTCTGAAAATAGTGCTGGTCACGATTTCGCAGCAAGTTGAGCGTCCGAAATGGCTACGGGCGCCGGCTCCGGTGGGCACAAATTATCGCGAGCTGAAGGGGCTAGTGGAGCGCTTGAGTCTGCACACGGTTTGCGAGAGCGCGGCGTGTCCGAATGTAGGCGAGTGCTGGAACAGGCGCACGGCGACGTTTATGATTTTGGGAAATGTGTGCACGCGCCGGTGCGGGTTTTGCGCGGTGCAGAAAGGCGCGCCGCTCGAGGTGGATTACGACGAGCCGAGGCGCGTGGCGGAAGCCTGCGCGCTGCTGGGGCTGCGGTACGCGGTGATTACAAGCGTGAATCGCGACGACAGGAAGGACGGCGGCGCGGAGTTGTTCGCGTTGACGATTGAGGCGATACGCGAGCGCATTCCGGAATGCAGAGTTGAAGTGCTGGTACCGGATTTCCAGGGGTCGCACGCGGCCATGGACATTGTGATGAACGCGCATCCCGATGTGTTAAATCACAACACCGAAACAGTTCCGAGGCTGTACCGGCAAGTGCGGCTCGGCGCGCGCTACGAGCGGTCGCTCGAGATGCTCCGGTATGCGAAGCAGGCACGGCGGCACGTGCCGACGAAATCGGGGTTGATGCTCGGGCTGGGGGAGACGAAGGAAGAGGTGCTCGAGGTGATGCGCGATCTGCGAGCGCATTATGTCGATATTCTGACGCTCGGACAATACCTCCGGCCGTCGCCGAAGCATTTGCCCATTGTGCGATATGTTCCGCAGGCCGAGTTTGACGAGTTTAAGCGCGCCGGCTTCGAGATGGGCTTCGCGCATGTGGAAGCGGGACCGCTGGTGCGTAGCTCATATCACGCAGATGGCGCGGAAGAAGCGGCGATGCGCCTGGTTAAGCAATAGATGCATAAGGAGCCGGAAGCGTGAGCGACCGGCCAAGGCTAAGTAGGTTACACCGGAAGGATCAAGCGCGCCTCGCAGCCCGGGCCCTCCGCGGCATTTTGGAGCGTCACCGACCCGCTGTGCGCTTCCGCGATTTGCCGGCAGAGCACCAGACCAATGCCGGAGCCGCCGCGCTTGGTGGTGAAGAACGGGACGAACAGGTTGTTGGTGTTTGAGAGGCCCGGACCCTCGTCGCGAACGATTAAAGCAACGGATGAGGGAGAGCGCTCGGCGCGAACGAAAACGCGACCGCCGGTTTCTTGCGCCGCATCGACGGCGTTGCGCACAAGGTTGATAAGAGCCTGTTCAAGCTGGTCGGCATCGCCTTGAATCGTGAGCGGCGGGATTTCCTCGAAGAGGAGGGGCATGCGCCGTTCAAGCTGGATGACGCGGTGCAAGAGCGTGTTGATCTCAACGGGCGCGAAGCGCGGAGGCGGCAACTTTGCTAGACGCGCGTATGAGCTCATGAACCGGCTGAGAGCTTCGGATCGCGAAGCGATTACATTCAACCCGCGCGACATATCGTCTTCCCAGTCTTCGGGCAAAGGATCGGCCTTGAGCAGGGTTTCGAGGCTTCGCGCGATGGACTTGATCGGCGTCAGCGAGTTATTCAGCTCGTGACCGAGAACGCGGACCAGGCGCTGCCAGGCTTGCAACTCCTCTTCACGGAGAGCTCTGGTCAGATCGGTTAATACAAGCAATTGATGAGGAATACCGCCTTCACGAAAACTGCTTCGCTTGATGCCCCAGCGGCCGGCGCCGCCGGGAAATGAGCGGGAGAGCGTCTGTTCGGGCTCGCCTACGAGATATTCTGCGAGCCCGAGGGACGTTGCGTCGCGGGCTATGATCCGCTCGGAGGGTTGCGCCAGCAGTCTTTCACCGGCGCGATTGACGAGCCGGAGGCTCTGCTCGGGATCGAAAGCAAAGATGGCGACTTCAATCTCCTCCATCACTTTTCGGAGAAGCGCTGTGGCTTCTAAGGCACCGAGGCGCTGGGCGTGGAGCGTGGCGGCCATGGCGTTCACCTGCTGCATGACCTCGCCCATGGGTTCGTCCGGATTTTCGACGCGGGCGCGAATGGAATAATCTCCTTCGCGCATGGCTTCGAGCAGATTCGCGAGCGTGCGCAGAGGCGAGGCAACTCTCTCGCGCGCTGCGAAGCAGAATGCGAGCCAACAAACCACGATCAGGAAGGTGAAAGTCCACTGCTCGCGCGGAGTGTGGTTGCCGTGGAAGAGCAGAAACAAAGCTACAGCGAGAGCGGGCAATCCGCCGGCAAGGGCGAACAGGAGGACGCGCTGATCGTGGCTGATGCGGATGTTCACGGCGTTATGGAGGAATTGGGGTCAGACATTGAACCTCCCCAAAATTCCCCCATTTTCCTACAGGCCATACCGCTGGAGACGGCGATAGAGCGCGCTGCGGCTGAGTCCCAGGGCTGAAGCCGCGTGACTGACGTTGCCCTGATAGCGGGACAGAGCCTTTTTAATGAGAAATGCCTCAACTTCCTCGAGGCTCATATCTTCGAGGCGCGGCGCGGTCCCCGAACCGGAGCGCAGAGCGAGATCGGCGAGCCGTATCTGATTTTCCTGCGCCATCAGAACGGATCGTTCGACCACATGGTTCAACTCGCGAACGTTACCCGTCCAAACATGCTCCTGCAATGCCTGCAAGGCCGATGAATCGAAGCCTGTGATCGCCTTCCGGTACCGATGGGAATGAATGCCGAGAAAATGGCTCGCTAGAGGGCCGATATCTTCCCGCCGCTCGCGTAGGGGAGGCAGATGAATTTCGATGGTATTCAAGCGGAACAGAAGATCCTGGCGGAAGCGGCCTTCGGCGGCTTCAATCTGCAAATTGGCGTTTGTTGCAGAGATAACACGCGCGTCCACCTTCTTGGTCTTCGAAGAGCCGACGCGTTCCATTTCACCAATTTCCAAGACACGCAGCAGTTTCGCCTGCAGATTCATCGGCACGTTTGCGATTTCGTCCAGAAACAGAGTTCCGCCATCCGCAAGTTCAAAGCGGCCAACGCGATCCGTCTTTGCATCCGTAAAAGCGCCTCTAACATGGCCGAAAAGCTCGCTCTCGAAGACTCCTTCGGCGAGACCACCCGCGTTGACTGTGACCATCGGTTTCAAGGCGCGGACGGAAATGGCATGCAGCGTCCGGGCGACTACTTCCTTACCTGATCCCGGCTCGCCGGTAATCAGCACGTTGGCATCCGAGGGGCCGACGCGCGAGATCATCTGCAGAACAGGCTGCATAGACGGCGCCTGAGCGATCATGGTGGGCAGATTTTCGCCGCGCAGGAGTTGATTTTCGGCCTCGAGGCGCTGACCTCGCCGGAGTGCCGCGCTGAGCTCGAGCTGTGTGCGGACAATGGAGCTTAGCCGCTCGTTTTCCCAAGGCTTTTGGATGAAATCGCGCGCGCCACGCCGCATCGCTTCGACCGCCAGATCAACGCTACCCCAGGCAGTCATCACAATAACCGGCAGCATGGGATCGAGCGACTGGATCTTTTGCAGAAGCTCCAGTCCCTCCTGGCCGGAGGTTGTGTCGCGCGAATAATTCAGATCGATGATGACTAGATCAAAGTCTTTGTGCTCGAGTGAGCGCAACACGCCCGCCGGAGACTCCTCCGGTTCGATCTTGTAACCTTCGCTCTTCAGCACCAGCCGCAGCGCTTCGAGAACATCGGGTTGGTCGTCGGCGATCAGGATGCGTTGCTGGGCGGGAGCGATGCGCTTTTCGAGCTGTGAAACGGCGCTCTGCTCTGTCACACTTTTTTAATCCAGCCATCCTCGAGTTCAATAATGCGGTGTCCGTATTCGGCGTTCTTTTCGTTATGGGTAACCTGAATGATAGTAGTTCCCTGATCGTTCAGTTTCTTGAACAATTCCATGATCTCTTTGCCCTGGCTCGAGTGAAGGTTGCCGGTTGGCTCGTCGGCAAGGATGACCTTCGGATTGGCAATCATGGCCCGGGCCACCGCTACAAGCTGCTGCTGTCCGCCCGAGAGCTGATTCGGAAACAGATCCTTCTTGCCCACCATATTGAAGCGGTCGAGGGCATCGCATACGATGCTGTCGCGCTCAGATTTTTTGATATTGCGGTACGACAGGGGGATATCGAGATTCTCGTAAACAGTGAGCGAATCGAGCAGGTGATAGCTCTGAAAGACGAATCCCATGTACTTCTTATAGAGCTCCGAACGGTCTTTCTTGGGCAGTTTGTGGATCGGGTAGTCCATAAAGTAGTATTCTCCCGTCCAACTGCTGTCGTGCATGCCCAGCAAATGAAGCATGGTGGACTTGCCGGCGCCTGAAGGTCCCATGATCGAGATAAATTCGCCTTCTTTAACGTCCACGTTGATACGACGCAAGATGAATGTCTTAGTCGGCCCGTGCTCGAAATACTTTTCAATGTTTCGAAGAGAGATCATCCTTTTGTACTGTACTTCGGATGAATCGTCGCGGGTCTCGGGTTGGGGAGTTTTTAGGCCAAACATGATGGATTTGCTTCGTCGGAGGCAGCCGCAGAGCGCAAAGCCGGTCGCTTACGCTTCCGGCTCCGTTTCGGGATCAAGCTCGCATTCCCATTTTCGCGCTCAAATCAGGCCGCATCGCTGAGCCGGATGGGGCTGGGGAGCAGAGCGGTACCGATTCAAGCGCCACGGAGAGATGCGTGTTTCTACCTGGTAGATTCGATCGCTAAAGGCCAGCCTCGAACGAGCGATTCGAATGGCCGCTTCATTCGAACGCGTAAAAAGAGCGAAAGCGAATAGCAGCAGGAGCACCGCCCATATATCTACGTGCTTTTCGATCATATAGGAACCTCCACGTTTTCCTCCACCACGCGGCCATCGAACAAGTGAATGGAACGGTCGGCGTACCGGGCATACCGCGGGTCGTGAGTGACCATGCAGATGGTGGCGCCGCCGCGGTGCAGTTCACGCAGAAGGTCCATTACCTGTTCGCCATTTTGCGAGTCCAAGTTTCCCGTCGGCTCATCGGCGAGCAGGATGGATGGGTCTCCAGCCAAGGCCCGAGCGACGGCGACGCGCTGTTGTTGGCCGCCCGAAAGCTGTGACGGATAATGTTTCACCCGATGCGACATGCCAACGCGCTCGAGAGCCTCGTGCACCTTCTTCTTTCGTTCGGCCGAGCCCATGCCGCGATAGGTGAGAGGAAGCTCTACGTTCTCAAAGACATTCAAGTCGCCGATAAGATTGAACGCCTGGAAAATAAAGCCAATTTCCCGATTTCGAATCCGAGCCCGCTCGCTCAGTTTCAGGTTCTGGACCGGGCGGCTGTTCAGCACATAGGTGCCCGAGCTGGGTGAGTCGAGAAGACCGAGGATCGCCAGGAGGGTTGACTTTCCGCATCCGGAAGGACCCGAGATTGAGACGTACTCACCCTTCTTGATATCGATAAGGATACCCGATAATGCGTGCGTTTCCACCTCATCCGTGACGAACACCTTGGTGACGTTATCCAGATGAATCAAAGCATCTTCCAGGCTCATGCTCGTTGTTCCTCCTGCTGCTCGTTACTTATACGTTCGATTCGACGCTTTCGTTCCCCGCCTCGTACTAATTCAACCGGATTCGCGGTTGCGAATCCCACTGCGACATATCCGAAAGTATTACCTGGTCGCCCACTTTCAGGCCATCCAGAACTTCAATCTCGTTAACCGAGGCCCGGCCCAATTTTACATTGACGTGAGTCGCGCCCCTCCCGTCAGGATCTACCTTAAACAGGCCGACGGTCGAATTTGGCTGCCCGAACACGGGACGTCCCACGTAGACGACATCCGAGGCGCGGTCGAGTTCGATCGTGCCGTCAACACTCAGCTGAGGGCGCTGCGCACTGGGCGGAAGCGGGCCATCCAGGTGCACATCCACATCGACCGTTCCATTTACCGCAGTGGGGTCGATACGGACCACATGACCCGGCACGATACCATTGCGGGTGTCGATTTCGGCTGGCTGGTTCAGGGTTACGCCCTTCATTTGGGTCTCGGCGATTTTGATAACGGCCTTTAGCCTGGTGGGATCGGCGATTTTCGCCAGGATGGTCCCGGCCGGAACGCGCTGCCCGACCTCGACATCGACTTCCTGGACTACGCCATCGATGCCGGCCGGGATGGCAAGCTGATCGACCTGCTTCTGTTTGAGTTCGTACTCGGCGCGGGCGGAATCCACCGCAACCTGTTGCTGTTCGATTTGCGCCTTAATCGAATCGTCCACAATTTTAAGCCTCTGCTGCTGAAGCGCCAGACGTTTGGCAAGCCCATCTGCAATGCCGACGCTCAGCTTTGTTTCAAGCTCCGATTTCAGGTTCAAACGAGTGAGTTCCATGTCGCGGTCGGCGTTGAGTTTCGCATTATTGTATTGCGCTTCAAGGTCGGCGAGCTGGGCTTTTTGGTCGAGTTTGCTGCTTTCGAGCGTCACTTTCAGACCGTCGAGATTGGCCTGCGCCTGTTTCCATCTCCACTCGGCATCATGGGCGGCCAATTCCATATCCGGGTTGCTGAGCACCATGATGACCTGGTTGGATTTCAGAGTTGCCCCGGCGCGGTAGTAAATTTTGTCGACGCGGGATTCGAAGGCCGCCGGAATGAAGACGATTTCTTCGGGAACCAGCTGGCCGAGACCGCGCACATTGATGACCATAGGGCCGCGTTTAACGGCATCTTTCCAAACTGTAGAAGAATCAACCGACGGGGCGGCGGGTTTGAGACGGGTGACAGCGAATGTCGTGCCGCCAATGAGAGCGAATCCGAGCACGATCAACAAAGCCCGTTTGATCGCGCGCCGCCGAAGAACCTCTTTGCCACGAGGAATATCCATGAGAACTCACCTCCTATAGGGCACGTCCTGTGCCATGCCCTTACTATTTGTAATGTACTGAAAATATTGAGAGCGCGGGGCTAGTGGAGGGCACGGCACAGCCACAGGTGTCCGCTTATGGGATTGTGCTTGTACGTTAGCGGTGAGCGAACTGTTTCGTTTTCTGGCCGCCTCTCCCGATGGTCTATACTGAAACTTCATGACGATTCGCGTTCACCACCACCATCGCTGCCATCGCCAGATGGCATGAACGGCGGGTGCGGACGCGTGAGTCTGGGAATCTGCGACAGGTAAAGCCCGCTCCTACATAGGCGGGCTTTTGATTTTTTGCGAACGTTTTTATGGCGGTAGAACTGGATTTTGAAAAGCTTGGGGGATTAATTACTGCCGTGGTTCAGGACGTAAAAACCGGGCGCGTTTTGATGGTCGGCTATATGAACCGGGAAGCATTCGATAAAACCGTTTCCACCGGACACGTCACGTTCTTCAGCCGCTCGCGCGCCAAGCTTTGGACAAAGGGCGAGACTTCGGGGCATTTTTTGCAACTGAAGGCGATTGCGACCGATTGCGATGGTGACGCGGTACTGGTGCAGGCGGAACCCGCGGAACCGGGGGTGTGTCACAACGGGTTTGAAAGTTGTTTCTACAGGACGCTCGAGGGCGGCGAATGGGTAGAAGCCGAAGAGCGCGTTTACGACCCCGGCGCTGTCTACGGAGCGAAGTCTTGAAACTGAGGCTCGGGCTGCCGAAAGGCAGCCTGGAAACTGCAACCATAGAGCTTTTCCGCAAAGCCGGGTTTATCATCACGACCAGCACCCGCTCGTATTTCCCTTCGATTGACGATCCTGAGATTGAATGCATGCTGATTCGCGCCCAGGAGATGGCGCGTTACGTAGAAGATGGAATCCTTGACGCCGGACTGACTGGCCGCGATTGGGTGGAAGAGAACGAGGCAAGTGTGGAAACAGTCGCCGATCTGATCTACGCCAAACAGAGTTTTGGGAAAGTGCGCTGGGTGCTGGCAGTGCCCGAATCGTCGAATTTCAGGAGCGTGAAAGATCTCGAAGGTAAAATCATCGCCACCGAACTGGTTTCGACGACGAAGCGCTACCTGGCAAACAACGGGGTGAGGGCAAAAGTGGAGTTCAGCTGGGGCGCCACAGAAGTGAAGCCGCCCGAGCTGGCCGACGCTATTGTCGAGGTGACGGAAACCGGATCGTCGCTTCGAGCCAACAAGCTTCGGATTATCGAAACGGTGCTCGAATCGAACACGCAGCTTATCGCGAACAAGGCGGCCGCGGCGGATGGATGGAAAAGCCGGAAGCTCGGAGACATCAAATTATTGCTCGAGGCGGCGATCAACGCTCTGAGCAAGGTGGGTTTGATGATGAACGTGGAAAAGAAGCGTCTCGATGACGTGATCGCGGTGCTGCCTGCGTTGAAGAACCCGACGATTTCGCAGTTGAGCGATCCACACTGGGTGGCTGTAAACACGATTCTCGAAGAATCGGCCGTCCGCAGCATAATTCCGCGGCTGAAGGAAGCGGGCGCGCAGGGAATTGTCGAGTATCCGCTTAACAAAATCGTCATGTAAGCCGCCATGATTCGAGTTCTCACGGAAACGGAAGCCCAAAGCGTTCTCAACCGCCGCGCCACTCTTCTGACCGAAGCGGAAGATGTGGTCCGGCCAATTCTTAGCGCAGTGGCTTCCAAGGGCGACCGGGCACTGCTCGGTTTTGCTCGCAAGTTCGACGACCTTGGTGAACGTGCTTTGCTCCTGCCGCCGGCGGAACTTCAAGCGGCGGCGGGACGGCTCTCGTCGTGCATAAAGTTAGCGATCGAGACTGCGGTTGCGAATATTCGCGAATTTGCCTGCGCCCAGTTGCCGCAGCCGTTCTTCCGCGAATTCAGCGGGGGACGAAAGCTGGGGCAGATTGTACGTCCATTGCAGGCGGTTGGCTGTTATATTCCCTCGGGCCGCTATCCTCTGCCTTCGACCTTGTTGATGACCGCGGTTCTGGCGCGAACCGCCGGGGTACCCGAGATCGTTGTCGCTTCGCCAAGACCAACGGACGAGATTATGGGAGCGGCGCACATGCTTGGGATCAACAAGCTATTTCGGATGGGCGGCGCGCATGCGATTGCGGCCATGGCGTACGGAACCGAATCGGTGCCGAAGGTTGATCGAGTGGTCGGGCCGGGTAATGTCTACGTCGCGGCGGCCAAGAAGTTGTTGGCAGGCGAGGCCGGAATCGACTTTATTGCCGGACCGACGGAGATCCTGATTCTGACCGCCGTTGGCAATGCGGATGTAATCGCAGCGGACATGCTCGCGCAGGCCGAACATGATGTCGATGCGACCGCTGTTCTGATTACTACGTCCGAAACACTTGCGCGTGCCGTGCAGACCGCCATCGAGCGGCAACTCGAGAACCTGCCCACCGCAGTAACAGCGCGCGAAGCAATTGAGAGAAACGGCGCGATCGTTCTTGTTGCCGATCTCGAGACGGGCCTCCGGATTTCGAACCAATTTGCACCTGAGCATCTCAGCCTGCATGACGCTTCGCTATTGCCTCACGTTCAAAATGCCGGAACCGTATTTCTGGGCGAGAATTCGCCCGAGTCGGCTGGCGATTACGCTGCCGGGCCGAGCCATGTTCTGCCCACCTCCGGCATAGCGCGCTTGCGGGGTGGGCTTTCGGCTGCCGATTTTGTGAAAGTAATCGCTATACAGGAACTGTCGCCGTCTGCGCTCGCGAAGCTCCGGCCCAGCATTACAACGTTAGCCCGTGCGGAAGGCCTCGAGGCGCACGCGCGCGCCGTGGAGATTCGATTTGCCCAGTAACACTGTAAAAGCTCAGAAGGCGCGCCCCGCGCTCGAGCCGCGTGCTTCGGTGCAAGCGATGGCGCCTTATCATCCGCCGTCGAGCGGACGCCGGAACAAGCTCCGGCTCGACTTCAACGAGAATACGGTCGGCGCATCGCCGCTTGTGATCGACTTTCTGAAACGGTTTCTGACCGCGAATGACTTGACGATTTATCCGGAATACGAGCATGCGCTCGAAGATCTCGCTCTGCATTTTGGCGTTGACACAACCGAAATGACGCTTACGAATGGCACTGATGAAGCCATTCAGCTTGTTGTGAATACGTTCCTTGATAGCGGACATGACGCGATCATTTTGAAGCCGTCGTATGCGATGTACAAGTTCTATTGCGAGCTCGCGGGCGCGAACGTGAAGATTGTCGATTACCGCGAGAAGGCGCTGGCGTTCCCTCTAGATGAGCTGCTCGAACAAATCGGGCCTTCGACGCGCGCGGTGTTTATCGGGAATCCGAACAACCCGACCGGAACCGGAACAAATCTGGCCGGCATCGAGAAAATTCTAGAAAAGGCCGCGAACGCAACGGTATTTGTAGATGAAGCCTATTACGAATTCTGCGGCGTCACCGCGATTTCTTTACTGCGGCACTGGCCCAATTTGTTTGTGAGCCGCACGTTTTCGAAGGTTTACGGCATGGCTGCCATGCGGTGCGGCTGTCTGTTTTCGAACGAGCAGAACATGGCCTACGTTAAAAAAGCGCAATCGCCGTATAGCGTGAATACGCTGGCAACGATGGCCGCGCGTATCGCGGTTCAGGACCGAAAGTACGTAGAAGACTACGTAACCGAAGTGCTGGCCGCGCGCGAGTTTCTTTATGTCGGCTTCGAGCGGCTTGGCATCCCGTACTATGTGAGCCAGGCCAATTTCGTGCTGTTTCGGGCGGGAGACCGCGCCATCGAAATCCGCGATAAACTGCGTGACCGTAATGTTTTAGTGCGCGATCGAAGTTATGAAATTCCCGGGTGTGTTCGCGTGACAGTGGGGACTCACGAGCAGATCGAAAAATTCCTGAAAGAACTCGAGGACATTTGGTAGTGACGGCTCCCGAGGTAATCGTGTTCGATGTGGATGGAGTGCTGGTCGACGTGACCGGATCGTACCGGGAAGCGATCCGCGAGACGGTGCGGAATCTTACCGGCGAGCTTGTGTCGAACGAGCTCATTCAGAAGTTCAAGAATCAAGGCGGATGGAACAACGACTGGGAACTCTCGTACAAACTCATTCTCGATCGCGGACGCAATGTGGAATACGAGCAGGTTGTTGACGAATTCAACCGGATCTTTTTTGGCAACAATGGCGATGGCTTAATCCAGCGGGAATACTGGATGCCTGCCAATGGGTTTTTCAGGCGCGTTCAAAAGCAAAGCGCGCTGGCGATCTTCACTGGGCGTGTGAGATACGAGTTGACGCCCACGCTTGAGCGGTTCGCGCCCGAAGTCGCTTTCGATCCTGTGATTACGGCCGACGATGTGAAGAATCCGAAACCCGCTCCCGATGGATTGCACATTATCAAGGAGCGCCACCGGGGCAAGTCGATTTGGTACCTCGGCGACACAGTTGATGACGCGCGGGCGGCGAAAGGCGCGGCGGTGCCCTTCATAGGCGTGGCATCGAAAGAGAGTCCGCGCTATAAGGAATTGGTCGAGGTATTGACGAACGAAGGCGCGTTCACGGTGCTGAGCGATGTGAATGAGCTGTTGAATCTTCTGCCTGCCCCCGCTGAACGGGTATGAGAGAAGCATCCATCGACCGGGTCACGAAGGAAACTCACATTCGCGGTTCGCTCCGGATTGAGGGGGCTGGCGCATACGAGATTCGAACCGGCGTCAGGTTTCTCGATCATATGCTCGAGCTGTTCTCGAAACATGGAGCATTCGATTTGACGATTGACGCGAAGGGCGACCTGGACGTCGACCAGCATCATACGGTCGAGGACGTTGGCATCGCGCTCGGAGACCTGTTCTCGAAGGCTTTAGGAGACCGCTGCGGCATCAATCGCGCGGGCTATTTCGTGCAAACGATGGATGAAACGCTGGCTCTCGTCGCGGTGGACTTAGGCGGCCGGCCGGCGCTGGTCTACGACCAGCAGGTAAATGTCGTTCACGTCGGCGATCTGCAAACGGAGCTGCTTGAAGATTTCTTTGGCGGGTTTGTGAATCATGCGGGCGCCAATCTGCACGCGAAGGTGATGTATGGGAGATCGAATCATCACAAAATTGAAGCAATTTTCAAATGCTTCGCGCGAGCGATGCGTTACGCCTGTTCGACCGACGAAAGGCTGAAAGATCAACTTCCGTCGACAAAGGGTTTGTTATGACTGCGATTATCGATTATGGCGCGGGGAATCTTCGCTCGGTTCAAAATACTCTGAACGAGCTGGGCGCCTCGTATATCGTTACCAGTCGCGCGGACGAGATTGCGAGCGCAGATAAGCTCTTGCTTCCCGGTGTAGGCCATTTCGGTCAGATGATGAGCGCGATCGACCGTCTGCAATTGCGCGATCCGGTTACCGAACGGGTACGCGCGGGCGTGCCCCTGCTGGGCATCTGCCTGGGTCTGCAGTGCATGTTCGAAAGCAGCTTGGAGGCGCCCGGCAAAGAAGGTTTTGGCTTCTTTCCTGGCGTGATCCAGCGCTTCAACGGAGACGTCCGCGTTCCACATATGGGGTGGGACTCGCTGGATATGGTGAAGGATTCGAAACTCTTAAAGGGCGTCGGTCCGGAGCCGTTTACATACTTTGCTCACAGTTTCTATGCGCCAGTTGTCAACGCGACCGTCGCCACTTGCATGTATTCGGTTGCGTACACTGCCATCCTCGAGCATGACAATTTGTTTGGCGTTCAATTTCATCCTGAGAAGTCAGGCCCCATTGGTTTGCGGATCGTAAAGAACTTTATGGACCTGTGATGTTAGCCAAGCGTATCATTCCGTGTCTGGATGTCACGGGCGGCCGCGTGGTTAAAGGCGTGAATTTCCTTGGTCTTCGCGACGCGGGCGATCCGGTCGAACTTGCCGAGCGCTATAACGCGCAGGGCGCGGACGAGGTTGTATTTTTGGACATTACGGCTTCGAGCGACGCCCGCGAAACCATGGCGGATGTTGTAGCACGAACAGCCCAGCGGGTGTTCATCCCTTTGACGGTCGGGGGAGGCATTCGAAGTGTGGCAGATGCGCGCCGAATCCTGCTTTCCGGCGCGGACAAGGTGACTGTTAACACGGCCGCAGTTCGTCGCGCAGAGCTGATTCGCGAGCTGAGCGAGGAATTCGGCGCGCAAGCAGTTGTGCTGGCCATTGATGCGCGGCGATGTGGCGATCGGCGATGGAATGTGTATACGAAAGGCGGTCGCGTCAATGAAGGCATTGATGCAGTGGAGTGGGCTCAGCGCGGCGAGAGCTTGGGAGCAGGCGAGATTCTGCTCACTTCGATGGACACTGACGGCGTGCAAACCGGATTCGATTGTGGATTGACGCGGGTGGTCGCCGCTGCTACCTCGGTTCCCGTGATTGCATCGGGCGGCGCCGGCAAACCAGCCGATTTCGTCGAGGTGCTGACGGAAGGCCGGGCCGATGCCGCGCTCGCCGCTTCGGTGTTTCACTACGGCAGGTATACAGTGGCAGATTTGAAGGCCGCGCTTCATAACGCTCATGTCCCGGTGCGGCTCGCTTAAACGTCCATGATTATTCCCTGTATCGATCTTATGGACGGCAAGGTCGTCCAGCTTGTGCAAGGGCGCGAAAAGGCGCTCGAGGTGGACAGCGCCGCTGAAATGCTGGAAAAATTCAAGGCGTTCCGGCAAATTCAAGTGATCGATCTCGATGCCGCTATGGACCGAGGCTCAAACAATCGGCTGATGGCCCAGATAGCGAGTAAGACGCTAGTGCGTGTGGGCGGCGGCGTACGGACGGTGGAGCGCGCAGAGCAACTAGTTGCGCAGGGCGCTTATCGGGTAATAGTAGGCACGTCAGCGTTTAATGCTGCCGGACCAAATCACGAGTTCCTGTCGCGGCTCCGCGACAGCATCGGCGCTGAACGGCTTACCGTTGCGCTCGACAGCAAGGACGGCAGAATTGTCGTGAAGGGGTGGAAAGAGGCAACTAACTTTTCGGCCGAAGATGTGATCGCCGAGTTAGAACCGTACTGCGGCGGTTTCCTTTGCACCTACGTCGACAAAGAAGGCCTGATGCAGGGCACGGACCTCGAATGGTTTGCGCGTTTGAGACAGAGCACGAAACACGAAATCGTCGCCGCGGGCGGCATTACTACGATTGACGATGTTCGCGCTTTAATAGGGCTGAGCATTCACTGCGCTATCGGCATGGCAATTTACACGGGCCGGCTGAATCTCGGGGATCTAGTTGAGCTTGAGGCCACACGCGGCTATTCGTAAAAATTCCGGTCCCAGGCGTGTTTCTTGAGAATTGCGAGCACCTCCGGCGGCAACGGCCCCAGATCCGATACCGCACAGCTGCTTTCGACGGTTTTCAGGCGACGCATACCAGGAATCACACTTGTCACTGCGGGATGAGAGAGGCAAAAGCGCACCGCAATTTCCGGAAGAGTTCCAGGCACGCCCGCCAGATCACGCTTTAGCGCTTCAACATGCTCAACAATCTGTTGCTTCCGGTCGCCGCGAAAATAGCCCGCGCGAAAATCGGATGGCTCGAACTGCGTCTGGGGGGTGATGGTTCCTGTGAGGCCGCCCTCGTCGAGTGGAACGCGCGCCAGAACGCCGAGATTCATCTCGCGGCAGAGCGGAAACAAATTGGCTTCGGGCGTCTGGTCGAAGATGTTATAAATAACTTGAACTGCGTCAATGAGCCCTGTTTTCAAGGCTTCTAGCGCGGTGTCGGGCTCGTGCTCGGAAACGGAGATACCAACATAGCGAACCTTCCCAGTCTGCTTCAAATCTTCAATGGCGCGCCGCCACTCGTCTCGTTCGACCCAGGCATCGGTCCAGACATGAAACTGCTGTAAGTCAATCTGGCCTAAATTCAAATTTCGCAAACTCTGGTCCGTGCAGTCGATGACGTAGTCGTAGGGAAAGACTTCTTGGATAGGCGTGTGTGGGCTTGCGGGCCAGATGCCGTTCTTCGGCGGAATTTTCGTGGCGATAAAAACCTGTCCAGGGGCCTTCTTGACGGCTTCGCCAACCAGCCGTTCGCTGTGGCCTTCGCCATAGGCGAGAGCAGTATCGATAAAATTCAGACCCAGGTCAAAGGCCCGCTCGAGTGCGGCAAGCGACTGTTTATCGTCGTTTCCCAGCCACTGCTTCCCGCCGATACCCCATGCGCCGTATCCAATTTCGCTGATTTCGATGCCGGTTCTTCCTAGCGTGCGATATCTCATCGCTTTATGGTAGTGGAGAGGGGAGGTGATTTTTCCGCGATTACGTGGTCGCGGCCCCATTGAAGCTGGACGGTAAACAGCACAGCCTAACCGCTCTGACCGATTTCCGCGATCGCGTGATCGCGGCCTCATTGAGGGAGCGCTCTCAGAAATTTACAAATGGGGTGATTTCCGCAGCCTGAGAACGCGGAAATAGAATATCTTCAGGGGCGCGGCCTGCTGCCAAATCGTTGCTTCAATGAGGCCGCGATCGGGGATCGCGGAAGTTTGCGAGTAAGAGTAAGGACTCTTACAAAGTTTACTGCTTCAATCAGGCCCGCGTATGCACTCACACCACTTCGGATGCAAGAAACTGCTTGACGCAAGGTTTTGGTTTCAGTAACCTATGAAAGAGAACGGATGCATCCAACACCCGTTCTCTAGAGTCCCGCTTTCGCGAAACTTGTGTCAATTCAATTTTAGCGCGATTCGGGGCCGTCCGAAAGGAGGCGAAACGATGCGCCGTACTAAACTGCGACTGTTATACCTCGCGGGATGCTCGTCGCGCTACCGACTGCGGAAGCGACCTCAGCGAGAGAGCAAGTCCGTGTTCAGCTTTCCCAAACCAATAATCAGGTAGGTTTTTCAAGAGGCTGCCGTCGTGCGCCTCTATGGAACACGCGCGCCTGCGACGTGTTCCTCCCCTATTGCTTTGATGGCGATTCGTGTGTTTTCAGAAAAGGAGTGTTGATTCATGGCTGAGAGTTTGAATTTAAGTGAGCTGACTGCGGCTGTCGCCGGATCGGCGGCGGCTTTCCGGTCTGTGACGAAGCTGCAGCCGGTGGGTGGCGAAGGAGACAAGGTGTTTCCGGCCACCTACAGTGGAGGCGTCTATGCCACGGAGCGCCGGGCACTGGACGAGCAGGTGGTCGATTGCGTCCTGCTCGACTCGGTGCAATCGCAGGCAAACAGAGCAGAAGAGGCGCTGAAGCTGGCGATCGAAAGAGGCCGGACGAGGTTGCCGCTGATCGAAGTGGATTTTCAGGAGGCGAATGGCGGCTTCCGGAATCCACTGCCGAACCTGACGAGTCTCGATGTGCCGCACCGCCTCGCTGACGCGATCCTTCGCGACAGCCTGCTGGCGGATGGGACACGTTTTTCAAAGTCGCAATACGCGCAGCGGTGGGGCCGCTCAAATCTATGGAACGCGACCGCGGTTTACGAATTGTGTCCGACGGCTCTTGTGTTTGGTATGTGGGGCTCGCCCGACAAACCGGGCGGGCTGGGCGCGAAGTTTGAACGCGCGTTTGTTTCGGAGATTGTAGCTGTGAATGTTGTTCGCAACACGGATGCGCAGATGGGTGCGGAAGCGGCGGGTGCACGCAAGGATCTTATGAACGTCCGTGTCGGATTCCGGATCGATCCACTCAATGCAAGCAAGAATGTCCTGGTAAAGCAGAACGAAGATGGATCGTTCCAGGTTGGCGCTGGTAAGACTCGGCCCTCTGAAATCAACCACGGGAACATTCCGTTTGAGACAGCAAACAGCGGTATTCGATTCCGCTACGCCGAGCAGACGACGGTTGTTTCCCTTGGTGCCTTGCGTAAGCTGCGTTTTCCGATTGATGGCAAAGACGATTCTCAAGTGAGCGATGCCGGGCGCGCCGTGCTGGCTGTCCTCGGGCTGTGTGCCGGAGTGCTTGCTTCGGAAGCGAACACCAGCTTGCGCTCGCGCTGTCACCTGTGGCCCGTTGAGGAGCGCGAATGGGAACTGCTCGAAAAACCGGGCCAGCCGCCACGGAAATTTCGCCTAGCGGGCGACGAAGCAATCGCATTGCTGAATGAGGCCATCGCCGCAGCTAAGCAGATGAAGCTGCCGTGGATGGAAGAGAAGCTCACTCTGAAGCCCTCGAAAGAGCTCATCGACCTGATCACGCAGAGCCAGGAAGCGGCAGCGAAGGAGAAAGGCGAGGGTGAAGCAAAATGACGGCGCTCGGAATTCGTTATCTGACGGGCTGTTCGGTGGCGGCGAACGTGGCGGAGCCGCGAAGCCCGGAATGGCCGCCCCATCCGGGGCGCGTGTTCATGGCGATGGCGGCTGCACATTTTGAAACGCGGGGCAATGAACTTGAGCGGCAGGCGCTGGAGTGGATGGAGAGAGCGGGATCACCTGCTGTGAGCGCAAGCGATCACCAGCCGCGCTCGTTCGTCGAAACGTACGTTCCGGTGAATGACAAGCTGGACAAGCAGTCCGGCGCCGCGCTTCGCGCGCGTCAGCCACGTTCGTTTGCAGCGACACGGCCGGAACGGGATTCGGTCTATCTAATCTGGAGCTCTGCCATTCCCCAACATCTTCAGGGCGCGTTGGAGCGGCTGTGCGACAAAGTGACTCGAATAGGGCATTCGTCCTCGCTCGTGCAGATGTGGGTCGCCGACGAAGTCACGAACGCGGAGGGGGACTGCCAGCCATGCGAGGTGGGCTCCGAGTATGCGATGCGCGTGGCCGAACCAGGGACGCTCGCCTACTTGCACGAAGCCTTCAACGGCGAGGCAATTGAGCGCTATCAGCGACTTTCGGAGAAATTGGAAGGAGCCAGAGGGAAAGAGAAAAGCAAAGTGAAAAAAGCGCTTTCGGAGCACTTTCCCGAGGGCCAGCCCGCCGCGACGAGGCCATCACTGACGCGCTGGCAAGGCTATCGACGGGTAAGCCAACAGAAGGTGGATGAACAACCCGCGCACGGACCCTTCGATTCCAACCTGATTGTGCTTACACGAAGGGACGAATCCCGGGTGCTGGGGCTTGAGGCAACTCTGCAATTGACTTCGGCGCTGCGGGATGCAGCCATGAAAGCCGCTGGCGAGAATGTACCAGAGTGGCTGAGCGGCCATCGGCCTGATGGGAGCCCCACGTCCAAGCCGCATGCGGCATTCTTTCCACTGCCGTTTGTAGGCGCCAAATATGCCGATGGGCATGTGATGGGATTGGCGATGGCGATTCCGCGCGAATTCGAGGCACAGTTTGAAACAAGAGATGCCGTCCTGCGCCGGGTGGTCGGCTCGCTGCTATTTCGCGAGGACGGCGAGGAGAAGACGGTTCACCTCTGGAGGGGCAATGCTTGGGACTGGAAGCTGGAGCGCGAAAAGCGCGAATATCCGCCGGTAACCTTGCGCGCCAAGACATGGACCGGCCCCGCTCGGGAATGGGCAAGCGTGACTCCGGTCGTGCTGCATCACTACCCAAAACGCAGGCGCGAAAACGATGTCCAGAATATTTTGCTCGATGCGTTCGAATTGGCCGGATTACCGAGGCCGGTTGAAATGCGCGTGCAGCCGGTTTCACGGTTCGGGGGCGCGGGGCATGCGCGCTCGATACCGGAGTTCACGGAAGGCGGAGACGGCCTGTGCCGATACCAGGTGCATGTCGTCGTGAAATTTCCCGTTCCGGTGGAAGGGCCGGCGCTGGTGGGTCGCGGCCTGTTTCGGGGCTATGGGCTGTTGCGCCCCTTGGAGGTGCAGCGTGGCTGATTTACAAGCGAGCGATTTCCGGCAGTTCTTCTTCGAATTGCACAATCGAAATCCTTTTCCATGGCAACTGGCATTGGCTGAGAGGGTGTGCACCGGCGAGTGGCCCGAGGTTATCGATCTGCCTACGGCGAGCGGCAAAACGGCTTGCATCGATATCGCACTATTTGTGCTCGCCATTCGCGGCCCTGAAGTGCCGCGCAGGATTTTCTTCGTGGTGGACCGCAGAGTGGTGGTGAATGAAGCGTACCTGCGGATGTGCAAGATCCGGTGCAGGCTGAAGACAGCCGGCTCGGGTTTGCTTGCAACAGTTGCAAGCAAACTGCGCGAGATGGCTGGCGAGCAGGATCCGATACGTGTATATGAAATGCGCGGTGGCGCATTCCGCGACGAAACCTGGGTGAAGAACCCGCTGCAACCCACAGTCGTGGCAAGTACGGTCGATCAGGTGGGATCGCGGCTGCTGTTTCGCGGCTATGGCGTGAGCGAATATTCGTGGCCCTTGCATGCGGGACTGATTGGGAACGACGCGCTGATCATTCTCGACGAAGCGCATTGCTCGCTGGCCTTTGCTCAGACGTTGCAGCGGATTGAACAATATCGTGGCGTTTCCTGGACCGAGGATTCGATTCGGACGCCGTTCCGGTTTGTCGAGATGACGGCGACGCCGGCGCGGCCTCGCGGCGAGCGTTTCCGCATTACAGATGCGGACCGTGCAGACGAAACGCTTAAAAAAAGGCTGCACGCCTCGAAGCCTACGCGCCTCATTGAGGTGAAGGGTAGAAAGGACGAATTCGGCAAACTGGCGGACGAGCTGATTTCGCAAGCGCTCGAATTGGCAAACGCGGCAGCGGCAAAGCGCATCGCGATCTTAGTCAATCGCGTGCGCACGGCGAAGATTGTCTATCAGCGGCTGCGGGATAAGGCCAAGGACGCCATTCTTGTGATCGGGCGAATGCGGGGCGTCGACCGCGACGATCTTTACAGGGACAAGCTACAAAACTTGAAATCGGACCCGAAAAGACGCCATGCGGACGATCCAGTCACATTCGTGGTTTCAACGCAATGTCTCGAAGTTGGCGCGGACCTAGATTTCGATGTGCTTGTGAGCGAATGCGCCAGTATTGACGCGTTGCAGCAGCGCTTTGGCCGCCTGGACCGGCTGGGCGAGCTTGAGCGGGCGCGCGGCGCGATTGTAATTGGCTCGTGGCAGGTGAATCCGAAGGGACCGGATTTCGTTTACGGCGAGGCGCTTGCGAAGACTTGGGAGTGGTTGAAGAGCATCGGCGGCGAGAACTCTGAAGTGAACATGGGCATTGAAGCCGTCGATGGCCAGCCTCGAACCGTGGCGCAGTTGTTACCAGGCGGTTCGAATGAGATGAGACTGCGCGGCGAGGGCGCTCCTGTTCTGCTACCGGCGCATGTGGATGTGCTCGTGCAAACAAGCCCCTGTCCCGAGCCGGATCCGTTTATAGACATGTTCCTGCATGGACCGGATCGCGGAGTGCCCGACGTTCAAGTTGCTTGGCGAGCCGATCTAGACGCGGCGAATCCCGATTCTTGGGAGGACATTGTAAAACTCTGCCCGCCATCGTCCCGAGAAACGATGCCCGTGCCGATTTCTACTTCAGGCGATGGTTTGCGGGCGAAACGGACGCTGACGATAGAGAATCCGATCTTCCGGTGAGCACAGAGGAAAAAGAGGAACCGAAACAGAGAGTGCCTAGACATGCGCTTGTCTGGCAAGGGGACGAAAGTTATCTGATTACGCAAGCAAGTAAGGTCAGGCCGGGGCACACGATCATTTTGCCCGTTTCTGCCAAGGGCTGGGATGAGCTCGGCCATATTCCGAAGCAAGCGATGAAAGATGTAGGGGATCGCGCGGCTTTTGACGTTCGAAACAGCGTCACCCTGCGGCTCCATCCCGAAGTAATGAAGGAGTGGCCAGGATGGCCAGGCTCTCCGGCGCTGCGAGCGCTGATCGAGTACGCGAGTCATGACGGAGCGGAGCTCGACCAAATGAGGAACCGGCTCAAAGCATATTTAGAGGAGATGGGGGATGCGCCAAAACCTTGGCCGTATGACTTCCTTGAAGCATTTCTGGATCAACTCCGCGAAAAAGATTTAAGCCAGTACCCTGAGCCGCCTGGGTATCTTTTACAAGCGCGCAAGTCGAAGAAGTCCAGGGCAACCGCCGAGCGCGTCTTCCTCCAAGATCATCTGGCCGATGTCGAGAACGAGGTTGAAACAATGGCTGCCGGACTGAGGACCGACCTTCAGCCCTCCTTACGGCTTGCGGCGAAGTTTCACGATTACGGCAAGGCCGATGTACGCTTTCAGGCCTGGCTTCTCGGCGGCGACCTCATGGCTGCGCGGTATCTCCCGAAACCCATTGCTAAGAGCGGGAACTATCGCGTGGGCAAGCAGGAATCCGTTGGGCTGCCAAATGGGTTTCGCCATGAGTTGTTATCGCTTTTGTTCGCAGAGAAGTCCGACGAGATAAAGGATGACGCGCGCGATCTGATTCTGCATCTCATCGCCAGTCACCACGGCCGGTGCCGGCCCTTCGCTCCCGTGATCCCCGATGAAAACGCAGAATGCGTCATTTTCGAAGGAATT
Organism: Bryobacterales bacterium; assembly: GCA_963722585.1. Lineage (GTDB taxonomy): Bacteria > Acidobacteriota > Terriglobia > Bryobacterales > Bryobacteraceae > KBS-96. Next base: position 91,494 of record CAVRNU010000050.1, on the reverse strand, counting down.
TCCGTTTGCCAGCGCGAGCGATTGGAGAATGCGCCGCACCGGTTGGACGGCGGCATCCCGGATCGTTTTTGGAAATTGACGCGCAAATACGGCTGGTGGGGGCTGGCCTATCTCGAGGCGCTGCTCCGGCTGGCCGACTGGAAAGCGAGCGAGGAGGAGAACGCGGAGGTGTCGAATGACGAGTGAAATCGTGTTGCGCGCTCTCGATGGGTCGAATCCGCTCGGATTTCTGGCCGCGCTGGGAACGCTGCGCTTGTTACACATGAGCCGGCCGGACGCGAGGGTCCGCATGTGCTGGCAGCGTTCGAAGGGGTTCTGGCGGCCAAAGCTCGTGGGGCTCGATATCGATGAGGATGGGCTGTGTTCATTGTTGATGGGAGCGCCCTGGGCTCCCGCGGAGAGCTTTGATCGCGTTGGCAAAAACCTCACCGTCCCGAGCAAAGAATTCAAGAGGTTTGTGGATGAAGCATATGAGACCGCAAGATTCGACGAGCGGAGGCCGGCCGACTTCGCGGCTGCGTTCGGTTGTGAGGTTTGCGAGGACAAGGAAAAGGGGAGGATCGAGTATACGAACTTTTGCTTTATTACCGGTTCGGGACACCAGGACTTCCTCGGCACGATAAGCGGTCTGGCGAAGCATGTGACGGTCGCGCATCTTCGCGATGCTCTCTTTGGAGAATGGCGTGCTGAGAAAGGACTGTCCATGCGATGGGATCCATCCGATGCTGCCGAATATGCGCTGCGCTGGGATAACCCGAGCTCGGAAGGAGCCTGGGCCGTCCGGGGAGCGAATCGCTTGGCCGTCGAAGCCTTGCCGTATTTCCCAACGATTCCCGTTGAGCGTGGCCTCGAGACCACTGGATTCAAGCGGCGCAATCGTGGGCTCGAGTTCACGTGGCCGATCTGGAGCCAAGCCGCAGGACTTGATACGGTCCGCTCGCTGGTTTCCTTGCGCGAACTGCAGAAAGAGCCGCCAAACCGGGAATTACTCCGCGCGAAGGGGGTTGAGGAGGTATATCGTGCCCAGCGAATTTGGATCGGACAGGGCGCGAACCGAAAGGTAAATTTCAGGCCCGCTCGGGCGGTGTAAGTCTCATGCGCAAATCCTTCCTCGTCTGCTACGACATTTCCGACGATAAGCGATTGCGAAAGGTATTCCAAACCATGCGCGGTTACGGCGATCATTTGCAGTACTCGATTTTCGAATGCCAGCTCACGGCCACCGACTTGGTACGGCTACGCAGTGAGTTGGGCGCGATCATACATCACGACGAGGACCAAGTCCTTTTTGTCGATCTTGGGCCGGCCGAAGGGCGCGGCGATCGCGTGATCACCGCGCTCGGCAAACCCTACACAAATATCGACGCGCCCTGCATCGTCGTCTAAGCCGCGCGATTTTCGAGGATTCTTATGGCTACGGTCCCGCTTCCGCTGTCCCCCTCCGCCGCGCTGCCCGATTATCTTCCGGCGCGCATGGTCAACGAATTCGTCTATTGTCCCCGCCTTTTCTTTTACGAGTGGGTTGACGGCGTGTTTCGAGAGAGCGTCGATACGGTAGAAGGGCAGGCACAGCACCGGCGTGTCGATCGCGAAACCAAAGGCATGCCGGCGGCCGGGGAGCTTGGCGACATGGCAATCCATACGCGATCCGTGACGCTATCTAGCGAGCGGCTGCGCGTCATCGCCAAAATGGATCTGATCGAAATCCAGAATGGCGCCGTCACCCCAGTCGACTACAAACATGGCCGCCCGCGCGAGAAAAGCGATGGACTCGAGCTGTGGCCAACCGACCGCGTCCAGCTCACCGTACAAGGATTGATTCTCCGCGAGAACGGCTACCGCTGCGAGGAGGGTGTCGTTTACTACGCCAGCACCAAGCAGCGGGTCCGGGTCGAATTCGGCGAGGCCCAGATCGCCGAGGCTGAAAACGCGATCCGGGAGGCCTGGCAAATGGCTCGCGCCGGCGTGTTGCCGCCGCCGCTTATCGATTCGCCGAAATGCGTGGGATGCTCGCTCGCGCCGGTTTGTCTGCCCGATGAAGTCAACCGGCTCGAAACGGAGCGCCATGAACCAGATCCGGATCAGCTGTTGCTGTTTGCCGCTAACGAAGCGGGGCCGCCGAAGAAGCCGGCTGCGCGGGAGACACGTCGGCTCATCGCGCCTCGCGACGATCTCCGGCCCGCTTACCTAAATACGCAGGGCTTGCGTGTGGGCAAGTCGGGAGCGGTTCTTCAGGTTCGAGAAAAAGACTCGCTCGTTCAGGAGATCCGGTTGAACGAGATCTGCCAGCTGAACCTGATGGGCAACATTCAGCTTTCAACTCAGGCGGTCCAGGCGCTGTGCGGAGCCGAAATTCCCGTTTGCTATTTTTCGCTCGGAGGCTGGTTCTACGGAATCACAACTGGGCTTTTGACGAAGAATGTCTTCTTGAGACAGCAGCAGTTTGCCTCGGCGGGAGAGCCTTGGTTCTCGAAACGGCTGGCTCGCGAGCTGGTGGCGGGAAAGATTCGCAATCAACGAACGTTTCTTCTGAGGAATCACATCGAGCCCAATGCAAACACTCTAGGCGAACTGAAGGACATGGCAGCCAGGGCGGATGAGTGCACATCGATCGAGACTCTGCTTGGACTGGAAGGCAATGCGGCCCGGCTTTATTTCGGCGCATTCCCAGGATTGCTGAAGACGGATTCGGACGAAGAACTGCCGCCGGCATTCCGGTTCGATTTCGCCGGACGAAATCGACGACCGCCGCGCGATGCTGTCAATGCGCTGTTATCGCTCGGTTACAGCTTGCTGGCAAAGGATCTGACCATCGCCTGCTATGCGACAGGCTTCGATCCGATGATGGGCTTCTATCATCAGCCACGGTTTGGGCGCGGCCCTTGCGCTGGACTTGATGGAGCCGTTCCGTCCTCTCATCGTGGATTCGGCGGTGATCACGGCCATTAATACAAGAATGGTCTCGGAGCGGGATTTCGTATTTGCCGGCGGCGGCGTGGCGCTGACTGCCGAAGGACGCAAAGCCTTTTACCGTGCCTATGAGCTGCGAATGGATACACTGGTCACACATCCGATTTTCGGCTATCGTTTGAGTTACCGTCGGCTGCTCGAAGTGCAGGTGCGGCTGCTGGCGAAAGTTTTGGATGGTGAGGTCGCAAAGTACCCAGTATTCGTCACGCGGTAGGCCGCGAGAGGTGAGCTGATGAAAGAAAGACGGGAGGCGCTCGCGGGTGGTCAAGTGCAAGCGAATGTGGAAGTTAGGCGTCAAGACGAACTGAATCGTGTCAGACGAGCGCTCAATAATGACAGCCGCTCGAAAAGGGCTTCGCAGGTATTTGAAAATTGAATAGGATAGCGGGGCGGCTATTTCCGCGATCACATGATCGCGGCCTCATTGAAGGAAGAACATGTTCTCGGGTATGATGACCGGCCTAGCATTTCCGCGATCACATGATCGCGGCCTCATTGAAGGGTAGTCTAGGTCTTCTGTCAGGGCATAGGCCGATTCATTTCCGCGATCACATGATCGCGGCCTCATTGAAGGCGTAAAGAGAGTTCGGCTTCTTTGAGGCTGTTTTCGATATTTCCGCGATCACATGATCGCGGCCTCATTGAAGGAAGGGGCGTACAAGACCGGCGCACATCCCAAGATCGGCATTTCCGCGATCACATGATCGCGGCCTCATTGAAGGGTAACTATCAGGAATGGTTCACGCAAAGCGCTTGACATTTCCGCGATCACATGATCGCGGCCTCATTGAAGGGTAGCCTTCACCGTCTACAACGCAGGCGCATACACTATTTCCGCGATCACATGATCGCGGCCTCATTGAAGGGTAGCACCCGAGTTCCGGCTTCTTGAGGTCGTCCCAATTTCCGCGATCACATGATCGCGGCCTCATTGAAGGAAAGAACGTGAAGGCCGTCATCTCCGGGTTCGGCGCATTTCCGCGATCACATGATCGCGGCCTCATTGAAGGTACGCTAACATCCTCAATCCGGCGGATGAAATACCATTTCCGCGATCACATGATCGCGGCCTCATTGAAGGGGCTTCCTCGCGCCGAATCGTGATCAGGCCGTTCAAATTTCCGCGATCACATGATCGCGGCCTCATTGAAGGCCGGATCGCGGCCACGTCGGTGACGAGGAGATCCGAAATTTCCGCGATCACATGATCGCGGCCTCATTGAAGGTTTCTGTCTCTCGAACTCGGCCCGGATGGTTGCCAGCATTTCCGCGATCACATGATCGCGGCCTCATTGAAGGGGTTTGCGAGTTTGACAAAATTCCGTGCTCGTGAGGGATTTCCGCGATCACATGATCGCGGCCTCATTGAAGGGGCGAAGAAATGCGACTTGCCGGATCCGCGGCCGCCATTTCCGCGATCACATGATCGCGGCCTCATTGAAGGCAATGGCGGCGATTGTACGGCGATTGGATGCCGCATTTCCGCGATCACATGATCGCGGCCTCATTGAAGGCCGCTGGTGTCTCGAATGTGAACGCGTGGGAAGGGATTTCCGCGATCACATGATCGCGGCCTCATTGAAGGGAGCACCGCCGCGGCCCGGTCGGTCGCCCGCTGGAGCTCGGCCGCGTAGTGCCGCCCGATGAGCGAGGCGGCTTTGGCGAGAGGCCCGCGAGACGCCGGCGCAAGCACCGTGCGGATATCGCCTTTGGACAGCTTCAGCAGCTCGGCAAACTTGATTCGCCGTGGGCGCTACATCCTGCTTTAAACACCGCTCGACGTAGGGCTGGAGGGCGCCCAGGCCGGAGCCGAGAAATAACGAACCTTGCGGTGGTTTCTCGCTGTCGTCTTCGAAGAGGCTGCTTTGGGGCTCGTCCTTCGAGCGCTTCAGTTTTTTGAGTTGCTCCTCGCGCGTAACGGGCGAGTTGATCTGGGCGGTGAGGCGTTCGCTTTGAAGCCGGTCGCGATCGCGCGCCGCGGAGTTGGCTACGTCGTCGTTTTCGGCGTTGCCGAAGAGAGAGTCTTCTCCGGGTTCGCCGTCGTTTCCGAAGAGTCGGGAGTCGTCGCGGAGGGAGGCTTGCCCGAGCTCGCCTGGTCGGTTACGGGGTGGAATCTCGGCGTCTCGCGCAGTTCGACCAGTACGTCCACTGGCATCTTGCCGTCGGGCATCTTCGACTTTTTGAGTGGTTCTTTGAGCTGCATCCGCGTACTCCTGGTTCAACAATTGCACATAGAGCTTCGAGAGCGCTATACCCTCCCGTTCGTCGAGGCCTAGGCGCGCGTAATCGCCGCGCATTAACCGAACGCCCCATCGGATCGTAGCTCTCAACACGACCCGCAGCCAGCTTCGAAGCAGTAAAATGAATGGCGTGCGGGTTGTTGTACTGCTGTTCTTCGCCGCTACTCTTCTTCTGGCCAACACGTTCAAGCTGTATCTGAAGGACGGCGACTACCAGGTGGTTCGCGAGTACAAGGTCGAAGGCGACCGCGTTCACTACTACAGCACCGAGCGCGGCCTATGGGAAGAGATTCCAGCGGCTCTGTGCGATCTGCAAAAGACAGAGGCAGAGCGGCAGCGGACGGCGCAGATTGTGCAGCACGACGCCAAACTCGAAGACGAGGAAGAAAAACTCGAGCGGGCTCAGCGGAGAGACACGGAGCGCATTCCGATGAACGCCGGCGCCTACTTTGTGGACAACAATCAGGTCAAGACTCTTGAATACGCTGAATCTACTTTTGTGAAGGACAAGAAGCGGTCCGTGCTGCAGAAAATTACACCTATTCCGGTTGTTGCGGGCAAGGCGACGGTGCAGCTTAAAGGCGAGCACGCCATCTTTGTCGTGCATCAGGACTTGCCGGAGTTTTACCTGCGGCTCGAGCAGGAGGACAAGTTCGGCATCATCCAGCTCACGCCGCGGAACGGCGTGCGGATCGTCGAGGATGTCGCCATCGCGCCGGTCACAAATGAAAACATTGAGAATACGAAACAAATTGCCGTATTTCAGCGTGAGCTGATGACCGGCCTGTATAAAGTTTGGCCGGAAAAACCGCTGTCGCCCGGCGAATATGGGCTGGTCGAATTTGTCGGGGAAGAATCGGATCTTCGTATCTGGGACTTCGCCTATCAGCGTCCAGCTAAATAGACTGACTAACCTTCTTCGGTGACTGGTTTGTTTGCTACGAGATACTTTCCGCCGCTTTCACGAATTACAAATATTCGATCGGCACCCAGGAGTTTTCGACCGGCTGAAGGCGCGCTTTCTCGACCAGCAAATACCATCTCTGATCCTGGTTCCAGAGCGAAGGCAGATCGGCATCCGTGATGAAACACATGCGGTGCGTCGGGAGCATTCGAGCCATACTCGAGGCTGTCGACGCGGCGGTTCAGCAATAGAGCTTTACATGTAAATGAGCGCAGCCACGACGATCACGACGAGCTGATAACGGCTCGTCACCCAGTCGAGGAGCGAATCGCGCTCTCGCGCCTCTGCCGGGCTTGTTAGAATCTGTTCGCTGCCGGTCTTAACCGGATGAAGCGGCGTCATTCGTACCGCAAGCCCTCGGCCGGATCGATGCGAGCCGCATTTCTGGACGGGTGCATTGTGGCCAGAAGGCTGACGGCGAGAACGGCCGCAGTAACCCAGATACCATCCGTCCAGCGGCTATGAAAAGGGACGTAGCTCAAAGCGTAGATGGACTCGTCGAGCTTTAACAGCCGGTAACGGTTGAAGAAGAGACACGTGACATAGCCCGCCGCCAGTCCTAGAGCGCAGCCGATGCTGCTAATTAGTAATCCCTGAATGACAAACACGCGCTGAATCTGGACGCGTCTCGCTCCCATAGCCATAAGGATGGCGATGTCGCGGTTCTTCTCCATGACAAGCATCACCAGAACCACCAGGATGTTGAGCGCCGCAACTAATTGGATCAATCCAACGGTGATGACGCTCACGATTTTTTCGAGCCTGAGAGCGTTCAGGAGCGCGCGATTTTGATCCATCCAGGTTGTCGCGACCAAACGCGGGCCAATCAGCCTTTGGATGGCGGCCGCGACTTGGGGAGCCTTGAAAATGTCATCGATTCGCACCTCGATCGTATTAACGACGTCGTTCAGGTCGAGAACTCGCTGTGCTTCGGGCAAGGCGACAAAGGCCCATGTTGAATCGAGATCATAGAGTCCGGTTTCAAAAACGCCTGCGACCTGAAACCGGAACGCGCTTGGCACGGCGCCGAAAGGCGTCAGTTCTCCTTGATAGCTGATGACGGTTGCCTGCGTGCCAACCTGAAGACCGGCTTGTTCGGCAAGGCGCGAGCCGACGATAATGCCAGGCAGCGCGGATTTCTGCTCGAGCCCCAAAAGTGATCCCCGCCGGAGATGCTTCAGCAGATCGGGAACCGGCACGGTCGATCCGACTGGAATCCCCTTGAGCACGGCTCCCGAGCCAAGAATGGCTCCCTTGATGGCAACCTGTCCATACAGCCCCGGATTTGCTGCGACGACATGAGGAAGGCTCTTCAATTTCGGAATCAGTTCCTCCCAGTTGTCGATACCGTAGGCAGGGTTGCGCTCGAGGACGCTGATGTGCGCGGTCGCGCTCAACAGACTCGATTGCAGGGTCGATTGAAAGCCGTCGTTGATCGCCAGAGCGATGATGAGCGCCATAACTCCGGCAGCAACGCCGAGTATGGAAATGATGGTGATGATCGAGATGACTGTTTGCTTGCGCTTGGCCTTCAGATAGCGCAGGGCCACGATCCACTCAAACGTGTTCATCTTCGAGCTTTCGAAGGCGGTCCGCAATGCATATTTCGCCTTCGGGCCTGAGAAGCGGAAAGAGGATCACATCGCGAATGGATCGCGAGTTGGTCAGCAGCATGGCGAGCCGGTCGATGCCGATGCCTTCCCCGGCTGTAGGAGGCATGCCGTAGCACAAGGCGCGCACGTAGTCTTCATCCATCACGTGAGCTTCTTCGTTGCCCTTCTCTTTTTGAGCCAGCTGCATCTCGAAACGCCGACGCTGCTCCTGCGGGTCGTTCAGCTCCGTGTAGGCATTCCCGATCTCCATTCCGCCTGCATAAATTTCAAATCGTTCCACAAATTCCGGTTCTTCCGGCTTGTTCTTTGAAAGAGGCGATGTCTCGACTGGATAGTCGTAGATGATGGTGGGTTCGAAAAGATGCTCCTCGACGTAGCGCTCGAAAAGGTCGGTCAGCCTCAACCCGGCTGACGGCTGCGAAGAGTGAATCTTGAGCCAATCCGGGTCTTTGATGTGGTCGAGCGTTGGTTTATCGCCGCGAGGCCAGAATTCAATCACCGCTTCGCGCATCGAAAAGCGGCGAAACTTCGAAAAATCGATCGTCCTTTCTTCAAACTGAACCGCGGCAGCGCCTGTTGCGTCAATGGCGGTCCGCTCGAGCAATTCGATCGAAAGATCCATCAGCCCGCGGTAGTCCGTGTATGCCTGATAGAACTCGAGCATCGTGAATTCAGGATTGTGCTGAGTCGAGATGCCTTCATTGCGAAAATTGCGATTTATCTCGAAGACTCGTTCCAGGCCGCCTACAACCAACCTTTTCAAATACAGCTCGGGCGCGATGCGCAAGAAAAGGTCGATGTCGAGCGTGTTGTGGTGCGTCACAAACGGGCGCGCGGCCGCGCCTCCATACAGCGGCTGCATCATGGGCGTTTCCACTTCGATGAAGCCGCGGGCTATCAGTTGCGCCCGGAGCGATTGAATGATCTTTGCGCGAGTGACAAAAACCTTTCGGACCTCGGGGTTCGCGATGAGATCGAGATAGCGCTGCCGGTAGCGTATTTCCACATCCTCGAGGCCGTGCCACTTTTCGGGCAAATTTAAAAGAATCTTCGAGAGAAACGTTAAGTGTTCGGCGTGCACGCTTAGCTCGCCTGTGCGGGTGCGAAACAGATATCCTTCCACGCCGATGATGTCTCCGACGTCGAGCCCCTGATAGAGTTCGTATTCCCGCTCTGAAAGCGCGTCCTTCTTGATATAAACCTGCAAGCGCTCGCCATCCTGGGCCAGGTGAGCGAATCCAGCCTTCCCCATTCGCCGCACGGCCTGAATTCGACCCGCGACGCGTACGCGAACCGATTCACCCAGTTCTTCGGCGGGCTTGGAACCGTAACAGGCAAGAATCTGCGGAATGGTATGCGAAAAGTCGAAGGCCTGTCCATAAGGACGGAATCCAAGCTGGGCGATCCGCGAAACGCGATCATAGCGCTGCCGCAGAAGGTCATCCTCTAGTGCCAAGTAAGAAAACTCCCCGAAACTCTTAATTATAAAGGGCGAGCGCCTTTCGCTCGAGTTCCGGCGGCGTGGAAGGCGGGGGAGCGTGCGTTTTGGCCTCAAAATTGCCGCCTATTAACGGCCGAACCGCAGAAATTTCGCCGCATTCACACACTAGTATGAAAGGTGACGCGCTCCCACGCGTCCTACCCAAGACATGAACGTCGCCATTATCGGAACTGGATATGTCGGATTAACAACCGGTGTCTGTCTGGCCTACATCGGTCATTCTGTTACCTGTTTAGATACCGACGCTGAGAAGATTGAAGCTCTGAAGGCAGGGCGGGTTCCTATTTATGAACCACACCTGGACACCTTCATCCTCGAGTCGTCGGAGAGATTGCGATTCACTACATCGTACGCGGAAGCCATTCCCAAGGCTCAAGTGATTTTCATTGCGGTTGGGACGCCGCCCACTCCGTCGGGAAATCCAAACCTCGAGTATTTGTCGCAGGCGGCCACATGTGTCGGTGAACATTTGGCACGCGAGTTCACCGTGGTCGTGAATAAATCGACTGTTCCGATCGGGAGCGGAAACTGGGTTGGGTCCATAATCCGCCACTCGCTCGAAGGCCGCCATGGGAAAAAGGTGAACGGGTTGTTCGCAGTCGCGTCGAACCCTGAATTCCTTCGCGAAGGAGCAGCAATCGGCGACAGTCTATACCCGGATCGAATCGTCATCGGCTCCGACGAGACACATGCGCTCGAGGTGTTGTATACCCTGTACCGCCCCATTCTCGATCAGACCTTTGCCGCGCCGACTTACCTGCCCCGGCCCGAGGAAAAGGGCGCCGTGCCGCTGGTCTCGACGGATCTCGCCTCCGCCGAGCTCATCAAATACGCCGCCAATGCGTTTCTGGCTCTGAAGATCAGTTTCATCAACGAAATCGGACAGCTTGCCGAGCGAGTGGGTGCGGACATCACGGAGGTCGCCCGCGGAATCGGCCTCGACTCACGGATTGGCTCGCGATTCTTAAGCGCGGGCTTAGGATGGGGCGGATCGTGCTTTGGAAAAGATACCGCCGCACTCGTCGCAACCGGACGCGAATATGGACTGACCATGCCGATTGTGGAAGCGGCCCGGTGGATGAATCAGCATCAGCGCGACCGGATTCTCGAGAAGTTGTTGCAGGAAGTTAAAATCCTGAAGGGCAAAACGATCGCGCTGCTGGGCTTGGCTTTTAAGCCGAACACGGACGACTTGCGGGAGGCTCCGGCAGTGGAGATCGCGCAGCGTCTGATTGAGCGCGGCGCTCGTGTACACGCTCACGATCCAATTGCGATGGAGCGTTTTAAGCGTGAATACGATTCATTAGGCGTCCACCTCTGTGGCAACGTTGAACAGGCCCTCGAAGATTGCGATGCGGCGATTCTTGTGACGGAATGGACAGAATACCGGGAGCTTGACTGGCAGAAGCTCGGGCCGCTAATGCGGACCCGCATCATTCTCGATGGCAGGCTGGTGCTCAACCGCGAAGAGCTCTCGAAGCACGGCTTCCGTTACGTCGGCATCAGCGGTTAGCGCGGTTCACCGCGCCTCTGTCACTTCCAGAATCTGATCGGCCTTTGTCTCACCGATGTGCTGCTCCTTACCCGAAGGCCAAGCGATGTCGATCGACTTGACGAGCCGGTCGGAACCCAGGCCGAAATAGACGCGCTTATCACTAGCCGATAGGTAGCTTGAGGCCGTCGTCACGATGGCGTATTGATTCAAGCCCGAGTCGCCAACCAAATGAATCGCCGCACCAATACCATCGCGGTTGCTCACTGTTCCGTGCGTATCCACGATAAGCCAGTGATTTCCATTCAGCGCTTCATTCTTGAGAATTAACGGAGCACCATTATCGCAATTCATCACGATATCTACGCGCCCGTCGTTGTCGAGGTCTCCGAACGCCACTCCACGAACCGCTCGGGGAGATTCGAATGCCGGACCTGCTGTGATGGAGGCATCGCTAAACCGGCCGCGATCGTTGTGCAATAGCAGCGGCGGCTCGAGATAGCGCACTTCCGGCTGCGTCAACTGAATATTGTCCATCACGTGACCCTGCCCTACAAACAAATCCTTCCATCCGTCGTTGTCATAGTCGATAAACTTTGTGCCCCAGCCGGAGTGCAGAACGCTCGCTCGAGCGATGCCGGACGAATCGGATACATAATCGAAAGAACCTTTTACGTTGTGAAATAACGCGTAGCGTTCGCGGGCCAGCGCGTTTACAAAAATGTCAGGCCAGCCATCGTTGTCGTAATCGGCGAAATCTACGCCCATGCCTGAGAATGTACGGCCATCGGAGTCGTAAGCCGCGCCCCTCTCCGTCGCCACTTCTTCAAACGTGCCGTCTCTTTTATTGCGAAACAATTGTTCGGGAACGGAATCGTTAGCCACGAACACGTCGGGCCAGCCGTCGCGGTCGAAATCGTTCATAGCAATGCCAAGACCTTTGCCCGGATAACGCGAAAGATGGGTCTGTTCGGTCGCGTCCTCAAATTTGCCGCCGCCCTTGTTGTGAAAGACCATATAGGTGATTGGCTGAAATTGATCGGGATGGCAGTAGGCGCGGTGGCCCGGTTCGCGCGAACCGCAAAAGATATCCATCGAAAAATCCCATTTCACGTACCGCGTGACGATCAGGTCGAGCAGGCCATCGCGATCGTAATCAATGAAAAGCGCTCCGGTCGACCAACCGCTTCCGGCGACGCCCGCCGCCGCAGTCACATCGGTAAAGGTTCCGTCTCCATTGTTGTGATAGAGAATGTTGCGGCCAAGATTCGTCACATACAAATCTTCGTGGCCGTCGTTATCGTAATCGCCCACAGCAACTCCCATGCCGTACCCCTTCCCTTCGAGGCCTGCCTGAACAGTTACGTCGGTGAAGGTTCCATCGCCGTTATTGCGATACAGGCGATTCCAGTATTCCGGCGCGCTTTTGTCCGGTTCCTTGCCAGGCGGCATCGGATCGCTGAGCGCAGCTCCATTCACAAAAAACAGGTCGAGCTTGCCGTCGCCGTTGTAGTCGAACGCCGCAACACCGCTGCCCATGGATTCAATCAGATACTTGTGTGAAGTCGGGCTTGAACGGTGCAGGAAGCGGATGCCAGAGCGGGCAGTCACATCTCGAAAGAGAGGCATGTGCGTGGTCAGCGCGACCGTGTAGATTGGTCCCACAACGATCGCGAGAACCGATAGAACTCCCCAGCCGACGATTGAGCGCTGCCTCATAAAACCGGGACAGTAACAAATTACCCAATTATCGGAAAAAGTTACGAACGCGCCAGGTACGAGCCTTCGAGAGCGACCCTGACCAGCTGGCTGCGGGTACGCACATGCAGCTTCTCGAATAGCTGCTGCAGAGTGGCCTTGATCGCGCTTTCCGAGACTCCGACACGGCCCGCGATCTCTTTGTTCGTTAATCCTTCAAAGATGCCTTCGAGAACCTGCTGTTCCCGCGATGTGAGCGCTTTCCGGGAACTCGATTCTTCGCGCCGCCCGGCTTTCGACGCGATGCTCTGGACAAGCTTTGAATCAAGCCAGGTTCCCCCGCCTGCCACCAGCCGGATGGCCTGAGCCAGCGTAATAGGCGAATCGTGCTTTAGAAATATGCCCGATGCGCCGCGCTGCAAAGCAAGCGAGGCATCGCTCTCACTCATGCCTGCCGTTACAATCAGGACCTTACCCTCGAAACCTTCCCGGCGGGCAGAAGCCAGAAAGGAATTTCCATGGTCCTCGCCCAAATCGAAATCGAGCAGGACCACATCGACATTTCTTCGGCGGAGTTCCGCAAGCGCTTCCGCGCTGGCCCCGCAGCGGGCGACGACCTCGAAATCCCGCTCCGACTCAAGAAGGCGGCTCAAGCTGTCGCGAAACAGCGCGTGATCGTCAAGCAACAGAAGTCGTGTGCGCTGCATGTTCCTCCGCCGGGATATGCCTGTCCTCATGGAGATCTGCCCGAAGCAGATCGATCACGAAGGAGCACCCCGGGGAATCGGGATCGTGCCGGAGGTCGCCCCGGAACGATCGCACGAACGCTCTGGAAAGATACAGACCCAGTCCCGTTGAATCGGCGCCCTTTTGAAAAGGCTGGAAGAGTTTGTCCAAAGTGGAGATGCCCGGTCCGGTATCGGTAACTCGAATCGTTACCTCACCTGCTGAAACGCTCACCTTGAAGCAGATCTCCTTCACGGGCGATTTTGCGAGCGCTCGCTCGCTGTTCTTTGCCAGGTTCAACAGAACCTGGAGCAATCCGTGGCGGTCGGCCCAAACTAGCGGCAACTCGTTCGGGATCTGCCATAGCAAAGCGATGCCTGCTTCCTCGCAGTACAGCTCGAGAACAATTCTAAGGTCGTCCAGAATCTCGCGCAGATCGGCGGCCGCAGCCTCAACCACGTTGCTGCTCCGCCGCACCTCGAGCGAAGCAATGCGGCCAAGAGCCTCGACTAACGACCCAAGTGCTTCGAAATCCTTATTGCCATGCAAGGCGCCGCTGCGCATCAGGTTTTCGTGAATAACCGAAATTGCTCCACACACATTGCGAATTTCGTGGGAAACGGCGCCGGCCAATATCCGCGACCCGGCGAGAACCTGTTGCATGCTAGATTCTTCACGCTCGCGCAGGTCTTCCGACGCATCCACGATCAAAGCTGCAAGCCGTGGCCCCGTGCGCGTCTGGTACGTCGAGAAGAATACGTTAGCCAGAAACATTTCGCCGTTCGCTCTTTGACCGCGGCACTGCATTTCGGTTCGAAATCTTTGGATAACGCTGCCCGTCGATGTGGCATGCCCGAGCGCCGGCACAAACGACCCGATGTTCTTACCCGCGAGAAACTTGTCGGTGATTCCGAAGATCCGGTGCGCCGCCGGGTTCGCCAGCATGATATCTCCGGCCGCGTTCATCGTGACGATCGCGGCAGGGCTGCTGTCGATTAGAAATTCCAGTTGTTCTTCCGCTTCGCGGCGCGCGGCCGATTCGTTCTCGATGTGTCTTAAGTTTTCGGCCTCCGCCCGTCTCCTTTTCGCAACCTGATGAGAAAACAAGCCCACGCCCGAAAGCGCGATAAAAACCAACAGATCCTGCGGGAGAATGGCCAGCGAAAAGGGAAACGGATCGAGCGTATCCGCCAGCACGGTGCAAAACAGGGCTGTCAGAAGAATTTGCCAAGCCGAACAAATTGTTCCGAGCAGCAGAATCGGGAATAGATATAGGAAACCGAATGAGATATTCAGGTCGACTTGCCAGTCTATGATCGCGATAGCGGCGATTAACAGAGCTGCCTTTGCCAGAACTGTGACTCTTGATTCGTTCCCAAACCCCAGCACGTTTTCCGGTTCCTAACTTAATTGTAGGAATTTGAATGCCGCAAAAAGCTGGTAACGCTGGAAGATAGCGCGAGCCTGTCCGAAAGATAGGCTCCGCCACGGGGCGTCGCTTGTTATATTTTAGGTTTCTTTGATTCGTGCAGAAGCCAAAAGCCAGTACAAGTTTCAAGGCCCGCGCATTGCGCGTGACCTGGCGCGGTCCCTTGCGTTTGCGGTTGTAATTGGATGTTTACAAATTGCCGCGCGGGCGCAGACCGCCTATAGCTGGGAACAAATTAAGGCCAAGTTCGAAGAGACAAACCCCACTCTCAAAGCCGGGCAACTCAACATCGAGGAGTCGCGCGCCGAAGAGATAACAGCAAATCTTCGCCCGAATCCGGATGTGACGGGGACTATCGATCAGATCAATCCATTCACAACTCAACCTCCGCCCACCGGGGGCTCAAACGCGTACATTCCTTTCGCCTACGCTCTTCCCTCCGGATCGATCAGCTATTTGCATGAGCGTCAGCACAAGCGCGAGCTGCGGCTGCTCGGTGCAAGGCAGACCACCGCAGTCACGGTCTCGCAGTACTCCGATCAGGAGCGCAACCTGCTGTTTACGCTCCGAAACGCTTTCGTTCAAGTGTTGCAGGCTAAGGCGGTGCGGGAGAACGCGAAGGAGAATTTGGCGTATTGGGACCGCGAGCTTGCCGTGAATCGAACTCGATTCAAAGCCGGCGACCTGGCCGAAGTCGATCTCGATCGTCTTGAGCTTCAACGTGTGCAGTTCGAGTCCGACTACGAAACTGCGGTGGTGAATCTTCGAACTAACAAGATTCAGCTCTTGCAGTTGTTGAACGATCGCACGCCGGTGGAAAGTTTCGATGTCACGGGGCCTTTCGATTTCAGCGACAAGCTAATGTCTCTTGAAGAGTTTCGCAACACGGCGCTCGAAACGCGGCCCGACTTAAGGGCTGCCATCCAAAGCGTAGAGTTGAGCAGGACGAACTACCAGCTAGCCGTAGCCAATGGCTCGACCGATCCGACCTTCAGTGTGGATTTCGCGCGCAATCCTCCCATTCCGGCTTATTTTGGCCTCAGCGTCACGATTCCGCTGCGGATCTTCGACCGCAATCAGGGCGAAAAGGCCCGAACCAGAATCGATGTTGGGCGCAGCGAGCAACTTCGGGACGCATCCAAGGCGCAAGTGTTCAACGACGTCGATTCCGCGTACTACACGCTGGTGGCCAGTGTGAATCTGTTGAAGCCGTACCGGGACAAGTATATGGGGTTGGCGACCCAGGTCCGAGACAAGGTATCGTTTTCCTACCAGCACGGCGGGGCTTCGCTGTTGGATTATCTGGATGGTGAGAAATCGTATCGCGATACGCGACTCGCATACATCAACCTGGTTGGTTCCTATTTAACCGCTGCGGCCCAAATGAATCTTGCCACGGGGCGGGAGGTATTGCGATGAACCGCTCGCTGTTTTTGCAAACGGCTTTGTGTCTG
Source organism: Bryobacterales bacterium (assembly GCA_963722585.1). Lineage (GTDB taxonomy): Bacteria > Acidobacteriota > Terriglobia > Bryobacterales > Bryobacteraceae > KBS-96. The sequence goes on along the minus strand of CAVRNU010000050.1, from coordinate 75,407 downwards.
ATTTTGCTTCTTCTCGCCACCGCGTGCGACCGCAAAGTAACAGCTCAGGACAGCGCTGATTCGGGGACTGGTCCGGCACATGCCACAGTCGTCCCCGCGATGGACACCAACAATTTCAAAGTGGACCACCCCGAGCAGTTCCCTCTGGCGACGGCCAGCGAGCATGAAGCCGCTCCGGCGCTCAACGTGACGGGCGTGGTGAATCCCGACGTGTCGCGCAACGTCCCGGTGATCTCGTTGGCTTCGGGCCGAGTGGTTGAAATTGACGCGCGTCTGGGAGATCGCGTGAAAAAAGGGCAACTCTTGTTTAAGCTCCGAAGCACCGACATATCGGGCGCTTTCTCCGACTACCGGCAGGCGGTCGCCAACGAAAAACTGACCAAAATTCAACTTGATCGCGCGCAGATCTTATTCGAGCACGGGGCCATTCCGAGAAGCGGGCTCGAAACCGCCCAGAACGCTGAAGCCGATGCCACGGTAACAGTCCAAACCACCGAGGAACACCTTCGCGTGTTGGGCGCTTCGCCCGATCACCCCGACGGAACCGTCTCCGTCTTCGCGCCCACCTCCGGCGTCATAACTGATCAGCAGATCACCATGTATTCGGGCGTCCAGGCTTTGACGGCTCCCAATCCCTTCACCATCTCCGATCTGTCCCATGTCTGGGTCATCTGCGACGTTTACGAAAACGATTTGGCCCAAGTTCACGTTGGCGAGTTCGCAGACATCCGTTTGAATGCTTATGCCAACAGGATTCTAAAAGGGCGCATCAGCGAGATTCTGCCCATTCTCGATCCCAACATACGCACCGCGAAGGTCCGCATCCAAGTGGACAATCCGGGCATCCTGAGCATCGGCATGTTCGCAACCGCGACGTTCCACGGAGAGAACAAGCAACTTCATGCCATGGTGCCCGCTACCGCGATCCTGCACCTTCACGACCGCGATTGGGTTTATTCTTCGCTTGGCAATGGGCATTTCCGCCGCCAGGAGGTTGTCGCCGGAGACATGCTGCCAGACAACATGCAAGAAATCGTCAGCGGACTCAAGCCGGGTGACCAGGTGGTTCGCGACGCATTGGTTTTGCAAAACACGGTGGAGCAATAGCGCGAAATGATCGGCAGGCTCGTCGATTTCGCTCTTCGGAACCGGCTTCTCGTACTGGCGCTCGCGATTCTCTTGTTTGCCTGGGGCGCGATTTCGTTCCATCAGCTTCCGGTCGAAGCCTATCCCGATGTCGCCAACAACTACGTCGAAATCATCACCCAGTGGCCGGGAATCTCGGCCGAACAAATCGAGCAGCAGGTCACCATTCCGCTCGAAATCGTGATGAACGGCATCCCTCACGTCGACCATCTGCGCTCCTTCTCGCTCTTCGGCCTCTCAGACCTCAAGCTCATTTTCGACGACGAGGAAAGTAACGCCTGGAACCGCGAGCGTGTTCTCGAGCGGTTGTCGCAAGTCACTCTTCCGTCGGGTGTTGTACCGCAAATGGGCACCGACTGGAGCCCGGTCGGCCAAATCTATTTCTTCACCTTGCGCAGCTCTAATCCGGCCTATGACGTGATGGAGCTGAAATCGATTGAAGACTGGGTCGTCGAAAAGAATTTGAAGGCCGTGCCGAATATCGTCGACGTCGCCAGCTTCGGCGGTCCCACGCGCGAATATCAGGTGCGCATCGATCCTAACAAGCTGGTCTCCTATGGGCTCGGCCTGTCGCAGGTCGAGCAGCAATTATCCAACAACAACGCCAATGCCGGCGGCAGCTTTATCGAAGCGGGGTTACAGCAGATCAACGTCCGCGAAGTAGGTCTGGTAAGAACCGTCCGCGATATCGAGAACACCGTCATCTCGACCAAAAGCGGTACGCCGCTCCGGGTGAAAGACATTGCGGTTGTCGCGCAGGGGCCAAAGATTCGCCTCGGCCAGTTCGCCCGCTCCACGCATCTTCCGGTTGGAACGATCGTCGACGAACCCGACGTCGTTTCCGGCATCGCGCTCCTGCGCAAGGGAGCCGACGCGGACACCGCGCTCGAAGGACTTCACAAAAAAGTAGCCGCGCTGAACGACTACATTCTGCCTACGGGCGTGAAATTAATCCCGTTTCTCGACCGCAGCGACCTGGTGCACCTCACCACTCACACCGTTCTGCACAACCTGACGGAAGGCATCGTCCTGGTCATCATTATCCTGTTTCTCTTTCTTGGTAATATCCGGGGAGCCCTCATCGTCGCCCTTACCATTCCGTTCTCGCTCCTGTTTGCCGCCACCTGTCTTAATCTCAAAGGCATTCCCGCCAACCTGCTGTCTTTGGGCGCGCTCGATTTCGGCATGGTGGTGGACGGCTCGGTCGTCATGGTCGAGAACATCGTGCGGCACTTGGGCAAGCGCGAAACCGATAGCAGAACCACAAAACAGAAGATTTTCGACGCCGCGCACGAAGTCGAGCGCCCGGTGTTCTACGCCATCGCTATCATCATCACGGCCTACCTGCCCATCTTTACCTTGCAGCGCGTGGAAGGCCGTTTGTTCAAGCCCATGGCCTGGACCGTCGCCTTCGCCCTTCTGGGGGCACTGGTGTTCTCGGTACTGATCGCTCCAGTTCTCTCCAGCCTCTTCTTCCGCAAGGGGGCACATGAGTGGCACAACCCGGTCATGGAGTGGCTGAAGGTCCAATATCGCCGCGCTGTCAGAGTCGCTATCCGCGCGCGTTTCGTCACAGTCGCGGTAGCCTGCCTCACGCTGGTGGGCGCGCTCTGGCTCGGTAGCACCATTGGTTCCGAGTTTCTCCCGCATTTGGATGAAGGCACATTGTGGGTGCGCGGTACTCTGGCGCCCAGCACCGGGCCCAGCGAGGGCATCCGCTTCTCAAACCAGGCTCGAATTCTGCTCTGTTCCTGGCCTGAGGTCACGCAATGCACTAGTCAAGTAGGCCGTCCGGACGACGGGACGGATACCACAGGCTTCTTCAACACTGAATATTTCGTTGACCTGAAGCCCAAAGAACAATGGCGCCCCGCCTTTCACCAAAACAAAGAAGAGCTCATCGCCGCCATGAGCCACGAGCTCGAAAGGATCCCTGGCGTCCTCTGGAATTTCTCGCAGCCCATTTCCGACAACATGGAGGAAGCTGTCAGCGGGGTCAAGGGACAGCTCGCGACGAAAATCTATGGCGACGATTTAAGAATCCTCGAGGATAAGGCCGATCAAATTGTCAATATCATGCGTGGGATTAAGGGCATTCAGGACCTTGGTGTCCTTCGCGCGCTTGGCCAGCCCAATCTGAACCTGGCGGTCGACCGCCGCCAGGCCGCGCGCTATCAGATCAACGTCGCCGACGTGCAGGATGCCATCCAAACCGCGGTGGGCGGCAACGCCCTCACTCAGGTCCTGCAGGGCGAGGCCCGATACGACCTGGTCATGCGCTATTTAGCTCCCTACCGCACCACTCGGGAAGCCATCGAGAACATTCGCATGCTGGCGCCAACCGGCGAGCGGGTTTCGCTCGCCCAGCTCTGCGACGTGCAGGAACGGGATGGCGGCTCGGAAATCTATCGCGAAAGCAATCAGCGCTACGTCGCGATTAAGTACAGCGTGCGCGGCCGGGACCTGGGCGGCGCGGTCGAAGAGGCCATGGCGAAAGTGAACGCGAAAGTGCAACTGCCGCGCGGCTATCACATCGACTGGGAAGGCGAATATGAAAGCGAAAAGCGCGCCCAGGCCCGACTGCTCATCATCGTGCCGCTCACCGTCCTGGTCATCTTCATCATTCTTTACACCATGTTCCATTCGTTCAAATGGGCCCTACTGATTATGGTCAACGTAGCGCTGGCGCCGATCGGCGGTATCGCGGCCTTGCTCGTCGCCCACACTAACTTCAGCGTCTCTTCGGGCGTCGGATTTCTGGCGCTATTCGGCGTCGCGGTCCAAACTGGCGTGATTATGCTCGAATACATCAACCAGTTGCGCGCCCGTGGAAACTCGGTCGAGGACGCCGCGATCGAAGGCGCGGTTTTGCGCCTCCGCCCCATCATGATGACTATGCTGGTGGCCACTCTCGGGCTATTGCCAGCCGCGCTCTCGCACGGTATTGGCTCCGATTCGCAGCGGCCTTTCGCCATCGTCATCGTGGGCGGCCTGGTCGCCACCTTGGTGATGAGCATCTTCCTGCTGCCTACCCTTTACGTCTGGATGGCGAGCGACCGCGATGTGCTGCCCGCTGCAGCCGACACGGCTGAAGCCTTTTCATAATGCACCAACACTCCTCCGTACGACTTCGCGGAATAATCCAGTAGGTGAAGATTTTCGTTTACTATATCGGCAAAAACCGCGACCCGCACGCGAATGCTATCGCAGCCGAGTTTCTGAAGCGGACATCAAGATACTCCGCGTGTGAAATGCGCGAGATTGCGCCGGCGCGCTTCGATATTTTCGAGAAACATCCTTCTTCCCGGAAAATTTTTCTCGACCCTTCCGGCAAGCAAATGGACACTGCCGGGTTCGTCGCTCTCATCGAAAACGCCGAACGCAGCGGTCGCGATATCGTATTTCTGGTTGGCGGGCACGCCGGTCTGCCACCGGCCTGGAAACCACAGGCCGATCTGCTGCTCTCGCTTTCGCCCATGACGTTCCCACACGAACTGGCCCGCGCCATGCTGGCGGAGCAGATCTATCGGGCGTTTACAACGCTGCGCGGACATCCTTATCCGAGATGAGAGATCTCAAAACTTTAGAAAGGCATACGGACAACGGTGTTATATTGATTTCGCGCGTCACGGCGCATCCGGTCCGCGGAAAGGACAGAAGTCCACCTAAGTCGCGACATTTCGTTTTTCCCGAACTAACTTTCTGCCTGTAAGTGCGGACTCAGGCGTATCAAGGAAAGGAAGTTCGTCATGCCGGTCAAGCCGCTCCCATCGAATCCAAATCTCGATCATCTCAAATATCAGGCAAAAGACTTGTTGAAAGCGATTGCCGCGCGCGATCCGCAAGCTGCCCAGCGGATCAGGGAATTTCATCCGCGTTTCACTAAGGCGACGGACGCTGAAATTTTCGATACCCCGTTCACCCTAAGCGATGCACAACTCGTAATCGCTCGCGAGTCCGGCTTTCCTAGCTGGGCGAGACTGAAAAATCGCATCGAGAAACCGACACGCGCCGACAACCTGAATTTGCCGATGCATGAGCGGATTGAAGACACCTCATTTCGCCGAGCGGTGGATCTCCTCGACACGGGCGATGTAGCAGGTTTGCGTGCCCACTTAACGGAGCATCCGGATCTGGTGCATCAACATGTCCAGTTCGAGGGCGGCAACTACTTTCGGAACCCTACGTTGTTGGAATTCGTGGCGGAGAATCCGATCCGCCGCGGCACTTTACCGGCGAACATCGTTGAAGTGGCCAGGGTCATTCTGGATGCTGGCGCGAAACGTGACCCCTCTACTTTGAACGAGACGCTGGGGCTCGTCTGCTCGGGCCGTGTGCCACGAGAGTGCCGCGTGCAACTTCCGTTAATCGATCTGCTCTGCGATTACGGGGCCGATCCTAAAAGTGCCGTCGCAGCGGGACTCGGGCATGGCGAATTCGAGGCGGTAAACGCCTTGATTCGGCATGGCGCTCAGGTAGATCTACCTGTCGCGGCGGCCATGGGGCACATTGAAGATGCTCGCCGGCTGCTTGGGACCGCCGGCAGCGAGGGTCGCCATCGCGCGCTGGCCCTTGCGTCTCAGTTTGGTCACACCGAGATTGTTCGGCTGCTGCTTGACGCAGGCGAAGATCCAAACCGGTACAACCCGCCTGGATTCCACGCCCATTCGACCCCCTTGCATCAAGCCGCCTTAGCCGGCCACGACGAGGTATTCGACTGCTTGTCGAGCGTGGCGCACGGGTGGATTTGAAGGATACCCTCTGGCAGGGCACGCCGGCCGGTTGGGCGAGATACGCAAGCAAGGGACAAATTGAGGAATATCTTCTCGCGCAAGAAAGAACGAGCGAGAAGCAATAAAGCGATCAGCGGAGGCACGATCGTGTTTCTACTGCCGAATTATCCACGAAAATGGTGAGCCGGCGGTATTGTGAGACTCCGCCAGGCCCGATATTCTCGGGTAAAGAGAGGGCGTGGTCCCCCGACAACCAAAACCAGCAGCACCCCCCGCTGCCGCCCTCTCTCCAAGTTTAAGCAATTAAGAGCGCTTAGATGATGCGCTGCTTCATTTGATCGGCCATGTATTCGGAAGCGCGCATCGAAAGCGCAACAATGGTCATGGTCGGATTCTGCCAGCCGCATGTGACGAAGCTTGCGCCATCCACCACGAACAGATTTTTGATGTCGTGGCTCTGGCACCACTTGTTGAGGACACTGGTTTTCGGATCGTTGCCCATGCGGCACGTCCCCACTTCGTGGATACTATAGCCGGGCGGGTTCACGCGATCGGTTTTGCAGATGATTTCCCAACCCGCCTCGTGAAAGACCTCCTCGAGCGTATCGGCTGCGTCCTTTGTAAGGTTGCGTTCGTTCTCAGTGTCGCGAGCCTCGATGTGCAGCACCGGAATCCCCCACTTATCAACCACATCCTTATCGATTCGGACATGATTTTCGTAGCGCGCCACACGTTCTCCGAAAATGCCGCCCGAGACACAGGAGCCGGCATAGCTATCGAGTTTTGTCTGGAGTTCTTCGCCATATAGTGGGAAGAAGTTAGGACTTGCGGCCACTCCACTCTGAATCGTGACGCAATAGCCTTTTATGAAATTGCGCTTGTCGATCTTAGTGAGATTGCGGAAGCGCGGAATAAACGCTCCTCCGCCCATTAGCCCCGGCTTGGCTTTGCCGTCGCGGGCTTCTGGCACGGACGCGACAACCGAGACGCCGTACATTTGGTCGACCAGGTAGTGCCCCATCACGCCGCTGGAGTTCGCAAGGTTCGAATTCAGCAGCAGCCGAGTGCTCTCGAGACAACCGGCTGCGAGCACCACGGCGCGAGCGCTAACATGCATTTCGCGGCGCGAATGGCGGTCGATAAAATGTGCGCCATTCGCTAGCCCCGTGTTCTTATCCACGCTGATTTCACGCACAATTGCGTTCTGCACCATATCGAGCTTCCCGGTTGCGAGCGCATCAGGAAGCAGCAGATTAATCGAGCTGGCAAGCCCGTTCTGGCCCATCGAGTAGCGCATTTTCGATACTGGGATGCCGCGCTTGTTTGCGAGCTCAGTAAAACGCTTGATAGATTCCGTGTCTGGCGGAAGGTTCATCTCGACGAAATTGCCGTCGGGGAACTGCGGCCATCCCTCTTTGCGTCCCACGACGCGGAATATGCCTTCGACGCGCGAATAATATGGCGCGAGGTCAGCAAGACTGATCGGCCAACTGTCGCCCGTGCCGTCAATCTCCCCCGCTTTGAATTCGTAATCGCTCAAACGGAAAGACTGGCGCGCCCAAAACAAGGAGCGGCCGCCGAGAAGACGCACGCGCACCCAATTGTACGGCGCGTCGGGCGGGCACGTGTAAGGCACTTCCTTTTCATCGACCCATTGATTCGCGTTGAATTCGGTGGCTTGAAAGACATGCGGCAAGCGCCCCGGCTGGCTGAAGCCGCGATAAGGCAATTCGTATGCGGACTTGAATTCGCGGTCGCGCTCAAAATCGGCCTCTGGACCGGCATTCAGCATCAAGCACGAAATACCTTTCTGGGTAAGGATGTTCGCTGCCATGCCGCCGGAGTGACCCGACCCAACAATCAGGACGTCGTACTGTTTTCGAGGCATCGCGTCAAAGCTCCGTTACAGGATCGATCGGCCGCCAATAGTAGCCAGAACTGCGGCCAAATCCGCGGCCAAAAGACCGAGCTCCGCCAGCATTGGCCCATTCACGGGAATTCATAGTGGCAGTCCTCAGGTCCTCATGCACGCGGGCAATGAAATTCTTGAGATGATCGTCGGGGAAGTCTTCGGGCCATGGCCGCGCGACGAACAATGGGCGCAGGATCGTGTCGGCCTGAGCGGAATTCAACTCTGCGAACGCCGTGTGAAACTGCTCCGTGGCCTGGATATTCAAGGTATCGAGGCCTTCGCAGTATAGTTTTTGGCGATCTGCCGACGAGACGCCGATCAGGAAATCGAGAAATTCCGGCGCTTGCGCGTCGATTGCGCCGGGCTTGGCCTTGAGTGGAGGAACAAGCAAAGACGCTAATTTACGCAATGTCCCGAATTGCGTTGCCGTAAAGAATTGCAGCGCCGGATCGGCGGCCAGGTCGGACTGAACCACTTCGAGCTTGGGTACGTCCTGAGGCTCGCGCGAACCTTGCCGCGCGGGAGTGCTCAGCGGCGGCGATGGCTTCTGGGCTGTGATCTGCTGCTGAGCCTTCAGCGCAGCCGATCCGGCGGGCGCAACGAGAAGCGATCGAACAAAATTCCGGCGTTTCATATCCTTTTAGCAATGATTATTTTACAGCCGCTTCGCTCGACTTTGTCCAATTGAAACGAAGGGAGGGTGAGATGATTTAAACAATTCTTAGCGAGAATGTTTTATGATCAACCTCCCCTCTGACTTCGCTCCGATCATCCTAGCATTTCAACCCATGATGCTCAATCGCACCTGGCAGCGTGCCGTGGTTTTGATGGTGGGCGCTATTTTGGCGCCAGGCCGACGGACGGTGTGCGGTATTTTGCGCATCATGGGCTTAGGCCAGGAGAAGCAGTTTCAGAATTTTCATCGTGTTCTGAATCGCGCGGCGTGGGATCTGCGCCAAGGAAGCCGGATTTTGTTGGGTTTGCTCATAGATCAGTTCTCTCCTCAAGGTCCGCTGTTATTCGGTTTAGACGACACAGTGGAACGGCGTTGGGGTCCCAAGATTCGGGCCCGGGGAATTTATCGGGATCCAGTTCGCTCTTCGGAGAGTCATTTTGTCAAGGCGTCCGGCCTGCGCTGGCTTAGTCTTATGCTGCTGATCCGTATTGGGTGGGCGCAACGAGTCTGGGCACTTCCGGTTCTGACCAGTTTGGCGCCCTCGGAGCGCTACTACGAGAACGGAAACCGGAAGCCGAAGACACTGCTCCATTGGGCCCGGCAACAGTGTTTCCAATTGCGACGGTGGTTGCCGCGGCGGAAGCTAACGTTGGTTGCCGATGGTGCGTTTGCCGCCTTGGATTTTCTGTATCAGTTGCGCCGAGTCAACATCGCTTGCATCACTCGACTCCGCCTCGATGCCCGTCTCTACCAACCCGCTCCGGCGCGTTCACCCGGTCGTGCGGGCCGACCCCGCATAATTGGAGCCCGTCTGCCTTCTCTTCAACAGCGTATGGCTGATTCCAAGACCCGTTGGAAGAAAGCGCTCCTCCGGAACTGGTACGGCCGTGCTGGCAGAACCGTCGAGTTTTGCTCGGACACAGCCATTTGGTATCACGGCGGGCTGCCGTCCTCCCAGATCCGCTGGGTGTTGATCCGTGACCCGCAACGACGATTCGATCCGCTGGCCCTGTTGTCCACCGACCTCACCGCCGCACCTCTGGATATCATCAAGGCCTATGTCTGCCGCTGGCAGGTGGAAGTCACCTTCGAGGAATCCCGAGCTCATCTCGGCCTGGAAACTCAGCGCCAATGGTCCGACAAAGCCATTGCTCGCAGCACTCCGCTGCTGCTTGCTATGTTCTCCCTCGTCACTCTGCTGGCTTCTCGTTTGAGAAAGCAAAACCAAGTCTTGCCTTTGCAAACCGCTTGGTATCAGAAATCCCTCCCCACCTTCTCCGACGCTTTGGCCGCAGTTCGCAAGCATCTCTGGAACGATTCTTTCACCTCTCATTCCCCCTCAGAGATCAACCAATCGCCTTCGCAGCTTCTGGAACGATTCTCTGAAGCCCTTTGTTATGCCGCCTGATTGGACAAAGTCGAGCTTCGGTTACTGCGCTGACGAGAAATCGCCGCTTTACCAGTTTGTGATGGATCCGTCGGGGCGGAAGTAGGTCTGGGCGCGATTGGTAATGGGCTCAGTGATTTCGGCAATCTGTTTCAAGTGATTCATATCGAGTTCCACGCCAAGGCCTGGCCGGTCATTCGCGTATAGCTTTCCGCTTTTGAAGTCGAGGCAGACGGAAAGGTGCGGAAGCGTTCGCCCCTGGTAGTTATATTCCATCAACAGCGGACCGGAGAAGGTCCCAAGACAATTCACGAGAGCGGCAGTCGCAATCGGCCCCGTAAAATGCGGCACGATGCCGACGAAATGCGTTTCGCAGATGGCGGCAATTTTCATCATTTCGGTAATTCCACCCACGTTTGGCAGCGTCGCGCGAACGTAGTCGATATCGTGGCGTTCGACAAGCGTGTTGAAGTCCCAACGATTGCCCCATTCCTCGCCGGCAGCTAGAGGCACGTTTACTTTCTGCCTCAGAATGGGCAGATCTTGATTGAACGCCTCGGTGCGTACCGCATCTTCGACGAAATACGGCGCAAGATGTTCGATCAGATCACAGCCGCGGATCGCATCCGACAGGTCAAACCGCTGGTGGAAATCGACGATCCAGTCCCCATTCTTTCCAACGCCCTCACGCGCCTGGGTGCAATCTTCAAGCAGCTGGTTGATTCGCTCGTGTGTATTGTACGTCGTGTTTGCGGGAGCATCCGCGGCCCCCATGCGAAAGGCGCGATAGCCCGCCTCGATGGTCAATTGCGCGCGTTCCTTGACGCCCATCCCTTTCTGGATTCCGGGAATGATACCGGCCGTGTTGTAGAGTTCGCAATAGTTTCGCACCATGCCGCCCAAAACCTCATGTACGGGCAGCTTCAAGAACTTGCCGCGGAGATCCCAGAGCGCAAGATCGAGCGCGCCGATTCCGTCTGTCTTTTCGCGGCCCGGCGGATAGAAGAACGCACGGTTCATATCCTGCCACAATCGCTCGATGTATTGAGGATCGCGGCCAATCAATCTTCCGGCTGACTGGGCGAGCGTATCCGGAGACCCGCCCTCGCCGATACCTGTGATGCCGGCATCGGTTTCCACCGTTACTACCAGGTCGCTTTGATTAAAAAGCGGGTTCGGATTGGGCGGCTGGTACACGCGCACGCGCGTGATCTTCGTTCTCGGAAGCGCGCCCCAAGCAGCGGGCGCCACCAATGTACAAGCCGCCGGCGCAGCCATCAGACTCTTGAGAAAGCTTCTTCGATCCATGTTGTCCTCCTTTTAGGAGCAGCGCGCTGCTTGCGCGATTATGTCAGGATCGTTTTCACTTGGCCAGTTCAATTCCGAGCTGCTTTTGGTCAACCGGCCGGCCGTCAGCGTCAATGTAGTCGATTCTTCCGGCTTTGAGCGCTTCAAGCTGCGGCTCAACAGCTGCACGGTCGCCCACAATCACCCAGGTGAAATGGCCGGGCCGGATGAGCAGCTTCGCCGCTTCGCGAGCGCCTTCCGCAGTAAGCGCCTTCACGCGGCCAGGATACGTCTCCCAGTAATCGTCGGGAAGGCTGAACTCGATCAGATCGGAAATCGCGGAGCCGACCGCGTTCAGGGTTTCGCGAGCGCCGGCCAGCTCGAGAATTGTTTGATCCTTGATCCTTGCCAGTTCGGCATCCGATACAGGTCGTGGGCCGACGATGTCGGCAAGCTCCCTAAGCATCTCCGAGACCGCGTCGCCGGTCTTGTCGTTCTGGACGCTTGCGATGGCGAGGAACGGGCGTTGGCCTTTTGCGCCGTACAGAACCGAACGCGCGCCATACGTCCAATGCTTCTCTTCACGGAGATTCATATTCAGCCGCGCACTGAATGTTCCCCCATAAATGTTGTTTACCGCTTCGAAAGCGACCTCCTCGGGCGAATTCGCGGGAGGCGCGATCGCGCCGGCCATGATGACGGATTGCTGTGCGCCAGCTTTATCGATAACGCAAAAAATCGTTTCCTGTGGTCCGCTCACCTCGCCGATCTCGACTTTAGGAACAGTCCCCGGCTGCCAGCCCGAAAATAGCAACTCGAGCTTGGGCCGAATCTCGGCTAAAGTCGTATCGCCCACAATAATTAGCGTTGCGTCATTTGGCTTGAACCACGCGCTATGGAACCGGGCAACATCGTCCCGAGAAATGGCGGTCACAGTTTCCGATGTTCCCGATCCCGTGAGCGGAAGAGCGTAGGCGTGGCCCGTGCCATACAGTATCGGCGGGAGAACGCGCAGCGCCATCTGCATGGGCGTTGCCTTTTCACTCTCAATGGCCGCAAGCTGCAGGCTCTGCTGCCGCTTGAAATCGGTTTCGGGGAAAACAGGATTCAAGATCACATCGGCGAAAAGTTCGAGTGATTCGTCGAGTTTTGCCTTGAGCGCCGACAGATAGACCGTACTAAAATCGAGCGTGCTGCCCGCTGAAAGCTGAGCGCCGAGCAATTGGATTTCGTCGCTAATCTGAAGCGCGTCCCGCTTCCTTGTTCCGCTTGTCAAGAGCGATGCCATGAGCCGCGCTGTGCCTGGCCGGGCCAACCGATCAGCGGCATAACCGGCTTCGACTTGAAGCCAGAAGTTTACGACCGGGACCTCGTGCCGTTCGGCCAGGATGATCTTTAGTCCGTTGGCGAGCGTTGTCCGTTGCAGCTTCGGAAATCCGGGATCGGGGTTCTTTTCGAGCCCTGGCGGCTCTTTGCGCGGAGCCGGAGGGGCTGATTTTAAAGCTGGATAAGGCTCCACGCTTAATGCATAAACGCCGTCTGCAAGCCAATTGTTGGCGGCATCCTTCACTTGAGCCGCGGTTGCCTTCTCGATGTGCTCGAGAATGTGCTTGTAGGCCTCGGGGCATCCCATAAACGTCTGGCTGCGGGCGAGGATGTCCGATTTGCCGCCAAAGCCGCCGATACGTTCAATGCCGCGAATGAAGCTTGCCATAAACTGGGTCCTGGCGCGCTCGAGTTCAGTTTCGGCCGGCCCATCTTCGAGAAATCGCGTCAGTTCCTCATCCACAGCCGCCTCGATCTCATCGGTGGTATGTCCCGGTTTTGCCGTCGCGACCACGACGAATTGGCCGCCGATCTCTCTCGCATCGACATAAGAGCTGACATTAGCCGCAATCTGGTCGTCGAACACAAGACGCTTGTAGAGCCTGGACGACTTACCAGAGGTCAGGATCGAGGACACAAGATTTAAGTGCGACGCGCCGGACGCGCCGAACTGCGGGATGTTCCAAACCCTATACATCCGGGCCAGCGGTACGCGATCTTGAACTGTTTCACGATGCTCGCCCGTCATTTTCGCGATCCATTCCTGCTGATGGGCCACGGGCGGACCAGGCGCTATGTCGTCAAAATACCGGGTTACCTTCTGCTTCGCCTTTTCAAAATCGATGTCGCCGGCGATCACCAGCACCGCGTTCGACGGACCGTAGTAAGTTTTGAACCACTCCTTCACATCGTCGAGCGACGCCGCGTCCAAATCTTCCATCGATCCGATGACCGTGTGCGAATACGGATGATGGGAAGGATACGTTGCTCTTACAATAAGGTCTTCCGCGACCGCATAAGGCTGATTGTCGCCTTGCCGCTTTTCGTTTTGGACGACACCCCGTTGCAGGTCGAGAATTTCTTGACCGATCGTATTGTAGAAGTGCCCCATGCGGTCCGATTCGGCAAATAGCGCATAATCGAGCGCCGCGACGGGAACGTTCTCAAAATAGTTTGTGCGGTCTTCGTTGGTGGTTCCGTTCAGGTCGGTCGCGCCAACGCGCTCGAGCGCCTGTATGTATTGTTCCTTGAGGTTTTCGCTTCCGCCAAACATCAGGTGCTCAAACAGATGCGCGAATCCCGTTTTTCCGGGCTTCTCGTTCTTCGAGCCAACGTGATACCACACATTTAACGCGACAATAGGCGCCTTGTGATCTTCATGAACGATGACAGTCAAACCATTGGAAAGAGTAAATGTCTGAAAAGGGATTTCGATGTGCTGCGCTTCGGTGTGCATAGAAACAGGGCGGCTCAAGCACACGATAGCAGACGCCCCGGCATGCTCGTTCCCGGACCGCGACGCGCGTTTCCGAGCCGCGACCGCGAGGGAGCGGGTTCGACAAACTTCGGTCAGCAGCCCTATTGAGCGGCAACCGGAAGAATGACGCTCGAAGGCGCGGTCTTCGAACGATAGATTTTCTGCGTGGCTCTTATGAAATCCGAATCGCTAGCCTTGTAGATGTTTTCGACAAACTTCTGCGGATTCCGGTCGTAAAGCGGAAACCATGTGCTTTGCACTTGCACCATGATACGGTGACCTTTAAGGAACGCGTGGTTGTTCGGATGTAAATCAATCTTGAATTCGGTCACTTTACCGGGAGTGATCGGCTCTGGTTTATCGAAACCGTTGCGAAAACGGCCCCGGAGAACTTCGTCCGCCACAATCAATTCGTAGCCGTTCAGAACCGGACCCGCTCCTTTTTCCGCATCCTCATCTGTAATGATTTGATAATCATCCGGGTAGACGTCTATCAGCTTCACGACCCAGTCGCTGTCACTACCAGTAGTTGAGGCAAATAAGTCGGCCATAATGTCGCCTGTCACGACAACATCGTGTGCCAGCGGATCTGTTTTCCAGGTCAAGACGTCTGGGCGATGTTCGACAAACCGCTGATCCTGTACCAGCCAAAGCGGCCAATCCTTGCCGGGGTATGTAGGAGTAATGGGGCGAGTGCGATAGGGCACGGGACTTGCCGGATCGGAGACATAGCTATCGAATGCTTCCGGTTCAGCCGGCGGGTCGAAAGACAGCTGACCATTCATCCGAAAGAAGAGCTTTTTGGATTCGATTCCTTGCTTTGGCGGCCACTCGTCATAATTCTTCCAAACATTCGACCCGGTTTGGAATGTCACCGCTTCGGCTTCTACAAGAGGCCCCTTGCCGCGAAGCCAATAGGCAAACCAAGGAGCCAGTATGTGAGCGCGATAGTATTTTGCCGTGTCGCTTCCAAAGTCGGCGCTACCCAGGGTACGCCCCGCGCCACGCATCCAACCGCCATGGTTCCATGGTCCCGCCACGAAATAATTCAAATGGTCATGATCGGTTTCTTCGAGGGTCGCATAGATGCGCGTTGGCCCCACAAAGTCTTCCTGGTCATACCATCCAGCCACATTCAGGTTAGGTACAGACGTGTGCTTCAAATGAGTGGTGACAGCTGATTGTTTCCAGAAGTCGTGGTTCGGATGTTCGACAAAGTTGTTCCACGTGGGGAGCGTGCCATGAAAATAGAGCCGGTCGGCATTCACCAGCGCGCCCAGTTTGAGATACCAATCGTAGGTGTCATACCGATCGAACCCGAAGTGCGTGTTCTTTTCTTTGGACGACTCAAGAAGCGCGGCGTATTCAAAGCCGTAGCTCAAACGAAAAGTTCCGTTGTGATGGAAATCGTCGTTGACAAACATGTCATCCGGGGACGCTTGCTCGCTCGCGGCTTTTAGAGCGGGATGTGGCTCGAGCAAAGCCTGGGTTACAAGCCACCCTGGATATGAAATTCCCCAGAGTCCGGCCTTCCCGTTATTTCCGGGAATGTTCTTGAGCAGCCAGTCGATGGTGTCGTAAGTATCGGTGCCTTCATCGATAGATTTAGGATCGTGGCGATCACGGGGAGAGCGATTCATGACAAATTCCCCCTCGGACTTGAATCGTCCGCGAATGTCCTGCCAGACGAAGATGTAGCCATCGGCGATCAGCTCGTCAAGGCTGCCTGAGTTCACGACTCCGTCTTCATTCTCCGGCACGCCATAGGGTGTTCGGACAATCAAGAAAGGCAATGACCGAGCAGTCTGCTTCGGAGTAAAGATCACAGTTTCGAGATGCACTCCATCGCGAACCGGAATCATCACTTCCTGCCGCTTAAATATTTGGGGCTTATACTTGGGTTGGACCCCCGGAGCCTGGGACTGGGCGGCGGAGGCGATCAGGAGTGCCGTGAAGAGGCCAGTACAGATGGAGGCCACGGGAATTCCGACGATTCTCACCTTCCGAAGAGTTGTCATTAGGCCGCGCCTGTATTCACTGGCATCTTGCAGATTCATGAAGGGATCAATAGTGAGCATTGTCTCCCATCGCTATGGAAAGCTTACTTGTCACGTCTGCAGATCTTGCGTACAAGGTAAAATTCGCATCTAGAAACTTCGCCATCCTCAAGATAAAGCTTCAACCGATAACCGTAAGTTGCCGCCAATCAATCTCATCTGATAGGAACTTCGCGTGCGTACGTACACCTCTCAGCGGCATTACGGCGAAAAAATTTACTTGACATGAAGATGGACACTCCGCGGCCATACGTCCTTATTGTGGATGACGACCAGGACCAGCTAGCAGACCTTGAACAAATGCTAAGATCGTTCGGCTATAACGCGGTGCTGGCAACGAACGGCGACGAAGGACTAAGATGCCTTTCGACAACAAGGGTCGAAGCATTAGTGACCGATTTGGTCATGCCGGGCACGGATGGCTGGGATCTCCTGCGAAAGCTCAAGGAGCGGGCAGATCCCCTACCCGCGATTGTCCTAACCGCATTTGGCAGCATCGACAAGGCTATTTCAGTGGTTCACGATCTAAAGGCATTTTGGTTCCTGGAGAAGCCTGTTCAGGCAAAGGTTTTGAAAGCGCTGCTCGAACGTGCCATTCTGCAACGGAGCCTCATCGCCGAGACGGACCGTCTGAGCCTTCAACTCAGTAATCACGGAATGCTCGGAGAGATGGTCGGATCTTCGACCGCGATGGCCCAGGTCTATTACAACATTCGGCAGGCGGCGCCTACATCGGCCTCGGTTCTGATAACGGGCGAAAGCGGAACCGGCAAAGAACTAGTCGCACGCGCCATTCACCGGCTTAGCCGGCGCGTCACCGGCCCGTTTGTCGCCGTCAATTGCGCCGCGTTGCCGGCAACTCTTATCGAAAGCGAACTTTTCGGGTACGAGAAAGGCGCGTTCACCGGTGCTGTCGCGCTCCACCCCGGATGCTATGAACAGGCGGACGGCGGCACGTTGCTGCTGGATGAGATTGCGGAGATGGCAGCCGGGACGCAAGCAAAATTGTTACGGGTTTTGGAAGAATCGACGGTACGGCGGCTTGGGGGGAAGAGCGACATCAAAGTTGACGTGCGAATCATTGCTTCGACAAATCGCGACCTGGAATCAGCCGTCGCGAAACAGGAGTTTCGGGAAGATCTTTTCTACAGGCTTAAGGTGTTTGTAATCTCTGTTCCACCTTTACGAGATCGGATTCAAGATCTGCCTGAATTAGCAAGCGCGATATTGACGATGCTGAACAAGAAGCACGGATGCCAGGTCACCGACATAGATAGTGATGTGCTCCACCGCTTTCAGAGCCATCGGTGGCCCGGCAACATTCGCGAATTGCGGAACGTTCTCGAGCGGGCGGCCATAATTGCCCGGCAGGGAACTATCCGGAGGCGGCATCTTCCGGACGCATTCGCCCGGGATCCTGTGCCGGCGTTGACGTCCGATGCCGAAGAAGGATTGCGGATTCGGCCCGGCGCGAAATTGAGTGACGTCGAGGAAGCGTATATCCGAATGACCCTGCGGCAGAATGCAAATAATAAAAGAAGGACGGCGGAGCTGCTGGGAATCAGCGAACGCACCCTTTATAGCCGGCTCGCGGCCTATGGAAATTTCGAGGCGGAATGAGCGCTTTTTCGCAACGTCAAGGCTCAAAAACTTTGCAGTTTTTTCAGCAATCAACCTGGAAGAGTAAAGAACACGGTGGAACCGGCGCCTGGTTCAGATTCGAGCCAAATGCGGCCTCCGTGGCGGATCACGATCCTTCGGCAGACCGCGAGGCCCATCCCCAGGCCGCCACACTTCTTCGCGTGGAGCCTACGAAATGGCTCGAATACGTGCTCGAGATAGGAGGGCTCAATGCCAATTCCATTATCGGAAATTGAGAACAACCATTCCGTCCGGTTTCTTCTTGCCGAAACATGGACAACGGGCGGCGCCTTTTCGCGGCAGTAAACTATGGCGTTTCTCAACAGGTGTTCCATCAGGCGCGAAAATCGCGTGGGTTGGCACTCGAGTCTGGGCAGCGTTTCGGTTGTAACCGTCGCGTGGGTCTGTAGAATCAACGGGTGTAGCTTCTGTCGTATAGCGCGCATGACTGCTCCAGCATCGGTCGGTTCCCTGGGCTCGTCCTCGTCGTTGAGGTCGTCGGCGTATTGCGCGATGGATGTAGCGATGCCATCCAGGCGTAAGGCTCCCTCGAGGATACGCCTCGCGCACGATACCGTGGAAGGCGCCTGGCCTTGTATTGTTGAGCTCGACTCCTGTTCATTTTCCAATAGCAGCTCTGCCCCGCTCCGGATCGATCGGACGGGCTCTTTTAAGTGATGGACGATCATATATGCCAAGTCTTGGAATTCCCGTTTGATTTCCCTCTCGTCTTTCGGTGCCTGTGTCATGCCTGTTCCTGTTTTCTCGAGAATCTCCACCTCGTCCAGTATTCAACAAAAGTGGCGCAAAGCGCGGAGCGAAGATAAGACAGAGCCGGTATTTTGGCTCGAGGCCCGCGGGGGACTTGCTCTTGCATTTTGACGGCTTTATAGATTGGTGGGCGGCCTTGTCCGGCTGTCTTGTTGCGATGTCAACGGCTGGCTCTGACCTGTTGCGCGGCGGCGACGGCGGTGGCGAGACGGAAGCCTGGCCGCAGGCAGTCAATCGGGCGGGCTTCGGCATGGCCGTCATCGAACCGCACGGAAGACGACTGTTGGCAGTCAATGACGCCTTCGCTTCCATGCATGGGTATGTCCCGGAGGAGATGGCCGGCAAGACTTTGGACGAATTCACCGTAGCCGGTTCGTTGAGACCGCTGACAATGCCGTCTGAAAAGTCGCCGGGCCAATCGCAGAAAATCTACGAGGCTGTTCACATCCGAAAGGATGGCACGACTTTTGCATGCGTAACTGATATGACGCAGTCCCCTGGCGAGGAACACGACGATTCTCGCCAAGGCGACCGAAGCGCAACGGAGCCGAGCGTTGCATATTTTTCCGACATTATCGGTCTCGATCAGATTGAAGCGTCGGTGCGGGAAAGCGAGGAACGGTTTCGCTCACTGGCCGCCGCGCTGCCGCAACTAATCTGGTCCTCGAAGGAAGACGGATCAATCGAGTATGTGAATCCATTGTGGCGAACCTATGCAGGCTGGAGCGCCGACGAGCCCCCGCCCAACGATCCCTGGCATACCCTGCTGCATCCGGAGGATCGGGAGGCATATCTGGAGCGTTGGGCTGCTGCTATGAAGTCCGGCGAAACGTTCGAAACGCAGTCACGATTGAAACACATGCCGGACGGAACGTATCGATGGTTTCTCTGCCGGGCAGTTCCCCTCCGCAGCAGCAAGGGCGCAATTGTGCGGTGGTTCGGCTCCTGCACGGATATTCAAGAACAGATGAATAGCGCCACAAAGCTCCAAGCCGCCAACGACGCACTTCGCCGCTCGAACTCAGACCTCGAACAGTTTGCGTACGCTGCGAGTCACGACCTGCAAGAGCCCCTGCGCATGGTTGCAATCTATACGCAGCTATTAAAGGAAGAGTATGCCGGAAAACTCGATTCGAACGCGGGGACGTACATCGATTTTGCAGTGACAGGAGCGCAGCGAATGGAGGCCCTCCTGAAGAACTTGTTGTCGTACGCAAAAATAGCAAATACGTCGGAAGCGGCCGACCGCGAGGATGCCAACGAAGCGTTGAAGGTTGCGCAATTGAATCTGTCGGCAATCATCAAAGAAACTAACGCATCGATTACGTCCGATGAGCTTCCAATTGTGTGGATTCCCCGATTCCACCTCATACGCCTGTTTCAGAACCTCCTCTCCAATGCCATGAGGTATCGCGGCGATCTTAGCCCGGTCATCCACGTCGCGGCCCGGCGCACCGGCCACTGTTGGACATTCTCTGTGCGAGACAACGGTATTGGAATCGCGCCGGAGTATCTGACGCAAATTTTCGGAGTCTTTAAGCGGCTACATAGCCAGCAGTACGAGGGCACAGGTATCGGCCTCGCAATGTGCCAAAAGATCGTCGAGCGAAGCGGCGGCCACATTTGGGCCGATTCCGAAGTCGGCAAAGGGTCCACGTTCTTCTTTACGCTTCCTGTGGTTAAGGAGGCAACGTGAACGATCAAAAGCGATTGCGAATTCTGCTCGCGGAAGACAATCCCGGCGACGTTTTCCTGGTGCGGCGGGCGCTTATGAAGCAAGGAATTGTGTTCGAGTTGATAACGGTTGAAGATGGCGAAGCGGCTATGCGCTACCTCGATGGCCTGGACGCATCAACGGACGAGCACGATCGGCCCGATTTGATTCTGTTGGATTTGAATTTGCCGCGATGTTTGGGAACTCAAGTCCTCGAGCGATTGAAGAATAGTCCATCCTGTGGACATGCGCCGGTAATTATTCTCACGTCGTCGGACTCTCCTCGCGACCGCGCCGAAGTTCTTCGTCTTGGGGCAGCCCACTATTTTTGCAAACCAACCGATTTGGCGGGTTTCATGACCCTGGGAGGAGTGGTCGAAGAAGTCTTGTCCGGCGAGACGACTTAAGATCGTTGAGGTTCCCCGCGGACATCAGCTCGAGAGACTCGGGGATAGCGTTCTCTGCAGTTATTGCAGACGCGATTTTTCAGAGCAGCAGAAATTGCCGCGCCTTCCGGCTGTTTCTTGTAACAAATTTGAAGCAAATTAGACATCGTTGAAGCAAATTTGACGTGGTCATCTGCATGCTAGTACCAGCGGTCGAAGAACAATCGAAGAAAATATGAAATATCCGCTCAGCGACAACGAATTAGAAGCCCTGCTTCATACTGTCGAATGGCTCAATGCTCATTTGACGAATATCATTACGCTGCTCCGAGAGCGTCAGGACGACGAAGACTTGCTTAGGTTCGCAAAGTCGGCGCACGGCCATTTAGAGAGCTTGCTTGTCCAACTGCAACGCCATCATGCGACCTTGGAAAAACCTAGTCATTCCGCTCTTGCTGAGGAGATCTGAAACTTTTCGGCGTCGGCTCGTTTGAGATCTAAGCCTAGCCCGGGCCGCGAAAAGTCAGGTCTCATATTGCCGTTTACGGGTCGCAAGGCGCCATCGAAGAGCATCGCCTCGAGGCGCGCATGGTCATGAAAATACTCGACATTTATCGCCGGCGCAAGGGCGCAACAGAGTGTCCCGTGAATTGAAGGCGACGTGTGCGCCGATAGCGGCACGTGACAGGCTTCACAAAAATGCCCAATTTTCAGAAAGTTTGTGATGCCGCCGCATCGCGTCACATCCGCCTGAAGCACGTCGACCGCTTGCGCATCGATCAGCAGGCGCGCATCGTCCAGCACATAACAATATTCGCCTGCCGCAATGTTCATCACAGGAGGCGCATGCTCCACCAACATATGAAGACCAGCCCGATCGTCGGAAGTTACGGGCTCTTCGAACCAGGTGACGCCAAGCGCACCAAATTTCGTCGCCTTATCAAGCGCCTGTTTGCGAGTGTAGGCGCCGTTTGCGTCAACGTATAGCTCCGCCCGGCCTTTCAGAACCGTTTGCACAGCAGAAACGCGCTCGAGGTCGTGATCTGGATCTCTGCCGATCTTCATCTTCACGGCGGGCAGCCCATCGGAAGCCCACCCGGTGAGCTGGTCGAGCAGTTGCTTCTGAGTGTACGAAGTGAAGCCGCCGCTGCCGTACGCCGGAATTTCGCTTCTCGACCTGCCCAGGATGCTCAAAAGAGGACGCTCGAGTAGCCGCGCCTTTAAATCCCATAGGCAAATGTCGATTGCCGAAATTGCCGTCGATACCAAGCCTGGACGGCCCCAATTACGAACTTCGCGATCGAGAGCCGAATGAAGACTGGGAATGTCGAATGCATCGCGCCCGACGATCGCCTTTTGAATCAGTTCATGGCACACGCTGGCGGCCGATTCGTTTGTATAGGAAAAGCCAAGTCCCGTGACGCCCGCAGCAGTCAGTTCGATGAGAACAACAGTGGTTGAATCCCAAGCCGCTGTTCCATCCGATTCTGGTTGATCGGTGGGAACACGAACGGCGGAAATTGTGCCGGACGTAATCGCCGCTCCCGGCGCCTGAGCAGGCTGCGGTTTAGAAGACATGCGATCTTCACACTAACTCGCGAGCTTTGTCTTTCGCGATCGTAGCCGCAATTTTCTCCCAGTCTTTGGTGCCCTTGGCCATGGATTCAGCAAAGTGGAGCGCCTGTTGTGGTTTGACTTTGGCGGGCATCGGAGGCTCGTTTTCATCCACTACTGCTTCGATCAACGCCGGCCCTGGAACGGACAGCGCGCTATCGATGACATGGCCGCATTCAGACGGCGTATTGATAGAAAAGCTAGCGACGCCGAAGGCGCGGGCGACTCCAGCGAAGTCGATCGGCTGCAAATCGCATTCGTATTCGGGGTTGCCAAGAAATACCATTTGCTCCCACTTGATCTGCCCGAGAGAGTTGTTCTTAATGACGAAGATTTTCACCGGCAATTTGTACTTCACGCAAGTGGCAAGCTCTCCCATCAACATGGTGAACGCGCCGTCGCCAACGAAGGCGACGACCGTCCTGCCAGGATACGCAACCTGCGCGGCAATTGCATACGGGAATCCGCAAGCCATGGTCGCCAAGGTGCCCGAACAAGTGTGCAACTGTCCTCGCAATGAGGGAATGTGCCTGGCCCACCAAGTCGTGACGGTGCCCGAGTCGCTTGTCACGAGCGCATCTGTCTTAAGGCGCTTACCCAATTCATGTGCGACGACTTGCGGTTTCATTGGCACGTCCGTTGCCGTGGCGCGCTTCAGCATGAGTTCGTTCCACTCCTTCATTCCCTGCTGCGCCTTTTCGAGAAATGATTTGCTCTTTTGCTTCAGCCGGGGAATCAAGCTATTGAGCGTTTCAACGCTGTCACCAACCAGTGGCACGTCAGTGGGATATCGCAGCCCAATGCGCACCGGATCAATATCGATTTGGACGCATTTGGCTTGTCCAGGCTTGGGATAGAACTCGATATAGGGGAATGACGAACCGACAATCAGCAAAGTATCGCACTGCTCCATTGCCTCCTCTGAAGGCAGCGTTCCCAACAGACCCAGTCCGCCGGTGGTACAAGGGCTATCGTCTGGAACGCATGACTTCCCAAGAAGCGCTTTGACGATTGGTGCACCGAGAAGCTCGGCGACTGTTTCAAGCTGCGTTCCAGCCTTCAAAGCGCCCTGCCCCGCGAGGATCACCACTTTCTTTCCGTCGTTCAGAACTCGAGCAGCGGCTTCAATCTCGTGCGGCTCCGGTTTTCGCGCACCGCGGGCGAAATCGTCGGACACATGATTAGGCGCGTTTCGCATCGAGCGAATATCCTGTTTCAAGCTTTGATCCTGAATATCCACTGGAATCGTGACATGCGCAACGCCTCTTCGCGCAAGCGCCGTACGGCAAGCTAATTCAGTAATATTCTCCGCGTGCGCCGCTCCCATGATGCGCTGATTGTAAACTGCGACATCCTCAAACAGGCGATCGAGCGCAACGTCCTGCTGGGTATGTGTCCCAATGAGATCGTGAAACTGTAGACCAGTAATCGCCAGAACCGGCTGGCCATCCAGTTTCGCGTCGTACAGGCCATTCAGGAGGTGAATTCCTCCCGGACCCGATGTAGCGATGCACACGCCAAGCTTTCCTGTAAATTTTGCGTAGCCGCACGCCATGAAAGCAGCAGCTTCTTCATGCCGGACCTGGATGAAGCGGATCTTATCCTGACTCTTCCGGAGCGCTTCGATGATTCCATTAATGCCGTCGCCGGGAAGGCCGAAAATCACATCGACACCCCACCGGGTCAAAGTCTCTACCATTATTTCCGCCGCTGTTTGCGCCATGATCGCCAAAATACTCCCTCTCAAAAGACCCGGCAGGGGCCCAAACGTAACGGACTAAATGGGCTGGATACCGACCTGTAAACACTTACAGGAGTGAACCAGCGCAACACCTTCGTTCAGAGGCGCATCTAGCATACAGTGATGGTTGAGGCAACACAGGCGAAGCGAAGGCCAGACGCAGAGTTTCGCGAGGAACGAAAAAGAGACGCTGAAATTGCGGCTAATCTCGCTCCCTCGCTCAAGAGGGCGGTGACGGCGATAGACGCGCACGTCAAAGACGGCCGGTTTCAACGATCGTTGGCGCTAGTCACCGCTGCCTCCAGCCTGGTAAGCGGCCTCGAAGTTTCTTACGAACATTACAAGGGCAGCTTCAGCAATCCCATTATGTACAGCCCTGTGGTGTTGAGCGGTTCACTCACCGGTGCCGCGGTGTTGGCATTTTTCAGCAGAAGCGCTGCCCAAACAGTCCTCCGCATGACATCAGCGGCAACGCTACTCGACGGCATTGTTGGATTCGGATTTCATATTCGCGGCATTGCCCGCAAACCGGGCGGCTGGAGGCTACCCGTTACGAACATCATTATGGGACCTCCGATTTTCGCTCCACTCCTGTTCGGTACAGCCGCTTACCTGGGACTGATGGCTTCCTACTTGCGTAGAGAAGAGGACGAAAAGCTTTCGGCCATGACATCGGCTGCCAGGTTGGCGGAGCGAGCCGGAGACCGCCCATACACGGGTTGGAGGCGTGAGCTAAATGAGGGGCAGTTTCAAAAACATCTTGCAGGAGTAGCCGCGGTCTGGACCGTTTTTTCGGGATTTGAAGCCTGGTATTCGCATTACAAGAGCAGATTTCGCATCTGGGCTCAATGGACGCCAGTCCTTCTGGCGCCCCTTCAACTCGCAGCTTGTGTTGGCGCAATGTTTAGCAAGCGGATAGCGACCCGGCTTCTGCCGGCGGCTTCCGCGCTGGCCCTCGCTGACGGCACGATTGGATTTGGATATCACGTGCGCGGGATTACTCGACGGCCGGGCGGACGCAAAACCTGGCTGTACAACATCCTCTACGGTCCTCCGATATTTGCGCCTCTTCTCTTTGCCGCCTGCGGCGCATTGGGCATTCTCGCGAGTCTGCTGCGGAGGGAAGGTGGTGAATGATTCTGAGACGTCGGATCGCTGGTTGATCGACCGAAAAACCGGTGGTCGCAAACCACCCGTGAAGCAGCCCGGTTACTATCCGGGTTACAGCACCCTGAATCAAAGAAACTTTTGGGACGCGGCAACTCGTAAGGAAATCGAGAAGCGAGTTTTCGAAGTTCCTCCTGTCCGGTTCTTCACAGAGGAGGAACGACCGCTCATGACTGCCGTCTGCGATCGAGTTCTACCGCAAGACGATCGCCTTCCCGCATTTCGCATCCCGATCGTGAACTACGTCGATGAGCGGCTTTTCGAAAATCAAATCGAAGGCTACCAGTATGAAGACATGCCTTCCGACCGGGAAGCGCACCGGCTTGGATTGAAGGCGATAGACGAAACAGCCCGCACAATCCATGGAAAATCATTCGTCGATCTCGATCCGTTGAAGCAGGATTTCATCTTGAAGTCGATTCACGACGGCAAAGAATTGGCTGCGCAGCACATTTGGGCGCAGATGTCGATCAAGCGGTACTGGCATTTACTTGTGCAAGATTGCGTTGCCGCCTACTATGCGCACCCTTGGGCGTGGGATGAAATCGGATATGGAGGGCCCGCCTATCCCCGAGCTTATACGCGCCTCGAGGGAGGTTTGCCGGAACCCTGGGAAGTAGACGAGCAGCGATACGAGTGGGGCGCTCCGGCTACTTCCATCTCCGATGTCTCTACACGAAGCAACGGGGAGGGAGAACATACCGATCAAGTCCACGGAGAAAAGCATTGAAGCATCCGCTGCTCGGTGCGTTTCAGCCTCCTAATGGGGACAAAAAAGTCCTCGGACCGTTGCAGCGCATTTCGAATGAGATGCAGCGGTTTCGCGAAAACGAGGCCGTCGATTTCTGCGTGGTCGGAATCGGTTCCGCGGGCGGCGTGCTGCTTCAGCGACTGGCTAAGGCGGGCTTTCGAGTGGTAGGGCTGGAAGCCGGCCCTTTCTGGGACACCGAGCGCGATTGGGTCAGCGACGAAAAAGGATCGCACAAGCTTTACTGGAACGACTTAAGAATAACTGGCGGGAAAGATCCGCTCACGCTTGGAGAGAATAACAGCGGCAAAGGCGTCGGCGGCGGCTCGGTCCATTGGGCGGCATTTGCACCGAGACTTCATCCATCCGATTTTCGCGTTTACACAGAGGATGGTCTTGGAGCCGATTGGCCGATCTCCTACTATGATCTCAAGCCCTACTACGAACTGCTCGAGCGTGAAATTCCGGTTGCCGGACCGGCTTACTTCCCGTGGGGAGATCCACATGGATATCCTTACGGACCCCATCCACTCGGAGGTGTCGGCGACGTTTTGGTCAAGGGCTGCACGCGGCTGGGCATACGCGTATGCGCGGGCGGCCCTGTGGCAATTCTATCGGGCTCGCGTGGGGATCGGCCGCACTGCATATATCGAGGCTTCTGTATTCAGGGCTGCAAAGTGGGAGCAAAGGCCAGCACTCTGATCACGCACGTTCCAGAGGCTCTCCATTACGGGGCGGAGATTCGCGACTTGTGCATGGTTTCGCGGATCTCGATGAAAGACAAGCGGCGCGTAGACGGCGTCTTTTATTTCGACAGCGACGGACGCGAGCATTTTCAGCGCGCAAAGGCCGTCGTTGTCTGCGGATACGCGATTGAGACGCCGCGGCTTTTGTTGAACTCCGCCAGCCCGGGACACGATCATGGCTTGGCCAATTCCAGCGATACCGTCGGCCGCTATCTGATGGCGCAGGCTGGCAACGTGGTGCTTGGCCGATTTCCCGATTTGATTCGTATGTATAAGGCGCCTCCAGCGCACGCCATGAGCGAGGAGTTTTACGAGACCGATCCGAAAAGAGGCTTTGCCCGAGGCTTCGCTATTCAAACGGTCGCTCCTCTGCCAATCGCGTTCGCGAAACAAATGATGAAGGCCAAGGAAGCATGGGGATGGGGCATGCGCCGCGTAATGATGGACTACAATCACTGGGCAACTCTGGGTGTCCTGGGCGAGATTCTGCCATGGCCAGATAACCGGGTCGAGCTTGCTGAAATGAAAGACCAGTTCGGAATTCCAGTCGCAAAGGTCACGTTCGACCTTCGTGAGAACGATAAGCGGTTGATCGAATACGGCAAAAAAAACGTAATGGACGTAATGTGGGCCGCCGGTGCGGAAGAAGTCGTGCAGGAATCACGTTACGCGCATCTCGTGGGTGCTGCCCGCATGGGAAGCGACGCCGGCTCTTCTGTAGTAGATAAGTACGGCCGCACGCATGACGTCGCAAACCTCTTCGTCTGCGATGGAAGCATTTTTCCAACACAAGGCTCCGCTAATCCCGGACTGACAATTCAGGCGCTGGCGGCTCGCACGGCGGATTACCTGATCTCTCAAGGTCAAAGGATCTTCGACTCCGAAGAGCGCGACATGACGCCTCCGCCGATCAGGCGAAACCTCGCGGTAGAGGGCACTTTTACCAAAGGAGTGCCGCGTCTGTTCGTGTAATGGAACTCCTCCCCAAACGCTTGCATCGCGCGTGCGTTTTTGAACCCCGCTCCGAACCCGACACGCTGCATCCACTGATAATCGTAACCGAGCCGCGACCACAGGGAGCGATCGCCGATCTTCGTACGGCTTCTGACGGAGCGTTTCTGGCGAAGTTCGTGTAATGCAGGCGATTCTATCGGAATCGTGCCGTTCACCCAGAGAAAACGCCCTAGCAGCCCCCCGTGGCAGAAGTCGTCAACGATCGGTTCTGAAGTTGATCCGGATGTGGTTGGAGGCACCTGTGGTGGAACGGAGTGAGGAGCAGGGCGGACGCAGTAAATGGAGCCGGCCGAAGAGGGGAACGCCGCAGCGTGTTGGCCGATCTCACGGTCGCAGTCCAGGTTGGCATGACTCTGGCGGCACTCCTGTACATTTACCGGATCTCCCAAACAACCACCGTTGCACCCGTAACTGAGGAATACATTCGCGGCGGCCGTCCGCACGTGCTGCAGGACAAACAGGTTCTCTGGTACGTCGCCATTCTGCGTATTCACGGACCTTTTTCAGTGAATTAGCTACTCTTCTGCCGTTGCGCGGAGTTATAAAGGGCGCGGATGTAGCCAATGCTGTACGACCATGCAGATTGGCGACCGCCGGACATTGCGGGGACGTGATCGGCGATCAGGTTTCCGTGGAAGTCCACGTCAACAAGCGTTTTCATCAGCTTGTCCATGTCGGTGTAACCGTTATCGATGTAGGTTTCCACAAAGTCGGGGATGGGCGAAGTCACGTTCCGAAAATGGATTTTCCAGAGCTTACCCATTTGCGCGAAGGCTCGCGCCGCTTCGTAAACATTTTTGCCTGTGTGTTCGCCTCCCTCCGCCCATGTCCCGCAGCACAGGCAAACGCCGATATTTGGTGAGTTGGCAATTTCGAGCGCCCGCTCATACCCGTCGAATGTCCCGAAGATGTGTCGCGGGATGCCGCCCAACTCCGGAACTGGAGGATCATCAGGATGAATTCCGATCCGCACACCGGCCTCTTCGGCAACCGGAGCAATCTGCCGGATGAAGTAAGTGTAGTTGTCCCAGAGTTCCTCTTTTGAATACTTTCGTCCGTGGGTGAGAGGCCCTTCGTAGACCTTGCCGTTCCAGTAGCCCTTGGCCGTCGCGAGATGGAAGGCCCGCGACGCGCCGCCTCCGCGCGTGGTCTCGGGCTTGCTCGACCAAATCCCATTCGCCATGTGCGCATAGGTGATGTAGCCGATGCCGGCTTTGCCGGTGTCCCGAATGTACTGTTTCAGCCACTCGATTTTCTGGTCGCGCCCCGGCAGATTGAGTGTGATCTCGTCAATGTTGCGATTGTCGTTGTTCGGTATGTTCCAGACCTTCAGGCCGGCCGCTTCAACGCGCCTTTTGATGGCGATGAAGTTTTCCAGAGTGGCGCGTCCCTTGCCGGTCTGCACATTGAGATAATCCACGCCCATTTGCTTGATCCAAGTCAGATCCTCATCGCTAACGTTCTCGTCGACCTGCATCGAAATCTTGATACCGGGAGAAAACGGCTCCGGCATCCTCGCGTTTGCAAACGGAGTAAGTGCCGCTCCGGCAGCTGCGATAGAGAAGGCTCGGCGTGTCACTTCCATATTCAAACTTGACTCCTGGTGAACGATGATATCGCTATGTCGGATTCAAGGTGCAGTCTAATGTAAAAAGCGACATACGCCACAAAGTCGAAAGATGGCGGAAGACCGATGAACGAACCATCCAAGCGGATCATTTCCATCCAGCGCTGGGCGATTGGATTGCTTGTGGCCGGGGGCGCGCTGAACTACGTTGATAGGGCCACCTTATCTGTAGCCAATAAGCTCATCCAGGAAGACTTGGGAATTCCGATAGCAAGAATGGGATTGTTGCTTTCAGCTTTTCTGTGGGCTTATGCAATCTCCCAGCTTCCGGTGGGTGCGCTTATCGACCGGTTCGGCCCACGCAAACTGCTGGGGCTGGGCCTTTTGGGTTGGTCAGCGGCGCAAGCGTCCGGCGGGCTTGTGACCAGCTTCGGGATGTTCGTCGCAGCGCGCGTCGGGTTGGGCATCGGCGAAGCGCCATTGTTTCCCGGCGGTGCGCGAGTCGTGCGCGATTGGTTCAACGTTCACAGTCGGGGATTTGCCACGGGCTTGTGCCAGTCCGCCTCTTCGCTTGGGAGCTTTATCGCGGTCCCGTTACTCACATTCTTGATGCTGGCAATTAGCTGGCGCTGGATGTTCGTGATTGTCGGGGCCGCCGGCGTGGTGCTGGCGCTCGTATGGTGGAAAGTTCATCGAGATCCTTCTGAGATCAACCTCACTCCGGACGAGGTTCTGTATCTGACGGATGAAGACGAAAACAGCACGACGCGCCGCCCATCATTTGCCGATTGGCGGCATTTGTTTGCTCACCGGACGACATGGGGCATGATCGCCGGCTTTTTCGGCACGATTTACACGCTCTGGCTTTACACGAGCTGGCTGCCGTTCTATCTCGAACACGAAAGGCATCTGAGCGTTGCTCAGGTGGGCATTCTAGCTTCTATTCCATTTTTCTTCGGCTTCGTTGGAGGGATCGCCGGCGGATGGCTGTGCGACTTCCTGACCAGGCGTGGATTGACACCCATGGGAGGTCGCAGGCTGCTGATTTTTTGCGCGCTTCTTGGTATCACGGCATGCACTGTGGGCACAGTGCTTGCCAAATCGAACGCAATTGTAATCACATTGATTTCAATTTCCATGTTTCTCACTTATGTGGCGAGCAGCGCTTCTTGGGCTACCGTCCCAATCGCGGCCCCGAGTCATTTCACAGCGTCGCTGGGTTCTATACAGAACTGTGGAGGCTATCTTGGAGGCGCGCTTGCGCCGATGTTGACCGGGTTCATCGTGCAACGGACGGGCAGTTTTTCGCAAGCCCTCTTGCTGGCCGCCGGACTCACCTTTGTGACGGCGTCTGCGTACCTGGCGCTCGTGCGGGATCCAATCCAGGTCGATCCGTTTTTGCTGTCCAACACTCGCGACAGCATTCCCTTAAGTAAGTGAACGAGACCAGCGGCCTGGATCCTGTTCAGTTTCGAACAGCCGTGTCACGAAAACGGCCACGCTGCCAGCAGGACGGCAGTCTTTCACGGTATCAAGCACTTGTGCTTCTAGCCACTTACCTCTTGATCGCCACTGGCGGGTTATTTGCGAGGCTGATGATATGGGCGCCCTTCTTCAAGACACGCGTTACGGTTTGCGGAACCTGGCGCGAAACCCGGGCTTTGCCATCGTGGCGGTCGTGACCTTGGCGCTTGGGATCGGCGCGAATACCACTATCTTCAGCGTGATCAACAACACTCTATTGAGACGCCTGGGGTTTCCCGATCCCGATCGCCTGGTGCTGGTGTGGGAGACCTTCGGCAAGGGTCCCAACAATTTGAATATCGTATCCGCGCCCAACTTCTGGGACTTCGAGCGGCAGAGCCACTCTTTTGCACGCATGGCCATCTTCGATTCCGCCGGGCGCGGTTATAACCTGTCCGCGACGGGCGCGAAGCACGATGCCGAGCAGGTATCGGGGCTGCGAGTGTCGGCCGGTTTCTTTTCAGTGCTCGGGGTAAAGCCTCTTCTTGGCCGCACGTTCCTTCCCGAGGAAGAGACCCTGGGGAGGGATCGCGAGGTGATCCTCAGCTATGGACTGTGGAAAGGGCGTTACGGCGGCGATCCGTCGCTGGTGGGCAGGACCATTCGTGTTGACGGGGCAGACTTCACGGTAGTTGGCGTGATGCCGCGAAATTTCGAATGGCAGTTCTGGAGCGGACCACGTCAGCTCTGGGTGCCTGTTGGCTATACCAAAACCGATTTCGGTCGTGACGACAACAGCTTTATCGCGATCGCCCGTCTCAGGCCGGGCGTGAGCGTGGCGCAAGCACGGGCGGAGATGGAGGCTATTGGAAATCGTGTCCGGCGGCAGTACCCCAAGGAGGACGCGAACATGGGCGCGACCGTGATGCCCCTGGCCGATGAGGGCATGCAGGGCCTCCGCACGACGATGCTGGCGCTGCTGGCGGCGGTGGCATTTGTGCTGCTCATCGCATGCGTCAACGTTG
This sequence comes from Bryobacterales bacterium, assembly GCA_963722585.1. Taxonomy (GTDB): domain Bacteria; phylum Acidobacteriota; class Terriglobia; order Bryobacterales; family Bryobacteraceae; genus KBS-96. The sequence continues at coordinate 43,808 of CAVRNU010000050.1, read as the reverse complement.
CGAATCTGCTGCTGGCTCGTGGTGCGGTGCGCCAGAAGGAGTTTGCCATTCGCCGTGCGGTTGGGGCGGCGGGGTGGCGCATAGCGCGCCAATTGCTAACCGAGAGCGTGCTGCTGGCGCTTGCAGGCGGTGCGGCCGGGTTGCTGCTGGCCGGTGGGAGCACCCGCGTTCTGTTTCACGCGTTCAAGCTCGATGCCATGCACCTGCCGCTGCGCCCGGTCGATTCGATCTCAATGGACGGGCGCGTGTTCGCATTTGCCTTTGTCGTTTCATGCTTGACCGGCGTGCTGTTCGGCGTCGCGCCGGCTTTGAGCAGTTTGCGCGGTGACGTGAACGAGCCTCTCAAAGAAGGTGGACGCACCGCAAGCACAAGCGGGAGGAACCGTCTGCGTCACGTGCTCGTGGCGTCGGAGGTGGCGCTGGCAATGGTGGTGCTTTGTGGCGCTGGGCTGATGATCAAGAGCATGAGGCAGCTTCTGGGCGTCGATCCCGGTTTGAATCCGAAGAACGTGCTCACTATGGGGATCTCGGTTCCGCAGGACGAAATCTATGTGGGTCCTCCGGGCCTGCCGCGCTTCTGCCAGGACCTCGACGAGCGCGCCGGCGCAGTCCCCGGCGTTATGTCTGTCAGTGCCGTCGCTCATCTTCCCTTTGAAGGAAACGCCGGCCGAAGTTTCCAAATCGAGGGCCGTCCGCCGGCAGACCCCGGGCAAATGCCAGGCGCGGACTATAGTGTCGCCTGCCCGAACTATTTCCGAACAATGGACATTCCAATTCTTAAAGGAAGGGAGTTTACGCAGCAGGATCGTGTCAATGCGCCTGGAGCGATCGTGATCAATGAGGCGATGGCTCATGCCTTTTGGCCAAAGGAAAACCCTGTCGGCAGAGCGATCAGGCTCGGCGGGTCCGATGGACCGCGCCTCACTGTTGTGGGCGTAGTTGAAGACGTTCATCACCTGGGTTTGGATGTACCCATGCGGCCCCAATTCTTCCGTCCTTATATGCAAGCCGGCTGGCCGGTGATGACAATTGTGGTTCGTACTGTCAACGCGCCATCGACGTTCGCCGGGCCCGTCAAGAAAGCTCTGGCGGAGGTTTTGCCGGAGCGGCCAGTCTCGAACATAGAAATCATGGAAGAGATAGTTCATGATTCGACGGGATCGAGACGCTTTCCCATGCTGCTGCTCGGAGTGTTCTCGGTGCTGGCTCTGGCGCTTGCCGCGATCGGCATCGTGGGTGTAGTGGGCCATTCAGTGGCGCAGCGGACGCATGAGATCGGCATTCGCATGGCGCTTGGCGCGGAAACCATGGATGTGCTTCGGTTGATGGTGAACAGCAGCATGACGTGGGTATTGATAGGCCTCGCAGCCGGCGTAGCAGGTTCAGCCGCACTGACGCGGCTGCTGATTGGACTGCTCTATAACGTGCGGCCGCTCGATCCGGCGGTGCTTGGCGCAGTATCGCTGCTGCTGATTGCTGTCGCGTTGCTCGCCAGCTACTTGCCAGCGCGCCGCGCGGCGAAAATCGACCCTGTCGCGGCTTTGCGCTGCGAGTGACGGGCGCCGCTGCTTCGGTGGGTTACGATAGGCGCTTGAAGAGCATAACTTTTCTTTTGGTCTTGGCGGCAGGCGCGCTGAAAGCCCAGCAGGGAAAGGCGCCGACGGCGCGGCAGATTGTGAGTCTGATTCAGCAGCACAGCGGTGTCGCTTGGAACGGAAAGACCGTGGATACGTTTAAAGCGGGAGATCCGGATACACAGGTGATTGGGATTGCCACCACCATGATGGCGACCTTTGACGTGCTGAAACGGGCGTCCGCGCAGGGCGCCAACCTGATTATCACGCATGAGCCGACGTTCTATAGTCACGAAGATAAGACGGAATCGTTCGAAGCGGCCAACGATCCGGTCTGGCGCGAGAAAGAAGAGTTCATTAGGGAGCATCACCTTGTGGTGTGGCGTTTTCACGATCATTGGCACATGCGGCGACCGGACGGGATTTTGAGCGGCATGGCACACGCGCTGAGTTGGGAACCTTATGAGCGAAAAGACGTGCCGAATCTGTTTGTGCTGCCGCCGACGACATTGCGCGAATTGTCGAAGAGCGTCCAGGATCGAATTGGAATTAAAGTTCTGCGCGTGGTTGGGAATCCGGACCTGGAGGTGACTAAGGTAGCGATGATGCCAGGCGCGGCGGGCACCGAGCGGCACTTACAGTTCCTGAGAAGAGACGACGTTGAAGTGCTCGTGATTGGCGAAGTGCCGGAGTGGGAGACGATTGAATACGTTAGCGATGCGGCTGCGGAGGGTCGCCGGAAGGCACTGATCCTGATGGGGCACATTCCCTCAGAACAGGCGGGGATGGCGAGCTGCGCGGAATGGTTGAAGACGTTTGTCAGCGGAGTTCCGGTAATATTTGTTCCGACGGCCGAGCCGTTCTGGATGCCGTAGCCTGTGCACGGCAACTCAGCCCGCCACTTGAACTCGCAGCCCTTGTTCGTTCTCGTCCGACTCGTGTACGTGGTAACGGTACGGTCCCAGGCGGGTTATCAGCACAGTTGCAAACAGAGTCGATATAAAGAGCGCAGCAAGAGGCGCACGATAGGAGCCCGTCAGATCAAAACCTGCGCCCATCGCGAGAGGGCCCAATGCGCCTGCCAAAAGGAAAGCCCCAAAGGCGAAGCTGTAGAGCGTCGCAAAGGAACGAAGACCAAAATAGCGGCTGATTAAGTACGCGATGATGTCGACTTCCGCTCCCAGGCCGAGCCCGGCGAGGAATGCGCCGGCGAACACCACTCCCGTCGCGCCGCCCAACCAAAGCAGACTAATTCCAAGGGTGGCGCCTCCAAAGAGGAGAGCCGCCACGCGCGGGGCAAAGAATCGGTCAAGCAAGTAGCCCGTACCTACTCGACCAATTAGCACAGCAGCGCCCATCAACGAACTTCCCAGAGCCGCTGATCGGGCAGTGATTCCCCGGTCGGTGAGCATTGCGGCCATATGAACGAGACAGCCTTGCACGCTTGCGGCCGCCAAGAAAAACGCGCACAGCATAAGCCAAAGGATTGGACTGTGCCATGCACCATACATACTCAGACCCAGCTCATCAGCGTCGGCAGGGGCTCTCGAGTCTCGAAATCGCGCTCCATCGGGCAAGAGCCCCAGGTCCCGGGGATTCTCTTTGAGAAACGCGCCTACTACCGGCACGGAAATAAGTAGAACCGCGGAGCCAAGAATCGCGTACGCCGCGCGCCAGCCAAACATGGTAATTAGCTGTTGCGCGAAGGAGGGCATGATCATCGCTCCAGAACCGATTCCGAACATCATCAAACCGAGCGCAAGTCCTCTGCGCCTGTCAAACCAGTGAGAGATCACGCTGCCATAGGGTATAGGGCCGACGCCGTGCACGAATGGTCCTGACACGGCATAGAGAAAGTAGAATTGCCGGATGCTGACTGAATAGAAATTGATGGAGAGCAGAATCAAGCCAAACACCGCGGTGGCCGGCAGAATCACTCTGCGCGCCCGGTATCGATCGATCAGCCATCCCATTAGCGGAGCGCTGATCGCGCCCACGATAAGATGCAGAGTGTAAGCCAGCGAAACAGCTGCACGGCCAGCATGGAAGTCCCGCATGAGTGGCTTGAGGAACACACTGAAAGAGAAAACCGTGATGGGCGCGCCCCAGAACTGTCCCACTGCCGCCGTCAGCACCACCCACCAACCATAGAAGATACTTTGGCGTTCATTCTTCATTTGGAACTCTCCAGTAACATCGCTTTCAAACGAGGCCGACCACAAGCGTCCTCGATGTCGTGTGAGGTCACCTAATGCCGACCATCATCGAGTACGGGCCCACCAGCTGTTCCACGCGAATTTCGCGGAAGCCGGCCTCGGTCATCTAGCCAACCCAATCCGCACCTGTGTAATCGAAGCCGCCCCTTGCGAAGAACGAGGATTTGGACGAACCAGTGCAACGGCGCCGGCTCCTTCGCGAGACGCCGCCTTAGTCCGTCCTCAAATCGGTCAGCGAACAGGCGCCGTTGTTCCGGGTTGTGAGCCTCCGTGAGGCCGAGCGCCAACAATGGAACAAAAATCGCGCGGAAGAATAGGGCATGCTTGGTAGCCAGAGGCTCCTTGTTCCCGTCGCGTTCGTAGTCAGCCCATGCGCAGCCTGGAAGCGAGACGAGTTCGCAGCATTCCGCGATCAGGCCCTGGAGGTGTCCGTTGGCTTGGAACGGCGCGAGAAGATCGCACCTCCGCCTCGGACAAGCTCCCAGCACCATTCGCTCGCGTTCTTCCGCACGGATGGTTCCCTCATCGACCATCTCCGCGAGTACAGAGTTCGCATGGTCCGTCAAATCTTCGAGTCCCGATACTCCGTCCTCATTAAGAGCGGGCAGCACGACAACCAGGCGGCCACCAAGCCGCAATTCGCCGGCACGCAAAGAGAGGAAAGCTTCCCAATCTTCTGCAGCCTGGCGTTGGAAAGCGGCGCGCTCGGGGCCGGTAGTGCGGATCGGAATGAAATGCCCGGAACGCGCGCAGGAATATCGCTCAGCCAAACCGCCGCATACGAAGACCACCCGAGGTGCACCGACATGCCACTTTCCCCTTTGGATGCCCTGTCGCTTAGGGCATCCTCTTAGCTGACTTTGACCTTGCGCTCATAAAGGCGAAAAAAACGCGCGGAAGTCCTAATGCGATTCCAATCTTTTTTATCTGTCACCCAATCAAAGTTCCGTGCTGATGACCACTGGCAACAGAAGTGCCACGCGATCCCCGGATATTTGCTTGCACCTCCTTCAGTTGCGCTATGACATTGCCATTTCGAGGGGCGCCAGCAAGGAGTTACGCGACATCGCCCGCCGGTGCTTGAGCGGCGAGCGCCCGGATCATACGATCGATGGCACGGAACTAAGCTGCCCCATGGAGATTTTCGGCATTTCGCCGCAGTGGTTGAAATTCACCAAGCCCGGCTGAAAATGACCATGGGGTTCAGGGAGAAGTCCCCCTAAACCAAGCACTTACAACGGATTTTGCGAATGGTACCCGGCGTGCTACTTTATGAGTGCCCGACCTTGGGTCGAGGTGCTCATATGAAACGCTCTTTTCTTACCAATTTCACCTCCGGCAGGGTTGTCCGCGCTTCTTTATGCGCAGTGATAACGGCCGGTTTGGCGCTGTCGCAAGAGCCATCGAGCAATGCTCCGGCGAGCAATGCTCCCTCCAGCGCGCCGTCCGCACAGTCTGCTCCGGCAGGTGGTGGATGGCCGCAGGCCAACGGTCCCCAGGGAAGTGCGCCGACAGGTCAAAATAGTCCGGCACCTCCTCCATACGCGAGCGATCCAGGGAGCGGACAGAATCCGCAACAGAATCCGGGTTACGGGCCGCCCTATGGCGGCTATCCCGCGGGCGCGCCGCCTTACGGACAAAATGGCGGATACCAACCGGCGCCCCCTCCGTCAGGCCCTGTGCCAGCGCGGTTAACTCTGCCGCAAGGCACATACGTCACTGTACGCCTGAATCAGACACTTTCTTCCGATAAGAATCATCCGGGCGATGCTTTCTCAGCCACTTTGGCCAACCCTGTGATTGTCAATGGCGTCGTCGTTGCCCAGAGCGGCCAGACCCTGGGTGGGCGAGTGGTGGAGGCGGAGAAGGCGGGACGCGTAGAAGGCACGTCGAAACTCCGTATTCAATTGACCGACCTCACGTTGGTCGACGGGCAGCAGGTTCCCATTCAATCGCAGTTCATTAACTGGCGCGGACCCACTTCAGTGGGCCGCGACGCAGGCGCCGTGGCGGGAACAACAGCTTTGGGCGCAGCTGTGGGAGCTGCCGCGGATTGGGGACGGGGAGCGGCAATCGGCGCTGGCGCAGGCGCGGCGGCAGGTATTATTGGCGTTCTCTTGACGCGCGGCCGGCCTACGATCATTCCGCCCGAATCGGTTCTGACGTTCCGCGTGGAAGCGCCCGTGACGATATCAACCGAACACGCTCCGCAAGCCTTCCGGTACGTCGAGCCGCAAGACTACAGTCAGCCGCCGATGAGTCAACCTCCGGCATATGCCTCCGCGCCGGTTGGAGCGCCTCCTCCGCCGGCCTACTATTACGGCGGCTATGCTCCTGCCTATTACTATCCCTATTGGGGACCCAGCTTCTACTTCTGGGGCGGACCGGGCTTCTACTATGGACCTCGCTATTATGGAGGCTTCTACGGCTATCGAGGCTACGGTGGTTATCGCGGCGGCTTCCGCCGCTAACCGGCAAACGGATTTCTATCCCGGGCTGCTGACGCCGGAACAGGCTTGGCAGCCTTCTTTTTTCGCGCCGCCGCTCCCAGGGCGTCTCTATAAACTTGCGGGGGCCGGCGGAGGCTTCCTCAGCGCGAACGTACAAACGGCGGTTGCCACCAGACAGACGCTAAAGAACAAAACATCCAGCAGGGCTACTTGAGGGGCGAGAAACGGCCCAATCAAGCTCCGTATGGCTCCAGCGACTAACTCGACAGCAAAGAGCCTTCGCAGCCACAGAGAGTTTCGTTCTACCGCCGTATCGTGCTGCCTTGTTTTGCGGACGATGTAGGAGATAACGAGCAGGGTAACGATGGTGTCGGCGATGAACGCCAACACCGAGGCCGATTGAAACGATTCCTGGTCCGGGCTGGTGGCAAGGAACACCTCGATGCCCACCCCGGCCAGCAGAGTGAGAATCAGTGGAGTAACTTGCCGGGCCGGATATGCTTCGAAGGCGCCTGCCGGGCCGAACAATTCCGCCGCAACCGATGGCGTCAGGAACACATCCATCGTGTCTCCCAGCAGCCCTAAGCTCGCGGATGCTTGTGAAGCAATTCCATACCGCAGCGTCGCGATTCCGAACGCCAGATCAAGTCCGCACGAAACGGTGAACAGCAAATGAGAGTGGTGCAGACGAAGGACCAGCAGACGAATCAGGAGGCAGCCCAGCGCGGTCATCCATAGAATCAGAAGGATTTGGGAGATCGCGTCGGAAGTCATATGCAGTGACAAGTTCCGGCGATCGCGGAATTCGAACGAAGAAGCACCTTACAACAGATTACTAGGCGCTAAAAACCTGTGGCAGAAGTCCAGGCAGACTGAATGCCTGCCCCACAGCACTTGCAAACGGTTGAGGTGGCGTGGTGGCGAAGGCGCTTTCGCCTGCGTCCCCGGCCTTCGAAGACTTCTGCCACAGGCTCCTAAAAACTCAGCCGTGCGCTGAACTGAATGTGGCGGGGATCGAGTGCGGCGGTTATGTTCCCGAATGTGGGCGACCCGAAGACGCTCCCAACTGTCGAGAAATTCGGGTGATTGAAAATGTTGAAGAACTCGCCGCCAATTCGCAGTTGAACGCTCTCGCGGATGGCAAAGTTGCGGTAGAAATTCATGGTGAAGTCGTTGGTGATTCCGGGGCCGCGCACGATGTTGCTGCCCTCGTTGCCAAATGTGCCGAGAGGCTCGAGCGCGAAGGCCGAGGTGTTGAAATAACCGAAAACGTTTCCCGTGATGTCGAGCGGGCCATCGACATTGGGCCGCTGCGTTCCGCCGCCAACGCCGGCGCGGTCTGCTGAAACCGTCACGGTAAATGGGAAGCCGCTCGCGAAAGTCGCGTCTCCGCTCGTCTCCCAGCCGCCCAACGTTTTGCCGATCCAATTGTTGCTGTGCCTAAAGAATGGCAAGTCGTACACATAGCTGAGGGTCAAATTCTGCGGCTGGTCGTAGCTGTTGAGGCCCTCTTCGTCGGGCTGCGTGAACGGATTTTGGCCAAATCCCCAGACAATCGATCGGGACCACGTGTACGACGCCTGGAACATCAACCCGGCACTGAATCGCCGGTTGGCTGTAACCTGCAACGCGTTATATGCCGCAGAGGCATTGCGTTCGTCGTAGGTGATAGTTCCATAGCCGAGATAAGGCCGGATGGTGTTGACGTTGAGTGTGCCCTGCGCTACCGCCAGATTCGGCTGCGGCTGATTCAGATTGGGCTGCTGATCGAGGTGGACGGCGCGGTTGCCGACGTACGCCACCGAAAGAACAATCTGGCCCGGTAGTTCCCGCTGTACGCCGAAGCTCCATTGCTGCACCTGTGGATACAGGTTCCTGGCATCGAAGGCCTGAAGATTTGGCGGGAAAATGCGCTGCGTTCCTCCCGCTGGATTGCTGAGGGACGTGTTATAAATGCTCACCGACGTAGTAAACGGAGGATTGTTGCGATAGTTTTCCGAGTTGTTGTTGTCCCAGTGATAAAAGATTCCATAGCCGCCGCGAATGACGGTCTTTGAATCGCCCCACGGCGACCATGCGAAGCCGAAACGGGGGCCCGGCATGACGTAGTGGTTTTCAAGCAGGCTTCGCGGAAGATTCTGGCCCCCGAGGTTTGTGGGCGTGAAGATGCCGTTGAGAAAGTTGCCTGTGCCCGGTTTGATTTCGCCGTCGGCGAGGATGACCGGAGCCTCGGACGGATTGTACAGCAGCGGACTGAATCCGGATATGTTGTTGTACTTTTCATAGCCGATGGGAGTTGCTTTGAACATCGTCCATCGCAGCCCCAAATTCAGCGTCAAGCGGGGCGTAACTTTCCAGTCGTCCTGAAAGTACGTTTCATACGCGGTCGAGAAAAAATAGCCATTTGGATTGAGCGAGGATTGAGTGTAGTTGAACGCATCGCCGACCAGAAAATCGGCCGCCGCATTTCCCGTGTAGTTGCCGTTGAACGTGAAGGCTCCCTGCGTATTGACGGCCCCATAGTCGAACTTCTGAAGCCGCAGAATGTCGACTCCGGCTTTCAGCGTGTGGCTGCCCGCGATGTGGCTAAAGTCATCCTTCCACTCGAACACGTTATTGAAATTGGGATTGGGAGCGCCTATGCCGATGCTGCTGTATCCGGTGATCGTAATATCCGGAGGCGCATTAAACAAATTGCCCGGCAGGACTTCGGGAATATTGATTCCGACGCGCGAGGCAGCGGCGCCGGTTGGATAAGTAATGATCTGATTTCGCGAGAAACCATCCGTAAAGACGTTTGCCGTAGTGGGATTGAGTGTCCAGGTCAGCCGGGCAATCGCGTTGTATCCCGGTTTGCCGAGAAACCCTGGCTGCGTGGGGAAACTGGCGTTCGAGGGCGCGAAAATCGCTTCATCTTCATACCAGTTGTCGTGTGCGTATCGAAAGGTAAGCAGGAATTTTTCCGACAACTGTTGATCGAGGCGAGCCAGATCCTCGCGCCACCGGCTCGCGGAGTCCGGCGATACAACGTAGTTCGGATTCGTGCTCCGGTTGGGCAGCGGATAGAACAGGTTCAGCAGAGCGGTTGCGTTCGGATCGATGCGGCTCGCCGGAATGACGCCGTTGGGAAACGGCTTTCCGGTCAGCGGGTCCTTAATGGTGCCTCCGAAAATGCCGTCCCGCTGCGCAACCGTGAGGGTTGTGGCCGTGAATGTACTCTGAGGAGGGGAAGTGAAGTTCACCAGTTGCGGTCCTTGCCGTAGATTCCATCCCTCGGATACGAAAAAGAAGGTCTTCGACTTGTCGGTGTTGTAGTGATGCGGAATGTAAATCGGTCCGCCGAACGTGAAGCCAAACATGTTCTGGTGAAACGGAGCGCGCTGGATGTCGAAAAAGTTGCGGGCGTCAAAATCGGTGTTGCCCACCACCTCGTACAGGTCTCCATGAAACTGAGATCCGCCGGACTTAGTAATTACGTTCACCAGTCCGTAACCATAGCTGCCCTCATCGGCCGACCAGTTGCTCGTCTTGATTTGAACTTCGGCAAGCGCGTCCATAGGAGGGAATAAATCGACGCCGCGATTGCCGCCTGTATCCATGGCAAGAATGCCGTCAAAGGTAAACTTCGTGTTGTTGATTCGTCCGCCGTTAATAGACATCAAGGGATTGCCTTCTTGTCCAAGGCCCATCCGCCTCCCGGCCTGCGCCGACGCTACCCCGGGACTAAGGCTGATGAATTGGGAGAAATTCCGGCCGTTCAGAGACAACTCGCTGACCTGTGCGCCGCTGACCAAATTCCCGATCTCGCCGCTCTCCGTTTGAATCGCGGGAGGGGCAGAGGAAACCGTGACCTCTTCCTGAGCCGTGCCGACCTGCAAACTGACATTGACTGTGACGGTGGTGTCGGCGTCGAGGCGAACGTTGTCTTGCGTGAATTTTTTAAAGCCGGAACGCTCCGCGACGATCTGGTACTGGCCGATGGGCAGATTCGAGAGCACATAGTTGCCCCGATCGTTGGTGGTGAGCGCGCGGGACGTTCCCGTGCCGAGATGGACAGCGGTGATTTGAGCGCCCGCCACCATCGCGCCAGATGGATCGGTAACGAGACCCGTAATTGTGCCCGTACCCATGCTTTGGGCGTGTAATCCGGCCGCGGCAACACATCCCAAGAGCAGGACGCCGGGAATCGAAAACGAGAGGAGTTTCATGGCAACCCCCGCCAGCGTTCCCGATTCTACAGCAAGCCGCCAAGTTCAGGCGTGAAACTTATTTCACCGGGTCTGCCGGTTTGGCCGTTTGGCTGGTCGCGTCCACCGAGTAAAGACGGCACTGGCCCGTCGTTTCTTTGAACTGGAATCGGGGATGAAAGAATAGCCCGGCCCGTGCGTCTCCCGTTCCTTCAACCAGGCTCGTGAGCCAGACTCCGTCGGGCTGGCGTAACTGCTCGACGTGCAGTTGGAATCCTTTATGGAGGTTCGCGAGCAGCCCGCCGGCGATCTTCACGTCTCGGTCTGTGCGCACGCGCATTTCCAGCAACTCGCCGGTCTCTTCGTCCACCCAGATTCGCCCGGCAATCGCCTTCGCGAATCGTTGTTCGACGTTGCTTGCGTGGAACGCCGGATCGCCGCTCAGATCATAGACCACCGTGCTCCGTCCATTCCGCTTCTCGCGGTGGCCATTTGTATAGCGCAGAGCCTTCAAAAACAGGTCGATCTCTTTTTGTTCCTCATCCTCGACCTTCTTTACCTGTTTGGGATCGCTGAATTTCTTCACCTCTTTCGAGACACGCTCCTGTTCTTTGTCGGCGTCGTGCCCTCTGAGCGGCTTGCCGTTCTTAACCAACAGATGGTCGATTTCCTGCCCATTCAGATAGAACTCCTCCGACTCTTTCGTCTCCTGCTTCTTGATTTGGCCCGTGCTTTGAAGTTCGTCGGTCTCCTCGTTTACGATGCACAGGTAGCGTTCCTTCTGTTGGGCCGACTTCTTCTCGTTTGCAATCACTCGCAGTTTGATCTCTTCCGCGCCAGGCAGCGGCGCATTCGGTGGCTGCATTTGGGCCGGCGCCTGTGTCGTCCACATTGCGGCGAGGAAGGCGCTCAAGAATATTGCGGAGCGGACGTTGTACATTCCGGCAAACCAATGATTCGATTCCCCAACGCGAGGTTGGGTTCCAGGAACTCGAATATGGCTTGCTTTTACACTGTGATAATTGGAGCTTCCGTGCGAATTAAGAACTCGTGGCTTGTGTTGGGATGTGCAGGCATGCTGTGGATGGGGGCAAGAGCCGAGGCGGCAGAGAATACAACGATGTTGGTACACGGAGAGGCTACGGTTTCGGTCCCGCCCGATCTGGCGCAGATCGATATCGGTGTCACGTCCCAGGCGCCCGCCTCCGGTGTCGCGGCTCAGCAGAATCAAAAGAAATCGGTGCAACTGCTGCAGCAGCTCAGAACGATTCTTCCTACTTTCAATCTCAAAACCGTGAGTGTAGCCGTCAATCCTAATTATCGTTATCCCAAGGAAGGCTCTCCCCAGATACTTGGCTACACTGCCATCAGCACGGTTCGTGTCAATCTAACCGACCTGTCGCTTCTCAGCAAGCTGATCGACGTGGCGACCAAATCAGGTGCCAGTAACATAAACCGGCTCATTTTTGGGTTACGCGACGAGAAAGCCGTGCGCGGACGGGCGCTAGCCGAAGCTGCCGATCAGGCCCGAGCCGGGGCCGAGTCACTCGCTTCGACGCTTCAACTGAAATTAGTGAAGATTCAACGGGTCGAGGAAGTTCAGCCGGTAATCATCGCCCCTGGCCGCGAAATTGAAATTTCTCCTTTGACCGAAGAGTCGAGCAGCAGCCCGTCTCTTTCGCCGGGAAGCATCCAGATCCACGCCAGTGTTAACGTGACCTACGAAACCACCGAGCGCTAATGAAACCTCGTGCCCAACCGCTTGCTCACGCGCGCGGTTCTGTAACGCTCTCTACTTTGCAACAGCTCTAAACGAGCACGTACAGACTCGAGGGGAGTTTCATGCGCCAGCTTTCCTGTCCAAGGCTTTCGCTCGTATTATCTCTAGCTCTGGCATGCCTGCCTGCGCTCAATTCAGCGCCAGTTTGCAGGGTAACGTTACCGATAAGAGTGGCGGCGCTTGAACTGGGCAGTGTGCAGGAATCGGTTACGGTGAGCGCCTCGACATTGCCCCTTCTACAGACCGCCAGCGCCGACACAGGCGCGATTTTAAGTAGTCGCGATGTTCAGAACTTGCCGGCGTTCGGCCGCGATCCCTATCAACTTGTCCGGTTGGCTCCGGGCATGATCGGGACGGGAGCGCTTAGCAACAGCTCGGGCCAGCCAGCAACGCTGGGGAACACAAGTTCTGAAGATACGGCCAAATCATGACTTGAAGGAGGTTTCCGTCGAACGGCGGCGGAACGCAGCTCTCGTTCACGACACCGTTTGCACACGTCGGATGCACGTGATCCAAATCGATCCCAGTCTTTAGAATCTCGCGAAACTCCGCGAACGACCGGCCCCCTTCGGGCCGGCCGGGCTTATCCGGCGTTAGGTTTCGTGAGATGATGTGCGCCGACCCGGAATCAGCGGGCCCAAGTCCTGTCCGCCACCCAGGTAAGTGGCCGGGTTGATCTTCTTTACGACTTGCAAGCACTGGTGGGGCAGGCATTCAGCTTGCCGGACTTCTGCCACGGCGTACTAGGCCCAGGCGGCTCAGGGCGTTCTCCGAACCTTGCTAACGGCTGGCGCCTCGCGTCGCGGGCTTCTCGCTCTTTGAATAATCAGCCGAGGCTTCGCTCGTCGAAGAAACGTCCTCCGCCCCGCTTTCCTTCAGAATTTCTTTGGCCTTCTTTGCCCAATCATCGCTGTCACAATGGACTGAAAGAAGTATGCCGCCATGCTTGATACGGCCTTCATAGCGTTTGGCTTCGTATTCGGGGATTCCCATTCCAACTAATGCACCGACCAGCCCGCCTACGACGCCTCCTGAGCCGATTCCGGCCAACGTCGCCATGATAGGCCCCGCAGCGATGAAAGGGCCAAGCCCAGGGATCGCGAGAGCGCCTATCCCGGCCAAAAGGCCGAGCGTTCCTCCGATCGCTCCGCCGGCAATGGCTCCGGTTGTCGTACCTTCTGGAGCTTTCGTCGCTTTCTCATGCGCAAAATCCTTTGTCCCGACATTATCCTGCATGAGGACCGATAGGTCTTCATTACGGAAGCCCGACGCGATCAACTGGTCGACTGCGTTTTCTGCCTCTGCTCGAGTTGCGTAGATACCGTACACTGCTGTATTTTTTCCTGCCATTCGCTTCTCCTTCTTTGAATCTAGATTATTTTCATCGCCCTAACGGTTGGGTCCACGACGCTCTCAAAACACCGTAGACGTGAGACTTCGATACATTTTGCTTCCGGTTGTGAAGGCACGATAATGGCCATGCATAATCCTTTGACTCTCACTTGACCTCCATAGCTAGGACGAGACATCTATTGCGCTGATAAAGCGGGAGTTGAAATTGATCAGGGGCGTGCCGGACGAAGTAAGCGTCAGAGAGGCGAGTATCAGTCCGCAAGAAATGCAGCCTTCAGATTTGCAGACAACAGTATTTTTTTCCCGCTCTTCTGGATAGACGATGTCGCGACTTTACTGTTCTTTGCGATATAACACGCGATAAGCCGAAACGCCGTCGACACGATGGCGTCCTATTTATGGCTTCCGCGCACGGTCAATTTCGTCAGCGGTGGCCGAGCGAGAGAAAACACCATGCCACTTTTTGCTACTGAACTAAACTCTTTCCGGGATCTTTTCGTGAATCAGATAGAAGATCTCTACGATGCCGAGCACCGGCTAACAAACGCCTTGCCTAAAATGGCTGAGGCGGCGAGCTCCACTCAGCTCAAACAAGCATTCCAGCACCATTTGGGAGAGACACAGGGACACGTATCGCGCCTCGAGCAAATCTTTCGCGAGTTAAAAGTCGAACCGAAACGCGAAACCTGCCAGGCCATGAAGGGCTTGATCGACGAAGGCGAGGAGATGATCAAGGCGAAAGCCGACGCCACTATTAAGGATGCTGCCCTGATTGCGGCGGCTCAACGCGTCGAACACTATGAAATCTCAGGGTACGGATCAGCACGATCGTTTGCAAACCGCCTGAATCTCACGCAGGCGGCTGCATTGTTACAACAGACGCTGCAGGAGGAGAAGGCAGCCGACGAGAAGCTCACCTCAATAGCCGAGTCATCCGTCAACGTCCAGGGCGTTGGCGCAACCGCGGCCCGGAGGTGAAATGGGCGGCTGCCCGTCACAAAAGAAGAATAAAAGAATAGTATTATCGGCGTGATCCAAGCGTGCGGCTGGTTTCATCTTTGAAGCGCCGCACGCAACCTTCGACGCAGCCCGGAACGTCCTATCGCGTCGGTGCCTTCCTTGACTTCCTTGCGCCTTTCTTGTGGATGTAAGCGGACAGAAGGCCCTTGGCTTTCTCGAGTTCCGCTTTCCGTTCCTCCGAAAGCCCGCTGCCTCCCCGATTGACGAAGTAAGTCAACATTCGCATTCCGGATCCGGGCCCCTTGGGCGATACTTTTGGCGACGCGAGCGTTTTCGCTATAGTTGTCGCCTTTTTGGTGAACAGCCCCTCCGGGGGATGGGTGGAATCCGTATCAACGGATGCAACCCATTTCTTTTTCGGTGCGGCCTTCTTCTTAGAACGAGTCTTGGTGGCCATTCTCAATGCCTCAATGTATGTGACTCGTTCTATGTCGCAAAGCTTTCAAGGCGTTTCCGTCCCGATGTCCGGTCAGCCACTTCCCGTTCGTCGTATAGATGGAGGCCATAAAATCAGATCTGAAAAGAGGCGCCAAGCCGAATGGTCTGGATGTAAGGAAAGCTGAAAAATGGACACGTTTCTTCCTCCTATTGAAAAGCCCAAAGGGCTGATGATGAAGCTGGCGTATCACTTTACACGGCGGCAGTTTGGCAAAGTGCTTACGCCGCTGAAAGTGCATTCCGCGCGGTTGCCGCCTGCATTCGGAATGTTCTACGGAAAGGTCGGCAAGCTCGATAAAAAACTACTGCTGCCGCCAGAGACTGTCATGCTCATTCGTGAACAGGTGGCGCGAATCAATGTCTGTCTTTTCTGCATGGATATCGGCCGGTCGTTCACGATCAAAGCGTCAATGAATGAAGCCAAATTCGATGCGCTCGACCAATACAGCACAAGCCCCCTCTTTGCCGATGCAGAACGTGCAGCACTCGACTACGTGACAGAACTTACCAGGGATAAAAAGGTTCGGCCCGACACCTTTGCTCGCTTGTCCCGCTATTATTCCGAACGAGCGATCTGCGAAATCGTCTGGCTTGTTGCGAGCGAACACCTATACAACATGACGAATATCGGTCTGAACATCCATTCGGATATGCTCTGTGATATCGGCAGGAAAAAAGGCAGCGAGGGCAAGCTTCTTGACTCCAGAACCTAACTTATGTCCGGTTTCGAATTTTCCATACGTCGCGTAGCTGAGGCCAGACGTCAGGCCTGAAACAGAAAAGGAGAAACAAAGTGGCGAATTTTATGTATTTATTCCGAGGTGACCCAGCGGCCTATCGCTCCGTCTCCGCCGAGCAGATGCAACAGCAGATGCAACAAGCGATGAAGAAATGGATGGCCTGGAAAGATGCACTCGATAAAAACGGCCATATCAAGCAACTCGGGGAGCGCTTGGATGCAACGGGCAAGGTTGTCCGCGGCAACAGCAAAGCTGTCACAGACGGCCCCTTCGTCGAGGTCAAGGATTCCGTCCAAGGCTACATGCTCGTCGAGGCCAAGGACATGGATCAGGCGGTGGAGCTGGCCAAGGGCTGTCCCATCCTAGAGTACGGAACCGTCGAGATCCGCCCCATCGTTTCTATGTAGCATTCTTCCCTTGCGGAGGGCCATCACGGACGACGTACCGGGATTAGTAGACCATTTTTTCCGTCGCGAGGCGGGAAAGATGGTCTCTTACTTAACCAGGATTTTGGGATTGGGACACCTCGATTTAGCCGAGGACGTGGTGCAGGACACCCTCTGCCGGGCCCTCGAGACATGGCCTGTTCAGGGCCTTCCCGGCAATCCTTCCGCCTGGCTCATGCGCGTGGCCCGCAACCGAGCGATCGATCTTCTGCGGCGGGACGATCAATTTCGCTACTTCGTCCCGGAGCTCGTCCACCTTTTAAAGCTCAAGGAGGATCCGCCTGGGACAATGACGGCCTTTGAGAGCCAGATCGCCTTTGAAAACGAAATCAAGGATGCCCAGCTTCGCATGATGTTTTCCTGCTGCCACGCTGAGCTTTCGACCGAAGCCCAAGTGACGCTTATTTTGAAGACGCTTTGCGGCTTTAGCGTTTCCGAGATCGCCCATGCGCTCCTGGCCAGCGAAGATTCCATCGAAAAAAGACTCGGGCGCGCGCGGAAACTGTTCCGGCTTTCGGAGACCTTCACAGAATTCGACGCTTCGGATATAGCAGAACGCTTAGAGGCGGTCTACCAGGCGATCTATCTTCTTTTCAACGAGGGCTACCACAGCAGTGGATCCGAGCGGACGGTGCGTGAGGATCTTTGCTTCGAGGCGATCCGCCTGGCCCTTCTCTTAAGCGACCATCCGCAGGGGCAGAAACCAAAGATCCATGCCCTGCTGGCGCTTCTTTGTTTCCACGCGGCCCGTCTTCCCGGCCGGATGGACGACGATGGCGGTCTAATCCAACTGGAAATGCAGGACCGGTCCAAATGGGACAGGGATTTGATGGGGCGCGGATTCCATTTCCTGGAAAAATCCTCGATGGGAAACGAACTGAGCGAGTATCATCTGGAAGCTGGCATCGCCGCTTTGCATTGTGCGGCCCCGACCTATGAGAAAACCGAATGGCCCAAAATCGTGGAACTCTACGACGCGCTTTGCCGGTTGAAACCTTCACCCATCGTCGCCTTGAACAGGGCCATCGCATTGGGCAAGAGCCTGGGACCGGAAGAAGGTTTGGCCGAACTACGGAAGATTCCCGATGCTCGGAAGCTCAAAGACTATCCCTTCTATCCGGCGGCTCAGGGAGAATTTCATCTTCTTGCAGGCCGCCCGGCCGAGGCGGCGAAGCACTTTGAAGAGGCCATGAAGCTGGCTCGGAACGGGTCCGAAACGAATTTTTTCGAGCGCAAAGTAAAGGCTTGCCGGCCAGTTGCGTTGTGAACATCGATCAAGCACGGGCTTGTCACCACGACTATTGCGGTAATGCCCCCTTTGCGACACTGACATCCAACGAGAAATCGGCGATCTTCCCCGCTGGCCCATTCACGCTCACCTGCACTCTTTGTGCTGCTTCTTCTTTCGGCGGAGTCGGAATCGAGATTTCAATCGATCGGCTCTGATGCGGACCTAATGGATAGCTTCCCGTCCCCTTCGGCGCGCTCCATCCCGCCGGAGCCGCGGCAGTTATTTCAAATTTCACGTTGTCTCCCGTGTCGTTGTGAAGCAACACCGGAACCGTCACTTCGGACGACAATCCAACGCGCACCTGGGGCTTGAAAAGTTCGCGCAGTCCTGGCAAATCGTGCGCCTTCCAGAATTGCTGATAAAAGACCCAGGGGCCTCCCAGCTCCGCCGACAGAGTGCTTCGCGCCTGGGCCTCGTATCCTCGCACCTGCTTAAAGGGAATCGGGCCGGAGACGACGCCCTCGAACACATCGCCCGTGACCGATCCCGCAACCAGCGATTTGCCCAGCACCAGGCGCGTGCGCATTTGCTTCAGCGGGCCTAAATCATCCTTCTTCAACGCCTCGGCTGCCATCAGTCCGGGATAATCCTGCGTGCGATGATTCGCAATCGACTCCAACGCCAGCCGCCCGTACGATACGTTTCGCGATGGCGAAATTTCGTCCCAGGGATATTGCGGCCCCTTGCCATCCAGCGCCGCCTGGTTTGCGCTGTCGGAAAAGAAGTATAGTTTCTCCGCCTGCCAAGGCTGCAATCCCTCGGTCAAGTTTCCTGGATTGGTGTGATCTCTCGGTGGTGTAATCTGCTCGGTAAAGACGGTTGGATCGCCCGCCATGTCGAAGGCCTCCGAGGCCAAAACACCCGATGCCTGGTGATCACCATGATTCTCGCCTGCCGAATACGCTGGTAGCCAGGTCATAATAATTTGCGGCCGCGTCAGTCGAACCAATCGCACCACCTGCCAAAGCGCCGATCCGTGGTTCCATGTCTCAAGCGATCGAAGCACGTCCTGGCCCGGCGTATCCGGCGCGCCGATGAACCAGGCATTCGTAATGCCTACTGTGGCTATGGCTCGCCGCGCTTCCATCTCGCGTTCAGCTCCCAAGGCGGCTGCCTGTTCTAAGCCGATCGCGTTCCCGCCTCCATCGCCGCGTGTGCCATATATCACGGCAACTCGCTTATGTTGGTCCAGCACGGCTTTCGCAAGATAGCCGATTGCCATTCCTTCGTCGTCTGGATGAGCCACCACCACGAGGATGTCGGCCTTGAAGCGGTCGTCCGGCTGAGGCGCCATTGGATGAATCGCCGGCACTTGCCCGAAAATGCGCGGCAGCACGGAAGAAAGTAGAACCACGAATAGAAAGAGCTGCATTAATTTTTGCAAGGCGCCGCATCGCATAAGGAACGCACTCAATCCTGATTCTCCGATCGGCCGGAGGGCCAAGTGACGTTCAGGTCCGGTCCCGCCAAGCGCTCTACGGCCGCGAGAAAATCCGGGTCGGTGTGGAGTTCGAACGCCTTCAGGTTCCCATCCACATGTTCTGGTTTCGACATGCCAACGAGGGTGGATGAGACATCGGGATGGTCGAGACAGAACCGCAGCGCGGCGGAAGCGACATCGATGCCTTTCGACCGGCACAATTCCACGATCTTCCGCCCCGCGTTCTTTACGCGTTCGGGAGCGGGATGCCACTCAGGCGCGCCGCATTCGGTGAGAATGCCCATGTGTAGAGGCGAGGCATTCAGCAATCCAATGCCGTGCTCTTTCAAGACCGGAGTCAAATGCATGTCGAGGTCGCGGATCAGCAGATTGTACCGGCAATAAGACATGACAATGTCCACTTCGCCCCGAACGGCCACATCCGCCAGCATTTTCAGCGGAAAGCCGGTGACGCCGGCAAGCCGGATTTTGCCTTGCCGCTTCAATTCCTTCAAAGCGGGGATGGTTTCGTTGAGGATTTGATCGCGGTCTCCGAATTCAATGTCGTGTACATGGAGAATATCTAGATAATCGGTACGCAGGCGGCGCAGGGATTCTTCCGCGCTTCGCATCGTCCGTTCGGCCGAGTAATCGAACGAAGCAGTATCGTAGCGCCCACACTTTGTGCAGAGAATGACTTTCTCTCGCAATCCCCCGAGCGCAGAGCCAAGCCGCTCTTCCGCCAGCGTTCGCCCATAGTACGGAGAAACATCGAATAAATTGATGCCGCGATCGATGGCGTAGCGAACGGCCCGCTCCGCTTCCGCTGGATCGACAGGTTTGAATTCGTTGCCAAGCGGCGAAGCGCCAAAGCCGAGGATAGAAGCCTTGAGACTCGAATGCGGGAGCTCGCGGTATTGCATTCGCGATTCAGGCCATTTCCACAAGGATCTTGCTGAAAGCCTGCGGCGCGTCGCTCCACGCCTTCAAAGCCTCGCCCGCCTTGGAAAGCGGAACAGTGGCGGAAATGGTGGCTTCCACCGGAAACTCGCGGCGTTGGAGCATTTCAATCACTTGCGGAAATTCATCGAGCGAATTGCGCGATCCGAGAATGTCGAGCTCCTTCAGGATGAACAGCTTCGTTTCGTAAGTGATGGGCTCTTTGGCCCAACCGATGTATACGACGCGGCCAGTATAGGCAACTTCGTCGACTGCGGCTCGAAAGGTAGCGGGAGTTCCCACGGCTTCTATCACCACGTCGGGACCACGGCCGCCCGTTAGCCCCTGAAGAGATTCGTGCAAGTCCTGTTTGCCCGAATGAACGGAATCCGCCGCCCCGGCTTGTTTCGCGAGTTCAAGTTTGCGATCGTCCAGGTCGATCGCAATCACTTTTGCGCCTTTCCGCGCCGCGGACGCTATCGCGCCCAGTCCAACAGTTCCGCAGCCAATGACGGCAACCGTATCAGTCGATTGCACGCGCCCCCGCGCGGCCGCGTGGAAGCCAACGGCCAGGGGTTCGACAAAACTAAGATCGCGAAGCGAGAGCCCGTCGGCCACGAATACCTTGCTCCAGTGGGCGGTGAATCGTTCCCGCATGGCGCCGTCGCGCTGCACGCCTAGGGTTTGATTTCGCATGCAGGAGTTTGCGCGTCCCCGGAGGCACGCGGCACAAGAGCCGCATGGATTGTAGGGCGAGACCGCCACGTTTAAACCAGGCTTGAGATGATCAGGCACTCCGCGGCCGACAGCAGCGACAGTTGCGGCGATCTCGTGTCCAGGGATGCGGGGATAGGAGACCAGCGGGTTCTTCCCTCGGAACGTGCTCAAATCGGTACCGCAGAAACCGACCACACGCGTATGGAGCAGGACCTCGCCGTCGCCAGGCGAGACATCGTTAACTTCAGCGATGGAGCTTACTCCCGGCTCCTCGATTACAAACGCCTTCATGCCTGAAAGTGTAACGAATTCCGCACCAGCAGCCAGATTCGCTTAACGAATGAACGGACGAAGTTCCTCCGGATGACGCCGCAGATACGCCAGTAAGTGATGCCGCTTCTGCGGTCCTCTCGTTTCCCGGTATGCATCATCGTCGGATTCCGGCAGGAGGCCCGGCATCACGTCCGCGACTTGATCGAAGACGGAAGCCCAGCGCTTCTTGACGGTCTGGATATTCAATGACAACGCTTGAGCGAGTTCGTGATCCGTTAATCCTTCGAGCGCAGCCTCGAGAAGTTGCTGATCTCCGTTCCTAAAACGCAAGACCGGTGGAGTGTAGTGAAAGAACAATGACGCAATCGATCCGACAACCGACAAAGCGGAGGTTCTCTCTATGACAGCAAGAGCGCGTTCCAGGTTCCAGGTGTTTCCAGGGTTCTTTGAATGAAAGTCAGAGAAGTCACTTATGATCTGCCAAACTCTAGTCGACTTGGCGTATTCGATATCGATTGCATCCACTGCTTCAACTAACATTCGCTCTAGCCTGTAACCCGAATGAAGTTCCGCATAACGTTTCGCCAAGTTGAGTTGAACCTCGGTTATTTGTTCCGGAGTTAGACAATCGGGTCTCCAGGACGAATATAGAATCGCTTGGCACAGTCCACCATACGTGTTTTGGTGTCGAAGTTCGGCCTCAGTAAGTACGACTGACTGGCCGGCGTCGATACTGGAGATGATCCGCTCGTTCAAGCCGGGTCTGGGATTCGAAAGTTCACGACTTGCAAACTCGGGAGAGACAAACACGCTAGCGCCGAAAGCTACGATCCGATGTCCTGCAATCGGCTGCGCTGTTTCGATTACAACAGAATTGAAAGCGGCGCTTTTGACAATGACTTCCCATGCCGAAAGTGCGCGCTGATAGCCAACTATTTCCTGTCCAATTCGGGCCGTGCTAACCCCGAGACACTCTTCAAGGTCTTTCGTTGCCATTTTGCGCAAGATCATAGTCTCTGACCTTGCACCGTTTAAATGATTCTTCGGCGCCATCCCCGCTACCCCAATCCATCATTCCACAAAATTACCCTTTTAGATCCTTGTGGCTCGGGTAAAACCGACTTACCATCACCCTCGAATCGGGTTAGCGCTGAACGAGGTAGGTTATCTAAGAGTTCGCGAGTGCTGCCGAAGACTGCTTCGAAAGGAAGATTACGTATGAAGGCAGTTCACGCTTGGCTTTTCTTCGCGCCTACTCTACTTGCAGTCTCAAACGTGCGAGCGCAAAACGTTGTGACGGATTGGAACGCAATCGCGTCGCGCACCATCATCGTCACGGGCGGTCAGGCGGCAGGTGCTGGCCCCCTTTTTGCTTACACCAGCATCGCCGTTTATGACGCAGTCAACAGTATCGATAGAAAATTTCGGCCTTTCTATTTCGCTGGACCTACGGATCGAGAAGCATCTGAGGAGGCGGCCGCCGTCTCAGCCGCACACAGCATACTTGTCAAATACTTCCCGGCTCAACAAGCCGATCTTGATGCGGAATTCAAAGCGTCGCTTGGCAAAATCGTAGCCACTTCACAAGCCAAGCAGGCTGGCGTCGAAGCGGGACAGGCTGCCGCCGAAGCGTTAATCACCGCACGTACTGGCGATGGCTTCGAGGCCGACGTGCCTTACACTCCTGGAACAGCGCCCGGCGACTGGCAACCTACGCCTCCCGGATTTTTGCCGGCGTTAGCACCCTGGCTCGGTCAAATGCGCCCTTTCACGATGAAGAGCGCTTCTCAGTTTCTACCTCCCGGACCTTACGCGCTGTCAAATGAGCAATGGGTAGCCGACTATAATCTGACCCGTCTCTTCGGAGAATCGAAGAGTTCGCTTCGCACAGCAGGGCAAACTGAGATCGGACTGTTTTGGACGGATGAACCGCAGCAACAGGACGCACGCGCATGGAACTACCTTATTCAAACCTACAAATTGAACGTGATGGATTCGGCGCGGCTGATGGCCATTCTGTGGACCGGAGAGGCGGACGCGTTAATCGGCTGTTTCAATGCAAAGTATAAGTTCAGCTTTTGGCGGCCGGTAACTGCGATTCGGGCCGGCGGCGGAAATTCTGAACTTACCGCAGATTCGGACTGGACATCATTAGGAATTACGCCAAATCACCCGGAATACCCGGCTGCGCATGCTTGCGTAACCAGTGCGGTATCGATGCTGGTCGCGGACTACTTTGGAACGCAGAGGGTACACGTAATCGTGGATAGCCTCGTGTTCAGTGACGGCGTTCACACACATACGTTTAGCAGCACTACGGATTGGTTCGACGAGGTCTTTTGGGCTCGCATCTACTCTGGTTTCCACTTCCTTCATTCGCTTCGGGATGGCACCGAGCTTGGGAGGCGTGTCAGCAGGCAGCTATTTGACGAGAATTTCCAACCCGCACGCAACGAGGACCACTAGGATGATGGCGGCGACACCAATGAGTAAAAGATGCAAGGACCTTCATATGAATCGCATGGTGTTAGTTACCATCACTCTGCTAGCCGGAAGCGCCACAATAGGAGCCGCTGTAAGTCCAGTAACCAAATGGAACGAGGTAGCTGTTACAGCAAGTCTAACGGCGGGAGAAGGTGCCGTCACACAGTCTCGAACGCTCGCAATCGTCCAGATACCAATCCATGACGCCTTAAATTCGATTGACCCGCGCTATGAGCGATACGCTTTCCAGGGCGGGATCGAATTCGGGGCTTCCCCGGAAGCGGCCATCGCCGTATCAGGGCATGATGCCTTAGGCCGTTATGCGAAGGGTGACGGGGATTTTGTTCCCGTTGCGTAAGTGTTTCATGCGGCTTTGAGGCCCACCGCTAATAGCAATTTATCGAGATCGTCCACGACACGCTGGTAGAGGCGGTCAAGTTGCGATCGTTGGGTTCTGAGTTGCGCGTCACTGCGAAACGGGCGCAGCAGACCTGCAGCAAGCGGGGCATAGATGCGCTCGAACAACTTCAGAAACACGAGGCAGACCGAATATCCTTGCGGCAAGAGGCGGTATCGGCGAGAGTGTGGAAGCTTCTCGACAAGGCCCTTGGCCCTGAGTTTGGAGAGATCGTAGCGAAGCGAGGCCAGCGTGTAGTCGCTCGAGCTGCAGCTCAAAGCTTCGATTGTCGGGCCAAGCAGTTCAATCGTGCTGAAGGTATTGCCAGCGGCGACGTGGGCGAAACGTACGAGCGCGTGCATTAATGCGATTTGCCGCGGATGGTCGAGTTTAAGCCCCGGAATCCGCTTGCCATTGGGCAGTATGGTAGGCGCTGCCAGTTGGCGCAGTTGTCCGCGGTCCAGGAAGGTCTCCAGTATGTCCTGCTGGATGTTCAGATAGTTGTCGTTGATGGAAGCGAGCCGTTCCCGTAATTTCGGCAGGTTCTCGACCGCCTTCTTGACGCCGTAGTCAGTAACGTTATTGGTAGCGGCTTCGGTTCGCAGCAGCAGGTGATCGCGGACATATTGCTTGATGAAGCCATTGCCATAATGGCTGCGGATCACCGGGTTGGGAAGATGGATATCTTCGATCACGGTCTGCAGTTTGCCGCGATATTGCCGGGTGATTTTTCTGCCGAAGATGACCGTAATTTTGTTGGGCTGGCCGATGGTTCGGTTGGCGTCCAGTAAACGCTCTCCCATTTGATCCAGAGCGGCGCGCCTGAAAAATAGAAGATTGTCGCAGTACTCAACCTGAGCAAAAAATAGACGATGCTGACAGCCGGCCTGTCGGCGTTCAGTCTCGCGGAAGAACGGCGTAAAGTACGCCAGCCATTTCTGGCCACAGGTAAGCAGATCCTTGCTGGTCAACGAGTCAGCTAATTGTTGCAAGCGTTCCGGGTTACCGCAATTTAGAAATGCATTCGAGCATCGCCGAAAGTCAATCCCTTCCTGCCTGAGGCGATTCGCGAGCCAGTGATGCTGGTTCAGGCACACGCGCGCAGAAAACGGAAGGTAAGGGCAAACCCGGACGAACATCCGGCCCCATTGCTTGTCATTCACGTAAAAGTTGTATTGCATGACCCAGCGCTGCGCGATCTGCAGATGCCACCGATTCTCTTTCTGGCTGCCGATCGCGATCATGATGCGGGCGGGTTCGCGCGCTTTCAAAATGGCGACTACCTGATCGGGTTCAGCTCGACGGAAATAGCGGTCCATGAAATCGTCCCGTCTCCCTTCCGGCGCTTCCAAGATGGGTGCGCCCCATTTCTGTGACCGGTTCACGACCCAGTTGTGAAACTGATCGGCGATCTCGTGTAAAACAGCCCGGCTCACCGGATACTGATTGCGGTAGGTGTTGAAGAACCCGACTACTCGTTCCGGTTGTTGGAAGGGCTGAATCAGCCCGTTCAACAGAATCCGGTCAAAGCACCGATACCCAAACCGAATGCTATCTTTGTGATGCTCGACGAAGGCGTTCATCGGAACCTCCAGTGTGGTCAGATACCTGGAAGCCTACCCTATGAATGCCTTCTCGGGTTCTCTCTACTGCTCAGATCTGCTGGATATCAAGGCGAAGCCTTGGCTAGTTGGCGCGATCACGGTTGCCAGCACTACAGGTTTCGGAACGCTATCCCAACAGGCGAAGGCGATCGCGCAAGCCGATGCAGAACGCGACGCGGAGCTGGCCGCCATTCCTGAAGGGCTTCCCAAAAGCGTCGGGATCGCGATAGGGAAAGCGGCGGCGGCGGCCATTATCAACCTGAGAAGCACCGACCACGCCATCTCGGCTGAGGTGCCTTATACTCCCGGTACGTCTCCGGGCGACTGGCAGCCGACGCCCAACCCCGATCCCCCGAATCCGCCCGGGGTTGCCCGTTATGTGCCTGCGGCACAGCCCGGCTGGGGAAGGGTTACTCCCTTCGTCCTGATTCGAAGCACTCAATTCGAGCCGGATGGGCCGCCGCCCCTCACATCAAAGCGATACGCGCGCGATTACGACGAGGTGAAGGCGGTTGGCGAGCAATTTAGCGCCGTCCGGACCGAAGAACAGAGCCTCATCGCTATGTTCTGGTACGAAAATGCCTCCGCTATATGGAGCCGCTTTGACAGCGTACTCGCCGAGACGCAGGGCTTGGACCTTTGGGAGACGGCCCGCTTGCTCGCCATCAGCAATCTCGCCATGGCGGACGGGATAATAGCCGGATTTCAGGCAAAATATGACTTTAACTTTTGGCGGCCGGTAACGGCAATTCGCGCCGGCGACGCCGACGGAAACGATGCGACATTGGGCGATCCTGAATGGTCGTCGTTTTTGAACACGCTCCCAAATCCCGATTACCCGTCGACTCACAGCATCTCGGCGGGCGCCGCGGCGGAGATCCTGCGACGATTCTTTCACGACGATCGTATTCCCTTCGAAGCGACCAGCGGCCCCCCAATCCCAAATGTGACGCGATCGTTCACAAGCTTTTCTGAAGCCGCCGCAGAGAATGAGGACGCCCGAGTCTACGCCGGCATTCATTTTCGCTCCGCGGTGGTAGATGGGACCAGACAGGGAACCGAGATAGGCCGGTTCGTGTTCAGACACGCTTTGCGGCCGCTCGATCGAGACAACAGCGGCGACGATCGCGATCAATAAATGAGTTGACCTTGGCCCATCGTGGGAAACGACCCGATTGTACTATAAATATAGGTCCTATAAATATAGTTGACAGCGTATCGGCTTTGCTTTAGACTCGGTGGCATAGGCGCAGTGGCTCGCAAATTGAGATCGAAGCAACTCACTCCGGCTGAGCTGGAGTTGATGAATATCCTCTGGGATTACGGCCCGGCAACGGTGCAGATGGTTACCGAGCGATTGCCCCGAGGCCGTAAGTTGGCCTACACGACGGTGCAAACCGCGTTGAACGTCCTGCATCGCAAAGGGAAGGTCAAACGCGTCTTAGAGAATCGCGCCTACCGCTATGAGGCGGCAACCAGCCGCCGGGGTGCCGCAAAGGGGGCCATTCGCGATCTGGTGTTGCGCCTGTTCGGCGGGGCTCCGGAGAAGTTGGTCTTAACGATGATTGAGGACGAGCAACTAACTCCTGAAAAATTGGAGGAGTTGCAGAAGATTATCGAGAGCGGGCGGTCTCAATCGCAATGGAAGGCCAATGACAGCAATTGAACAGATGCTCGCCTCCGTATTTTTGAGCATGAGCTGGCAGGCGCTCATCCTTGTTGGAATCTGCGAGCTGTTCCCTGTTTTTGCGTCCGGGTCGCCAGCGCGTTTGCGATTCATCGTTTCGATAACGGCATTGACCTTGGCAGTACTGCTTCCGTTCGGCGCCCTTCTTGGGCTTTGGAGCAATGCCACTGCCTCGAGGCAGATATCGCAACCGTCGCCGGCTGCTCTGCTCGTCCTTCGATGGTTCGTCTGGATCGCCGTAAGTCTCACGATCGTTCAAGCATTGAGATTGCTCTTCGCTCTCCGGCTTACGAATCGGCTCCGAGGAGGCGCGACAGAAATAGATACGGCCTGTCTGTCGCTATTGCCTGAATCCTGGCGCGGCAACAGACGAGCGAAGCGTACGCGTGTGTTCATGTTGCCGGCAAGCACGGAAGCGTCCGGGCCACTCACAACCGGGGTCTTTGCGCCGGCCATTTTGCTTCCACACTGCCTTTTTCAACAAGGTAACGACCGGCTTCTTCGCGCGGCATTAATTCATGAATTCGCGCATGTTCGACGCAACGATGCCCTATGGCTTGCGGTCTCAGAACTGATGCTGGTTCCACTCGCGTTCCACCCGGCTTCCGCATTGTTTCGACGCAGACTTCAACTCACGCGCGAAATGGCTTGCGACGAACTCGTGGCGAGCGAAGTTCTCCCACCGCGCGACTATGCGCAAGATCTATTGGATGTGGCGCGCCGTGTCACCGCATCTCCATCGGGAGTTGTCGCTTTGGGTGTGTTCAGTGGGGGCAGTTTGGAGGCCAGAATACGGGCGTTGGCGAACTTCTCGCGTCTTCGCGGTAAACACTTGTCTCGTTGGCAGAAGGCAACACTGGTACTCGCAGCCGCAGGCATTATCGCGGTTCTCATTGCCGGCGCTCGATTCACGCTTGTTTGGATGAGTCCCGACCCTGGACCGCCGAAGATGATCTACAGCATTGTTCCAAAACCGCCTCCACCGCCGCCCCCACCACCTGGTTTGCGCAGGAACTAAGCGGGAAAGAGACAGATTAATTGCAAGTTTTGGAATTCTTCTCAATCGCGTCGTGCAGGAAGGAGCGCGTCATGGTCCCTGGATCATGGGCGGAAAGGTTTCCAAGAGCGATCCAGTTTCTGTTCGGAAACAGATGATTAAGCCGCAAGCGCAATACATCCAGTAACCAATAGAGCCGTTGCCCACACCAGATCGAGATTGAACCACGCTTTGCGCAACAGTGTGAGACCGAATTTGAAGTAGACAAGCAGTGCCACTGCCGCGGTCACCGTGAGATATCCCAACGTATGGACGAGCGCAGCCCCGATGCCCACTGCCGAACCGTGAACGCCTGCCGCATGCATATGATGTGCTGCCGGTAGCGCGTTAATCGAACCAAGCCGCAATACGAGCGGTATTATCATGAGTCCCGCTCCATGCGCAGACGCCATTAAGAACGACCAAAACGTGAGTTCCCTGAAACCCACCTGCATCCCGCCCCATCGAAAGTGGCGATTCCTCACGATCCGGTAGAGACCAAGACCAACGAGCGCCCCGGCGAAAGCGAATTTGATGTATTGAAGCGGCAGCACCGCTTCGAGCATTCCCGCGAGAAGAATAACCGCCCCGATCGCAAGCGCATGCCCGAGAGTGATGGGTCCGAGAGATTGAACCACCGCCTTGCCGCTGTGTTCTTGCATGCCCCGCGCGACCGCGAACAGCCAGCCCATTCCGGGGTTGATGCCATGATAGGCGCCCAGTAGAAAGAGCGCGGACCAGCTCCAGAATTCACCGCTACTCATGAGTAGCAATAAGAATCGGAAGAGGCGTCCCCGCCTTCAAGGCGCACCTGGTGGCCGCGCAGATCGCCAAACTCGACGAAAAAGTCCCGGTCAAGCTGCATGCCGCCCTCGGGTTGAACATCTACTTTCGCCATCCAGCTTCGAATGCCCTCCGGGTAGAATTGCGCGTCCCAGGGCGCATAGAGCGAATTAGTGAAATAAACGCGGCTTCCATCGCGGCTGATCTCGACCATTTGCGGACCGCCGTTCAAAGCGGCATCCGGCTGTTTAGGATGCGAGGCTCGGCGAGTTATGCCGCCGAGATGGATCGAACCCGTCTTCTTCGGATGGAACGGATCGGAGACGTCATATTGCAGGAATTCTCCCGTGCCCCAGCATGAGATGTACAGAAATTTATCATCGAGCGATAAGTTGATGTCCGTGATCAGCGGCGGCACCGCTTTAAACCCCTGCAACAGAGGTGGAAGTTCCTGCGGATCGGCCGGTTCGGCCGGCACATCGATAACCTTGCGTACGCCCCACGCGCCATTGTCCCGGCTCCATAACCAGATGGATGCCGAGAGATCCTTCAGCGACACCACAACGCCAAGAAAGCCGTATGCGCGAGTGGGATCGTGAGCAGGACGAAGCTCGAGCGCCATCTGATACTCCGAGCCTAAATCCAGCTCCTGCAAATGACGCCGCCTTCGCAGGTCCCAAACGTGCAGCTTATGCCCGTAGCCACCTTTCATAAGGATTTCAGGATTCACTCCGTCTTGCACCATCTTGGGCGTGCCCCATTCGCTCGTGACCACGGTGTCGAACCCAAGATGCCACCAGAAATCGTAAGCGAGATATTGCGGGCCGCGATCGAGTTCCCATTTCCCCAGCACGTCGAAACTATCCTGGTCCATCACGAAAATCCCTCCCGGACCATCGCCTGTTGTAGATCCCAAGGCGCTCGCGTAGATTCCTTCGGGACCACAATGGATGGTGTGCGGCGATGTGTATCCCGCGCGTGAGGCGAGCGTTTCCGGCTCAATCACCTTGACGATTTGCGGCTTGCGAGAGTCGGGCTTCGTGTCGACGATGTGAATTCGCGAGGAGCGAATGCCTGGAACGATCAGGTATCTGCGCTCGACATGCGGATGCGGCGCATACGGGCACAAACAGGCGCTACAGGCGTTCCAACCGAAATGGTGCAGTTCGTCGCCAGGGTGCGGCATATCGACTTGGCCCACAAGCTGGCCGTAAGCTTTCGATCGCGGGTCGACATCCACTACGCCCAAAGCGTCCGAACGGCCGTTGCCATTTGCATTGAGAAGGGCAACGTATGCCAGTGCTTCCGCCGGAGCCTGCATCGCCAATTTCGGAGACGGATAAAAGGTAGGATCAGGTCGCCAAAGCGCCACTTTCTTCTTAGCCGCGCACAATCGGCACCAAACGCCCTGTGTGGTTAGTTAACCGCACACAACGGGCGAAACGCGTGTTGCGCGCTGGCCTCCTTTCGCGAAGCGATTTTAGCATTTCCGCCGCAACTTTCCTTCAAGGTTCTGGCGCGCCCGACGGAGCGCGGCGTGGACGCGGCTGTTCTGCCTTTTGGAGCAGCGCGTCAAATTCAGCGCGCGGCATTTTTAATTTCTCAGGATGAGCGTCGACCCATTTGCCAAAAGCGGCGTATTTCGCTGGAGTCCAGCCTCCTTCAAACTGAGCGCCATTCTTACCTTGCTGGTTCAGCTCAAAATTGAAATCGTCCGTCAGATTGGTGAACTCGGCCGAACTGATCGCCGCTTCAGCAAGAATCGCGGGCACAAAAAGAACGCCATCGGTCTTCGCCAAGACCAGATCGCCCGGTAACACAATCGCGCGTCCGATTCGCACCGGAGCATTGATCGCCGTCAGCTCCATTTGCGCCCAGGCCGAGGGATCGTACCCCTTATAAAATCCGTTGAAGTTCGGAATCTCGCGGTTTTCCTCCTGATCTCTGATGCCGCCGTCGAAGACAAACCCCGTATGAGTATGCGCCGCAATGCCATTTCCCAGGTTGGAACCAATCAACGTGCCTTCGATGATCTTTCCAAAGCCGTCGGCTACATAGACATCTCCGATTTGCAATTCGTTGATGGGCCAGCTATTGGTTCCGCTGACGCGCCCTTCTGCCTTCCCTTCAGCAGCGATGGCCTTCGCCATATCGGGGCGTATGGGCATGTATTGCGCAGTCAGCGCGCGGCCGGCGAACGGTTTTTCGATGTGAAGAGCTTGCCAGCCGCCCTCAAACTGATTCCTATAGCCTTGTTGCCGCAAATAGTCCCACACATCTTCAATTGACACGTCGAGGGCGCGCTTGAGCAGATCGTCGGCCACTTTCGGACGCCCATCGGGGAAGCGATCGCCTTTCCAGTCCGATGTGTAGAACATCATTTGCTCCCTCGTCATTTTTACTTGAGCGAAGGCTGGCGAAGTTTTGAAGATGATGCAGGCCGCTAGTATCGTTAAAAGAACTTTTCTCATCCGACTCTCTCCCCTTTGAAATCAACTGGCCTGTGCGGCTGTTCGCGGCGCCATGCTCCACAGGCGGTCCCAGGAATGCTCTTTGTCCCACTGAGGAGTAGGCTCGAAGAATCCCGAACCCGGCGCCAGGTGCGCTTTCACAGCTTCCTCGTTCAGCGTTACACCGAGACCCGGCTTGTCGGGGACGGCAATATATCCTTTGTCGATAATCGGTTTGTCGACGCCTTCCACCAGATCCTGCCACCAGGGAACGTCGAGCGAGTGGTTCTCGCACGCGAGAAAATTCTCCGTCGCCGCCGCGCAGTGAACGCTCGCGTAGGCGCCGACTGGCGTTCCTGCATAGTGCATTGCCATCGGAACACCATACTCCATCGCCATGTCGCCGATCTTATGTGTCTCGAGAATCCCGCCCGATGTAGAAATGTCCGGATGAATTTTACTTACCGCGTGATTCTTGCATAAGTTGACGAATGCCTCCTTTAAATAAATGTCTTCGCCTGTAAGTATCGGCGTGGGACTTTCTTCGGTAATGTGCTTCAACAGATCGGTGTATTGCCACGGAATTACGTCCTCCATCCAGGAAAGATTGTACGGCTCGTATGCTTTTCCGAGCCGGATGATCGAATTCACTCCCAGATGGCCGAGGTGATCCATGGAAAGCGGGATTTCCATTCCCACTGCCTCCCGAGCTGCGGCTACGTACGCGACAAGCATTTCAATGCCCTTGTCGGTTACCTCGTTCGCCAGGAACATGTGAGGAAGACTAGTGTCCTCCCATCTGCTTTGCCCGGATGGCCGCGTCAGGGTACCTGGAGTGTCCGAGACCATGTCAATTCCGAGATCCATCTTCAACCATGTCAATCCCATCTCTTCCTTGCGGGCTTTCAAGCGCTGCGCGTACACCTTAACGTCTTTCGACTCCACGGTATCGGCGTAAAGGCGGATGCGATCGCGAAATTTTCCCCCCAGCATTTGATAGATCGGCACGCCATACACTTTGCCGGCGATATCCCAAAGCGCTTCTTCGATCGAGACGACTCCGCCGGCCTGGCGTGCGTCACCGCCAAATTGCTTGATCTTCTCAAAGAGAAAGGTGATGTTAAGGGGGTTTTCGCCCAAAAGCCGGCTCTTCAGGAATAGAGCGTAAGTGGCGCTTGCTCCATCGCGAACCTCGCCTAGGCCGTACACCCCCTGATTCGTATCGACGCGAATAAGGGTACAAGGGCTGGGTCCGGGCTTGCGTATGGTGGCAACTCGCAGGTCCGTGATCCTCAATTTCGAGGGACTGGAATTCGTGTTGACATTCTGAACTCGCGGCTCCGGGTTGGCTTCGCCTTTCTTACCCAGCAGGGCTCCGCCCACAATCGCGGCTGACGTCTTGAGGAGCCCTCGCCTGCCGATTCCCGTTAGTCTCTGATTAGACATTTGTTCTCTCTCCTGTTTCCGCGGCCGGTTCTACAGCCGCGAAATACGCTACGAAGCATATCAAGCGGCGATCAGGAATTGCGGGGAATCCGGGCTGCCGCGCCCACCGTTCCAGCCACGACGGCGACAGCTCGTTCCGTGGCATCACCACATCTTCGTGCTATTCTAGTGTGGCGTTCGCACAGGAGTAACTTGAGAGAGTCGAAACTCGATCTTTTGCAGGGCACGCTCGACGTAATGGTGTTGCAGACGCTCGCGGCATTGGGCCCGCGGCACGGCTACGGCATTGCCCGGCGAATCGAACAGGTGAGCGGCAACGAAGTGCTGCTCAACCAGGGGACCATCTACGCATCGCTCGTGCGCCTTCAGCAGCGCGGCTGGATTTCGGCGAAGTGGGGATTTTCAGATAACAATCGCAAAGCGAAATACTATTCCATAACGTCTAAAGGCCGCAAGCAATTAGCCGACGACATGGCCTACTGGCAGCGGCTGTCGAAAGTGATGGGGCGCGTGCTTGCAGTTACTCCGGAGGCGGAAGAGAATGCGTGAGTTTCTAAACAAGTTGGCGTCGTTCTTTCAAAAGCGGCAGCGCGACGGGGAGTTGAACGCGGAGATGGAATCGCACCTCGCCCTCGCGATCGAAGAAAACGTCCGGGCTGGAATGGAGCCGTCGGAAGCGCGCCGGCAGGCCTTGATTCGGTTTGGCGGATGGGAAGCGGCGAAAGAGGAGCAGCGCGAGGCCCGTTCCCTCCCGTTCCTCGAGCGCGTGGTCCAGGATGCGCGTTATTCGGCCCGCACCATGCGCCGTGAACCCGGTTTTACGCTATTCGCCATTCTCATTGTGGGTTTGGGAATTGGCGCGAGCACCACAGTTTTCAGCGTGCTAAGTGCCATACTCGTGCGCCCTCTGCCGTTTCAACATCCGGAGCAACTAGTCTGGATCGCGAACGCCGATCCGGAAGAAGGCATGTCCGCACAGACTCTGCAGGTGCTGCCGTTTCTGCATTTCAAAGAACGGAATCGGGCGTTCTCGGACATGGCGGCCTATTTTGCGTTCTATGGCACGGGCGACAGCAAGCTCACGATTAACGGCGAGAACGAGCGACTAAATGCGTTGCCTGTCACGCAGAACTTTTTTCCATTTCTGGGCATAAATCCGATATTGGGACGTTCCTTCACGGCGGAAGAATGCAAGTGGAATGGCCCGAAAGCGGTGCTGCTTAGTTATGGTTTCTGGAAGCAGCGATTCGCCGGCGACCCGCATATCGTGGGCAGCGCCATCACACTCGATGACACGCCGGCCACTGTAACCGGTGTCTTGCCGCCCTCCTTCGATTTCGGTTCGGTCTTCGCGCCCGGCACGCATATGGATGTTTACATTCCATTTCCGCTCACGCCGGAAACGGACCGCTGGGGCAACACGATCGCAGTGGTCGGGCGGTTGAAGCATGGAGTCGCGATCGCACAGGCGCAAGCGGAAGCAACCATATTGGGCGATCAGATTTCGAAGGAGCCGCATAGGGGCAATGACATAACGCCGCATCTAAGCTGGCTGAAAGATCACGTTAGCGGCAAATTGCGGCTGGCGCTAACGCTCCTAGCATTCGCCGTCGGGGTAGTCATGCTGATCGTGTGCGCGAATCTCTCGAATCTGCTGCTCGCGCGCAGCACGGCGCGTCAAAAGGAGCTCGCAATCCGCAGCGCGCTTGGAGCCGGACGCGGCAGGCTGGTGCAGCAGATTCTCACGGAAAGCGTTCTGCTTTCCTTCTGTGGAGGGCTGCTCGGAATAGCGCTGGCTTTCGCCGGCACGATGACGCTATCGCGGCTCACTATGGTTCATATTCCGTTACTTGCGAGCGTACATCTCGATTCGAGCGCTTTGCTCTTTACGCTCAGCTTAGCCGTACTCGCCGGGTTGGTGTTCGGGCTCGTGCCCGCGCTGCAAGTTCCGAAGGTAGCTGTGAACAGCTCGCTCAAAGAGCAAAATCGCAGTTCCACCGATTCGCGGAAACACGCCTGGATTCGCGGCACGCTAGTGATTTCGGAAGTCGCTTTCGCTTGTGTTCTTGTGGTGGGAGCCGGCCTGCTGATTCGAAGCTTTCTGCGAGTTCTGGACGTGAACCTCGGCTTCCAACCCGAACGCTGTTCCGCGGTGCATTATTATCCCGGCGCGCATTTCAAGACAGCAGAGCAGGTAAATACGTATATCAACGAAGTCCTGCGCCGCGTTCGCGACATCGGCGGTGTAGAAGCTGCCGGATTCATCGACTCTCTGCCGCTGGGGCGCAACCGTACCTGGAGCGCGGCCGCCAAAGGCGTCGTCTACAAACGGGACGACTATCCGCTGGCATTTGTTCATATCGTGACCGACGGCTATCTGAAAGCTATGGGCATTCAGCTCGTTGCCGGCCGCGATTTCAGCCCGCGCGACACACCGACCACCGAGCGCGTCGTTCTGATCAACGAAACTCTCGCTCGCAGATTGTGGCCGGGCCAGAATCCGATCGGACGCCTGATGACGGGATCGGGCCCTGCGTGGCATCGCGTCATCGGCGTCGTGAAAGATGTGCGACACCTCGCGCTCGAGCAATCGTCTGGCGCAGAGATGTACTTTTCCATGCGGCAAACACAAGACTTTCAATCGGTGAACCTGGTCGTGCGATCCAGCATGGATGAAGGCGCTTTAGGCCGCAGCGTAAGGGCGGCTTTATTACCGTTCGACCCCGGTCTGCCTCGCGAACAATTCTTTGCTGTACAGCAGCTTGTCGATCAATCCGTTTCGCCGCGGCGATTCATCGTTATGCTGCTAACCGGTTTCGCATGCTTCGCGCTCATTCTCGCTTCGCTCGGCATTTACGCCGTGATTTCTTATTCGGTTCGACAACGCACGCAGGAGATTGGTATCCGCATGGCGCTCGGCGCTTCACCGAGCCACCTTCAACGCGCCATTCTGCTACAGACTCTCGGCTTGGCCGCCGCGGGATTGCTGCTCGGAACCATCGCCTCAGCGATACTTACCAAGACGCTTAAGGGACTGCTGTTCGGCATCACACCGGCCGATCCGGCGACTTTCACAGGAATGCTGATTATCCTGACTTTCGTAGCCGCGCTCGCCGGATATTTGCCCGCCTGGCGCGCTTCAAGAATCGATCCGATGATCGCCCTGCGCACCGATTGACACTACCAATACGCACGTTGATTCATAAGAAATTACAGAACCGCGCGCTCAGCAACCGGCTTAGTGATGAAGTTCGGTTAGAATGTTCTACTTTGCGAAAACTAATCTTGTTGTCTTCGTGCCCTCAGAATCACGATTTGCCATTCTTGTTGACTTACCGCGTTCGAGCCGCGGAGTTACCGATTCTGGAACCGTGCAGTGTGCAAAAACTGAAGAATCTACGTCGCTGAAGAATTCCTTATGCAGGATCTCCAGATAGGTAAGGAGGTCCCGGGCAGGAACCACGATGGAAAGAGAGCAGGAGCCTTGGCATTGCGGTAGCATCACAACGGGAGCATCGGCCATAAGCCGCCAAAGGCGGGACCGAGCCTCAGAGCTTTCATGCAGCCCCTTTCCTACAAGCGTAAGGACAGCCTGATGTCCGCGGACACGAAACTCTAAACACTGCTCCAACGAAAAGCTGAGTTGTCTGTGATCTTCGCGAGCATCGAGTGCGACATAGATTGCCTCATCCGATATCCCCAATAAGTTCGCTGTCACTTTGTGCTGCCTGCACGCATTAATCAGATTACGAGCGCCTTCAGCGACGCTGATTCCAGCATGTGGGGAGCGGATTTCGAGCAGCGTAACGTCAAGTTTGCAAGCGATTGACTTCACTGTATTGACACTCTGTTTCGCGTCAGCCGTGATTCTGGTGCCTTCCATTTCCGGCCGAAACGTATTGCGCAAGACGACTGGAATGCGAAGACGTCTGGCAGGAGCGATCGTGTCGGGATGCAAAATCTTGGCGCCAGCCTCCGCCAGCTCTGCAGCTTCGCGGTACGAGAGTGTCCTCAGCCTGTATCCACCCTTCTTCAACTTCGGATCGCAAGTCAACATCCCATCAACATCCTTCCAGATTTGAATCTCCTCAGCGTTAATGGCAGCTCCGACAATGGAAGCAGTTAGATCGGAGCCTCCGCGACCGAGAGTTGTTGTCATTCCATCCTCCGTCGCGCCGATGAACCCGCCAAGCACGGCAACTTCGGATGCAGCTACCCGTGGAATCGACCATCTGATCTTGGCGTAGGTTTCCCAATACCGCGGCGTTGCTCGCGTGAAATTATCATCCGTGAGAATCAAGTCTCTTGCATCGAAATGGAGAGCGTTGATACCAGCTTGTTTGAGCGCCGCCGCGAGGATTTTACTCGAAAGCTGCTCTCCCAGGCTCAACACCTGGTCGGTAAGCGCCGGAGTGACTTCGCGTCCTTCCTCGGCGACCTCTAACATCTGCACGTGCAGGTCGCGGAAAGTGCTCCGAAGATATCGGTCTATCGCGGCTAGCGCCTCTGGTGACAAGATCTCCTCTGCGATGCCAAAGTGATATTCTTTCAACTCCTTCTGTATCTTCCAAGCCGAGTACGTAAACCCGTGTCGGGCTTCATCCAGAAGTTGAACCAACTGGTTGGTGGTATCACCGAACGCCGAGACTACCACCACTGGCTGGCGAGTTAATGCTGATTGAATGATGGACGTGACATGCTTTATGCGAGCCACTGTGGCGACGGAAGATCCGCCGAATTTCATGACGATCATACAATTGGATCCTTAATTGACCCGCGGGAGTGGATAACTGATCCCTGGGCCGGCAAAATACGCGTGAAGCTAGTTTTAGGGACCGACTCCGTGTGTTGGACTAAATTCGGAGTCTCGATACGATTGGAGCCTCGGGACCGGTTCTGTTTGTCACCGCATGCACTGTCGCTTGCAGGTACTGCAACGAATCCGCTCTCGAGTTGGCTGCTCAATGTAACGATCGGTTGTTACCAGTCGACCCCACATAAAACTTACAATTATGTCCGTAAAGAAGGCATAAGTATTCACTAAAAACGCCGTGAAGAGCAAGGTACGCGCGCTATGAACCTCTGTGCTCGCAAGCATACTGTTTTTCGCGTGGATCTTTATAGAATCCTTAGCTCTCCTTAACTCCTTCTTTAGAACCCCTTCGACTGAGTTGGCTTAGCAGGCACACACGGGTTGCACCGCTCTGCGTTATTCCCTGGAACGGCAGGCGGCGTCAGCTACTGCAAACGTTTCCCTTTGGCCCGGGGCTAGCGTCCAGCGAGTGCGTCAACAAAAAGCTGCGAAACGCCCCGACACTTCCCCCAGGCTCCGGCCCGGCTGGATAGGCCATTGAAAACCGGCGAGAGAGCCTGAGGCCTCGAATTCGAGCAATTTTGAGTGTGCCGAGCGAGAGCTGATTGCGCACGGCCCAGCGTGAGACGAAGGTAACTCCTAAACCCGCCTCAACTGCATTGAGCAGACCTTCGGTCGAGTCGAGTTCCATGCTGACGCGCAGATCTTTAGCCTTAAGTCCTGCCCTCGCTAAGGCCTGCTCGACCACGCGTCTGGAACCCGAACCGAACTCGCGCACCAGAAGCGGCTCGCTCTTCAGGTCAGCAACTTTGACCTCTTGATTTGCCCATTCATGATTTGCTGGAACGACTAACACTATATGGTCTTCCATAAAAGGTTCAATGTGAATATCCTTCCGTTGCTCTGGGCCTTCGATGAGTGCCAGGTGTATCTCGCGAGCAAGCAACGCCTCGATCATCTGATCGGTGTTGCCGCTGCGCGCCGTTAGGCGCACGTTTGGCTGGTTGCGCAGAAAGGCCGCGACAAAGTTCGGTAGGAGATATTGTCCGATGGTCTGAGAGGCCCCCAAGACCAATTCACCTGCCAGCCGTCCGTGAACTGCAGCCACAGCCTCGACAGCTTCATCGGATAACACCTTCATCTTCTCTGCGAACGAAAGCAGAGCCGTACCGCCAGGAGTCAGAGTGATATGGCCGCCACCACGATCAAAAAGAGGCACACCGAGCTCATCTTCGAGCGCCTTAATCTGCTGAGTCACGGCGGGTTGGGTCAGCAGCAGTTCTTCGGCAGCCCGGCTGAAGTTCAAATGCCGCGCTACGGCCCGGAATACACGAACACGAAAGCTCTCCAGCATCAGGCGCCCATACTACACCCCTCAACGGGGTCACCGTATCAACAGTAAATGCTCGATCGTCACGCGCCGGTTCACTGCTGCTGTTGTTGCATCTGTGCGAACGCAGTTTGAGGCGGATCGGGCGCGCGCTCGAAAAGCACGGACCACTCCTCCGGAATGGGGCGGGCGGGATCGATCGAGGGTAGATCTTGCGAAGGCTGAACGCGCACTCCCACCGTGAGCTCACTTTCAGTGGGTCCGCGATAGATGCCCTTCGTCGGCGGCACATCCGCGTAATCGCGGCCGATGGCGGTTCGGATATGCCGCTCCCCGGCGATGAGCGAATTTGTAGGATCGAATCCCACCCAACCCAAGTGCGGCAACAAAGCTTCTACCCAAGCGTGAGTGGCGCCTTCGGCCGAGCGGTCGTGGTCACTCGATCTGTGATGGAGATAGCCGCTCACATAACGGCACGGAATACTCAGCGTTCGCACGAGGGCAATCATGATGTGCGCAAAGTCCTGGCAGACTCCTTTTCGCAGCTCCAGGGCGTGGTCGATCGGCGAGTCCACTTTTGTGCTTCGAGGCACGTAGTCGAGGGTCTCGTACAGCGCTCGATTGATTTGCCGGAGGACAGTCAGCGGATCGTCGCGCCGCGTCACATAGAGGGAGCGAGCGAGATCATGCAAGAGCGGAGTTGGCTGAGCGAATTCGCTGGGCAGAAGCATCTCCCAGTAATCGCCATTATCAACCAGCGCGTCGATTTCGCCCCAGGCATCAGCGCCTAAAGCGGGAGGCAATGGGCTCTGAGCCTGGAGATCGATGGTCGACTCGGCGATGATTGTCAGCTGAGTGTGCAGGCCCGGTACATCGAAGTGATGAATCTGGTTTCCCAAGTGGTCGCGATAGGAAAACACGCGGCTCCGTGGACTGACCGACAGATGAAACATCAGGCACCGCTGCCTCTCGTCGCTCCGCGGGTGCATGCGTGTCTCCATGACACTCTCGCTGATCGCCTTGTGGTACCGGAAGCGGGTCAGGTGCGAAACGGTGTAGTACATAAGCTAGCCGGCCAGAGCCGATTCCACGGAATAATCAATAAAAATACGATAAATAAGCTGTTGAATTTCGGCGCAAAGCCGCAGAATTTCGCGGAGAAACGAGCCAACTCCTGCGCTCAGAACCTCATTGAGATCCGCGTAACAAAGCAGCGAGCTCAAGCGCCCCGATACGCGGTCGAGCGGAGCCGATCTGCGCCCTCCTCTGTGCTGCTGTATCAGCTCGAGCGCGTCGCGGACCGATTCGATGCAGAATCTGACCGTATGGGGAAACTCTTTGTGCAGGAGAAGAAACTCGACGATCCGTTCGGGCGTGATATCGGCTGTGTAGACTTTGCAATACGCTTCGAAAGCGGTACAGGACCGCAGTAGTCCGATCCATTCCAGATACTCGTGCCCTTCAGGATGGCGGGCCGCATGGCCCCAGAAGTCGGTCGTATAAACATCGAGGAGTGCGCCTGTGCCAAAAGCACGTTCGAGGAACCGGCCCGTTCGCATGAACTGCCACCCTTCGCCGTGCAGCATAGTCGTTTCGCTTGAGCCTTGAAAGAACTGTATGCCTTCGATCACCGATTGGAGGAACTCCGTGGGCGGCGCATTATGCAGGTCGCTCAGTTCCGCCTGCGTGACGTGATGATATAGGATATTCAGGCGCTCCCACTGCTCCGAGCTGATCTGCTCGCGGACTTGCCGCGCATTTTCGCGAGCCGCCGTAATGCACCACACGATGGAACTCTGGCAGGAGACGTCGAGCGAAAGCCGCTGGGTCAAATCGTACAGATCGCCATTCCAGGTCAGCTTCGGCGGGTTGCCAAGCACGCGAAGAACGCGGCGCCAGCGATTAACCGAACTGGGCGCGGCTTCGTCCAGCATCAGGTTGAAATTCACGTCAATGAGCCGCGCTGTATATTCGGCGCGTTGAATATAACGGCTCATCCAGTACAAGCTGTCCGCGACACGTGAGAGCATTACTGTTCTCCACCTGGGTCTGTTTCATTCAGCACCCACGTATCTTTACTTCCGCCGCCCTGCGAAGAGTTCACAACGATAGAACCTTTGCGGAGCGCGACCCTGGTCAATCCGCCCGGCACGACTGTTACGCGGTCGCCATAAAGAATGTAAGGCCGTAGATCGACGTGGCGCGGCTCGAATCCATCGTCCGTCAGGCACGCAGCCCGCGAAAACAGCAGCGTCGGTTGCGCAATGTAGTTTCTTGGATCGCTCTCGATGCGTCTCGAGAACTCATCCCGTTCTTCCCGTGTGCTGTGGGGGCCAATCAGCATTCCGTATCCGCCCGATTCGCCAACTGCCTTTACGACCAGCTTATCCAGGTTGCCAAGAACATGCTGGCGCTGCTTCGCCTCCGTCAACAGATAGGTTTCAACGTTATTGAGAATCGGGTCGGAACCCAAGTAGTACTTAATGATCTGGGGCACGTAAGCGTAGAGCGCTTTGTCGTCGGCGACTCCAGTGCCAACCGCGTTGGCAAGCGTCACATTGCCGGCACGGTACGCATTGAAGAGTCCGGCAACACCAAGTATCGAGTCGGGCCGGAAAGCGAGTGGATCGATGAAATCGTCATCGATCCGGCGGTAGATCACGTCCACGCGCTGCAGCCCGAATGTCGTGCGCATGTAGACGACATTATCGTGCACAACCAGATCGCGGCCTTCCACAAGCTCAATTCCCATTTGACGTGCCAGGTACGCATGCTCGAAATAGGCCGAATTATAAACTCCGGGAGTCAGCAGAACAATGGTCGGCTCGGGCCTCCCTTCCGGAGCCAAGGATCGCAGGGTAGCCAGAAGCACGCGCGGATAATGCTCGATGGGTTGGACGCCGTATTGATGATAGAGCTGAGGGAAAATGCGCTTCATCACCATGCGGCTGGTGAGCATGTACGAGACGCCGCTAGGCACGCGCAGGTTGTCCTCGAGCACCACAAACTCGCCGCTTTGGAGCCGCACCAGGTCGGAGCCAATAACCGTGATGTAGATGTTTCGCGGCACTTGAAGGCCCAGCATCGGACGCCGGAATTGGCGGCAGCTATAGACCACCTCACGGGGCACAATGCCGTCGGACAGAATTTTTCCTTCATGGTAAATATCCTGTAGGAAATGATTCAGGGCGACAATCCGCTGTTCAAGTCCGCGCTCAATTCGCCGCCACTCGCTGTCGAGTATGATCCGCGGCACCAGGTCATGCGGGAAAATGCGCTCGGTGCCTTCCTTGCGTCCGTAAACCGTGAACGTGATGCCCTGATGAAGAAAAGACAGATCGGCCGAATGCTTCCGTCTCTTCACCTCATCAGCCGGAAGCTGGTCCAGGTACGAGACCAGCGACTCATAGTGCGGCCGGGTTGCCCCTTCGAACGTAAACATCTCGTCGTAGGCGTCATCCAGGCGATAGTTGGCGAATGCCGGAGTGTCGAACAGATGCTCGCGTCCAGCCGAAATCATACGAGCTGTTTCCTTGATGGTTTCTTCAGACGCGGAAGGAATGTTTGAGGGTACCACAGCCGCCGCCAACCGGGCGTATTGTCCTTGACCCGCATATTATCAGAGCAGTCGAACCGGCCGTTCACAAAGCTGTAACGGCTGAGCATGTATCAAAGAGCGAGGAGAAAGAATGAGCAAACGAAAAAAAAAGAGAATACACCCTGTCAGTTCGGCCCCTTCGAACGGCCAGCCCGAGTTCGGGCAGCCTCAGCTGTCGCCCGATCCTACGGCTTTTGCCGTGCCGCATCCGTCGGATTCGAATCTATATAAGAAGGTCAATCCGAAGCTTCTCGAACCCATACCGGCGCCTCGCGATCCGTCCGATCTTGTTCAGACGCTTGAATCGGTCCTTGGAGACCAGGGCGCGAGCGCGGTAAAGCAGATAATGCAAAATGGCCAAATTGTGTTTCACTCCGTGGGAGATACGGGATCGGTGAAAGGCCCGGAGACGCAGTCTCTTGTGGCGGACAAGATGGTGGCCGATTTTCAAGATGAAGCGGCGGCCAATGTCCCTGCGTTCCTCTATCACTTGGGCGATGTGATTTACAGCTTTGGCGAAGGGAAATACTATTACGATCAGTTTTACGAGCCCTACCGGAACTACCCCGCTCCGATAGTCGCTATTCCAGGCAATCACGACGGCGTGGTCTACTCGGGCGATGCAGCGCCATCGCTCGATGCCTTTCTTCGAAATTTCGTGAACAGCGAACCAGCGCACACGCCCGAAGCAGCTGGCCTCCTTCGAACTGCGATGACTGCGCCTGCTGTCTACTTCGCCTTCGACGCGCCGTTTGTGAGCATCGTTGGACTGTATTCGAACGTGCTCGAAGATCCGGGCGTAATCTCGAGCGAGGGCAATCGGCGATCGCCGGTTGACGACCAGCAACTAACGTTCCTTGAAGCACAAATGAAGCGTCTGAAGAAAGCAGGCGTGGCCGTCATTGTCGCCACTCATCATCCGCCGTATACAGGCGGATTGGATCACATCGGCAGCCCCCGTATGCTGAAGGACCTCGATCAATGTTTCCAATCGGCGAACTTCTGGC
Organism: Bryobacterales bacterium; assembly: GCA_963722585.1. Taxonomy (GTDB): domain Bacteria; phylum Acidobacteriota; class Terriglobia; order Bryobacterales; family Bryobacteraceae; genus KBS-96. Next base: position 329 of record CAVRNU010000050.1, on the reverse strand, counting down.
CCCACTTCGTGTTCTCCGGTCATGCTCATAACTACCAGCGCTATACGAGGGCCGTGGGCAAGTTCCAGACGCCTTACATTGTGTGCGGATCGGGCGGCCATGGGCTCGTGAGAATGAGAACAGCGCACGGAGCCATCCGCACGCCACTCGCTCTCACAAAAGACGTCACGCTAAACAACTACGACGACCAGAACTACGGATACTTGCGCGTCGTTGCCGGTGACACGCAAATCCGCGTCGAGTTTCACGACGCGATTCCCGGCCAGACCTCTAAGTCGCCGAGCGATCAGGTCACGCTGGACTTGAAGAGCCACACGATTGTGGGCTGA
>CAVRNU010000049.1:0-24395 GCA_963722585.1 Bryobacterales bacterium | reverse complement strand
CGGGACCAAAGCCCGTGTTCAGGGTGGCTGGACCTTTCACATTGTTGGCCTCGACTTTTCCGTTCGAATTATTGACCGTGATGGGGCCTTTGAGATCGGAAACGGTCACCGATCCAAAGGAGTTGTTGATGGTGCCTGGGCCGCCCGAGCCTGAAAGGTTCACCGATCCGTTCGAATTGACAATGCTGGCAGACTTGGAGACTCCGACACATCGACCGAGCCGAAGCGGTCGCGAATGGAAGCGTTGCCTGTGATATCGGAGACATTGACGGAGGCGTTGCTGTTTTCAACCGTGAGGTCGCCGTGGTTATCGCTCGCTTGAATGGAGGCGAACGAATTTTCGAGCCGCTGACTGCCGCGGCCATCACGAAAAGACAGCGAGCCATGCGAGGTCTTGATATCGCAATCGGCTCTAACACCGCTGACGTCGACCGCGCCGAAAGAATTCCTGATCTCGAGAGGAGCGCTTTGCGGGACGGTTATTTCGTAATGGACAGTATAGGAGACATTGTGCATTCCGAAGAAAGAAGAAGGACGCTCGGGATAGCGCGTCCGGACAGAAACAAGCGAGCTCGAAGGCTCAATCAGGATGGCGATGTTATCGGCGAACGATTTTGCTTCGTTTGAATCGGGGGCCGATACTCGGATATCGGCGTGAATCGTGACATCGGAAGACGAGTGAGTGCGAACCACGACGTCGCCGAGACTGTGCTCGAGCCGGAATCTCTGCCCGGCCTGCATAGTGACGGTCTTATCGAAGGAGCGAGTGTATTCGTCGCGCCCTAGCAGACAAACCGACAGGCAAAGGAAGGCGATCGGGCTAATTCTTCTGATCATGTTTAACCAAGTCTTCAAGCGTCTGCTGCTTTTCGCGATAGAGCGCGGCCAGTTCCATCTGCAACGAGGTGTTGAAACGGTTCTGTTGGAGATTTGAGCGGACATCGCCGATGGCGGAATCGAGCAGCACAAGCTTTTCGCGATACGCGACGGCGAGCGGAGAGTTTGCTGTTTTCAGCTTTGGCTCAGCCAGCGCATAGAGTTTCTCAATCGATTGGCGGTAAGCGGCTTCATTCCGCTCCACGTCGCCAAGCGCTTGCTCGGTTAGAAACGAGCGGTCTTTGGCTGTTTCGGCCGGAGGCCGCACCCAATTGAACCACGCGAGGAGCACGGCTCCGATCAACACCGAGGCAGCCATAGCCCACAGTTTCCAATCGGTCCACCAGGCGGGCCGCGGACGAGGCTGGGCGGCCAGTTTCTCTCGAATCCGGGGCCAAAGCTCGGGACTGTCCCACTCGTGGTGCAATTGTTTCGCGGCGTCCGAGATTTCATTCCACAGGCGCAATTCCCGGCGGCAGGCGGCGCATATCTTCAGGTGCTCGCGCGCTTCCTGCATGAGCTCGGGAACGGCGAGAGCGCGATCCAGGTCGCCACATTCGAACTTCATGATCGTGACTCCGTGAGCGTGCGCTTCAGCTCGCGCTTGGCCTCAAACAGCCAGGTTCGGGATGTGCCCTCGGGGACTTCGAGGATAGCGGCGATCTCGGAGTGTTTAAGGCCTTCCACTTCGAACAGCAGAAAGACGGTCCGGTGCCGGTCGTTGAGCCGGTCGATGGCACGCTCGAGGGAGATGCGGAGGGGAACGTCGGTATGGCTTGGGACCTCGGGAAGGGGCGCGTTCTCTTTCAGGCGCTGGCGTTTGCGCCCGGAATCGTAGCACGTATTCAGCAGAATACGATAGATCCAGGTGCCGAGGGAGGACTGGCCCTCGAAAGCGTGTACCGAGCGATAAATCTTTAGAAATGTATCTTGCACGGCGTCCTCGGCATCCGACCGGTTACCTAGCATGTGAAACGCGATACTTTTCATACGCGAGGCATGGATCTCGTACACGCGCTCGAAGGCGCGCAAGTTCCCGCGCTTGCAGCCGTCCACGAGTTGATCGTCGGGGGGCTCATCCGGCAGGCTAGCGGCAGCAAGTTGCGGCAACCCGATCTCCAGAACCATTTCTCGTCTTAATCTTGCGTGTTAGACGCCACGAACCCCGTCGCCGTTTGGAAGGGAGGAAGTAATTTTGGCGCCGCCAGCCGCTCGGCATTGATTTGAGCGCGGTAAAATTTGGCAGGTGCAACCACCACTGACCCCATTGAGATGCCTGGAGCGCGCAACGGCGGTGTTTGCGAAAAAAATAGGCGTCGTTTGCGGGGAAAAGCAATTCACTTTCGAAGAGTTGAGCCAGCGCTGCGGGCGGCTCGCTTCGGCGTTGAGGGCTCTGGGTGCGCAGAAGGGCGACCGTATCGCGTATTTGAGCTTCAACACACATAAGTTGTGGGAAGGCTATTTCGGCGTGCCGCAGGCAGGCGCCATTTTAATGCCACTGAACGTGAGGCTTTCGATGCCGGAGCTTGCGGGAATTGTAACGCACGCCGAGCCCTGCATCCTTTTCTACGAACGCGATTTTGCGCCTGCCGTCCAGCAGTTACGGGCAAATTGCCGCAGTATCCGGCATTTTGTCGCTCTTGACGAAGCGACGGAAGAAACGCTTCATTACGAGACGCTGCTGGAACAATACCCCCCGGCGCCGTTGGATTTATTCGTTGTGCGCGATGAAGATTTGGCGGAGCTGTTTTATACCAGCGGAAGTACGGGGACACCGAAAGGGGTGGCGTTATCACACCGGGCGCTCTACTTTCATGCGCTCGCGGTGGCGGGACTCCGCGTAGATCCGAGGACCGCGGTCGATTTGTGCACCATTCCATTGTTTCACGCAAACGGCTGGGGACACGCGCATGCGTCCACCATGCTGGGAGTGAAACAGGTGATGGTGCGGCGATTTGATCCGGTCGCCGTGCTGCAATTAATCGCACAGCATAGGGCAACGGACATGTCCATCATTCCGCTGATGGGGAACGCTCTCATCAGCGTGCCGCATGCGGATCGGTTTGATCTGTCGTCGATGCGTCAAATCGCGATCGGAGGCGCGGCGTCTTCTCCCGCGCTTGTCGAGCGCATGGAGAAGTTGTTTGGCTGCGAAGTCTATTCGGGCTATGGCCTCACGGAATCGGGTCCAGTGTTGACAATGGCGAGGCTGAAGTGGGACGGCCGCAACACGCCGGATGAGGAGCGATGGCGCCGGCACGCATCAACCGGCTGGCCAATTCCGGGCGCCACGGTGCGCGTGGTGGATGAGCGAATGCGCGACGTTCCGAAAGACGGGCAGATGATTGGCGAAGTGATCGCTTCGTCGGACTGGCTGATGTCGGGCTATTACAAAGAACCTGAGGCAACGGCCGCCGTGATGACGGGGCCCAACGGGGAGCCCGGTGGAGTAGCGCACGCTCAGCTTTGGCTGCACACGGGCGATATGGCCGTATGGGACGACGAATGCTACATCACAATCGTCGACCGGAAGAAAGAAATCATCATCAGCGGCGGCGAAAACATATCGTCGCTGGAGATTGAAAAGGTGATTTACTCGCATCGCTCGGTACAGGAATGCGCGGTAATCGCAGCACCCGATGAGCGCTGGGGAGAGATCCCGCTCGCCGTAGTTTTTCTGAAACCGGGAGAAACGGTCACCGAAGAAGAATTGCTTTCGCATCTGTGCCAGCGCCTGGGGCGGTTCAAGTTGCCGAGGCGCATTCAGTTTGTGAACGAACCCCTGCCGAAGACAGGAACCGGCAAGATCAAGAAAATGGAAATTCGCGAGCCGTTTTGGCGCGGGCACGAGAAGCGAGTGAAGGGATGAGAGATGTAGGCGCGTTAGTGCGCATGCGCCACTAACGCCGCGTCGTTTCCGGCTCGAAGCTGATGCGCAGCCGCGTGCCAGTCGCCTTGGCCAGGCGCTGCAGCGTTCGCGTAGACGGCGGCACGCGTCCGCTCTCCAGGCGAGCAACCACCGACTGCTTGGTATGAATGCGCTGGGCGAGTTGTTCCTGGGTGAGTCCCGCGTCGTCTCGCAGTTGAATGATGGCTCGCGCGATTTCAAACTCGGGAGCCAGCCTTTCGTATTCCCTCCGGTACTCGGAGTCCTTCATCCATTTTTTGTGCAGATCGCGTACCTTAGCCATTCAACACCTCTTTTGCACGTTTCAAAGCCAATTCAATCTCCTGGTTTGGTGTTTTCTGAGTTTTCTTAACGAAAGCCCGAACCACTACGCATCCACTATGGCGCCTGGAGTTTCGACTGTCCACGTCATGTGGGGCACCTTAATATAGCATTTTTGATATATTTCGGCAAGTTTCAATCAACATCCGAATTGCCTGCGACACTGGTTCCCGGATCGAAGGCTATTCCGTCCGGCGGCGTTCGGCGACGATGTTGATACGCATGTCGCGGGCCAGGCGCAGGATGTCATCGACAAGGTTCCAACCGGCCGGGCGCATCCAGGATTTCTGCTGGGGCCGGTTGATGTAGATTTGCGTGATGCCATTTAAGCGGGCGAAATTGATGAGCGTCTCGGCGACGTTCGCGCCTTCGAGCAGCCGTGTTTCAATGTGGAGGTTGCGGGCAAAGTTGAGGTGGCGCTCGATGGCCTCGCGGTCCCTCGCCGGGAGGTCGTTCAAGTTGGCGTGGTGATGAACGGCGACAGCGAAACATTCGCTGTGAAGGTAGTCGGACATGCGCTTTCCCCGCCTGACAAGCATGGCTGTATTGGCGTCGGCCGTGATATGGATGAGGACCTTCTCGCGCCTTGAGGACGAGGCCGCGTTGGCGGATGGCGGTGGCTGATCGAGAGACTCGACGGCTTGCGGAGACTCGGCCATTTCGGATTGCCGTGTCTCAACTTCGAAAGCTGTCTGGCGAAGAGCTAGTTCGCGCAGCGTGACCAGGGTGGATTCGCGGAAAAAATTGTTGAGCGCGCGGCGCACTTTTTCGGGAGGATAGACCGCGCCTCGCTCGAGCCGGTTGATGAGCGCCCGCGGAGTGAGATCGACCATCACTACCTCCTCGGCCTGCTGGACAACCCAGTCGGGAATGGTCTCCCGCACTTTTATGCCGGTAATCTGCCAGACATGATCGTTCAAGCTTTCGAGGTGCTGGATATTCATTGTGGTCAGGACGTCGATGCCCGCGTCGCGCAGAACCTGTACGTCTTCCCAGCGTTTGGGGCGAACGGAGCCTGGAATGTTCGAATGCGGAAATTCGTCGACCAGACAGACCTGTGGGTGGCGCGCGAGGATAGCGTCCGTGTCCATTTCATCGAACACAGTATCGCGGTATTCGATGCGGCGGCGCGGGATAATTTCAAGACCTTCGGTCAACGCAATTGTGTCTTTGCGTCCATGCGGCTCGAAGTATCCGATGACGACATCGAGGCCGCGGGCCTTCAGGTGCTGCGCTTCCTCGAGCATCTGATACGTTTTGCCGACGCCAGCGGCGTAACCAAGGAATATGGTGAGCCGGCCTCGCTTGGCGGAGTCGGGCATCTCAATGCGGAAAGACTCGAACGTCGAAACCGTCGGCTTTGCGGACCAGTCTGTCGAGGGAAGAACCCCCCACGCGCTCCCACCAGTTTTTTCGCGCGCTATGGCCTACAAAGATTTGAGTGATTCCCTTTGATCGTGCAAATTCGATGATGGCGTCGGTGGCTTCGTCTTCCTCGGCGACCTGAACAGCAGCGCCCGCCGCGATGGCCAGTTCGATGTTGGCATCTATTTGTGATTGCTCTTCGGGGTTCAGGCGGCTGTTGGCAACGTAAATGGCCAACAGATCGCAGTGCAACCGCGCGGCGTTGCGTTTTCCGCTCGCGATCATTTCGGCGGCATCGAACTTCGGGCTGAGACACACCAGAAGCCTTTCCTGGGCGCCGACCGTGGAAGCCAGACCATTTCTGCTCAGGTAAGCCTCAAGCTGATGGTCCACGACGTCGGCAGCGAGCAGAAGGGCGAGTTCGCGCAGCTCGGATAAGCGCTGCTCGAGAACTTTGATGTCTATTCCAGACTGGCTGGAACGGACGAAACAGGTTTCGGCTGGAACATCGACGACAACGATTTCGTCCGCCGAGCTGATGAATCCTTGCGGCACAGACTCGGTGATGTGTTTTTTCGTGATGGCCTCGACGCGCGCCTGCATCTCTTCTATGAATTGGATATTGATAGAGGTGATGACAGAGATGCCGGCGTCGAGGAGTTCGGCGACGTCCTGCCAGCGTTTGGCATGGCGCGAACCAGGCGGATTGTTGTAGGCGAGACCATCGACGAGGCAAACCAGAGGCTCGCGTTTCAGGATAGCTTCGATATCCATGACCGGCACACCGTTCACAACGGTGAGGGGGATCACAGGGAGCTTGTCGAGAACGCGAGCCGTCTCTTCCGATGGATTGGGCTGGATGGCTCCTACAACCACATCCTGACCGCGCTCACGGCGGCGCCGGCCTTCGTCGAGCATCTTAAAGGACTTTCCGACGCCTGAGGCATAGCCCAAAAAAACTTTCAGCCGCCCTGTTTTGGTGTCGGCCTCGCCGGCCTCGACTTCGCGGAGTAGCGCATCGGGATCGCGCCGATCGGCAACGGTAGCCATCAAAATTATTATCGCGGCTTGCGGCGACTCTTTTTGGCGTCCCCAAGGGGATTCGAACCCCTGTTATCGCCGTGAAAGGGCGGTGTCCTAGGCCGGGCTAGACGATGGGGACGCTTCGGGAAAGGAACTAAATTCCTTTTTTTACTGTAGCTTGTGGCCGCCCGCCAGAGCAAGCGCGCCTGAGGCTCGCTAAAGCGTCTTCAGATACGCAATGACGTTGTCCTTATCTTCCTTAGACAACATGTCGGCGTACGATGGCATGCCGTTGCCGCCGGTGTTAATGAACTCGCGTACGTTCTCTTCGGTCACTTTCTTGCCGTTGACCAGCTTGTCTTTCTTAAACAAGCCCTTCAATGACGGGCCGATCTTCTTCTCGTCCGTGTCAGCATTGTGACATACCGAACATTGCTCGAATACTGTTTTACCCTTCTCGGGGTCACCCGCTGCCGGCGCGGCTTTCTGATCTTGTCCAGCTCCGCCCAACAGTAGGGAACCACCGAATACGGCGGCAGCAGCGGCGAAATAGAGGGAACGCTTCATGGAAATTTGATCTCCGTGACTTGAGACAACAGGTTCTGAGTCCAGTCTACAACTCTCTGATTCTCTTCAGCGTAGATGAATCAGGTTTAACGTGTAAGCGGTTCTCGGCTCAGGTACGTCATAATGTGGTCAGCCGGTAACAAAAACGCAAAGTGTTGCCGCAAAGCTGTCCGCAGCTTGCTTGAGAGTAGTTTATCCATGTTCCATCGGGCATTTGCCGCTCTTATCTTCGCTTCCTGCCTTCTTCCCGTTGCCGCTGAGCCGGGTATTTCGAATACGACCGAGCCTCCGAAGGCTGGACCAGTTTCTCTGTTTCCGGAAAAAGACTTGAAACCGGGAATGAAAGGAGTCGCCTGGACCGTTTTTGAGGGCATGGATCCCGAGCCAGTTCCGGTGGAAATTATTGGCATCTGGCAAAATGCCTGGGGTCCGCAGCAGGACGTGATCGTCGGCAAGCTTACCGGAAAGGCGTCGCGAACGAACGTCGCGGCCGGCATGAGTGGAAGTCCCGTTTATATTGACGGAAAGCTTGTCGGAGCCATCGCGCTGCGCTTGAGTGTTTTCTCGCCAGATGCAATCTGCGGCATTACGCCCATCCGCCTGATGCTCGATATCAGCGACTTTGATAAGAGCCGGCCCTGGGAGGCGCGGACACCCGGCGGGAATGCTGGAAAGAACGCATCCATCGCCTTGCCCGGCGAACTTCTCTCTAAAGTGATAGCGGCGGGCGCTGATTCCAACCTGTCAGGCCACGTGCCGATGATGACTCCTATCGCCACGCCGGTTACGTTTTCCGGCTTCAGCGATGCGGCCTTGCATGAGTTCGCGCCCGTGTTCGAGCAAGTAGGATTGACAGCCGTTCAAGGCGGATCGGCGGCGACGCTCAACTCCGTTTCGCCGGCGAAGGACTGGCGGTCCTCCCTGCGGCCGGGCGAGAGCATCGCGGCTGTGCTGGTGTCGGGCGACATGAGTATGACCGGCGCAGGGACGGTTACTTACAACGATGGAAAACGCGTGCTGGCGTTTGGGCACCCGATGTTCAATCTCGGTCCAGTGGACATGCCGATGGCGAAAGAGGAGATCATAACCACGCTGGCCTCGTCCTATCAACCCACGAAAATGGGCAACTCGGGCGAAGTAGTTGGGGAGCTGAAACAGGACCGGCATAGTGGAATTCTGGGAGAACTGGGTGCGACGCCCAGCATGATTCCGGTGACGCTACACGTCCGCTCTCACAATCTGAACGACTCAATCAGGAAATCGCAGGATTTTCATTTCAACGTGTTCGTTCAGCAGAAGTGGACGCCATACCTGATGATGGCGACCTTGTTTAACGCCGTCTCGAATCTGAACGATTTCGCCGAGGACGCGACATATCGCCTCACCGGTGAACTCGATCTGGAGAATCATCAGAAAGTGCAGTTAAGCACGATGCAGGCGCCTGCCGAGGTGCCTGTTCCGGCGCCGATGGTGCTCGCGGGCTGGTGGGGCGATAAATTCAATCGCCTATACCTCAATCCGGTCACGATGCCGAAGCTGAACTCGGTAAACGCGACGATCGATCTATTGCCGGATCGCCGGATCGCGGAAATTGAATCGGCGTGGATTGCCGACAATCATGTCGACGCCGGCTCGGACGTGCCGGTGAAAGTGTTCTTGCGTCCTTACCGGGGCGAGCGATTGGAACGAGACCTGAAGATCAAGATTCCAGCTGGAATTGCGCGCGGCGAACACGAGATTTTGTTTAGCGATGCTGGGACACTCGATCGGTTCCAGACCATTGCCTCGTCGCTCAATCGGTTTGTCGATATTCCCCAAACGGTGGCCATGCTGAACCAGGAGCGAAGCAACGACCACCTGTATGTCTCGCTTCTCGAATCGCAGCCCACGGTTTACTCGGACGAGAAAGTGCTTCCCAATCTGCCGCCGTCGATTTTGAACGTCATGCAATCGGGACGCGATAGCAGTCATCAGGTTGTGAGCGCGCCGCAAACCACCTTGGAGGAAGCTTCGATTCCTTTCGATGTGGTGGTAGACGGCCGGTGCCTGCTGAAAATCTACGTCAAGTAAGAACCGTGAACGAAAAACCGTCAAGTAACAGCAGTTGAAAGCCGTTGAAAACGTACATGCCAATACAACCCGGTCTGTTGCGGACCGCTACGCTTCTCGCTTCGTCTATCGTGTTTGCCGGTTCGACCTTTGCCGTCGATACGCACGTCTGGCAACAGGATGAGTTGAACGACTTTACGCGGGGAACGGTCAAGAATCTATCGATCCGCACGGACGGACGCGTGACGCTTGCCCCGGAGTTCCGTCAGTTGGCGGACTTGGCCACGCCATATCTATGGAGTGTCGTCGAGGACTCACGCGGAAACCTCTATTGCGCGGGCGGCGCGCCTACGGGAGCGACGGCGAAGATTTTCGCCGTGACCCTTCAAGGCAAGAGCCGGACCTTTGCCGAACTCAATGGTCTTGAAATTCACGCGCTGGCGATTGATCGCGAAGATCGTATCTACGCCGCTACGTCTCCGGATTCGAAGATCTATCGAATCGGCCGCGACGGGAAGCCGGAACTGTTTTTCGATCCAAAAGCGAAGTACGTGTGGTCGATGGGGTTCGATCGAAGCGGCAATCTCTATGTGGCAACCGGAGATCAGGGCGTCATTTACCGCGTGGGCTCCGATGGAAAGGGACGTGAATTCTTTCGAACCGAAGAAGCTCACGCCCGGTCGATGGTTATTGACGGCAAAGGTAACCTGATTGTCGGAACCGAGCCCGGCGGCTACATTCTGCGTATCACGCCGGACGCTAAAAGCTTCGTCCTGTTCCAGACGAGCAAACGTGAGGTGACGGCGCTAGCCGAGCACGATGGCGCGATCTACGCCGCGGCGACAGGCGGTCATCCCGTGCAACCAACTACGCTAGGTTTGCCTTCCGCATCTCCCGCCGCGCCGGCATCCGAATCGGTCACCAGAGTTTCCGCCGCGCAGCAACAACAGCAACAGCAGCAACCAATTACACCGCCGTCGCTTTCGACCACGCTCTCTTTGTTAGGCGGTGCCGGTGCCGCGGCTGGCGGTTCCGAGTTTTACCGCGTGGACGAGGACGGATTCGCGGAAAAGCTATGGTCATCGCCAGCCGACGTGATTTATGCGATCGGATTCGATCGGGATGGCAAACCCATTCTCGGGACCGGCAATCGCGGAATTATCTATCGGGTCGATTCGGCGACGATGGCAACGCAACTGGTGAATGCGCCGCCGACTCAGGTCACTGGATTCCTGAGCGGGCGCAATGGTGCGCTCTATGCGGTGACAGGCAACGTTGGCCAGATTTACGCTCTTGGGCCGGGCTACGAGAAGAGGGGCTATCTCGAAAGCGAGGTGCTCGATGTCGGCTCGTTCGCCTACTGGGGAAAAGCGCATCTTACCCTCGATCTTCACGGCGGCAAAGCGGAGCTGAATACGCGTAGCGGCAACGTCAATCGTCCGCAGCGGAACTGGAGCGATTGGGCACAAGTGGATCTGGCTCCAGTGGGAGGCCAGGTGCCCTCCCCGGCCGCTAGATTTCTTCAGTACCGGCTTACACTCGAGGCGGCCAACGATGGGCAGTCTCCGGCCGTAAACATGGTTCAAATTGCCTACTTGCCGAGGAACATCGCCCCGATTGTGAGAGTGATCGAAGTCGAGGATGCCAACTACAAGGCTTCCGCGACCCCGAATTTCCTCGAGCAGCACACGACTGCCTCGGGTTCCCCGACGAGCGTCACTCTGCCGGCTCTCGGCGCTCCCCGAAAGAACACGCCTTCGGGCGCATCTCTTGAATCCGCGACGGGCTTAACACTGCAGTACGCCAAAGGCTACATTACCGCTCGCTGGAGCGCAGCCGACGAGAATGGCGATTCGCTAACCTACCGCGTCGAGATTCAAGGGAAAGGTGAAAAGGTCTGGAGGCTGGTGAAGGACAAGCTGGACGATACACACTTCAGTTTCGACGGTTCGGCCTTTGCCGACGGCGAGTATGTGCTTCGCGTTACCGCGAGCGATGAACCTTCGAATACTCCAGCGGAAGCGTTGACCGGGTCGCTCGTCAGCGAGCCCTTCACCATCGACAATACTCCGCCGCGGATCACGCCTGATGGTCAGTCCGAAGAACAGGGACAGACTGTCATCCGTTTCAGCGCGAAAGACAACCTGAGCTGGATTGACAAGGCTGAATATTCTGTGAACGGTGGTGAGTGGACGTTGCTCGAGCCTGTGAACCGTGTCTCCGATTCGCAACAGCTCAATTTCGAGCTTCGCATTCCGCGCCCCAGCGATCCGGCAGAGCAAATTGTCGCAGTTCGGATTTTCGACGACAACGATAACGAAGCCGTTACTAGGTTTGTCGTGACGCGCCACTGAACGGCCAGGCCGCGTCTTCGCGTGGCGCACGCTTCAGCGTGCAGCGGTGAACTTCAGTTCACCGTCCTAGCTGGCCCTGCCCGGTCTTTAGGTGCCCTGATATCCACGTAACGCCGGTCAGGTAGAATTGCTTGAACTGGAGACGTTATGCCGCCCGAACACGATCGTGGGTCCGCATCCACACAGGAGGGAATTCGACTCAAGGAAACTCTTTGCGATCCGCTCTTGTGGCGCAGATGGGGACCCTACGTCAGCGAGCGATCCTGGGGGACTGTGCGTGAGGATTACAGCCCGGCGGGAACAGCATGGGATTTTCTTACCCATGATATGGCGCGCAGCAAAGCCTATCGCTGGGGAGAAGATGGCTTGGCAGGCATCTGCGACCGGTATCAAATTCTGGTGTTCGGTCTTGCGTTGTGGAACGAGCGCGATCCCATCTTAAAAGAACGAGCGTTCGGGTTAACACCCGCGGAGGGCAATCACGGGGAAGACTTGAAAGAGTATTATTTCTACCTCGATAACACTCCGACGCACTCGTACATGAAGTATTTGTACAAGTATCCTCAGGCAGAGTATCCCTATGAACGGCTATTGCAAGAAAACAGGAGCCGGGGCGGCCGCGGACTCGAGTTTGAACTGCTGGATACCGGCGTGTTCGACGAGGCTCGCTATTTCGATGTATTTGTCGAATACGCCAAAGCCAGCGCGGAAGACATGTGTATCCGGATTGAGGCGATCAATCGCGGGCCGGAAGCCGCGCCGCTGCACATCATTCCGCAGTTGTGGTTCCGAAACACTTGGGGCTGGGGTCCGGCCAAGAATTCCCAGCCGCGCATCGCTGTAGCTGGTGGCGCTGGGCAATCGCTTTGCATCGTTGCCGATGATGCCAACGCTCCGGCGCTGCCGAACCTTATGTTCGACTACCGTCTCGGCAAGCGCTATTTGTATGGAGACGGGGGAGCCGAATTGCTGTTTACAGGCAATGAGACAAATTCTCAAAAGCTATACGGGATTGCCAATCAAGACCCGTATGTGAAAGACGCGTTTCATCTCGCCATTGTAAATGGCGAGCAGGAGGCTGTTAATCCGGAGAAACAGGGAACGAAAGCTTGCTTCCATTATTCGCAAGTTGTTGCGCCGGGCGCGTCCTTCGTCGTGCATTTGCGTCTTTCTCCTCAAAAAATTGAAGCGCCGTTAGCCGATGTCGATCGGATTGTGAGCCAGCGCAAGGCTGAAGCAGACGAATTTTATTCGACCATACATCCGGAGAAGGCGACTGACGACGAGCGGTTGGTGCAGCGCCAAGCCTTGGCGAGCCTCCTATGGACGAAGCAGATTTATTTGTTTGACGTGAACCGATGGTTCCAGGGAGACGACCCGAGTTCGCCGCCACCGGCTTCACGCCAATATATTCGCAACGTGCATTGGCGGCATTTAAATTCCATGCGGGTGTTGTCGATGCCCGACAAATGGGAGTATCCATGGTTTGCGGCGTGGGATTTGGCGTTCCACACGGTTTCGTTTGCCCTGATCGACGGTGAATTTGCGAAAGAGCAGCTATGGTTAATGCTCTTCGAGCAGTTTCAGCACCTGAACGGACAGATACCGGCTTACGAATGGGAGTTTTCGGATCTGAATCCTCCTGTCCACGCGTGGGCAGTGTGGCGCGTGTACAACATGGATCGCGCGCGCACGGGCGTTGGCGACCGCGAGTGGCTGGAAAAATGTTTCCATAAGCTCCTCATCAATTTCGCCTGGTGGGTCAATAAGGTCGATAGCGAAGGCAACAACGTATTCGAAGGCGGCTTCCTAGGTCTCGATAACATCACTGTGATCGACCGGAGCGAAAGGCTGCCGGGCGGTGTGGTTCTCGAGCAATCGGACGCGACTGGCTGGATGGGAATGTTCTGCCTGGACCTGATGCGCATCGCCTTGGAACTGGCGAAGGAGAACAAAGCATATGAAAGCCTCGCGACGAAATTTTTTCAGCACTATATCTATATCGGCGCCGCGATGAACCGCATGGGAGGGCGGGATTACTCGTTGTGGGACGATGACGACGGCTTCTTTTATGACGTGTTGAAGTATCCTGATGGAAGTTTTCACAAATTTCGAGTGCGGTCGCTGGTAGGAGTGATTCCGCTGTTTGCGGTCGAGCGACTGGAAGTGGATTGGATCCGGCAATTCGAAGAATTCCATGCCAACTTCGACTGGTTTGTGCACAATCGAATGGATGTCGCAGAGCGCTGCTGCCATCTTGTGCCGCGGGACGACCTGAGCGTCTATGCGCTGACTATTGTGGATGAGAATCAACTGCGGCGGCTGCTCGAGCGGGTTTTTGACGCTAACGAATTTCTCTCGGAATTCGGTATTCGGAGCCTGTCGAAATATCACGAGCAACACCCCTTCCGGTTTGGCGCGGCGGAGGTGCGCTACGATCCCGCTGAATCGGAAAACAAGATCAAGGGCGGCAACTCGAACTGGCGCGGACCGATCTGGTTCCCGACCGCGTTTCTGGTGCTTGAGTCGCTGCGCAAACTTTCAAAGGGATACGGATCGGCTTTTCAGATAGCAATCGATAGTGGGCGCAAACACTCTCTTTCGGAACTGGCGGAAGATTTGGCCGACCGTTTGATTAGCATTTTTATCAGGAACCCGGAGGGACGGCGGCCGGTGTATGGCGCAATTGGCAAGTTTCAGACGGACCCACATTGGAAGGACCTGATACTTTTTCACGAATACTTCCACGGCGACAACGGAGCGGGCGTTGGAGCCACGCACCAGACGGGATGGACCAGTCTGGTGGCGGTGCTCATCTCCGAATGGAGAAAGTGATGATCGCCTGGGGAATGAGCATTCGATGGAAGATCGTCGCCATGCTTTTGTTAGTGGGGCTGGGCGCGATTGCCGTCATCGGCTATCTGGGCGATCGGACCGGCAAGGATGCGATTCGCCAGAGGGTGAGCAGCCAGTTCATGGCGCTGCTGGCGGCGAAGACGTTTCAAGTTCAAACATATTTTGATCAGATTCAGAGGCAGGTTCAGGATTTCAGCGAAGACCCTACGACCATCGAAGCGGTCACTTCCATGAGCCGCGCTTATCACGAGCTTAATCGAAGGAAAATTCCCGTCGAGTGGAAGACCAAGCTGCGCCACTATTATGCGGACGAGTTTGTGCCGGCGTTAGAAGCCATTGGCGGCGAGCACGTGCAAGTGGACGCCGAGATGCCCTCGACGCCAGCGGCTCAATACCTCCAATATTTCTACATTGCCTCGCACGGGCCCGACCACCGGAGACAACTTACCGATGCCAAGGACGGCAGCGAATACAGCAAGCTTCACGCCCGCTATCATCCACTATTCGCGGAGTACATCAAAAAGTTCGGATTCCACGACATCATGCTGGTGGATACAGATTCAGGAGACGTTATCTATACGTATCTCAAAGAGCCGGATTTCGGTTCGAACGTGGCGTCGGGTCCATTTAAGACGACTAATTTTTCGCGTGCGGTACAAGCCTCGCGCGAAGGCACGTTCAGCGATTATGTAAAGCTGGTCGATTTTGAATCCTACGCGCCGTCCGAGGGCATGCCTGCTGGTTTCATTGCCAGTCCGATTTTCGACGGGCCGCGCCATATTGGCGATCTGGTTTTTCAAATGTCGATTGCCGAAATCGACCGCATCATGACCGACGATCGCCAGTGGCGGCAAAGCGGCATGGGCGAGACGGGAGAGAACTTCATCGTGGGACCGCAGTACTTCATGCGATCGAACGCCCGGATGCTGCTCGAAAATCCGCGCGAGTATCTCAGAGAACTCGAAAAGGCCGGCGTCCCGCGAAGGACGATCGATGTCATTGATCGCGCGCATACTTCGATCCTGCAGGTCGAAGTAAAGAATGCGGCGGTCGAGGCCGCGCTTCGGGGCGAAACGGGCTCAACAATTGTGAAGGACACGCGCGGGCAGCGGACGATTTGCTATTACACGCCTTTGCGCATTCACGATCTTCATTGGGTGCTATTGTCGCAGATCGAGGTGGCAGAAGCAGCAGCTCCGGTTGCGGTGTTCCAGCGTCAGCTGCTGCTATGGAGCGGCTGGATTGTCCTATTGATTGTGGCGATTGCCTTGCTGCTTGCCCGTTCATTCGTAAAGCCGCTCGAGGCCTTGATGGAAGGAACACGCCGATTCAGCCGCGGCGAATTGGATGTCAATGTCGATGTGCATTCCCACGACGAGTTTGGGAAATTGGCAACCACGTTCAACGCGATGGTCGAAAACATTTCCGACAAGACCCGAGTGATTCAACAGAAGAACGAAGAAAACGAGCGCCTCTTGTTGAACATGCTGCCGCGTGTCATTGCCGACCGGCTGAAGCTTGGCGAACAGAATATTTCGGACGGTTTTGCAGAGGCGACCGTTTTGTTCGCCGACATCGTTGGTTTCACAAAATTCTCAGCGACGGTTTCACCGCAGAAACTGGTTAGGTTTCTGAACGACCTGTTCCGGCGCTTCGACGAGGCCGCCCAAAGACTGCATATTGAAAAGATCAAGACTATCGGCGACTGCTACATGGCAGCGACAAATCTTCCGACACCGCGAGTGCAGCATATCCGCGCAATGGTTGAGATGGGATTGGAAATGCTCCGGCTGCTCGACGACTTCAATCATCAGCATGGGACTGAGTTAGAAGTCCGAATCGGAATTAACACGGGGCCGGTCGTCGCCGGTGTGATTGGTTCGATCAAATATATCTACGATCTGTGGGGCGACACGGTCAATGTCGCGAGCCGGATGGAATCGACTGGCGTGCCAGGTGCGATTCAGGTGACCGAAAGCGTCTATGACGCCCTGAAGGCTGAATATGAATTCGAGCCTCGCGGGCCAATTGAAGTAAAAGGCAAAGGAGAAATGGCAGTCTATCTTCTCCGGGGAAAGAGCGCGTTAGTTTCATCCGGCGCGACGGTGGCCTCATGAAGGTTCGAATCCTCGGCTCGAGTGCGCATGATGCAAAGCATATGCAATATACGAGCAGCTACATCATCGACGATGTGGTGGCCATCGATGCCGGGTGTCTCGGAACCTGGGGTACGCCGCAGGACCAACAACAGGTTCGCGCTGTGTTCCTGACTCATAGCCATGTCGATCATGTCGGAAGCCTGCCTTTGTTTGTCGAGAACGTATTTACTCCCGACGAATCGTGCCCGGTCATATATGGTCACGCTGAAACGATCGAGAGCCTCCGCTCTTCGATATTTAACGATCGTATTTGGCCCGACTTTGTGCGCCTGTCGACCCCCGCTGTTCCATTCCTCCGATTGGAGACTCTGGAACCCGAGCAGCCGGTTACCGTATTTGGACTGAAGGTCACGCCGATATTGGTGGATCATGTAGTTCCCACTTTCGGCTATGTGATCGACGACGGAACCTGCTCTGTCATTTTCGGCGGCGATTCCGGTCCGACAAAACGGCTGTGGGAGATTGCTTGCGAGACGGAGAACTTGCGAGGCGTTTTTCTGGAGGCTGGGTTTCCGAATTCCATACGCTGGCTGGCCGCGACCTCACACCATCTCACTCCCGAGCTATTCGCGAAGGAAGTGGCCAAGATTCCCGACGGCACTCGAATCGTTGCCGTACATTTGAAGCCCAGATATCGGGACGAGATCGTACAGGAATTGGAGAATCTTCACATCGCAGCTCTTGAAATCGGTGAATGCGAAACCGACTACGTGTTTTAAAGCAATGTACCACTAGAATCTGATTTGTACACCAAGCCGCTCCGTCGAAAGCACAGGCCGAAGGCCTTTGTTTTCATCGCCTGCGATGTTCCGAAGGAACATGGGGGTCTTGCTAATGCGCGCGGTTCTGTAAGTTTTCATGAGCCAACGTGTATATCGGAACCGCGACCGTCGGGGAGCGGACCTGATGAAGTTCGGCTAACCGCGCGCGGGGTCTACTCGTACCGTAACCGTGGCCAAGAAGCCGGATGCGATCGAGTCGCGCTTCACAGGCTCGATTTTCAACACCGGAGCCGCGCCGTGCGCCTGGTTGTAAACCATGTCCTCTTCGAGTGTGGTACGGGGTGCGCGATGAGCTGCATAGGGCTCCAATCGGGCTATCTCGTCAGTGAGCGTGTCGGAAAAGAATAATTGACCAGTGTGGATGACGCGTCCGCCGTGATAGCGGCCCGACTTTGCCACTCCGCCCAGATGCACCTTGAGATGAATATGCGTATCGCGGGAGACGTACCAGCCGGGATAAATGGTCTGGAACTCAGCGATGCCGCCCGCTCCAGAAAGCTGAATGCCCCGGCAAAAGCTGGTTTTGTCGGTTTCGTGTTGGTGTCTTGGGCCTGGGAATTGCCCTCGCTCCGGAGGTGGTCCTGTCATGCCGTCAGGCGGTGGGCCGATGCCGGGGCCGTCGGGAGGGGGCGGACCCATTGGACCTCCGGGAGGCGGACCGCTCATTCCGCCGGCGCCCATCTTAGTAAAGCCCGAATAGATGCCCGACGCATCGCAATGCCAGATCTCGAGCGCGGCCTGCTCGATGGGCGCGCAGCTTCGCGCATCCATAATAACGGTTCGAAGCGTGAGCGGCACTCCCGGCTTGCCTTCGGTGATGTCGCGGCGGAAGAGTCCGCGATCGAGATAGTATGGGCCTTCGGTTAATTCCGCATCGAGCGTGCAAATACTCTGCGATTCCGAATTCGTGGGATTTGCTCCGCCGAGAGCAAGTCCCGCTGCACCAGCAACGCCGCTCAAGAAGAATAGGCGCCGCGTCCAAACTGGCATTGTCTCGTTCTTCATGGTCCCCACAAACAGTAAATCAGGTCAATGTAAAGGCCGTCTTAAGCGCGGACCCTAATTTGTAAAGGCCTTGTAAAGATATAATTGCGCTGTCCAAGTATGATCCGGATAGTCTTGGTCGTTCTATTTTCGTGCGGCCTTGTGCCAGCGCAAGCAACCGGGAACATCGAAGGGCCTGAAGCCGAGGCGCAGCGGTTGCTTAAGGCTAGGGACGCGGCGGGCGCGTTGGAAAAATACCGGGGCTTGGCTAAGCTTAAGCCGGATTCGGCCAAGTATGAAGACGAAATTGGCTTCATTCTTGCCGGAATGAATCGGACTGGCGAAGCGATCCCGCATTTCGAGCGAGCAACGAACCTGGATCCGCGATTTGCGGACGCCTACTATCACCTGGGCGTTGCGCTGTGGCTTGTGCAGCGGGCCGATGCCGCAATCGACGCCAATGCGGAAGGCGGTTGAACTGGCGCCGAATAATGGCGACTACGGCCTCAGGCTGGGCATAGCGTACAACCAACGCAATGAATTTCAGTCTGCTCTAGACGAGCTCCTGGTTGCGGAAAGGCAGAAACCTGAGAGCAGCCTCGTTTGGCAAAACTTGGGGTTGGCCTATCAGAGGCTTAACCGGCTGGCGGAGTCGCGCGCTGCCTACAAAGCCGCCGTCGATCGCGATCCTCAAGACCTGGATTTGCGCAACAGCTACGGCTACCTTTTGGTGAACACGCGCGAGGTGGATGAGGGAATCGCCGAATTCAAGAAAATTCTTGAGCAGCAACCGGGTAATATTCTGGCGCAAGTAAACCTGGGCTATGCGTACGTCCAAAAGGCCGATACCGGCCTCGCAGTCTCGCAGCTTAAGGCAGTTACGGACGCCCGCCCTGAAGTTGCGGTTGCCTGGTACGATCTTGGGATTGCATACAAGCAGAAGGACGATCTCGACGACGCGCGCGAGGCGCTCGAGCGCGCGCTGAGGATTGAGCCCGATATGACCGAGGCGCATTATACGCTCGGCATAACCGAGTGGCAGGCGGGGAATCTCGATAAGACTGTCGAGCAGATGCGCGAGGGAGCCGCTCACAGCAGGCAATAGCTCCCAGCCGCCTAACATATAATCGACTCAACGCTCGCGACCTAAGTGTCGACCTCACGAAGGTAGCCTCATGTCCGCTAAATTCGACTTTCTCCCCGCAACGCATCTGCCGATAGAAGACAAGCTGGCAGAGCAGATCGAGCGCATTCTCCGCAGCCAAGTCTTTCAGGGTTCCGAAATTCTGCGGCATCTGCTTTCCTACCTGGCCTCTTGCGCCATTGCAAATCGGATTGAGCCGGTGAAGGTGAAAGAGATTGCGACCGTAGTGTTCGGCCGCTCCGCCGATTTCGATTCGCAGAACGATTCGGTTGTGCGCGTTCACACAGGAAGGCTGCGATCGAAACTCGCCGAGTATTACATGAGCGAGGGAGCCGAGGACGAGCTGATTGTAGGGATACCCAAGGGAAGCTACGCCTTGTCGTGGCACTACCGGCAGAACACGCCATTGCCGAATTCGGAAAGCGCGGAAACCGCTCCGCAAGCGATCCCACAACGTCCGAAGAGCGAAGCAACGCCGAAACGCGATGCTGAACGGATCGTGATCTCGCTGCAGCTCGTGATTATCGCGGGTCTCGCGGCGCTTTGCATCAATAGCTACATGCCCGCGCGCCTCGGAAAGCAGGCCGTGCCTGAGGCGCTGCGCACGTTCTGGCGGCCGTTCACCTCGAGCGAGGGCACGCCTCTAATTGTGTTTTCACACCTCGAGATGACCAGCGGCCCCGACGGCAACATGCGATTTCGGAGCGCTGATGATGAGGGGAAGCCGGTTATCGATACGTACACGACAATCGGCGAGGTGATGGGCGTCTTCAACGTGACCAGGACATTTGCTTTGTTGCAGAAACCAGTCCGGACAAAGGGTGGCCAACTGCTGACCTGGGACGATGCCGAAGACAGTAATCTTGTTTTTGTCGGTGGCCCCTTGGCAAAAACGCCGCTCCGGGATGTTTCCATCCTAAGAGATTTTGAGTTTCATGACCGGGACGCGGCGAATCCCTCGCCGCTGCATTGGGTCGTCAATGTGCATCCGGGAAAGGGCGAACAACGGATTTTCGTCGGACCGGACGAAAGACCTTTTACGTTTGACTACGCCGTGATCGCGTTACGCCCAGCATTCAGCCGGAGCCACGTCGCGCTCGCTTTGGCCGGCATCACCGAATATGGAACTTGGGCCGCCGCCGATTTCGTCACCCGTGAGGAACACGTCAAAGAATTGCTCGCGCGGCTGAACGTAGGCAAGAACCAAGCCATGCCCTTCTTCGAAGCCCTCCTGAAGGTAAAGATGCAGGGAGGAGTTCCGGTGCAGTCCGACATCCTTATCCTTCACAAAGTCCGTTAGCCTTGAAACGGAACCCTGAGCGTTAGCGAGGGTCGAGATTACAGCCGATAATACGCGGTTAAACACGGATTCTACTTCCCTGTTTGCACTGGAAAGCATATGATTCTGGCATTGCTTCGACGAGTGTTGCTCGTGAGGGGAGGTCTCGATGATCGAGATTCCGGCGGGGTTTCGCAAATGCGCAATTTTTGCAGCCATTTGCAGCTTACTAATCGCGGCCAGCTTAACGTTTGGCCAGCAGGTTTTCGGCAGCATTTATGGAACCGTTACCGACAAGTCGGGCGGGGCGGTTGCGAACGCAACGGTCACCATCACCGACCGAAGCAAATCGACAAAATTTGTGACCACCACGAATGCTTCCGGCAACTACACGAAAGGCCAGCTGATTCCCGGCACCTACCAGGTCCAGATCGAAGCGCCGGGATTTGCGAAGGTAGTTTCGAACGACATTGTAGTGTCGGTCGACCAGTCGGCCAGGTTCGATGCTGCGCTCGAGATCGGCAATGTCAGCCAGCAGGTGGAAGTGACTGCCGCAGCGCCGTTGCTGCAAACCGACCGGGCGGACGTCGCGCTCACATTCACGTCGAAACAGATCCAGGATCTGCCGAATTTCGGCCGCAATCTGCAAAATTTCGAGCTGCTTAATCCCGGCACGTCTCAGTTCGCCTGGAATCAAAATCAGGCTGAAGATCCGCAGGGCGGCAGGCAAATTCAGGTGAATGGGCAGGCCTTCAGCGGAACAGGTTTCGAACTGGATGGAACGTCAAATCAGGACCCGATTTTGGGCGAGATCCTCATCAACCCTAACATCGATTCAGTCACGGAAGTGAAACAAGCTTCGCAAGACTATGACGCGGAATTCGGCTACGTCGGCGCCGGCCTGTTGACCTACTCGACGAAATCCGGTTCAAATACATTTCACGGCTCCGCCTTCGAATATTTATACTTGAACACGCCGGGCTTCCAGGATTTCGGGCGGAATCCGTTCAATTCGGCCGAGAACAACGGCGTTCCCACCGTTCGCTGGAATCAATTCGGCGGATCGATTGGCGGACGGATCATCAAAGACAAGCTGTTCTTCTTCGGCGACGCCCAGCTCACCAGGCGAACGCAAGGCGGCGCAGTGCAAACCACTGTTCCGACAGCGGCGGCGCGAGGCGGCGACTTGAGCGGCTATATCAACAACGGCAACAATATCATTTACGATCCAACAACCGGGGACCCAACGACCGGCCTGGGACGAACGCCATTCCCGAACAACACGATTCCCACCAATCGGCTAAGCGCGCCAGCGCTGGCGATTCTCAACTACTTTCCCTTGCCGAATACGGTCGAGCCGATCAGTGGATTGAATTACCGGAACAATTACGCAACGACCGGAGCGGAGGCGTTCAACTCGAATCAGTGGGACACACGCTGGGATTATTACCTGAACGAGAAGAACACGTTTTTGGCCGCTATAGTTATGCGCCATTTACAATTCAAGCCCCAGGCGCGTTTGGGCTCGAAGCCGGCGGCCCGGCGTTCGACACCAGCGGCTATGCCGGCAATTCTAACGTGCTGAATCAAAGCCTCGCCGCCGGTTGGACACATACGTCGAACCCGACGCTGATTAATGAGTTCCGCTTCGGCTACATGCGTTACCGTGTGAACGCTGTGCCAAACGGCGTAGGGACGAGTCCAGCGGCTGCGGCGGGGATACCGGGGCTTAATCTCGACAATTACTACACTTCCGGAATGCCCGCGTTCTTCATCAATGGGGATGAGGGCGGCAACGGCAATGGCAGCTTAGGGTACGCGCTCAACGTGAATTCTTGCAATTGCCCGTTGGCCCAGCGCGAACAGCAGTATCAAGCGGTCGACAACCTGACCAAGGTGGTGGGCAATCACAGTTTCAAATTTGGAGCCGATATTCGTTATGCTTTGAATCTCCGCGTTCCGAGCGATGCGCACCGGGCCGGTGAACTGACGTTTGCACCCGGCTATACCGGCGACGTGGGAGCAAACGGGGCAGTCACGCAGGGTTACGGACTGGCAAGTTTCCTGCTTGGCGAAGTGACGGGCTTCCGGCGGTATGTCAGCACGAGCACCAATGCCCAAGAACGGCAGAAACGCTGGTTCTTTTATGGGCAGGATCAATGGCGCGCCACTCCGAAACTGACTATCACCTACGGCTTGCGATGGGAACTGGTTTTCCCCGAGACAGTGAACGCTCCTGGCAACGGTGGAGCGCTCGACCTCAGAACCGGCGACATAAACGTGTTCGGCATCGGGTACGTCTCAGACCACGGTTTTCAGAGCATGAATTACCACAACTTTGCACCGCGTCTGGGTATCGCCTATCAAATCACTCCCAAAACGGTGTTCCGTGTCGGATCGGGCTGGTCTTACAACCTAGGCACGTTCGGGTCCACTTTCGGGCACAATGTCACACAAAATCTGCCCGTGCTCGCGATTCAATCCCTCAATTCGGCGGAGGCTTTTTCGGGCGTATTCAATCTGGCTCAAGGTCCCAGCCAGCCGACCTTTCTACAGCCGAACGCGGAAGGCTTGCTGCCGCTGCCCAACGGCGTGGAAACAAAAGTTCGTCCCCTTACAATGACGCTGCCGCTGGTGATGGCGTATAACGCGACCGTCGAGCAACAACTAACGCACAAGATTTCAGTGTCGGCCGGTTATGTGGGCAATCAGGGCCGCCACGTCCTGCTCGCCAGTAATCCCAGTTTCGATATGAATACGCCGATATTCGTACCCGGCAGTCCGAATATCAACTACGGACGGCCTTTCTATAACAAATTCGGCTGGACGCAAACTATCGACGACTACTGCAATTGCGCAAATAACAACTACAATTCGTTCCAGACGACGGTGAAAATTCAGGCGCTCGCCGGGCTCACGCTCCAGGGAAGTTATACCTACCAGGTGGCAAAAGGCGACGGCTACGGCGACCAGGATTCCTACACTTTCCTGTACGACCGAGCGCTCGGCTGGGGCAACGAGGATGATATTCCGCATAACCAAATTACGTTCGCGGAAAATTTCGACGTACCCTTCGGGCGAGGCCGCAAATATGGCTCGAATATGAATCGCTTCGTCGACTACGCCCTTGGTGGTTGGACGGTCAGCGGCATTACTACCTATTACAGTGGATTGCCATTCACTCCTCTGATTGGGGCGTTCCCTGCCGGTTATTCGCGGCCAAACGTGGGTCCCAACGACCGGCCGGACGAAGGCACGGTCAGCCCGTACGCCGGCGCCCAAGGTAATCGCAACCAGTGGTTTGTGGGCGGCCTCGGTTCGGCGTTCCTGCTGCCCGCGCAGAATACATTCGGCACCTATCCCGTCAATTCGATGTACGGGCCGCAGTTCATTAACCAGGACCTTTCGTTGGCGAAAAGCTTTGCCCTGACGGAGCGATTCCGGTTCACGCTGCGAACCGATGCCATCAACGCGTTCAATCATACGAACCTGGGCCTGCCCGATGCAGTCGTGACCGATCAGGCCGCCGGTCAAATCACAAGCCTTGCATCGCAGTATCAGATGAGGCGATTGCAGTTCAGCGGACGAATCGATTTTTGAGATGCGTGGCGCACGCTTTTAGCGTGCTGGGGCGAACTTTAGGTCGCTCTTGCGACCGTGGGCTGAAGCCCACGGCGGCACGCTGAAGCGTGCGCCACAAATTTCACCTTACTCCGTTTCCGTAACTT
>CAVRNU010000048.1:0-151649 GCA_963722585.1 Bryobacterales bacterium | reverse complement strand
GCAGCTTCACAAACTGGACACCAGCGCGGCAGCCGGTTCAGTGGAACTACCCCGGTTCGCTGTTGTCTTCCGCTTCAGGCAATGCGATAACGAGAATCAGGCTAGGCGTGAAGGCCCACGACGGAGCGTCACTCGCCAAGTTCCGATCTCTCGGGCTGGGCCTTCACCCTCCGCAAAGATCAGTTTCGAATGAAAAAAGAATACTGCTTTGCGTCGCTAGAGCCCTTAGTCAGGAACATTGGCCGGTTTTTTTTCCACTTAACCATGAGTGAGCCGAACATCGGTAATTGCTAGGCCGTTTTGCGGGAGGTTGACTCGATGACAGGGGCGACGATACGTTATTCCTGGTGAGGGATGCGATTACGGAACAGCGTAGACGCCGTCGGCGTCGGCCTCATCGGGAGGAAACATGTCGAGCGCAATGAGATCGACGGTAACGCTGCACGTAGTTTCAAGCCTTGATGGCTTCATCGCCAAGAAGGACAACAGTGTTTCGTGGATGGACAGTTCTGGCGACATCTACGAAAGAGGGGTTACTGACGACGGCGCTGAGGTCATCCAGTCGATAGACTGCTACGTGCTAGGTTCTCGCACCTATGAGCACGCGCTGCAACTCGGCTGGCCCTATGGCGATACTCCGACGATCGTGATGACAAATAGAGAACTGCCGTCCACGAGGGAGAGCGTAGAGTTCTACTCTGGCGACCTCAAAAGATTGGTGGGTGAGATACTCGCGCCTCGATACGGAAACATCTGGCTGGTGGGAGGGGCCATGTTAGGCCAGAGTTTTCTCAGGCTCGGCTTGGTGGATGAAATCAGATTGATGATAGCGCCGGTCATATTGGGTGACGGACTGTACCTATTCGGTGATTCCGGTACCGAGCAGAAGTGGCATCTGAAGAACGTGGTCGCTTACAAGAACGGCTTTGTTGAGTTATCGTACAGGCGCCAATCAACCGACTCCTAGCCTGAAAGCGGTTACGTCAGGCGGGCTCCCCTGATAGCGTCGGCCAAAGGGTAAGCAAAGCACTGGCGCTGGAGGAAACATCATGTCGGGGGACGACGGGATCATCGGGGTAAGGGTTTAGGAAACTCGGATCAGGCCGCTCGGCAGATTGAGATTGCGAAAACAGGGTTATCGCCAAATGGGAAGTATCAGCCGCGCAGTGGGATATACAGTCGTCGCCAACTGAGCGCGGAGGAATCTCTTGTGTGGGTTGAATTCGATTGGTGACGAGTTCGAGCGCTCCTTATTCGGCGTAGATGCTCTTCACGAAATTCGTCAGATTGTTGATCGGCCAGTCTGAATATTTTGTCTTGAACTCCACCGTGAGCTGCTTGCCGGCGTCATCGACGTTGACGCCCTGCGCCTTGAGGTCGAGCGCCCGCGTCCGCAGGTCGGTGATGAAGGCCTTCTCTTTGGCTACAAGCGAACCGTCGCCTATCGCGCTGTGATCCGGCAGCACATGGAGCGCGCCAAGCTTCTCCACTTGGTCGAGTACCGCGATCCAGCTCGAGGGCGTACCGCCGTCGCGGGAGATGTTCGGCACGACCTTGTTCTGCACGACATCACCCGAGATCAGGGTCTTATCGGGTTCGACAAAGGTCAGCTCGTCGCCCTTGGTATGCGCTCCGCCGAACCACAACAGTCGCGCCGTTACCCCGCCTCCCAGATCCAGTTTTCGTTCTTTGTCGAAGGTCTCGTCCGCAGGACGTAATTTGACGTTGGCAAGCAGCTCCCTCTGTTGGTCATTTCGGTTCGCAAACAGATTAATCATCTCCTCGCCATGCTTGTCCATCTCGTCCTGCTGTACTTTATCGCGGATCAGGATAGCGCCGGCCGGGAAGCCTGGCTCGCCCGCCGCATGTTCCGGATGAAAGTGTGTCGTCGTCAGATACAGCTTATTATTTGGAGCGAGCTTCTTGGCGACCTTCGCGGCCGTGGCCCCATTGCGCGGGCCCAAGCCTGTGTCGATCACTAGCGTTGCGTTCCCGCCCACAACAATGCCGATGTTAGGGAAGCCCATAATCGCCCAAACGTGATCGGACACCTTTACAGTGGCCTCGCCGAGAATGGGTTGGTTTTGCGCGTAGGACATTGCAGCGGTTGCCACGCCCAGAGTCAACAGGGAAGGGATGATCTTCATGCTGTAAGTTGTACTACTTCTGGCACCTCGCGTACGAAAGTGAATCCAAGCTTTCGCCACTCCGCGCCAGTTGGAACGCACGTTACGAGACGTTTGGGCGTTCTTTTCGTTCGATTCCGATAAAGGCCCAGGATTTTTTACAAACTCAAGAGTCGCTCCGCTGTGCCGTGTGCGATCCGTTCCCGGTCGGCGTTGCTGACAGGCAGTTGGTCCAAGAATGCACGCGCTTGGGCCATGGACGCATAGGGGTAGTCGGCCGAGAACATAATCCGATCGACACCCACTTGAAGCAATAGATCGAGAAATGTCGCCGTGAAGTTAAACCCGCTGAACGTGTAGTAGATATTTTCCCGGAGGTAAGAGCTGATCGGGCGACTGAGTCTTGTCATTGCCATGGGCATGACATCAAGCCGTTGCAACATAAAGGGAAGCGTCTCACCCATGTGGCCGACCACGAGTTGCAGTCTCGGATATCGGTCGAAGGTTCCGCCGAGGATAATGCGAATCACGTGGATCGCGGTTTCGATGTGCCAACCCCAGCCCGGGCCGGCAAACATATCCGTCACTATCGGCGCAAACCCACTGTACGATGCCTCGATCACGGGCTTCGGAGGTTGGGTGGGATGGAGATAAACCGGAACATTGAGTGCCTCGGCCCTTTCGAAGATAGGCCAGAAAAACTCGTCATCTAGATAGCGGCCCCGGATATGACCGTTGATGACTGCGCCCTTGAAACTGTAATCATCGATCGTTCGCTCCAGCTCGCTGGCAGCGGCATTGGGGTCTGCAGCGGGTAGCGTGGCAAATCCGCCGAAGCGAGTCGGATGGTTCCGCAGGGCATCCGCGAGGTAGTCATTCGTTTCTCGCGCGAACGCTGCCGCCTCAGCAGCTTCCAACTGCTCTGCTCCGGGAGAAGTAAGTGAGACTATTTGCATATCGATGTGAGCGGCATCCATTTCCGCCACCCTCTCGTCGCCGAGATTGCAAAGCTGTTCAAGAAGTTTGGCTGCGGAACCACCGAATCTCAAAGCTCGTTCTTTGAGTCCTCGCCCCGGACCATCGAGGAATCCCGGACTTGCAAAATGTTCTTCAAGAGTTATGGTGCGCACGGTCGTTCTCCTGCCAACAGGTTGGCGCCCAGTGCCTACGCCCCAACCGGAATACATCGTAAAAGTGCCCGACCTGCTGTGGGAATGTGAACGTCCTCCTTCCCCGCCGGCCAAGAAACTTGATTGAACTTTCAACCGCCGGAAAGCTTGCAGGGTAAGTCCTCGCCATCCCTGCCATTCTAGACGGCCAAGACCAACAGATTGCAAAACAGTGTTCTTTGAACGGAAGCTGACGTGATGAGGAAGTCATTCCAAATCTAAACAATGGATAGCCGTTCGCTCCAATCAGACACGGGTCAATACGGCGGGAGCAAAGCAGATAACAAGTGTCGAAGGCTTATCGGCCCCCTCGAGGCCAATCCTTCCAAAGTGAAGAGTGATTCGCATCGGACCGGCTGGCTGGAAATACAAGGATTGGGAGGGCATCGTATATCCCAAGCCCAAGCCCCGCGGATTCGACGAGCTCGCATACCTTTCCGGGTATTTCAATGCGATTGAGATCAACACGTCGTATTACGGTCCACCGCGGGCAACGACGACGAAGAAATGGATCGAAAGCGTTTCTGACAACGGCTCTTTCAAGTTCGCCGCCAAACTTTTCCATTCGCTTACACGTGAGCGTAGACCGGCGCCGAACGACGAAAAGGACTCAAAGATGGAATTGCCCCAATCGCCGAGGCTGGCCGGGATACTTCCAAGCTAGCGGATCGACACACAGCGCCCAGTTCCTAAATCGATCGCTTATTGCGACTATACCTGGACCCGCCTTCGGTTACCCAAATTCAGGAGCAGCAATCAATGACAACCGCGAGGTTGTTTATCCGCCCCTCGGGGATAACGGCTTCCTGCTATCCAATGGGACTACTCTCATAGCAGCGGGAGACTTGATTGACAGCCATCAACTCTCTGTGATTGCGGCTCCCCCAGCTCTCAATGACAAAGGCGAAATTGCTTTCACAGCATTTTTCTCCGACGGTACGTCCGGGATCGTGCTTGCCACACCGAAGAAGTTAAGAATCGAGAGCCTGACAAATGAGATCGGGATGGTCCCGGAATGAGGCGACAGCGATTACAGTCCTTTCGGCTAAGCTGATGCGGCGGCCAGGAAGTCCTTAGGCCCCGTTAGCTGGCGACGCGAGAATCCGAACAAGCTACGCTCTCAAGCCACATCCGAACAAGCTGCTCGCGCATTAAATCCTCAAAATTTGGTGAGAGCCATTCGTTATCAGCTATCCGGCTGGAGAAGTTGAGGCTCCTATCATCAGGCTGTGCCCTGTAGTACTGCGCGAGCGCATCGGCGAACTGCTACGGAAATTGTTCGGCAAGAACAAGGTCAGGGTATTGGCGATACATCGCCCGTGCTGTTTCCAGATACGCGGCAAAGGTTGCTCGCTCTTCCAAGCAAGCCTGACGCGAGGCGTTTCTCAATCCCCGGGATGCCCTTGGGAGCGGATGGCGAGCTCGTTGTGCCTGACATAGACATAGTGACCTCCATAAAAGAATGCCGCGCAGCAGCGGCAGGTAGCGCACTCCGGCGAAAGGGCCGCCCGAAGTTTGCGATACGAAGATGTTAGGCCAAGCGCTTCGCTATTGCAAAAGAAAAGCGTAGCGCTTCGCTAATTTGTGGTAGCATGTCCAAAGCGTGAGAGAAGAACTTCTCAGAAAGGCCATGCGAGAGATGGGCGCCCGCGGTGGGAAACGCCGGCTTCAGACGATGACCCCCAAGCAGAGATCGGAATCTGCTCGCAAGGCCGCAGCCGCTTCCGCGAAGGTTCGATCGAAGAAAGCCGCGGCGAAGAAGAATGTTCCTCGGAGGGAACAATAAGGATAAAACAAAATGAATGGCAAGAATATACTTGACTGACAGGGGTTGTCCTGGTAAAGTTCTTGTATGAGCAAAGCGCCACAGACACTTCAAGAGGCCGTGATTCATTTTGCCGATGCTGAGAATTGCCGCGAGTTCATGGCGAACCTTCGCTGGCCCAATGGAAATCCGAAGTGTCCGGCGTGCGGATCGGAGAACGTGTCCTATCTGCCAAACGCAAAGGTCTACAAGTGCTTCTCTAAGCCAGCGCATGACAAAGTGAAGTTCTCTCTCAAGGTTGGCACGATCTTCGAGGAAAGCCCTATCGGTCTTGAGAAGTGGCTACCCGTGATGTGGATGCTTGTGAACTGCAAAAACGGTATTTCCTCCGGGGAGATTCACCGTGCCGTTGGTGTGACACAAAAGACCGCATGGTTTATGTTGCAGCGCGGGCGGCTCGCCATGCAGGACGATCCAACTGGCGGAACGCTCGGTGGAGAGGTCGAAGTAGACGAGACCTTCATTGGCGGAAAAGCGCGGAACATGCACAAGAACGACAGACGGCGCAAGAACTTGAAGGGCGGCGGCGCCGCAGGAAAAGCAATCGTGCTCGGTACCTTGGAACGCGAGACCGAAGGAAAGCCCAAGCGCGTTCGTACAACGGTAATTCCTGATCGCACTAAGACCGTCATGCAAGAGAACGTTCGACCGCACGTTGAAGTTGGTTCGCAATTTACTCCGATGACGCTGGCCATTACTGGCGTATGGACGACGAGTATGTTCACGGCATCGTGAATCACGCTGAAGCCTACGTGCAAGACAATGTGCACACCAACGGTTTGGAAAACTTCTGGAGTTTGCTAAAGCGCGGGCTTGGCGGAACGTACATCAGCGTCGAACCGTTCCACCTTTTTCGCTACATCGATGAGCGAGCGTTTCGCTACAACAACCGCAAGGACATGAACGACTCTGGCCGCTTTATCGAAGTGATGAAACAGGCGGTGGGCAAGCGCCTCACCTATGCCGAACTAACTGGCAAGGTAGAGGAAAGGCCTACCCAAGAAGAAGTGGAACCCTTCTAAACGCCAGTACCGGGGGAAGCGGATGGCTTAACCTTCCGCTTGGGGCCGCGCCGATTAGGATTATTCTCGGCTTCCGCACGATGTGCGTCTATTCGTTTCTTGATCTCGGAATGTGGCACGCTAAGGACCTGCTTCATCGTCTTAGTGAAACGCTCCCACGCTTCTGGTCCTTCAACCATCTCGGAAGCGGGCAATGTGTTCTTAGCCTGTGGCCTCATGAAGTGTAAAGCGAAAGGGCCAAACCGACTTCAGGCGTGCGTAAACCCGTTACCGATCTGACCCTCCCGTTCAAGAACCTGAGCTTTCGCCCCTGTCACTCAGACGGTTATCGCGTGTTTCTGCTACTTCAATCGTACGTATACTTGCGCATTTGCGCAAGTACCGTCAAGCAGGAGGGATACGAAACACGCCCGGTGAGATTCGAACTCACGATCTTGTTTTTAGCAGAAACACGCTCTAATCCACTGAGCTACGGGCGCATTTCCAGTGTATACACAGATTGCGCTATTAAGCAAGTCGAGCACACGCCGATTTGTGGAAACGCAGATGTAGTATGCGGAATATGAAATTCCGCAGTTGACGGTGGGCGCGGGGTTCGATAAACTTGAAGTCGAAAGGGAGATTACAAACATGGCAATCGAGTGGTTCACGCGGAAAACGCCCCGCATGGGGAATCCCACCATGTCGTTTTCGAAGATCGGGCAAATCTTTTTCAATCAGGTCGCCTCACGGACTCTGCAAAAGGAGCCGGTTGAGTACATTTTGTTGGGATGGGATTCAAACGACAACAAGATCGTTATGAAGTCGATCACCAATAAGAAAGATCCACGCGCGTATCGCATACGCTACAACGCTAAGGGTAACGGTGCGAGTTTCTCGGCTAAGACCTTCCTCGACTATGCCGGGATCGACTACACCGAGCGTAAGGCGATACCAATCGAGATCAACCTGAACGCGGACAACTTTCTGGAAATCAGGATACCGGACTCGATGCTCAAAAAAGGCGGTCCGCAAACTCTTCCATTCCGATCTGTGCGGAGTGCAGGGTAATGCTGGAACTACTACGTTTTATGGAAAATACGATGGGGAGAGCCATAGCCCACGTCGCCCCAGTTTACCGACGGGGTGGGCCACAACGCGAAGGAGCCGGTTCCGCCCAGTTTTCCTAGGGCTGACGGAACCAGCTCCATGGTGAACGCAGTAGCTTTACGCGCACGGGGCTTGTGACCCGAGGCGCGATCCTTTACACTAAGGAGGGCTATCGGCCTAAAGCCGTGCGCCCTCCACCTTCACTAGTATCGTCCATTTCTATGCGGTAATCCAGCCAAGCCTGTCACGCCGTCCTCAGCCTAGCACGTCCTGTCAGCCAAGTATATTATTGCCAAATGAATTGGGTGGAGCGAAGCTTTAAGCCACGAGGAAGCACAAATACATCCCCGTTCAAAGCGCCCGCTACATCTTGACGGCTCAGACACGGTTCTGTTTTCCGAAGTGCCTCTTGGGGCGCCTAAGCAGGCCGGGCGCCACTGATTTCAGCCTGTCCTGAGAAACGGGAACTCTTGCGTGAGCGTCCGTTGATAACCGTCTGGACAAGCGCAGAGCGGAAAGTTTATATGAGCGGACACTTAGAAATGTGTCCACGTGGGGCGGTTCTGTTGAAAAGGTAATATGGCGGCGTGGACACCGTCGATTGGCTCCTTGATTCGGACCCGGCCTTGCGTTGGCAGGCGATGCGCGATCTCACGGACGCTTCCCCTGCAGTGATTGAGGTGGAGCGCAACCGCGTCTCGAACGAAGGTATGGGCGCCGAGATTCTCGCCCGCCAGCAGCCGGATGGCTCGTGGCGCCGAGACGACGCTCCCGCCTGGCTGACCACTCTCTTCACGATGCAGCTATTGCGCGCGACCGGCGTCGATCCCGCCGAGCCTGCCGTCGAGGCAGCAGCAACGCGCCTTGAGACAGGTCTGCGGTGGAATGACCAAGGCGGCTGCTGGGGGTTGCGTCCGCCCGAAACCGGCGGGAACACGTTCTTTCAGGGCGAAGTGGAGCCTTGCATCAACGGAGGTGTGCTTGCGCTGGGAGCGTACTTCGATCGCCCGGTGGAGAGCCTCGCACGCCGTCTCGTCGCTGAGCAACTAGAGGACGGCGGCTGGAACTGCGAAGCGCCAAAGAGTACCCGCTCCTCCTTCCACACGACGATCTGTGTGCTGGAGGGGCTGCTCGAGTACGAGCGTGCCGTCGGTTCCGTTCCGGAGATCGCGTCATCCAGGCGGCGCGGCGAGGAGTACCTGCTCAAGCGCGCTCTTTATCGGCGGCTCTCGACCGGCGAGATTGTGAATCCGGAGTTCCTCGAGTTCGCGTTCCCGCCTCGGTACCACTACGACGTGCTCCGCGCGCTCGACTACTTTAGGAACGCCAATGTCCACTCCGACGAGCGCATCCGGGACGCCGTCCATGTCGTCGAGAGCAGGCGGCAGGCCGACGGTCGATGGCTCCTCGATCGCGCGTACGACGAGGCGCTCGCCCTTCCGCTGGGCGAGTTAGTGGGCGGGCCGAGTCGGTGGAACACGCTCCGGGCTCTGCGGTTCCTCCGTTGGCACGACAATGCACTGCCGCAGCGCCCAGCGATATGACGCCCCGTCTTTGCGGCGTCCAATAAGCGTCCAGAATTCAGTCAAAACGGCTTCAAAACAGGGGTTCAGACCGCAAATTGGTTGCAGTTATAATCTTTGGACCTACAGAGCAAGTGCTCGTCTTTGCAATGATTTAGATAAAAGAAGATTGGTCGGGGCGAGAGGATTCGAACCTCCGACCTCCTGGTCCCGAACCAGGCGCTCTAGCCAGGCTGAGCCACGCCCCGATTGCCGACGGTTTCAGTCTATCAGGGCGCCGACCGAATTCACAACCAGCGCGGTGTCAACCGGCTTCCTCTCATGCCGTCAAACCACGGCCGCAGTTGAAAGGCCGCCTGAGGTTCGCTTTAGGGGGTCGCGCGACCCAGCTATAAGTACTGCCCATCTTACGCCGCGTGGTCCCGCAAGCTGTTGCCGGCCTGTAAAGATTGCGTAAACTGCGTTCGCCAGGCTTGACTCTAGAGTCAACTCCAGAGTGTAACCTGGGAGCACATGGCGTGGAATGGAATTCAAATTGGGAAGGCGTCCGAACAGACCGGCGTAAGCATTGACGCTATCCGCTTTTATGAAAAGCAACGGCTGCTGGAGCGCCCTCCGCGAACCGGCGGCGGTTTTCGCCTATTTGCGCCGCAAGACGTCGAACGGATTCAGTTCATCCGCGCCGCTCAGCAATTGGGATTCTCGCTCACGGAAATTCGCGAACTACTGTTTCTCCAGCATGATCATCACGGGGCGTGTTCTCACGTACGCGAGCTGCTCGAAGCCAAAGTCGCCGAGGTTCGTGACAAGATCCGGGAATTGAATGTTCTAGAGGCGCACCTGACGAAGAGTCTCCGGACATGTGAACGGCAACTGAAAACGCGGGGTGATGCGCACGAGGGCTGCTGTCCCGTACTCGATGAAATCTCCCATCGAGGCTCCGATGAGAATTGAGGTTCTGTATTTCGAGGGCTGCCCCAACTACGCGCCTGCCGTTGCCCGCCTCAGAACGGTTCTCCTCCGGGAACGACTGACGGTTGAAGTTACCGGCATCGAAGTCAAGGATGAGTCGGCTGCGAAGGCTCTGAAGTTCATCGGATCGCCGACCATTCGAGTGAACGGGATCGACATTGAGCCCGCTTCTCGTACTGTGACCGAGACGGGCTTCGCGTGCCGGTGTTATCCAGGCGGACTGCCGTCAGAGGCAACGATCGAATTGGCGCTGAAAGAAGCGCGGGAGCAGTTGAAACATGCGTGAAAAAACGACCGGACCAAATATTCCCGCCTCGGGCCATTCAAAAGATACCAGCGCCGCAATCTCTGGCATCGCGGCTACCGCGAGCCTGCTGGCCGCGTTCGGTTGCTGTCTTCCCATTCTGCCGTTTGCCGTTGCCGCGGGTTTTGCCGGTGGTTCGGCTTTTCTCTCGGTTGCCCGTCCATATCTGTTGGGCGCCTCGATTTTGTTTATCGGGCTCGGATTTTATCAAGCTCGACGTAGGAAAGCATGTCAGCGCAGGTTTAGCAGGGTCGGCTCGGTCCTGCTGTGGCTGTCTACGGCACTCGTGTTCCTCTCGATTTTCTTTCCTCAAGTAATGGCAAATGCGCTGGCCAGTTTGCTGGGCGGGTGAATGGATGCGGCGTAAGTATATTTTATTTGCGATTACGACGTTGGCTCTAGCCGGCGCTCTGTTCTATTTGTACGGCGGTAGTCAGGTCCCTTCGGGGCAGGCGCCGCTGAGGAGCCTCACTCCACAAAATGTGGCCGAGCTCGAGAACGCTTTCAACGCCGCAAGACAAGACGTCCGGGTGCTCCTTCTTCTGTCACCCACTTGACCGATATGTCTGCAGGGGGCCTCTGCATTCGAACACATGTTACAGGAGTTTGCGGGGAAACCCGTAAGAGTCTTTGTCGTCTGGGAGCCGGTATTGCTGACAGACTGGACCGCGCCCTCGAGCGCCGCATTGAGGCGAATTTCCGATTCACGCACCACGCAGTTTTGGGATAGGGAACGGCTGATTTCCCATTCGATGGCGCAGCATAATCGACGTCGCATCGTATGGGACTACATCGCTGTGTATCCGCCTGGAGCGCTCTGGGAAAGCCGCCCGCCTGAGGCTGTTTATCACGGCGGCCCTGTGATTTGGGCGACTAAGTCTGCGCGCGGGGCCGTCGCTCGGGCTTTGCAAGGAGTTGCTGATCATTTACCGCTGTCTGGAAGCGAATAATAACTGTATTGGTACGTCCAACTGAAATCGTGGCCGGGTTCGATTGACATATCGATATACGGCTCGACCGCCAAAACGGAACGGATTGACCACAGGTACATGCGTGAGAGCGGCCGGTCGCCTGCGATTTTGACGCCTGCTCTCAGTTTGCTGTTCTCGATTGCGATGCGGTAATCTGCCGGCGCGTTGCCGAATCCGGAAAGTTCTGCCGCGACCGTATCCCGATTTTCGAGCACTTTTCGGTAAAGGAACCGTTTCCCCTGTACCTCCGCCATCTTCTGATTCAAAGGGCTTGCTGTTTGAATGTTGAACGGAAGGGTGATCGTGAAGTCCGGGCCGGTCGGCTGGTGATCCAGAACCAGAAAGTTATGGTCGTAAACGCTCGTTTGAATCGATCGCCGGCCAATGTTCGTAAGCTTATGCTCGATGAGCATCTCAGGCCGATTTTCAACGAGCCGCACAATCTTCGAATATCGATATTCATACCCCGAGCGCGGATCTTTCAACTCTTGCGTGAATTCGACGTGGTCCGCGCCCTTTTTGACGCTCCATTTGCCGGAATCCACGATCTCGTACAGCCGGTATGGACTGTATTTCTCCGCATCAGGCTTGCGCAAGACGCCGACGCCAATCTTCACAAACGTTCCGCCCACTTTGGCCTGTTCGTAGTCGAGTGCTTTTCCTTCCCAGGAGAACTCTTCTACCGGTCCGGTAATTGCGCTGCAAGGGCCGGCGACGATGTCTTGCCCCCGATAGACAAAATCAATCACTGTCGGGTCCGTCTTCGTGAACCAGGGCCCGTAGTAATTATGGCCGCTGTACTCTAAACGGCCAATCACTCCAGACCAGTCGAATCTCGTACCGCGATAATAACCTTTCTGCCCATCGGGTAAGTAGATCGCGGCCGCGATCACGCCGTTAGAGATCTGCGTCTGAGGGGGCGTCTCAGCTTCTGCCATGACAGCGAGTGTAACGAATGCTAGCGTGAGGATCATCCCAAAAAGATTTCGCATAATTGCTCTTGCTATTGTCATTCCTCGCAATCCTAGTCGCGAACTAATCAGCCTCGCTCCCACCGGAGATACGCTGGATCTTATGCTTCGAAGGTCTCTCCTGGCACTTTCGCTGCTCGCGAGCGTTCTCAGCTTGCCCGGCAAGGCAGCCCATTCCGGGGCTCCGCCCAGTCCTTTGTGGTTGTACCAAGGTTCATGGCAGGTGACCCACCCAACTGCTGGAGCGCCCGCCGAGCCCTATCAATTGACTAACGACTGTGCCCAACTCGGCATCTACTTCGCTTGCCAGCAGACCGTAAACGGCAAGCCGGTTGGACTCCTGGTTATGATCTCGACGGAAAAGCCAGGCCATTTCCACACCCAGACCATACGTCCCGAGGGACGTGCTACCGGCCTCGACGATCTCGAAATCTCAGGTAACCAATGGGTTTTCACCAGCAGCCGCCGGGAAGCCGGAAAAACCACATACTATCGAACGACCAATACATTTTCGGGCAAGACCAAAATTCATTTCGAGGAGGCAGAGTCTACCGATGGCAAGCAATGGACAACCAAGAGCTCGGGCGATGAAGCTAAGCTTTCAAACAGCCGCGCCCGCTGACGCTCGCTTAGCTAATTCGAGCCGGCCATCGAATGTACCCGGCCCAGGCGGCGCCAGTAGGTATTTGCGCGCTCGACATCCTTGAAGATCTGAGCACGCAGCGATTGCGCATCGGGGAACGTGCGCTCTGCGCGAACCCAGCGGCGTAAATGGATCGAGATGTGTTCCGGCGGCGCTCCATCGAATGGCGAAAGCAGAAACGTCTCAATCGTCACGCCGCCGCCGCCGAACGTGGGTCTGGTGCCTATGTTTGTTATCGAGCGCCAGCGGCGGCCGTCCGAAAGATCCTCGGTTTCGGTAATGTAAACACCGAGCGCCGGAAGAATCTCAGAACCCGGCTTCAGGTTTAGAGTGGGCACCGTCTGTTTCGAGCCGATACCATGTCCCTCAACGACGTCTCCCGTAATCGAGAAACAGCGGCCCAGGAATCGCCCGGCTCGGGACACGTTTCCTTCCGCCAGGCGCCGCCGAATCGCAGTGCTCGAAATAATCTCTCCCCGGTTCATGATGGGCGCCAAAAAGTGGCACTCGAAGCCGTGCTTCGCGCCCAATTCGGCCAGTACTGCCGGAGTGCCTCGCTGGTTTCGTCCAAATCGAAAACTCTGCCCTACTGCTACGGCCCGGGCCTCGAGCGCTTCCACCATCACCTTCTCGATGAACTCATGCGCCTCCATCAAGGCGACCTCCCGCGTAAACGGCAAAACTAAGATGCGCTCGGCTCCCGCCTCCTCGAGCAGGCGCAATCGGTCTTGCAGAGAGCAGATCATTTGCGGGGCCCGCTCCGGCGCGACGACGAAAGCTGGATGAGGATCAAATGTAAGAACACCCGTGCGCCAGCCGCGATTTCGCGCAACTTGCTGCGTCTGACGGATCAGCGTTCGATGCCCGAGATGCACGCCATCGAAATTGCCGATGGTCAGCGCGCATGGTCCAAAGCGACCTGTTGCTTCGGTCAAAGAACGGAACACGGTCTTCATGGTTGAACCGCTCTCCCGATGGGGATCTCTAATCCGTCATACGCTAGCCGCACGTGCTCCGGGAGACGCGCTTCGGCCGGCGCATGGAGTACATCGTGTGAAATGTGCGTAAAGAAGGCCCGCTTCGGGTTTAATTCTTGCACGGTTTTTAGCGATTGCTCAATTGTCTGGTGAGTGGGATGCGCGTTGTATCGCAGAGCGTCCAAAAACAAGACATCAAGATCGCGGAGCCGTTGCATCGATTGATCCGGAATCGAGCTATGGTCTGTCAGATAAGCACAGTCGGCGAACCGGAAGCCGAAAACCTCGAGCTTCCCGTGAAACGCTTTTACGGCTTCGAACTCGAGACCCGCTATGTTGAATCGATCGCCGTCGTTGCATCGTATAGAAGTAAGTTTCGGACGGCTCGACTGGGAAGGCTTGCCATCGAACACGTATTCGAACGTGTGCTCGATTACTTCGAGCGTTTCCGCTGAACCATAGATCGGAATATCCGAGCTCTGCATGTAGTTGAATGGCCGTAGGTCATCCAAACCCAGAATATGATCGGCATGAGAGTGCGTATAAAGAACCGCGTCGATCCTTTCAATGCCGTGCCGGAGCGCTTGCGTCCGAAAGTCCGGCCCTGTATCGATCAGAACGCAGCTTTGATCGAGTTTGATTAAAATGCTCGGACGCAGTCGTTGATCGCGCGGGTCGCCGGAGCGGCATGTTTTGCAGTGGCACCCGATCATCGGGATGCCGATGCTCGTCCCTGAGCCCAAGACCAGAATCGAAGCCCGCTCGAATTGATCGAGCATCTAAACGGATTTGATCCCCTTGCCCCCATCTGCCGTAATAATGCGGGGGCGATCCTCTTCCGCTTCCGCTTGGCTCCCCGGTTTTCGCTTCGATTCGCCGGAAGCCTGCACAAACCGGAATCGCAGCTCGGTCAGGCCGTTTTCGAGCAGACGCTGCTCCTCCAGCGACAGGTTGCCCCGAGTCTTTTCTTCGAGCACCCCGAGTAAATCGATGGAATGCTTGGCGCGAGGCAAGTTCGGCTCCGGCGGGGCCTGCTCGTCTCCTATATGCAGCAATCCCAGCTCGAGCTGCGCCTGGAACATTAACGAACTCACCAGAAAAGAAAAATCCGCGGGGGGCAGCGGCATTTCGAACGATTTTTCATCCGCTTCGTCAGCCATAAGTTTCCTAGCTCTATTCTACGAGCGCGCGGCGCGTTTCAGCGCATTCACATCGCCTATCAATGGGTCGATTCCGCCCGCATCAAGCGTAGAATAAAAGCCTCGTATCCGCCGTTTCTCGTCGACCAGGATGAATCTTGTGCTGTGATCCATCACTCCCACTAAATCGCCGACCATAAATACGTTTCTGGCCAACTGATGCAGCGTTTCGGGAGATCCGGTTAGGAAATACCATTGCCGGGTTGGCGCCCCAAATAGATGCGCATAATCGTTGAGAACGGCGGGCGTATCGTGCGCGGGATCGACAGTGAACGAGATCAGGCGGACATCGCCTTCGCTCTTCACTTTTTTTTCGACCGCATGCATTTGCGAGGTCATTCGCGGGCATGGCCCTGGGCAGCGGGTGTAGATGAAATCGGCAACCCACACCTTCCCATCGAGCGAACGGCTATCAAAGGGCTGTCCGCAGGAATCCGTTAGCCGGAACTCGGGGACTGTCCCATAGACCGGAAGGTTCTTCGCCCGGTTGGCGCAGCCAGTCGCAATCGCAATGGTCAGAATCAGTAAGCCAATTTTGTGAGCCACTATTTCTCCTCGACAATTGGCTCGGCATCGGCGGGCAGCTTGTCCGCATTAGCGAGCATCAGGCTTACCTGCCACAACTGCTCGTCCGTGAGCGAACCTTTGAAAGCCGGCATACCAGAAAGCCGGATGCCGTACGCCGCTTTCCAGTACGTCTCGCCGGCCGGGTCGTCGGTCACACCATGCCCATGAAACAGGTGAGGCGCTTTGGGGAACATGCCCTTGGCGGCCGCCGTCTGTTCCTGGCCCTTAAACCCATGGCACTCGGCGCAGTTCTCTTTGTAGACCTTGGCTCCAGCGACCAGATTTTCGGCCGAGGCGGGAATCGGCGCGGATCGAGGCATTTCTTTGTCGATTCTCGTGTGAAGCGCTGTTTTGGCAGCCCATCCCTCAAACGGCATTGTCCCGTCTTTTGCGGCAACAGGCGCCATCCCAAGTTTGAAGTAGCAGTAAGCGAAGAACGGAATGCTGAGCATTCCGACAACGAGCCCGAAAATGAACTTCATGCCAGATTCTTTGATGTTACCGGAACCTGTTTCGAAATTCGGGATGTCAGTCGAGGTGAAGCATCGATCGGTCGTCGGGTTTCGCAGCCTTCGAGCGGCTGACTTTGATCCGGCGCCCTACCTGGCGCACGATCAGAAGGAAAACTGCCACGACAATTGCGGCGCCTTTCCAAAATTCCCGGTTAGCTCCGGTCGAGAAACCGAGCAGCGCCAGCACGGCAATCAACAGGATGCCGCCTGTGCTCCACAGCAGCATCGAATTCTGAAGAGAGCGCCGCCGCGTCTGTTCCGACTGGCGTTCAAACCGGTTCATTTGCGATCCGACCTTAGCGTAGCGCAATTTGGAGTTTGTGGGGCGGGCGTCCTTGCCCGCGGCCGACGTTCTCGAGAGTGCCGAAAAAGGCCTGACTGAGGCCGCTCCCTCGCGGTCGCGGTTCCGTAAGCTGTCGTGAACACGCGATCGCATTTCTGAACCGCGCGCGTGAGCAAGCGGTGTTCGGCATTTTTCAGCACCCTCGTCCTCGTCGGCCTCAAATGGCCGAATGCAGGAAGACCTGCCGCACGTTTCCGAGCGAATCCCGGTACCGGAACGAGACGCAGTGCGGCGTTTTGATATCGGCCTCACGCTTCTGCGCTGAAATTTGCCCGCCTATCGATCCGATTGCCGCTTGGGCAACTTCGAACGAGTAGGGGAAACAGGACAATTCTACGGGGCCCCGCGCAAACGCGGCTGCATTGATCAGCGTTCGGGTCGGCGCGGCGAAACCGAGCATCTGCCGCCGCGATTTTGTCCACAACACGCCGACATTGATGACTATCACAGCGACAGCGATAGCAGCTGCCGCGGACAACGGCAATCTGCGCTGAAGTTTTGAGAATCCAGTTCCCACCATCAGCGCCAGGCCTACGCTCGCCAGGTAGTTAGTAGAGCCGGAAACGTGCAAGACATGCGACACATACAGACCATCCAGGAACACTGCCAGCATCCAGCCGGCGCCTGCCGCCAGCAGTTTCCAAGACTCGAGCGCGCGCGCAAACCAGACGAACACGCATGCCACGACTGCCCAAGCGAGCGTTATCCACCACGAATCGAGCGGAGGAAGGCTATCGCTCCAAGCCACAGGCCTTGGCCGAAAACTCAATTGAATCGCAATCGCCGCCAAAGCCAAGGCTCCAAACGGAATCAGCGAGAGCATCTTCATCCTGCTAATTGACTCCGCGGTAAAGAAAGGCAGCGTCAGCAACAGCACCGCGATGAAACCGGATTCGCTCGCGCCAAGCGCTGCCAAATACCACACGAACGCCAACGCATAGCTCGTCTTAGAATTTCCCTGGAACCAGCGAATCCAACAATAAAATGAAGCGCAAGCGAACAGAGTGGTGAGCAGATCGGGCCAGCAGGCAAGCGAAACAATTGCGCCGTGATGAGCCTGATATACGGCGAAGAAACCGGCCGACCATAGAGCCGCGGGGGATGGAAGAGCGCGCCACCGGCCCAAGCCGTAGACCAAAAGTACGCAACACGCATGAAGACAGAGGCTTGCCACATAGAAAGGTTTTGGTGCGAAGCCAAATATCTGCTCGATCCACGAATTGGCCAACACGTACACGATCCGGAAATGCCAGTTCGGGTTTGTGATGAGTGGCGTCAAGCCCGGCAAGGAGCCCAGAATCCGGGAAACCGGAATTTCGATAAAGCTATTGGCGATGAACGGAAAAGATAGAAACGGCGCATATGCCGCAGCCACAAGCGTCGCAAGGAGAAACGCGATTCGCGGCGATCCCATTCACAGATAGATACGCTCGAATGGCCCGTGCTCAGGCCCGTTCGAGGTAGATTCCTTCCGAAGTGCTCACCCGAATAAGCTCGCCCTGGTTGATGAATGGAGGCACCTGGACCACCAGACCGGTTTCGAGTTTGGCCGGCTTGGTCACGTTCGATACGGAGGCGCCCTTTATTCCGGGTTCTGTTTCAACCACCTTTAGCTCCACGCTGGGTGGAAGTTCCACGCTGATCGGCTTGCCTTCGTAAAACTCGACAGCCACCTTCATGTTCGGAACCAGGTATTGAACGCCGTCGCCCAGAACGTCTTTATTCAAGTGCATCTGCTCGAACGTTTCTGTATTCATGAAATAGAAATCTTCGCCATCGTCATACAGATACTCCATTTCCTGCTCATCGAGGGCGACGCGCTCGATCTTGTCTTCGGACGAGAAACGGTGTTCGGTCATCGAACCCGTTCGCAGGTTTCGCATCTTGGCTTGTACAAAGCCGCGCAGGTTGCCCGGCGTCCGGTGAACCATGCTGAAGACCGAGTGAAGTTCGTTGTTAAACTTGACCACCATGCCCGGTCGAATCTGAGTAGCAGCAATCATCTAGCGTGAAAACTCCGTACAATAGCGCTGTGCGCTTAAAACAGCGCCTGATCAAGCCTCAGTTTAACAGGCATTCATACTGTTACAGCGCCGAATGGAGCGGCGAATCTGGCCGCCAAATTTGCTCGCGTAGTACTTCAGCGGGCAAAAGCCTCTCCCAATCGCCCCACTATACGCTGTAAGTTGGAAGAGTGGCATCTGTAACAGAGTCCCAGGAGCTGCGATTTCTTCCTTCCGTTGACGAAGTCTTGCGGCAATTGACGCACCTCAAAGATCTGCCGCACGCCTTGTTGGCCGCGGAAACCCGCGGCGTCTTGGCCGAACGCCGCAACGCCCTTTTGAATCAGTTACCCTACGACGCAGCTCCTATTTCCGCGCTGGTTGAGGGCCGTTTGAAGCGCCTCTTGACTCCTTCTTTGCGGCGTGTCATCAACGCCACCGGAGTGGTGCTGCATACGAATCTGGGTCGCGCGCCTCTTGACGAACTGCGTCCCATCGCAGGCTACTGCAATCTCGAGTACGACCTAAAGGCCGGAAAGCGCGGCAAACGCGACATGCACGCTTGCCCGCTGATCGAACGTCTGATCGGACGCCCCGCCATACTGGTGAATAACAATGCCGCCGCGGTTTACCTTGTTCTGCGCGAACTGGCGGCCGGAAACGAAGTGATTGTTTCGCGCGGCGAACTCATTGAGATTGGCGACGGCTTCCGCATTCCCGAGATCATGTGGCAATCGGGAGCCATTTTGCATGAAGTTGGCACGACAAATCGAACTCATGTCGACGATTACCGGCGAGCGATCAATGAGCGCACGCGCCTCATTCTTCGTGTTCATCCGTCGAACTTCCATCAGGTCGGCTTCACGGCGCGGCCATCTCCCGCTGAACTGGCTGCTCTGGGCCGCGAAACAGGCGTACCTGTCTATGAAGATCTAGGGAGCGGATGTCTGGTGGACTTGCGCCATCGAGACATTCATGAGCCGCTGGTGTCCGAAAGCTTCGCCGCCGGCATCAACATCGTTTCCTTCAGTTGCGATAAGCTGCTAGGCGGACCGCAGTCGGGCATCATTGCCGGAGACGCGGAATTTGTTCAGCGCGTGCGGCGCAACCCCATGTACCGCGCGCTGCGGTGCGACAAGCTTGCGATTGAGACGGTGTCGGCGACTTTGCTGAGACTGCTCGCGGAAGATTGGAATGCCATTCCCACACTGAGAATGATCTTCCAATCAGCTGACGAGATCCGCTCCCGCGCCGAGCGTGTCGCCGCGCGGTTGGCTCCCTTGCATACGAGGGTTCGAGAGGGCGAGTCGGCCATCGGCGGTGGTTCGACACCCGACCAGAGCTTGCCGACCTGGCTGATTGAGATCGCTACCCACGACCCGGACGGTCTCGAGCGCAAATTGCGCCGAGCCCCCGTGCCGGTCATCACCCGCATCGAGCACGACCATGTCGTTGCCGATCTCCGGACCGTCGATCCGCGCGAAGAAGGAGATCTGATTGCCGCCATCCAGGCGGCGGCTATATCATAAATGCTAGATGAACGTGGCGCACGCTTTAGCGTGCCGCCGTGGGTCTTCAGCCCACGGGACGGCGAACTGAAGTTCGCCGCAGCACGCTGAAGCGTGCGCCACGGGCTACACAAGCACCCGGCGCAGCTCTTCAAAATTCCTCCACGTCACCAGATGAAACTCGAGTTCGAGCTTCGTGAAGCGCCGAAGCGATTG
Source organism: Bryobacterales bacterium (assembly GCA_963722585.1). GTDB lineage: Bacteria > Acidobacteriota > Terriglobia > Bryobacterales > Bryobacteraceae > KBS-96. The sequence goes on along the minus strand of CAVRNU010000048.1, from coordinate 131,709 downwards.
AAGAACACTGGATTCAAGCGGCTGCGGACCCGCGATCAGAAGCCTGCCGCGTTCGATGCGAAACGGAATCACCCGCGCCTCCGCCTGCGTTTCGGCCGGCAAAACACGTGCGACGCCGGGATTGATATCGCGTGGGTCCAGATAAATGGACGGTACCCCGTATTTAAGCCCCAGTGTTTCCGAGAGCTCTTCTTCCGAAAGTTCGCCGGAGTGGACCAAATAGTCTGACAGTTCGGCCTCCTGGCCTAAACGTTTCTGTAGCGATTCAAGCTTTGTCTGACTCATCGTTCCCGAGCCCACCAGCACCTCTTCGATTGACCGGTGCCGCGCGGCTCGCGACTCCTGATTCGGATAGGCGTGCTCTGTTTTCAGCCACGCCAGCGACCGGCCATGCATCCTCGCTTTCACATACCGCTCGATTGCCTGCCAGGTCGATAATGCATTGATTAAGTTCGCATGAAACGAGCGGATCGGCACGAGCAGCGCGATCGGGAGCCCGAAGATCCGCCGCACGCATTCCATGCGCACGGTCAGACGGAAGCATTGCAGGCCCAGCGTTGCCGCGCAGAGTTTCAAAACCCAGCCCGTCTCGACCTCGAGCAGCCAGGGATGCCGCGAGACACTGCTCCAGCACCATGTCACCATGCCGGCGATGAAGAGAATGTTCGTCGCAAGCCCGATTGGATTCGCCATCAGACCCTTGCGATCGCGCCACAGCCAGTACCTGACCGCAAACGATCCGCGCCAGCCATGTCGCTCCCAGCTTTGCAGCGCGTTCCCCATCAGCCATCGCGTGCGCTGCCGCACTGCCGCGTGAAAGCGGCGTGGAAAATACTCGCGTGTGGCGAGGTAGTCTCCGTCGGTCTTTCTTAGTGAGCAGAATTTCTGCGAGAAGCCAAGCTCGAAGATCCTTATGCCGCTGTCATAGTCCTCTGTCAGACTGCTCGGCTCGAACACAATACCGCGGTTGAGGCTCGCCATCCGGTCCAGAATTTTACGCGAGTAACCGGTGCCCACGCCGTTTGAAGGAATGAAAGAACCGCTGATCTGCCGGGCACGCATGTCGATGGCCTGATACTCGGCAAAATCGTCGCAATAAACGCCATGAGTGAACTCGCCGGGAGGAGTGGGCAGCGGTAGCACCGGCACTTGCACCATGTCGTACTGGACGCGCTCTCGATTGATGAGATCAAGAGCCTCGGGATGGATCAGATCCTCGGCATCGTGAATCACGACGGTGTCGAAATGAATGTTCCTTTGCGCTTCGTGATCGAGCATCCGCTGATAGATGGCATTCAGGCAATCGGCCTTCGAGGTCGGTCCGTTGTTAGGGCAGAGTGCGACATGCACATTCTTGATCTGCGCCGCCAGCGCACGCGTCACCTCGATGGTTGCCTCATCGTTGGGATAAACACCCAGGAAGAAATCGTATTTCTGATACTTGATGGCGGCGACATTGTGGCGCACCATCTGGCCGATCACGTCGGCTTCGCGCCAGCAGGGCACAAAAATCGCGAGCCTTCGCTGTGTCTTTCGGTCGAGCGCATCGGCATTCGAGTTGCCCGGCCGGAACCAGTTCCACAGACAGATCAAGGCCGGAACAAGGTCGTCGATGCCGTTCAGCACCAGCGCCAACGCTAGGAATCCGAGAACGCGCTCATAGATCCCATGAAAAAACACGTGGAACAAGAGATTTTTACCAGTTCAATCAATAGTGGCCCGCAACGGCGATTGTTCGCAGAATTTTCGTCGGTAACGGCTATCGATCCGATGGCGCGCTGGTACGAGTAGAGGCAGCCGTCAGGCGTTTGTGCATCTCCCGCTCGGCGTTTGCGCGATCGCGTTCGCCCAGGCGGTCGTACACTCGCGCCAAATGGTAGTGCGGCATAGGCTCGTGCGGGTTCAGTTTGATGCTCGCTTCCAACTCCGTCGCGGCCTCTCTGTATTCATGCTTGTTCGACAACAGAAGGCCCAGTTGATAATACGCTTCCCAGTTACGCGGATCTAAAGCAATGGATCGCCGTAACAGCTGTTCCGCCTCGTCCGTCGCGCCGTTCGAAGCAACCAGCGCCTTGGCAAGCAACAGAGGCGGCTCAGCCCGCTTTGGTTCCATCGTCATCCACCGGCGATAATCGGCAACGATGGCGGGCATCGCAGTGCCCGCCTGATCGAGCATCCGGCCTAGAAAAACGTATGGCTGCGGAATACGGGGATCGATCGTGATGGTTTTTAAAAACGCCGCGATGGCATCGGGAAATCTCCGCTGCCCGTATCGAGCAACGCCTAGGGCAAGCGTCAGTTGGGCATTATTCGGATTCGATTGCACTGCGCTCTCGAGAACCTCGGCCGCTCGTGTGAAATCCTGCGTCTGGAGCAACGTCTGCGCATAATCGAACGCCGTTTGCGGGTCGCTCTTGGCTGCTAACCAGGCTTTTTGCGCAAACGGCAGAGCCGCCCGCGCGTCGCCTGCGTCAAGATACAAATCGGCCACGCGTTCAGCCGCGCCGGAGTCGGCCGAGGGGCTTTGCGCATACTCGGCTTCAAGCGCGGCGGCATGCGCAAACTGGCCGGCGCCGGAATAATACATCGCTAAAGCATGAGCGACTACTGGATTGCCCGCGCCATTTTGTTCGGCTTTCGCCGCCGCCGCCTGCGCCCGTGCCGGCTGGTTTAAGCGGGAATACGTTCTAACAAGCGAAGTCCAGACCAGAGCGTTCGACGGATCGAGCTTCGAAGCTTGCTCGAGCTCGGAACGGGCCTGCGCGAGTTGGCCGTGTTCCAAGTGAAGTAAACCGCTTCGAAGGAGATTCGTTACCTGCGCCGGATCGGCGGCAAGCAAGACTAAGAGGGCCAAACGGAGCAAGGGTTACCGTCCGTTTACAAGTATGGGGGGTGGGCCGAAGCCCACGCCCGGCGAAGCTGCGCCCAGGTTACACAGCGGCGGGAATAGCCACCGGCTGTTGTCTCCTTTCGTTCGAGGCCTTTCTCCAGTTCACCTTGGGAAGCAGCGTTGCCGTATCGATGCGGTCGCGATACTCGAAGGCGATGTTCATCAGCGAATCGAGCAGAGAGTCTGAGAGCAGATGCGGCTCGAGGCCGAGATCCAGTAATTTTGAATGCTTCGCGTTATAGTAGTGCTCTTCGGACTCGACGCGCGGATCGGGAAGATGGTCGATCTCGACACGTAACCCCATTTTTTCACCGGCGGATTGTACCAGATGGGCCAGCTCGAGCACCGAGAACTGCTCGGTAAATTGATTGAAAACGCGGCATTCTCCTGGCGCGGCGGGATGCAGGCATGCGAGCTCGACGCAGCGGATGGTATCGCGAATATCGAGGAATCCGCGAGTTTGGCCGCCTCTTCCATAAACCGTCAGCGGATGGCCTATCGCGGCCTGTACACAGAAGCGATTAAGGACCGTTCCAAACACTTCGTCGTAATCGAAGCGATTGATGAGGCCAGGATGGAGCGCAACTTCATTCGTGACGGTGCCGTAGACGACGCCCTGATTCAGATCGGTTGCGCGCAGACCCCAGATCTTGCACGCGAACATCATGTTGTGGCTGTCGTGAACTTTCGAGAGATGGTAGAAAGAACCAGGTTGCTTGGGAAACGGCATCACGTCTTTGCGGCCGTTATGCTCGATCGTGATGTACCCTTCCTCGATATCGATGTTAGGGGTTCCATATTCGCCCATGGTCCCGAGCTTTACAAGATGACAACCGGGCCGGAACTCGTGAAGCGCAAATAACAGATTCAGCGTGCCAACGACATTGTTCACCTGCGTAAACGTGGCGTGCTTGCGATCGATCATCGAGTACGGGGCGGACCGTTGCTCGGCGAAATGGATCACCGCTTCGGGCTCGTAGTCCTTAACCACCGAGCAAAGAAAGTCGTATTCGGCGACGTCGCCAACAAAAAGCTCGATGCGGTTCCCGGTAAGTTCCTGCCACAATTGCAATCTTTCCGAAAGGGGCCGGATGGGAGTCAAGGTTTGGACGCCCAATTCGAAATCCCATTGACGCCTTGCAAAATTGTCGACAATGGCGACGTCGTGGCCGCGGCCGGACAAATATAGAGCCGTTGCCCAACCGCAATAACCATCACCGCCAAGTACGCAGATTCTCATACGTTTCTGGTTCCTTCGTTTCAAGATTCACCACTAAGTGCTGTTTGCGCAGTTGTATTTTGCTTTGTGAATCCCACAAAGCCGCTCCCCAGGCAAATCAGCACTATCCCCATCCAGTGCTTGGGTGTGATCTGCTCGGCCAAAAAGAACTTCCCCAAGGAAGCCGAGATCGCATACCCGCAGGCTGTAGCTGGCAGCACAAAGCTCAAGTCTGCGCGGCTGAGCAAGGCCATCCGGCTAAGCAACCAAAAAATCTGGAGCGCTATTCCGAGAGCCACCATGGGCTCGACCATGCTCCGGAGGTAAGCCCAAGGGTAAATCGAAAGTACCTCGGGCGTGGATTTCAGGCCGAAGGCAAACACCAAATTGCTTAGAGGCTTTAGAAGGATGACAAGAAACAATAATCGGTAAGTTGATCCAGTTAAATTCGGCCCGGCAGGGGGCATTGGGTGGTGTTTCGCGTTTTCGCTGCCTGAGTCGTTTTCGCAAATTACCGGGGTATCTAGCAATGGTGATTGTACCTGACGAGAATATGCTGGCCTGTTATGCCGAAGCCCAATTGACGGGCTGGAGATAACGCTCCCGCAGAATTGCCGTGTGATGCAGTTCGTGGCCGGCGGTTGTGAAGATGATTCCACGAACTGAAAGATTCCAATCGTTTACCCGACCCGTTCTCATCCAGGCTTCAGGCGGGAAGGCCCTAAGAAGCATCAAAGTGGATTGCCTTACACAACGGAGCTCCGCGATCAGATCGGTAAGAGGCCGTTCGTTCGAGGCAGCAGTTCTGACGTAGTCGTCCTGTTCGAAGCCAGGCAGCGGGGTAGTGTCGCCGCGAGCGATGTGCAAAGCGCGATAGGCAAAAATCCGTTCTGTATCAATCAAATGCCCGATCACCTGCTTGATCGTCCACTTGCCGGGTGCGTATGCAAATTCGGTGGCGAAGCGGTCTTCAACCGGGTTCAGGATTCGAATGGTCTCCTCGAGGTTTTGTGACAGCGTGTCCTCGATGTCACCTTCCGGGACGAGGTCCACATACACTTTGGCGTGGGGCGCTATCTCAGAGATGCCGGGGCGGCAAGTTGCCATAACTCCTTTCATTGTAATAAGCGTAAGGGCGAAGTCGTTAAAGCGCTGGTTACCGGGGGGCTCAGGGCGAGGATGCCAGGTGCCAGCAAAAACACCGTAAGAATTTGTAAGCGAGGGGCACAGGCGCGCTACTGGCGGGTTGACAACCCGCCGCAGGCTCCCAGCCTGCCCCACAAACGGGAACCTAATCCATAAATGATTTCTTGGACGAAAATGATTTCTTGGACGATGTACTAGGTTGTTGATGGCGGAACTTGGTCGGACGGCGGGTTGGGTTGGTTTTGCGAAACGAACTGGGGCCGGTCGCTCACGCTTCCGGCTCCTTGTGAGGGGGCGAACGGGGCCATGATTAGGCGTTCGATTTCGCGCTGCACGGCTTCTTCCTCCTCGTCTTCTGCTTCCTTCTTGTCGCGCTCGGCGTTGCGGGAGATGAGTGCCTGCACGCGCTGGAGTTCGGCGAGGGCTTTATAGAAGCTGCGCTCGGCGGTGGTGCGGTAGCGGAGGGCCAGGGCGAGAGCGGCTGGGTCGAGCCCGTCTTGGTCGAAGGCGGCGAGTTCGAGCGAGAGGGCACGATCCATGCGCCACTGGCTGAGGGCCATTTGGGCAAGGAGCAGGCGCTCGGTTTCAGTCTGGGGTTCCCATTCTGCGTCGAGCTTGGCACGGATCTCGTTGAATTCCTCGAGATCGGAACCGGTGAGCTTTTTCGAGCAGAGGTTGTGCTTGACAGCGTTGCGAGAAGAGACGGCCTTGCCTTGCTCGCTAGTTGGGCCTGTAGAGACCACCGGTTCGGCGACCGGAGCAGTGACAGGTGTAATTTCTGTAGGTGACATTGCTTCGCCCGTAGAAGTAGCACGGAGCAGGAAGGGCGGAGGCGCGTCCGTGTGCGTAAATTAAGCAATTGGCGGGAATTAGGCTGTTGAAGATTTCTGAACTGGGAAACTGCGATGCGCCAGGCGTCGCGGCGAACCCCTATCATGGTCAGTTGACCGATGAGAGCTCATACAAGAAGCAACCTAGGATTGACAGTAGAAATCGCCTTCGCCCTTCTGTTTGTCTCACGCGCTTTGTTTGCGGCCGAGCGACCGCCGACATGGGCTTACGGCACCGAGGACGCGGCGGCCAATCCTTCAGTGAACGCAGCTGCGGGAAACAATGCTGCGCGTGCGCCGCAGGCTGCGCCTGACAACAGCCTGAAACATCTTCCCAACAGTTCGGCGGAATTCACTCAAGCGCAGATCAGCGATCGCTTCGGGCCGGCCGACTGGTATCCGGGCGACCATCCCAAAATGCCCGAGATCGTGGCCCACGGGCGCAAGCCCGACATTTGGGCATGCTCGTTATGCCATTACCCCAATGGCAAGGGGCGCCCTGAAAATGCCGGCGTCTCCGGCCTTCCCGTTTCGTACTTCATACACCAGATGAACGATTTCAGAAACGATCTGAGAAAGAGCGCCGATGCGCGGAAGAAAAACACCAACCTGATGATCGCGTATGCGAAGGCAATGACGGACGAGGAAATCAAAGCGGCCGCGGAGTACTTTGGCGCGATGAAATGGACGCCCTGGATAAAAGTGATCGAAACCAATACGGTTCCCAAGACACGACTGTCGGTCGGCATGTTCCTTCCGCTTGAAGGGAACCAGACCGAGCCGCTCGGCGAACGCATTATAGAGATGCCAGAGCAGCCCGACGCTACCGAGGTGCTTCGGGATCCGCGGTCGGGTTTCATTGCGTATGCACCGTTTAGCAGCATCAAGAAGGGCGAGGTTTTGGTAGCGACCGGCGGCGGCAAAACTGTTCAGTGCGGTGTTTGCCATGGAGCCGATTTGAAAGGTCTAGGGCCCGTGCCCGGCATCGCGGGACGCTCGCCAAGTTATCTCGTGCGGCAATTGTATGACATGCAGCAGAATACCCGGAAGGGCGAGTGGACTGACTTGATGAAACCCGTGGTTAGTAAGTTGAGCGAGGAAGACATGTTGAACATAGCAGCGTATACTTCATCGCGGAGACCGTAGGGTAGTAAGGCTATTGGAACGCGAGAGCGATTAGCTTTCAGCGATCAGCGCAGGTTCAGTACACCTTCAACGGCAGCAATTAGACTCACTCCTCTCAAGACCGTGCTGCCGCGATACGCGGTAATTAGCCCATACCGCATGGGCATCGTCGCCCGGGCTACTAGCGAGACCGTGCTGAATGATGCTGGGGCGTTTGTTGGGAGTGAGCCGGCGTAAGCTTCCGAAGCCATATTGATTCAGAAATTTGCAATTGGATGGAAGAATAGCGCGTGACACATAAATGGGGCGTTTTGCAAAATGTCTGGTTTCTCGCCTCAGATCTGGAAATCGGCGCAAACGACCCCAGTTAGCCTGCCTCGCTGTTGAAGAAACTTGAACAGTCTTGCGGCCTTGAACGCCAGCCATTTAGAAGCCGCTAGTTTGGGGTGATCACGATGCGAAAACCGTCGGATCTCTGCTGATTGCAAATAGCAGTTTAAACAAAACCAATACGAAATGTTGTACAATACGCCACAGTCAATATACGAATGCCCGCCAAGTCGCTAAAACTCGACAGCCTTGATCTGGACCTGGAGAACCCGCGCATAAAGCAAGCTGCCGATCAGCGGGAGGCGATGCAGAGCATTATCAGTGAGCAGAAATCGAAGCTGATTAACCTCGCTGAAAGCATTGCCGAAAAAGGATTCAGCCCGATAGATCGCTGTCTTGTGATGCGCTCACCTCACCGCGCTGGGCACTACATCGTATTGGAAGGCAATCGCCGTGTTCTCGCTGCAAAGCTATTAAAGGGGCCGGCCTTGGTTGCCAATCTTGAGATGCCCGAATCTCACAAGCGGCGTTTGCTCAAAGCGGGTCAGAAGTTTGACCCAAAGAGTATAGAGCCAGTCGATTGTTTCGAGATCAAGGACAGGCCGGAAGGTGTAGAGTGGATTCGGCAGCGACATAGCGGCGAAGATGATGGCCGGGGAATTGTTGGCTGGAACGCGATTGCCGTAGCACGTTTCAAAGGTAGAGATGCCGCCCTTCAGGCCATGGATTTCGTAGGAGCGCACGCCGATCTCACGGAAGAACAAGCCGATCTTCTCGCAGGAAAATTCCCGATATCAACTCTTGATCGCCTTCTTTCCACACCTGATGTTCGAAGGTCCATAGGTTTTGAAATAGTAAACGGTAAGCTACAGACCGAATTGCCGCCTGAGGAAGCACTCAAGCCCCTGCGACGCCTGATCATTGATCTTGCGGAAAAGAGGGTGACAGTTACTGACCTGAAGTCCAAGGAACAGCAGCTCGAATATATCCGCAACTTGAAGCCCGTGGACAAGCCGAACCTGACGAAAAGAACCGGCGTCCTGTCCGCAATCGAGGGCATGAAGGAAACGGATTTCAAGGCCAAACCTAGTTCAGCAGCTGGCAAAGCGAAACGGCGACAGCCATTGGCAAGGACGAGTGTTGTTCCTAAAAGCTGCAAGCTGAATATCACCAATGCGAAGATCGAAAAGATATACGGCGAGCTTAAATTTTTGCAGCTCTTGAAGCACGTTCATGCGATCAGTGTTCTTCTTCGCGTTTTCCTCGAAATGTCAGTGGACGAGTATTTGGTAAACAAAGCGAGTTCGACGCTTACATTTACGCGGAACGGACATACAGCCGAAAAAAAGCTTGCAGCAAAGGTACAGGAAGTTGTTAATCACATGGTCGCTAATGGTGCGGACCGAAAGGATTTCAAAGGCGTCCTTGCTGCCCTGACCGATGAACACCATCCGTTCTCAATCGACACGCTGCATGCCTATATTCACAACCGCTTTTTCACACCAACCGAGCGCAGTCTCACGACGGCATGGGACAATGCTCAGAGATTTTTCGAGATGGCCTGGCCATGAGCGACCCTGGCCAACGCCTGATCTACTTCACGCCGCTCCGATATCCGGGCGGCAAAGCTAAGCTCGCCCCTTACGTTAAAAGCCTGATGAAAGATAACGGGCTGCTCGACGGCGAATATGTCGAGCCCTATGCCGGTGGTGCGGCGATTGCTCTTGAGCTGCTATTTCATGAATACGTTTCGCGTATCCACATTAATGACATCAGCAAGCCTGTTCATGCCTTCTGGAAAAGCGTCCTGCACCACACAGAGGAATTCTGCCGACGCATTTCCGATATGCCGCTGTCGGTGTCAGCGTGGGACAAGCAAAAGCGCATTCTTGAAAACGCGAAAGGTCACGACGACCTCGAGCTTGGCTTCGCGACGTTCTTCCTGAACCGCACGAACCGTTCCGGCATTCTCAATGGCGGCATTATCGGCGGAAGGGACCAAACCGGACCGTGGAAAATCGACGCGCGCTACAACGCGAAAGAACTGATCCACCGGGTAGAGTCCATCGCCCGGATGAGGAATCGCATAAAGCTGACGCGAAAGGATGCCCTTAAATTCCTGAAAGATGGTGTTTCGGACTGGCCTGAACAGACATTGATTTATCTCGACCCGCCTTACTACGTGAAAGGCCGCGATCTGTATTACAACTTCTATGAAGATAAGGACCATGCAAGCGTTGCGGAATTCGCGACCAACCGCATCAAGCGGCAGCGGTGGATTGTGTCTTACGATAACGTTCAGCCTATTCGCAACTTATATAAGAGTTCGCGCCACGTGGTTTACAACATCGGCTACAGCGCTCGATCAGCGGCGCAAGGGTCCGAGGTGATGTTCTTTTGCGCTGGCCTAAGAGTGCCGCCGCTTATCGGTCCGATCAAGGTTATCGGAAGTCACCCCGGGCTGTTTCGACAGCTGGCGTAGTGCCGTCTTTTGGGGCCGTCAGATAACGACGGCGATCGCCTCCATTACCGAAAGCGCACGGAACGTCAAATCCCTGATCGACCAGGTCCATGAAGGGGGACAGGAGCAGGCTACGGAAATGACTCAAATTGCGAGCGCTTTGACGCGGCTGGAAGCCATAACGCAGCGGACTGCATCTAGCGCCGAAGAGAACGCGGCCGCAGATCAACTGCTTCAGTCTCAATCGGACGCGATATTGACTATCGTGACCACGCTCGACAGACTGGCATCCAAAAGCTAGTAGGGCGGCCTGGGAGGCCGCCGCTGGCAGACGGCAAGACCGTCTGCCCCACCGGGGTGAATGTGGGAAAACGGGCGAGATATGATTGCCTTACCACCGTTCACTTTGGACAAGATGATGCAGTATACAAGACGAGATATAGGAAAGATGGCGCTTGCCGCCGTGCCGCTCGCTAAGGCGTTGGGCGCCCAGATGATCGATTCGAAGTTCTCGGGCGTTCAGATTGGAGCGATCACTTACAGCTTCAACAGCATTGCCAGCCCCGACCCGGAAGCGATCATCAGGGCATATGTTGAGGTTGGATTGGGCGAGGCGGAGCTGATGTCGAATCACTGTGAGGCTCTGGCCGGCGGCCCTCCCATGCCGTTCTTTGGCCGTCCTGGGGGTCCTGCGGGAGCGCGGCGCGGCCGGATGCAGCTAACCCCTGAGCAACAGGCCCAAAGGCAAGCCGCGGAAGAGAAGCTCGCGCAGTGGCGACTATCGACGAATGCGAACACCTGGAAGGCCGTCGCCAAAAAGTTTAACGATGCCGGCGTTGATGTCGCGCTGCTGTGCTACAACATGCAGGACCGTATGAAAGACGAAGATATTGAGTATGGCTTTAGCATGGCTGAGGCGCTCGGCGTCAAGGCCATCACCACCAGCACCACCTTGACGATGGCAAAGCGCATAGCCCCAATCGCGGACAAACACAAGCTGATGGTCGGCTATCACGGCCATGACGCAACCAACGATCCCAACCAGACCGCTACGCTTGAAAGCTATGCCACATTGATGTCGTATGGAAAGTACAACGGCATCAATTTGGATATCGGACACTTCACCGCGGCAGGGTACGACGCCGTTGCGTTTATTAGGCAACACCACGATAAAATCACGAACCTGCACATCAAGGATCGCAAGAAGGACCATGGTCCGAACGTCGCCGTGTGGGGCACGGGCGACACGCCCATCAGGGAAGTACTGCAGCTTATGAAGAAGGAACAGTATCCGTTCCCGGCGAATCTGGAGTTGGAATACCCGATTCCGGAGGGTTCGAACATCGTCACCGAGGCGAAAAAATGCCTTGCCTATGTGAAGAGCTGCCTGGCCTAGGGCTATAGCCCGATCGAACGCTAGCTAGCCCGGCATGTCTTTCTTTTCAATTGGTTAGGCGCCTGCTAGCCGAGGAAGGCGGAGCCCGGAACGAGCCGGATGTTTGCATACTGAGAATTTTTTGGTAAAATGCTGTCTCTTTTGTTGATTGGGCCGCATCATTTTGTTGTTGCGTGCGTCTAAAATGTTAGGTGGCTCAACCGGCAAGTGTAGTGTTGGTTGGAGATCGCCCGACAGTTTCGCCGAAACGATCCCTCCCCCGAACGCAGTAATTTTCCAGCCCTAACGGGTTTGGAGTGATTTTTGGCCCTGTCACAAAGTGGAGTTTGCTATGTCCCGCATTTCTGAATCGATTGACAACCGTTATGACGCGCTGATGTTTGCGAAGTCGCCCGAGGCGGCCCGCTCAGCTGCCACCGATCTGGTACGGGCTGTCCTTGGTGAAGAGGCGGTCAATCGTCCTCTCGAAGACACACTCAAAGAATGCTGCCGTGTTATCCGGCCAGCCAGAGATCCCAAGGAAGAGGTCAGATTCGAAGAAGAGTTCGTCGAACTCGCTATCTGGCCAGGCAAACAGGCGAAAATGGCTGCCTAGTTCGCATTCTGAACCCATTTCGAGTGCGATACTAAAGGTTTCCTGCGCGGTTGGGCAACTGCCGGGCCAAGTTAGCAATATATTTGGCCGGGAGGAAAGTCCGGTCTCCACAGGGCAGCATGCCGGCTAACGGCCGGGGATGAGCTCTCAAAGGGCTCGTTACGGAAAGTGCCACAGAAAATATACCGCCGGTGCGTCTTCGGGCGCTCCCGGCAAGGGTGAAAAGGTGCGGTAAGAGCGCACCGCGGGCGGAGTAATCGCGCCTGGCAGGGCAAACCCCATGTGGAGCAAGACCAAATAGGGGAGGAGGAGCGGCCCGCTCCGTTACAACTTCCGGGTAGGTCGCTTGAGCCTGTCAGTAATGGCGGGCCTAGAGGAATGGTTGCCGCTCGCTTTTCGGCGGGGCACAGAAACCGGCTTATAGATCGCGCAGGACCGATTCATGTAGCTCGCTTAGCGGCGGCAAGCATTCCTCGTTCTAGGCTTGGTCGAATGGTTGCCGCCCGCTTTTCGGCGGGGCACAGAAACCGGCTTATAGATCGCGCAGGACATAACGGTGAACTGAAGTTCACCACTGCACGCTAAAGCGTGCGCCACACTATCATCTGATAGAGTGAGCGCAGCCCCATGGCCTCGACGCTGCTCAAGCCTTCGCGCCTCCACTGGTTTGCGCTCGTTCTTCTTACCGTTTCCGTCGGGATCAATTATCTCGATCGGGGCAATCTCTCTGTCGCGCTCAGCCATATTCAACGCGACATCCATCTCGATCAGGAGCGTCTGGGCCGGCTTAGTATGGCCTTCTTCCTGACCTATTCGTTGTTTCAGATTGCTGCCGGAAAGCTGATCGAGAGATTCAACGTGAACTGGGTATTTGCTGCCGGCTATCTTCTTTGGTCGGGAGCCACTGCCGCCACCGGTTTCGCGCGCGATCTTCATCTCCCCGGGCTGACCATCGACAGCTTTGCCGTTATTTTTTGCTTGCGGCTTTTGTTGGGAACCGGAGAATCGATAGCATATCCCTCATATTCGAAAATCATAACGGGCTGTTTTCCCGAGGGCCTGCGAGGGACAGCCAATGCCGCTATCGACGCGGGATCAAAGATCGGGCCGGCGCTTGGCGTCATGCTCGGCGTGAAACTTGTACAGCGGCTCGATTGGCGGGGCATGTTCATTGTCATCGGCGTAGCGAGCATGCTGTGGCTCGTTCCGTGGTGCGTTGTTGCGCCTCGACTGAAACTCAGGCAGGAAACATCGAACATCCCGGCGCCTGCCTATTCTGAGATCCTTTCAAAACGAGCCTTTTGGGGCACGGTGATCGGTCTGTTCGGAGCGAACTATACCTGGTATCTGCTGCTCACGTGGCTTCCTTATTACCTGGAAAAGGAGCGCCACTATTCGAATTTGGCGCTGTTCAGCTCGCTCCCGTTCTGGGCGCTAGGGGCCTCGTCCATGACGATGGGTCTGGTGGCCGACGCATTTATCCGGCGTGGGAAAGTGGCGGCCCGAGTTCGTCAAGCAAGTGTCTCGCTAGGGATGCTGGGCTGTTGCTTGTTTATGCTGCCAGGTATAACTGTCCACAATGAAACCGTAGCCATGACGTTGCTGCTAATTGCCTGCCTTTGTTTCGGAGGATTTTCGTCGAATCACTGGGCCTTCGCTCAGACGCTCTCCGGTCCCGAGGCAGCCGGGAAATGGACCGCTCTTCAGAATTGCATGGGCAATTTCGCGGGCGTCGCCGCGCCCTGGATTACCGGAGCGATTGTGAACGAGACGCACTCGTTTGCGCTGGCGTTTGCGGTTTCCTGCGCGATACTTTTGATCGGCATCGGCGGGTACTGGTTTGTGATCGGAAACAGGACTCGTGTGCAGTGGTCCACCGAACAGCCCGGCGATCTCGATGTGCGGCTTACTGAGCGGGCTGCCGAAGCCTAAGCCGGTCGAGAATCCGCATGTGCGCGACAAGCTCTCGAATCGCGTCCTTCGAAGGAACCCAGTTGTGGCGCTTGCCGGTGAAAAACATCGCGGCGAGAACCGATAACAAAACACCCAGCATGAGGAAAGTGATCGAAGCGCCGCTTGCGGGGTGAGTTTCTCGCGCAAAGGCAAGGGCGGCGAGCGCAATCGCGCATGCCGTGCCCAGACTGAAGATAGTGATGACCCCCTGAGGCATCGATCCGCGCCTTTTCAAGCATCCGATTTGAAGGCCGGCCGACAACAGATGAGCAGCCAGATAAACGCCGGCGCCTTTAGCGGCGCTGCCGCCGTGGAGCAGCAGAGCTGTGGCGGCGAGCGCCACTAACGCCGCCCATGCAGTATTGATGAGACCTGAAGATCGGAGCGATACAATCCAAAGCCGTGCTGCAAAGGAGCTGCTGCCCATGTGCGGCACGGCAGTCGCCAGAGCGATGGCAGTGGCGAGTTCTGCTCCCGAATACGTCTTACCATACATTAACGTCAATCCCAACGGAACGACGATAATGCCCACTCCCGCCAAAGCGAGCGAGACAAGCATGGAGATGAATGTGCAGGCCGCCATCACGTTTTCAGGTGTTTTCTCTGCCTTGTTGCCGCGGTCGGCCATTTCGGCGAGACTCGCCTGCGTAAGGAGGCTAGGCCCGAGGGCCACCATGTTTCTAAGCTGGTGCGCCACGGCGAAGAATCCCATCTGCATCATGGACGCGTCGCTTTTAGCCACGAGAGAAGTGAGCCACCATCCGGCTGCGTTCATTCCTACGAGACCCGCAAGCTGAACAAATCCGAACGACCACACCTGCTTCAGCACGGGCTTGATGGGCTCACGCCTTTCAATACGCACAGGAGAAGCCAGGCCTAGGGGACGGTAGCAGAGCAAGCACACTACGACAGCGCCCAGCGCGGCGGCGCTCTGGCTGCAGATCATCGCCACAGGTCCGACATGCGCCGCAATCGGCAGCAACGTCGCCATTCCGATTCCAACGGAAATAGACAGAAGCAGCAGAGCCTTCAGGCGCTTCTGCCCGATGAAGAATCCTCTCGCGCACTCGACCAAAATCATTCCTGCACCGGAAAGCGCAGCCCAGTGCAAGACTCCGGTGAGGTTGGGCTTTTCGAGGAGCCGGGAAATGGGTACGGCTCCGATCCACATGATGAGAGCGGCAGCGAGTGCGGAAACAATAGAAACCACCGCGAGCGCGCGGGCGAGCGTCGGATAGCCCGAGCTGCCTCTCGGATATTCGCCTGAAAAACGGGTTGCGGTCGATCCGATGCCGCCCGCCGCGTAAGTACTGATGTTGCTGGCGGTGGAAATGGCAAGCGAGTAGACGCCGAATGTTGAAGCGCCGCCCAGGCGCGCCGCAAGAACGTTTGAAAGAAATCCAAAGCCGCGTTCGATGACGACACCGAGTCCCAGGGCGGATGTCCCGCTTACCAGGTTTTTCGTCACGTGGACGGGTATGGCCGGCTCGGCAACCGGGGTTTCCAGTTCGAGCGACGGAACTTCCGGTTCGTCGAGAACGGCTGTGTTGTTCGCGGTTGTGCTCGGCAGTTTCATCATTCAGATCCGAATGCTGGCCTTGAGGTCTCTCAACGTACGCTCGGCGGAGAAATTCTCCTCGTAGAACTGGCGAGCCGAAGCCGATCCCCGGGCCACGAGTTCCGGAGACCGTACAACCCTGCCTAACTCATCAGCATGGGCGGCCGGATCTCGTCCGGTGAGCAGACAGACCGCAGGACTTCGCATCCAGAGATCTTCGCTCGAGGGGCCAGTGTTTGAAACCAGGAATCTGCCGTTTGCGAGCGCTGCCATTGCGGTGCTGCGCCGCGTAGTAATCCCATCGGGGTACGGCTGGAACATAAAATCGCACGCCGAGAGCGCTGAAGCGACCTCGCCCGCGCTGCATATGCCCACCGAATGGACTCGCGGCTCGAGTTCGAAATGTCCGTCGAGAAGCTTGGCCCGATAGCGGCTCGCACATTCTCCCGCGAAAAGCACCTTGACCGCCGGGTTGGCGAGCAAGAGGCGCCTCAGAGCCGGGACCACCAGCGATTCGGTCCCCGCCATATAGCGGCCGAAGTGTCCAATCAGTATTTCCTGTTCCGATCGAAAACCCGCCCGAAGCGCTCTCACGTAGTCCGGATCGCGGTCGGTCTTGACATTCGAGAAAACGGGCAGGTGTTCCACCTTGCCGCGCCGCAAACTGAACCGGTTGAGCGCTCGCGCTCCTCCCGCGGTCGAGGCGAACACTTTAGATGCGAAGTTCACGAGCAAGAAGGCCATGAAGCGCTGGAGCGAGGCCGCTATCAGCCTTTTCGGCGTTCGTTTCGAATAGCTCAGGAACGTTTCGTGGAACATGACGATGAGCCGCGCTCCACGCAGAACCATGGAAGCAATCCACAGGCAAAAGATCAGGTTCACGGACCCGACACCGTATCCCACTGGCTCCCACTGCAGGAGTAAGCATCGGCCTCCGCTTCCCGCCTTCATCGCCCGGCCGGCCCGGATCAGCGATCGCAGTCCAAAATGTCCCAGCGACCGGTTTACGGTGAGATGCGAATTTGCCTCTTCAGCAGGGTCGCTGCCCGGCCCCCAAACGCGGACCGAACACCCCAACTGGCTGAGACCGTTTGCGACTTCTTGTGTATAGTCGGCGACGCCTCCAACGGCGGGGGGGAACTCGCACGTAATAATGTCGACCCGAACTGCGTCGCAGTCGCGCCCTTCCTCTGCCGCCTGTCCCAGTTCGCCGGGAATCGCCGGGGGCTTTTCCGCCAATATGGCCAAGTGTGCTTGTACCTTTCTGCTGTTCTCAATCACGCTGTGGAAGATTTGTGGCTGCAAATACTAGTAAACGCGGGAATTGGGCGCAATTCAACGGAATACGGAGTACTAAAACGCTAGTCGATGCGTGAAAAGTTTGGAAATTACGGAAAAATCCGAGTCGCCTGGCGCGAGGGATTCAGACCAATATTATTTGTCCGAAGGCAAACCTTCGGCTTATTGACAGCGTCCAGGCCGCGACATATATTCCGGGAAGGGCGGAATATGCGCAAGATTTTGCTGGTGGTAGCGGGCTACTCCTACATGCTGGAACCACAGAATAAGGTGGCTCGCCGTATGGCACTGTCCCAGGGAGCCATATTGCCGCCGCGATTGTCCGCTCAAACTCAGCCAAGGCAGAGTCAGCCAAATCAGAGCAGCGCGGTCAAAGCCGCGGGAGGTGGTGGAGGAGGAGGCATATCTTATACAGGCCCAGCCATCTCTTCAACCGGTGCCCGAAGCACCCATGAGTCGCTTGGAACCGAGACGATCGACGGACTAGTGGTGGAAGGTTCACGAATCATGACTGTCCTTCCCGAGGGCGCGGTTGGTAACGACCGGCCTATCACTGTGGTCTCTGAATCGTGGTTTTCGCCCGATCTCAAGGAGACGATCGAGTCTACGCATTCCGATCCCCGAAGCGGAGATTCGGTGACGCGGCTCACTAACATCGACCGCAATAATCCCGACCCTTCGCTTTTTGAAGTTCCCGCGGGCTATGAGATTGTAGACGATCCCGCGCCTAACATTCGCTTCCAGCAGCACTAGACGGAGGGACATGCCGCTTACAATTGGGCGGTATGGAAAAGAATGCGATAGATCGGCGGCTCGCGGAACTTGGTATTGAGATCCCGGACGTTCCGAGCCCGATGGCAAACTATGTTCCGTTCGTGCGGTCGGGCAATCTGCTGTTTCTCAGCGGGCAGGGTCCACGTGAACGGGACAATCGGTTTAAGACGGGCCGGGTGGGAGCGGACGTATCGGCGGAAGAAGCTTATAAGGACGCGCGGCTTGTGGGCTTGCAGCTTTTGGCTGCCGCGAGGAGTGCGCTTGAGGGCGACCTGACGCGGGTGCGCAGAGTGGTAAAGCTGCTGGGTATGGTGAACTCGACTCCCGAATTCGGAAAACAGCCGCAGGTGATTAATGGCTGCTCCGATCTGATGGTCGAGGTGTTTGGAGAGGCGGGCCGTCATGCGCGCTCGGCTGTGGGAATGATGCTCCCAAACAACATTACGGTTGAAATAGAAGCTATTTTTGAAGTCGAGTAGGGCTTTTTCAAGGGCATCCTCTAAACCCGGGCAATTCTACGAGAGTGTGCCCGTTGTGTAATTTCATCGGATCTTAACAGCAAACCCTCTTGCACACGGTTGCCTTGGCCGCAAATCGTGGATATACTCGCCCATAGTCTTGGTAGCGTTCTGACGGCGATCATGCTTCCTCGCCGTTTGGCATCATTCTCTAAGTTGAGGGGGGTTCTATGAGGAAAAGCATCGATGCAAAGGTTTTATCCCTTTGCACCGCGTTAGGGATTTGCATTCTGTTCTCAGTGGTGGCGTTTGCCCAGTCCGATGTGGGCACCATCGTTGGTTTTGCTAGAGATCAGAGCGGTGGTGTGGTTCCGAACGCCAAAGTAACGATCAAGAGCGAAGCCACGGGTGAATCGCACACCGTGACCACCGACGCTCAGGGCCACTACGCCGTCACCAATCTTCTTCCCGGCCTGTATGCGATGACGGCTGAAATCAGTGGCTTCAAGAAATTCGAGAGCACGCATAATAAGCTGGAAGCCAACTCCACCCTTGGTCTGGACGCGAATCTCTCCGTTGGGCAGACAACCGAAACGGTTGAGGTAAGCGCTACAGCCCTGGTACTGCAAACCGAATCAGGCGCGGTACAGTCCGAAGTCACCGGCACGCAAATCCAAAATCTGGAACTGAACGGCCGCAGCCCTATTTATTCGACGCAGTTTCTCCCCGGCGTCCGTGCGGGAGCTGGTACAACACTCGGAGATAAGCAGGGTCTAGGACCGGCCGGACAGCCGTTCAATGTCAACGGAGCGCGTTCGTGGGACACGATGGTCTTCGTAGACGGCGCGCCGGCCCTGCGCACACGCTCGAACGGCGCGGTAATCGGCGTCGGCAACGTGGACTCGACGCAGGAGATCCAAGTTCTAACTGCGGACTATCAGGCTGAATACGGCCGAGCTGCGGGAGGCCAGATCCGCATGGTTTCGAAAAGCGGTTCAACCGACTTTCACGGCGCCTTGTACGAGTACTTCCAGAATTCAGACATGAACGCGAATACCTGGAGCCGCAATCTGAGCACGTCCACCAACTTTGCCTCACCTTACCGTTACAACAACTTCGGTTTTGCGGTCGGCGGTCCGGCAGCCATTCCGGGTAAGTGGGAAAAGTTCCGCGAGAAATTTTTCTGGTTTGTAGCCGAAGACTGGCTCCGGCAGCGTTCCACCGACACGCAGGAACAGGCTGTACCCACCCCTCTGATGCGCCAGGGCAACTTCAGTCAGCTGTTGAGTTCGAATCCCTGGTACAAGGGTGTGACGCAGCTCTATTACCCCGGCACCTGTCCCAAGCTCGGTGCATCTACATGCCAACCGATTCCCGGCAATATTATTCCTACAAGCCTGCTCAGCCCGACGGGCCTTGCCATTCTTAACGCGTACCCTGCGGCAAATTTCGGACCGGTCGGTACCCAGAATTGGATCGCCCAGGCGGCGCATCCCTACAACCAGCGCAAAGAGAGTCTGAATTTCGACATCCTTCCGAACGACAAGAATCACATCGAGTTCCGGAAGAGCGACTTAGCTTATTTCGAATATCAGCCGTTCGATCAGGGATCGGGCCTGACTCCAAAATACTTCAACCGTCCCAATCAGACCAACACGCTGGGCTGGACTTACACCATCAATCCGACCCTCGTAAATGAGGCGCGCGCAACCGTGAGCCTGGATGACGTGTACATCCCGGTAAACACCGCCGCACCCGGGTTCAATGCCGAAACACTCGGTATCAACTTCCCCTACATATTCCCCGGCAAGGATATTACGCACAAAATCCCCACCGTTAACCTGAACGACAGCTTCTATAGCCTGGCCGGGGGGCCTTATCCGTCGCATTCCTCCGGTCCCATTTATACGGCTTCCGACAGCTTGACCAAGGTTTGGAGCAACCACACGTTTAAGTTCGGTTTCCTTTTCGACTACGATGGCGAAAACGACGGTGACCAGATCAACGTCAGTACCGTTCCCGGCGGCGCCAACAACCAGAACGGCAATTTCACATTTAGCAACGGCGGCACGGGTGCGACTTCCGGCGCCAGCATCGCCAATCTGGCTCTTGGTTATGCCGACAGCTACACCGAAATTGGCCCGCGCGCCTACACCATCTGGCGAGGTTTGATGTTCGAAGAGTTCGCGCAGGATTCCTGGAAAATCAATCCGAAGCTGCACATCGATTACGGCGTTCGCGTCAGTACGATCGGTTGGTATCACGCCTTGTGGGCCAACCAGGACTACTTCAATGGTGCTTTGTACAACCCGGCACAGGCCGTCACGATTAATTCCGCCGGAAACGTCGTACTGGGAACTGGCAATGCATATAATGGCGTGGTCATTCCCGGTTTCAGCAGCTTTCCGAGTTCCGCTGTCGGACGTGTTCTGGCCGCAACCGAGCCCATCTGCGGCGGCCAATCGTGCAACAGCCTCTTTGACCCGAAGTTGGGCAAATCGTACGCGCCCAACGTCACTCCGGTTCAGCCGCGCCTTGGCATCGCCTATCAGCTTAATGAGAAGACCGTAGTTCGCGCGGGGGCGGGCGAATTCGTAACCCGCATGCCTCTGCTCGACAATATTTTCCCCGGCGGCAACTCCCCGTTCCAACCGTTCGTGACGGTAAACAACGTACGCGTGGACAATCCGGCCGCGGCTTTGACCACAGGTGTGGAGGCCCCCCTGACCATGACGTCGCTGAACCCGCATCTGAAGGCGCCGATTGCATGGAACTGGAACTTCACGTTTCAGCGCGAATTATTCTGGAATTCCGTGCTATCCGTCGCCTATGTCGGGCATCGCGCCTATCATGGCTGGGATGTGTACGACATCAATCAAGTCCCGGCGGGAACCCTGCAGGCGAATCCGGGCGTGAATATCAATGCGCTGCGTCCCTACAAGGGCTTCGCGGTGATTCAGGAAGAGGAGCCCGTTGTGAACTCCACGTACAACGGGCTGCAGATTACCTGGAATCGCCGTCTCACAAGGGGATCTCTGTTCGGCGTCTCGTATACATACTCGAAGAGTTCGGACAACAGCTCGAATTATCGCGACATCGTCCCCGACACCTACAACACCAGCAATCTTTGGGGTCCCTCGGAGTACGACGCCCGTCACGTGGCAGTCATCAATTACCTGTACGAACTCCCCTTCTTTAAAGATCAAAGCAGGCTCACGGGCAAGCTGCTGGGCGGCTGGCAGATCAGCGGCACAGTTCAGTTCCAGACCGGTCAGCCGTGCGGCGTCGGAGCCAACGTCGATTACGCGGGTGTCAGCTCAAACGATCTGGGCAGCTTCGGTTGCGGGTCGCAGGGCCAATTTTGGGTCATGAACGGAACGCCGACCATTCTCGGTGGATTCGCGGGCGCAAGCGGTTCGGCGAAATACTTTTCCACCACGAATGCAAGCGGCCAGCCGATCTTCACGGCGCCCGCCGCTGGCACGTTTAATCTTCAATCGGGCGTTCGTGACTCCATTTACGGGCCGGGTCTCCAGGTTTGGAATCTGATGCTCTTCAAGAAATTTGCCATTAACGAAAGGACCGGGTTCGAGTTCCGGGCAGAAGCCTACGACTTTATCAACCACCCGAATTGGGCCAACATTACCCAAACAGGCGGCCTCGACGTGAATCCGACAGATTCAACGTTCGGCGAAGTGACCCAGAAAAGCACGCTTGCCCGTAATCTTCAGCTTTCGCTGCGGTTTTACTTCTGATAGGCGGCTCTGAAAAGATCGAAGACCGCTCCCTCGCGGTCGCGGCTCGGTTCAGGCCACGTGGGGTTTGCTAGCGCGCGCGGTTCCGTTTTGAGGTGCGGTGTGGCGCTTCCTCCAGTTGACTGCGCAGCGAATCGACTGTGGCCTGGAGGCGGCGGTTTTTTTCTATCAGCTGCGCTAATTCGGGTTGGTCAGCCTGATTCTTTGCCGCAGCGGCAAGAGCCGCAGTGGCATTCTTGCTAGCTACAAACCCGTCGTCGATCAAACTCGACTGGCTCTGCCAGTTACGGAACCCATCGTTCATCTCGATCACGGCTTGTACGTTGCCGCTGTGTCTCGGTACCGTAACAGACCCGGTAGGGTTGTAGGTCTTCGTCAGGTCGATCTGGCTGACCGCGTCGCCATCCAGGATTTTCAAGTGAGCCTCCTTGGGCGATGAACTGCCCCCGATCCAGCTCACCAGCAGATTCGGCCCATCGGCCGAAAGCGTCAGAGACAGAGTGGGCGGTTTTTGATCGGCAACCGGAGCCGACGTGGATTCGGAAAATTTAAACCAGGCGGCGCTTGCAACCAGCAGCGTGCCCAGCAGGGCTACCGCCACGATCCACTTTCGCCGGCTCTTGCGCTCGTCGCCGGTTTCCAGAATCCGGTATGCCTGGATGTAGGCTTCTTCGCCGAATTTTGGCCCGGACTGAAGCTCGACTGCAGCCCGTGCAATGCGCCGGCTGTTGACCGATAGGGCCGCGCTCGAATGCTGAGTCCGCGAGAATGCGCCGTCCTGGCTCCGGGCACAGATCAGCGCCGTTAATCCCGTAGGTTCATCAGGCCGCAGAATCAAGCCGACGTGTTCATGGTTGGGAAAGAATTTTTCGTGAAAGTCGATTTCCGCGGGCTCGAGCCGCAAGTCGCGTGCCGGATGGAAACGATACCACCCCACTATGCCCATGCCGGCCAGAGACTCATCCGCCTGGCTCACTCGCAATATTTCGCCGAATTGTTTATTTGTGAACCGCTCGAAGATCAGGCTGCCACTTTCGGAAGGAAGCTGCCGGACGGTTTCGATTTGCACGCACCGCTGCGAAACCTTGCCAAACAGAAAGCCGGCGAGCTCGCGTTTTCCAAATTCAATCGGGTGGGCGGGATAAGAGAGGGCGCTTAATTCGCCAATGGCTTGGGCTGAAAGGACAATTTTCAGGGAAACAAACTGCGGCTGTTCAAGTACCTCAGAGTGAGCTGCGTTCCCGAACATGACTCCCGTCTAACGATTTATTTCCGACCAGTGGTTTTTCATAAGGCGCCGCGTCCCAGGGCTAGTACGAATCACCAGCTATACCAAGACTATAAGTATTTATGGACGTGTTTGGCAACGTCTTGCCGAAAACATTTTGGCTGAAAGTGTTTTTTGGTAGTACGCGTGCTCCATAGATACTATCTGGCTGGTCTCTTAGGGGCGAGTAATAAAACTTTAGGTTCAGCGGTTTCGAGAAGCGCGCCGGCCTTTCAGTCGCGTTTAATGTTCGAGGTATTTGCCAAACACGTTGAGTGTGTTATCGACGGTTGTGAAATACAAGCGGCTGTTTGCAATGGACAAGCCCGTCAGGCTGCCTGGGACAGTTACCTGGTTTCCCGTGGAATACATTTCTTCGCCGTTTGTAGCGTCGAGCGCGTATAACGTTGCGTGAGTGGCTTTCCGGGAAACGTCTCCGTTCGAGAGCGCAAAGATGACGCCTTGCGCGATGACCGGCGGGGCGGGCGAAATCATGTCGCGGGAGATCCAGGCCGGCGCAAGGATCGGTTTGCCGTCCTGGTCTTGCAGCTTAAACGCAATAACGAAACCGTTCGGCGTTTCCCCATGGGTCACGGGAGCAGTAAGGCCGGAGTGAGGGGGGCCCCAAACAGGCGCGAGAACGTAGCGGGTTCCATCCGCGTCTTCCCAACTTGAAAGGCTACCCCAGATGCCGCGGCGGGCTGAGTTCCCATCGCCCGTCGATATCGGCGGCGTTTGATACAGGGAAGTCATACGATCGCCGCTCGAGGAAGGCTTCGAATCGAGAAGATAGAGCCGGCCGTCTTTGCCAGCCGTAACGATCAGATCGCGATCCTTGTAGGAAAAGATCACCGGTGTCGAGACGTTCATATCGAAGTCTTTTTTGGTGGCGCCCGCGTCAGGAAGACTGAAATAGCATTTAAGCTTCAAATCTTTGGGCGTAAGCGCCAGAAGAGAATTGGCGTATTCATTCGATGCCGGGTCGAACCGGCCGTCTCCGGTTTGTATGTAGACAACGCCGTCGTGACCGAGGGCTACGCCGCCGAGCCCTTTGATTTCCGCTCCCTTCAAGACGAAGGAATGCGCCTTGGGCGGCGAGTCGTCCAGGTCGATTGCCCAGACGGCGCTGGGGGCGTTGTGGCAGGCTCGAGCGGTGGTGGTGTAAACGATGCTCTCGGCGATGTTTAGGCTGCGCGCTTTCGAGCCAGGCGGCACGAAGTCGATAGGCGTGCCGACTTCCGCGCCGTCCTGCTGGTTGAGGCGGTGCAGTGTTCCATCGCTCGAAAGAACGTAGACGGGCTTGGGCGCGAAGAGATCGCGCATCCTGTTAGCGCCTGTGCGCGGTGTGCTCGACCGGCGGAAGACCACAGGCGGCGGCAGCGCAGGCATGGCGGTTAGTTCGGCCGGGCAAGACGATTGATCGTCGCCAGGTTTTTCGCGGGACGATATTTCGAAATGTTTCTGCCAGTACATCCGGTCAAGATCGGCATCAATCACCCATAAGTTATCGGAACTTCCGGCGACGAAGGCCAGCTCTTTGAAGCCTCGATAACCAATCAGATTGCCGAGAATTACGGGCGGTAGAAGCTTATGCGGGCCTGTAGCGCCGTTATCGAGCTTGCGCTTCCACAAAAGCTGGAAATTCTTCACTTCTTCTTTCGTAAAGCGCTGCTCGCTTTTCCCCCATCCAGTTCGTTGCGCGTCCCCTCCGTAAGTCCACCAATCGGTTGTGTGGCCCAGCTGCGCGCTTGCGGCGCAGGCGCAACCGAGGACAATTGCGGCCAGTTGAAAGACTCGTCTCATGCTACTTACCCGGCAGACCGAACGAATAGAGATTGCTGTCGAATGTGCCCAGATAAACTCGTCCGTTGGCGACGGACAAGCCTGAAAAATGCGCAAAGGATGTGATGGTATCGCCGCTCGACCACAACTCCCTTCCCGTTTCGGCATCGAGAGCATAGATGACAGCGTGGGTAGATTTGCGGATGCGATTCTCGGAAGTATTGGCTAGTAATCCTTCTTCAGGCGTGGCCTGAACCGTGTTCTCGCCGTTGCCATAGGCGAAGACCACTCCGTTAGCGATCACGGGCGGCTCGGCGAAATTCATGTCGCGCGACATCCAAGCCGGCGTCAAGACTGTTTTCCCGTCTTTGTCTTCCACCTTGAACGCCACAATGGCTCCGTTCAACACCGGGCCGTAAGAGACGGGCACTTTAAAGCCGGGATGGACAGGTCCCCAGAAAGGGCTCAACACCCAGCGTGTACCGTTTCGATCCTGCCAGGTGGCTAGGCTACCCCACACTCCGGCACTCGCGAAATTTACTTCCTCGTTGCACATCAGAGGCGAGCGGAACAAGGGCGTCCGATGATCGGCGCCGCCGAGTGATTTCGAATCGAGCAGGAACACGCGGCATTCCTTACTCGAAGTTACGACGAGATCGCGGCCATTGTAGCTGAAAATCGCCGGAGTTACGTTCATGTCGAGATCGCGCTTCCACATGAAGGCCGCGTCGGTCGGCGAATAGTAGTCTTTGAGCTTCAGATCCTTGGGCGTAACGGCGATGAGCGATTCACTGAATTCGTGCCGGGCCGGATCGAAAGGGCCATCGCCGGTCGGCGCGTACACGGTTCCGTCCGAGCCGATAGCGGCTCCGGTGCGTCCCCACAAGCCGCCGCCTCCGCCGGGGAAGAACGTAGTCACTTTTTTGTCGGGGCTGCTTAAGTCAATGGCGTAGACGCCGTTTTGGTTACCGCCGCAGCCTTGCGCCGTGGTGCTGTAGACCACGTTGTCGTGCAGGTTCAGAGCATAGGCTTTCGCGTTAGGTGGAAGGTAGTTGACGGGAGGAGCGACGTCCTCGCCGTCGGCCAGATTCAGAGAATGAAGCATGCCGTCGCTGGATGCGGCATAAACCGTTCTTGCGCCTGCTTCGGTTGCGGGCCCAATTACGGGCGTCGCAACGAGTCCGCCTGGGCAGAGGGGGCCGCGGCCAGGCAATTGCGGCCGGTCCGATTTGTAGGGGAAGTGTTTCTTCCAGAGGACGGCGCCCGCATCCACGTCGATCGCGTAGAGGTTGTCAGAGGAACCGGCTTCAATGGCGATTTGTTTCGTTCCGCTCGCGGTCTTTACCTGGCCGGCAATCATCGGCGGGAACAGCGAATGCATCTCGCGCGGTTCGTTATCGAGCTTCAGCTTCCATAAAAGCTTCAGGCCGCCGACATTTTCTTTGTCAAGAATGTCCTCGTGTTTTTGCCAGGCGTCGCGTTTGGAATCGCCGCCGTCAGTTGGCCAATCGGCGGCGTGGACGAGCGCGGGCCCGAGCAAGAGCGCGAGGAAGAAACTGAGTTTTTGCATTCAATTTCGTCGATTGTAACGTTTCAAGTCCTAGGAGGTTATATCACAGTGGAAAAAAGGCGCCGGCCGCTGACGCTCGTTGATTGCGTCTATACGGATCGCGATAATCGGAAGTAGAAGCGAGATTACAGCGTGCATTCGAAAATCATCGAGATCGCAATTCTGGCCGCCTCCGTTGGCATGTGTACGGCGATGGGCGCTCCCCCTCCACAAAAGCAATTGCCCGACGGCCCGGGAAAAGACGTGGTCGAAAGAGTTTGCAGCGCTTGCCACGGACCCGAGATCGTGATGGGGAAGCGGTTGACTAAAGATGGCTGGACGCAGGTTGTGGAAGACATGATACAGCGCGGCGCGCAGGGATCGGACGACGATTTTGCGCAAATTGTCGATTACCTCGCTGCAAATTTCAGTCCCTCATCCACGACAGCGAAGAAGGTGAACGTAAATAAGGCGCCGGTTGATGAATTGAAGACGGGCCTGGGCCTATCGGACGAGCAGGCGAAGGCAATTGTGGATTACCGGCAACAAAACGGCGACTATAAGTCGCTTGCGGATCTGAGGAAAGTTGCGAGCCTGGATGCCGCCAAGATCGATTCGATCAAGGACCGAATCGAGTTCTAAATAGAAGCCCTAAACGGTTGATAATAAATCCAGTTTAGCCGCTGGCCTTCAAATCCCCTCTTTGTCCATGGAGGATGGGAATTTCGTGCTACGATAGGCACAAACGATGTCCCGTCTCAACCACCTCAAGCTGTTGGAGGCCGAGAGCATCCACATTCTGCGCGAGGTCGCCTCGGAGTGCCAGCGCCCGGTTTTACTCTATTCGATCGGGAAGGATTCCTCGGTTCTGTTGCGTTTGGCACAGAAGGCATTCTATCCGGGCCCGCTTCCGTTTCCTCTGCTGCATGTGGATACGGGATACAAATTCAAAGAAATGATCGAGTTTCGGGACCGTTATACGGCCGAGCTCGGTTTGAAGCTGATTGTTCAAAAAAATCAAGCGGCTTTGGATGAAGGCTCCAACCCGTACGCGTGGGGAACGCAACGCTGCTGCGGAGCGCTGAAGACGCAATCGTTACTCGATGGCTTGCGAAACGGCGGGTTTGATGCGGCGATCGGCGGCGCGAGGCGGGATGAAGAACGGTCGCGCGCCAAGGAGCGCATCTTTTCGTTCCGCGATGTGCGGGGTCAATGGAATCCGCGTAATCAGCGGCCGGAACTGTGGAATCTATATAACGCGCGGATCGATCCAGGCGAGAGTTTGAGAGTGTTTCCGCTGTCGAACTGGACGGAGCTGGACGTGTGGCAGTACATACACGTCGAAAACATACCCATTGTTCCTATGTATTTCGCGAAGCTGCGGCCGATGCTGGTGCGGGGCGATTCTTTGATTTCGGTCGAGCAGCCATTTATACCGCGCCTGCCTGGCGAGGAGCCGAAGATGGTGCGATGCCGCATGCGATCGCTGGGCTGCAGCCCGTGCACGGGGGCAATTTATTCGGAAGCGGACACGGTACCGAAGATCATCGAAGAACTGTTCAGTATGCGATTGTCGGAGCGGCAAAACCGGGTTATCGACCACGACACGGACGGGTCGATGGAGCTGAAGAAACAAGAGGGCTATTTTTAGTGGCAACCGTGACAGCAGCGGCTGCTGAGCCTTCTTTCGAATCGTTTCTGGCGGCTGATGAAGCCAAGGATTTATTGCGGTTTACGACGGCGGGCAGCGTGGACGATGGGAAATCGACGCTGATTGGCAGGCTGCTGTACGATTCGCGCAGCGTGTATGAAGATCAGCTCGAGTCGGTGACGAAGGCCTCGGCGGGACGGAACGCGGGACCGATCGACTTCTCGCTGCTCACCGACGGGCTTCGCGCGGAACGCGAACAGGGGATCACGATCGACGTCGCGTACCGGTATTTCTCGACTCCTAACCGCAAATTTATCATTGCCGACACGCCGGGGCACGAGCAGTATACACGCAACATGGTGACGGGCGCGTCCACGGCGGAACTGGCGGTGATTCTGGTTGACGCGCGAAAAGGCTTGCTGCCGCAATCGAAACGGCATTCTTATATTGCCTCGCTTCTTGGGTTGCCTCGCCTGATTATCGCGGTGAACAAGATGGACCTTGTCGAGTACAGCGAGGCCGTATACAGCGCGATTGAAGTAGATTTCAGGCGGTTTCTCTCGCAGTTCCAAAGCATTGAGCCAATCTTTATTCCAATCAGCGCGCTCGAGGGCGACAATGTTGTCGCGCGCAGCACAAGGATGCCGTGGTACAGCGGCCCGAGCTTGATTGAATGCCTCGAGACGGTGCCGGTGGGCGGACGCGCGGAGAACGCGGCATTCCGGTTTCCGATTCAACGCATTGTGCGTCCGAACCTGGATTTCCGGGGCTACGCCGGACAGATCGCATCGGGGAGCGTGCGAGTAGGAGACGCGGTTACTGTGCTGCCCTCCGGGCGGAGCGCACGCGTCAAGCGCATCGTGACGTTTGACGGAGACCTGAAGGAAGCCGAGGCGCCGCAGTCGGTCACATTAACTCTCGAAGATGAAGTGGACCTGGTGCGCGGCGACATGCTCGTGGCATCGCGCTCGACACCGGCGGTAGCGCGGTTGTTCGATACAACGATCGTGTGGCTGAACGATCATGCACTCGATCCGCAGACGCGGTACCGGCTGAAACATACAAGTCATCAGGAATGGGCTGAGATCAAGACCATCCACTATGCGGTCAACATCAACACGCTCGCGCACGAGCCGGCCGCGACGCTCGAGATGAACCAGATCGGGCTCGCGCGGATAGAAACGGCGCGGCCGCTATATTTCGATAGCTACAAAGATCATCGGGGCACGGGAAGTTTTATTCTGATCGACCCGGTGACGAATGCAACCGTTGCCGCGGGAATGATTGTGGGCGCGGCGCGCGATACGCGGACGCCACTCGCGCCTGCTGACGGGCGCCAGAGTGGCGTAGTGACTCCGGGAGAGCGCGTGGCGCGGTGGAAGCACCGCGGCGCCGTTATTCATTTAGGGGCGCGGCAGGCGTTGGCACAGGGTCTCGAGAGACGGCTGTTCGATCGCGGCTCGAATGTAGCCGTTTTCAACAAATGGGACGAGAGTTGGGCGGTTCCACTGCGCGGAGCCGGATTCATTGCAATTGTCGCTAGCGCCACCCGTTCCGATTTCCGCATTGTGACATCGGATGGCGAATTCGAAATCGAGCCCGGCTTGCTTCCGGCGAGCGACGACGATTCCGCCCGAGCGATTTTCCGCCTGCTCGAACGGACGCAGATACTTCTTCCGGCGGAGGTTTGGACGGAGAGCGATGGCATTTGAGACGACCGAGCTGAATGTTGAGACGGATAAATTGAGCGAGGCGCGCGAGGCCGTTCTCCAAACGCTTGCAACGGCTCAGCGGTCCTGCTTCACATGCAGCTTTCAGGCGGAAGACATGGCGGTGCTCATGCTTTTGCGCGAGAGCGTGCCCGACATTCCTGTTCTGTTTCTCGAAACCGGATATCACTTTCGCGAGGTGTACGAATATCGCGACGAGATGACGGCGAAATATGGCTTGAACCTGATCAACCTCATGCCGAAGCAGAGCGTCGCGGAACAGGAACGGCAGTTCGGCGTGTTGTACCGGAGCGCGCCCGACCAGTGCTGCAAGCTACGCAAAGTCGGGCCGTTGTTCGATGCTCTCGAAGGCTACGATGCCTGGTTTACCGGACTTCGCAGAGTGCAATCGCCGACGCGGGCCAACCTGGCGATACACGACGTGTTTCCGCTGCCGAGCGGAAAGAAGATAGCGAAAGTGAGCCCCCTGGCATTCTGGACCGACCGCGATGTTTGGACGTTCGCACGGCAAAACGGGATTCCGCTGCTGCCGCTGTACGAGAAGGGCTATACGAGTATCGGATGCGAACCTTGCACCTTGTTGCCGATTGATCCGGAGAATCTGCGCTCGGGCCGCTGGGCGGGCCGTAAGGTCGAGTGTGGAATCCATATCGCAGAGGGTTGACCCGAAGTGGAAATCGTCCTTGGATTCCTTATCGCTTTTGCGATCGCGCTCACGGGAGTTGGGGCGGGCAGTCTGACTACCCCGCTGCTCGTGATTCTGACAGGCATATCGCCGGCCAAAGGAGTTGGCACAGCGCTCGCCTTCGGTTTCTTGGTGAAGTGTATCTGCACGCCGGTTTATTTATTTCGCGGGCAGGTGAATTTTCGAATTTTCCGATACCTTCTGTATGGCGGTGTGCCAGGCGTTGCCATCGGATCGCTGCTTTTGAACCGGCTTCAGCACGAAGCGCGAGAGGATGTCATCAACATTTCGCTCGGCCTCATCATCGCTGCTACGGCTATTTTTCATCTTTGGCGTATGTTCCGTGGGCGGGGCGGATCGAGTAACGTAGATCGCGCGCGCTATCTGCCCTATTTCGCGTTCCTCATCGGGCTGGAAGTTGGCTTCTCGTCGGCCGGGGCCGGGGCGCTGGGTTCACTTCTGCTGCTCGGGATGACGACGCTGAGCGCGTCTGAGGTGATCGGCACCGATCTTTGCTTCGGGCTTGCGGTGGCATTGATCGGCAGTGGATTTCAGCTCACGCTGGGTAATTACGATCTCCACATTCTTCTGCTGCTTGCAACGGGCGGAATTGCCGGCGCGATAGCGGGTTCGCTGTTGACAGGCAGAATTGCTCAACGGCCATTGCGAATTGGTTTGCTGATTGTGCTGATATTTCTGGGTAGCCAGTTGTGCTATCGGGGGTTGGGCCAGGAGCGGGCAAACCGCGGTGCGGAGACGGCCAAGGTTCATTCAATGCGCAGCGCGGATGCCGGGTCGATGCGGCCTGCGCGGCGTGCGGGCAGCCACGCGGCAAGGAGCGCTGACGCGATTAGTACGAGTGATGAAGCGGCAAACACTTCTCCGCTCCAGGGTGTCACTTTGTAAAGCAATCCAGCCATGGCTCGCGCCACGATCAAACAAGCGAATAAGCCGAGGCAGAGTCCTACGATGACCATCGTTGCCGTTCGCGCCAGTTCCAATCGCACGATTTGACCGCCGGTGGCGCCCACGGCCAGTCGAATACCGAACTCGCGCGTTCTTCGAGCGGCGGAGAGCGATGCCACGCTGAACAACCCTAAGGCCGACAGGAACAGCGCTACCACCGCAAAGCTGCTCACGAGTGCCGTCTCGAATCGCCGCGGCAGCGTGACCGACTCGAGCAGGCGTTCCATGGTTTGCGCATGCGTCACGGGCTCTGAAGCATCCAATTGCCAGATCGCCTTTTGTACCAGCGGGACCAGGCTCTCTGGATCGTGCGCGGAGCGGATTACGAATGTCCCGGCGTTATATGGGTCGGCCGATATCAGACGGTAGAACTGCATCATCGCCGGCTTCTCGAGCGATGCGTTATGCACATCGCCCACGACACCGATTACCTTCACCGGAGGGTTGTCTCCGTCTGTGAACTGTTTGCCGATCGGGTCTTCGCCCGGCCACAGATGGCTTGCCATTTTCCTGTTTATTACGGCAGACGTGCCGGGATCGTCGGGCCTGAACTCTCGCCCGGCGATTAGAGGAATCTGCATGGTGCGGAAATAGGCGGCGTCGATCACGCGGTATTCGGCTGAAATGTTCTCCGCTTCTTGCGGTAGAGGTCTACCCAATGCACGTACACTGTGAATCTCTACGTCGCCTGTCAGAGGAAGATATCTGACCGCCGAAGCCGATATAACGCCAGGCAAAGCATCCAGCCGGTCGAGCAGCTCGCGAATATGTTGTAGCCGCTTTTCCGGCTTGTCGGTTTTCTTAGGATTGAATGGCACGCGTACCGTCAGCACATGCTGGGGGTTGAAGCCCGGCTGTTCTTCAATGACGTTCTTGAAACTCTTCAGCAGAAGGCCCGCACTCACCAGCAGAACAGCGGAAACTGCAATCTCCACCGTCATCAGCACAAACCTTAAGCGGCTAGTTTGGCGATCGGTTGTCGAGGTGCGGCCGTGCGAGTTCAACCCGGAGGCGAGCGCCCTCTCCGAGATCAGCGCTTGCGAGAGCGTTCCAAAAATTAAGGCCGTAGAGAACGCCATGCCCAGCAGTAGAGCGAAATCCAGGAAGCTGAAGCGCAGTTCATAGAAACGAGGCACTTTGTCGGCTCCAACGGCTCGCACAACGTAGATACCCCATTCTGTGAGCACAGCGGCGACGGCCGAAGCCAAGCCAACCAGCACTGTTTGCTCGAAGAAGCTCTGGCGGAACAGTTGCCATCGGCTCGCCCCCAGAGCCTGGCGGACTGTGTATTCGCGCAGCCTGTGCGCACTGCGTGTAAGCAGCAGATTGCCGAAATTGAATAGAACCAGTATCAAAAGAAGGGCTACCGCCGCGAGCAGCATCCACAGCACGTCGCGGATTCCCCAGCCCATCGTGTCGCGCAGCGGCGTAACGTAAACGACGAAAGCGCCCAGCACCTGCTCGATAATGGGCCTGTATTGCGGATCCTTGATTTCCTGGTCTTTGAATAAATGAACCGCCGTAGCAAGAAATTGCGCTGCTGCCCGTTTGTAGGTCACACCATCGCGCAAGCGCCCCAGCGCGTAGTAATTGAAATTCTCTTCTTCCAGAATCTTTGAAGCGATGACAAAGGGCGTCCAAAATTCGGCTTGTTCCGGCGCCCAGCTCATGATCGCCGAAACATCCGTCAAACGCGGAAAATCGAATCCGAGCCGGCATTACTCCGATCACCGTCATAGGCGCGCCGCTCAGGCGAATCGTCTTCCCGATCACGCTGCGGTCGCTTCCGAAGTGTCGAGCCCAAAGCTGATGACTCAAGACGATCACGTTGCTGCGTCCTTCAGTTGCGTCCTCGGCCAAGAACCCCCGGCCTGCAATGGGATGCAGACGAAAAACGCGAAAAAATTCGGGCGTCACGCTCGCTCCATAAATGCGTTCCGGATGTCCCGTGGTCTTCGAGCGTGTATTCCGCCGTGTCGACGAGAGCTGCCGAGTCGAACAAGCCGGACTGTTGCCAGCTTTGAAACTCGCCGGCAGTTACTACCGTTGGGGATGTGCTGAGAATTGGAACCTTCTGAGAAATGGTTACGATCCGGTCGGAGTCCGCGAACGGCAGCGGACGCAGCAGAACCGTGTCCACTACCGCAAAGGTCACGCCTACTGCAGCCAGGCCCAGCGCCAGCGATGCGATTCCGACGACCGAGAATGCCGCAGACTTTCGCAGGTTGCGCAAGGCATAGCGAATGCTACGCGCCGCTTCGTCGAGCCAGTGCACGCGATGCGATTCGCGGCATTCGGCGCGGTATCGCTCTTTTCCGCCGAATTCGACCCGCGCGCGCCGCTCTGCCTCGTCAGGCGAAAGCCCGGAACGTATCAAGTCTCCTGTCCGGGCCTGGAGGTGAAAGGCAAACTCGTCCGCCATATCGCCTTCGAACCGTTTGCGGCGGAAGAGGGAACGCCACTGGAGGAGCCGGGACATATCATGCCTCGCTCGGGCGAGCTTTCAGCGCCGTGCCAATCGCATCGACCAGGCGGCTCCAACTGCGTTCTTCGGTTTTGAGCCGCAATCGTCCGTGGCTCGTCAGAATGTAGTACTTGGCCCTGCGATTGTTTTCTGACGTGCCCCATTCCGTTTCGAGCAGACCCTGCCGCTCAAGCCGGTAAAGCGCCGGGTAGAGCGCTCCTTGCTCGATTTCGAGCGATCCCCCCGAAATTTGTTCGATCCGTAGCAGGATGCCGTAACCATGCATTTTCCCTAGCGAAACGGCCTTCAAAACCAAGAGATCGAGCGTGCCCTGTAACAGCTCGGCCGATTTTTTCTCTTTCCTATACACTTTAGGAAAAGGATACGGCGCTCTCTCCTAAAATGTCAAGGAGAGAAAATGCGGGACCAAATTAAAGCGGCTTGGGAGCAGGCCATGGCCGACCATTCCGATTCGCCGCACATACTTTTGAATGCCGCAAGTTTTATCGAGCAAACCGATCCCGAGCCTGGACTTAGGATTTTGGAACGAGCGCAGGCGATGGATCGGGCGACTGGCCCCGAATACGAGTTGGCGATAGCGGCGATTTACGCGACGGCGGAACGGGCCGGATTGGGCCTTACAAAAATCAGCAACATTGAAATGAGCCATGAGACAGGCGAGAAATTACGCGCGCAGTTAGAGAGCTCGGGGGATCCCGCGCTGCTTGCCGCGACCGGCCAAATTCTGGCCGAATTGCGTTCTCCCAGTGATGGCGATGTCCCGTACCGGCACGGACTCGAGCTGATACAACGCGCCATCCAACTCGATCCCGGCAATGCCAAATGGACTGAAGCGCTCGAATCGGCGGAGGCGGAGCCGCAGCGGAACTTGAACTACGAAAGTCTGATGAAGCCTCAACCTCAGCGGCCCGGGACGGTTCGCATTTCGTCTCATGTGGCAGAGAGCGGCCTAATTAGCAAAGTCGATCCGGTGTATCCACCTCTCGCCGCAAGCGCCCGCGTCCAAGGGACAGTTGAGTTCAGCGTCGTCCTTGGGCCCGACGGTAAGGTACAAGCCATTCAGCTGGTGCGCGGCCATCCTTGCTTGTGAACGCTGCAAAGGAGGCTGTCTCGAAATGGGTTTATCGTCCGGTGCTCGAGGACGGCAAACCGATCCCCTTCGAGACGGAAGTGATTGTGCCGTTCCGGCTACCTGAGTAGGATTCATCCGCGCGTACACATTTCCTGGCGCGCGGCCGCCCTCCTCCATGTACTTGTGTAACATCCTAATGAAGAGGGTGCGATATGAAGACTAACGTGATCGCGGGCCATGTCCAGGACCAGGCCATTAACCAGCAGGTCGCCTCCGATATCGAAAGGGCTCTCGCGGAACTAAAGAAAAACGGCTACAACGTTCACTTTGAAGAAGTGCCCGAGCAGGGTGACGAGCTGGCGATTACTTTCGAGCTGGGGGGCAGCCGCCAGACGCTGAAAGTACCGCGCGGAAGTTGGACGAATGCCGGGACAGTCTACAATACCGTTCTCAACCGCTTAGATATCTGAAAAGGATCATTTGGAACGGAAAATCGTTGGATTCCATCAGGACGAGAGCGGCCACTGGATTGCCGATTTAGAGTGCGGTCACACGCAGCATGTACGGCACGATCCGCCCTGGCAAGAACGTGCGTGGGTGTTGACGGAAGAGGGCCGTGCGAGCTTCTTATGTCGCAAGCTGCTATGCAGGGAGTGCGCGAAGGCGGCTTCCGAAAGCGCAGCGGCTACTGGGCATCGGGATTGACCGTTCAAACGGCTCTTCAGCAAGGCTCGGAAATCCTCGAAAAGGAAGGCATTGCCGCGCCCAGACTCACGGCCGAGGTGCTGCTCTGCCATGCGATGGGTTGTGAACGCTCGTACCTTTACGCCCACGCGCCGGACGAACTGACAACGGTCGCCTGGATCCATTACGGGCGTTATCTCAATGAGCGTCTGAAAGGCAAACCCACGCAGTACGTTACAAAGAGGCAAGAGTTTTATGGACGCGATTTCCTGGTTACGCCTGACGTACTGATTCCGCGGCCGGAAACAGAGCACCTGGTGGAGGCCGCGGTTGCGGCGATCAAGGCTCGCGACCATGTGCGCATTCTTGACATAGGAACGGGTTCGGGCGCGATTGCAATCTCGGTTGCGCTCGAAACGGGCAAGCTTGTGTTTGCTTCCGATATTTCTCATGGCAGCGCTTCAGGTGGCCGAGCGGAATCGCGGGAAGTACGGGGCGCCGGTCGCATTCGTTGTAGCGGATCTCGCCTCCGCTATCGATATTCGAAGTTTGGATCTGTTGATTTCGAACCCGCCCTATGTGCCTGGAGCGGATGCCGCCAACATGCAGCGCGAGGTGAGGGATTGGGAGCCGCACCTGGCGCTGTTTGCCGGCGACACAGGACTCGAAATTTATGAACGGCTGATCCAGCAGGCGGAGCTTGTCGTGAGGCCGGGCGGCGAGATCATGTTGGAGCTTGGCTACCAGGCGCTCGCTCCGGTAAGGGACATGATGAAGATGCACTGGAGAGAGCTGAGACCGATTCACGACCTGGCGGGTTTGCCGCGCGTGATTACGGCGATACGGAATTGAAAGCTATTCAATGCTCCTTTGAAAAACACATGGAAGACCGCTTCCTGTGGTCGCGGCTAGTTTCGGTACGGTTCGCATTGGATAATGGGGCGTAAGTTCCCATGCAACCTGCTGTAGGAAAAACATTGTTTCTGCTGCTCATGACGGCGGTTGGTTTACTGGCGAGCAAGAATTTCGAGGCGGCGGGACGGCGCTGGTGGGCGCATGTTCAATATCTGGCGAACGATGGGATGCAGGGGCGTGGGGTCGGCAGCAGCGGCTT
Source organism: Bryobacterales bacterium (assembly GCA_963722585.1). GTDB lineage: Bacteria > Acidobacteriota > Terriglobia > Bryobacterales > Bryobacteraceae > KBS-96. The sequence goes on along the minus strand of CAVRNU010000048.1, from coordinate 94,935 downwards.
CGACCTTGCGGCGGATTATGTGGCGGCGCAGTTTGAGAGGGCTGGTTTGCGGCCGGGCGGCATAGATAATTACTTTCAGCCCGTTAACCTCGTTCAACTGACGCTTGATGAATCGGATTCGTCGCTGCGGCTTGTGGAAGGCGCGAAGACGGTAGAAGTGAAACTCGGCGATGACGCGATCCTGGGGGTTTCGCCGGACGCGTCGGCGAGCATCGAAGCGCCGCTTGTCTTCGTCGGATACGGGTTGAAGATTCCAGAAGCGAACTGGGATGATCTCGCGGGCCAGCCGCTCAAGGGGGCTATCGCCGTCTATCTGCGCGGGGGGCCATCGAGCGTACCGGGTAACCTTCGTTCCCACTACTCGTCCACCGAAGAACGCTGGAAGGTCATGAAGGCGGCGGGTGTGATTGGCACAATTTCGATCACAAGTCCGAAAAATATGGAGGTGCCGTGGTCGCGTGTCGCGGCGAACGGCCGGATACCAAGGATGGTGCTTGCCGATTCCGCAATGGTGGAGACAGCGGGCTTGGAATTCAGCGCAACATGGAATCCGGATCGGGCCGAGATGCTTTTCGCTGGGACAGGGAGAAGCCTTGCCGAAATATTCGCGGCAGCCGATCACAACCAGCCGCTGCCGCATTTCCCGCTTACGTGGAAAGTGAAAACGAGCACGATTTTCAAGAAAGAGGCGGTTACCTCGAAGAACGTGGTGGGTATTCGTTGGGGCTCCGATCCGCAGCTTTCGCATCAGTTTGTTGTATTTTCGGCGCATCTGGATCATCTGGGAGTGGGACCTATCGGCCAGGAAGATCGAATTTACAATGGCGCGATGGACGACGCGTCCGGGGTCGCTTCACTGATCGAGATTGCGAGTGAACTCGAGCGGAAGAAGCTACGGATGAAGCGCTCGGTGATCTTTCTTGCCGTTACGGCCGAAGAAAAGGGCGAGCTTGGTTCGAGATACTACGCGAGTAATCCTTCGGTTGAAGGAAAGTATGTCACGGATATCAACATGGACATGTTCCTGCCGCTATTCCCTTTGAAATATCTGGAAGTGCAAGGATTGGGCGAATCGACTCTGGGCGACGACATACGCGCGGTGTGCGAACAAGCAGGTGTCGAAGTGCAAGCCGATAAGGAGCCGGATAAGAACCGGTTCATACGCAGCGATCAATACAGCTTCATTAAAAAAGGCGTGCCCGCGCTGGCATTCAAGTTTGGTTATCTTCCCGGCACGCCCGAGGAGAAAACATTTCAGGGTTGGTACAAGGAGCGGTACCACAGCGTGAAGGACGATTTGACGCAACCGGTGGATGCGGCGGCCGCCGCGCAGTTTGACGAGATTCTGGCGATACTGGGCGAACGCATTGCCAACGCTTCGCAAGCGCCTTCCTGGAAATCGGACAGCTTTTTCCGGCGGTTTGCGCAGACCCGAAAGTTCAAGCGGCGGCTTCTAGCTTCATCACTACGAGCGTCATGTCGTCGTGCTGCGGAGCACCATTGACGAAGCAGTCGGCGGCGTTCATGACGCTGGGAATCATCTCCGCGGCTTTCTGGTTGGCACAGGCTTCGAGGGCGGGCAGGAGTCGCTCTTCGCCCCACTCCTCATCTTGAATGTTCATGGCCTCGCTGATGCCGTCGGTGAAGCCGATGAGGATATCGCCGGGATCTAGCGTCAGAGACGCTTGCTGATAGGGAGACTCGCGGAACATGCCGACCACGGGTCCGCCGGCGTCGAGCCGGATCGCGTGAGTCAGCCCTTCAATCCGCCGCAGAACGATGGGCGGATTGTGTCCGGCATTGACGTAGGTGAGCCGCCTTGTAGCGCGCTCGAACTGCGCGTAGAAAAATGTGGCGTAGCGATTCTCGGCGCTCGCCTCGAACACCAGGCGGTTGACATTGCTAATTACTTTGGCGAGGTCTTTGCTGCCCTGCAAGGCCTGGCCGCGCAGCGATGCCTGCAGGCTGGCCATCAGGAGCGCGGCGGCAATTCCTTTGCCTGAAACGTCTCCGATGGCGATGCCGACGTCCCCGTCCGCAAGTTGAATGAAATCGTAATAGTCGCCTCCCACGCCCTGAGCTGGCCGGCAGCTTCCAAAGTAGTCGAGTCCGGGAAGCTTCGGTAGATCGTGCGGGAACAGGCGTTCCTGCACTTCGCGGGCGATCTCTATTTCGCGATTCAGTTTCTCGCGCTGGGCGATTTCGAGAGCGACCGTCGAGGCGAGGCGGCTGTTTTCGAGCGCTAGACCGGTTTGGAAAACGAGCGATGTCAATAACTGAATGTCCGTCTTCGAATACGGTTCTTCTGAGCGTTTTGGGCCGAGGCTGAGGACGCCGAGCAGTCGATCGCGCACAGAAATGGGGAGCAGCAATTGCGAATTCAAGGCGCGGATGGTCTCGCGTTCGGCGGCGGGAGTCTGAAAGATCCAGTTGGATGGGATATCGAAGAAGATCTGAGCCGGTTCCTTTGCTGTATTGATCGCCTCGACGATGAAGCTCGATTCCGCGAGACAGGCTTGATCGGTGGCATTGCAACCGATAACGTACGCCGGCGTCAGCGTTCCTTCTCTGTTGAGCAGGATGGCAACGCAGGGCACGTGCAGCGAGGTTGAGAGAGTGGTGCCGACGGTTTCGAGCAGCTTTGGTTCGTCGATGATTGTCCGAATGTTTTCATTCAGTTCGCTGAGGATCCGTTCGGCACGGTAGGCTTCCCGAAAGAACCTCTTGTCAACCCAGGCGTACGTTTTCATACGGAGATGTCGCGCGATAAGTACGGCAACAGCCACGCAGCTAACCAACACTGTGACTTGAACCGATCGCGAGGCCCGTGTAGAAAACACTGCTGCGCTTAGTCCCCAAATGACCACGCCGACAACAATTGATATGAGAATTCGCAAGCCAGTTTTCGCGAAGATGTAGCGGATGCCTTGCCGGATTACGACGCGCAGATCGGCGGCGCGTTGGGTGAGCACGACGTAAGCGAGAGTTACCGGAAATCCATAAAGGAATACAATAACCAAACTCTCGATCCACTGCGAAAAACCTGAAAAATCCCCGTGCTTGACGATCAAGACATAAAGGACCAAAAGAAACATCGGGGTCAGGCTGACAATTGATCCTGCGTACAGAATGAGGAGGCGGCGCCTGGAGTCTCGACTCGAGGCGCTTGGAATCTTGAAGCCGAGGGCGGCAAAGAAGATGCACGGAGCCAGAAGAGCAATCACCACCACCGGCGCGGTGAACAAATCGAGCGGGCGCCGCATAGCGATTGAGGCCGAGAAGCTGAAGTGAGCCGCAATGACGGCGACAGCGCTCCACAGATAAAAGGCAGCAATCGGTACAATCAAAAGCCATTTCAACCAGGGCACCTTTGCATCCCAGCGGCTGCGTTCCGGGAAATAAATGCCGAAGAGCATCATCGAGATAGGCCAGACGCCTTGGAACACTGTCGAGTAGCAGGCCTCGCCGATGCTGGCCCATCGCGGTAGCTGCCAGCTAGTGGACTGGCGAACGAATTGGAGCATGCCGACGAGCACTCCAAGCAAGAAAATGGCGCTCGGATCTCGCGGCAGGCGAAGCGCCACAAAAGCTCCGATGCCAACGGACATCAGCGACATGAGCAGCACAAGCCCGAGGAGCGCCCATTCGGCGTCGGTGGGTCGCCCCGATTCGGCCGGTTCGAGTTTGAACGAATGCAGCGTCGGAATTTTGTCCTTAATCCCTTCGACGACCACTTGAATCTGATCGCCGGGCTTCTTGCCGCGAAGAATCTCTTCTTCGCTCATGGCATTCTCGACGGGCACGCCATCTATGCTGAGAAGGCGCTCTCCACTCTGCAAACCAGCCTTTCTGGCCGGATCGGAGTTGAGAGTGATTTGATCCTCGGCGTTGTGGTAACAGCGGCTCTCGCGGCCCTTTGCATGCCATGAAGCCTGTCGTCAACAACAGCGACGGTGTTAGCCAGCCTGATACGCGAGCGCAATGGCGCAGATGGGGACCAGAAACAGGTAGTTGCGCGGCAGCGAGCGAAGCGAAGCCAACATGAAGGGTTAGCTCCATATTCTATCGGGCTCTAGACCGCGCTAAGTCCGAGGCTTGCCAGGTATTTCTCGGTTTCGGCGGCGGACACATGCTGATAGGCAGTGAAGCCTAAATAGGCGGCGAAGTCGACGAACATTTTGCGGTCGTCGATATAGATGGAATTGTCCATGCTGACTTGCGCGAGTACCAGAGCGAGTTTCCAGATTCCAGGATCGGGCTTCCGCATGCCGACGGTGTTTGAAAAAAGCATATAGTCGGCCAGCTCACCGAGACGGAATCGCCGAACGCGGTCCTCGGTGAGTCCCCCGCCCTCGTTGCTGATGAGCGCCAGCTTAACTCCGTTTTTCGCCTTTACCTTCTTGTAAAGGTCGTAGGTTCCGGGAAGCATTCGCGCCTGGTCGAAGATCCACTGACGCACCTCTTCGAGCGTGAAGGGGCGGGGTTCGTAAAATACGGTCCAGTTCAGGTACTGTTCAAACGTTAAGTTGCCGCGCTCATAAGAGTCGAACATGAGTTGATGGCGGCTATCGACTTCTTTGTGATCGAGGCGGAAGTGCTCGACCATGGTTGTTCGAAGGGGCGTATCCCAACCATTGGTCGCGATTACTCCCCCAACGTCAGTGAATACAGCTTTGTAACGCGATGTTGCCATGTGCCGGTTGATTCCTCTCGGGACAGATTGGATGCCGGAACCATCCCCCGGCACGCACAGCAATCATCATCGCCGCTCGGTGGATGGTGGTGCAAGTGGGAGACGGCGAACTGAAGTTCGCCGCACACTGAAGCGTGCGCCACATAGCTCCTTACGACAGGTTCACCTTTTGGTTAAAGGTGCTGGACAAAAACTTCTCGGAAGCCTTTGCTCTTAAGGGCGTCGCGGGTGGTGTTCAGCTCGCCCGCATCGTGGACCGGCCCGACCAGCACACGGTAATATGGCGTCCCGGCTTTGGGTGAAATGTGCGCTCGGAATCCCTTCTTGGCGAGGACTTTTGCCACTGTTTCGGCATCGGCGCGATGGAGAGCGGCTACCTGGAGATAGGTGCTGTGGCCGGGGGATGTGGCAGTTTCGGCGGCTGCGGCGGGCTCTTGCTCTTCTTCCGTGCGCGTCAACTCAGGCTTTGGTTTGATGGCTGGTTTCGATTCGGCAGTCCGAGTCTGATCGAGCGGCTTTGCCGCTCCCGCCACCGGCTGGCTGGTCGAGCCCGGCTCAGGGCTGACGGAGTGGGTTTCGCCGGTTGCCTGGGCGTTATCGGCCGGCGCGGACCTCGCCTCGACAGCCGTTTCGGCGGGCTTCTTGTCGCCCGTGGTGCGCCCCACCATGTAGCCGGCGGTGAAGAAGACGCCAAATAGGATTGCGAGGACGAAGAAGATAGCGAGCAACTGCTTGTTGCCCAGCAGAATCTCTTTTTCGCCGTCCCGTTCTTGAAACATTTCTAGCTTAGATTGTACTGGAGAAATGAAGAATTGGGGAGGGGATTGTTGAAAGAGCTATCGCCGGAGGGCCGCGGATAGAGCGCAGCCTCCTCTGGCAGAACAACCGGGGGCTACCGGCCTCCCCCTACGGGGACTCGTGGCCCGTCTTTTGGAGTGAATGGGCCGGGGGTCTCTTTGTTATTTTTTTCGACATCAACTGGGACGGGCGGAGCCGCGTTTTCTTTCTTTCCGCCGGCACCTTTTTTCTTGCTGGAGTTCGCCATAGTTTTCCTTTCGACAGTCTCGTTTAAGATTCACACATTTTGCAAGCAACGAGGGTGCCAAAATATCAACGCTTCCGAACTAGATCGAAGGCATCGGAGAGGGTTCGGCCCCGCAGGCAGACAAGTTGGGTTCCATCGGGAGACCAGCCATAATCGAAGACCTGGTCTTCTTCAAAGAAAGTAATCCTGTGTGGAGTGGTCTCCCGCAGCGCTTGATACCACAGGTTCGAGGTGCCCTGATCGTCTGTCACGATGTAGTTGAGGCCCGTCCCATCGGGCGACCATTTCAATGTAGAACCTGTGGGTATCCGAGGCATTGCTTGCACAAACCTCACATCCGGGTAATCGTAAACATTAACTCGCCAGCCGGCCGGATCTCGGGTGTCCAGTAATTCCTCGACAGCCAAGTGCTTCCCGTCCGGAGAGAGAACGGCGTGCTTCGCATTACGCAGCAGAAGCTTGGGCTTGACGGCGCCTGGCTCCGTTGGTGCGGACCAGATGGCAGGCCCGGCTAACTCCCAGGCCGTATAGAGGATGATTTTTCCATCCGGCGTGCATACGGCGGCTTCCGCATATTCGGGGGCAGTTGCGAGCAGCCGGTATTTTCGGTCGTTGACGTCCAGTCGCCAGATTCCATGAACGCCATCCCGTTCGGAGGCAAAGGCGATCGCCTGCTGGCGGGGAATCCAGACGGGATCCCGATTCACCCAAAGTCCTTCCGTCAGCATACGAGGCCGCTTCTCAAGCGGGTCTATCAACCATGCGTGCGTCCCGTCGCCCCGATTCGCCTGCGCAATGAGTTTCCCGTCATCCGTCCAGGCCACCGAATCGTAATCTCCGCTATCAGTCCAGCTCATCCGGCCCGTGTGCAAATCGGAACGAGCGCCAAACCAGAACCGCGTCTGGCGGTCGAGACGAACAGTAACCAACTGGCGGCCATCCTTGGTAAGGCTGGCGTCACTGTAACCATACTGTCCGGCAGTGATGCTTCGCGCGCGGCCTGTGACGGCGGAAACCTCCCGAAGTTGCATGCTGTCTCCGGTTTCGCCCGGCTCTTCAACGGGAACGATCAGATCGTCGCCATTCGGCACCCAGGCAGCTTGCAATACTGCACGCCAGCGCGGAATGTCGATTTGTTTTGTGATTCTATGCCAGTTTGCATCAAGCAATTCGAGCGACATCGAGGATCGGCTCGACGAGGGGTACAAAAAAACCGCGATTTGCAAGCCGGATGGCGACCAAGCCAGCCTATAGTAAACGACCCGAGGCGAGTCCACGAGATGGACAACCTCCTGCCCCCCGAATCTGCCGCCGGTGAACACGACATACTGCTTGCCTCGAGTATTTCGACGGAATGCCAACTCGGCCCCTTTTGGGTTCACGGCAACAGGTCCGTCGACATTGCTTTCGACAACCTGCGGATCGCCTCCAGTGATCGAAATTTTGCGGAGCGTTCCATATTCACCGGCACGGGTCACAAACAAGATATAGCGGCTATCGTTCGAGAACGTGACGCCATCGTAGTTCGTGTCCGAACTCGCAACCAAAGTCGAATCATAATTCGAGTCCATGGGCCTAACGCACAGCTCCTCATGGTGCGGAGGGCCGCTCACGAACGCCAGATACCGTCCATCGGGAGAAATCGAGGCGTATTTCACATTGCCGCGATAGGTGAGCTTCTTCGTCTCCGAATATTCGAACGGTTCCGGCCCGACGAACAGCTCGCGCCCCCAGACATTCCACCACCAGCCCCCGGCCAGCGCTAAAACAAGCCCCGATGCGGCGGGAATCCAATACCATTTCTTCGATCGCGGCTTTTGTGGAGCGACGAGCGGCTTGCTCGAAATACTCGACAGGTTCAGGGCCCGCCGCGCCTCCCGCAGATCGGCATATAAGTGAGCCGCCGAGTCGTAGCGCTGCTCCCGGTCTTTTTTGAGGCAGCGGTTCAGGATAAGTTCGACTTCGGCCGGCAAGACGCCGGGAGGACATGCAGGTTTGGGTTGGCTTTCGAGGATGTGGGCGATGACGTGGTACTCTGTTTGTCCGCGAAACGGCCGCTCACCGGCCAGCATCTCGTAGAAAATCACGCCCAGGCTCCATATATCAGTGCGGGCATCCATTTCCTCGCCGCGCGCCTGCTCAGGCGACATGTAATCGGCCGTGCCTAACATCGTTCCCGGTTTTGTCGCGGGCTCGTCGGCTGGATCTTCGACGGTTTGCCGCACTCGCTTGGCAAGGCCGAAGTCGATCACCTTCACGAGGCCGTCCGGGCGCAGCATGATATTGGTCGGCTTCAGATCGCGGTGAATGATGCCCGCCGAATGCGCCGCGACGAGCGCGGAAGCGACCTGAGTGACGATTTCGAGCGACTCGGCGACGTCGAACCTCCCACGGCGCAGCAGGACGCGGAGGGTGGTCCCCTCCACGAACTCGCTGGCAATGTAATGATCGCGCCCGAACTTGCCGACATCGAAGATGGTGAGAATGTTGGGATGATTGAGCGCGGAGGCGGTTCGTGCCTCGAGTTGAAACCGGCGGACGATTTTCTCGTCGCTCAACGTCTGCGTGGGGAGGAATTTGAGCGCGACCTGGCGGCCCAGACGCGAATCGAAGGCGGCGTACACTTCGCCCATCCCGCCGGAACCGATGCGCTTCGTAATTAGGTAGCTTCCATAGGACTCGCCGATGCGGCGATCTTGCGGAGGCACATTCGGGGCGTCTGGTGGGGAATTCTGAGAGACGGAAAACTGGGCGAGGGTGCGGGTTACTTCTTCAAGGATCTCGTGATCGGAACAGGCACCGGAGAGATAGGAGGCGCGCTCTTCGGGCTCTACAGCCAAGGCCGATTGCACAAGCTGGTTGATGCGCGATTGGCGATCCTCCTGCATGGGCGTTTGAAGCCTCCCCTCGCAATAGAGCCTCCATTCGGGCTGTCACGCGGTCGGACCGGAGGAGCCTTGAAAAGCTACGGCTTCAAATGCAGGCTATTGTGAATAGCGTACAACGCAAGTTCAAGCCGGTCGGAAACACCCAGCTTGTCGAAAACATTATGGAGATGATTTTTTACCGTCTGTTCGGTGATAAACATTTTCTCGGCGATTTCCTTGTTTTTGTAACCCTGGGCAATCAGAACGATGATTTCGCGCTCGCGCTGGCTCAATTGGGCACGTTCTCGAGGCTTGGCGTTCGCGGCCACCTGCGCCAGCGCCGGATCGAGCGGCGAGGCAAATTGCCGGATGACCGCCGCCGTGGTATTCGAGTCCAGCCAGATTTCGCCGGCGTGGACTTTCTGAATGCTCTTTGAAATCAGGGCCGCGTCTGCGTCTTTGGGCAGAATGCCGCAGCAGCCTAGTTTCATTGCCTCGATAAAATCTTCTTTGTTCTCCGACGCCGTGAACAGGATTACCTTAGCCTGCGGCGCGCGTGTATGAAGCGTCCGCAGCACCGAAAGGCCGTCCGTGCCCGGGAGCCGGAGTTCCATCAGAAGCACATCGGGGAGCAATTCCTGGGTCCGCTCGATGGCTTGGCTCCCGTCCTGCGCTTCGCCCACGATCTGGATCTCGCTGGAACCGCTTAAGATAGAACGCAGTCCAGCTCGAACGACCGGGGTGTGGTCCACGATCAAGAGCCTAATCATAAGTACACACTCGTTGCCCGCATTTGAGACCTAGGCTAGCAAGTTCGCCTGCCAACCCGTAAGCTAGGCGGCGTCCATTTCGATCTAGTACGGCAGCCTCCTTATAGACGCGGCGCGGGGACTGGAGTACTGAATATTCCTGCCTCAAGAGTACTATAGTCCTGTACTATATGAAGGCAGTTTACAGAAGATTTCTCACTGCGCAGGGTAAACCCTTATTCTTCGCCGGCTTTTCTGCTGTGCCGAAACCCATAGCAGCGCCTGCCTTTTCGCGCAAAGCACCATGACGAGGCACTCGCCTGTCGCCGGATTGCGGCTTAGGGGCTAGTACAATTCGGATTGTATGGCGACCCGGTTGACGATGAATGTGAAAGCAGGCGGGTGCGCATCCAAGCTGAGTCCTAAACTACTAGACGCCGCACTGAGGTCGGTGCCGCAACGGATTGACGCAAGGGTGTTGGTGGGCTACGACACCGCGGACGACGCTGGCGTTTATGACATTAGCGGAACGGCAAAGCTCCCGCTGGCACTCGTGCAGACAGTAGATTTTTTTACACCCATTGTCGACGATCCCTACGCGTTCGGAGCGGTTGCCGCGGCGAATGCGCTCAGCGACGTCTATGCGATGGGCGGCCGGCCCATCACCGCTTTATCCCTTGTTGTGTATCCGGACCAGGGCGACATGGCAGATTTAGAAGCCATTCTGCGGGGCGGGGCCGACAAGATCCACGAGGCGGAGTGCGTTGTTGTGGGCGGACACAGCATTACGGAGGAGCAGGTGAAATTCGGATACGCCATCACCGGGCTCGTCGATCCGCGGAACATTTGGAAAAATAGCGGGGCGCGGCCGGGCGATGTTCTGGTCTTTACAAAAAAAATCGGAACGGGCGTGATTTCGACCGCTCTGAAGAAAGGAATTGCGCGGGACGAGCATATGGACGCTTCGATCGCACAGATGCTGACGCTGAACCGGGAGGCGGCTGAAGCGATGTCGGGTCTGACCGTGCATGGCTGCACCGACGTTACGGGATTCGGGTTGCTGGGACACGCGCGGGAAATGGCCTTGGCTTCGGATCTGACTCTCGAGATTTCGGCGAGCCGAGTGCAGTTTCTGCCTGGGGCCATTGAATATGCAAAAGCCGGCGCATATTCGAACGGCCTGAAGAATAATCGCGAATTTGTTTCCGAATGCGTATCTATGGACGAAGACGTGCCGGTTGAGATTCAGGCCCTGCTTTATGATCCTCAAACATCCGGGGGTCTGCTCGCGAGCCTGAGCGAAAGGGACGCCGAAATCGTGCTGAGCCGGCGGCCTGAGGCATACGTCGTGGGCCGGGTGACCAGCCGCGCGAGAAAACCGATTGAAGTCTTGATCTAACATTGAAAGAGATTGGCCGACGCAAAACCTATCATCATTGCCCTCGACGTGGAGACGCTTGGCGAGGCCCGGCGCCTGATCGAACAGATTGGCGACGGCGCGGATTTTTATAAGGTTGGAATGGAACTCTATGCCGTGGGCGGCATTCCGTTTGTGGACGAGTTAGTGAGTCGCGGCAAACGGGTTTTTCTCGATTTGAAGCTGTACGACATCGGCGAGACGGTGAAGCGAGCGACCCGCCAGATCGTCAAAGCCGGAGTCACGTTCCTGACTGTTCATGGGAGCAAGGCGCTCATGCGAGCGGCGGTGGAAGGCAGGGGCGATGCGGGGACGCAACTGCTGGCGGTCACCGTGCTGACCAGTTTCGATCAGCAGGACCTTGCCGATCTGGGCTACACAACTCCGCTATCGGAAGTGGTGGCGCTGCTCGTGAACAAAGCCGTTGCGAGCGGAGTAGATGGCGTCGTCTGCTCCGCTGTCGAGCTCGCTAATGTGCGGCGCATCGCAGGTTCGAAACTTAAGCTTGTCACTCCTGGCGTACGTTCCGCGGGGACGGCGGTGGGCGACCAGAAACGCGTGGCGACGCCCGCAGAAGCAATTCGCAACGGAGCGGATTACCTGGTGATCGGCCGGCAGGTAACGCGGGCCGGCGATCCTCGCGCGGCTTGCGAGCAGATTCTCCAAGAGATTGGAGAAGCGGCTGTGGCGAGCTGAGCAAATCACGAAATGTCGATTCTTCATGTCATCATCCTTGCCGTCGTGCAAGGGCTGGCGGAACTTCTGCCGGTTTCGAGTTCGGCCCATGTTGTGGTTGCCGAAAAGCTAATGGGGCTTGACCCTTCGTCGCCGCCTATGACGCTGCTTCTGGTTATGCTCCATACGGGCACGATGTTTGCGGTAATCGTGTACTTCTGGCGCGAGTGGCGCGGCGCATATTTCCAAAGTGCGGAAGCGTTCAAAAGATTTGCAGGATTGATTATCCTGGCGACGCTGCTGACAGGCGTGGTGGGAGAGGCCCTCATCAAACTCATCGAAAAGACTGTTTTTCGGGGCCTGCCGCAGGCCGAAATCGAGGATTTGTTCAGTCATTTGGAACTCGTTGCGCCGGCCCTGGCTATCGCCGGCATCCTCATTTTGATCGCAGGCATTCTGGAAAAACGGAGACCGGCGGAGTTTCGCGCTGAAGCGGCGGACGTGAACGCGAAGCAGGCCGGGCTCATTGGAGCGGTGCAGGGACTTTGCTTGCCGTTCCGCGGTTTTTCGCGATCGGGCGCGACGATTTCGACGGGCATGTTGGCAGGCGTGGCGAAATCGCGGGCCGAGACGTTCAGTTTCGCGCTAGCGGTAGTTCTGACCCCGCCCGTGGTGGTACGGGAAGCGCTGCGGCTGGTGCGTGCCGAACATAACGCCGGGATGGCAAGCCTGGGCTCGGCTGCTTTCTTGAGCGTCGTTGGCGCGGTGTTCGCGTTTCTGGCCGGGCTTCTTGCATTGAAGTGGCTCAGCCGGTGGCTCGAGGGAGGCCGCTGGCATTTGTTCGGCATTTATTGCCTGATCGCCGCCGTTGCCGTGGCGGTACTGCATCAAGCAGGGTATTGACCCACGCTTTCGAGCGAGTGCCTTGTCGTCCCGGCACTCCTTGGAAATGCCGACTATACTGTGAGCACGCACCCTGGACGAGCGGCAAAGGAGTATGGCCCTCGTTCGGCCAACAGGAGGGAGTGACACGCTCAGTTCTCGATATATGACGACAACGAAAAATCTTCCCGGGATTATGAAGAAGATCGTTGACGGCACGGCACCCGAGAAGTTTACAGTTGCTCATATGAAGGGTCTCGGGTTTAAGAGTAGTAATGATCTAGGCGTTATACCAGTCCTGAAGGATTTGAAGTTCCTGAGTCCGGATGGAGTGCCCACGCAGCGATACCACGACTATCGCGATCCCTCTAAATCAAAGCTTGTTATGGCGGAGGCCTTACGCGAGGCTTATAGTGACCTCTTCCACATTAGCGAGCGGCCCTCCGAGAGTGACAGAAATGCGATTAGGGGAAAATTCAAATCGACACACAACGTGTCTGACAACGTCGCCAATTTGCAGGCGGCAACTTTCTTAAACCTGCTTAAACTCGCAGACCTGGATTCCCCGAGGAATGCGCACAAGGCAATAGAAACGGCGAACATGAAATCCGTGCAGGAAGACAAGCGGGAGGAATCACCGGCTCCTATTGCTCCCAATCTTCGCTATAACATTGAGGTGCACCTTCCCGCAACTAAGGACATAGACGTTTATAACGCAATCTTCAAATCACTGAAGGAGCATCTCATTGTCTGACAAGTTGAAGGACGTACGAGACTGGATGTTTCGGGGCCTAATGTTTGAGGCCGAGGCGACCGCATTTCGAAGTGCCGGGATTCGGATCGGCGCGGACCAATCTGATGTTGAACGGTCGTTGTTGGAGGAGACCTTAGCACCTTTCAGCGTCGGGATGCGCGACGCCGCACTGCAAATGTCCAGGCTCTATGCCCTACTCTATTGCTTCGAAAATTCAGTCCGCGATCTGATCAAGGAGCGTCTGGAGGAGAAGCATGCTCTCGACTGGTGGACGAATGGCGTTCCTGCTACAGTCAAGAAACAAGCGGAGGGCCGGCAGAAGGACGCAGAAAAGAATTCCTGGCTTGACGCGCCTAGCAGGGAGATCCTCAGTTTCACGGAATTTGGACATCTTGCCGACATAATCGTGAGCCAGTGGGAACTCTTCTCCGATTTGGTGCCGACGCAACACTGGTTGAAGCAGCGAATGGAGGAATTGGAGAAGGCTCGAAATTTTCTCGCGCACAACCGCCTGCTGCTTCCGAGCGAGTTCCAGCGGGTCGAGATGTACGTCGCTGATTGGAATCGAATGGTCGGGCTGTAGCGCCTTTTCGCAATAACGGCGGTGCAGGGACTTACTTGCCGTTCCGTGGTTTCTCCCGATCGGGCGCGACGATTTCGACGGGCATGTTGGCGGGCGTGGCAAGATCGCGGGCCGAGACGTTCAGTTTCGCGCTGGCGGTGCTTCTAACTCCGCCCGTGGTCCTACGGGAAGCGCTGCGGCTTGTGCGGGCCGAGCATAACGCTGGGATGGCAAGCCTGGGTTCGGCCGCGTTCTTGAGCGTCGTTGGCGCGGTGTTCGCGTTTCTGGCGGGGCTTCTTGCATTGAAATGGCTCAGCCGGTGGCTCGAGGGGGGCCGCTGGCACTTGTTCGGCATTTATTGCCTGATCGCTGCCGTTGCTGTCGCGGTATTGCATCAAGCGGGATATTGATCCGCGCTTTCGAGCGCGGCGCATCCTGGATACCTGAAGAACCGGTTCAGGTGACGCTCTTGCCCGCCGAAAACTTCATTCCAAAGATTTCAGAAAAAATTTCTGAAAGTTTTCAGCAATTTAGCCGATACACGCCTTAAGGAGCAAGGTCGGCTCCACTAGGATCTGAACGTGAATTTGCTAAAAGACGATCCGGAACTACAGAGCACCGCGCTCGAGTTGGCACGGCCACTGCCGGTTCCCGCGCAGGCGAACCCAAACCAACGGGCCGTTGCCGCTGTCTACAACCGGCTGGGAGGTCTGCTCGAGCGCGTGGCTGAAACGACCGAAACCGATGCCGCCGGCATTGCCGCGGTGTGGCTCGTGGAAAGCGGAGGACTGCCCTTTGTGCCCAAGCGGGCCGTTATTCGGCTCGAGGTCTCACAACTGTTCGAAGTCTGGGGCAAGCGCGATAGGGAAGTGTTCGATAACCATTTTCGTTTCGGGGGCCATAATCAACAACCTGGCAATCCATGGGACAACCAGGAATACCGAACCCAGGATTCCGGAAATTACAGCTCCGTGCATCACAATCAGAATTCCGAGTATGGCGCTCTGACACTGGCGCAGATCATAGCCGGCGATGACGTGGTCTTCTCGTGCACCAGTATCGGCGGCTGCCAAATCATGATGAACACCTACCGTATGTTGGGATACGAGACTGCGCGTGAGATGTACGATGCCTTCCAATTATCGGAGCGGAACCAAGTGTTGAGCTTTTTCGATTTCTGCCGCCAAAAGCCCGCTCCCAAACTCGGCGATCTGCTGCAGTATCTCAAGGCGCGCGATTGGAATAATTTTGCGAAGTTTTACAACGGCACGGGGCAGGTGCCGGCGTACGCGGCGAGACTGAAAGCCGGTTACGACAGCATGAAATCTCTGTTAAACCTTCCGAGAGCGGCATAACAGCCGGGGCCCGAAACCTATTAGGCTCGAAGGCGTCCACAACCGGGAGATGCTATCATGCCCAGCCTCGAAGATCTGAAGCAGAAATATAGCTCCGTTTTAGACCTGATCGCCCAAAAAGGAGTTCGCCTGTCTCACCTGCATTTGCAGGACAACAAGTTGTTCTTACAAGGAGCCGCTCCTTCCGAAGACGTTAAGAACGACATTTGGAATCAAATCAAGGCGGTCGATGCGAGTTACAGCGACTTAACCTGCGATCTGACGATCGATCCGTCGCTCGCGCCGCCGCAAGCTCAAGCTGCGGCTGCCGCCGCAAATGCGCCGTCCACAGCCCGCACGTACAAGGTGCAACCTGGCGACACGTTGTCCAAGATCTCGAAAGATTTCTACGGAGACCCCAACAAGTATCAACGCATTTTTGAGGCAAACCGCGACAAGCTCGACAGTCCGGACAAAATCCGAGTTGGCCAGGATCTGGTGATTCCCAACTAGCCAGCGACAGGAGTATAGACCGTGTCACTTTCAGGTATCCTCAACGTTCTTCAACAGTATTCCGGCGCCAACGCATCGTCCGCGCCTTCAAACGCTGAGCAGGACTTCGGCAAAGTTGCTGAAGCCGCGCAACCAGCCCACCTGGCTGAAGGCTTAGCCCAAGCTTTTCGCTCCGACCAAACACCTCCTTTCGCCGAAATGGTGAAGAACCTGTTCAGCCAGTCGAATGGAGAACAACGCGCGGGCCTGGTCAATCAATTGTTGGGCGCTTCGGGGGGCGGCATTGGCTCATTTGTCACCGGCGAACTCGCCAATCTCATGGGAGGGCAAACAGAGGTGACGCCGCAGCAGGCCGCGCAGCTCTCTCCCGATGCGGTGCAGCAGTTGGCCGAGCAGGCGCACAAGAGTAACCCATCAATCGTGGATTCGGTGAGCGAGTTCTATGCGCAGCATCCAACGGTTGTCAAGACGCTCGGAGCCGGGGCCCTCGCACTCATCATGTCTCACATGTTTGAGAAGCATGGCTAGAATTCCAGAGGCCGATTGCCAATCGGCCGCAGGTTTTGACAACCTGCCCCACTGGCTTATTGGATTTCGGATTCGGCCTCGAGCTTTCGATAAACCTGGGCAGCGTGATCGTAGGCAGCGCGGGCCACGGGAAGTTGACCTGGCGCTATCTTTGCGGCCTTTTGCGTCCAGCACTGGTGCACGGCATTTACGCACCATTCGGCGCTTGCTCGTGATGCGCGTATCGCTTTGCCGCCGACAACAACAAAAATAGGATTCGTATGCGCCGCCGGCAGAATACGCGCCGCGACCCAACTGCTTTGTTCGATGGGCACGTCAAAAGAAACATCTCGTACCGTGCCATCCGCGACGACTGACTTGCGTGCTGCGACTTTCCCGTTGACGATCAATTCGACAGGAACCTCACGGGAATCGCCGATGCGCGCGCGTTCGATCATCCAATAGGGCTTCTCATCATAAGGCAGGGACTGAATGTCTGGATGCGGTGTGGGGTCAAGCAAGGCGGCTACGTGCAGAGTAGCGTGAATCGTCGCGGGTGAGGGGAGTGACACCTGACTCTCCTGCGTGCCAAGTTCGATGCCGTTGACACTGAAATCCATCAGGTGCGCCCGCCCATCCGAGACATACGTGCGTCCCTTCTTTAAACCGTCGAGCCAAGCCCGATAGTTCAACGGGGAACCGGTTTTGATATAGCTCCGGCCTTGACCGACGCGATTATCGGTGATGCACGGGAAATCCGTTTCGCCCGCCAGCCGCGTGCGAAACCCAACGTTCAGCGTGTGATACCAGATGCTGAGTTCCCAGACGAATGGAGTGTCCCCCGCCGAAATGAAATCGACCGTATCCGGCTGAGTAACATCCACGATGTACTCATTTGCGCCGATACCATCGAAGCCGGGCATCTCGAAACTTGGCACGTTGCGATCCGACACCTGGAGCCCCCACCCCGAATGCGCAAACCCGGTGATCGCGCCTTGACGTTTCGCCCATTCGAGAATGGGAAGATCCCAGGTTGGCCAGTCTTCAATTTTTTTTGTGTTCGGGTAGTCCTGATCTCGAAGCCCCAACAACACAAGGTGGCCGGCATGGCTCGACGGGAAACCGGAAACCTCGAGATCGTAGTGCATACGGCAGTCCCGCACCGACAGCGAATCGTCGTGGCCGGAGAAGAACTGTTTCTGGTAGTAGTAATCGGGTCCCCATGTGAGCACGGCGCCCACATTGAGTTTCTCGCCCTCGAGCTGCCGCATCATGTCTTTCGGCAATACGCCTTCGGCTGGGTTCTGATAGTGTGAGCAGCCGGCGGCATGGACATGGTGGTCGCCGGAATACCAGCCGTACTTTGAGGGATCGATCCAGCGATCGAGTTGGAAGTCGAGCGTGCGAGGTCCATTGGCATTAACGGCGAATTCCTTCGTGTGCGCGCGGTATTCAGGACCGCCCGTGGCAGTGATGGTGTAGTATCCAGGCGGCAGATCGATCTCCTCCCCGTCGGCGCGATAGATTTGCGGCTGAAAGAAGAAGTCGGGAGCCAGGCGTTTCGACGGGTTTGGGTAAAGACGGTTCCAGCGGTCGCGGATGGTCAGCGAGGCTATTGTCGGGTTGCCGTGCTCATCGCTGATGTGCAGCCTGATTCGCTGCGAAGCCTCGGCATGAAAGAGAACCAGGATGTCGTTGCGAAATCCGATGTCCTGGGTTCCCTGACCGACGTTAAAGCTGATGTCGGCTGAGCGCTGACCGGCATCGCGGCTGAAAACCTCGAGGATCTGGTATTCGATGGGCAGTCCCGACAATGACTTTTCCATCGGAGGACGGTTGTACACGGAAATATCGGCCCAGCGATCGCGAACGTCTGCCGGCGTCAGCAGCATCTTTGGAGAAGGATCGCCGGTTGAGCGGATGAATACTCGACCGGTGTTGGGACTCGAAGCCACAAGCGGCGACGTTACACCCGCGCCGTTAGTCACCTTCAGGAGAAAGAAGCGGGAGCCGCCCTGGACGAGGAGAAGATCGGCAGGACCGCGCTCGACCTTGACGCGGCTTTCGGCATTGATACCTATCGAAGCGAGGACGAACGGATCGAGCGATTGTTCGATCTTCTCGACGGCCATTGGTTCGTTGGTCATCGCGATCGCGCTATCAATGGCGGCGGCCGTTTTGCGGGGAAGCGGCTGGCCGAGGTAATCGAGAGCGTCTTCAAGGCGGCGCACTTGCTGTGCGAGCGGCTGCAGCGGAACTGAAGCAGCGGCAGTGTGCGTATGTTCCGCTTGAGCGGCGGCGCGATTTGAGCCGCATATTGATAGGGCGGCCAGGAAAATAGGAATCGCGCGGCAATGCCTGTGCGCTCGCGCCGATGAAGATGTCAACCAACTCAGCATGTGAAAACAAGAATACCGCCGTTGAGCTGCCTGGGGAATCTTCAAGAACCGTGGTTTCTATTCAATTGGCGCGTCTACGTGGGACCACGTAGAGAAAACCTGTGGTCTTGCGTAGTGAAATTCCGTAGCAGGCCTTGATTCCCGGCGTGCGTTTTTGAGGCTAAGTTTGGTACAGGGCGAGTGAGCTATGGACAAGATAAGCAATTTATCGCTATTGCGGCAAGGACAAGAGAGACGGGGAGAACACATGCAAACACAAGTGGTAGAGCGGCTTGACTTCGAAGAAGTGAAGAAGGAGCCGGTAGCCCTCAAAGCCGAGGCAGTCAGATGGATTCGATCACAATGGAATAGCGAGCTCCGCGATTCGTTACTTATATCTGCCCACCTCATTTTGATGGCCGTAATTGCGGCACTGTTTGTGTATTACAACAGGACTTAGGCTGGCCGAAAGCGGCTTGATTTGAGCGGCGGTGCGTCTTGGCCGAGCGGCAGAGCATGGCAAACGCCCACGCTGGCAGGCAGAACGGCGTATGCGAAGGTCTAATAGCCTATATTTTAACGGGTTAAGCTTGAAGGGACCGGAAGGAGGTGCCACTGCTCGGCATCGCAATATTTTCACGCCTGATGAGGCATTGCTGTGGACAGCACACTGGGACACCCATTTCTCATTCCTATGTTCTTCGAACCGCAATCTACTTGCCCTTCGTAAGAAGTGCGGACTCGAGGGCTTTCTCTGTACGCCAGAAACCGAAATTCATTGGAGCGTTCGTTCTCCAGTGCTTCTACAGTCTCCGCGATGGAATAGGCGGCACACTGATGCGCGGAAAACAGCGTTACCGCAAAATGACCGTTTGGCCCAGCAATCGTTCGGGATCGACGCCCTCAAAAACACTGGGTTATTGCTTACGGGACAAGCACCAGCCGCCGTCCATGAAGCTCGCGCTGCCACATTTCTTCGACACGTTCGAGCAGCGCCTTTTCAACTTCGATTCGAAATTCGGCTCTCTCGGCCAGCTCGAAAAACTCGGGAATGCGCTTCATCACTTCGTCCATCGGAACGCTCCCCGCGCCGCTTCCATAGATCTCGAGGCCTGAGCTGCGCAGAACGGCGGCAGGCAGGCTGATTGTCTTGCCTGCGCTATCACCTACCTCGACAAGCCGTACGGGCCGCGCGACATGGCTCAGTCCTTTGCGCGTGATTGCCTGAATAAATGACTCAGTGGGATCACCCCACAGATAATCGATAACAACGTCAACACCGGTCTCGCGAGCTTCGCGGGCGAAAGCTTCAACCAGGTCCGGCTTTGGCTGGTCGAGACGAATGGTCGCATCGGCCCCGAGACCCTTGAGTCTATCGAGAGCTTGCTCGTTTCGTCCGGCGGCGATGACTCTTCCAGCCCCGAACCGTTTCGCTATCTGCACTGCAAGCTGACCGGCGACACCGGTTGCGCCAAGAACGAGAATGGATTCACCGGGAACAAGCTTCGCCCGCCAGCTAAGTGCGAGCCAAGCGGACATGCCCGGATTGGCGATGGCCGCGGCGGTCGCGTCGTCCAAGGCGGCCGGCAATGGCCAGCACATCGAGCGGGGCGCGGCGCCGCGCTCAGCCATCGTTCCATACGGCCGCCGCGCCATACCGAAGTAAACCCGGCTGCCGTCGTCGAGCCGCCCCACTCCATCCACTCCTGGAATGAAAGGAACGCCGGCTGTACTGCCATAATGCGAGCCGCTTGCGAGCGCCTTGACAACAGGGTGTAGTCCAGCGGCCAGAACATGCACCAGCACTTCATTTTCGGTGGGGACGGGCTCCGCGAACTGCTCGAAGCGCGGCGTTTCACCGAGCGCGTGGATGACAGCCGCGTTCACTTCGGCTTCTCCTTCGCATCGACGCTATCGGCCGAACTTCCTGCGCGCCTCCGGGCTTCTGCGGCCTTCGCCTCGCGCCGCTGTAGCCGATACTTGGTTCACGCGAATCATCGGAATCAGTGAATGGCTTTCCGCTTCGCGAACCTGATTGGCATGCTGCACGAATTCCTGATTCAGATTGGCCACGAAGCTCTCGATCTGCTGCTGCATTGCTTCCATTTTTTCGCGCATGTTCAGGATTATCTCGACACCGGCAAGGTTCACGCCCAGCTCCCGCGTTAGCTTGAGAATCACTTCCAGCCGCTCCAGATCTTCGTCCGTATACAGCCGCGTGTTTCCCTCGCTCCGCGACGGCGTCAATAGGCCCTCGCGCTCATACAGCCGCAGCGTCTGCGGATGGATCTCATATTTCTCAGCCACCGCCGAAATCATGTACGCCGCTCTCGATTTGCCCTTCGCCATCGCACCCTCCGAATTCCGCTACACTTTCCCCCACATCTCGGCGCGCACGTCGCCGGTTTGAACCTGCGCCAGTTCACGAAGCAATTCACGCGTTCGCTCGTCATGGACGCTCGGCGCCTGCAGCGCCACCTCCACAATCTCGTCGCCGCGCGCGTTCTTCCTCGCATTGAACACGCCTTTTTCGCGCAGCCGGAATTTTTGCCCGTTCTGTGTGCCTTGTGGAATCTTCAGCAGTGCCCGGCCGTCAATTGTCGGCACCTCGATTTTTGCGCCCAATCCAGCTTCTGAAACGCTCAACGGCACTTGAATGTGGATGTTGTCGCCGTCGCGCTTGAAGAAGGGATGCTCCTCCACCCGAATCGTTATATACAGGTCGCCCGCAGGACCACCCGCCGAGCCCGCATTGCCTTTCGCGGCCACGCGCAGCCGCGATCCGTGCGGCACTCCTTGCGGTATGCGAACTTCCACTAAATCCGGTCTCGAGACACGTCCCTCGCCCCGGCACGTAGGACATACATTGCGCAAACGCCCCGTTCCACCGCAGCGCTGGCACGGCATGTTGAACTTCATCGCGCCATGCATCTGCGTGATCTGGCCCGTGCCGTCGCACTCCGGGCACACCGCGACATTCCCCCCCGCCGAACCCGTTCCGCCGCAAGTCTCACACGTTTCCTGCCGCGAAATGTTCAGCCGGACCTGGGTGCCCTTGATCGCTTGCCAAAAGTCGACGCTCAGCGCGTATTCAAGATCGGCGCCCTTCTCCGGCGTCTGCGAACGCTGCCGCTTTCCAAACAGAGTGCTGAAAATGTCCCGAAAACCGCCGCCGAAACCCTCGAACGGAGTCTCCTGCTGAGCCGAGCCGCCATTCCCTCCGGTTTGTTGCCGGGCATATTCGGCGAAATCGAACCCTTCGAATCCCATACCAGCGCCCGGCCTTCCGCTTCCCGCTCCCGGATGCGGCGGCAGGTTCTCCGAGTAGAAGCCGTACTGGTCGTACATCTGCCGCTTCTTGTCGTCGCTCAGAATGTCGTAGGCCTCCTGAACTTTCTTGAAGCGTTCTTCAGCCGCTTTGTCGCCCGGATTCAAATCCGGATGGTGCTTTCGCGCCAGCCTCCGGTACGCCTTGCGGATGTCGTCCGCATTGGCGCCTTTCTCTACTCCGAGCGTGTGATAGTAGTCTTCCTGTTTCGCAGGCATGATTAAAAACCAGCGCGCGAGGGTTGCCGCCCTTTCGCGCGTCCCCTAATATGTCAAGACGGCGGCCGGTTTTTCGCCTGCCGCCGTCCCGCTGTACCGTCCTAATCAGCCGACGGCCGCTTACTTCTTGTCCTCTACGTCAACGAACTCGGCGTCGACGACATTGTCCTTCGGCTTCTCCTGTTCCGGCTTTTGGCCCGCCGCGGTCTCCGAAGGTTTCGCTCCGTTCGGCCCCGCGCTCTGCGTCTTATACATGGCCTCGGCCAACTTATGGCTGGCCTGGGTCAGCTTGTCAGTTGCGGAGTTGATCTGATCGAGGCCGCCTTCGTTCATCGCCTTCTTCACATCCTCCACCGCCGTTTCGACATTCTTCGCGTCCTCGTCCGAGATCTTGTCGCGATGCTCCTTCAACATCTTCTCGACGTTGTAGACCATCGCGTCGGCCCGGTTCCGCGCTTCAATCTCGTCCTTCTTCTTGCGGTCGTCGGCCGAATGCGACTCAGCGTCCCGCGCCATCTTCTCCACTTCGTCCTTGCTAAGCCCTGACGAAGAACTGATCGTGATTTTCTGCTCGTTGTTGGTCGCGCGGTCCTTCGCCGTCACGTTCAGAATGCCGTTCGCGTCGATATCGAACGTTACTTCCACTTGCGGCACTCCGCGTGGCGCCGGCGGAAGGCCTACCAGTTGGAATACACCTAGCATCCGGTTGTCGCGCGCCATGGACCGCTCGCCCTGGTAGACCTTGATTTCAACGGAGGTCTGGTTGTCCGATGCCGTCGAGAATACTTCGCTCTTCCGCGTCGGAATCGTCGTGTTGCGCTCGATCAACTTCGTAAATACTCCACCTAAAGTCTCGATGCCGAGCGATAGCGGAGTAACGTCGAGCAGCAGCACGTCTTTCACTTCGCCGCCCAGCACGCCGCCTTGCACCGCCGCACCCACCGCAACCACTTCGTCCGGGTTTACGCTCTTGTTCGGCTCCTTGCCGAACAGTTCGCGCACCATCTGCTGCACCTTCGGAATACGGGTCGATCCGCCCACCAGCACCACTTCGTCGATATCCTTCGGTGTCACGCCCGCATCCTGCAGAGCCTGCTTGCAAGGACCCACGGCGCGCTGCAGAATATCGTCGATCATCTGCTCGTAGCGCGCCCGCGTCAGCTTGATGTTCATGTGCTTCGGGCCGCTCGCGTCCGCCGTCAGGAACGGCAGATTGATCTCGGTCTCGAGCAGCGTCGAAAGCTCGATTTTCGCCTTCTCCGCCGCTTCTTTCAGCCGCTGCAACGCCATCTGGTCGCGCGACACGTCAGGACCTTGATCTCTCTTAAACTCTTGAATCAGCCAATCGATAATGCGCTGGTCGATGTTGTCGCCGCCCAGGTGGGTATCGCCGTTGGTCGATTTCACTTCCACCACGCCATCGCCCACCTCGAGAATCGAGATGTCGAACGTGCCGCCGCCAAAGTCGTAAACCGCGATCGTCTCATCCTTCTTTTTGTCCAGCCCGTACGCCAACGCCGCGGCCGTCGGCTCGTTGATGATGCGCATCACCTCGAGCCCCGCAATCTGGCCCGCATCTTTCGTTGCCTGCCGCTGCGCATCGTTGAAGTACGCCGGCACCGTGATTACCGCCTTGGTCACCTTCTCGCCCAGATAGGCTTCGGCCGCCTCCTTCAACTTGCCGAGAATCATGGCCGAAATCTCGGGCGGCGAATACTTCTTGCCTTGGATCTCCACCCGCGCATCGCCGTGGTCGCCCGATACTACCCGGTACGGGACCAGCTTCATCTCCTCGCTCACTTCGTTAAACCGGCGGCCCATAAACCGCTTGATCGAGTAGATCGTATTCTCGGGATTCGTGACAGCCTGGCGTTTCGCCACTTGCCCCACCAACCGCTCGCCGGTCTTCGTGAAGCCAACAACCGAGGGAGTCGTACGGCCACCCTCCTGATTCGGGATCACTGCCGGCTGGCCGCCTTCCATCACCGCCACAACCGAGTTCGTGGTTCCCAAGTCAATTCCGATAATCTTGCTCATGTGATGATTCCTCCGCCAATCCATCCGGGACGCTTGATCCAGCCCCCCAGAAACTGGCTCGCATTTAGCACATCCTCATTATCAGATGTGAGCGGCGTACTGTCAACCTTCCTTGCGGCTTTTTTAGTGAGCTTCACCCTACTTCCCGCCCCCGCCCGCTCCGCCAGCATTACCGTCGCTGCAGCCGCCGATATCTCGTCCGCCGAACACGATCTAACCGATTCATTCCACAAAGCCTTTCCGGAGGATTCGGTTCGTTTTTCGTTTGCTGCTAGCGGAGCCCTGGCCCAGCAAATCGCGAACGGTGCGCCCTACGACCTGTTCCTCTCCGCAAACGAGAGCTTCGTCGATCAGCTTGCCGTCACTCAAAAGATCCTGCCCGATTCGGTACATGTCTACGCACTCGGGCAACTGGGCATTCTTTGGCGCGATGGAAGGCCCCATCGTTTGAACGAGTTAACTGAGAAATGGGTTCGTTTCGCAGCCATCGCTAATCCGCGGCTCGCGCCTTATGGAGCCGCCGCGCAGCAGTCGCTCGAGCATGAAAATCTGTGGGATGCCGTACGAACGAAAATTGTCTTCGGCGAAAACGTTCGTCAGGCGCTCCAGATGTTCGACACCGGTAACGCCGACGTCGTCCTCACGGCCTATTCGCTCCTCGTGGGACGCCTAGGCGCGGCCATCATCCCCGACGACTGGCACAAGCCCATCCGCCAGAAAGTGGGTATCGTCGCCGCGTCCCAAAACCTCGATGCCGCCCGGCATTTTCTGGCCTTCCTGGCTAGCCCATCGGGTGGGCGAATTCTGACGGAGCATGGCCTGAAGCCGATGCACTGATCCAACATCGCGCATCAATAATATTGACATCTGATGCCTGGGCTGCTATCCTTGTCTCCGTGCGTACTACTCTAGAACTCGAAGATGACGTCCTCGCCGAAGCCAAAGATCTGGCTCGTCAAAGCCGCACAAGCGTCGGCCACATCGTGTCAGAACTCGTTCGAACCGCTCTCAAAAGCAGGTCGGATCGCCAGATGCGCAACGGCGTTCCGCTGTTCAAGCCATTCGCGGCCGCGGCAGGCGCCGGCGCTAGCCGTCCCGATCTGGCCCTAGTGAATTCGTTGCGGGACGAGGAATGAGCGTTGCTCTCCTCGACGTCAACGTTCTGATCGCCCTCTTCGATCCCAGCCACTTGCATCATGAGCCTGCCCATCGTTGGTTCTCCCGCAACCAGAAGCACGGATGGGCAAGTTGTCCCTTAACGCTTAACGGCTGCATCCGCATCCTCAGCAATCCAAAATACCCAAGCTTCCGCGTGTCGCCCGCCGATGTCGTCGATCACTTGAGACAGCTCTGTTCCGATCCGCATCACGAGTTCTGGGCCGCGGACGTCTCGCTTATCGACGAAGCTCTCATCCGTGCGGGAGCCATCGCAAACCATCAATACGTCACCGACATCTACTTGCTCGCGCTGGCCGTCAGGCATCACGCCAAACTTGCGACGTTCGAAGGCTCCATTTCGTTAAAGCCCGTGCTCGGCGCAACTTCCTCAAATCTAGAAATCATCCCAATAGTTCCTTGATGGGAAGCTTGCTACAAATCCTCGATAACGGCCTCGATAGTGCCCGGAGCATTGCCCTCCAGCCGGTTGTTCACAAAAATATAACTAGGTTCACCCCGTTCTTTGGCGCGCACCAGCAGGTTTCGCAAGGCCTCGCGCACCTCATGATTGGGCTCCTCCACTTCCCCGTAGGGCGAAAAAGCCTTGACCGCGTCCTCGTATTTCTGTCCGAACCTCAGCAGCGCTCGGGCCAGCGTGAAGTTCGCCGTGAACGCCTCCTCAATTCGCATCTGTTTCGAGATCACCGGCATTCGTGTCCAGGCATTGAACACGTGCGCCACGTTGTAGTCGCGCAACAGCGAGAAATAGGGCCTCTCCAGAAACTCGGGATTCCGAACCTCGACGCCATAGCGGAACGATTCCGGTAAAGCGGCAAGAACTTTGCGAAGCGCCTCCACGAAACGGGCGAGATCGGCAGGCGCGCTCTTCGCAAAGGTTCCGAATTCGAAGATCAGAGCCGCAATTCGATCGCGATAGGGGAAAAGCAAATCGAGGAACTCGGCCCTTAGCAGGTCAAGCGATAGGAAGTTCGGGTTTTTCGTTCCTGCACGATGAGCGTAACGCGCGTGTGCGGGAAACCTGGAAACCGTGACTTCGTCCGGCACTTTGAGAGCGAATTGGAGCGGAAGCGGCGCGCTCCGGAACAGCTTCGCCCAAAACGCGGCTGTTGGAAACTGATAGAACGAAAAATCCCCACAGACGACCGGAAAGGTCTCCGCATATTCGGCGAGGCACTCCTCTTCAAATCTCTTGCGGGAAAACCTGCCGCGCCAAAAATAGCGCTCGTGCGTATAAATCTGCCCCAGCCATCCTTCATACTTCCATGAACTCGTCCCCACGTAGAGCCGCTCACGGGCTAGCTCGCTCAGCCTGCGCCGCAACCGGTCTCTAGATTCCGGAACTGGGTCTCCAAAGAGCGAAGGCGTCACGCCCATGCTAACCATCGTAGGCCGTGCGGCGCGGCTATGCCTTCGGGTGCGCCTTATCGTACACCGCCATCAGCTCGACGAGCGAAACGTGGGTGTACTTCTGGGTGGTCGATAGCCGCGCGTGACCGAGCAATTCCTGAATCGCCCTCAAGTCTGCGCCGGCAGCGAGCAGATGAGTCGCGTAGGCATGCCGGAAGCTGTGCGGATGAACGCTCGAGTCACCGCTCGTCATCCACGCGTAGAATTTCACGAGCGATCTCACGCTTCGATCGCTCAGCCGCCGGCCCCGATTGTTGACGAAAACCGCGCTTTCTCCAGGCTGTGCATCGCGCACTGCCAGATATCGTTCGAGCGCAGCCGCCGCGCGGCCCATGACCGGAACCTGGCGTTCCTTGTTGCCTTTGCCGCGCACTCGCAGCCAGTTTTCGTCGAGATTCAAGTCCTCGAGATCGATGCCCACCAGTTCACTCACGCGAATGCCGCAGCCGTACAGTAGCTCGAGGATCGCCAGATCCCGTTCCTTCGAAGGTTTTTCCACCGGACGCCCCTCTTCTACCGCGTCCAGCATGTCGTTAGTCTTTTCCTCGCTCATGACATCGGGCAATTTTTGCGGCGCTTTCGGCGTCCTCAACCGGGTAGCCGGATTCCCAGCGACGATTCCTTCTTCCTGGAGGAACTTGAACATCGACCGGACGGCCGCCAATTTCCGCCGGACGCTTACGGCCGTAAGTTTCGAATCGAACAACGACCCCAGCCACTCCCGCAACAGCTGCGCATCAAGCGATGTAATCTCCGGTGAAGTTTCTCCAGGCGGCTCGGAGTAAATCGCAAGCTGTTCGAGGTCTGAACCGTAGTTTCGCAATGTATGCGGCGACGAGCCCCGTCGGGCAAGCTCCCGCAGGTATTCGACGACGCACTCGCGAACCGTAGGCATCAGCTACGCACCAGCATTCCCACAAATTCGTCCATCGCCTCCACGGCTCGGCGGCACACGTCGGCATGCCGGGCTCGCTTGTCGTGACGGAGCCGCCGCTTCGTTTCATCGTCCAGCGCCGGAAGCAAATCAAACGTGATGTTAGCCGGTTGAAAGTTCCTCGCGTCCGATTGAGTGATGTAGTGGGTCAGGGAACCCAAAGCTGTCGCTCTTGGGAAAACTTCCGGGCTCTCTCCACAAGCAACCCGGGCGGCATTGCGTCCTGCGATCAACCCTGTCGCGATCGATTCCACGTATCCTTCTACGCCAGAAATCTGCCCGGCAAAAAAGATGCGGCCGTCCGCCTTGCTCTGCATCGTCGGCCCGAGCACGGCCGGCGAGTTGATGTAGGTGTTCCGATGCATCTGCCCGAACCGCAGAAACTCGGCTTGCGCGAGACCGGGAATCATGCGGAGTACCCGCGCCTGGTCGCCAAACCGCATGTGATTCTGAAAGCCGACAAGGTTGAAGCTGTCCGCTCGCTGGTTTTCCTGCCGGAGCTGCACGACTGCGTATGGGCGCCTGCCCGTGCGCGGGTCATCGAGTCCCATCGGTTTCATCGGTCCGAACCGAAGCGTGTCGCGCCCGCGTCTGGCAATCTCTTCAATCGGCAGGCATCCCTCGAAGTACGGCGTTTTGTCTTCGGGAATGTGCGGCTCGTAGCATCCAGCGTCAAGCAAGGCATCCACGAACGCTTCGTATTGGTCTTTGTTGAACGGGCAGTTGACATAATCGTCGCTCCCGTCGAGCGATTTCCCGTATCGCGAGGCCCGGAACGCGATGCTGATATCAATCGAATCCGCGGCCACGATGGGGCTGATGCTGTCATAGAAATATAGCCGTTCCGAGCCCGTGAACCGGCCGATTTCGTCCGCAAGCCCATCGCTGGTTAGCGGCCCTGTCGCTACGATGACAAAGCCGTCATCCGGAATTTGACAAATCTCTTCGCGCTTTATCTCGATACGCGGATGATTTTCGAGCGCTTTGGCGATCTGTGCCGAGAACACTTCACGATCCACGGTGAGCGCGTGTCCTCCGGGTACACGGGCCGCCTCCGCCGCCCGCATCAGCAACGATCCGAATCGCCGGCACTCTTCCTTCAGAAGCCAGGGCGCGGAGTAGACCTGTTCGCTCTTCAGCGAATTGCTGCAAACCAGTTCGCCGAGATCGCCAGTTTTGTGCGCGGCAGTCCGCTTCTCCGGACGCATTTCATACAACGTGACTGTAGCCCCGAGTTCGGCAGCCTGAAATGCCGCTTCACATCCCGCCAGTCCGCCCCCGATCACGACAACCTGCTTCACATCCTTAATTGTAGGGACGGTGGGGCGAGTTGCCCTTGTGCTGAAATGAAATTGGAAAATGCAGAGAAGAATACGCTCCACCACCATTCTTGCCGTGCGCCGCAACGGCAAGGTGGTGATGGCGGGCGACGGACAGGTCACGATGGGCAGCGAGGTGTTAAAAGGGGGCGCCCGGAAGCTTCGCCGTATGTTCAACGGCAAGATCATCTCGGGCTTCGCAGGGTCCACGGCGGACGCATTCTCACTATTTGCCCGGTTCGAATCGAAGCTCGAACAGCACAGCGGCAATCTCTCCCGAAGTGTCGTGGAACTAGCAAAGGATTGGCGCACCGACAAAATGCTGCGGCACCTGGAAGCGCTACTCCTTGTCGCCGACGAGAAAAGTATGTACATTGTAAGCGGCACTGGGGATGTCATTGAACCCGATTCTCCCATCGCGGCAATTGGGTCGGGGGGATCGTACGCAAAATCCGCTGCCACGGCGCTGGTCGAAAATACAAACCTAGACGCGCGCGAGATTGTCGAGAAAGCAATGAAGATCGCCGGCGATATTTGTATTTACACCAACGATAATGTGTCGTACGAGGAGTTAGGCTGATGGTTATCTATCTGCCGCAACACTCTTCGGAGGAAACTCCGCTGCTCGACGAGCTCACGCCTCGCGAGATCGTTACCGAGCTGGACAAGTATGTGATAGGTCAAGCCGACGCGAAGCGCGCCGTCGCCATTGCACTGCGCAACCGCGTACGCCGCCAGAAACTCGATCCCGAGATGGCCGAAGAGGTGATGCCCAAGAACATCCTCATGATCGGGCCCACCGGCGTGGGCAAGACGGAGATCGCCCGCAGACTCGCGAAGCTCGCCAATTCACCGTTCCTTAAGGTCGAAGCAAGCAAGTTTACCGAGGTTGGCTATGTTGGCCGCGACGTGGAATCGATCATTCGCGATTTGGTCGACATCTCCATCGACATGGTCCGCGAAGAGCGGCTCGACCAGGTGGCCGATCGTGCCGAACAAAATGCCGAGGAGCGCCTTCTCGATCTTTTGATGCCCCCGCAGCCTGAGCCGAGCGACAGCCACGAACGCTCGCGCGATAAACTGCGCGAAAAGTTGCGCTCGGGCAAGCTTGATGAGCGCATGGTGGAAGTCGATGTCAAGGAACGAGGACCTACATTTGAAGTCTCCACAAACGGAAACATCGAGGAGATGGACATCAATCTGAAAGATGTCATCCCCGGGCTTTTCGGCGGCCGCACCCGTAAGCGCAACATGCGTGTCCAAGAGGCGCTCGAGTACCTGGTTCAGGAAGAAGAACAGAAACTGATCGATATGGATCAGGTCACCCGCATCGCGCTTGAACGCGTCGAGCGCAACGGCATTGTTTTTCTGGATGAGATAGACAAGATCGCGGGAAGAGAAGGCGGCCATGGCCCCGATGTGAGCCGCGAAGGCGTCCAGCGCGACATCCTGCCCATCGTCGAAGGGACAACCGTGAACACACGGCATGGTTTTGTCCGCACCGATCACATTCTCTTCGTGGCCGCGGGGGCGTTTCACGTTTCAAAGCCAGCCGATCTGATTCCCGAGCTACAGGGGCGCTTCCCCATCCGCGTCGAGTTGAAGTCGCTCAGCGAGCAAGATTTCATCCGCATTTTGAGAGAGCCTAAGTCCGCTCTCGTGAAGCAGTATATGGCGCTGCTCGAAACGGAAGGAATTAAGCTGACCTTCACCGACGATTCGATCCAGGAAGTAGCCCGCATTGCCGCGCAGGTGAACGAATCGATGGAAAACATCGGCGCGCGGCGCCTGCATACGATCATGGAAAAGCTGCTCGAGGAAATCTCGTTCAACGGACCGGATCTGAAAAAGAAGAATATTAGGATTGACGCCGATTATGTCCGCAAGCAGCTCGCCGAAATCGTGAAAGATCAGGATTTGAGCAAATACATTCTCTAATGCGGGCCTTCGCTGGTCTGGTTTGTGCCGCGGCGCTAAGCTTTTGGCTCGCCGCCTGCGGCTACATCGGGCCCGTGCGGCCGCCTTCACCGCGCATCCCTGTTGCGGTAAACGATCTCGCCGTCACCGAGTTAGGCGATTCCATTCAGTGCAGTTTCAACCTTCCCGAGCAAACCACCGACCAGCTTACGATCGATACGTTTCATCTGATCGACCTGCGCATTGGACCCGACGTGAAGCCTTTCGATTTTGGCGCTTGGGCCGCCGCGGCCAGCCCGATCCCAGTGCCCGAGGACCAAACCGCGGACGAAACAAACCATAGGCAACTCACCGCCGCAACGCCAGCTTCCCATTGGCTCGGAAAGCAGGTTGCCGTGGCCGTCCGCACTGCGCAACACAAAGAGAGATATTCGTCCTGGTCGAATATCGTCCACCTTCGCGTTGTCGATCCGCTGGACCCTCCCGAGATCAAAGCGGATTCCGACGCGAAAGGCGTGAAGATTACGCTGACAGCATTGCAGCCGGAATCGAAGGCACGCATCATGCGCCAAGGCCCAAACGATCCGGCTCCTGTCGAGGCGGGGATTACCGATACCAGCCAATTCATCGATAGCGGCGCCGATTATGGAACGAAGTACGTCTATACCGCCGTTGCCTTTGACGATAGCGACCAGGCAAATGCAACGAGCCAGCCATCGAAAGCAGTACCGATTACTCCCATCGACACGTTTCCGCCCGAGGTGCCAACAAACGTCACCGTTCTTCCGGGTCCGAACTCGATCGAGATTTCGTGGGAGCGCAGTCCCGCCCTGGATACAAAAGGTTACTACGTTTATCGCTCGATGAACGGCGGGCCATTTAAGAGAATAGGCGATCTGACTACGCTTCCCACTTACAGCGATAGAGACGTAAAACGCGGAAACAAATACAGCTACCAGGTCAACGCCATCGACCAGCGCGGCAATCCCAGCGACCGTTCCGCGGGCGTCGAAGTCAGCTATTAGACCGCTCTGGTAACATCAAGAAGACCATAATTGCTCTCGCCCCGGTAAATGAAGATTTTCGTCGATAGCGCAAATCTGGACGAATTAAGAGAAGCTTCAGCCTTAGGCGTCATAGATGGCGTAACCACCAATCCCTCGCTTATTGCCAGGGAACAAGTTCCGGTTGAAGAGCAGATCCGAAGAATCTGCGGCATCGTGGACGGCGATATCAATGCCGCGGTCGTCTCGACCGATGCGAAAGAAATGATCGGCGAAGGCCGGCGCCTCGCCAAGATTCACAGAAACGTGGTCGTCAAAGTTCCGCTCACCCGCGATGGCATCGTCGCCACCAAAGCGCTATCGAGCGAAGGAATCCGGTTGAATGTCACGCTGTGTTTCTCAGCCGCGCAAGCGTTGCTCGCGGCGAAGGCGGGCGCTTACATAATTAGCCCATTCGTCGGAAGAGTGGATGATCTCGGTTGGCCCGGGATGAACGTCATCCGGGAAATCATCACCATCTATTCGAACTACGGTTTCAAAACACAGGTTTTGGCGGCTTCCGTTCGCGGGCCGCTTCATGTCGTCGAGGTGGCAAAGGCCGGAGCGCATATTGTAACGATGCCGCTCAAGGTGCTGGACCAGCTTTTTCAGCATCCGCTGACCGAAAAGGGCTTGGAACAGTTCCTCATCGATTACAACCAGGCTTTCGAACCCGCGAAGATCCGCTGATGCACAGGAGCGCAAAGGGCGATTGGGGCCCGTTTTGCGCGGGTAACATCCATGCCCTCCTGGCTACACTTCCTTAGACTCCCCCTCGTTCAGATCGCGGGACTGGCGCTGGTTTGTGCGGCGGCTGTCATCGCGGCGCTGCTCTCGCGAAAGCGCATAAGCCCCGAGGAAGTCGAGCGCCAGCGCCGCATTCTTGTCAACCAGCAAGGACGAATCGCCGATGGCGTGATTACGGACATCGAGGAAGGTACAATCCACTTCTCCTATTGCATTAACGGAGTGGACTACCAGGCGGTTCAATCTATCGCCACTCTCCGCGACTTCCTGCCGCCCCAGCCGCACCGCTCGATCGGCCCTGTCACGGTGAAGTATTTGTCGCGCAACCCGGCAAATTCAATCGTCATTTGCGAGAAATGGTCGGGCTTGCGCGAGCGAACAGATCAGCTTCAATCGCAGCCCGACGCTTCCGCCTAAGGATTATCGGTCGCACTTCCCGTGGGCGCCGAAGTCACCACCTGCCCAATGGGTTTGTCTCCGTTTACGCCCCACTGTACCGGAAGCTGCGGCCCAGCCGGAGTAACGACCCACCATTCGCCTGTAGACGGACGCCAGATACTGTAGTCGGTTTTGCCGAATCCCGTGAAATCGCCGGCGATTGGAATATCGCTCGACATTCCCCACGGTGTCAATTGTTCGACACCAGTGCTGCTCAGTACGGTGAACCAACTGCCTTCCGATGGCCGCCACACGTTATAGTCGGTCTTGCCGTCTCCGTCGTAATCGCCCGGTACCGGGATGTCGGTCGGAAGCCCCCATTGCTTGACAATGGTCTGTTCGGTACTGCTCAGCCGGACCCACCACTCACCTGTAGACGGACGCCACACGGTAAGGTCGGTTTTCCCATCCCCGTCGAAGTCGGCCACCAGCGGGATATCGCCGCTAATGCCAAACTTCGCAACCGCGGGCTGGCCAGTGCTGCTCAATTTCACAAACCACTCTCCGGTGGATGGACGCCAGACCGCATAGTCTGTTTTTCCATCCCCATCGAAATCAGCCGAAACTATCGGGATGTCACCGCGAGCGCCAAACTGTGTAACAACTGGTTGGCCAGTGCTGCTCAGCAGCACCCACCAGGTCCCGGTGGATGGACGCCAGATCGCATAATCCGACACACCGTCGCCATCGTAGTCCCCGGGGTCGGGTACATCACCGGCCATCCCCCATTGCGTCGACACTTCGATTGACCCGGGCAAGCTGCTGTACCACGTGCCTTTAGCGGGCCGCCAGACAACATAGTCGGTGCTGCCATTGCCGCTGAAATCGTTCAGATAGGGCTTTTGATGTCCGCCAACATTGAATGAAACAGTGATTGTGCCCTGGCTGGGGAAAGACGGTTCGCCCGAGAAGAAGAAGCTTAGGACAGCCGTTCCGGAAAGAAGCTTAATCGTCGCAATTTGCGGGCTTGGCTTGAAATTTAGCACACCTCCCAGGAGTGAGAGCGCATTCCCCGAGCCCATCACGGCCATGCCGCCGGTATAAGTAATCGTAACGGTGGCGGAGGCAGAGAAGGCATTCGGGGGCGGAACGAACTGCAAATTGAGCCTGCCAACCTGCACCGGTACCGTCGGTTGGTTACTAGGCTGCGTCACCGCATACGTCACCGAAGAAGTAGTCGCCGTTTGGCTTTTGCTCGGTTGAATGACATACCCTTCGCCTTGCAGCCCTGGGGTGATTTGCGGATTGCCAAACAGAAAGGTCTGAGCAAGAAGAGCTGGCGCGCTGAAGACTACACACAGCAAAATCGCGAAAGGTTTCATCCTTGAGTACCTCCGTATCACTCGAGATCGCCCGATGCCCTGGCAACCGGATAGCTGCGCTATTTTACACCAAAAATTCACGCAGCTATCGGAGAAGCGCTCCACCAGGATTGCGCGGAAATTCGAGCCGGCCACACTGACTGTCACTTAAGAGAAAAACGTTCCAGAGCTTCCACGTCGCAATCTTCGGATTACTGCATCCCGGAGCCATTTCTTCGAGACGATGACTTGACGGACAAGTGGATTTCAGACGAGACCGGCGTCTATCGTTCTGTATCACGTTCCACGGCTCTCTTCTTTGTAGATTTCCTAGACCCTCTGGTTCTGATTGGACCATCAGCTTTCAGCGGATGCAATTTCCGAAGCTCAAGCCCAGGATTCGAAATCGGACGACCCGTTTCGGCATCGCGAAGGCGTGCGTTGAGGGTGTAACTTGAAAGGTGAGAGAAATCGAGCCGACGTAGAGTCGCTAGAGCGCAATCATCACAGTGAGAAAAGTCTGTCACGTTCATTAGTTCATAAGCGACTGACGTAGCATTATCGCTCAGACCCGAACCGACGTACATATCGTGCCATTCGACTGAGATGATCTTGTCTTCACCAACATGACGAGCGCTCCTCCTTCTTTTGAATGTCCGCGATAAGAAGCCGAGACTGCGAAGACCGGCAAAGAGGCGAATCAATTTACTCTCACTGGAATTTGTTATCCGAGCCAGCAAATCGACGTTCATATGAATATTGCTCGGAAGGTCCGCAGTACAGCCGTGTAGGCAAAGTTGAATGATCGCCTCACGCTCCTCGCCGTTTGTGCGGCAGAGTGCATTTAGGAAATGCTCGGCAGAATCGCGAAGCCGTTCGAGATCTACCTCGCCGTAATGCTCGACGTAGCTCCGAAACAGAAGGTCCGGTTCGGGCGGCAGATATTCCGAACGCTGAGGCGTTCCGACCTTTTGAGAGATGGTACTGGCCAGCTCGGTTGCTTTGATTCCTTTCAAGTCCAAGTAGCCAATTGTCTGGAGGAGACCGGGTACTTTCGAATCATCGAACCGGACCGGCAGAATATATTCGCGATTCTCCTGCAGCGCCCGTTCTTGAGCGGACCTACGCTCATGTTTTGTCCACATCTTTCGCACATAGTGCTTGGACACGAACATAACGCAGTACCGAGCAGTTTTGCCGTAGACATCGCTCAAATGTAAATACAGATCCTTTCCCCACAGGTCGGTCTGCTCGTGTCTGTCGTAGAAGACCCGAACACCCCTTACCTGTAGTTCTTTAGCGACCCGCTCCACATACGGCCGGTCTTCGCCGGCGAAAGAGAGGGCTACGTCGTAACGATAATTCTGGCCGAGTCGGCGGGCTTTGGTCATGTTCGGGACGGCTGCCATCTAGTATTCGTGAGAGCTTGCCGCCATTATACGGTTCGCGCCGGTGCTTTGCACCGGCAGTCACGATAGGCGTTTCTGACGAGTAATCCTGGCGTGACGTGTTACGAGACGGCATGGGCGATGCTCGACAAATTTCGCGGGTTGTGGTCAACATCGAGCAAGAGCCGCGGCGGGCGAAGTGCAAGTCGACGACACGTGGGTTAGTGGTGCCTAGGTTGGTCTGGGGGAAGCCGGCGACTCAAGACCGGAAAGCGGCGATGGTCCCTGATGCAGTGGAGAAACGAGGGCGTGCGATCGGTCGAGCTCGGAGGGCTGTTATCCCGGATTTCAAAAGGACAACCCGGATCTCTTTCCTCAAACAAAACGTGGCGCCTGATTTAAATTGATGTGCCTTCCGAGTCGCTCGTCTGGAGCCGATACGATAAATGTGAGGGCAACATGCAAGCTCAAGATTTCGCGGAGTTCGTCGCACGTCAGCAGGGTGCAAGTGATGACGTGGAGGCAAATTGGCCTGAAATCCGTGACGAGTGGCTTAAGGAGCTCGACTCTCTCTACAGCCGGATTATTGATTTTCTTAAGGAGTTTGTCGCGAACGGTTCGATCGACTATCGCTTTGCCGAAATTACGTTGACTGAGGAGAACATCGGCACCTATCAAGCAAGAAGAATGAACGTCAGTATTGGCAGGCAGCATGTTTTTCTTGAACCCATCGGCACATTGCTGGTGGCATGTAGAGGAAGGGTGGACGCAGTAGGCTCGTCTGGTCGTGCACAACTCATGCTTGTGAATGAAAAGGCAAAAAGTGTAGCCGATCTCATTACGGTCACGGTGGCGAAGGGAGGATCGTTGCCTTCAGCTCGTCCGGCAAAAGAATCGATTTCGTGGGCGTGGAAGATTTTAGCGCGTGAGCCTCGAGGCACGTTTCTGGAGCTCGACAGAGATTCGTTTTTCGACCTGCTCGTGGAAATTGCAGGTGCATAGATCGCGCTTTGTCCTTGTTCCCGAGCTCGCATTAGAAGAACTTGCGGCCTATCACGACGATGTTGTTGCTTCGTTGCGCCTCTATTTCAGCCCGGCGGCTCCGATATTAAATAAGCGATTCGTGGGACGATCAGCTGACGAGATAGCCAGTGAGCTGCAGCTGCGTCTCGTTGAGTCGGATATTAGATCGGCTCTTGCCGTGCTAAGCAGCCTAGAGGCCTATTTCCGGATAGACTTCGACTTGCGATGCCGACGCAGGTTAAAAGACGATTTGTCGGTCTATTTCCGCGAAATTGAGCGAACGCGCCGCGATCGCGTGCGTTTAGATGAGGACATCCTCGAAGGTTGGAAGCGACACACCGACGCTCCTGCAATCCTGATCAGCCAGCTTCGCGGCGCTTTCAAGTTCAGACACTGGCTAGCCCACGGGAGATACTGGTCGCCTAAACTCGGGCACAAGTACGATTTCGTCGGTGTGTACTTCATGGCAAGTGCAATTGTTTCGGCGTTCCAGTTCGCATTTTGAACGTTCTCTACTTAGTCGATCAGATGTCGCTCTTGGACAGATGGCGGCAGACCGGAAGTATTCGCTGAATCGGATTTGTAACGGTATGTCGGCATCCCTCGATCTTTTTTGGTGCCACTTGTCCGTGTAACGCGCTACCCGTAGAAGTGAAGCCCCCAAAAACCCGTTCCGAAAACCTTCAGCCCTCTCTATACTCTCAGTGTGCATTCTAGAGGCTGCTCGCGGCTTAACGATGCGTTAAAGTGAAACGGTATTCGAACGCGCCGCGGGTTAGATGAAGCTACTGATCGGCGCTCGTGGATGCAAGCTGCGTCTCCAGATACGTGTTGCGGAATTCGGTAATCAGGCGACGCGCTTCTTTCGGGCCGCCCCACCCATTCATTTCGGCTTTGCTCCCCTGCAGTTCCTTGTAGATCGTGAAGAAATGCTCGATCTCGCGCTTCAGATGCGGGAAGATTTGATCGATGGTGTGAATCGAGTCGTACCGCGGATTATTGTTCGGCACCGCCAGTATCTTCTGGTCGTGCTCTTGCTTATCCACCATGTACAAGACGCCGACCGGCCGAACTTCGATCAGGCAGCCCGTGAAACTTGGCTCCGTCACTAACGTCAGAACGTCCAATGGATCTCCATCCTCCGCCAGCGTTCCGGGAATGAAGCCGTAATCTCCCGGATAGTGCATGGGTGAGTAAAGCGCGCGATCCAGACGGAAAACGCCTAGTTTTCCGTCGTACTCGAACTTGTTTGCCGAGTTTTTCGGTATCTCGACAATCATGCGGACAACTTCCGGCGTTTCCGGACCGGGATCGATATCGTACAGTCTCACGCGTTTCAGCGTAGCAGAAAGAGATGGCTACCATCGGGACATATTCGCTATTTATTCGGCGATGCTCGCGTACAATAAAAAAGTGCGAAAGCGCCTGGGCGCTCGCCGGCAGAGCCGTCGTGCTTCTCTTACGCGCCCGTTGATCTCCCGCTATCCCGGCGCTCTCATCCCATGAAAATCCTGTGGATGAAGTCCGACTATCTGCATCCCGCGACGCGTGGAGGCCAGATTCGGACGCTCGAAATGCTGCGCTGCCTGCATAAGTGCCACGAGATTCATTACGTTTGCCTCGAAGACGGCCGAAGTGACGAGCTGCAAAACGAAGAGGGGCCAGCGCGCTGCCACGAATATTGCACCGCGGCCTATCCGGTCCATCATTCGGTGCCGCCGCGCCGCTCGGTCGGCTTCGCCGCGCAGCTTGCCGCTGGTTTCGTTTCCGAGCTTCCGGTGCCGGTGGCGCGGTATCGTTCGCCGGCTATGTTGAGGCAGGTTCAGACGCTTCTCCAATCGGGGGAATTCGATAGTCTGGTTTGCGATTTTCTTTTTCCCGCTCCCAACGTCCCCAACCTCTCGGACGCGGTTCTCTTCCAACACAACGTCGAGAGCGTCATCTGGAAGCGCCATGCGGCCGAAGCCCGCAACCCGGCTGCTCGCGCCTACTTCTCGCTTCAGGCCAGGCGCATGGAACGATACGAGCGCGCTGTGTGCCGCTCGGTACGCCATGTCATAGCGGTCTCGGAAGCCGATCGTCTAACGTTTCAGAACCAATACGGTGTGTCGAATGTCAGCAGCGTCCAAACGGGCGTCGATCTCGACTTCTTCAAACCGCCGCCGGCCGCCGAGCCCCAAGCCGACCTCGTCTTCTGCGGTTCCATGGACTGGCTGCCGAACCTCGACGGCGCACAATTCTTCATTGAAAAGATTTATCCCCACATCCGCGCTAAACTCCCCGGTTGCAAAATTGCGTTCGTGGGCCGCCGTCCCAGCCCTTGGCTAAAGCGAATAGGAACCCGCCATCCGAACCTGATTGTGACGGGCACGATACCAGACGTGCGGCCGTGGCTCTGGGGAGCCCACGTTTCTATCGTCCCCTTACGCATTGGCGGCGGCACGCGGCTGAAAATTTTTGAGGCGATGGCGGCGCAAATCCCCGTCGTGTCAACTGCCATCGGAGCCGAGGGCCTTCCAGTAGTAAATGGCCGACATCTTCTTATTGAAGACGATCCGCGCTCATTTGCGAACGCCTGCATCGCGCTCTTGAAAGACTCCGCGCGTTGCCGCGAACTGGCGTCTGAAGCATGGACGCTTGTCGCGAGCCGATTTTCGTGGGAGGCGGTCACGAAGGACTTCGAATCCGTCCTCGAATCGCATAGTCTTCGTTCGAGCTCCGTCAATATGGTGACAGCGGGATGAGCGAAGAGCACGGGTCGATCTCGACGAAAATTGTCGGGCTGTACGTCTTCCTGCTGTTCTGCCGGATACTCGAAATGCTCCCGGTTTTCGGGCTTGGCGAGATCCGGCTGATGCTGCTCGTGACGGCCGTAGCGCTGGTTGCCGTTTTCGCGACCGGAAATCTGGTGCGCGCCATCAAGACTCCGCTTGGAATTCTGCTCATCGTCTGGACCTGCTGGATGGTCGTCTGCATGCCCTTCAGCACCTGGCGATCGGAAACGCTCAACCAATTCGCAAACAACTGGCTGAAGTCGCTAGCCGTCTTCTTTATTGTGGCGGGTCTCGGGAGCACGCTCCTGAACTACCGGAAAGTAATCTCAGCCATGGGCTGGGCTGCCGCGGCCGCCTCGCTGGTCGTTCTTCCGGGAATTGCATCCGCGGGCAACGGAAATGGCGCGAACGATCGTTTGATCGGCGTAGGCACGCTCAGCAATCCGAACGAGATTGCATTCCATCTCTGGTTGGGCATGTCGTTTCTGCTTCTGTTGGCCGCCCGGAGCGAGCGCCTCCGAAGATTCATTCTCATAGCAGTCTGCTGCTTCGAGCTCGTGTTGATCGTGAAAACTGTATCTCGCGAAGGATTGCTGTTGGCTCTCACCGCTTTTGTCCTCGCGCTCATTCGTGTCTCCGCATTCAACCGGATCAAACTGATGGCCGCAGCCTTCGCTGTCTGTGTCTTTGCCGTTCTCTCGCTGTCCCACGAATCGATGGAGCGGTATATGACCCTCTTCAACTCTCATGAGACTGGCGCAGCGGCTAGCTCCGCCGAAGCGTCTTCGCGGATGCGCCAACAAAAATTAATGGAAAGTATCGAGCTGACACTCCGCAACCCGATTTTCGGGGTGGGTATGGGCGTGTTCATGCCGGCGTCGGTGGAGATTGCGAAAGAGAATGGCGGCAAGGTCGACTGGGAGGTGAGCCACAACAGCTATACCCAGGTTTCGAGCGAACTTGGTTTTCCCGGCATCTTGCTTCTTCTCGCGATCTACTTCACCGCATGGCGGCAACTCTGGCAGATTGATAGATGCGCGAAGCGCTTGGAGCGCGAAGACGTTCGCCAGCTCGCTTTTGCGCTCCGCGTCGCACTCGTCATACTCTGCATTCATTTCTGTTTCGACAGCATGGCTTACGTCTTCTACATGCCCTTAGTTATGGGGCTGATCGCGGCCTTCGCGCTCACTTACGGCCCCATCGTGCTCGGCAAAGCGGAAAACGAAGATGCCGCGGATCTGCTTCCGAAAACAACACCCCAACTGACTCCACAGTACGCCTACCAGCCGGCAGCTACTGCCTCCAAGCTGCCCTCGCGTTCCGCTCCAAGCCGCAACCCGTACCGGTTCGGGCGGCGGCGACACGAGAATGTTTGAGTACCTGGCGCTTGGCACCGCAAAGCCATCTGACGGTGTAACCGTATGTAGCGGCTCGGCACGGCAAAGCGATCTGGGTAGTGGGAAATCGGCTCGAAAGGCAACTTTGCAGCCTTGAAAGGCCGCTCCACCTGGCGTCAGCAGCTTTCCATTGCTTCGATCATGCGAAATAGCCGCTTGGCCTTTTGGTCAA
Organism: Bryobacterales bacterium; assembly: GCA_963722585.1. GTDB lineage: Bacteria > Acidobacteriota > Terriglobia > Bryobacterales > Bryobacteraceae > KBS-96. The sequence goes on along the minus strand of CAVRNU010000048.1, from coordinate 53,937 downwards.
ATTTCGACAGATCGGCCGAGAACGAACCCACGTCTTCCGAGGAGCGCCTGGTGGCGCTGAGGCGGTGGTAGCGTTCCTCGAGAGCGCGTTCCTGGCGCAGCATCTGGGCAAGCTGCTGGACAACGAGGGTTTCAAGCGGTGTAATCGGCGCGGTTTGGGTTGGCTGGTCGAATTGCATAGTCGGAGGAAATGTAGCAACTCTATTGCCAAATCCAAATCAGGCTGGTCGCTTTGCTTGGATCGCGCACAACGCCACCAACCGGCTGTGCGCTCCGACGCTTCCATCTCCTTGTCTTCCCTACCGGGGCTGTCAAGTGTATATTGGGACCCTTTTTGGTACTTTAGTTTTCGATTTAGATCAAAAAACCGCTATTGCGCGGTGTGGCTCCTGACAAATTCAAGTATGTCGAAGCGGCGGATGGTGCGGTCGGGGAAAAAGCTGTTAATCGCGTCGCACTCGTCGTCGAATACCTCGAAAACGGTTGTCAGCTTAGTCAATACCATTAGCTCTAATTGGCGGCGAGACAGGTTCGTCAACTTTAGCGCGCCGCCGTTCTGTTGCAGGGTGGTGAAACAAAGCACCAGAGTTCCGAGGCCCGAGCTATCGACATAATCGACCTGTTTCATGTTCAGAACCAGGTTGTTCTTGCCCTCGTGCGCCAGAACTGCTATGTTGTCGCGCAGCGTCTCTGAAAACACGCCTGCCGTCAACCGGCCCTTCAGGTCGAGAACGGGAATGCCTTCGACTTCTCGAACCGCGACATTCACGCTGCCTAGTGTATCAGCGAATGGACATCGCTGCCGAGGGAAATCTGCGGTGGGCGGCTATTATCCCCGGACAGCCGGTCCGGCTCCTTATCGCGATTATCCCCGGACGGGAGCGATCGCGGCGGTTTTCTGAGGACTGCTCCGGGCGCTGCCGTTAGGCAAAGTTATGGTGAAGCGCGACCCTTTTCCCGGATCGCTGCGGACTTCTATCTCGCCACCGTGCGCCTTCACAATGCTTGCCACGAAGCTCAGTCCCAGGCCGAGGCCCTTCTCCGGATTCGGATCAGGCACGCGATAGAAGCGATCGAAGATATGCGGGAGATGATCGGGCGGGATGCCTATTCCAGAGTCCTCGACAATGATCCTCGCGGCGCCGCCCGCAAGTTCAGCGCGCGCCCGTATCCACCCTCCCGCGGGCGTGTATTTGATCGCGTTTGAGAGCAGATTTGTGATGACGCGTTCCATTTGAATCCGATCCACTTCGCAAAACACCGGAGCTGCGCTGTCGGCGATCACGCGCAGCTCGTGAGCTTCGGCCGGGATCTGAAATTGCTCGACCAGATCGAAGATCATCCTGCTCAGGTCGTGCGTTCCTCTGTTCACCGGCAACTGGCCGGTCTCGGAATGCGATAGAAGCAGCAGGGCACGCACCAGATTCGACAAGCGCTCGACATCCTGCAGCGCATTTTCAATGGCTTCACGAAGCTGGTCGGCGTGCTTTGCGGTAAACAAGGCGACCTCGAGCTGCCCCTGAATGGCTGTGAGCGGAGTTCTCAACTCGTGCGACACATCGGTTGAGAACTGCCGGATTTGATCGAAAGAAGCCTTCAATCGGCGACTCATCTCATTGAACGATCCAATCAGCCTGTCGAGTTCGTCGTTCGCTCCGCGCAGCGGAATCTGCAGCCCCAGGTTTGATCCGGTGATGTCCCGCGCGGCAGTTTCAACCGATTCGAGCGCGGTCAGGGCACGCTTGGCCGAGAACCAACTCGCCAGCATACAAATGAAAATGGTGATCGGGACGAACAGGAGAAAGTAACTGCGGCTGAATCGGCGCAGAAGCTGGTTGTTATCGGCCAGGCTCCGGCCGACCGCTACGTACCAATCCTTGCGGTGAGCCGTATCGGTCGAGATGCCGCTGACGACTTCGTAAGGCCCCGAATCGTCTCCTTGAATTTGCTTGAAAATCGGCTTTTTTGTGGACTTGATCTGACGCAACTCCTGAAGGATGGTGTTGCGGTTCGTCATATCGGCGAATGCGGCGTCGGTGGTGCCGTCCCACATCGTGCCATCGTTACGCGCCACTACATAAACGCTGGTCAATCCCGCGAATTCCGACACCTCATCCGGATCGGTCTTGTCGACGCGAAAGGTAAGCGCGCCACTCTGCGGATCGAAGTACATGTATCCGCGGAGCGCGGTTAATTCCTCGAGTAAGGTTTGTTCGGTTCGGGTCTCGAGAATCCACTTCAAGAGCTGCGCTCCCGCCATTCCGACAGCGATGGTGATAAAAGACAGCAGAAGCAGAAAGGTGCTGGCGAGACGGAAGCGAAGTGTTTTGAAAATGCGGATGCTTCGAATCCGCTCGAGAAGACGGGGCATTGCCGATCCTAACGCGGATCAGACCGCGAAGTGGATCCTTCGCCCTGTTGCTGGGCCAAAGCGGCGGACTCCGATTCCGGGATATCGAGCATATAGCCAATGCCGCGCACCGTATGGATCATCTTCATCGGCCATCTATCGTCGATTTTACTCCGCAGATGGCGGATATAGACATCTACGATGTTCGTCAGGCCGTCGTAATCCATATCCCATACATGCTCGACAATCATGGTGCGGCTCAGGGGACGGCCGCGATTGCGCATCATATATTCGAGGATGCTGAATTCCTTGGGGGCTAGTTCGATGTTCTCGTTTGCCCGCGTCACGCGCCGGCGGATGCAGTCCAGCGTCAACTCGCCCACCTGCAGCTTTTCGGGCGTGGGCTGGCCTCTTCTGAGCAGCACTCGCACGCGGGCCAGAAGCTCGACAAAGGCAAACGGCTTGACAAGGTAATCGTCCGCGCCCTGCTCGAGGCCCTTGACGCGGTCGTCTACAGAATCGCGCGCGGACAGGATCAGTACCGGCGGAATCACCTTGCGGTTGCGGATTTTTTGAAGGACGGAGAGCCCGTCGGTGTCAGGCAGACCAAGGTCGAGAATCACAAGGTCGTATTCGGCGGCATGGACTATTTCAACGGCGGTATGGCCCGCATGAGCCACGTCAACGGCATAGCCGGCGCTCTCGAGGCCGCGTGAAAGGAAGTCGGCGATTCGCTTTTCATCTTCAACAACAAGGATGCGCATCGTCCCTTCAAGTCTAGCGAACCGGAATCGCGATTGGGGCGGGCTAGTCGCCTGAGGCGCGGCCGGGCGTCGGGACAGGAGTGGAACGAAGGAATGAGCCGGGCGTCTTCCATCGAGTGCGGGCGATAGAGAGCGCTGTCATCAGCGCAATCAGCACAATGGAGAATATAGCCACTTGTGGAAGGGTGAGCGATTCCTTCCAGATGCCGAACCATCGTCCGTAAACGAGCTCGATGTGCACCCAGTACACCAGCAATGACGTGGTCCCCAACTGGCGAAGCAAGCTCCACCGGTGCGCAATCGCGCCATTCGCCCACACCCAGGCAAATGACATGATAGCCATGGCGGCGCCCAGCTTGATGGCCGCGAGACCAGGGCTGTCCAGCCAGTATTCGGACTTGGCGTAGACGGAATACGGCAGTCCCGAAAAATACTGACCGCCCACAACCAGCCCCAGACCGATCAGCATCATCCACTGCATGACCTTCCCCATATCTTCCGTCTTCACGAGCCGAAACACGCTGCCGGCCGCCATGCCAAAGGCCAGAAACGCGGCCCATGGAAAGAAACTGAAGTAATTGAAGCTCGGAACAAAATAAGCCTGCACTAACCAGGGCAGGCCGTTGTTTCCGATCTGGCTGATCAAAGGGGAAAGCGCCGAAATGATGACGCCCAAGATGGTGCAAAGGCGCACACGATCGAGCGTCGAGAAAACTGCCATGGGCGCGAGCAGAAGTGTGGCCATCCCCATGCAGTTCAGAATGTCCACGCGCAGCAGCTCGCTGGCCGGGCTGCCAGGATAGCCGAGAATGAACAACGATATCCGAAACAGGAACGCAAGGCCAAACAGGTAACCGGAGCGCCGGAACGCCGCTTTTACACGTTCATACGCGGTCAAGCCCTGCCGCTCGCGGCTATCCATCAGAAAAGCGAATGTGATTCCGGTGATGAAGAGAAACAGCGCCGGCGCTTCGCCGCCAAAAAACTGAGAGAGGATGTAGGGGCCCGCGTTGCGCAGGTCATTACGGGTGAACGAATGGAACGAATGGCCCTGCAGCATAGTGAAGGCCGCTATGCCTCTTGTCCAGTCGATAAAAGCGAGACGCGGCGCCTTTCTCTTGGGAGGGGCGTCGCGCACCTGAGCCGGCGCTGGCTCCCAAGCCTGCCGGTTATCCTGTCCCGAGCTCACAGCCGTTTGTGGTTGCGATGCGCGATTCAAGCCAGGTTCGGAAGCGTCGGATTGCTGCGGCCTTTGCGACTTGGATACTTCTGCCATTCTTCTCTGGAGCGCCGGACCTATTACGGGTACTCGGTCTTCGTACCCGGAGGCGCGTTCAGTTTCAGTGGACCCAACTGCGGGTTCAACTGGAAGTTAGTGTAGGTCACGAGGTGATAATTGCCTGAGGAATTGTAAAATTTCTGCTGAACGGGGTAGCCCGAGTTGGCAGGCATCCATATCTCTGCCTGCGAGAGCTGCTCCTTTACTCCCGGTTCCTTCGGCGTTAACACTAGCTTAGATGCGGCCTGCCCGTTCACCTGTTCCGTTCCGGCAAGCTGAATGTTGTAACTTTTTGCCAGATCCTTTCCGGAGGCGCCAAAGCCGAGGAGCAGAAATTGCTCCAGAAATTTCCCGCTTTTCGCGAGCTTGTAGATCTGTATCAGATTCAATTTTGGCGTGTAGAGCTGAACCTGCTTATTGAAAAAGCCGATGGTGCGCGCATTGGAGCCCGTGAAGGCGACCACGGCCTCGGTGCCATTCTTTCCTTTCTCCATTTCAATATTTCCGTTCTCGCTTGTCTTGTCGTCGAGAATGGCCGTGTAAGTAACCATTGTTAAGTCGGCAGTCATCGAGTGGAAAACGACCGAGGCTTGATCCATCCTTGCAAGAATTTCGTTTAAATCATCCGCTGGAAGCAGACGCGCAAAGGTGAGAAAAACAACTATAGCGATCAGCCGAGTCATTATTGCTACTGAGAAGACGCTAATTACGAGGAGCCGTATACGCAATAAAGCCTTTGAGATCGGCCTGATCGCGAATCGCTTCAATTCGGACAACTTTCGGCTGTTTGCCCGTCTTTCGTCTGATCAGCTCGGCAGCTCTTCCGGCCCGCTCGCCTTCCGGCACTCCTTCGAGAAGAGCCGCTTCGAGGAATAGTTGGTCGTAGCCGCGATGCGAAGAGATTAGAACAACGCTCGAAGCACGGGGAAGGTCGCCGAACCAGTCGCGAGGTGTAGCAAATATGAAGACGAGAATGAGGGCAACGACGATATCGTACTGCCAGGAGGCGCGCGCGAATTCCCAGAAAATGAGCTTTTTCGCTGCGCTTCCAGCGGAGCCACGGGGCTCCCTCCCATCCTTGCTCATTCCCTATTACTGTAGCATCCCGGGCACATTTCGAACGTCGCTCGGGACGAACGATGGAGTGGTTAATACTTGCGCATCACCGCGAGAACTTTGCCTTGTATCTGTAGCTGCGAAGGCTCAACAAAGATCGGCTGCATATTCGAATTGGCAGGCTGCAGGCGGATGTTCCCGCTGTCCGGCTCGCGGTAATACCGTTTGAGGGTGGCGTCGCTTCCGTCGACCAGCGCTACTACAATTTCCCCGTCTTTTACGTGATCGGTCTTCTCGACCAGCACATAATCGCCGCTGCAGATATGATCCTCAATCATCGAATCGCCTCGAACTTGCAGCGCAAAGGTAGAATCGTTGCGGGCAAAATCCGAGAACTGGAGCGACTCCGGATTCTGAATCGCTTCGACAGGCGTGCCCGCGGCGATGCGGCCGAGCAGCGGTATTGTCAGATCGGCCGATGGCCGCCGAGCCTTTTCTTCGGCGAAATACCGCTCGCCGATCTCGAGCGAGCGGCTGTGGTTAAAACTGCGACGCAAATAATTCTTTGCCTGCAGCGCTTGTATGTGCTTATGCACGGTGGCAAGCGATGCCAGCTTCAGGCCGTTCGCGATTTCCTCGTAGCTGGGACTGTACCCGTTCTTGCTGATGAACTCGGCCAGAAAATCCATCAACTCCTTCTGACGCCGTGTGAGAGCCATCTCCACACCTCCTACTCTCTATTGTTGGCGAATAAAACACGAACGTCAAATGGAAAGATTAGTTCATGCCGCAAAATTCATAGAATTCCGCCCGAACAGGCGCTCCGGTTTCTATCGGGCGATCTTTAATTCATCTCGCACGCGCCGCTGCCGCAAAATTCTTGTCCGCACATGCCGGAGCCGCAGCCCATTGCCGGAGCTTCCGCTTTCACCGATTGCGCGTGGGCGGAAAACGTCGAGTATTCCTGTTTCAGGTGGTCCTGTCCACAGGAGGGGCAGGCCACGCTGGTTGTTTCCGCGCTGCGCCGCACGAGCTTCTCAAATCTGGTTCCACAATCGTCGCAGGTATATTCAAAAATCGGCATAAGGCTAATGTTTGTTTTCTATAACCAACGTTAGCAAAAATTGAGGGCTCGCGGCTGAGAGGGCCGCGTGTTTCAGTCATAGGTTCGAGAGGTATCATGTCATGGAATGGGAACCGGTTGCAGGATTAAAGCGCTCGCCTTTAGCCTGATCGCGTCCTTGGCGTTGGGCGCGAATCTGCCCACGAGGGCAGGACCGGCGGCGCCGGACCTTTCAAACCATTCGGTGTATCCACTGTCCGATTCGGCGAAAGTGAACGTGTTTGTTTTTGCGCGTATCGATTGTCCTGTGACAAATCGCTATGCGCCGGAGCTAAAGAGAGTGGCGCAGGAGTTTGCGGACCAGGGCGTCAAGTTCTGGCTGATTTACCCCGACCGGAGCGAGACTGCGGAAGAGATTCAAAAGCACATCGAGGCCTACGGTTTTCCAGGAACGCCGCTGCGCGATCCGGATCGCGTTCTCGAGCGCTACGCGAAGGTGACGGTTGCACCGGAAGCGGCCGTGTTTGATGCGGCGGGCCAATTGCGTTATCACGGGCGCATCGACGATCGTTGGGTTGCGTTCGGGAAGTCGAGGCAGGAAGCGAGCCGCCACGATTTGGAGATCGCTATTTCTGAAGTGCTGGAAGGCCGCGCGGTATCGGTGGCGGAGACGCGCGCCATCGGCTGCTATTTGGCTGACCTGCAATGAACCGGCGAGCTTAAACGCTCGCTTCCCTACCTGGTAAACTTCCAGATTTCAAAAACAATTCGGGCAAGCTAGCCTGGAGCGAATGGGGCGGCATAGCCGCGGGGTGAAACGTGGATGTAATTACAAAACTTTCCTTTCTCAGGCCATTCGTGCCAGACACTATACGAAGAGTTCGTCACAGAACAAGGTGGGCTTCCATCAGAAAGCAGTACGCAAAGCTTTCAGTGGCGGATGCCTTCACTCAAACCTATCGCAGCAAACTATGGGGCGAAGCAGAAGATCACGAATTCTGTTCCGGCGGCGGATCGAACGAACGGTTCGCCGTCCCCTACACGGAATATCTGAGCCGGCTAATTGCCGATAACCGCATTTCTGCACTGGTGGATCTAGGCTGCGGCGATTTTCGCGTGGGACGGCGTCTTTGCACAAACCGGTCCGTTCGGTACACGGGCGTAGACGTCGTTCCCGACCTGATTGCCTATAACCGATCGCGATTTGGATCTGACTGTATCGATTTTATGTGCGCGAACATTATTGAAGACCAATTGCCGGACGGTCATCTTTGCGTGATTCGTCAGGTGTTGCAACATTTATCGAATGAGGAGATATCCAGGGTATTAGCCAAGTGCAGAAAGTATCCATATCTGCTCATCACTGAAGATGTTTACGCAGGTCCCAGGGTCCGTCCAAATCTGGATCACACACACGGCCCAGATAACCGCTTGTCGAAACGATCCGGAGTCTTTGTTGATCTTCCGCCCTACAATATGAAAGCGAAAACGGTTCTGGAAATGCCAATTCCCGAGACTCGGTCCCTTCTACGAACGTCGCTGATAGAGAACCGGTAGCCGGCTGCCGCTGCGATCTAAGGGCAATTGGCTATGATGTTGCCGATCGTCCATGATTCGGCTTTGTCCCTATCTGCTATTGGCCGGTTGCTTCGCTCTCCGCGCAACGCCGCCCGGAACGCCGGTAACTTATAACCGGAATATCGCCTCGCTGCTCTACGGTCATTGCGCGTCGTGCCATCGCCCGGGAGAAGCGGGACCGTTTCCGCTGATAACTTATTCTGACGCGAGGAAACATGCGCGCCAGATTGCGGCAGTGACGAAATCGCGCTATATGCCGCCGTGGTTGCCGGAGCCAGGCTTTGGCGACTTTGCCGGCGAGCAGCGACTGACAAACGAGCAGATCGATTTGATTCAGCGATGGGTGGAAGAGGGCGCTCCGGAGGGCTCGGGACCGGCGCCGTCAGAACCTCAGTTTGCGGAGGGCTGGCAGCTTGGGCAACCGGACCTGATCGTCGCCGCGCGAGAGCCATACCATGTTCCGGGTAACGGCAAAGACGTCTTCTGGAATTTCATCCTTACGCCCCCGGTGACATCGACACGTTGGGTGAAGGCTATCGAGATTAAACCCGGCAACCGGCGATTGATTCATCACGCCAATCTGCTTGTCGACCGCACGCGGTCGTCGCGCGTGAAAGAGGCGCATCCCGGGAGCGGGTTTCCCGGCATGGATCTGACGATTGAAGCGGACACATTTGATCCCGACAGTCACTTTCTTTTCTGGAAGCCGGGGAGTGCCCCGCAGGTCGAACCCGATGGCATGGCATGGAGACTGGATCCGGGCAACGACCTTGTTTTAAATGTCCACGTTCAGCCAAGCGGCAAGCCGGAGGAATTGCAGCCGTCGATCGGGCTGTACTTCACGGATCATCCGCAGACGCAGTTTCCGATGCTGATTCAGCTCGAGCATGACGGCGCGCTGAAAATTCCGGCGGGCGACTCAGATTTCAAGATCGCGGACGATTTTACGTTGCCGCTCGATGTTCATGTGCTGGCGGTTTATCCGCATGCGCATTATCTGGGCAAGGTGCTCGAAGGTTATGCCACGCTTCCCGATGGCAAGCGGAAATGGTTGATCCGCATTCCCGATTGGGACTTAAACTGGCAGGCTGTTTACCGGTACCGTGACCCTGTTTTTCTTCCCAAGGGCACGGTGATTTCGATGCGGTATCGCTATGACAATTCGGATCGCAATCCCCGAAATCCGTTCCACCCGCCACGCATTGTGGTAGGCGGGAATCAATCCACCGACGAAATGGGACACCTTTGGCTTCAGGTGCTGCTGGTTGGCGGCAAAGACCAACGGATGGTCTTACAGGAGGCGCTGATGAAGCACCGCCTGGAAAAGTATCCAGGTGATTTCGCGGCCTATTTTAATTTAGGAGCGCTGAAATTAGGCGAGCACGACCCGAACGGCGCAATCCCTTTGCTCGAGGATGCGTTGCGGGCGCAGCCGGATCAGCCGGTTGCTCTAAACACGTTGGGCGCGGCTTTCGAAATGATGGATAAGAACGCGGAAGCTCTCATGTGCTTCCGCAAGGCGATTAACGAGCAGCCGGGTTATTTGAATGCGCGATACAACCTCGGGAACACGCTCGCCGATCTTGGCAGGCTTGACGAAGCAATTGCGGAATTCGAAGCCGTTGTGGCGGCTGATCCCGGCGATGCGAAGGCGCGCCAACATCTGGAGATTGCGCGACGCATGCGGGAGGCGGAGAAACAGAGATGATCGCGCATCGGGCGAGGCGGGCCTCGCCCCTACAGTCGGTTCAGGTTCAGGCGACGTCGACGCCCATGCTGCGGCAGGCGCCTTTTACTTGCGCAACGGCCGCTTCGATCGTGAAGCAGTTCAGATCGGGCATTTTCAATTTGGCGATTTCCTCGATCTGTTTCTCGGTGATTTTGCCGACTTTGTTCTTGTTCGGCTCGGCCGATCCCTTTGCCAGGTTGACGGCGCGTTTCACCAACACGGCGACTGGCGGTGTCTTGGTGATGAACGTGAACGACCGATCGGAATAGATGGTAATGACGACCGGGATGATGAGCCCTTCCTGGTCCTTAGCTGACGTCTTCGCATTAAACGCCTTGCAGAATTCCATGATGTTGACGCCCTGCGGACCGAGGGCTGTTCCAACCGGGGGCGCCGGCGTCGCTTTGCCCGCCGGGATTTGCAGTTTCACTTGTCCTGAGATTTTTTTGGCCATTTTCTTTTAAGTGGCAAACGTACTAAATTTTTTCTACCTGCAAAAAATCCAATTCAACCGGCGTGGACCGGCCAAAGATTGTGACCATAACACGCAAGGTACTTCGCTCGGTGTTGATTTCGTCGACTTTGCCGGAAAAATTTGTGAACGGGCCGTCGATAATCTTGACGGTCTCGTTCTTTTCGAATGTGAGCTTGGGACGGGGCCGTTCCGTGCTCGACTGCTGCCGGTACAGCACGGCATTTACCTCGTCGGCGGTGAGCGGTACCGGCTTCGTGCCGCCCCCGACAAATCCGGTTACTCGAGGTGTGGACTTTACGGCATGCCACAACTCGTCGTCCATTTCCATTTGGACCAGAACGTAGCCGGGGTAGAGCAGACGCTTGCTGGTAACTTTCTTACCATTCCGCAACTCGACCACTTCTTCAGTAGGGATCAGGATTTGGCCGACGCGATGAGCGAAACCGAATGCCTGAGCCCGGCCGCGAAGCGATTCGGCAACCTTTCCCTCGAATCCGGAGTATGCATGAATGATGTACCAATTCATCGCGGGCGATGAATCGTCGGCTACCGGCGGGGTCTGGCTTGTTTCTTGTGGGACGTCGTCCGCCGTAATGTTCTTCTCAACTGGCTCTCGCTGGTCTTCCGCTGGAAGCTCTTGCGCTGGTTCCGGGTGTTCGACCATGTCGTCCGCCATACTCATTACCTTTCAAACTACTTAGTGAAAAAGTTAATCATTTTGGTGATGACTGAGTTCACCAACACATCTACGACCCAGAAATACGCGGCCAGCAGAAACGTCGAAACGATTACGACCAACGTCGTGGAGCGCACCTGCGGCCACGTGGGCCACGTGACCCGCTTCATTTCCGCCTGCACGTCGTCAATGTATTCCCTTGTTCGGGCCGGCCAACTGGGCGATTGAACGTTTTCCACTTCCATGAACATCCTCGAAACTGCCGTGAATTACCAAATGCCAGGTGAACCTACGGCCGAAAAGCCACTTTCTCCAAACTGTGGGGAAAGATGCGGGGCGTGGCAGGGGCAGAGGGATTCGAACCCCCACTCGCGGTTTTGGAGACCGCTGGTCTAGCCGTTAAACCTATGCCCCTCCGGTTTCTCCTTTAGCCTAGCAGAACTTAAATCCTTGTGAGGCGAAGTCCGCGCTGTGCTTAAACAAGAAGATTCTACTACTTTGTTTCGCGATGTGGCTGATGCTTGCGGCAAAAGGGGCAGAACTTCTTGAATTCGAGACGTTCGGTTGTCGTCTTCTTGTTCTTCGTATTGCTATAGTTCCGGCGCTTACACTCATTGCACTGCAGTTGGATAATTTCACGCGGCATATTTTCGGTTGCTCAAACTTTCCTGTTGAAAAAAACGCAAACCGTTCCCTTGCGGTCGCGGCTGGGTTACCTATTCGACGATCTCCGTTACAGTTCCGGCGCCAACGGTCCTTCCGCCTTCGCGGATAGCGAACCGCAGCCCCTTATCCATAGCCACCGGCGTGATCAGCTCCACTTCGAGCGATACGTTGTCGCCCGGCATCACCATCTCCATCCCTTGCGGCAGATGCGCCACTCCCGTCACGTCCGTTGTCCGAAAGTAAAACTGCGGCCGGTAACCATTAAAAAATGGTGTGTGCCGCCCGCCTTCATCTTTTGACAGCACGTACACTTCGCCCTTGAATTTCTTGTGCGGCTTAATCGTGCCCGGCTTCGCGATTACCTGGCCCCGCTCTACGTCCGTCTTTTCAATGCCTCTCAGCAGCAAGCCTACGTTGTCGCCGGCCCGCCCTTCATCCAGCAGCTTCTTGAACATCTCGACGCCCGTGATCACCGTCTTCCGCGTGTCCCGGAACCCCACGATCTCCATTTCCTCGCCGACCTTGCAGATCCCACGCTCGATTCTTCCAGTCACCACCGTGCCACGGCCCTGGATCGAGAAGATGTCTTCAATCGGCATAATGAACGGCTTGTCGATGGCCCGCTCCGGCAGCGGAATGTAGTGATCCACCTTGTCCATCAATTCGTCGATCGTTTTTTCCCACTTCGCGTCGCCGTTCAAAGCACCGAGCGCGCTCACTCGCACGACCGGCAGATCGTCGCCCGGAAACTGGTAGCTCTTGAGCAGTTCCCGCACCTCGAGTTCGACCAACTCGAGCAGTTCGGCGTCGTCCACCATGTCCACCTTGTTCAGCGCCACCACGATGTAGGGCACGCCGACCTGGCGCGCCAGCAGAATATGCTCGCGGGTCTGCGGCATTGGCCCGTCGGTGGCGGCGACCACCAGAATGGCGCCATCCATCTGCGCCGCACCGGTGATCATGTTCTTGATGTAATCGGCGTGGCCCGGGCAATCCACGTGCGCATAGTGCCGGTTGGCCGTCTCGTACTCGACGTGCGAAACCGCAATCGTGATGCCGCGCGCCTTCTCTTCCGGTGCGTTGTCGATCGAATCGAAACTCCGGAACTTGTTTTTGGGATTATGCTTGGACAGCGTCTTGGTGATGGCCGCCGTCAAAGTGGTCTTCCCGTGATCGATATGCCCGATCGTCCCGATATTTACGTGCGGCTTGCTCCGGTCAAATTTCTCTTTCGCCATAAATTCTTTTCTTGGATTGTGTACTGCAGACGTCGCGCGTACGCAGACGAGCACGGACACACTACCAGTGTCCGATCCATTCAGGATAATACCACAGAATTTTTTAGAACTTTCCTGATCGAAATAGCGTTAGTTAAGAGCGGTTGGGCCGGGAGGGTTCCAAGCATTTCGCCGGCCTGGGATCAAAATCGTTTTGCCAGGAGATTTCACGTGAAAAAGAGACTCTGCTTTGTGCTCGTCATATTGATGGCCGCTGCGATAGCCGTACTCGCAAAGGATCCGTCGGCCGCACCAGTGAATCCGATCGCTGCAAGCGAAAAGGGCGTCTATGCATTGGTGAGCGGTGAAGTAATTGCTGCCGCGCAAGAGATGCCGGAACAAAACTACTCATTCAAACCGACACCGGATGTTCGCACGTTTGGCCAGTTAGTCGGGCATGTTGCGGACGCCCAATACCTGTTCTGCTCGACGGCGGCCGGCGAGCCGAATCCAATGAAAGAGGGAATCGAGAAAACCAAGACCTCGAAGGCCGAGCTAGTGGCGGCGCTAAAGGATGCCGTAGCCTACTGCGACAAAACCTACGGCGGCATGACCGACGCGCGAGGCGCCCAGATGGCAAAATTCTTTAATTTAGACCTGGCAAGGCTTACGATTCTTTCAGTGAATACGGCGCACGCCGACGAGCACTACGGGAACATGGTCACCTATTTGCGGATGAAGGGCTTAGTGCCTCCGAGCAGTCAACCCCGCGGCAACCGGAGCCAAACCAAAGACTAGGTTGTGATTCAAAAGAATGGAGCCGTTGATCGGGATTGAACCGATGACCTCTTCCTTACCAAGGAAGTGCTCTACCAACTGAGCTACAACGGCCCGCTTCCGGCCCTCGACCGGTTTCGATCGAGACTGGTGGACAGGGAAGGATTCGAACCTTCGTACGCCGCAAGGGCGGGCAGATTTACAGTCTGCTGGCTTTAACCACTCACCCACCTGTCCGGCGTAGGCCTACGTGGACGAGAATAACATACGGACAGGTGTCGCTGGCGCGCTAAAAGCTTGAGGATCAGGCGATGGCGCGAGCTCTCAGAGCCTGTCTGAGGAACTGCCCCGTATAGGATTCGGGCACAGCCGCGATTGCTTCCGGCGGCCCTTCGGCGACAACTCTTCCGCCCGCATCGCCGCCTTCAGGACCGAGATCGATAATCCAATCCGCCGCCTGAATGAGGTCGATATTGTGCTCGATTAGGAGAATGCTGCCTCCGTTCATGATGAGACGCTCGAACGAGGCGAGTAGCTTGGCAATGTCGTCGAAGTGCAGGCCGGTGGTTGGCTCGTCGAATAGAAACAGCGTTCCTTCACATGAGGATTGCGCCAGATGCCCGGCGAGTTTCACGCGCTGCGCCTCGCCGCCAGAGAGAGTAGTAGCCGATTGCCCGAGCCGCAAATAGCCCAAACCCACATCCTGGAGGACTTTCAATCGCTGCGCCAGTTTGTGAGTGTCCGCGAAAAATGAAATTGCTTCGCGCACCGTCAGCTGGAGAACTTCATGAATGTTCAGACCCTTGTAACGGATATCGAGAATGCTCTGCTTGTAGCGGGTGCCCTTGCATTCTTCACAGATCAGTTCCACGTCGGCGAGAAACTGCATCTCGACTGTTACCGTTCCGTCGCCCTGGCAGGTCTCGCAGCGGCCTCCGGGAACATTGAATGAAAAATGGCCCGGAGTGTATCCGCGGCGATCCGCTTCCGGCGTAGAAGCAAACAGGTCCCGGATCAGATCGAAGGCCTTGATATAGGTAACCGGGTTGGACCGGGGCGTACGGCCGATTGGGGATTGGTCGACCATCACCACGCCGGTCAACAAATCGGCCCTTTCAACGCGTTTCAGAGTCTGTCTTCGGGCCTCGGCATCACCATCGCCGCTCGACTCAAGATTTCCTTTCCGTTCCTGATTCACTTGCCTATCGAGCGCGCGGTAAATTACATCGTGAACCAGCGAGGACTTACCCGATCCCGAGACACCAGTAACACACACAAGCATGCCTAACGGAATCGCGACGTCGACGTTCTTCAAATTGTGTGCGCGCGCGCCGATGAATTTCATCACGCGTTTCGGATTCACCTTTCGGCGCTCCATCAATCGCGCTACAGCCAGTTCGCCGCGAAGATAACGGCCGGTGAGCGACTGGCTCTCCGGCATCTTCAGCGTGCGTGGCGGTTCGAGGAGTTGTTTGTAAGACCCGGCAAATATGATGCGGCCGCCGTTTTCCCCCGCGCCCGGACCCATGTCAATGATGTAGTCCGAGGAGGACATCACATCCGCGTCATGCTCGACTACGATGATGGTGTTACCAAGATCGCGGAGCTCTTCGAGAATACCGATGAGGCGCGCAGTGTCGCGATTATGAAGCCCAATCGAAGGCTCATCGAGAACGTAGATCGCGCCTACGAGGCCGGAGCCGAGAGAGGTGGCAAGCTGAATGCGTTGCGCCTCCCCACCCGATAGCGTTGCCGAAAGGCGATCGAGCGTTAGGTACTCGAGACCAACGTCATTCAAGAACTTGAGCCGCTGGCGGATCTCGACCAGCACGCGTTCTGCGACTGCTGCCTGTTCCGGACTGAGCTCGAGGCGCTCGAAAAATTCCCGCGACCGCGCAATATTCATTCTCGAAACTTGGGCGATGTTGTAGTCGCCCACACGGACATAAAGCGCCTCGGGCCGCAGGCGCCCGCCACGGCAAGCCGGACACTCAGTATAGGCGCGGTAACGGCTCATAAACACACGGACATGAACCTTATACTTCTTTCTTTCGACCTCCTGAAAAAACCGGCTGATGTGCTTGCGCACGAATTCCTTCTCGGTGTCGCGGAGCTCGAGCCAAGGCGTATCGAGCCGCACCTTACCTTTTGAGCGAGGTTTGACCTCTTCGTCGTAGTACCACGTGTATTGCGGCTTGGTCCAGGGATCGACCGCTCCCTCTTCGAGCGATAGCGAAGGATCGGGCACAATCAGGTCGATATCGTAATCGACCGTGTTGCCGAATCCCTGGCAGTTGGGGCATGCGCCCACGGGATTGTTGAAACTGAACACGGCAGGCTCGGGAAGCGCGGCGGCGAGGCCGCATTTTTTGCAGGCGAACCGCTCGCTGAAATGAAGGATCTCCGCCTCAGCCACGCCGGCCGGTTCGAAAAACACCTCGCCCGCTTCGCGATAGGAGATTTCCACTGTGTCGACGAGACGCTGGTGCAGATCGGGCCGGATCACCAACCTGTCGGCAAGCACATAGACAGGCTTCGAGAAATTGATGTCGAGCAACGACTCGGGAGTCGAGAACTCGAACGTTTGGCCGTTCTGGAAAAGCCGGTTGAATCCCTTTTTGCGAAGATCGAAAAGATGATCGCGCAGGGCGGCGGCAGGGTTCGCGTCGCCGGTTTTGTTGGCAGCTTTCACGGGAAACAGAGCGTACCAGCGTGAGCCTTCCGGCTGAGCCAGCATGGCCTCGGCCACGTGGTCTACCGTGTCTTTCTGAATCCGGGTTCCATCGTTCGGGCAATAGGTTGTGCCGGCACGCGCCCAAAGCAGGCGCATGAAATCGTAGAGCTCGGTCGCGGTTGCAACGGTCGAGCGGGGATTCCGCGTTTGATTTTTTTGGCGGATCGCGACGGGCGGCGCAATACCCACGATTTCATCTACATCGGGCTTCTCCATCCGCTCGAGGAATTGCCGCGCATACGCCGATAGCGATTCGACGTAGCGCCGCTGGCCTTCGGCGTAAATGGTGTCGAAAACAAGTGATGACTTGCCCGATCCGGAAACGCCGGTGACGACCGTGATGAGGTTGTGCGGCACCGTAACGTCGACGTTTTTGAGATTGTGCACGCGCGCACCCCGGATCACAATCGCCTGTTGGTCGGCGTCTTCACCGGAAGAGGGTACCCTGGGTTCTTCGGACATTTTTCAGCCAAGAGAGGCGAAGCGGAAGGATTGTGGCCTGAACTTCCTCCAGTATAAGATGCGGATTCAATCATTCCGGGAAAAGTTGCTCGAGTGGTACGCGCGCACGAAGCGGGACCTTCCGTGGCGGCGCAATCGCGATCCATACGCCGTGTGGATTTCGGAGATCATGCTGCAACAGACGCGGGTTGCGGCGGCGATTCCGTACTATGAGCGGTTTCTCGAGCGCTTTCCCGATTTCGGTTCGCTGGCAGCCAGCTCGGAAACCGACCTGTTAGCGCATTGGAGCGGCCTCGGCTACTACTACCGTGCCCGGAACCTGCAGAAGGCGGCACGAGAGATGATGGAGGCCGGCGCTTTCCCGTCCACGTACGAAGCGATTAGGGAGTTACCGGGAGTGGGGGACTACACGGCCGCGGCGATTGCCAGCATCAGCTTCAATCTTCCCCATGCGGTTGTTGATGGTAATGTGCTTCGTGTTCTGAGCCGGATCGAGAATGATACGACCGACATCGGCTCGGCTGCGGGTAAGAAACGTTTCACGACGATTGCGGACCGGCTGCTCGACCGCCAACAGCCCGGCGAATACAACCAGGCGCTTATGGAGTTGGGCGCGACAATTTGCCTGCCCAGAAATCCTCAATGCTTGATTTGTCCCGTTTCTGAGTTTTGCCAAGCTCGCGCCAGCGGAACACAAAACGATCTGCCCGTAAGGCGCAAGGCGCGGAAGGACGCGGCGGAGCACCGCACGCTGTACTGGATTGAGCAAAACGGCCATGTGCTCGCGTGGCAGCGGCCTCCGAAAGCGACGCTGATGCCTGGCTTTTGGGAGTTGCCGGAGCAGGAACAGTTGCCCAGTGCCGAGCCTGGAGAAAAGCTTGGCGCATTCCGCCATGCGATCACGTTCCACGACTACCGGTTCACCGTACACCGTGCCGAAGCGCCTGAGAATCCCGCCGCGTGCCAATGGATCGAGCAGGCCGCTGTGCTTCGCCTCCCTGTCAGCTCGATATTCCGAAAGGCTTGGCAATTAGTGAAGAACAAAGAGAAGGCCATGACGGCGACGGTGCTGCGCTAGCCAAAGACCGGCCGGAAATTTCCGGTCTGCTCCGCCGGTCCCTATTTTGAGATAGCTCTTCGAACCAAAGTCACTTCACCCATGACAAGGGTGAAAATGACTCGAACCGATGTATGGGCGTGCTTCGCGCAAACCCGCATTCGCGCGATTTTTTTGTTGCTGGCTGCCAGTTATGTCGCATTTGGCGCCGATGTTTCGGGCCGGGTGATCGACTCGTCCTCTGGACTAGGCATCCGCGACGCGATGGTTACGTCTGGCGCGACGGTGCTTCGAACTGACGCTAACGGGCAGTTCCGACTGCCTGCCTCTGGAGCACAGGTTTTTGCTCGCGCTTACGGTTACGGCAGGGCGGCTGCTTCGCTGGACGCGCAAGGTAGGGGCAGCGTTGTTTTGAAACTGGCTCCTATCACACCGCGCGCGGTCTACCTTTCGTTTTGGGGCGTGGGCAGCGCGGCGGTCCGCGAACCGGTGCTGCGATTGACGGCCGCCACGCCGGTGAATGCGGTTGTGATCGACGTGAAGGGCGATCTGGGATACATCTCGTACCGTACTGCTGCTCCGATGGCGAGCCGGATCGGGGCAGTCAAGACCGCCACCATTCCCGATATCCGCGCATTGCTTGATCGCCTGCATGCACAAGGAATCTACGCGATTGCGCGAATCGTGACATTCAAAGATAACGTACTGGCGGCAAGCGACCCCACTCTGCCGGTTCGTATGAATGGGAAAGTATGGCGCGACCGGGAGGGGCTGGCGTGGTGCGACGCATTCCAGCGCAAGGTCTGGGAGTACAACATCAGCCTTGCGGTAGACGCGGCTCAGAGCGGATTTGACGAGATCGAGTTCGATTACGTGCGCTTTCCCGATGCGAAAGGCATCCAGTTCTCTCAAGAAAGCACGGAAGAGTCGCGTACGAATACGATTACCGGGTTCCTGACCGAAGCGCGAAAGGAGTTGGTCCCCTACAACGTGTTCCTGTCGGCCGATGTTTTCGGTTACATTTGCTGGAACCGGACCGACACGGGAATCGGCCAGAAAATCGAAAGACTCGCAAGCGTACTCGACTACATTTCGCCCATGCTCTATCCGTCTGGCTTTTCGTTTGGCATTCCGAATTACCGGAATCCAGTTGCAAACTCTTATGAGATCGTACGTCTCTCGCTCGACAAGGCCCGCGAACGGACCGGGCTCGATCCGGTTCGTTTCCGTCCGTGGCTGCAGGCTTTTGCCGACTATGCATTCGATAAGCGTCAATTTGGAGCAGGCGAGATTCAGTCGCAGATACGCGCGGCGCAATCGTTCGGATCCGATGGCTGGCTGCTTTGGAATCCGCGGAATAGCTACTCAGCGGAGAATATTGGAGCTCCGCTGAAGAAGCACGAGGACGTGAAAGTGGCGTCGGTTCAGGGAAGTTCGAGCCAGCGCTGAACAGCGGATAGACTGGAAGACAAGGGGAGCGGCGGCAAGCGACTGATGGATAACCTCGAGAAGTTGTTGATCGATATCAAAGAGAGCCTCGAACGGGATATCCGGCAGGGCTTTGAAGAAGTCAAAATGCGCTTCGACACGCAAGCCACGCGATTGGAGCGGCACGCCGCGCTATTGCAAACAGGCAGCCGCTGGACTCATCGAATGAACGGGTGGGCCGAACGTGTTGACGCGGCACTGGAAGAAAAGGACAGGCAGATTCTCGATCTGACTGAGCGCATCCGCAAACTCGAAAACGGGCGGCGAGGAGCGGCTTAAGGTCCGCTTACGAATGCCCAAGAACGGGATGCGGCCGGTAGGGTTCTTCAAGCGATTTCATTTCCTCTTCACTTAACTTGATTTCGAGGGCTTTCAGCGCGTCGTCCAGATGATGCATCTTGCTCGCGCCCACGATAGGGGCTGTAATTCCGGGTTTATGAAGAATCCACGCGAGCGCAATTCGCGCATTTGACGCTCCATGTTGCCGCGCAACGGTTGTGAGGCGGTCGACGACTTCAAAATCGGAATCCTGATAGTACATATTTTGTGCGTACTCGTCTGTCCGGGCGCGAACGGTTACGCCGTAGTTTTCCTTGCTTCTGTTCCCGGCCAAGAACCCGCGCGCCAAAGGGCTCCACGGTATGAGACCAATTCCCTCTTCGCGGCAGAGCGGAATC
The DNA here is from genome assembly GCA_963722585.1 of Bryobacterales bacterium. Taxonomy (GTDB): domain Bacteria; phylum Acidobacteriota; class Terriglobia; order Bryobacterales; family Bryobacteraceae; genus KBS-96. The sequence continues at coordinate 33,890 of CAVRNU010000048.1, read as the reverse complement.
ATTTCGCGTTCTTCTTCCCGATAGATTAAGTTGTAGTGGTTCTGCATCGCGACAAACCTCGTCGAGCCGAGCCGGTCGGCGGCATGCAGCATTTTTGCGAACTGCCAGGCGAACATGGATGAGGCGCCGACATACAGCGCCTTGCCAGCCTTTACAACTGCGTCCAGCACTTCAATCGTTTCCTCGATTGGTGTTGAATAGTCGAAACGATGTATCTGGTAGAGATCAACGTAGTCAGTCTGGAGCCGCCGAAGGCTGTCTTCAATCGCGTGTAGGATGTGCTTGCGCGAAAGTCCTTTCTGATTCGGATCGTCGCCCATCGGATTGAAGACTTTCGTGCCAATCAACCACGCGGTCGCGCGGCGGCCCAAAATCCTTAAGCGCGCGGCCTAGAATTTCTTCGCTCACTCCAAGCGAGTACATGTCGGCTGTGTCGAAGAAATTGATGCCGGCTTCAAGGGCGCGCTTTAAAAATGGGCGGCCTTCCTCTTCCTCGAGCACCCACTCGCGCCATTTCTTCGAGCCGTATGTCATCGTGCCGAGGCAGATGCGTGAAACTTTCAAACCCGTCGAGCCAAGCCTTACGTATTCCATTTAGTTCATGTCGGTCCTTTCCCTTCTTCTGCCGGTTTTCGTCAATTCGGCAGACGGCGCCGGTCAAGCTCGAAGAGACAAGAGCAAGGCCGCTTGCGTCTGCCCGGGTGTTAAGCTTCTCGTCGTTTGATTGCCATTCCAACTCACTGCCCGGCGCGAGGTGAGACAAGATTGCGGTTTCCGTTGGCTGGCTTTTTAGCTCGATGCATGGCTGAATCATTGGGACCAGAGATGAGCTTTCCAAAGGTGGCGGATTTGTCCAAGATGCCAGGCGGACATTGGATCGTGCTGGTCTTTCCATGGAAGACGCTGATCCAACAAGAATCGGAATCCCACGATTTTCGAGCGAGCAATAAGCCGGAAGGCTGATCGTAGACCCAAAGATCCATGTTGTAGTAACCGAGGCCGGGCAAATAAGGATTGGCCCACAGGAACTCATAGGCTACTCCGGGGCCCTCTTCAACTCGCTTTGGATCTTCGAGCGCCCAACCTTGTACAAAGGAAGACGATTGCAGGTTCGGATCGAGATTCACCATCATGAGTCCGCCGGCACGTTGCTTCCAATCGGGCTGATCGAGCTCGCTGGGCGGCAACGAAAGCATGAAAACCAGGGGGAGTTCGAAAAACAAGCGCGCATCGTCTTGCCGCAAATCCACGCGAAAATTTTTGTCGGCGGCATCGAGAAATTCAAAGAGAGCATAGAGCTCGGCGAGGCAGGCGCGGGGGTCGCTCTGTATGATTGGCAGCAATTGCGCCCACTGATCCTTTACGCTGTCGCGCGATGCCTGACCTTGTACGATTTGCGTGAATAAAAGGTCGCGCGCGTTCTCGAACGGTTTCGCGGAATGCGCGACGAACGGGGCGGCCACAAGCTTTGAGCGGTCCGCCGCAGATATCTGCGTCCGGCACCAATCGGCAATCAGGGCAGTTTGCCGGCGCTGCCCGGCGTGAGCCAACCCCCATTGAACGGCTGTCCGGCAAGACCCCGGGTCTTCGGCGACAACGCTGTAGAGGGCTAATTCGAAACCGCGTTCCGGCGAGTCCGCAACACCCTTTACGCGCTGTTCGAAATTGTTCCATCGCTCGGTGCGGCGCTGGCGGTCGAGTTTGAGGCGGTGGAGGCGGCGGGGAGTGAGAAGCAGGCGCGGAGCTTCGCCCTGCGCGAAAAGACAGTAAGAAATCAAGCAGACAAACGAAAGACGAATCAGTAGACGCAAACCGTCATTTTTCCACAGCGGCGATGGAGAATGGCATCGCCAATGCTCAAATCGCCTGCTGTACGAGTGTGGACACCGTCGTCCCACCGGCGGACAGACCGGTTGCCTCGAATGCCTCGCGCGTTTCTGAAAACATTATAACATATATGTTCGGCATTTAATCTGCATGACTTAGAACCTGGTTATCCGACATGTGGCATGCGCTACGGCTTTGCTGCCGATCGCTCGGTAAGCGGCCGGCATTTCTGATTTCATCCATCGCAACTCTTGCGCTTTGCATAGGAGCGAACAGCGCGGTATTTTCGCTCATCGACGCGGTCTTGTTGCGGGCCCTTCCGTACGCGCACCCTTCGAGCCTGGTGACGATATACGAGACGAAACCGTCCGCGAAGATCGTATCGGGCGCAGCTCCGGTTCGCGTGGAAGAGTGGAATCGCATGAGCGAGAGCCTGAGCGGGCTGGCAGGCGTCGAGACCGAGAACCTGACCGATACCTCCGGGAACTCGCCTACGAAACTCCTGTGCGGCGCAGTTTCGCCGCGTTTTTTTTCGGTTCTAGGAGTGCCTCCGCTGCTTGGGCGGGAGTTGAAGCTTGAGGAGGAACGCTTCGGAGGGCCGCCGGCCGCGCTGATCAGCGAAAAGCTATGGCGCAGCCGTTTTGCGGGAGATCCGGGAGTGCTGAACAAATCGCTCCGGCTCGATGGCTCACTTTATCCGATTGTGGGAGTAATGCCAGCCTCGTTCCGGCTGCCCGTCGCGAACGACGAAGTGGATGTCTGGGTGGCCGACGCCTTGCCCGATTCCGTCCTGACGAACCGGGAAGCGCGGTTTTACACAGCTGTCGGCCGCCTCAAGCCAGGCGTTACCGCGGCGTCTGCTCAGGCGGAACTGAATCGCCTCGAAGGCCGCCTGGCGATTGAATATCCGGCCACGGACCGGGGTTGGTATCCCGTGCTAAAGCCGCTGAAGGACGCGACAGTCGGGAGTTCGCGAATTGGGTTGTTGGTTCTGTTTGGCGCAGTCGCGCTTCTGTTGCTGATTGGTTGCGCCAACGTGGCTTGCCTGCTCCTGGGGCAGGCGCACCGGCGGGCACGCGAAATTGCGGTCCGTTTTGCATTGGGCGCCTCGAAAGCGCAGGTGATCCGCCAGCTCTTGTTGGAATCGTTTGTTACTGCAGCCGCCGGCGCAATGCTGGGACTGCTCTTGGCCGAATGGCAAATCGGCGTGCTCGGGCCAATGGTTGCGCACGAATTGCCGCGTGGCGGCGAAATTCAAATGAACTGGCACGTGGTTTGGTTCAGCGTTCTGCTTACTGTTGTCACTTCATTTCTCTTCGGACTCATCCCCGCGATCATGGCGACACGCGCAGGGGTGGCAACCTCTCTCGCACAGGGGTCGCGCACCCAAGCCGGGGGAGCGCGCCAGCCTGTTCTTCATCTCTTGGTTTTCGCGCAGGTGACGCTCGCGGTGGTGTTGTTGGTGGGCGCCGGTTTGTTGATCAGGACCATGGCGAGTCTGATGACCGTGCCTCTGGGTTTCGAGACCCGGAACATTTTGACGCTCCGCATCAGCGCCTCATGGGCAGAGAAAAAGGACTATAGGGGTGTCCAGCACCGGATGAAGCGAACGCTCGAAGCATTGGACAATACTCCCCGAGTAGAGTCTGCCGCGATCGCCTTGAATATGCCGGGTATGGCGGGCGGAACGTATAACATCGAGCTGCATATTGCGGACCGTGATAACAGTACGCCGGGGTCGAAGCTGGTCACGAACGCGGCCGCGGTCAGTGCTTCTTATTTCCGTACTCTCGGGGTCCCGCTGCTTGCCGGAGAAATGTGCCGCGATTCCGTCGATTCAAACAGGCCGGAGCAGTCGATGGTGAATCAGGCATTTGTGAACCAATTCTTTCGCGAGGAAAATCCGGTTGGGCACATTCTCCTGGCTGGTGACGGACGATCCCAGGTGACCAGAACAACGATCGCGGGAGTTGTGGGCGATGTTCGAGATACCAGCCGGAGCCAGGCTCCGCTTCCGACGGTTTACTGGTGTACGCTGCCGGGTTTCTTCCCAGATCCTATTTACCTCGTCCGAACACAGGGCCCTCCCATGAGCATGGCGAATGCCTTGAGGAAGCGTATCGAAGCGATAGAGCCTGGCCGGGCCGTCTATGCAGTTGCGCCACTCGACCGACTGGTTTCGGATTCGATGGGAGAGCGCCGGTTGCAAACGATACTCCTGAGCCTTTTCGGTTTTAGCGCGTTGGCGCTGGCTTCGATCGGCTTGTATGGGGTTCTCAGTTTCCACGTATCCCGGCGCACGCGCGAGATCGGACTACGGATCGCGATTGGCGCAAGGCCGAACCAGGTTTTCCGGCAGATTTTCAGCCAAGGCGCCGCAATCACGCTCGCCGGGGTCGCGGCAGGAATCGCGGGCAGCATCGGCCTGGCGCGGGTCATGGCGAGCCTTTTGTTTGGCATCGGCCAGTGGGACCCTGTCACATTCCTTGCAGCTCCCGTGTTGCTCGCCACGGTGGCAGCGCTTGCGATGTACTTTCCAGCGCATCGAGCTACGCGCGTCGATCCGATGGTAGCCTTGCGCGAGGAATAAAGCCTGCTCCAATATTGAATTAATGAAGCTCGGATTAGGCTTGTACCGTCACATGCTGACGGCGGACTATTACGCGTTTGCGCGGCAAGCCGGCTGCACTCACGTAGTTATTCATCTGGTCGATTACTTCAACAAAGGCGGATCGAATCCGCGGAACAATCAGCCGACCGGTCAGAAGCACGAAGCGTGGGGAATGGCGGGAGATCCCAACCGGTTGTGGACGGCGCACGAACTGAAACAGATACGGAAAGAGATTGAAGATTCCGGCCTGGTCTTAGCCGCAATCGAGAACCTCGATCCGGCGCACTGGCATGACGTTCTTCTGGATGGTCCTAAGCGGCCACAGCATATTGAAAACGTCAAGACGATCATCCGCAACATGGGTGAAGCCGGCATTCCGGTACTGGGCTACAACTTCAGTATTGCGGGCGTGAGTGGACGCGCAACCGGACCCTACGGACGCGGCGGCGCAATAACGGTTGGCATGGATGGGCCCGTGGATACTCCGGTTCCGAAGGGCACGGTTTGGAACATGATTTACGATGCTGACGCGCCGGCCGGCGATCTACCAACGATCACTCATGAAGAATTGTGGCGTAGGCTCGAGCGCTTTCTGGCAGACGTGATTCCTGTCGCCGAGCAAGCGGGCGTGCAGCTAGCTGCGCATCCGGACGATCCACCGCTCGCTACTGTGCGACAGCAGCCGCGGCTGGTCTATCAGCCGTTTATGTATCAGCGGTTGATCGATCTCGCTCGATCGAAAAACAACCGGCTCGAACTTTGTGTAGGAACGCTGGCCGAAATGACCGAGGGCGACATCTATGAATCGATAGATAGCTACAGTCGGCAGGGCAGAATCGCATATGTTCATCTGCGAAACGTCATGGGTAAAGTGCCCAATTACTGGGAGACGTTTATCGACAACGGACAGATCGATATGATTCGTATTCTTTCGATTCTGCATAAGAACCACTTCGATGGAGTAGTGATTCCCGACCACACGCCACAAATGACGTGCGCCGCGCCGTGGCATGCGGGTATGGCGCATACGCTGGGCTTTATTGCGGCGGCGCTTGCCATGGTCGAAAAGGCGCCGGCAGCGTGAGCGGCCGGTCACTTCCCGATGAACAGCGCTGGCAGCGCGAGTCGGAATATTTCGACGCTCAGGAGTATTCGAGCGAGTTAATCTCGAACGAAGTTCTCGAGCGATATGTGAAATGCGAGCGCCCGTATTTACTTGCCGAGTATGTCTTCTTCCGATTAAGTGATGCACGCGGCAAGCGCATTCTCGAGGTCGGCTGCGGCGATTGAGCCAATGTTTTGATTCTGGCGTTGAAGGGCGCAACGGTGGTGGGAATCGATTTATCGCAGCAGGCTGTTGCAACCGCCGAGCGCCGCGCAGCATGCTTTAGACGATCGCGCCCGGTTTGTTTGCGGCCCCATCGAGCGGTCGGACCTTGCGCTGATTGCTCAGCACTTTCGCGATGTCGAGGTGAAGCACCTCCACGGCTTGAGCCGCTTTGCCGCGCGTTTTCTGCTGGGAAACGGTGAGTACGAGGGCCGAGCGTGGTGGCGTAAAACAGGCTACCGGCTGAGTTCTCGAACCGATCGTTTTCTGTTCGATACGCTGAACTCGACGGCGCTCCGCTCGTGCGCGGTGATTCACGCGCGAGGCTAAGTGGCGCGCGGGGCCGTTGGAAAACGCTGATAAACTAGAGGCTTGCATGGCCATCCCCAAGGAATTGCTGGATATTCTGGTCTGCCCGGTTTGCAAGGAGAGCCTGGAATTAAAAGCAGATGAAAGCGGCTTGAAATGCCCGAAGTGTAAACGAGTGTATCCGGTCCGCGATAACATTCCGGTGATGCTGGTAGAAGAAGCCGTCGTGGAAGCGTAGAGAATGACGACTCTCGAGCGATTACCCGAGGGCGCGCGCGTTTGCGTGATCCGGCTGCGCTCGTTGGGCGATTGCGTGCTCACTACTCCGGCGCTCGCGCTTCTGCACCAGGCCCGGCCAGATCTCGAAATTGGTGTCGCGGTCGAGGAGCGGTTTGCCGCCATATTCGAGGGGAACGCGGCAGTCACAAAAATTCTGTCGGCGAGGTGGAGAGATGTACGGCGGTGGGGCGCGGAGCTTTGCGTTAATTTGCATGGCGGAACGCGAAGCATCTGGATGACGCTCGCGAGCGGCGCGAAATGGCGTGCGGGATTTGTCCATCACAATTTTGCGCTTGCATATAACGTGAAGATCGGACGGGCGCAGGAGATTCTCGGAGTCGAGCGGACGGTTCACACGGCGGAGCATCTGGCGTCTGCGTTCTTCGCACTGGGCGCGCCCAGGACCGAGATTCCGCGGGCTCATTTGTCAGCGGCCGATTCGCCTTTAAAGGGTGTCAGATACGCGGTCCTCCATCCCTTTGCTTCTTCGCCCGATAAGGCGTGGCCGGCAGAGAAGTTCGGCGAACTGGCGCGGTATCTGAAGCTGTGGAACATAGAGCCGGTCTTTCTGGCATCGGCGGCGGACGATGCGAACCCATTCCGCGGGTATCGAGTGGTTCGCGGTTCTCTAGCAGAATTGAAGGCGCTGATGAGCGGGGCAATGTTGTTTGTGGGCAACGACAGCGGACCCGCCCACATGGCGGCCGCGTACGGACTGCCGGTGGTCGTGCTGTTTGGCCCCTCGAAGCCGGCTATCTGGGGACCGTGGCGGACGGAATCGGAAATCATCGCGGCTCCCGATGGGCTCGATCGAGTTCCGGTGGCGCGCGTGATCGCGGCGCTCGAGCGTCTGCGCCTGCTCGAAGAGGCTCACGCTTGAAAGAGCTTTATAGACTCCTTCGGTACGCCCGGCACTACACGCCCGCATTGCTTCTTTCGGTTGTCCTGATGGGAATTGTCGGAGCGACGCAGGGCGTTCTGGTCAAAATCATTCCGTTTGTTTTCGACCGGGTGTTGCAGCCGGGATCGCCGGAGGGTCCGGTCGAGTTGCTTTACGTGCCGTGGCTCGATAAACGGCTGCTGCTTGATTCGTTTGTGCCTCGAGGCATACACAACATCTGGACGATGATCGCGTTCGGGATTCTGCTTTGTTTCCTGGCAAAGGGGATCTGCGACTACTTTGGAAACTATTTCATCAACCGGGTTGGCCTGAGCACGGTGATGGACCTCCGGCAGGAGGTATTCGACAACGTTATGCGCCAGGACGCTCATTTCTTCGAGAACCAGAGCACCGGGCGAATTATGTCGTCGGTGATGAACGACACCGACAAGATTCAGGTGGCTGTATCGACGATGCTGGCGGACTGGCTGCGGCAAATCTTCACTCTGCTCGCGTTGCTGGTGGCGATGATCAGCATCGACTGGCGATTGTCGTTGATCAGTCTGCTGGTTGTGCCAGTGGTCGGAGGATTAACAGCGAAGTTAGGGCGTACGATTCGGCGCAGCACAAGGTACGCGCAAGACCGGGCGGCGGACTTGCACCAGATTCTGCAAGAAGCCATTTCGGGCCACAACGTTGTAAAGAGCTTTGGCGCGGAAGATTTCGAATCGAACCGTTTCCGCGCGATCAACAGGAAATTGCGCTCGGGCAGTTTGCACTATGTGGCGCAGCAGGCTCTTGCTTCGCCGATCATCGAGTTTTTTGGCGCGGTCACTATCGTGCTGTTGCTGAGCTATGCCCGGCTGCAAGTGAAGGCAGGAACGTTGAGCGGAGGAAGTTTCACCAGTTTTGTGATCGCCTTGCTAATGGTATACGAGCCGATCAAACGTTTGACCGGCATTCATAACATTTTTCAGCAGGCGCTGGGGGCATCGCAGCGCGTATTCGAGTACCTTGATCACCGCCATTGCGTGATAGAAAAGCTGACCCCGGCGCGGCTCCCGAAATTCGAGAAGGCGATCCGATTCGAGGATGTGCATTTCTTCTACCCGACAGCGCCCGATCGCGAAGTACTGCGCGGGATCGATCTCGAGGTGAAGTATGGCGAGGTGGTGGCGGTAGTCGGGCCAAGCGGCGCCGGCAAATCGACGCTGGCCAATCTTGTTCCGCGATTTTACGATGTGACATTGGGAACGGTGACGATTGATGGGAAAGATGTCCGGGATCTGCGGCTGACGGCTCTGCGGGACAAGATCAGCATCGTAGCGCAGGACACTTTTTTATTCAACGATTCCGTATTCAACAATATTGCTTATGGGCGGACCTACGCGAGCGAAGAAGACGTCCTGGGAGCGGCAAGAACGGCGCTGGCGGAAGAATTTATCTCGAACCTGCCTAACGGCTACCAGACCGTCATTGGTGAACGGGGTTTGAAACTCAGCGGCGGGCAGCGCCAGCGGATCGCCATTGCGCGCGCGCTTTTGAAGGACGCGCCAATTCTGATTTTGGATGAGGCCACATCGCAGCTCGATACGGAATCGGAGCGGCTCGTGCAGCGCGCGCTGGCGGCACTGATGCAGCATCGCACGGTGCTGGTGATCGCTCACCGCCTGTCGACGATTCGAAGCGCGGACAAAATCGTCGTTCTCGAAGGCGGCAAGATTATCGAGACCGGAAATCACGAACAACTTCTGAATGCGGGCGGCATTTACCGCAGGCTGTATGAATTGCAACATGTGGATGCGAGAGCAGGAGTCTAAGCGCCCGTGGCGGAAGGGCGGCAGGCTGAATGCCTGCCCCACCAGTACTCGCAAGTCCGCGCCAAACACGGTGTGCCTGGCCCAATGAGCGTGGAAGATTCCGGGACAAGACCGGTGAGAAGCATGACGGGGTTTGCACGCATCCGGCAGCAGACATCGTTGGGCGAGCTGACGGTCAGTTTGCGGACTGTTAATCATCGCGCGCTCGATTTTCATTTTCATCAGAGCAGCGAGTTTCAAGTATTTGAGAATGCGGCGCGCGCGCTGTTGAAGCAAGAGATCGCCCGGGGTCACGTGGAAGTGCGCATGTCGCTGGCACGCGGGGAAGGGGACGGCGCGGTCGAGTATAACCGTCAAGTGGTAGCCCGATATGTAGCCGCTTTTCGTCAAGCGGCGGCGGAATTTGGCGTGAGCGCCGAACCCGATTTGGACGCTGCTTTCCGGCTTCCGGGTGCGTTCGCGCTGGAGGGCGCGGACGCCGAAGTCGACCAGGCGTACGAATCGGAGGTATTAGCGGCATTATCGCGATGCGCTGAAGAGCTAAATGCATTTCGATCGCGCGAAGGCGCGGAACTCGCGGAGGTATTGCGGAAAGAGACGCGGCTGATACAGGAACAGGCGGCTGCCATGAGAGCGATTCGCAAGAACGCGCTGCCTGAAATGCAAAAGCGGTTGCTCGAACGCCTGCAAAATCTACTGGGAGAGGCGAATGTGGACGCGCGGCGTCTAGCGGAAGAAACAGCCATCCTGGTGGACCGCTCAGACGTAGAAGAAGAGCTTGCGAGGCTCGAGATTCACGCGACACAGCTACTAGAGATGTTGAAACAAGGCGGCGAAACCGGCAAGAAACTCGATTTCCTGCTGCAGGAAATGAACCGCGAGACCAACACGATACTGTCGAAGACGTCTGGAATTGCCGAAACTGGTCTGACGATGAGCGATCTGGCGCTGGCCACGAAGGCCAATATAGAACGGATCAGGGAACAGGCGCTGAATATTGAGTAACGTCATCGAAGGAAGGCGGCTGACGACTGTTTTTGTTATCTCGGCGCCGTCCGGGTCGGGGAAGTCGACGCTCGTTTCTAAAGTGCTGCAGCGCGATCCGCGGCTCCGGTTTTCGGTTTCCTACACTACGCGCAAGCCGCGAGGACGCGAGAAGCCGGGCGAGAGCTATGTCTATATCGGCAGAGCTGAGTTCGAGGAGCGAGTGGATCGCGGCGAGTTTCTCGAGTATGCCGACGTATTTGGCAACTATTACGGCACGCATCGCAGCGTACTCGAGCAGGCGCAGCAGGAAGGGAAGGACCTGGTGCTCGACATTGACGTCCAGGGTGCGAGACAATTGAAAAGTAAGATCCCGGAGGCGGTCAGTGTGTTTATTCTCGCGCCGTCCCGGGATATTCTTGAGCAGAGGCTGCGAGCCAGATCCGAGGATTCGGAAGAAGTAATTCAGAGGAGATTGAGAGACGCAGCCCGGGAAATACGGAATTACAAGCAGTACGACTATGTGCTTGTGAATCACCGGTTGGAAGAGTCGGTGGATACGCTGGCATCGATCATTAAGGCTGAGCGGGTGCGGCGAATCAGGATGGAAGAGCAGGTCGGGCCAATACTGAGCACGTTCGAGCAGAAGCCCCCGACGCTGTTTTAGCAAGAACTGGATTTGAGAGAGGAAGCTGAAGAATGTCTGAACGACAACGCGGAAACGCGATGTATGCCATTCCGGAAGACCCGGAATCGAGCACATACCGCTTTATTATTGTGGCGGCCAAACGGGCCAGGCAATTACAGAACGGGCAGCGCAGCGTGTTGCCGGCAACAAACAAGAAGCCTACCGTGCTGGGAATGGAAGAAGTCCGGCGCGGGCTGGTGCCTTTCACCGACTTGACACGCGTTACCGAAGAAGAAGAGGAAGCGGCGGCCGAGTAACTTCTTCAATAGATTCATGCGGATCGTACTGGGGGTGGGCGGAGGCATAGCGGCCTACAAAGCCGCGGAGTTGGTGCGAGCGCTCGAACGGCGCGGACATGAAGTGCAAGCAGTGCTTACCGAATCCGCTGAGAAGTTCATCACTCCTCTGACGTTAGCGACACTCACCGGCAAGAAGGTAATTACCACACTGTTTCCCGCTGGCGAAAGCAGCGATGCAACACTCTCGAGCGCGGTCGAACACATTTCGGTAGCACGCGATAACGATCTGTTGGTAGTGGCGCCCGCTACGGCCGATCTGCTGGCCAAGTTCGCGCACGGGCTCGCGACCGATTTCCTGACCACTTTGTATCTGGCGTTCACGGGTCCGGTAGTGCTCGCGCCGTCGATGAATACGGAGATGTGGCAGCATGCGGCGACGGTAGCGAATATGACGCTGCTGCGCGAGCGTGGGCACTGGTTTGTCGATCCCGATGAAGGTTGGCTTGCATGCGGAACTGTGGGAGCTGGCAGGCTGCCGGATCCGGAGCGGATTGCAGCGGCAGTGGACGAAGTGGCACAGCCGAAGCGCGACCTGGAAGGCGAAACCGTTCTCGTGACCGCCGGTCCGACGCGGGAGCCTTTGGACCCGGTACGCTACATCAGCAACCGTTCGAGCGGAAAGATGGGGTACGCTATCGCGGAAGCGGCTTTGCGGCGGGGGGCGAACGTGATTCTGGTTTCGGGACCGGTTTCACTCGCAGCGCCGGCGGGCGTCGAGTTGATTCGCGTCCACACGGCTCTCGAAATGCGGGATGCCGTTCTAGCGCAACTCGCGCGCTCGACCATCATCGTGAAGGCGGCGGCGGTTTCCGACTATCATCTGCGGGAAGTTCCGCAACAGAAGCTAAAGAAAACGGCCGCGCGATTTTCGTTGGAACTGGAGCCGACTCCGGACATTCTTGCCGAGATCGGTCGACAGAAAGAAGACCGGCTGCTGATCGGTTTCGCAGCTGAAACGGAAAACCTGGTTCAGGAAGCGCGCCGGAAGCTGCAGACGAAGAACTGCGACATGGTGGTCGGCAACCTGGTGGGCCAGGAGGGTTTGGGCTTCGATTCCGATACGAACGAGGTGCTGCTCGTCACGAGCTCTGGCGAGCCCGAGCGCGTTGGGCCCGCGCGGAAGACCGAAATTGCGGATCGAATTCTCGACCGTGTGCCTTCGCTACGGTTGGCAATACACGGGCGCTAACACTTGCAATTAATAGTAAGTGGACGATTGTTGGTCGCCCACTTACAAAGCGCGTCAGCGCAAGCCGTACTTCGTTTTCAGATAGTAGTCCACCTGCCCGCGTTCCTGATCGCTCAGAGTGCGATTGTAGACCAGAACCTCGCTGATATCGCCAGTGAAGAATGTGTTTTGATAGCCCTGTCCGATAAAGCCTTTGCCCGTCATTCCAGCTAGCGTACTGTAGCGGCCGGTTTCTGTGTCAAGAAGCTTGCCATTGACATACAGCGAGTCGGTTGACCCGTTGTGAACGGCTGTGGTCAAGGTGAAATCGCCGCCGATATCCGAAGTTCTCAGCACCTCGGGGTCGTTGCCAATTTGCGTGGTGCCGAAGCGATAGGCGAGATGCGTCTGGAAGGGGCTGACATAGGTGTTACCCCAATACGCGTTTTCGACCCAAAACAGGGCAGCGTGCTGCGAATGGTAAGTGCCGTCGGACGTGTCGTTATTCGCCCGCGCTACCAGGAACACAGTCACAGCATTCAAGCCATCGATAGGGAGCTGGAATTTCAGGAGCGCAGTGCCATTAAATCGCACTGCGGGCTCACAGTTCGGCCCGTCCTGTGCGAGAAAAACCGGATCCGCCGCGGCACTTACTTCAGTGGCGGAACTGCCGTGCCCGGATTGATCCGTCCACCCGGTAACGCTGGAGAGGGATCCGGGAACCGGTGTAACAACGCCCAAATCGGCCCGCAGCCATTGGAGCAAACCGTTCTGAGGCACCAGACTGGAGAGGTCCGCAGATCCCAATTGGATACGTACATTATCCAATCCGAAAAATTGATACTCGTCGTCATCCCCTTGGAACGCGAACTTCACGCTACTGATTTCAGCACTGCTTTCGACGATTTGGAGGGGAGTTGACGTGTACTGACCGGGACCGGGGCCGTCGTATCCGGCGGACGAAGCATCGAAGGCGGCGGGAAGAGTCGCGCCGGCCGGATTTATGACCTGCATATCGAAATTGTGTCCGAAGCGTCCGAAGGTATTGGCCAGTAAACGAATGCCTTGAATCGGGTTACTGAAAGTGATCGTCACGACGCCGTCGGCGGCATTTACTTGGAGCGCCGTGTTTCCGAACACAGAATAGAGAGGCCGGGACCCGCTCGCAGAGATGTTTGTGAATGCGACCGTAGCCGTAAGGCCCGGAGCTCCGACGACCGGAATGGTTGTCGTAAACGACGTAGTGTTAGGCGGAGCGGGCAGTTTACTCCAGTCAATAAAGGCATCGGGGTGAACGCCTGTATTGCAGAAGTAATTCTGCGCGAAGGTTGTTGCGGCGCACGAGAGAAGACAAGCGCCGCAAAAGAGGATAGTTCGAACCATCAATTTTTCCTCCGTTGGTGGTTTTGGCTATTTAGTCGCAACCGGAATGCCATAGCGCTCAGGCTACACAGCGCCTCGAGTTTCTGATTCAATCGAAGCTGTCCTTTTGAATAACTTCGGATGGAGGTTTTGAGATGCAGGGGTCCAAACACATAAGAGCGCTGCTATGGGTTGCATTAGGGTTCGTGTTGCTGGCGGGCCTGGGTTTTTGGTTGAGCCCAAGGGGGATGAATCAGTTGTTGAATGCCCTGGGAGTCGGGACGCGTGACTTCCTGATGGTGCCTTTATTCAATTTAGGAAAAGTGCCAATCAGCCTTTTATTCTTGGTTAAGACGTTCGTTTTCCTGATTGTCTTGAGCATCGTTTCAAGGCGTCTACGAGTATTGATTTATTCGAAGGTGCTGGCTAAAAGCGCGCTGGGCGTGCAGGACCGGTATATACTGGCCCGATTCTGCTCGATAGCAATCTTCGCGATCGGCCTGATGATCGGTCTCGAGTGGGCGGGGTTAAACCTGAACACTCTGGCTATTCTGGGTGGCACCTTGGGCATTGGCGTCGGCTTTGGTCTGCAATCGAACGTGGCGAACTGGGTCGCGGGGGTGCTTCTGCTTATCGAGCAGCCTGTGCGTATCGGCGACCGTATCGACATTAAGGACACAACTGGCGTGGTCGTCAGAATCGGCGGCCGTAGCACCTGGGTCCGCACGTACAACAATGAAGTCGTCATTGTTCCAAACTCGGATTTAACCACGCAACAGGTGACTAACTGGACGGGCAACGATCCCAAGGTCCGCCTCGCTATTCCCGTCGGTGTCGGATACAACAGCGACCCAAAAGAGGTTCGCCGCTTGCTCATCGAGATCGCCAGGAATCATCCGGAGGTGGTCGCGGAGCCTTCGCCCGAGGTGATTTTCACAGGGTTCGGAGCAAGCTCGTTGGATTTCCTGCTGCGATTTTGGACGATCGTCCGCGATCGCGATAACTATGGGATCAAAAGCGATCTCTACTTCTCGATCTTTGACATCTTTCATCACCAAGGAATCGAGATGCCGTTCGCGCAACGTGATTTGCATCTGCGGTCGGTCGACGTGCCGATTGTCGTCAGGACAGTGGGCGCGGCGGAGGTAGAGACTCTGAAGTCAGCTTGATTCCGAACGCGCGTGCACTAGCCGCGGGGCGCAAACTGCTCGATATGAAAGTCGCCGTTGCGGCCATTGTAGATTGCTTTCTCGCCGGCGATGTAGACCGTGTAATCGGTAACGCCCGCCTTCATGATGCGGCGTAAGAATTCGCTGTATTGAATCCGACCCTGCTGACTGTCCTTGATTGCCGACTGAACGTCTTGGGATGAGAATTGCTGTGCGATGGCGGGCGGTTCGTCGAGCGCGGCATCGGCTCAGTCATTACCTCGCCGGAGGGCGAGTAGTGAATTTTTTGGAGTGTAACCAGGTCGGCATAGTAGCGTTCGACGCCGGTTTCTTTCATCTGGCGCACGGTTTCGGGAAAGCTCATTTTGCCATCGAGAGCGAGGTTGAGGCAGTTTTGAAGAATTAGCTGATTCATGGGTAGATCCAATATCAAGGATCATGTCATAACGACAGTCGTACTGTCAATATGACACAATGATAGAATTGCTCCATGGATGGCAGGATTTCAGCCGGGTCTCCCGCTGAACTCATTCCGCTACTAGTGGCGGACGTGTTTCAGCTTGCCGGGGCGTTTCGACGGCTCGGTGAAGAGATCGCCGGCACCGTAGGCCAAACCCAGGCGCGGTGGCAAGTGCTTAGCGTTTGTTCGGCGGGCTCACATACAGTCGCGCAGATTGCGCGAAGGCTTGGGTACGCAAGGCAAAGCGTGCAGCGGACAGCCGATCAACTGGTCGAGGACGGATTGGCGAGGTACGTTACAAATCCGGACCACAAGACCTCCCCGCTGCTGGAACTGACCGAAGATGGGATAAAGGCTTTCGGACAGATTACGAAAGGGGCGCGAAAATGGCACGCGGCGCTGGCTCGCCAGATAGACGGGCACAAATTGGAAACGGCATTGGAAACAATTCGAGAGCTTTGCCGGTTGGTTGAGGCGAAGCTAACCTGATAAGTCCGGTTTGTTCATCGAGGCCGCTCCTCGAGTGAGAAGAACGTGAATCTGTTGGACCTGTTTGACCTTTCGTTACGGGGCCGGGCCGACGTAACCGCGCTCGAATTTGCTGGCCAAACCTACTCGTTCGGGGAATTGGACACGCAAAGCAACAGCCTGGCGCAATTTCTGATCGCGCAAGGCTTCTCACCCGGTGACCGCCTTTGTGTCTATCTTGGCAACTGCGTGGAGATGATCGATGTTTATCTCGCGTGCATCAAATCGGGAATCATTTTCGTACCGATAAACATCCTGTACCGCGACCGCGAGATCTCACACATTCTGC
This sequence comes from Bryobacterales bacterium, assembly GCA_963722585.1. Lineage (GTDB taxonomy): Bacteria > Acidobacteriota > Terriglobia > Bryobacterales > Bryobacteraceae > KBS-96. The sequence goes on along the minus strand of CAVRNU010000048.1, from coordinate 17,890 downwards.
GCGATGCCGAACCGCGGGCGGTCGTCGCCGACGAGCCGATACCGGCTTCGGTCCCGGTCTGGACGCGCATGGTTCTGCGAGCGGCCTTGCAGAATAGTCCCGCGGTTCGACCGGCGAAGCGTCTTGACGGCGATTCTCCGGCCGGCATCATCTATACTTCCGGCACAACCGGCACGTCAAAGGGCGCTGTACTGAGCCACAACAATTTCGCTGTCAACGCGCTGAATCTGCTTACCTGCTGGCAAATTACGTCAAGTGATCGTTTCCTCCTCGCTCTACCGCTCTTTCACGTGCACGGATTGGGCAACGGCCTTCACTGCGGGCTCATGAGCGGGTGCCGGACCCAGCTGCTGGAGCGTTTCTCGCATCAGTCCGCATGCGAGACATTCCTCCAATTCCGGCCAACGTTATTTTTCGGAGTACCCACAATGTACACGCGAATGCTTGAATGGGAGCCGGCGCACGCCCGTGAAATCGGCTCATTCATGCGGCTCTTTGTTTCTGGTTCCGCGCCCTTGTCTCCCGTGGTACTCGATCGATTCGAGGCCCTCTTCCACCACCGCATCCTCGAGCGCTATGGCATGAGTGAAACACTCATGAATCTCAGCAACCCTTACGTCGGCGAGCGACGATCGGGTACGGTGGGATTGCCCTTACCAGGAGTCTCGGTGCGGCTGCTGGATTCGAGCGGAAAGCCAATGCCAGATGGCGAAACGGGTGAGATCTACTTACGCGGACCGAACGTGTTTGAAGGTTACTGGAGGCGTGAGAATGCTACACGCGATGCGTTTGTGGATGGATTTTTCCGCACAGGCGATTTGGCCACGCGTTCGGCCGATGGCTACTACACGCTCTGCGGCCGGAAAAGCGATCTCATCATTTCGGGCGGCTTCAATATTTACCCGCGCGAGATCGAGGAGTTTCTCGAAGAGCAGCCGGAGATCGCGGAAGCAGCCGTGATCGGGTCGACAGATGCTATTCGCGGTGAAGTGCCGGTTGCGTATGTGGTATTGCGTGAACACTTCGATCCGGCCGATATTGAGGCGCGCTGCCGAAAGACGATGGCGTCTTTCAAAGTTCCACGAAAGTTTGTAACGGTCGCTGCTCTGCCGCGCAATGCGTTGGGTAAGATTCAGAAGCATTTATTGCCTTATGATGACTAAAATGCTTTGCCGGATATTCGCGTTGCTCCTCGTGAGTGTCTGGGGCGGCCTGGCCCAGCCAACCATTCCCGATACCGCCGCCGGACGTACGCTTCGAGCATGGCTCGACGCCTTCAACAGCGGCGATCGGGCCAAGATCGAGACATATGTGAGGACCATCGACCCGTCCCAGTCCGTCGACGGGATGATCTCGTTTCGCAGCCAGACGGGCGGATTCGAAGTGCTGTCACTCGAGAGCAGCGAGCCAACGCATATTCGCTTCCGCGTAAAAGAGAAGGGCGGCTCCACGACCGCGCTTGGCAACTTGCTGGTGAAGGATGGCCGGCCACCGACGGTAGAAACGTTCGGGCTAAGAGCGCTGCCGCCTGGGGTTGCGCCGGTGAACGTGACGGTCGATGCGGCGCTGCGGAAGCGGGTCATCGACGGAGTGGATGCCGACCTGGCCGAGTTCTATATTGATGCGGCATCAGCCAAACACATGCAAGAGGCTCTCGAAGCGCATCAAAAGGCGGGTGAGTATGACTCGATCACTGATGGCGACGCTTTTGCCGCGCGACTCGCGAAAGACCTCCAGGCAGTGAGCCACGACAAGCACCTCCGCGTGGATTTCAACCCGTTCAAGATGCCGGAGCAAAAGGAACCGAGCCCCGACGACATCGCGCGAATGCGTCAGCAGATGAGGCATAACAACTGCGCGTTTAAGAAGGTGGAGGTTTTGCCGGGCAACATCGGCTATGTGAAGTTTGATGGATTCATGAGCGCCGAGATCTGCGCGCCGAGCGCGACTGCGGCGATGAGCTTTGTGGCGTATACCGATGCAGTGATCTTCGATCTGCGCGAGAACGGCGGCGGCGATCCGGCCATGGTGACCTTCATTGCGGGTTATCTATTCGACAAGCCCACGCACTTGAACGACCTGTATAACCGCAAGGAGAACTCAACGCATCAGTTTTGGACGCTGTCGTACGTGCCAGGTGAGCGGCTGGCTAAGCAGCCGGCATTTGTTCTGACATCAAAGCGGACATTCTCAGGGGCGGAGGAGTTCAGCTACGACCTAAAAACTCAAAAGCGAGCCACGATTGTTGGAGAGACGACCGGGGGTGGGGCGCATCCGGTCGCTGGGCATCCGGTGGCGGACTATTTCATGGTAGGCGTGCCGTTTGCAAACGCAATCAATCCGATAACGAAAACGAACTGGGAGGGGACCGGCGTCGAGCCGGATGTGAAAGTGTCGGCGGCGGACGCGCTAACGACTGCGGAGAAGCTGGCAACGGAAAAAATTCAGGCGGAGCGGCACAAGCAACAGTGACGGATAACTACGCTACCCCCGGAGAGAGATATAATTCCCCGCATGATCCGCCGCCCTCATTTCTTACTTATCCTGCTTCTGCTAGCCCTCGGCATGCCAGCTTATGCGGCAATGCAAGCGCAGCCCGGCCCCAAACCGGCCGCGCAAGTTGTTACAGCAGATTCGCCTCACGCCACGCCAGGAGGCGCCACCTTTACCGTGCCTGCGGGCTGGTCGATCGCTAGCGACGCTTTATCGTCCACGTTGCAACCGCCTGAGCCCGACACACACATCGCCATCCTTGACGTTCATGCTCCAGATGCCGCGGGAGCCGTTGCCAGCGCGTGGGCCAGCTATCGGCCCGACATGAAGCGACCGCTCAAGCTCGCTGTTCCGGTTCCCGATCGAAACGGTTGGACGGGCGCCAAACAGTTCGTATACGAGACGTCGCCAAACGAGCGTGCCGTAGTTGTCGCCGTGGCTCTACACTCGGGCGACACCTGGACCGTAGTCCTCGCCGACGGTTCAGAGCCTACGTTCGAAAAGCGGAGTGCGCAGATCAATGTCATCGTTCAAAGCTTGCGGCCCAAGGGCTATCAGCGCGAGTCGTTCGCAGGACGCAAGGCGCTTCCGCTCACCCCAGAGCGGATTGAAGCGCTGAAGACTTTTGTCGACACTTCGATGAAGAAGCTCGGTATGCCCGGCGCTTCGCTCGCTCTCATCGATAACGGCAAAGTGGTATACGAAGGAGGGTTTGGGGTCCGCGAATTGGGCAAGCCGGCCCCAGTCGACGCCAAGACCTTATTTATGGCTGCCTCCAACACCAAAGGCATGACAACGCTGTTGTTGGCCCGCTTGGTGGACGCGCAGAAGCTTCAGTGGAATGAGCCTGTGATTCAGGTTTACCCGGCGTTTAAACTCGGCGACGTCAACACTACGCGCCAGGTTGAAGTCAAACACCTGGTATGTGCCTGCACCGGCCTGCCCCGGCAAGATCTGGAATGGATTTTTCAGTTTAAGACCTATACGCCGGCTTCCACCTTTACCCTGCTCAGCACCATGCAGCCGACCAGCCGCTTCGGCGAAGTTTTTCAGTACAGCAACTTGATGGCTTCCGCAGCCGGTTATATCGGTGCGCACCTATACGTGCCCTCGAGCGAACTCGGCGCGGCTTACGACCAAGCGATGCAGACTGAAATCTTCAATCCTTTGGGCATGACGGATACAACGTTTGACATGGCGCGAGCACAGCACGGTGACTTCGCGAGCCCGCATGGCGACGATGTAGACGGGCATCCCACCGTAGCCACCATGGACAATAACTACTCTGTTGTGTCCTTCCGGCCCGCGGGTGGGGTCTGGACTTCGGCGCATGACATGACGCGCTACGTCCAGCTGGAACTGTCACGCGGGAAACTGCCCAATGGTGAACAACTGGTCTCGGAAGAGAATCTGCTGATGCGCCGCAAGGCCCAGATCGCGACCGGCGAAGATGAAACCTACGGAATGGGCTTGGAAACGAATAGCCGGTGGGGCGTACCCATTATCCACCACGGTGGCAGCTTGTTCGGCTATAAGAGCGACTGGATGATCCTCCCCGATTCGGGAATCGGGGCTGTGTTATTAACCAATGCCGACAGCGGTGGTATGCTGCTGCATCCGTTTATGCGCCGCCTCGTCGAGGTCGTGTTTGACGGCAAACCCGAAGCTGTGGGAGACGTCGACAGCGCGGCTGCGAACTACCACGCCATCATAGCTAAGGAGCGCCAGCGCCTCACGGTTCCGGCTAGCGAGGATGAAGTCTCAAAGCTCGCCAATCGCTACAACAGCAGCGCGTTGGGTGACCTCAAAGTCGAGCACCAGGGCGCCAACACTCTCTTCGATTTCAACGGATGGAAGAGCGCCGTTGCCTCGCGCAAGAACGATGACGGAACCATCTCGTTCATCACGATCGATCCAACCCGCCGCGGATTCGAGTTCGTCAAGGCCGAGAGAAACGGCAAGCGCGCGCTCATCATTCGCGATGGCCAGCACCAATACGTTTTCAGCGAAGCGAGTTAGGCATGAATGCAGGGTGCCAAGTCTGCGCGGCTCTTTTCTGTTTAGCGCTTTCCGCGTTTCCGCGGCAGTCTGAAACTCCGGCGGGTGCGGCGCCGCGCCCCACGAATCGTCACATCACGCTCGATGTAGTCGTGACTGACAAGTCCGGAGCGGCGGTATCCGGCCTCGAAAAGCAGGATTTTATTGTTTTGGACAATAAACAGCCGCAAAATATCCTCTCATTTCGTGCGGTCGGTGGAACCACAAGAGCGGCCGATCCCGCAATAGAAATTATTTTGCTGGTGGATAGTGTCAACACTTCGTTCCAGAGCGTTGCCAACGAGCGGGACCAGATCAAGAGATTTCTGCGGAAAGACAGCGGGCAGCTTGGATGGCCGGTGTCGATGGTCTTCTTTTCGGATTCCGGAACACAGATGCAGAACGCCACTCGTGATGGAAATGCGCTGATCGCCGCCCTCGATCACAGTGATACCGGTTTGCGTTCCATCCGCCGGTCGGAAGGCGTTTACGGCGCGGCGGACCGCCTCCAGTTATCACTCCGCGCGCTGAATTCGCTGGCCTCCCTTGAAGCAAACAAACCCGGCAGGAAAATGCTGATCTGGATTAGTCCTGGCTGGCCCCTGCTATCGGGACCGCAAATGGAGCTGACCAACAAACAGCACGACCAGGTATTCAACGAAATTGTCGCGGTCTCGACGGCGTTGTGGCGCGCCCGGATCACTCTTTACAGCATCGACCCGTTGGGGACCGCCGACGCCGCCGGAATTCGAACTACCTATTATCAGAACTTTCTAAAGGGAGTGCGTGGGGACAAGCAGGCGCAGCCTGGCAATCTAGCACTACAGGTGCTCGCGAGTCAAAGCGGCGGCCTGGTGCTTAACTCGAGTAACGACATAGCCAGCGAGATTGCGAGCTGCATTGTGGACGCGCATGCGTTTTATGTCCTATCCTTCGATTCCCCGCCTGCCGATGGTCCGAACGAGTATCACGGGCTTGAGGTCAAGGTCGATAAGCCCCGATTGAAGGCGCGGTCACGCACCGTCTACTACGCCCAGCCTTAGGAGTATGCTATTGTAAAGCGAGCATCCTTAGCTACAGGTACGCCTGTAGAAGAACTCAGGACAAATTTATGCCCAAACTTAAGACCCATAAGGGTGCGTCTAAGCGGTTCAAGAAGACAGCCACGGGTAAGATTGCGCGGCGGCACGCCTTTGCGCGTCACATCTTGACTTCGAAGTCGCGTTCTCGCAAACGGAAACTCGGCCAAAGTGTGGTGGCCGATCCGGCCGACCAGCCCAGCTTGCGTAGCATGCTTCCTTATTGACCGCCCGGATTTGCCAAAACGGGATTCCATAAGGAGTTCTGGCGGAAGCTACCGAGCAGGAGCAGAGCTCATTCGCACGTGCCTGCTGCCTCTCCTGGGGATGGAACGATCCAACCCCGTTCGACAATGAAAGGAGTAAAACGTGCCTAGAGTCAAACGTGGAACCGGCCGGCGCGATTACCGTCGCAAAACGCTACGCCTTGCCAAAGGCTACTTTCTCACCAAATCGAAGCTGAATCGCGCGGCGCAGGAGGCAGTCGAGAAAGCGCTTCGCTACGGATATGTAGGGCGCCGTCTGAAAAAGCGCAGTTTCCGCTCGTTGTGGATTGTGCGGATCAATGCAGCCTGCCGCACTGCCGAGATATCCTACAGCAAGTTTGTAAGCGGACTCAAGAGAGCTGGCATCGACCTTAATCGCAAGGTTTTGGCGGATATCGCCGTAAACGACAGCCCAGGTTTTCTCGCGCTGGTCGAAAAAGCCAAGGCCGCACATCAAGCGCAATTACAATAGTTAACGGTTGGTCGAATCGCCCATGGAAACCGTCAACGAAGAAGGCATTGATACTTTAGCGAGTCTTGAACAACGTATTCAACGCGCTGTAGAGCTTCTGAATTCGCTTCGAAGCGAAAATCACGAGCTGAACGAGCAGCTGTCCGCAACGCGAAACGAGCGTGACGAGACGGCGCGGCAATTGGAAGATGCGCGAAGACAGCTGTCTGATTCAGAGGCGCAAGTCAATCGATTATCAGCGGATCTGAACCATTTGCGCGACGAGCGTAAGCAGGTGAAGAGCCGCATTGAGAAGCTATTGGGGCAAATGGATCTGCTCAGCGCAAGCTGACGCATCCGGGCCGATCGGGCTGAAGAAGATGGACACCGCCGACAAAGCAAAGCAACAGCCGGTGCGTGTCAACATCTTCAATCAAACCTTCACGGTTGTCACGACGGGTGACCCGGACGATACGCTGCAACTGGCATCCGAAGTGGACGAATTGATGTCACAGATTGCGCGGCGCGCGGGGAATCTCGACTCGACGAAAACAGCGGTGTTAGCCTGTCTGCACCTGGCGGACAAACTGCGTACCATTGAGCGTCAGCTCGCTACATTGAGAGAGTCTGTGGACCATAGAACCAGGACGATCACCCAAATCCTCGATCAGGTTGTCCCGGAAGCGTAGAAGCTGTGAAACATCGCCGGAGCTAGGCCACTTGCTGATGCGCGTGGTTCCATAAACCGGCGCAAATGCGAGTCAGACTCCGACAGAACGCGACCTTTGAGGGAGCGGCCCGGCGATTTTCACAGCTTCGTAGTGTTGGGCGGCCGGCTTTGGGCCACGCGCAGGAATCGGACCGGCCACTTTGCTCCGCAACACTCGGCTATCATGCCTGTGTGCCGGCCCGCATCCAGCCATCTTTTGGTCCCGGCCGTGGCAGTTTCCAAAAACTGAACGGCAGTCGGATCTAGCCATACATTCCCTCTCGTCCGTTCGGACTCGATTGTGGCTATGCAGTTATCGCCACTGCAATCGAGCGATTCCCAAACAGTTTGAGGAGTGAAGTAACGGATTGTCCAATCGTCGGTGTCGAAGGTCCGGAAGAGTATAAGTTCACCCGGAGCCCAGATACGCGAAGCCTGTTGGGCAAAGTCGAGAACCCGATTTGAAGCGGTCCTGGAATACGGATAGATAAAGAAGATCAAATTCCAGCAGAACTGGCTTGCCACCAACAGCGCCATTCCGCGCGCGGCGGAGAATCCGGCCATTCGCGCTTGTTTCAACACGCATCCGGTGCACAAAATTAGCGCGGGCCAGAGCATGAGTTTGTAAAACGTGTTCCTCGGAAGCCAGAACAGCAGGAAGAGGGCATAGGAAACGAACCATGCGCCAGAAATGCGGAATGCAGGCAGCGTGAGTGCTTGATGCAGAGCGGACCAGAACTTGGAGACCAAACCGGCTCGGGCGCGCCACATCCTGGCGGCAAGAAGCAAAGCGGAAACGAAAAGGATCGCCGCAGGCGCCGCCATCCAGGGATGAAAAAACTGCACAAACAGCCGAAACCTGCCGCCGAAGAGAAGCTGGGCGTAGCTTTTCACGGTTCCGGCGACGATGTAAACAGGATTGATGGTGAAAGACGATTCCGCTGAGTGGGACGCAATCCAACGAAGAAAGCTGCCGTATTGCGAGCGTGACTCGCTCAGAGAATAACCGCAGTAATAGGCCGCGAAAGTGAGCATGCCAGTGAGAACCGTGTATGTCGCCGCCGATCGAAAACGTTCAGGCCGCGTCCGCGCGAGCCTGCACCAGATGCCGGTCCAGACAGCGGGAAGAAACAGGACCCCGAGCTGGTGAATCAGCATGGCAACACAATGAAATAATCCGGCAGCCAGGAGCGGGCGCTGGCCGGACCCTTCTTCCGCGAAGATCAGCGCCTGGGCCGACAGAAGAAGGAACAAGGCCGCGAGAATATATGCATCCGCGTCGACCGAGAACTTCCACCAGCTGGCGCCGAACACGAACACGCCAGTCAGCATCGAGGCATGATAGGTGCCGCAACCCAGCCGCACGAGCATCCTGCCAAGAATGAGGGAGGTAAGAACGCCGGCCAGAATATCCAGTCCTTGCAGCACGGGAAGGGCCCGCACATCCGGGAAAAATGTGTGTAGCGGCCAATAAAATAGAAATCCAACTGCGTTGAAGACAAGATGATTAGGGTGGAGCAGCGGACCGATGCCGTCGCTACTGGCCCGTTCGATATTCAAAGCGAAGAGAACACCGTCCCAATAGTATTGGCGAGTGGGAAAGGCTATAAAGACGAGTGCCGCCCCCAGGCAAACAAGCGCGACGGAAATTTTGCCCCGCTCATGAAGCGTCTTGATTCGGGGAATCAGAAGATTCGGTCCTGCTTGCGGAGGCTTCCAAAACCGCCCACGTTGGCGATGATGAACGAGAGCAGATATTGGTTTTCATTGCGAGTTCCAAAGGAGAACCGGCGAAACTGCAAGCTGAATCCGCAACAGTCGGTGTTATAGTTCACCTGCGAGAAAAGAAACTCAAGCTGGCCGATCTGGTAATCGTAGTAGGCCATGGTGGCGACATTGAATCCCTTTCGAAGCGAGTTTCCGTAGCCCGCGGTAATCATGATCTGGCTCGCGTATCCTTCAATCAGCGGATCGGGATTTAATTCGCGATAGCCAACGTTCACGAAGTAATTCTTCTTGAAACGATAGCCGGTTGAGATGAGGTTGTTGACCAGGCGCCCGTAAAGCGGATCGTAGTCCAATCGCCAATCGACGCTAAACCCTCCTAGAGGCTGTAATCGAAAATCGGAATCCACCGGCGAATAGTTTCTGGGCTTGGTGATGAAGGCGAACGGCATCAGATCCTCCGTAACCGCAAAAACATTGGATTGCCCCGTTACCAGAGCGCCGCCGAAGGTTGGGTCAAAGTATCTTTCCTGCCCAATTTGCCAATCCAGCATGTCTTTCACCTGGCCGGTTTTGTCCTTCACATAGAAGCGGTTGACAATGGCAATTTCAACCTGGCTGGTGTCGCTGAGCAGTTCGGTGTCGTCGAAGCGGATGATGTTTTTGAAGTTATCGATGCCGCCGATGTAGCGATAATTCGCACGCGGCTCGATCACGTGCTTGATCTTGGTGCCAAGCCATTTTGGCGCGGGAAACACTCGCTCGAGCGAGGGCAGGGTCAGATCGACGCTGACATCAGCGGCGCGCCGGAAGATGGCAGCATTTGCCAGCGCTCCCGTATTGGTCAGCGAGTCGCTCCATGCCGTGCCGTGGAATGTGATGTTGGGAACGAGCGAGAACCCTTTAAACCGAAACGCGGTCATCGCGTGCGGGTCCACGTCCTCGCGGGCAACCGGAGAGTTGGTCTGGAAACCGGGCTCCTGCCGGGACAATAACGAGCTGTTGGCGGTGAAGGAGTACCACAGAGGAACCGGCCCGTTCAGAAGCTGCTGATCTTTGCCGATTAAATCAACCGACGGAAGGGTCCGTATCTCGACATAATCCCCCGGGGTCGTGCTTTCAAACAACTGCTGCTGCAAGAAAGCAATGCTGACCGTGTAATCTTGCCAGTGCTTCTGAACAAAACCGACAGAATCGTTTTCCGAGTAAATCGCTTCGGTAAAAGACTGGGAAAAGGACTGGAGAAAGAGATACGAGCTGAGGTACTTGAAATCCAGTCTCGCCATCCAACCGTCCGGCAACTCATCAGTAGCCGTAAGTTCAAATTGCAATCCGCCCTCTTTCAGGCGCGTGCCGTTGCTTTCGAGTAAGCCGCGGTCTTCGACGCCGTACAAATTGAGGTTGAAGTCGCTCTTGTCGGTTGGCTTGCCTCGAAATTCGGCGGTATGAGCGTAGCCTCTCGCGGTAAAGTCCTGAATCCGGTACAAGACATCATAACTGCGATTGATGGCCCAGTAGTAGCCTGCGCCGAACATGAAGCCGAGAAAGCTGCTGTTGCCGATATTAGGAGTGAGGAAACCGCTCTGCCGGTCTTTTCTTCCCAGCGGCCGGTAAAAGGCGGGAAGGAATATCAAGGGATATTTTTTGATTTTGAAGATTGCGTTGTGGACAATGGCGCGGTCGTCCGGAATGACGTCGAACATCGGGGCATGGAGGCTCCACCACGGCTTGGGCATAACGCAATCCGTCAGGAATCCATTGTGAATAACGTAGCGGCCATGGTGGCGCTCGGCCCATTCGCCTTCGAAATAGAAGGGGTTCGTGGTTCTGAGCAGCCAGGGCTCTGCGTTGCCGTGCGCGGGCGAGGTACCCTTCACCTGATAGAACGTTCCCTCCTGCGTTTTTAAATTGTATTCGCCGCGAACAGCTTCCACTTTGTCGCCCTTGATGAAGTTCTGATACTTGACGTGGCCGCGCAGGTACGCAACTTGTGACATTTGATTGAAATCGATCTCGTCGGCATCCACCTCTTCTTCGTGCGTCAGAATCTTGACGCCGCCGCGCAAGTACTTCCAGTCGCCGCGCGATTCCTGCGTCTTATTGGCGAAAAAGCGTGTATTCTCTGGACCTGGAGCTTCCGCCGGCGTGGGAATCTTCTGCTGGGCTCTGAGGGCGGGGCTGAGAGGTGCGAATAATAAGCTGAGCGGGATAAAAAACAGGAAAAACGAAGAATGTTCGTGACAAAAACGTACAAATCTGATAGACAGAGAAACGGAGGAAAGCCCGGTTTCAACAAACGGCTTCAACCGTAAACCGTAGCATGACCTTGATACGGGCCGCAAGGTTTGAAGACGGTCCAAGTAAACGCGTGAGGTACAGAGACGTAAACAGATTATGACGTGTCAGGCGTGCCAGACCTGGAATGGAAATGAAGAGCATCGCTGCCGGCGATGCGGGAGACGCTTGCGTGCTACGCCGACGCGTCACGTTCGTGAAGGCTATCCGATTGCTGCGACGGCGCTCGCGTATCAGCCGGACGATAGCCGTGAAACAGAAACAGGCGCCAGAAGCGCTACGGTGCGGGAATGGGCCGCGCAGCAGCCCCTGTTCACCGCTCCAAACGAGCCGCGGGTCATTCCCTTTGACCAGCTTGCATCTCCCGCCGAGCGCGAATCGATCCGTGCCAGGGCCGCCCAGCTCAACCAGCTGGATCCGGTTCGTTCGGCGAAGGTGGAAGTCTCGGCGCGCCCGCGCCGCTCGCGAACCAAAACTGGTAGTCAGCAGCAGTTTGACTTCTCGGAAGAGACGGAGATCGGTGTAGCGCCCGGATCGGCGATTCAGTGCGGGGCGCCGGTGGCTCCGCCTATGCTTCGGTTGAGCGCCGCGCTGGCGGATGGTTTTATTGTGCTGTTTGCGGCATTTCTGGCCCTTCTGACTTTCCGATTGGCAACCGGAACGCTCCCTTCGGGCAATGTGGCATTTTCGGCTTACTTTACGTGCTACATTGCCTTGGCATTGACTTACAAACTGATCTGGTGCGTCGCCGGAAGGGACACTTTCGGAATGAAGGCTGCGCGGCTTCGGCTAGTCGATCTGGACGGAAATCCGCCCTCGCAAAGGCGGCGTTTTTGGCGCGCTTTCAGCGGGTTTCTAAGCCTCGGCGCGGCTGGGCTGGGATTGATCTGGACCTTCGCCGATGCGGACGGCTTGGCCTGGCACGATCAGATATCGGCCACGTTTCCGACTTTTGCAGAGGAGTAGCAAACCGTTCCCGGAATTCGCCCTTACTCTGTGGCTGTGTTACCAGCGGGAATCAGGACAGCCGACATCGAGCCCTTTGATTTGGGCATTCGCGGATCGGCTCCATAGGATTGAATCTGGTCCCGGGCAAATTCCGCCTGCGGGAGTTCGCAGGTAATTACAATTGTTTGGCCGGTGGTGTCTACCTCGACCGCGTGCTGAAACGCGAGGTGCTCGGGAAAGAGGAACAATTTCTGCAGCATCTCGACAACATAATCATAGGTATGCTCGTCGTCGTCAAGGAGAACAACGTGATAAAGGGAGGAATGAACTTGCTGCTCCGCGGCGCCTTTCTTGGGCTTTATGACGGGCGTGGCGGTTGCGCTCTGCATTTGCCTGTTGTTTCCTATTGGAGCATTCCAGTCAGCCCGTCCGCAATCCGGTTCCGGGCCGTTCTTCGTATGGGTAAAGGAGGGCTATCGCCGCGGGAGAGCACCGCCTGCGCCTCGTAATTTGTTGTCGGGGACCGCGAGGAAACGGACTTCTCCAGTACAATTAGGGTAGCGTAATTCCTTGGATTTAGAGGAGATGATTCACAATCTGGAGGTTGAGCGCCGTCGAATCGAAGAAGCTCTCGAGGTCCTCCGACGCTTGCAAAAGATTCGAAAACCATCCTCACGGAACTCGCCATCCGCAGGCACGGAGGAGAACTCGGGAAACGGCTCCGGAGCACGGCTCCCCACCGGCGAGGAGCACGAGTGAGCCGTTTGGTAACCAGCGTGCTCGAGTCCCTCAAGCCAAGTTAATGGGACTCGACTTTCGCAAATCGCTGATCGCGGAATTAGAGCGTCGCCAGCACGAAATTGACGCTGCCCTTGCCGTATTGCACCGGCTGAAAAGAGGCGAAGTCGAAGGGTCGCGGCGCCTGGAGACTGGATGGAGCTCTGAAGGTAAACCCGAGCGGCAGGTCCTCGAAGCAAAAAGGGGGCCGGCTCTCTATTCGGAAATTCTGGAACTCCGCTCCAAAGGTCTGAGCCTGCGCGCTATCGCTGAGCATGTTCATCTTTCTCACGCGGGCGTCTGGAAAGTTTTGCGGCGGAAAAACGTAGATCGGCGCGATGACCGACCGGCTGGCGAGCTGGATTTCTGTTAAAGTGAGAGATGTCTCTAGATTGGGGGCGCAACGGTTTCGACGGGATCGAATCGTGGTGTGAAGGCGTGTCGGGTTCCGAGCTCCCGTAAAACGATCGGAAAACTACAACTGCCAATACAAATACGCAGTTTGCATACGCTGCCTAATTTTTAGGTAGCCGCTCCGGCTCATGAGCCTGCGCGTGGGCTAGCGAGCGTCATTTTGCAGGATAGGTACTAAGCTTCGGTCCGGAGCTATAGGCCGAGATTAATCGGGCTACGCGGCGTTCGCTCTTCGCTGGTTCGCTAGAACGCCGCAGACAAACAATGAACCGGATACACACGTAGGCTTTGCATGGCGGGCTTTCTCGGACGCGGGTTCAACTCCCGCCGCCTCCACCATATCCAGCTCCTTAGTTTTCAATAATTTATACTGCTTACGCACGTCGCGTAAGGTTTAGGTAAGATACCTCTGAGCGGGATTTCAATGCTAAACCTCTTCCGGCGCCACGTTGCAGCATGCCCAAACCATGGTAAGCGAACTGGTCAAAAGTGTCCCAGGAGACCACCTTGTCCGATTCATTATGAAGGCGTCGATGGTCAGGGTGTCCGACGCAGGTCGCAAGCCCTTCTCGACCCTCGTACCAGGAATGGAATCCGGGATTGGGCAAGGGCATGCGAGGTCTTGCGCGATCTCGAGGCGCCCGCTCCAACACTCATTCCCGAAGAGCGAACCACGATCCAAGTTGCGATCGACCATTTTCTGAAACTCAAAGAAAAAAAATCCTCTGATACTCGCCGCAAGAACAAGCGGCTCTTAACGGCTTTCAAGAGCTTCATGGAAGCGAATCCACGCAACCATCAGTTCATCACAGAAATCCGATTTTCCGATCTGACTGATTTCTGCTCTGCTTGGCAGGGGTCAAACCGGTCGAAGATCAGGGACCTGGGAATTCTTACCTCATTCCTGAAGTACTGCCACCGCGCCGATTTCACATCCAAGAACATTGGGGAGGGACTGTTCAAGACCTTGAACTGGCCTGATGATGAAGGGCCAAAGGAGCCATTTTCTGACAATGAACTAGAAAGAATTTGGAAAGCGTTGCCAATGTACTCGGATGCGTACGATCGGCTCGGCGGAGCTATCGCCAAGCAGACCGAGGCTTTTGTTTATCTCATGCGGTACACAGGGATGGACGTGTCAACTACGATGACGCTTCCGAAGAGCAGAGTACGCGGGAATCAGATTCTAACGTATCGTTTGAAAAACGGCTCCGAAGTCTGGACGGTAGTTCCGGAGTGGGTCATAGAAAAGCTCTGGCAGGCTCCACACGATTCTGACCAATTCTTCTTCTGGAGTGGGAATGGCAAGCCGCACACGAGAGCGTCAAAGTGGTTCAGTCGTTTAAGAAAACTCCTGAACCTTGCCGACCTGCGGCATCGGACACCTCACAATTTCAGGCATCACTTCGCCGTTGAACACCTGCTCAATGGGACGCCTATTGAAGACGTTTCGCGGTTGCTTGGCCATAATGACATCAGCGTGACGATTAGGTCGTACGCGGCGTGGATCAAGAAGAGACAGGAGAAGCTTGAAGGACACCAGCGAAAGGTCTGGGACAATGATCCGTTGCATAGACGGATGACGAAGGCAAAACGGAACGGAACGCCCGCTGCTCACGCGGCCACCGTCATCCTGGCATAGACTCGATTCAACACAGTTTCTGGAATCAAAATTGTGGTATAGCTGCGCTTATATTTCGAGCGTGGTCGACTATATCGGATCACTCCCGGTTCATCCCAGAAAATCCGACGGACGGTGTCTTTCGACATATTCCACATGTTCGACACCTCCTCGACCCTGTAGTGTTTCTCGCGGATTGTGGCCTGCAACATCTCCTGATCCGTTCTCTACTGAATTCAGCTACAGTCCTTTAAGCCTCGGCAAGTCACGAGATTTTCTTAAGATCTGCATGCGAAGCGTCTCCTATTCGCTGTCTGCTCGCACGGAAACGCTGCTGGAAGTGGCGGTCTACAGATTCGAGGCGATCCAACGCGTCAAGCAACTGTATGCGCGCCTCCTGCGCGTCCGTCGATCGCTCATGAACCTTTTCGCTCGCCTTGATAGCAAAGCGAATCTTTTCGATCGCAATCCGCGCCTGATACGCCATCTCGAATTCGGCGGGCGAAGGCCTGCTCAGAACTCTCGCTTCGACTATCGAGTAAACCTCTTTCGCGAGTTCGGAAGTAGTCACAATTTTCTCCTTATCTGGCCGCTAATTGGAAGTTGCGCTTGAACGCCGGAGTAAACGGTTCTCCCTTGGAGCCGGTTGCGGGTCGGCTTCCAGGGGCTCGTATGGAGCGTCGAACAAAATGTCGCGATTCACGCGAACTGTGAATCGATAGCCGACCGGGACCTTGATTGTTGGCTGAACATTCAGATTGCGCCGCGTGATTGCCGAACCCGTTTCGGTCAGACTTTGGCTGGCGCCGGACGCGGCTGTTTGCGTCGCGCTAGGATAATTCAGAACGCCCTGATTCTGCCGTTGCGACAACTCAAACGCAGCATTGAAAAGGCTGCTCAAAGCTGCCGTGCCAAACAGACGCTTGTAATGGCGGTCAACCTTATCGCGCAAGCCGGCGTTACCCTGGGCATCGAGTCCTTCCATGCCATTGAGATCAACCGAGGACGCATCCGGGAAAATGATGCGGTTCCACGCAACCTGAACTCCAGATTGCCCATAAGAAATGCGCGAGTCGTACCTGCCGATCAGGCGAGACCCTTGAGGGATTAGCAGGTATTGTCCGGTTGCTGTGTCGTACACACTCACTGTGACGAGCGCCTTCAGCTCTCCTGGAAGGTCGGAATTCAGGCCTTGTTCGAGTACCGCTGGGATTTCCCACCCGGCTTTAATCTCATATTTCGACAGCGGCGCTTCTCGAGTCGAGCGCAGATAATCATCCATCTGATGCCGGCGAGCTGCTTCTAGAAATGCCTCTTTTCTGACTCTGCTCGTTTTGATCGTTGTAATCGTCGCGACCCGATTGCGGTAGAAAAGCGCGTTCCGCGGCTGCGAGCGCCGGAATCGGAATTACTCCCTTGATCCGGCAAGATTCCTTGTCAACTGCGAGATCTTTGCCAGATCACCCGCGCTGGTTGGAAAGTTGCCGCCATCTCTATACGAAGCACCGCTGTATTGGCCATTCGCGTAACTACTCTGGCCCGTGCTGCGAATCGCCGTTGGAGCTATCATGGCCGCCTGTTCCTGTTGATACGCCGCCAACAACGCCTTTTCCTCGGGGGACGGCTCGCGCGAGACCGCAGGCGCGGGGTTCGGCCGATATGCGGGTGTTCTTCGCACAACTCCTCCCGCGCGTGCCTCGCAAGGCTGCCCAGTCTGTGGATTGAATCGGAACCGTTGGCCGGATTTGGTATCCGCAACACAGGGATCCAAAGCTTTGCGGGCATTCCCACCAGGAGGCTCCAAGCCCGGTGGCTGAGCGGCGCCTCTACCCGCAACAGCGGCATTCCCTGCCGGAATGTCTTTGAGGATGTCGGCATCCGGGGCAGGAGCCAAAGCTCTGGGTAGACCACGCGCTCGCGCTATGCCTGTGCTTTTGCCGACCGGCGATAACCGCCATACGCGAAAGCGGCCAAGACCAGAAAGCCCGAACGCACCGATGATGATTCCCACGCGCCTGCTGATCCGAGGTGAGCTCTCCGGCTTAGGGTGCAGATCGAGGCCAGTCGGCGCTTCGAAGGACTGCTTTGTGCCGTCGGCGTTGCTATCCTCGCGGCGCAACACGGGCAATCTCCACTTTTTGCGCTTTTTTGCCAGAACCGAGAACGAGTTGAGCCCGGTCAAACAACCGATCCACAATATAGGTCTCCCGTCGCACTCGGTAATTGCTCATCTCTCCTTTGCCGTCATTTCCTAAGATCACCAGCACCGGCGCTTCGCGGTTCTGTATGTCTGCGGGCATCTGGATGTACGTCTTTGCGCCATCGTCAAAAACTCGCACTGGGCGGATGTGGGCACTGCCGCCGGTTACCCTGTAATCGAAGTTCATCGATTCAACGGCAATCATGGCGGGCGTAGCGTCAGCTCGTTTTTTCTCTTCTCGCTCGCGCTGATGCTCCTGAGCCAGCTGCTCCTGCCACTTCTGGGTGCTCTGATCACTGGGATATTGAAATGCGACCCGAGCGACGTAATCCTGCGGTTTTGAAATAAGCCTGAGGTAATAGGCGCGGCGATCTGTTGTAATCAACAGATTCGTATCGAGCCCGGACATCTGCGGTTTCAGGACAATAATCGGTGTCGCCTGTTCGCCGTTGCCATACACGCCTGGCGAGACGTTCCAACGCACAGAGTCGCCGATCTGCGGTTCGCCTTCGAGCGTCTCGCCGGATTGCAGCTCAATGATGCAGACACGCAGAGGTGCGCAGACGACGGTCGGAAGGCCGGCTCCGAAGCTATAAATCACGCGCCCATCCGCCCCGGACACAGGGGAAATGTTCTCGCCGCGCCATCGCTCACTGGCCCGAACTGCTTCCAACGCTGGCGGACTGAGAGGTACGTCCGATTTCAGAACGAAGTCTTTTGGGACATTGTCAACATCGGCATTTACTTCCGCAGGCTGATTTAGTTGAACTGGGGAGAGGCCTAGTGACTGTGAAGACTGCATGGATTGGGAAACACCATCGGGGCTCTGGAGTTCGCGAAGCTGAGAGCCAAAGTCATAGCGGAACCCCGGCGGT
>CAVRNU010000047.1:0-12115 GCA_963722585.1 Bryobacterales bacterium | reverse complement strand
TCCTCTGGCAGAACAACCGGGGGCTACCGGCCTCCCCCTACGGGACTCGTGGCCCGTCTTTTGGAGTGAATGGGCCGGGGGTCTCTTTGTTATTTTTTTCGACATCAACTGGGACGGGCGGAGCCGCGTTTTCTTTCTTTCCGCCGGCACCTTTTTTCTTGCTGGAGTTCGCCATAGTTTTCCTTTCGACAGTCTCGTTTAAGATTCACACATTTTGCAAGCAACGAGGGTGCCAAAAATATCAACGCTTCCGAACTAGATCGAAGGCATCGGAGAGGGTTCGGCCCCGCAGGCAGACAAGTTGGGTTCCATCGGGAGACCAGCCATAATCGAAGACCTGGTCTTCTTCAAAGAAAGTAATCCTGTGTGGAGTGGTCTCCCGCAGCGCTTGATACCACAGGTTCGAGGTGCCCTGATCGTCTGTCACGATGTAGTTGAGGCCCGTCCCATCGGGCGACCATTTCAATGTAGAACCTGTGGGTATCCGAGGCATTGCTTGCACAAACCTCACATCCGGGTAATCGTAAACATTAACTCGCCAGCCGGCCGGATCTCGGGTGTCCAGTAATTCCTCGACAGCCAAGTGCTTCCCGTCCGGAGAGAGAACGGCGTGCTTCGCATTACGCAGCAGAAGCTTGGGCTTGACGGCGCCTGGCTCCGTTGGTGCGGACCAGATGGCAGGCCCGGCTAACTCCCAGGCCGTATAGAGGATGATTTTTCCATCCGGCGTGCATACGGCGGCTTCCGCATATTCGGGGGCAGTTGCGAGCAGCCGGTATTTTCGGTCGTTGACGTCCAGTCGCCAGATTCCATGAACGCCATCCCGTTCGGAGGCAAAGGCGATCGCCTGCTGGCGGGGAATCCAGACGGGATCCCGATTCACCCAAAGTCCTTCCGTCAGCATACGAGGCCGCTTCTCAAGCGGGTCTATCAACCATGCGTGCGTCCCGTCGCCCCGATTCGCCTGCGCAATGAGTTTCCCGTCATCCGTCCAGGCCACCGAATCGTAATCTCCGCTATCAGTCCAGCTCATCCGGCCCGTGTGCAAATCGGAACGAGCGCCAAACCAGAACCGCGTCTGGCGGTCGAGACGAACAGTAACCAACTGGCGGCCATCCTTGGTAAGGCTGGCGTCACTGTAACCATACTGTCCGGCAGTGATGCTTCGCGCGCGGCCTGTGACGGCGGAAACCTCCCGAAGTTGCATGCTGTCTCCGGTTTCGCCCGGCTCTTCAACGGGAACGATCAGATCGTCGCCATTCGGCACCCAGGCAGCTTGCAATACTGCACGCCAGCGCGGAATGTCGATTTGTTTTGTGATTCTATGCCGGTTTGCATCAAGCAATTCGAGCGACATCGAGGATCGGCTCGACGAGGGGTACAAAAAAACCGCGATTTGCAAGCCGGATGGCGACCAAGCCAGCCTATAGTAAACGACCCGAGGCGAGTCCACGAGATGGACAACCTCCTGCCCCCCGAATCTGCCGCCGGTGAACACGACATACTGCTTGCCTCGAGTATTTCGACGGAATGCCAACTCGGCCCCTTTTGGGTTCACGGCAACAGGTCCGTCGACATTGCTTTCGACAACCTGCGGATCGCCTCCAGTGATCGAAATTTTGCGGAGCGTTCCATATTCACCGGCACGGGTCACAAACAAGATATAGCGGCTATCGTTCGAGAACGTGACGCCATCGTAGTTCGTGTCCGAACTCGCAACCAAAGTCGAATCATAATTCGAGTCCATGGGCCTAACGCACAGCTCCTCATGGTGCGGAGGGCCGCTCACGAACGCCAGATACCGTCCATCGGGAGAAATCGAGGCGTATTTCACATTGCCGCGATAGGTGAGCTTCTTCGTCTCCGAATATTCGAACGGTTCCGGCCCGACGAACAGCTCGCGCCCCCAGACATTCCACCACCAGCCCCCGGCCAGCGCTAAAACAAGCCCCGATGCGGCGGGAATCCAATACCATTTCTTCGATCGCGGCTTTTGTGGAGCGACGAGCGGCTTGCTCGAAATACTCGACAGGTTCAGGGCCCGCCGCGCCTCCCGCAGATCGGCATATAAGTGAGCCGCCGAGTCGTAGCGCTGCTCCCGGTCTTTTTTGAGGCAGCGGTTCAGGATAAGTTCGACTTCGGCCGGCAAGACGCCGGGAGGACATGCAGGTTTGGGTTGGCTTTCGAGGATGTGGGCGATGACGTGGTACTCTGTTTGTCCGCGAAACGGCCGCTCACCGGCCAGCATCTCGTAGAAAATCACGCCCAGGCTCCATATATCAGTGCGGGCATCCATTTCCTCGCCGCGCGCCTGCTCAGGCGACATGTAATCGGCCGTGCCTAACATCGTTCCCGGTTTTGTCGCGGGCTCGTCGGCTGGATCTTCGACGGTTTGCCGCACTCGCTTGGCAAGGCCGAAGTCGATCACCTTCACGAGGCCGTCCGGGCGCAGCATGATATTGGTCGGCTTCAGATCGCGGTGAATGATGCCCGCCGAATGCGCCGCGACGAGCGCGGAAGCGACCTGAGTGACGATTTCGAGCGACTCGGCGACGTCGAACCTCCCACGGCGCAGCAGGACGCGGAGGGTGGTCCCCTCCACGAACTCGCTGGCAATGTAATGATCGCGCCCGAACTTGCCGACATCGAAGATGGTGAGAATGTTGGGATGATTGAGCGCGGAGGCGGTTCGTGCCTCGAGTTGAAACCGGCGGACGATTTTCTCGTCGCTCAACGTCTGCGTGGGGAGGAATTTGAGCGCGACCTGGCGGCCCAGACGCGAATCGAAGGCGGCGTACACTTCGCCCATCCCGCCGGAACCGATGCGCTTCGTAATTAGGTAGCTTCCATAGGACTCGCCGATGCGGCGATCTTGCGGAGGCACATTCGGGGCGTCTGGTGGGGAATTCTGAGAGACGGAAAACTGGGCGAGGGTGCGGGTTACTTCTTCAAGGATCTCGTGATCGGAACAGGCACCGGAGAGATAGGAGGCGCGCTCTTCGGGCTCTACAGCCAAGGCCGATTGCACAAGCTGGTTGATGCGCGATTGGCGATCCTCCTGCATGGGCGTTTGAAGCCTCCCCTCGCAATAGAGCCTCCATTCGGGCTGTCACGCGGTCGGACCGGAGGAGCCTTGAAAAGCTACGGCTTCAAATGCAGGCTATTGTGAATAGCGTACAACGCAAGTTCAAGCCGGTCGGAAACACCCAGCTTGTCGAAAACATTATGGAGATGATTTTTTACCGTCTGTTCGGTGATAAACATTTTCTCGGCGATTTCCTTGTTTTTGTAACCCTGGGCAATCAGAACGATGATTTCGCGCTCGCGCTGGCTCAATTGGGCACGTTCTCGAGGCTTGGCGTTCGCGGCCACCTGCGCCAGCGCCGGATCGAGCGGCGAGGCAAATTGCCGGATGACCGCCGCCGTGGTATTCGAGTCCAGCCAGATTTCGCCGGCGTGGACTTTCTGAATGCTCTTTGAAATCAGGGCCGCGTCTGCGTCTTTGGGCAGAATGCCGCAGCAGCCTAGTTTCATTGCCTCGATAAAATCTTCTTTGTTCTCCGACGCCGTGAACAGGATTACCTTAGCCTGCGGCGCGCGTGTATGAAGCGTCCGCAGCACCGAAAGGCCGTCCGTGCCCGGGAGCCGGAGTTCCATCAGAAGCACATCGGGGAGCAATTCCTGGGTCCGCTCGATGGCTTGGCTCCCGTCCTGCGCTTCGCCCACGATCTGGATCTCGCTGGAACCGCTTAAGATAGAACGCAGTCCAGCTCGAACGACCGGGGTGTGGTCCACGATCAAGAGCCTAATCATAAGTACACACTCGTTGCCCGCATTTGAGACCTAGGCTAGCAAGTTCGCCTGCCAACCCGTAAGCTAGGCGGCGTCCATTTCGATCTAGTACGGCAGCCTCCTTATAGACGCGGCGCGGGGACTGGAGTACTGAATATTCCTGCCTCAAGAGTACTATAGTCCTGTACTATATGAAGGCAGTTTACAGAAGATTTCTCACTGCGCAGGGTAAACCCTTATTCTTCGCCGGCTTTTCTGCTGTGCCGAAACCCATAGCAGCGCCTGCCTTTTCGCGCAAAGCACCATGACGAGGCACTCGCCTGTCGCCGGATTGCGGCTTAGGGGCTAGTACAATTCGGATTGTATGGCGACCCGGTTGACGATGAATGTGAAAGCAGGCGGGTGCGCATCCAAGCTGAGTCCTAAACTACTAGACGCCGCACTGAGGTCGGTGCCGCAACGGATTGACGCAAGGGTGTTGGTGGGCTACGACACCGCGGACGACGCTGGCGTTTATGACATTAGCGGAACGGCAAAGCTCCCGCTGGCACTCGTGCAGACAGTAGATTTTTTTACACCCATTGTCGACGATCCCTACGCGTTCGGAGCGGTTGCCGCGGCGAATGCGCTCAGCGACGTCTATGCGATGGGCGGCCGGCCCATCACCGCTTTATCCCTTGTTGTGTATCCGGACCAGGGCGACATGGCAGATTTAGAAGCCATTCTGCGGGGCGGGGCCGACAAGATCCACGAGGCGGAGTGCGTTGTTGTGGGCGGACACAGCATTACGGAGGAGCAGGTGAAATTCGGATACGCCATCACCGGGCTCGTCGATCCGCGGAACATTTGGAAAAATAGCGGGGCGCGGCCGGGCGATGTTCTGGTCTTTACAAAAAAAATCGGAACGGGCGTGATTTCGACCGCTCTGAAGAAAGGAATTGCGCGGGACGAGCATATGGACGCTTCGATCGCACAGATGCTGACGCTGAACCGGGAGGCGGCTGAAGCGATGTCGGGTCTGACCGTGCATGGCTGCACCGACGTTACGGGATTCGGGTTGCTGGGACACGCGCGGGAAATGGCCTTGGCTTCGGATGTGACTCTCGAGATTTCGGCGAGCCGAGTGCAGTTTCTGCCTGGGGCCATTGAATATGCAAAAGCCGGCGCATATTCGAACGGCCTGAAGAATAATCGCGAATTTGTTTCCGAATGCGTATCTATGGACGAAGACGTGCCGGTTGAGATTCAGGCCCTGCTTTATGATCCTCAAACATCCGGGGGTCTGCTCGCGAGCCTGAGCGAAAGGGACGCCGAAATCGTGCTGAGCCGGCGGCCTGAGGCATACGTCGTGGGCCGGGTGACCAGCCGCGCGAGAAAACCGATTGAAGTCTTGATCTAACATTGAAAGAGATTGGCCGACGCAAAACCTATCATCATTGCCCTCGACGTGGAGACGCTTGGCGAGGCCCGGCGCCTGATCGAACAGATTGGCGACGGCGCGGATTTTTATAAGGTTGGAATGGAACTCTATGCCGTGGGCGGCATTCCGTTTGTGGACGAGTTAGTGAGTCGCGGCAAACGGGTTTTTCTCGATTTGAAGCTGTACGACATCGGCGAGACGGTGAAGCGAGCGACCCGCCAGATCGTCAAAGCCGGAGTCACGTTCCTGACTGTTCATGGGAGCAAGGCGCTCATGCGAGCGGCGGTGGAAGGCAGGGGCGATGCGGGGACGCAACTGCTGGCGGTCACCGTGCTGACCAGTTTCGATCAGCAGGACCTTGCCGATCTGGGCTACACAACTCCGCTATCGGAAGTGGTGGCGCTGCTCGTGAACAAAGCCGTTGCGAGCGGAGTGGATGGCGTCGTCTGCTCCGCTGTCGAGCTCGCTAATGTGCGGCGCATCGCAGGTTCGAAACTTAAGCTTGTCACTCCTGGCGTACGTTCCGCGGGGACGGCGGTGGGCGACCAGAAACGCGTGGCGACGCCCGCAGAAGCAATTCGCAACGGAGCGGATTACCTGGTGATCGGCCGGCAGGTAACGCGGGCCGGCGATCCTCGCGCGGCTTGCGAGCAGATTCTCCAAGAGATTGGAGAAGCGGCTGTGGCGAGCTGAGCAACTCACGAAATGTCGATTCTTCATGTCATCATCCTTGCCGTCGTGCAAGGGCTGGCGGAACTTCTGCCGGTTTCGAGTTCGGCCCATGTTGTGGTTGCCGAAAAGCTAATGGGGCTTGACCCTTCGTCGCCGCCTATGACGCTGCTTCTGGTTATGCTCCATACGGGCACGATGTTTGCGGTAATCGTGTACTTCTGGCGCGAGTGGCGCGGCGCATATTTCCAAAGTGCGGAAGCGTTCAAAAGATTTGCAGGATTGATTATCCTGGCGACGCTGCTGACAGGCGTGGTGGGAGAGGCCCTCATCAAACTCATCGAAAAGACTGTTTTTCGGGGCCTGCCGCAGGCCGAAATCGAGGATCTGTTCAGTCATTTGGAACTCGTTGCGCCGGCCCTGGCTATCGCCGGCATCCTCATTTTGATCGCAGGCATTCTGGAAAAACGGAGACCGGCGGAGCTTCGCGCCGAAGCCGCGGACGTGAACGCGAAGCAGGCCGGGCTCATTGGAGCGGTGCAGGGACTTTGCTTGCCGTTCCGCGGTTTTTCGCGATCGGGCGCGACGATTTCGACGGGCATGTTGGCAGGCGTGGCGAAATCGCGGGCCGAGACGTTCAGTTTCGCGCTAGCGGTAGTTCTGACCCCGCCCGTGGTGGTACGGGAAGCGCTGCGGCTGGTGCGTGCCGAACATAACGCCGGGATGGCAAGCCTCGGCTCGGCTGCTTTCTTGAGCGTCGTTGGCGCGGTGTTCGCGTTTCTGGCCGGGCTTCTTGCATTGAAGTGGCTCAGCCGGTGGCTCGAGGGAGGCCGCTGGCATTTGTTCGGCATTTATTGCCTGATCGCCGCCGTTGCCGTGGCGCTACTGCATCAATCGGGGTATTGACCGCAGACCTACAGAAGCCTTCCGCCAGCAGTTCTTTCTCAGTTCCGCCGCCGAAAAACTCGATTCCAAAGAAATCAGAAAAAAAAGCTGAAATTTTTCAGCAATTTAGCCGATACAGGCCTCAAGGAGCAAGGTCGGCTCCACTAGGATCTGAACGTGAATTTGCTAAAGGACGATCCGGAACTGCAGAGCATCGCGCTCGAGTTGGCAGAGCCGCTGCCGATTCCCGCGCGGGCGAACCCGAACCAACGGGCGGTTGCCGCTGTCTACAACCGGCTGGGGGGTTTGCTGCAGCGCGTGGCCGAAACGACCGAAGCCGATGCCGCCGGCGTCGCTGCTGTGTGGCTTGTGGAAAGCGGAGGGCTACCGTTTGTGCCCAAGCGGGCTGTTATTCGGCTCGAGGTCTCCCAACTGTTCGAAGTGTGGGGCAAACGCGATAGGAAAGTGTTCGATAACCATTTTCGCTTCGGGGGGCATAATCAACAACCTGGCAATCCGTGGGACAACCAGGAATACCGAACGCAGGATTCCGGAAATTACAGCTCCGTGCATCACAATCAGAATTCGGAATATGGCGCTCTGACGCTGGCACAAGTGACAGCCGGCGATGAAGTGGCTTTTTCGTGCAGTAGTATCGGCGGCTGCCAAATCATGATGAACGCCTACCGTATGTTGGGATACGAGACGGCCCGTGAGATGTACGATGCCTTCCAATTATCGGAGCGAAACCAAGTATTGAGCTTTTTCGATTTCTGCCGCCAAAAGCCCGCTCCCAAGCTCGGAGATCTGCTGCAGTATCTCAAAGCGCGCGATTGGAACAATTTTGCGAAATTCTATAACGGCACGGGACAGGTGCCGGCTTACGCCGCGAGACTGAAAGCAGGTTACGACGGCATGAAAGCTCTGTTAAACCTTCCGAGAGCGGCATAGCAACGTGCGGCAGTAGTGCCGCCAAGGGCCGGGAAGGCCCGGCCCATTTTCGTCGTGCGTTCATTTTGCAGCTATCGAGACGACCGTGGCCGCTACACTGGAACCGCGTACGAGCACTTCCTTTTCCCGCTTCGGGCTCGGGTAATTGTACGTCTCCCCAAGTGGTGCCAGATGCAAGGAGCGAACTCTGTTTCCTTCGATTTGCATCGAACTGCCGCCGGATGTGCTTGTTAGCGAAGAGACCGGACTCAGGATTATGTCAACGACTTTGTTTCCCCGGCTGACCGAGATCACTGGAGACCCGTGAGCGATACGATCGAGAGTGAAAGTGTAATCGCCCGGCGGCAGCACCGCCAATCCCCAGTGCGTTTGACCGGACAGTGTAAAGCTGCCTTTAAGAGTGGCTGCCCCAAGCGATCCCGCTGTAAAACACATTGCGGCTAAGCTGACGAGCAGAGTGATTTTTGCGTTCGATTTCATTTTGAATTTCTCCTTTCGAACCGGATGAACGCTGCTGAGGCTCTCATCCGCTGTCAACTGTGAAGTAAGAACCCGAGATCATCCATGGACCGGATTTGTACCATCGATGACCCTTTTCTGAACCTGTAAATGCTTGAAATGAAGAGGGCGAAACTCGACGTTGGAGCACGGCTGGACTAAATGTCAGGATTTGTATCCGACAGCCCTCGCCGGATGTTATACTTCAGCCACCTAGTAAGGATGTCGCGATGCAAGGAGGCCCTCAATCGGTCGTTTTCCGATTCGGGATTTTCGAAGCGGATCTCGCGAGCGGGGAACTGCGAAAGCAAGGATTGCGCATCAGGCTCCAGGAACAGCCATTTCAAATTCTGATCCTGTTGCTAGACCACGCTGGCGAGGTGGTCGGCCGGGATGAGCTCTGCCGAAAGCTCTGGGCGCCCGATACGTTCGTGGATTTTGAGCAGGGCCTTAGTACGGCAATCAAGAAACTCAGGCAAGCTCTGAGCGATGACGCAGAGACTCCCCGGTACATTGAGACGCTGCCCAAACGAGGTTATCGCTTCATCGCCCCAGTCGAGAAACCCGCTGGCATAACGCCTCTACCGAGTGCAGACAGACCAGGTGCGCCCTGCAATCGGATAAATGACGCTATTCCTGACGAGGCCGCCGTCATCCCGACCGCGGTTCGGCGATGGCTGCTACCGGCAGTGGCTGCCGGGACGATTTAGAGTCGACGCTTTCGCCCGATGGTAGAGTCATCGCTTATCCTGAAATGCGAATTTAACTAAGCGAGAGGTAAGGATCTCTTTGCGAAAACAAGGAGATGGAACGACACGTAACGGACAATTTAATCCCTCGCGAGATGCATGCTCTGTTGTCGAATGAGCGGCTGATTGTGCGGGAGACGCAACGAGCTGTCACGCCGTTTGGCGGGATGGTGGTGTTTGTGGCATATCTTCAGCGGATCGATCTGGTAGGGCGGATTCGACAACATATGCCGATTCGCTGGCGGTCGCACAATCAGATCGATCCGGCAACCACACTGATTTCTTTCCTGATGGCAGTAGTGGTGGGAGCCAGGCGATTTGTGCACGCCAACTGGCTGCGCGGCGATCGAGCCTTACATGCACTGCTCGGCATCACGCGCTTTCCTACCGATGACACGATCCGCAATCTGTTTCGGCGCTTTGGAATGGGAGAAGTTCATCAGTTCTATGCGCCTCTCACGGAGTGGCAGATCGAGCGCTTGCCGGTGCGAAACGAAGGTTACAGCCTGGACCTGGATTCTACCGTATTTGAGCGCTATGGACAGCAGGAGGGCTCGCTCAAGGGACACAACCCACGCAAGCATGGCCGCCCCAGTCATCATCCTTTGCTGGCCGTTCTAGCCGAGGCTCACTTCCTACTCCATGGCTGGTTACGCAGCGGCAACTGCGGACCAGCGCGCGGAGTAGTCGAGTTTCTCAAAGAAGCGCTAGCGCTGTGGCAGCAGCGCCAAACCATTCGTGTCGTACGTGCTGATTCGGGCTTCTTCGATGACGAACTGCTCAGCTTTTTAGAAGAGCGCCGTCTGCCCTACATTGTAGTCGCGCGTATGACCAAGTGGGTGCAGCGCGCCGCACAGTGTGTCGAGCAATGGCAGCCTCTGGATGAGAATTACGCTATCGGTGAGTTCCGCTTACAACTCTGGGGTTGGAAAACCGAGCGGCGCTTCATCGCGGTGCGTGAACGTGTGCGCGAATCACGCTCTAGCGCCGGTCGCAAACTGATTGACGTGCCGGGCTACACGTTTCGGATTTTCGTAACCAGCCAGACGCAAGCCGCCGAGGAAGTCTGGCGGGATTACAATCACCGCGCAGATGTGGAAAATCGAATCGCCGAGCTGAAGCACGATCTGGGAGCCGATGGCTTCTGCTTGCAGAAGTTCTTCGCTACCGAGGCTGCCTTCCGGGCCGTGCTGTTGGTCTTCAATCTCCTGGCGGAGTTCCAGCGCGCAATCGGCTTGCCTAGCTATAAAGAGCCAGCCACGCTGCGCACCCAAGTGCTGACCTGCGGAGCCATTCTCGGTCGTGCCGGCCGACGCCTGGTGCTTCATCTCTCGGAAAGCTGGGGCGGACTAAAAGCACGAAGCGCCTTACTCGACAACATCTTGCGCTGGAATATTCCAACTTCGCCGAAGTTCAATCCAGCCATCGCAACTTGATACCGGTCTCCCCCTACACCAGCTCACTTCCATGCTTAATTTCGGAATTCAGGCTTATGCCGACCGGTCGGGCATTCATTTGCACATAATCGCTACGCGGGAAACCTGGAGCGTGCCCCGGCCACCGGTTTTTTCACCCGATGACAGTTGGTGGCCGGTAGCGTTTTTTCCGGACGGGAACAGGCTATTAGCCGGTTCGGCGGCGGCAACGCCTCAGGGTCTGAAGCTTGCAGCGTGGATTGTTTCAATTCACTCTGGCAGGTCGAACAGAATTCGGGAAGACTGCGTAGCGCAGTCGATATCTCCTGATGGTACGCGCATTCTCTTTACGGCGGGCGGCGTTGGTCTGCGTGACGAGATTTGGGCGATGGATCCAGAGGGTGGGGCACTAAAGAAGATTCAAGGCTCGAAGAATGCTGCGTTCTCTGCGCTGCGTTGGTCGCGCGACGGCCAGCGGATTGCCTATCGAAAAGAAGTGGTCCGAATTGCTTCTCGAAAAGAAGGGGTTAAAGATAACCGAGTTGTAGTGGAAAGCACCACAGTTGACGGCAGCCCGCCGGTGATACTTGCATCGAGCGCTGACCGGTGGGGCGACTTCTGCTGGCTGCCAGGAGGGCGCCTTCTCTTTTCGTCTGCCGCAGGAAATGCGCCGGATGAAGACATGAACCTGTGGGAGCTCTCAACTGATCCCGCCACTGGCGCGCCGAGTGGGAGGCCGCAAAAACTTACCGACTGGACCGGCTTCGGAATTGAGAATCTTTCACTCTCGAGTGACGCCACGCGCCTGGCGTTTGACAAAGTTAATTCACAAACAGACGTCTATATCGGCCAGTTGGGAAGAAGAGGCTTTTCAGCTGCGCCCCGCCGGTTGACGCTCGATGACTATGACGACTTTCCGTACGCCTGGTCAAATGACAGTAAGGCAGTCTTCTTCAAGGGCGATCGGCTGGGTGCCGACTCAATTTTGAAGCAGGATCTGGATCAAGATCAGGCCGAGCCGGTCGTCAGCGGGCGCAACGGAATCGGGGTGGTTCGCCTTACGCCAGATGGCTCCTCGCTACTTTATACAGACTACGACAGCAACACTTCGCGACTGATGCTTCTGCCACTGTCAGGCGGAAGACCGCAGTTGTTAGGCGGTCAGAGCAATGTCGTGAACGTGGCTTGCTCGCAGAAGCCTGCAACGAACTGCATAGCAGGAACTCTCGATCGGGAACGAAAGCGATTAACCTTTGTCAGAATCAAGCCCCCGAATTCGGAACTTCAACGGCTGTTCGACGTAGAGTTTGACATGAGGCTAGGTCCGAGTTGGACTGTCTCGCCTAAAGGCGCCGAGATCGCTTTCAACAAGAACAATCTAGACAGCGCAGCAATCGACGTCTTCATCTCTCTGTACGGCGTGCTCGAGCGGAGTATACCCGTGAAGGGCTTCAATCGCTTTCTTTCCATCGACTGGGCTCCAGACGGGCATTCGTGGTTTGTCGGCGCAGCAACTGCCACGGGCTGCTCTCTTTTGCGCGTATATGAGGACGGAAGCTATTCCGTATTGGTGAACATGCATGGTCGCGGGATGCGCACCTATGCCATACCTTCGCCAAACGGGAGGTACGTCGCGTTCCTCGGCTGGACGGAAAACCGAAATACCTGGATGATCGACGATTTCAAAGGCGAGCACTAAAATCTCGGGGTTCCAACTCGCAGCCCGAAACCTACTA
>CAVRNU010000046.1:0-183021 GCA_963722585.1 Bryobacterales bacterium | reverse complement strand
TGGAGTTAGCTCAACTTCGTCACTAAGCCGCTTGCAAACGCGCGCGGTTCTGTAAGTTCTTACGAATCAACGTGCAGTATCGGAACCGCGACCGCCAGGGAGCGGATGTGACGAAGTTCGGTTAGTCATCTCTAATTCGGCGTTGCCAGCACAAAGCTGTTTCCATCGGGATCCTTGAACATCGCAAAACTGCCCCACGATTCTTTCGTCGGTGGCGTTGTGAACTCAACGCCCTTTGACGTGAGAGTTTCGTAGGTCCCTTCGAGATCGTCGGTCCATAGCGACGTATTGATGAATGTGCCGATTCGATCTTCCTGCCCTTTCGGAGTGAAGAGAGTAATCCCGGTCTCCGCGCCGGGTATTTTCAGCTCGATCCACCGTTGCCCGCCCTCGAACGGAACATCCGTCTTTACCTCGAACCCCAACTTCTCCGTATAGAACTCAGTGCCCGGTCCTGATCGGTCACGCAAACGCCCAAGAACTTGATCCCGCGAATCATCAATTTGCTCCATTGCTGATTCTACACGGAGCAGAGAAGTCCCAATTCAGATCTTAACGACAGGTAGAGACTACAGTATTGACAGGAGACGTGTGTTGGAATAAGCTCCTGCTAACCGTGCACGAGCATACCGACAGGGCGCACACGAGCCTTGAGTTGGACCTGGTATCGTACACGCACATATCGCCCGGACTTTACGTTGTCTCCCCAGAGCGCGGCCGGGTTCTACCGCTATTTCGAGAAAACACAACACAATAATGAGGTGGTCAAATATGCGTGCGTCCCTATGTCGGGAAAGCGTAGTTTCGCTTGCCCCGCTGCTGGCAACATCGATGGTCATGCTCTTCGCTCCCGTTGCCAGGGCGCAAAACTCGAACACAGGCGAGATCAAAGGCTCCGTCATGGATCCTACCGGAGCCGTTGTACCGGAAGCTTCAGTTTTAATTAAGAACGTGCAGACCGGCGTTGTCACCACGGCGACGACGAACGCGGCCGGGCTGTACGACGTTCCGTTCCTGGCGCCGGGCAGCTACACAGTCACATTTTCGAAAAGGGTTTCGCAGTTTTGTCCGCCAAGGCATTGTTCTCCAGATCGAAACCCTGCAAGTTAGCGCCAAGCTCCAGATCGGCACTGCGAGTCAGGAAGTTGTGGTGAACTCCTCGCCTCCCCTCCTCGAGACCGAAACAAGCGACCAGCACATAACCCTGACTACACAAAGCATCGAGACAGCACCCGTCGTAGGCACCGACTGGCGCAACGAGTTGACTCAGCTCATTCCTGGCGTGAATACTGGTGGAGGAGCCGGCCAAGCCGCCGGCCAGGGATTCGGAGTCAACGGAACGCAGGGATACAACGCTAACTTTCTGATTGATGCGTCGTCTGCAACCGCGACAAGAGATTTCAATAGCAGCAACAACTATATACCCGTCGACGCCATTGCCGAGGTAAGCGTCAATTCAAGCAATGCACCCGCTGAGTACGGCAACGGCCTTACTTCCATTAACGTCATCACGAAAAGCGGAACGGATCAATTTCACGGTAGTGGGTTTGAATTCGTTCAAAACACCGTCCTCAATGCTCGAGGTTTCTATAATCACACTGGACCTAAGGCAGTTACTCACTGGAATAACTACGGCGGCAGCCTTGGCGGACCGATCTTGAAGGACAAGCTGTTCTTTTTCTTCGCCTATGAGCGCAATCCTTCGTCTACGCCTGCCTCGGGATTGTATACTTATCCGACCGCGGCCATGGAAGCGGGAAATTTCTACGGAATAACCGGCTCTACAGGCTCGGCCTTCAGCTCCGCGGGTACCCTGCAGGGAACCTACGATCCAGTGGCATTGAAGCTTCAGGGCTATCTTCCCAAGGCAAACGCGCCCGGATGGGTTGCGGGCTGCCCGGGTCTAGTGAATCCATCCGCGACTAATCCGCAGACCTGCCCGACGATCAACAATTATGTGTTCAACGGAAACAGTCCAAACACGGGCACGTGGTATACCGGCAGGCTCGATTACAATATCTCGGATCGCCAGAAACTCTCGTTCAGTTTCAATTACTATCCCACTTTCGCAACTTACGTGCAGCCCGATCCTCTGTATCCGAACGACGCGTCCGCAATATCGCAAGCAAATAACTATAACTTCACCGGCCAGCTTTCCTATGTTTTTACGATCAGCCCCACCGTCTTGAACGAGTTTCGTCTGGGTGGAGTGCGCGAGCTAGACGCTTACCACCCGCCGTCCCTTGACAAAAACGTTCCAACGACGATTGGCCTCGAGCCGTCCTACGGGAGTAATGCTCCGAGCAATGTATTTCCCAAAATTACTATCGATCAAGGAGCGGGAGTCGGTTGCATCGCTGAGGGCGCCGGGTGCAACGAAAACGGCAACATTGATGCCGTTCTAGGCGAAGGAACTTACAATGCCTCCGATGTCGTTACGCTCGTTCGTGGCAGGCACACTGTCAAAGTCGGCGGCGAGTTAGATAGAAATTACCAGAACTATACGAGCTGGGGCGATATCTCATCCGGAAATTTCGAATTTAATGGAGGGGTAACCGGAATTCCATATGCCGACTTTCTTGCTGGGGACGTGTACGGATGGTACGTCACCGAGGCCGACGCGACCAGCGCGCATATGTGGCAGTCGGCCTTGTTCGCGAGCGACGACTTCAAGGTCTCGCCGCACCTCACGCTGAACCTGGGCCTTCGCTGGCAGATTCAGTCCGGATGGGGAGTGAATCACAACATGTTCGGCAACTACGACCCGATTCTGCCCAATTCGGCTCTTGGCGGGGCCTACAAAGGTGGCATCCTTTTTGGAGGCCAGGGCGACACGCAGTATGGAGGGTCGATCAGCAACCTGTCGACCATCCAGAATGCCGATTATACGGAATTTGCTCCCAGGCTCGGTTTCGCTTGGTCTCCCGTCAACAAATGGGTTTTCAGAGGCAGCTACGGTATCTTTGACGCGCCGCGCGATGCCGAGAATTACACCGACGGGGCGCTGCGCCTCGGATTCAATCCGCACAACGTCGGGAACGGAAGCTACGTTAATGGGAGCATTGCATTCAAGCTGGCCGTGGGACCGCCTCCTGGCACAGTCGTCTTTCCCACGCTTCAAACCCTTTCCTCAACAATCAGCAATTTTAGTTCGGTCGAGTACTATCCGCGAAATATGCCAACCAACTTCGTACAAAATGTGCTCGTCAGTGTTCAGCGCGAGCTTCCAGCCAGCATACTGTTGGATACCAGCTATGTCTACACTCGTGGCACGAACCTGAATTTTGCGACTAATATCAACCAGGCGCTTCCAGGTAATTTGAGTTGCACCGGCTATAACTGCGGAAACCCGAATCCGATATTCAACTCCATTGCAGCCCAACTCTACAACGGCTGGTCGAATTACAACGCCCTGCAAGCGCGTCTTCAAAAGCGGATGTCGTATGGCCTCAACTTACAGGTCAATTACGCGTTCTCCAAATCGCTTGACACAGGTACGGGAAACGGGCACCCCTCGGGCGTCGGTATCTACCAGAACGCATATAACCCAATCGTCAATTATGCGTTGTCTAATTTCAACGCGACTCACACACTAACCGGTCAAGTCGTATATGAAGTGCCGTTTGGCCGGGGGCGGCAATTTGCACTTCACGGGCTGGTCGATCAGGTTCTGGGCGGCTGGCGGGTTTCGAGCGTTTTCCAGTGGCACACGGGGATACCGTTCACTCCAGTGATTCAGAGTTCGGTGGCGCAGGCTGTCGATCCGGGATTAGCGCCATCTATCCAGGCCGGCTCGAGCTTGTTTCCGGCGGTGGTCGGGAACCCGAGCGTGTCGAACCCCACGATAGGCCAGTGGTTCAATCCCGCAGCCTTCGCCAACCCGGCTCCTGGGACCTTTGGCAATTCGGGACGCAACGTCCTGACCGGGCCGGGTTTCACCAACTTCGACATCAGTCTCGGAAAAACGTTCATTCTTCACTGGGAGGGGATCAAACTCGATATCAGGGGTGACGCATATGATGCGTTCAACCATATTAATTACGCCAACCCGGATGCAAACGTCGGCTATACCAGCAGTGGCGTCTTGGCCGATCCCACTGCCGGCAAAATCACCGCCCAGCGCCCGGTACCAGTCTAGTAACCGCGTTATACTACTGGGCGCTCGCCTTACATTCTGAGCGTCAATTGGGCCATGCGTCCCGAGACTCGTGCCTGTGGAGCGGGTCTCCAGACCTGCGATGCCGCTATTCGTGGCGGGATGTGTTTTCCTTTCTGGATCAGGTTCAGGCACGAAAGTCGGTTCGAAAACCGACTTTCCAGGCCAGAGGCCGGCTCCACCATGCCAACCGGCAAACTTCGAACTTGGTTTGGTCGCTGCTGCTGGTTATTGCGCTTCTTGCGAGCGTGCTGCCGGTCAGGGCCGCGCAAAACCAAAATTCATCCTCTGCGGAGATTCACGATCACCTCCAAAAGGCTGCCGAGTATCTCAAGGCGAAGGACCCGAACTCCGCGGTGAACGAGTTCAATGCTGTTTTGGCGCTCGATCCGAGGAACGTCGAGGCGTACGCGAACCTGGGAGTCATTGCATTCTTTCGGCACGA
Source organism: Bryobacterales bacterium (assembly GCA_963722585.1). GTDB lineage: Bacteria > Acidobacteriota > Terriglobia > Bryobacterales > Bryobacteraceae > KBS-96. Next base: position 178,420 of record CAVRNU010000046.1, on the reverse strand, counting down.
TTATCGGAACGCTTCGCAATATTTGCGCCACGCTCTCGCGATCGACCCAAATCTAGCAAAAACACAGGCTCTGCTTGGAATTTGCGAAAGACGATTGGGGCGCCCTTCGGCACAGGCGCTTCTCGAGAAATCGTTTCCGCGATTGAAAGATAAAAATCTGCAAATTCAGACAGGATTGGAATTAGCCAATATCTACTATCAGCAGGGCGAGCTCGACCGCGCTGCCTCCGTGGTCCGATCGCTTGTAGATCTCGACGCCGACAATGTCGAGATCCTATTCATGGCGCAACGCGTTTATTATGAACTGGCCGGTGACACGCTAAACAAGCTGGCAATACTTGCGCCCGGTTCGGTCCGTATGCAGCAAGTGATCGCGGAGCGCCTGATCAACGATGGAGACCTGAAGGGCGCCACGGCGCACTACAGGAGGGCGTTGAAGATGGACCCGTACCTGCCGGGCGTACACTGCGAACTGGCCGAGGCCATTCTCGAGTCGGCGCCCAATGACCCCCAAATCGCAGGCGGAGGCACAGAAAGAAGTGGAAGCTGCCGTGAAGTTCGATGGCGACAGTCCCAGGACCGAATGCGTCTTAGGGCTGATTGCCTCGCGGCGATCCGATCTGGATGAGGCATACGCGCATTACAGTCGCGCCTTTGCCCTCGATCCGGGAAACGCGGAAGCCCAAGTCGGCCTCGGCCGCATTCTGGCAATCAGGGAGAAATCTCAGGAGGCGGCGAAATATTTGCGCATGGCCGTTCAATCCGATCCTCTCAACGAACAAGCTCACTACTGGCTGGCATCGGTTTCGAAGAAACTTCAGCTAAGAGACGAATCGGAAAAAGAATTTCGGCTGTTTCAGGAAATTAAGGAGGCGAAGGACCGTCTCAGGGAGCTGTACCGGCAAATGAACATAAGTCTTCCAAGGCAGAACAACGACGTTTTCGAAAATGAACCGGCGAAATCGCAGAACCGGTAATCGGATGAGACCTTCATATCAGGCGGTCAAGGACTTGACATCCCGCGGCAGCCGGCTACGTGACGATTCCCTCACCTTCAGCGTCGCGGGTAGCCGTATCTGGATCAAGTTGCGAGGCTTCGACACCTCCCTGATCCGCTGGAGCAGGATCTCCGAAGCGCGGAACCCGATTTCGAACGCGGGCTGCACCACCGTCGTGATTGCCGGTGTGAACAACTCCTCTACTGTGAGCTCATCGAACGTCACAAATGCCACATCGCTCGGTGTTGACAGCCCGCAATCGCGAAGAGCTCGCAGTACCCCAAGCCCAGTCTGTCCATTTGTCGAAAATATCGCGTCGGGCGGGGATTGCGCGTGGCATAGATGGTCACGGCAGACCGCCGCTACATGTTCCGGACGAAGATTTGAACGCCAGATCAGACTCTCATCCAGGCTCAGACCGCTGCGCCGCAGCGCGCGTCTGTAGCCGAAAAGCCGGCGTCGCTCGTTTTTCAGCGTAAGCGGTCCTGTAATCACGGCTATACGCCGGTAACCCATTGAAATCAGGTGGTCCACGCCTAACTCCGCTGCGTTCGCGTCTTCCACCGAAACCGAGTCCACCGGCAATTTGTCAGGTATGCGGTCCAAACACACCACCGGGATACCCGCATCCAGCATTCTTTCGATCTGAGCCACGGGAGTCGCGCCGGAAGCGATCACCAGCAGCATGCCTTCTACCCTCTGTGAACGCAAGAGCGAGAGCAGAGTTTTCTGCCGTTCCGCGCTGTCATCGGAGTTCACGGCTACCAGCGAATAGCCCTGCGCCCGCGCCGCCGTTTCCGCGCCCTGGATTACTTGCGGGAAGAACGGGATGGTCATATCCGGCACGATGATGCCAAGAGTGCGCGTCCTGCTCGTTTTTAAACTGCGCGCGACATGGTTGGGGTGATAATCGAGAGCCCGCACTGCGGCTTCTACCTTGGCGCGCAGAGGTTCGCTCACCGGTACCGCTCGCGTGATCACGTGCGATACCGTTCCCACGGACACCCCGGCCAACTCCGCTACTTCTTTGATGGTCGCCATGGAATTAAACCATTATGCGCCCTGCGCTAAATATGTTCGCGTTGTCTAAAAGTTTTTGATCCGGATGTTGCGCGTTTCCATCTTCATCGCGGCATTCGGCAACCGGTGCAATTGAATGCCGATTTCACCCTGCATCTTCCGGCCCTTCGTGTCATCGTCAATCAGTTCGCTCATCAGACGACCATTGAAAAATTGGATCAGGATATTGTCCCGCGCAATGATATCGACGCTGTTCCAATCGTCGTCCTTGATTAAACTTTTCAGTTGCTGGTTGTCGCCTACCGAACCCACCATGGCCGGCTTCTTACCCTCTCCAATATAGGCAAGCTGCCCGCGGAGCGCGACGAATCCTCGCGCCCGTTCCTCGTAAATCTGGCCGGTAAACATCTGCTTCAGATCGATATCTGCCTGGTAACCTTGCATTACCCATTTGGCGACATCGGGACGCTCGATGCTGCGGTATTGAACGCCGCTGTTACCATCGTTGATTCCTGTCAGCTTGTACTCTAACCGCAGCTCGAAATTCGCGGGCTGCCCTCCTTTCCAAATACAAAATGTATTTTGCTTCGGCTGATGGTTCATTTTTGTTTCGCCCACCATAATCCCGTCCTCGACGCGCCAGAACTCAGGGTCGCAGTCCCAACCGCCCAGCGACTTACCATCGAAAATCGGGGAAAAGCCCGTCTCCTCCATCGGAGGAACCAGCTTGGATAAATCGGGGAAGCTGTGGCGGCTGGCTTTCTGGCTGCTCTGAGCCGAGCCTTGTTGCGCCAGAACCACAATCGTCAACAGGCTTATCGAAGCGGTTCCGAGCGCAAGCAATCGGAATCGGTTGCGTCGAGTACAGTTTGCTGCCATGGGCTTCCTCCACTTGGGCGCCGCCGCCAGCGAAGACATGGAAAGTCCAAGGCAGCCAGCGCCCTTGAAACGTATCAAACTTCGCCGCAGGTTATCAAGCCTCGTTGCCCAAAGCCTTCATTGCCCTATTCGCTCCCAGTACTCTAGTTCTGAAAGTATGGACATTAACGGACATTTGTAAAGAGGTACTGTACATGGCGCGAATTGTGTGCGATAACTCAATCAGGTACAGAAGAAACTGTACTCTCTCTTTCCTTCCAGCCCCTCAAACGGGGCTGCCCGGGTTGGTGCATGAACTCTCAAGGCACTGGGTCGCTCGCTGCATATCTACCCACGCTGGACGGATGGCGGGCCGTCTCAGTCCTGGGAGTAATCTACTATCATTCTGTCCAGAATGGGCTGAAACCAGGCAGCATTTGGGCGTTTCTTGCGGCTCGCGGCGATGCGGGCGTCGAGTGCTTCTTCGCCATCAGCGGCTTCTTGATCTGCGGCAAGCTGCTCGCCGAGTTGCGTCAATCACAGACCATTTCGCTCAGGAATTTCTATTTAAGACGGTGTTTTCGAATCTTCCCCGCGGTGTGGGTCTACCTGGCGGTGCTGGCCCTGCTAACTTCGCTGGGCTGGATCGCAAGCCACGGATGGGAGTTTGCCAGCACGCTCCTGTTTGTCCGGAATTATTTTCCGCTGTACTACAACCACGTTTTCGGGACGTACACCGCGCAATTTTGGTCCCTCGGCCTCGAGGAGCACTTTTATCTCCTCTGGCCGGTAACCATGCTGTTGCTGGGGCCCAAGATCAGCCGCATCGGTTGGACCGCGCTGATTTCCGCGCTCTGCATATTTTGCTGGAGGCTCATCGATCAATCGCACGGATGGCTAATTCCTTTTGGCACAGATGTAAGTGTAAAGACCGACACCCATCTCGACGCTCTGCTGTGGGGCTGCTTGGCCGCAATTGCCTATCCCTACATCAGCGCGCGCCTGAAAACATTACCGTTTGCACGTAATCTATGGGTCCCGGTTTCGCTCCTGTTGGTGCTCGGGGTCTTCCTGCACAATGTCTCCGCGTTCGAGCAGATGAAGCCGCTGATAAAGGCCGTTCTGTTTCCCGCGATGATCCTGTGTACGGTGATTTTTCCAGAATCCCTTCTGGGGCGCTTCCTTGAACTGCCATTGCTTAAGTGGATTGGAAGGCTTTCTTATAGCATCTACATTTGGCAGCAGCTAGCCGAATTCCGGACCCAATCGCCGGACTCGCCGCTGCGAATCCTGCAGGTTTTCCCTTACAACATCGGCGTCATTTTCCTGTTGGCCGCTTGCAGCTATTATCTCGTCGAGCGTCCAATGATCCGGTTGGGTCACCGTCTCACTCTCCCCAAAACTCGCACAGACCTGCGCGCCGTGGTTCCTCAGCTGGAGGTTCCGCGCATGCCCGCGACGCTCGCGAGATCGCCTTCGGCGGCCCGTTCGGCCCAGGCCGACCATCTTGTTGGCTAGCGGCTCTGGCTAGGGATCATTCGTGGCGCAGAGCTTCGACGGGATTCAGGCGCGAGGCCCGGCGTGCGGGAATCAGGCAAGCTAGCGAGGCGATGCCCAGCAGGGCAACGGAAGTTCCTACATAGATCACGGGGTCGAGGGCCTGAACCTTGAAGAGGAGCGATTGGAAGATTCGCGCGAAGGCAGCCGAAAGAAGCAGTCCGGCGGCGATACCCGCTAGCACAGGAGTCATTCCTTGAAGCAGCGTGGATTCGAGGATCTGGGCTGGGCGAGCCCCGAGGGCCATGCGGATGCCGATTTCGGAGGTGCGGCGGCTGGTGGCGAAGGCGAGAACGCCGTAAATGCCCATTGAGGCGAGCAGAAGCGCAGCGGCGGCGAAGGTGGCAAGCAGCACCACTTCAAAGCGTTTTTGAGCTAGCGAAGCCGCCACGACTTGCTTCATGGTTTGAATCGACGGAATTGCAGCTTGTGGTTCCAGGTGGATGACCGTGCGGCGAATCGCTGAGGCGAGACTGGCGGGATTCGCCGCCGACCGGACGAAAAGCGACATATCTCGTGCCGCATTCTGCCAGTTCGGAAAGTACATTGTGCGGGGCGGGTCTTCGGTCAGCGCTTCGGTATGGACAGCTCCCACCACGCCGACGACTTTGAACAGATGCGAAGGTCCATATTCCTTTAAGGGCCGGCCGATCGCACTTTGCCCGGGCCAAAGGCGGGAAGCGAGGTTGTCGCTGATGACAACTTCGGGCGTTTCACCATCGCGTTCCTCGAAGATGCGGCCTTGCTTTAGAGGTATGCCCGCAGCTTGGAAGTACCCGCTGCTGGCAAAGCGGTAATTGGCCAACGGCCACTCGGTGATGGGAGGGATGGGCCGGTCGCCGGCGGTGGCTGGATTGTTATTGTTGTTGGTTGTTACCGGTAAGTCGGACACGAGCCCGGCGCTTTCGACAGAGGGCATGGCACGAACCTGCTCCTCGAGCCGGCGATAGAACGAGGCGGTGTCCTGGTAACGCTGATATCTATCAGGCGGCAGGTTGATGGTAACGGTCAGCAAATTTTGAATATTAAGGCCGGGATTCACATCGAGAATCATGGCGAAGCTGCGAAGCAGTAGACCGGCGGCCAAAAGCAGGACAGTGCTGAGCGCTACTTCGGCGGCGACGAGCAGCTTGCCCGCGCGCCGGCCTTGGCGATTTTCGCTCCCGGTCCTTCCGGAGGATTGCAGCGCTTCTTGCGGGTCGATGCGGCTGGCTCGCCATGCAGGCAACAGACCGAAGAGGAAAGCTGTTGCAATGGACGCCGCGAGTGCGAAGAGAAGAGCGGCTGGGTCGAGAGCGAGCTCATTGATGCGTGGGAGATCGACCGGCGCTTTCAATCGCGTGACCTGGAGCAGCCAGATCGTCAACAGCGAGCCGAACGCCGCCCCGGTCAACGAAAGCAGTAGACTTTCGACGAACGCGGCGCGCAACAGATCGCCCGGGCCTGCGCCCATGGCCAGTCGAATGGCCCAATCGCGGCGCTGCGCGGTGGCGCGGACCATCATCAGATTCATGAGGTTGATGCAAACGATCAATAGAACGGCGACAACTGCGGCCATAAGTATGAGCAGCGGGAGGCGCACCTCGCGGGCCATAGCCGCTTGCAACGAACGAACAATAGGATCTAGCTCAACGTGCGCGGGATAGCGCTTCGAAAAGCCTTTTTCGAGCGCAGTCAAGTCGGCGACTACCTGCGCAATTGTAACGCCTGGTTTCAGGCGGACGACAGCCATGTAGTTGTCATTACCGACAGGCGTTTCCAAATCGTCTTTGCTGAATACAATCGGCGTCCAGTACTCGGCGTGATCGGGAAGCGGTTCGGCTTCGGAGATCTCGCGCTCGCGTGGGAAGAGCAAGCCAGGAGGCATCACGCCGACGAGCTCGTATGGTTCTCCATCGAGGAGAATTTTGCGACCCAGCACGTTACTGCGGCCGGAAAGCCGTTCCTGCCAGAACCGGTAACTGACGATCACTACTTTGTCATGTCCGGGCTGGTCCTCGCCTTCGGTGAAGCTTCGGCCAAGCATTGGCTGCACGCCCAGCATATGAAAAAAATTCGCCGTGATGTGAGCGCCCCCAATCTGTTCCGCTTCGCCCAGACCGGTCAGGATGTGCGAATCGGGAGTGACGAGGCCGATTTCTTCGATGGTTCGCGATTGGGCGCGCCACAGCATGTAATGTTGGGCATTAATTGGAAAGTACTCTTTCGTGAACTGCGGTGCGCGGAATAGAATCGTGGCGAGACGGTCAGGATCGCGGTAGGCTAGCGGTTTCAGCAGCACCGTGCGCGTGATGGAGAACATGGCCGTGGTCGCGCCGATACCGGTGGTGAGGATGGCGATGGCCACCAGCGAGAAACCGGGAGAACGGCGAAGGCTGCGAAATGCGTTGCGGAGGGTGAGCGGCATAGCAGGTATTACGAGGAAAATAGCAGAAATGTTCGCTGTAGGCGGCGAATGCCGCCAGGAATGGCGGCATGGCAGGCCCGGAGGCCCGCTCCACCTTACCTGTACTGGCCTTCTACCTCTTTCAGCCAGTCGGGGCGCTTCAGCACGTCGCGCGGGCGGCTGCCGTCCGGCGGCCCGATAATGCCGTCGCGCTGCATCACGTCGAGGATGCGGGCGGCGCGTCCGTATCCGAGCCGTAAGCGCCGCTGCAATGTCGACGTGGAAGCTTTGCCCATCTCGATGATAATCCGGACAGCTTCTTCGTACATCGGGTCCTGCTCACCCTCGATGATCTCCGTTTCGCCGTCCTCTTCTTCGGATGGCGGAGTGAGCAGGTAGCTGCGGTCGTAATCGGGTTCGGCTTGATCCTTCCAAAACTCCACTACCTTGGTAATTTCGTTTTCGGTCACAAACGCGCCGTGGACGCGGGTCAGGCGGGAGGAGCCGGGCGGCAGGTAGAGCATGTCGCCTTTGCCGAGAAGGTGCTCGGCGCCCATGCTGTCGAGTACTGTGCGGGAATCAACGCGCGTCGCCACGCGAAAGCTGATGCGGGACGGAAAGTTGGCCTTGATAATGCCCGTAATGACATCGACGCTGGGGCGCTGGGTTGCCAGCACGAGATGCATTCCCACGGCGCGCGCCATTTGCGCGAGGCGGGTGATGCACTCTTCCACGTTTTGCCGTTCGAGCATCATCAAATCAGCGAGCTCATCGATAAGGATCAGAATGTAGGGAAGTGGCTGGAGCTCTTCGTCTTCCTGGGCATCGTCGAACAAACTCATCGTCTGCTGCCGCAGTTGCAACATCTTTTTATTGAATTGGTCGATGTTGCGCACGCCATGCGAGGCTAGGAGCTTCAGCCGGCGTTCCATTTCGTGCACGGCATTGCGGAGAGCATTCGTCGCTTTCTTCGGCTCCGTGATCACGGGCGTCAACAGATGAGGGATGCCCTCATAAATTCCGAGCTCGACCCGCTTGGGATCGATCATAATCATTCGAACTTCGTCCGGTGTGGCTTTATAAAGGAACGACATAATCATGGCGTTGAGCATGACGCTCTTGCCCGATCCGGTGGACCCGGCGATGAGCAGGTGCGGCATGGTTTCGAGAGGCGCTACCTTGATGCGGCCGTTGATGTCCTTGCCGAGCGCGATGGTCATTCGCGAAGGGGCTTCATGAAATTCGTTCGATTCGAGAATCTCGCGCAGGCTGATGAGTTCGCGCCGCGTGTTAGGTACTTCAATGCCCACAGTGGGTTTTCCTGGAAGCCGTTCGATTAAAACCGATTCGGCCTGGAGTCCGAGGCACAGATCTTCACTCAGCGTCGTAATACGGCTGTACTTGATGCCCGCTTCGGGCTTGTACTCGAAGGTGGTCACCACTGGCCCCGGGTTAATTTGAACGACGGAGCCGCGCACATTAAACTCTTCGAGCTTCGACTTGATGCGGCTCGCAACTTCCTTAAGTTCCTGACTGTCGTAGCCGCCGCGACCGGGAGGTTCACTCAAAAGCAACGTAGCAGGCAGACGATAAATGCGTTTTCGCCGCCGGATGGCAGGTGCGGGAGAGTTGTCTTCCAATGCGGCGGCAGTCGCTTCGAATTCGTCCTCCTCTTCGGGTTCCGGAGTTCTGCGAATTAGCGCGGGTTCTTCAAGCTCACGAATCGGAATGTCCTGTTCATCCGGGCTGGCGTTGTTCGAGGGCATCGCTCGATCCGGGTCTATATCGAACGGCGGCGCATCCTCACGTTCGAGGCCGCTGGTTTGTGCTACGGGCTCCTGCTTCGTTTCAGGCGAGATGCGAGCGCCCCGCCGTTCCGCCGCTTTCTCCTTCGCCCGCGCAAGGGCTCGCTCTCGCCGTGCCGCGCTCCAGGTTTGCAATCGGGCGCGAATAGCGTGCAATCGGGCGATTGGTCCAGCAAACCACCGGCCGAGCATCGCGACCTCGAACGTAGTGAGCAAGTAAACCGCTAGGATGGCCCAGGCAGCTGTTGTCAGCGCGGCTCCCGCGGGGTTCATCAACGAAACAAGCCAATCGGAGAACACCATGCCCGCCATACCACCGGCGCCGAGTCCGCCGCGAATCGGTTTCCAATCGGGCACGAGTCCGCATGCGGTCGAAACCGCAAGCCAGAGCGCCAGCGCGCCGGCTGTCTTGATGGCCGGACTTTCGATGGCGTTCGAGCGGACCCACTTCCAGCCAAGCAGCCAAACGAAGACGGGAAGCAAATATGCACTGAGGCCAAAAACTTGAAGGGCGAAATCGGCGAAGCAAGCCCCCACGCGGCCCACCAAATTGCTCGTGTGGACAACACCCGTAGCGGTATCCCACGACGGGTCGAGCGGATTATACGAGGCCAGGCTTAAAGCAAAAGCGAGGCCCGCGAGAAGCAACAAAAACCCTGCGGCTTCATTGAGCCGGTGGTAGGGCGTGGGAGAAAGAAACTTCATCCGCCGATGCGGAAGAAAACAGCCAGAGCAATCACTATTATGCCAAAGACAATGCGGTACCAGACGAATAACGCGAGTGTATTTTGCTTCAGAAATTTCAGGAAGAAGGCAATGACAAGAATTCCTACAATCGCGCTGACGACGATACCGGTAGCATAAGGCACGCCCATTCCCGCGGGTATCCCGCCCTGCTTGCGAAGATCGACGAAATCCTTTCCGGCGGCAGCTGCGATGGCCGGTGTGGAAAGCAGAAACGAGAAGCGCGCCGCCGCTTCGCGGCTTAAAGAGCGAAAGCGTCCCGTAGTGATGGTGATGCCGCTTCGGGAAGTGCCGGGCACGACCGCAAGAGCTTGAGAGAGGCCAATCCACATCGCGTCAGGCCAAGTGATTTGATTGAGGCCGCGCTTTTCCCTTCCAAACTTGTCTCCAAAATACATAAGGATGCCGATTGCGATCAGCATGGCGCCCATGACAATCAGGTTTCGCCAAGGCCCTTCAGCCTGCTGCTTGAAAATTAAGCCGGCAAGTCCCACCGGTATCGTGCCGATGATGAGATACCAGAGCAGCGACCGGCTGTTCTCGTCATCGGGGCCCATCTCGAAGGGAACACCAATGCCGGTGAGAACGATCTTCACCCAATCGCGAAAGAAATAAATGAGAACCGCGGCGAGCGTGCCCGCATGCAAGGCAATATCGAAGGCGAGCCCTGGATCTTGCCAATGCAACAGCTGCGGAATGATGGCGAGGTGTGCAGTGCTGCTTATGGGTAAAAATTCAGTTAATCCCTGCACTATGGCCAGGATGATCGCTTGATAAAGCGGCATAATGAGATAGAGGTTACCCGGAGAGTAGAACTGAATCGACTTCGATATCGTAGCGCACCGACATGCGAACAACGAAAATCGTTGCCACACTGGGACCTGCGACCGACCCTCCCGAGAAGCTGAGAAAATTATTCGAAGCGGGGGTGAATGTTGTTCGCTTGAACGCCTCGCATGGTTTGCAGTCCGATCATGCAAAACGCATTCAGGCTGTGCGCCAGCTTGCCGCAGAAACAGGCCTGAACGTCGGCATTTTGCTAGATCTGCAAGGGCCGAAGATACGGCTGGGCAACTTTCAAAATGGTGGTTGTCTGCTCGAAGAGGGCTCGACGTTCACCATTACGACGCAGCTGGTGGAAGGCACAGCCGAGATGGCGTCGACGAGCTACGCGGAATTTGCGCGAGACGTGAAGCCTGGCGACAGCGTGCTGCTGGCTGACGGGACGCTGCAACTTGAAGTCGTCGCGGCCGATGGCATTGCGGCGCGCTGCAAAGTTATTCGAGGCGGCTGGATCGGCGATCGCAAGGGCATTAATCTGCCTGGCGTTCATGTCAGCGCGCCGTCGCTTTCAAAGAAAGACGTTGCCGACGCCCACTTCGGAGTGGAACAGGGCGTGGATTTCATCGCGCTTTCGTTTGTTCGCACCGGTAAGGATGTTCTGAGGCTGCGCCACTTGCTTGACGAAGTGGATGCATGCCTGCCGATCGTCGCCAAAATCGAGAAGCCCGAAGCTTGGCAAAATCTGGACTCGATCATCGAAGAAGCCGACGGCATCATGGTGGCGCGAGGCGATCTTGGCGTCGAAATGGCGCTCGAGCGCGTACCGATGATTCAAAAGGCCATTATCGAGCGGTGCCGGCAGATGGGCCGTTTCGTAATCACCGCGACGCAGATGCTCGAGTCGATGATCGAAAATCAGGTTCCGACCCGCGCCGAAGTGAGCGATATTGCGAACGCAATCTACGACGGCACCAGCGCCCTCATGCTTTCGGCGGAAACATCGACGGGTAAGTACCCGATCGAAGCGATTCAGATGATGGGCAAGATTGCGGTTGAGACGGAGGCCGCAGTGCGCCGGCAAGGCTTTACAAAAGATGTGGGGCTTGTCCCGAATGCGACCACGGCGCAGATCGTTGCCGACGCGGCGTTTCACGTAGCGCGCTCGGCCGAGGTTTCGGCGCTTGCCGTTGGCACCACGAGCGGCGCTACGGCAAAGCTGCTGGCCCGGTACCGGCCGCCGGTGCCGATTTTCGCTTTTACAGCGAGCGAAGCAGTAGCGCGGCAGTTGTCGATCATTTACGGCGTGGATGCGATTGTGGCTCCGGCTTGCGCATCCACCGATAAGATGTTGCAGGAGATGGAAAAAGCGCTGATTGCAACGGGGCGTGTAAAGCCCGGCGACAACGTGGTTTTCGTGGCCGGACAGCCGGTAAATCAGCCGGGCAGCACCAACCTTCTGAACCTCCATCGTGTTTCGGTTCCAGTGTGATGACGAGGCAGATGTAGGCGGATGCTGAAAAAGGCCGAGCACCGCTCGCTCACGCGCGCGGTTCAGAAATGCGATCGCGTGTCCACAGCAGCTTACGGAACCGCGACCACGAGGGAGCGGCCTCAGTCTGCCCTTTTTCAGCGTCCTCGTAGGCGAGGCAGGCCCCTACGGCTTCTTTGGCTATGTTCTACTAAAAGCATTGCAAGAGACTCAGACGTCTGGGAACGCCTCGACGCAAGCGGGCCTGGAGTTTGCGCGCCCATCCTGGGGGGTTGTTCTCTGGACCGGCGCTCTTCTACTCCTTTGTTATGCCCCGATTCTTTACCGCCTGGTTTTGAACTGGGTGTCGGATCAGGACATGAGGCACGGCTTTTTTGTGCCTATGGTAGTAGGTTTCATCGTCTGGCAACGGCGCCATCAGTTAAGCTCGCTTCCCAAGGAACCGAATACGTGGGGTTTGCTTGTGGTGGCCGGTTCCGCTCTCCTGGCACTTGCCGCAACTTTGGGCGCCGAGATCTTCACGGCACGGCTGGCGTTCGTTTTCGCGCTGGGTGGGACGATTCTGTTTCTTGGGGGTTGGCCATGGATCAAAGCTTTGTGTTTTCCCCTGGTTCTGTTGCTGTTCATGATCCCGATTCCACAGATCATCTACGCGCGAATCACACTGAGCTTGCAATTGCTCGCCAGCCAGTTGGCCGAGGGGCTGATTGAGCTCTCGGGCATACCCGTTCTCCGAAGCGGCAATATCCTCCGGCTGCCTCACCAGACATTGAATGTTGTTGACGCGTGCAGCGGCGTACGGTCGCTAATCTCGCTGAGCTTTCTGTCGCTCATTTACGCGTATTTCTTGGACAAGCGTGTGTGGATGCGATGGGCGCTGCTGGGTGTAACGGTTCCCATCGCGATCGCGGCAAATGCAATGCGCGTTGCAATTACGGGCTTGCTCACTCAGTTCGACACAATGCTGGCACAGGGTGTCTACCACGAGGTAGAAGGTATTCTCGTGTTCGTCGTGGCCCTGCTGGCCTTGGTTTGTGTTCACCGCTTGATTTCGACCGCGGCCGCGCGTTCGTCGCGACGGCTTCAAACGAGCTAGACGATGGCCAATTGCTTAGAGAAACACGCGCCTAAAGTTCTTACTTTCGTACTGCTTGCGCAGGCAGCCGTTTTCTATGGATTTTCGGGCGGCGAGCACATTCCCGTTTCGAAACCTCTGGCCGATTTTTCGCTTCCCTCTTCGGCCTGGCTTCCAGTGCGGGAGGAGCCGCTCGATCAGGAAACTCTCGACATTCTTAAGGCGGACGACACGCTCTCGCGCGTCTACGAGAACCGGCAGAACGGGCAAGCTGTCGATTTGTTCGTCGCCTACTTCTCAACACAGCGAACAGGCAAGACGCCCCATTCGCCAAAGAACTGCCTGCCCGGCAACGGATGGGCTGCGAACGAGGCGGGAACGCTTCTCGTAAATGTTCCGGGGGAAGCCCGGCCAATAACGATCAACCGCTATGTCGTGAGCCGCGACCAGGCGGAAAGCCTGGTGTTGTATTGGTATCAAGCGCATAATCGCGTGATTGCGAGCGAATACCGCGCAAAAATCTTCACCATCATCGATTCCATACGTTATCGCCGCAGCGATACTTCACTGGTGCGAGTTGTGAATCCGGTTGTGGATGGCGATACCAAGAGCGCAACTGAAACCGCGGTATCGTTCATTCAAAGTTTTTTTCTGCCGCTTAAGAATTATTTGCCCGCCTGAAACCAAGCCGGGTGAACGCGCTACACTAAGCCATTCCCAAAATTTCTGGAGATTCATTACGATGTCTTCTCTCCTTCATCGCCGCGATTTATTTCGCGGCGCTGCTACGGCTGCCGCTCTGTTCGGAGTGGGCAAGGCATGGGCCAGTGAGACGCAAAAGCCCCTGCCCAGCAATGATTTATTTGCGTCAGATCCCGAAAGATACTGGCTCCAAGTTAGAGAAGAACAGTTTTATCTCCCCACGTGGCGAGTCTTTCTAAACAACGGTAGTCTCGGCGTCGCGCCGCGGCCTGTCCTTGCGGCCGTGACCGATTATCTCGAGCGCTCTGCGGCGTTAATGGTAGAGGAGTATCCGAGATGGGGCTACGAGACTCTCGACAATTATCGGGCCGAGATGGCCCAATTCGTTGGCTGCAAGAAGGAAGAACTTGCCTTCACGCACAACGCAACAGAGGCCATGAGTACGATTGCGGCGGGTCTCGATCTGAAGCCGGGGGACGAAGTTGTTCTCACTGATCAGGAGCACCCCAGCGGACGGTGCCCGTGGCTCGCGCGTCAGGCGCGCGAAGGAATTGTGGTGCGCGAAATCAAGATTCCGCTACCACCTAAAAGCCCCGAAGAAATCGCCGGCCTTGTCGCGGGAGCATTTGGCCCCAAGACCAGAGTGGTTAGCTTCAGCGGGATCACAACGACTACCGGGCTGGTTACTCCGATGAAAAATATTTGCGCGGCCGCTCGCGCGAAAGGAATTATCTCGGTTGTCGACGGCGCGCACGTCACCGGACAAATTCCACTCCGCTTGGACGAACTAGGTTGCGATTACTTTGTAGGTAGCCCGCATAAATGGTTGTTTGCGCCGGCCGGCTGCGGTCTCCTGTATATACGGGAGGAGAATTTGCGAAAACTCTGGCCCACAGTTGTAACTGCACGCTGGGATCAACAGGATTTAGACGCTGCGCGGTTCATGATGGTCGGTACTAACAATCGAGCAATCTTCGAAGGAATGATAGCGGGATTGCGTTTTTCCCAGCAACTTGGTCCTGATCGAATTTACAAACGGATACACTCGCTCGCCCAATACGCCTACGCGAAGGCTGCGGACTGCCGGCATGTGGAGCTGCTGACGCCGGAGAACGGCGATATGTATGGGTCACTGGTTACGATGCGCTTCAAACACGGCAATCCAGAAAAGCTCTGGAGTGTTTGCAAAGAAAAGAAAATATGGGTGGTAGAGGGCGAGCGAGTCCGCCTGTCGACGCACATCCACACACGCAAGGCTGATATCGACGAGTTTTTCGGCCTCGTCAACGAAACACTCGGTTGATTTCATGAACTGTGTAATTTAGTACAAAATTTTTGGGAGCCAGACCGTCTCTCGCGCGGCCGGCTCCCCGGGTGGGTGCAGACTCGGAGGTTGCCTGCACTATATACCTCTAAGACTACACGAAGATTTCAAAGTTTCGCAATTTTTATTCGCCGGAAGAGTCCTGCCCCAGTTTCCAGGATTGCTAAAATTTAAGTACCGCTCCCCTCCGGCTATGCTGAGCATCCCTACAATTACGGAAGAGATTCTTGAACTGAAGCAGCAGCGCAAGGCGATAATCCTTGCACATCATTACCAGGATTCGGAGATCCAGGAATTGGCTGATGCGATTGGGGACAGCCTCGAGCTCTCGCGGAGGGCCAAACAGTTCGATGGAGATGTTATCGCGTTCTGCGGCGTGTATTTCATGGCGGAGACGGCGAAGGTGCTAAATCCTTCGAAGATTGTCGTCATACCCGACGCCGAGGCGGGCTGCAGTCTCGTGGATAGCTGCCCGGTTGAACAGGTTCGGGAATTCAAGAGGCGCCATCCGGATCACGTTATCGTCAGCTATATCAACACTTCCGTGGAAGTTAAGGCGGAGAGCGACATTCTGTGTACATCGCGCAACGCAGTGGCCGTAGTCAACTCGATACCTGCGGATAAGCCGATTCTCTTTCTTCCCGACATCAACCTGGGAAATTACGTAAAGAAGCAAACCGGCCGCGAGAACATGAAAATCTGGCAGGGAGCTTGTATCGTGCATGCCACGTTTCCGGCGCGGCGCCTTGTTGCGGCTCGAAGTGAGCATCCTCATGCGCTGGTGGCTGCCCATCCGGAATGCCCGGAGGATGTGCTTCAAATGGCGGATTTCATCGGCTCGACCACCGCAATCATTAATTGGTGTACGAGCCAGAGCGCGGAAGAATTCATTGTCATGACGGAAAGCGGCGTATCGCACTCTCTGCATAAGCTCGCGCCGCACAAAAAGTTCTACTTCGTAGCGAACGAGAACTGTAATTGCAGTGAATGTCCGTACATGCGGAGAAACACGCTTGAAAAACTGCTCGCCTGCCTCGAGAACCTTGAGCCGCGCGTCGAGCTGGCGCAGGACCTGATGGAACGCGCCTTAGCGCCGCTTGAGCGTATGCTGGCGGTGAGATAAGGCCATGCTTCAGGTGCCTGACCTTATTCAATTGGTTCCCCCTGTAGCGCCAACACCGGCGCCGGCAAGTGGCGCGCTAGTTGACACTTACGGGCGAATTCACAACAGTTTGCGCATTAGCGTTACCGACCGCTGCAATATTCGATGTTTTTATTGCATGCCGGAAGATGCAAGCGATTTTGCTCCGTTGAAGCGATTACTGACATTCGATCAGATTATTCGTTTCGTTCGGGCCGCGCAAGAGTTGGGCATTCGAAAAGTCAGATTGACGGGAGGCGAGCCGCTGCTGCGGCCGAATCTTCCCGAACTCATCGCGCGCCTGTGCGAATGCGGCCTCGACGATCTGGCCCTGACCACGAATGCAGTCCTGCTTTCACGGTTTGCGCGCCCTCTGTATGACGCCGGGCTGCGGAGGCTGAATATCCATTTGGATACGCTCGATCGCGGCCGCTTCAGAGAGATTTCGCGACGCGACGATCTTGATCGCGTCATTGCCGGCATCGAGGAAGCGATCAGTATCGGTTTCCACTCGATTAAGCTGAACGCGGTTGCGATTCGGGATCTGAGCGAACTGGATATTGTTCCACTGGCGCGTTTCGCGCGCGAGCGGAACCTGGAGGTTCGCTATATAGAGTTCATGCCGCTCGACGCGCAGCATTTATGGTCGCGGAAGAAAGTGCTGCTCGCGGACGAGATTCTGGAGATGTTGTCGTCGGCATTTGGCCCGCTTAGTGCGGTGCCTGACGCGGATCCGCGCGCCCCAGCCACCGAGTATGAGTTTTCCGACGGCCGTGGACGAGTGGGCATTATCGCGTCGGTCAGCCGGCCGTTTTGCCTGAATTGTAATCGCCTGCGGCTGACGGCGGACGGCAAGCTCCGCTATTGTCTATTTGCTCGTGAAGAAACCGATGTGACAGCGCTGCTCAAGCCTGGAAAACATTCCGAACTGGAATCGGCGATCCGGTCGACGGTGTGGCAAAAATGGGCTGGTCATCAAATCAACAGTTCCGCTTTTGTGGCTCCGCGACGTCCCATGTATTCCATTGGCGGCTGATCGCGAAATCAAACATTCACCTTGGCGGGTTATGATGGCTGCTTTCAGCGTGCCGCGCAAAACTTCTAACCACAAGGAAATCACGTGAGACTCGGCCTTGCCATCGCAATCATCCTTTCTTCCGTCTACCTGATCTCGCAGCCGAATGCGGTTGTCCGCGTCGGACCGTTGCCAGACGGCGGGTTTCTTCTGGACAGCGGGTGGGTTATCCACCCTGCGGGCAAGCAGGTCGATGTCGATACATTCCCCATGCGATGCGCGCTCTCCGCCAACGGAAAGTATCTGCTTGTGCTAGATGGCGGGTACAATCCTCCATCGATCAGCGTCATCGATACCGTCCGGCAGCAGGAATTACACCGGACTCCTCTTCCCGACGCATGGCTTGGGCTTTCATTCGGCCCGGACGAAAAGAATGTCTACGTGGGCGGGGGCTCGAAGGCCAGCGTGTACGAGCTCCATTTCGATTCGCAAACGGGCGAGCTGTCAATGGGCAGGCAATTCATCGCCGTAAGCGATCCCGGACATCCCGGTCACAGCTTCATCGGCGATGTCGCCGTCTCGCGCGACGGACACTTACTTTACGCGGCGGACCTATTCGAAAACCAGATTGCGGTTATCAATCTGCAGTCGGGGCGCCTGATTGATCGCTGGAAGTGTGGGCGCCGTCCTTACCGAATACTGACGACACCCGATCGTCAATCGCTGCTCGTTTCAAGCTGGGCGGATGCCGCAGTCTACCGCTACGATGCGCTTAGCGGGAATCAAACCGGAACCATCCGCGTGGGTCCACATCCCACCGATATGATCTGGTTGAACAAGCCCGCGCCCACTGAAGATTCGAACCAGCCCCAATATGCCGCTCGCCTGTTCGTGACAGCGGCGAACACGAACAGCGCTTATTCCTACGGCGTAACTTCCGACGGCGAATTCAGGCGCCTGGAAGCGATTAACACAGCGATCACACCACTTCAGCCTCTAGGTATGACCCCCTCCGCTCTCGCCATGGATAACGAAGGGAGGCGGCTGTTTATCGTTTGTTCGGACGCTAACGCGGTTGCTGTTGTAGATATTTCGGAAGCGCCATCGCGTGTGTTGGGGTTTATCCCGACGGGGTGGTATCCAACCGCGGCAATGCCCACTGCCGGCGGAACGCTGGCTATCTTGAACGGGAAGGGGCGGGGGAGTTACGCGAACCCGAAAGGGCCCAACCCGACTCTGCGCCCGGAGCAAGCCTATCACGGGTCGGCATCTATCCAATATGTTGGGCACATCCAGCGTGGGACCGTTCAGTTCGTTCCTCAATTCGACGATCAAAGCCTCAGAAGTTACTCGGAGACTGTCTACTCGGGATCGCCCTATAAGTCCGATGAATTGCGAGAGAAATTCCGCGGAGGCAATATAGACGCATTTGTCAAGAGTTCGGACCATCCTTCTCCTATCCAGCATGTCATTTATATCATCAAGGAGAATCGGACTTACGATCAGGTTTTTGGCGATATGCCCAAGGGAAACGGCGATAAGTCGCTGAACCTGTTTGGCGAGAACATAACCCCGAATCAACATAAGTTAGCAAGCGAATATGTACTTTACGATAATTTCTATGAAAATGCCGATGTCAGCGCGGAAGGACATAATTGGGCGTCGGCGGCAATTGCTCCTGATTTCACGGTGAAGATGTGGCCCAATAGCTATGCGAAGCGCCGCAATACGTACGATTATGAGGGCGGTGAACCTGCCAACCTGCCTCCCGCCGGCTATATCTGGACGAATGCGTTATCGGCTGGTGTTTCTGTCCGGTCGTATGGAGAGTGGGTTACGAATTTACCATTAGGCCAGGTTCAGAATGGCCGGGAAGTGAAGGAGGCTAGAGATCCAGCGCTCGCGCCCTACACGGACATGAATTACCGCGGTTTCGATCTCAACTACCCGGACGTGGACCGCGCCTCGGAATTTCTGCGGGAATGGAAAGGTTTCGAAGAGAAGGGCGACGCTCCGCAACTTTCGATTGTCCGTCTGGGAAACAATCATACTTCCGGACTGGCGGGCGGAAAAATAGCTCCATTATCGGCGGTCGCCGACAACGACTACGCGCTTGGAAAGCTGATTGAGGGAGTATCGCAAAGCAAATTCTGGCCGTCCACAGCGATTTTCGTCATGGAAGACGATTCTCAAAATGGCCCCGATCACGTCGATTCTCATCGCGCTCCGGCCTTAATCGTCTCGCCGTATACGCGGCGTGGCGTAGTCGATTCGACGATGTACAACCAGACGGGAATGCTGCGAACGATCGAGGGCATCCTGGGTCTGCATCCGATGACGCAATTCGACGCGGCATCCGTCACCATGTTTGGAAGTTTCGCGCTGAAGCCGGACGGTGCGCCGTACAAGGCGGAAGATCCGCGCATTTCGCTGACGACGCGCAATCCGGGGCGCGGAACAGGGGCGGCGGAATCGGCGAAACTGGATTTCTCGGAAGCCGATGAAGTGGATGACAATACGTTGAACACAATTCTTTGGCGCGCGCTTAAGCATACGGACCCGCCGCCGCCGGTCCGAAGCGCGTTTTCGTCACGGTAGCAGGCTTTGCTCCGCTTCTCTTGTTACACTTGCAATTCAGATGCAGATACGGCTGTTGACCGAAGCCGATGCACAACTATTTTGGAGCTTCAGATTGGAAGCGCTTGAAACCGACCCGCGCGCCTTCTCGTCTTCCGCCGAAGAGCATCGCCGCTCAACTGTGGAACAGACGGCGGAGCGTATCCGGCGGGTCGAAAACGGAAACTTCGTCGCAGGAGCTTTCGATAACGAACAGTTGATTGGCACAGTGGGCTTCTATCGCGAAACGTGTTTGAAAACCAGGCACAAAGGCTTCATCTGGGGCGTGTATGTCACGCCTTCGAATCGCGGGCGAGGCGTAGGGAAAGCTTTGCTCCAGGCGGCCCTCGATCGCATCAAGGCGCACGTGGATGTCCGTCAGATCAACATCTCCGTTACCTCGACTCAAGATACAGCAGAACGGTTGTACCGCTCTGTTGGCTTCGAGAGCTTCGCGCTCGAGCGTGAGTCGCTGAAGATAGGAGAGGAATACCTCGACGAGCAGTGGATGGTCCTGCGGCTTTGCAGTAGCGAGTGAAAACGGAACGCAGGCGAAAGCGCCTGCGCCACCAATCTCTCATGGCGTCGGGTAAGCTTGATTGAAGGTTGACATCCTTCGATGAGAGATCACATCAAGCTGTTGGGGATTCTGAATCTGGTCTGGAGTTCGGCGAGCATTGCGCTAGGTTTGGTGGTGCTGTTGGCGTTCGGCGGTCTGGCGGCTTTCTTTGGCGTGGTCGGTGTCGGATGGCCGGACAGCAACGACAGTTTACTTGCCGCGCCGTTCATGGCGCTCATTGGGGTGGGCATAGTTCTTCTCATTTGCTGCGTGTCTCTTCCGGCGTTCATTGGCGGAATCGGCCTGCTGAAGATGAAAAGCTGGTCTCGCATCCTGATGATTGTTGTCTCCATACTTCATCTGTTCACTTTTCCTATTGGGACGGCGCTGGGTGTCTATGGCCTGTGGGTGCTTTTCAACGAAGAAGCTCGCCGGTTACTCGAGGCGGCCTCACCAGGGCCGCCGGGCTCGCCGGTTGTCCCCGCCTAGGAAATGCGCAGAGCCTACTTCGGCCTGGCGATCTCACTTCCAGTTCTGCTTCTGTTCCTCGGCGTGGGCCTGAGCCTCATGAGCAAAGCCGGATTCCAGAGCGACGAAGTAATGTTCGTGTACGATCTTTGGCATCCCCGCGCCGCCCCGTCGTGGGGTTCCCTATTCGGGCACACCATGCCCCTAATGTTGATGCCGTACCTGGGAGCGCCGAAGAGCTGGCTCTACGTGCCAATCTTTCATTTGATGGGTATGAGCGAGTGGCCGCTGCGAGTCCCCTCGCTTCTGCTCGCGATGGGGACCATCCTGATCGGCAGTTTCTTTGTATGGCGGATCGCAGGCAAAGTGGCGGGCCTCCTCGTCCTGTGGCTGCTTGCTACCGATATCACGTTTATATTTACCGCAGTGTTCGATTGGGGCCCCGTTGTGCTCCAGAATCTGCTGCTGGCCGGGGGATTGTTTCTGATTGCCGAGTGGTGGCGCGCCGGAAAGAACTGGCTGCTGCTCTTAGGCGGCGTGGTATTCGGTCTTGCTCTCTGGGATAAGGCGCTATTTATCTGGAATCTCTCTGCGATGTCGATTGCCGTCGCGGTTGTAAACGGGCGAGCGGCGTTGCGCGCGTGCCGTCCGAAACCGGCCGGCCTGGCGGCGCTCGGCGTTGCCCTGGGAGCCTGTCCGCTTATCTATTTCAATCTCGTAACGGACGGCTCGACTTTCGCCGAGAACACGAAATTCACCTTGCGCGATATGGCGGCAAAAGGGAAGTATCTGGCCGACGCGCTCGATGGAATCAAGGCCGAAACTGAATGGTGCGATCCAAGCTTTCAACCTATGCAGGGAACGCAGCGCATGGCGTCGGCATCTTCCTGGCGTTTCTACACGATGCTGATCGCTTTGCCTCTCGGTGCGATCTTCTCGACAGAATCTCAGCGGAAGTGGTTGTTATTTTTCATATTGTCAGCGTGCATCGCCTGGTTTCAGCAAGCAATCACGGTCAACGCGGGCGGCTCGATGCACCACCTTGTTCTGATCTGGCCTTTTCTGTATTATGCGCTCGCTCTCAGCTTCGCGACCTTTGCTCAGGCGCGCATCCGCTTCATCAAGCCAGCCGTTCTGGTCATTGCAGCGACCGTCTGTGTCAGAGGACTCGCAGCCATGAAAGCGACGAAGGAAAACCTCTCGGCGTACAGCCATACGATCCCCTGGACGGATGCCGATGCACCGCTATCGAACATGCTCATTAGGACCGGAGTGAAGCGGGTATTGGCCGCCGATTGGGGCATCGCTAATGTCGTCGCGGTTAGAACCGCGGATCGAGTGTCCGTCCTTGACGAGAGCTTTGAATTATCCAATGGACGCTTCGATCAAGACCGATTCCTGAACTGCAAGGCTCCAGGCTGCGGTATCGTTTCTCATGTCGAAGAACGATCGATCTTCAGACCGGCGCAAACTTACCTCGAAGAACGTATGCGCTCACTCGGTCTGGTAAAGACCCCGCCGACGCTGATTCGCGATAGTCATGGAAGCCCCGCTTTTGTCTTCTTTTTCATCAAACAGGAAAGGTCGTCGTCGAACCCTTCCCGCTAAGTAGAGAAGTTCTGCATAGGACCGCTGGCTGACGGGCTGTGGAAAGATCGCAAAACCGCTCCCTGGCGGTCGCGGCTCGGTTATGTTTGTTATCGGTTGAGGCATGCTGCGTTCGGGAACAACGCGATTTTTCGCGTCCTCTGAGCTCGACTTTGTCCAATCAGGCGGCATAACAAAGGGCTTCAGAGAATCGTTGCAGAAGCTGCGAAGGCGATTGGTTGATCTCTGAGGGGGAATGAGAGGTGAAAGAATCGTTCCAGAGATGCTTGCGAACTGCGGCCAAAGCGTCGGAGAAGGTGGGGAGGGATTTCTGATACCAAGCGGTTTGCAAAGGCAAGACTTGGTTTTGCTTTCTCAAACGAGAAGCCAGCAGAGTGACGAGGGAGAACATAGCAAGCAGCAGCGGAGTGCTGCGAGCAATGGCTTTGTCGGACCATTGGCGCTGAGTTTCCAGGCCGAGATGAGCTCGGGATTCCTCGAAGGTGACTTCCACCTGCCAGCGGCAGACATAGGCCTTGATGATATCCAGAGGTGCGGCGGTGAGGTCGGTGGACAACAGGGCCAGCGGATCGAATCGTCGTTGCGGGTCACGGATCAACACCCAGCGGATCTGGGAGGACGGCAGCCCGCCGTGATACCAAATGGCTGTGTCCGAGCAAAACTCGACGGTTCTGCCAGCACGGCCGCACCAGTTCCGGAGGAGCGCTTTCTTCCAACGGGTCTTGGAATCAGCCATACGCTGTTGAAGAGAAGGCAGACGGGCTCCAATTATGCGGGGTCGGCCCGCACGACCGGGTGAACGCGCCGGAGCGGGTTGGTAGAGACGGGCATCGAGGCGGAGTCGAGTGATGCAAGCGATGTTGACTCGGCGCAACTGATACAGAAAATCCAAGGCGGCAAACGCACCATCGGCAACCAACGTTAGCTTCCGCCGCGGCAACCACCGTCGCAATTGGAAACACTGTTGCCGGGCCCAATGGAGCAGTGTCTTCGGCTTCCGGTTTCCGTTCTCGTAGTAGCGCTCCGAGGGCGCCAAACTGGTCAGAACCGGAAGTGCCCAGACTCGTTGCGCCCACCCAATACGGATCAGCAGCATAAGACTAAGCCAGCGCAGGCCGGACGCCTTGACAAAATGACTCTCCGAAGAGCGAACTGGATCCCGATAAATTCCCCGGGCCCGAATCTTGGGACCCCAACGCCGTTCCACTGTGTCGTCTAAACCGAATAACAGCGGACCTTGAGGAGAGAACTGATCTATGAGCAAACCCAACAAAATCCGGCTTCCTTGGCGCAGATCCCACGCCGCGCGATTCAGAACACGATGAAAATTCTGAAACTGCTTCTCCTGGCCTAAGCCCATGATGCGCAAAATACCGCACACCGTCCGTCGGCCTGGCGCCAAAATAGCGCCCACCATCAAAACCACGGCACGCTGCCAGGTGCGATTGAGCATCATGGGTTGAAATGCTAGGATGATCGGAGCGAAGTCAGAGGGGAGGTTGATCATAAAACATTCTCGCTAAGAATTGTTTAAATCATCTCACCCTCCCTTCGTTTCAATTGGACAAAGTCGAGCTGAGACGCACGCGACTCGGCCACGCATCCGAGCTGCGACCGCCAGCAAGCGGTTTTGCGAACTCCGATTAGAGAGTGTCTGGCTTACTGAGGCGGCGCGCTTGGCGGCGGCGGTCCGAGCGTTCCAGACGGACCTTGTGGCGGCGGCGCAGCGGTAGGCGGAGCGCTAGGTTGCGTTCCGAGCGGAGCGCCGGCGAGCACGATTTGCACACGTCGATTCTTCTGCCGCCCTTGCGCCGTGTCGTTCGGAGCGATTGGATTACTTTCTCCCATTCCCCTCGCCGACACCGAACTGTCTACGATTCCCTGCGAGATCAGATAGTCGCGAACCGCATCGGCGCGCTGTTCCGAAAGCTTCTGGTTGAATTCTTCGCTGCCCACGTTGTCGGTATACCCTTCCACCTGAAGCGTCAGGCCAGGGTGGGACAGGATGATTCCCGAGACCTTCGCCAGCTTCTCGCGAGCTTCCGGCTTGAGCGTGTACTTGCCGAAGTCGAAGAGTACGTCCGACATGTTCATAATAAGACCACGCGCGGTTTCGCGAGTTTCGAGAACGGCATTCAACTGCTTTTGAAGCTGTTGCTTCATGGCATTACGCTCTTGATCGGCCTGCGCGCGTAGACGCTCCGCCTCTTCGGCGGATTGCTTTGCTTTAGCGGCTTCAAGAGCAGCCTGGGCGCGGGCGGCATTCGCTTCGGCCTCCGCCTTCTCAGCTTCGGCGCGGCGCTGGGAATCCTCTTGCGCCTGCTGCTCCGCTAAAGCCTGCTGGTGGGCTGCCGCTTCCGCCGCAGCCTTGGACTTCGCGGCGGCATCCTTGGCGTTCTGCATTGCGATTTCGCGCTCGCGGCGCAGCGAAATCAAACGCGAATCCTCAGCCTTTTGCGCAGCTTCCCGCGCGGTGGTTATGACCGGATTCGATCCTTTTTTTCGCGTCTGATAGTCTTCGGCCTGTTGCAGCAGGCTCTGGGCGTTTTGGAAAACGTCAGGCGCAAGCTTGTCGGCGCCTTCGCCACGGGCAAGAGCGACTGCGTTCCGAGCCTCATAGAGCTCGAGCGGCACATTCTTTTCCAGACTGAACGTGGGAGAAGATCCCATCTTCGCCACGTACATACCGCGCGGCATCAGCTCATACTTGGCGTCGACCTCTTCCGATTTGCCAACCGTGCTATTGCGGAGAATATTCTCCATTACGACCACATCGCTGGGCTGTGTAACGGCGAAATACGGCTCGGCCGTAACAATCAGACCGAAAGACTGCAAGTCGGTAGTTACGTCGACATCGGCATCGCCATTCTTGTTTACCAACAGTTCCCCGAGGTTTTTAGGACGTCCATCCGGGGTAATGGCCCAAAGAACGTAAGTCAAATATTCACTTCCAAAACCTACAGCGGGAGGGAGTCCTCTTACGGACGCCTTTACCTGGATGTACCCTTTGCGGCTGTTGACTTGCGCATTACCTTTGGCCCTCGGAGCGAGCGCGGTTCCCTGGAAGTCGATCTTTGTCCAGCCGCTGCGGTTGCGGTAGCTGACCGCTGTAATCGTCCGGGAGACCACCTGAACGCGGAAAATGGGGTTGTTTGGGTTCTGCGGATTTTGACTGGGCACGTTCTGCGTGGGGTTATGTTCCTGGCCCCACAGCAGACATGTCAAAGCCAGGGGCAGCAGGGCGAGAGATGGCTTCATTTTTGTCAATCCTTTCACTCGGACTCTTCTGGGGCACGACATATACCAAAGTCCCAAATCGTTGGAATTATACTCGGAAAACTACATGACTGCACTGGCAATCGTGTATTTTTTTCCGAGGGGCGATAGTAAAGCAGCTACCAAGGCAGCCAGATAAAGTAACCCTCCTATGAGAAGAGTGTTCGATAATCCGCAGTATATCGCCAAAACCACCGCTCCAGCCGAGCCCAGCACGCTCGATGCCGCATTGACGGACCAAGCCCAGCGAATGGTTTGAGGCAGAACCTTCTCGAGCCGCTTCAGGCCCGACGGAAACGGCATGCCCATCGCGAATCCAAGTGGAGCGATCAGGAACACCGCTATCGCAACCTTCACAGCAAAAGGAAGCGCGACTCCACCTTCGGTGACGGGCGTAACAACCAGCGAGAGCAGCGCCACACCGGCCACGATGAACAGAAGCACGCCCATCAGCCGGTGCATCGCTTGCTGAACCAACCGGCGGCTCACGAAGCTGCCTAGCCCGCTCGAAACCAACATCGAAAAGATGATAACCGTCAGCGCGTAGGTGGGATGGCCGAGAAACAAAATGAATTTTTGGATAAGCGCAACCTGTATCAGAATGTAACCCGCGCCGATGCAAAGAAAGTAAATGAGCGAGGGAATGGCGCCCGGCTCTACAGGAAGTCGATGCCCCAGAACGAGGGGCGGAAGCGACAGCACGACCAGCGTGGCAACAAAGCTCACAAAGACGAGACCGAAGAGCAGCGGAACGGCCGTGTTGATTTTGTAATCCTCGCTCTTGCTCGACGCGCTCGTCAGGAAATGCCACACATCCCGTGGTTGAACTGTATAGAAGAAGAAAGGGCGGTTGTCGGTGACGGGCCGCACGTCGAATGGGTAAGTGGCGTAGAACTGGCGCGGGTCGCGGGCGAGAAGCAGGTCGCGAAACGCGCTCGGCCGATCGGTACCGGGCAGATAAACACCGTCCATGCCGGCCCGGACCAAAGCTTGCTTCACACGCTCGATATCCGACGAACTGAATGGGCGGCGGGAGACAAGAATGGTGTCCTGCGCACCCCAGGTATTCAGCTTCTGGAGACCTTCTCGCACGACGATGACGTTTCGGGCGGCGTCTGGCTCGCCGATTTGTTCGAGCGCCTCGCGGGCGAGCGCGACGATACGAAGAGACTCCCGCGGCGGTTTGAAGCCCCAACGTGTAAACGCCATGATTCCGTCGCCGGTCAAATGGTCGAGGTAATCGCGGAAGGCGTTTGTCGTGTAGAGATTGTTTTCAGAAAGCGCAAATGCACCTGCGGCTGTCGAGGCCCAGGTGTCAACGAGTGTAGCCTGCAAAACTTGAAACCGTTGCGAAGTTCTTCGAACGTAGGATCGGCCGTCCTCAATCACCAGGTGCACGTCGGGCCGGTAGTACAAAAACTGGCTGTACTGCGGGAACTTCTGTCGCATGATCAAGTCGGCGATGATCTTATTGATCTCGACGCCGGTGATGTCTTTGCTTCCGGAGGCTAGCGCGCGCGCGATGTCCCATCCCCCGCCCGGTCCGATGACCAACGTTTTAGCGCCCGGTCTCAAAAGATACGGAAAGCCCGGGCCTTGGTACGCCAGGTACTCGCGTTCGCGGGCCGTCAGGCGCGAAAAATTGAAGTTGGCTACGCCTGTTTCGGCATCTCCATCGATGATGATGTTACGGGTATCGGAACCGGGCTCTTTCGTTAAGGCTACTCGCGAGAAGCTGTTCCATTTGTAGAACTCTTCGTTCTTCAGTTCACGGCCCTTAGCGTACCGGAGATCGATTAACGATGTCTTCGAGTTATAGGTGATGAGCGCAACCAGAGCCAAGGCTAACGACACACCGATCATGCGGCCTCGGGGCAATTGCGCCACATTGAACCAAATGGCGGCCGAAAGCGCGAAAAGCGCGGCGGACACCAGCAGCGTGTTGGGGCCGCCGATCCAGTTCAGAAAGGGTACCAGCAAGGCGCATCCGCCCGCCGCGCCCATCAGATCGAAAAAATACACCCGGTCTACGCGGTCTATCGTGTCCGAAATGGCCGACGCAACAACGGTTCCAGAGAGCAGAAACGGCAAAGCGCAGGCGGAATACACTAGCGCGATATCGAGTGTCGTCAATTCCGCAGGGCGGGTAAGCAAAAATTCCAGGGCGAAAACAACGGCAAGCGCATCGGCAATCGCCAAGGCGCCCAGCTTAAAGTACAGGCTTCCAGGCCAACCCCCCACAACATACGAGAAGACGCCACCCGCGCCGAGACCGAAGAGCGCGATGGAGATGGCAAGAAAGGCGAAATGGTAGTAAAATACGACCGAGAAAATCCGCGTGAGCGAAAGCTCTAATAATAGAGAGGCGAGGGTCGTCACAGCCACGCCGAAGTAAATCTGCGGCCAGCTACGTCGTTGGCGGCTCGTCCGTTCTTGTCTGAGAGAATCTACCGGCGACAAATACTATCGTAATGGAAGGGGACAGAACATTCCGGGCCGAGCCAAGTACCATAGCCCGTTTTTGCCCCTCCAAGAGCCAAGTTGCTGCCGGATCGGCCAGGTGATGAGTAAACCTGATGCTGCCCTGGCCGTCTTCGAAAACGGCGGCGTATAGCTAACGTTCGAGTGACTGGAAGGTTGAGGCGCTTGTGAGTAAAGAGCTGCGGTTACGACAAGACAGTGTGGACTGGGTGGAAAAGCTGGCCCGTCAAGACTGGTCCGCCTTTCAGAACGGCGATCTCGGCTGCATCATTGCCGTTGCACGGAAGAGGCTCTGGGACGACTTTACATTCGCTTGCCAGCAGATTGCCGAAAGTTACGAGCATGAATATCTTCGGCGAGTGTGCTGGAGCGCAGGACCCGCCGTTTCGGGCGATGACGAAGAACGGCGAGGGGCGACGGTCTACAGAGCTTCCCTCGTCGAAAAAGGAACACCCAACAGGCTGCTGCTCGAAGTTCGCTTCGATACAGACTTGCCTGCGATTTATTTCTCGACACTCGATCCTTTCGAGACGAGCGGTGTAATCACGCTGGTGCTGGATGAAGCGAACGAGGTGCGGCTCTGCTATCGCGGCGTTCTGATGTCCGGTTCCGAGCTGGCGAGGTTTCTTCTCGCGCCGGTGTTGTTTCGCGTCAATGTTCACCATCCGCAACTGAGCGACGATGTGGTGGATTTGGCTCGTCTCCGGGACGCATATGGGGAAGCCACTTTCATGGGACGGCCGGCCGGGCCCCTAAACCGACCGATGGCGTCGCCGAGGCCCGCGCCGCAACTTCCCGAGCTCGGCCGGTCCGCCACTTGGCTCACCGCGCTCGAGACGGCGAAGCCCAATTGGCTGCGCTATGGGCTGTCGGCTGTGACAGTCTTGGTTGCAACCGGGCTGCTCTTTCTGTTCCAGTCGCTCACTCCGGTTCCCATTTTCTGGCTGCTGTCGGGAGTGATCGGCTTTGTTTTTGTTCAATGGGGATTCGGGCCGGGAATTTTGGCGCTCGCGATGGGCACGGCGGCAACAGACTACTTCTTCGTCGAGCCGCTTTACGAATTCGACTTTAACTCGACTACCCGCCTCTTGGGCTTGGCCTACGCGTTAATGGCATTTTCGGCATATTGGCTGTCCACCCGCCGCCGCTCGAACACAGCTTCTTAGTAATTGTGGCGCACGCTTCAGCGTGCCGCTGAGGGCTTCAGCCCGCAGACAGGCCTGAGCAAGCTGAAGCTTGCTCCAGCACCTACAAAGCGTGCTCTACATCATCGCCACAGGAGGCGCCGGATCCTCCGGCCTTCCCGCGCCTAACAGCGGGATGACAATCATCACACTCGCGAGACCAATCATTACGATCAATCCGATTGAATAGAGCGGGTGGGTCGAGAGGACGAGAGCGTTACGAATTCGCCTGGCGAAATCGAACTGCAAGGCCGCCCATACCAAACCCAGCAATGCCTCGCCCGCGATCAACCCCGACGCGGTGAGCACACCGGCATTTTCGACGCGGATTCGCTGCGCTTCATTAAACCCTCGGCCTTTGGCAACCCAATCGGCAATTGCGCGGATGACGCCGCCAACGAAAATGGCCGAAGTGGTCTCGAACGGCAAATACATTCCGACAGCCACAAGCATCGGGCTCTTAACGTTAAACATGATGAGCGCGACCCCGAGCAGTATGCCGAATAGCACGAGAGACCAAGGCATCTCGCCGCCCACGATGCCTTGCGCGAGCAGCGCCATAAGACCGGCTTGAGGCGCTGGAAGGGCGCGGCCCCCAAACCCGGTACCGCCGGCGTTAATATCTCCCCGTTGCAAAAGCAGCAGCGGGAAATACATTACGGAGCTGGCAACCACAACGGCGATGAGCTCGACAATCTGAATGCTGCGCGGTGTGCCGCCGAGAATGTAGCCGACTTTGAAATCCTGCAGCAGCTCGCCCGCTACCGCGGAGGAGACGCAAACCACGGCTGCCACGCCGAGCACGGCCGCCACTCCGCTTCCGCCCGAAACGCCGAGGGCCACCATCAGCAGCGCCGCAACGATCAGAGTACAAAGCGTCAGGCCTGAGATGGGGTTATTCGAGGAGCCGATGATACCCA
This sequence comes from Bryobacterales bacterium, assembly GCA_963722585.1. Taxonomy (GTDB): domain Bacteria; phylum Acidobacteriota; class Terriglobia; order Bryobacterales; family Bryobacteraceae; genus KBS-96. The sequence goes on along the minus strand of CAVRNU010000046.1, from coordinate 148,411 downwards.
CCAGATAGCCCGAAACTGTTGCAAAGAAGAAGCCGAGAATCAACATCACCACGGCAGCCACCAGGCCGCCCACGACGTTGCGCGAAAAGTACACGTAGAGAGCAATCATTGCCAGAAATACGAGGCCGATCAGCAAGAACACGGTTTTCGAGCTCATGTATCGTTCCGTGCGTATGAGCTGAGTAGCGTCCGCCGACGACAGTTTCAGATCCTTGATCGCGCGAGCTAATCCGCCCAGAATACTGGTTCGCATCCGCCACAGAGTATAGACGGCGCCCACCATCATGCCGCCGACAGCGATGGGCCGTATGATGTACCTTCCAGTTGCAGCGGCCAGCCCAATCCACGACTCGTCATTGGCGCCGGCGGGCAGAAAGGTACGTAACTGGGGGCCAAGCACATAGATCAGAAGCGGAACCAAAAGCCCCCATGCGAGAACTCCACCTGCGAATTGAAGAGCGGCGAGCCGGGGGCCAATGATGTAGCCGACACCGAGATAAGCCGGGCTCACGCTGGGTCCGGCAAAACTTGTGGTGCCTCCGACACTGAGTACCTGCGTGCTTCCAGCGCTGCCCAGCCGGAGGCGTGCTGCATTGCCTTGCCCTACCGCGACGAGAATATCCTTGTCAGCGGCGAACAGACCGAAACGGCCGAGCAGAAAAACAATTCCTCCGACGCCCATATTCCAGAACAGATAGCGTGCCGCTTGCGCGCCCTGTTGACCGGCTTTATGGATCTGCGAAGCGGCGATCGATTCGGGAAACGGAAGCTCCGGATCCTCGACCATCACGCGGCGCACGAGAGAAACAAACAGCACACCCAAAACACTGCCGACGATCATGAGCACGGTCGATTTCCAATACGCATCTTTCGGATTGAAAGAAGGCCACGAATGCGATATCAGGAACGCCGGAATTGTAAACACGGCGCCCGCGGCTACCGCTTCGCCGATCGAACCGGCGGTTCGCGCGATATTCTCCTCGAGCAGCGAACCTTTCATACCGCGCAGAACCGCCAGGCTAATTACCGCCGCGGGATACGTCGCCGCGATGGTCACTCCGGCGCGCAGTCCGAGGTAGGCATTCGCCGCGCCCAGCACAACAGTCATCACCAGGCCGAGCAGCACAGCGCGAAGCGTAAGCTCGCGCATGCTGATGTGTTCGGGAACAAATGGCTGATACGTGCGGATAGAGGAGGCCATATAGGATGTTAATCAATTCCGGCGCGGGACTTAAGTCCCGCAAATCTCTCCCCCACGATATGCTGTGCTCGATGACTCGCCGTGCTTCCCTGTTTTCGATGGCCGCCGCCTTCCTTGACGCAGCGAGAGCGTTACCGGCGAACCGCAATATAAAGTGGGCGCTTGGATCGAATCTCTGGAATTCGTATCCCGGAATCCGCTTTACCGACATTCTCGATGTGATGCAAGACACCGGATTCATTGGCCTACGCCTCACGCAATACCCCCACATTCTGACGCAGTACGAACTCACAGCGGAGCAGATTGAGCGCGAAATCTCGAAGCGCGGTCTCTCCATCGTGACGATTTCCTTCAACGGCCCAGCCGACGACCCCGCCCAGCACGCCGCCATTCTCGCCCGAGCCAAGGACGCAATGCGCTTTCTCAGCCGTTTCGGCGCGTCTCATCTGGTCGTGTTTTCACCGCATCGCGGCCCCGGCGCCCAGGCATTCCGAACCATGTGCGCCTTCTACAATCAGCTCGGAGAAACGGCGCGCGAAATGGGATTCCGCCCCGGCCTCCACAGCCATCTGGGCCAGATGGTGCAGACTCCCGATGAAATCGACCGCTGCATGGAGCTCACCGATGCCCGTCTCTTTTACCTTTCGCCCGATACTGCGCACGTCTATCTTGGGGGCGGCGACCCACCCGCGATCATGAGCAAATACCGCGAGCGTTTGATGATGGCCGATTACAAAGACGCGAAGCGCGCCGGCTTAGGCCCGAAATTTGTCGAAAACACGTTTGACCTCGGCGACGGCGAAATCGATTTCCCGGCTCGTGTCATCGGGTGCTCAAGAGCATTCACTTTCAGGGATGGCTGTGCGTCGATCTGGACATTGCGCGCCGCGGACCCCGCGCGAGTTACATACGGTGCGGAGACTACGTGGTTCAGCGTCTGGAGCCCATCTATGCCTGATCCAATCCGGCTCAATTCAACTCGCAGGGAGATCTTCGAAATGGCACTTGCCGCCACGTTGCCCAGCTATTCCATACTTGATCCGCATGTTCATGTGTGGAAGCACGACGCCCGATTTCCTTTTGCCGCGGGAGCCAACGTGCCGGACTACGACGCAACTCCTGAGATGCTGCTTGGCCTGATGAAAGCGAACGGCATCTCGAAAACAGTCATCATCCAGGTCGTTCATTATCGCTATGACAACAGTTATCTCGCGGCAGTTCTGAAGCAATACCCGCAATATTTCAAAGGTGTGTGCCGAGTCGACCCGCTCGATCCGGCCGCTCCGGACCACCTTTCCGAAATCAGCGCCCTGCCTGGCTTTCACGGCGTGCGATTGAGTCCCTCCGCGGATACGAGCGGCGACTGGATCTCGGGCCCGCTCATGCCACCCTTATGGAAACGATGCGAAGACTTGCGCGTGCCCATGACGCTGCTCGCGCCTATCAGCCGCATACCCGAGATCGGAAAGCTAGTAGAACGCTTCTCCAATCTTCACCGTGGTGATCGACCACATGGCCGATTGTCCCGTCAATCGTCCTCAGGAACTGGAAAAGCTTGTCGCTCTCGAACGCTATCCAAAGGTCTTTGTGAAAATCTCACACACCTGGTCGCTTTCGAAACAAAGCTATCCGTGGCTCGATTCCCAGCGTCTCGTGAAACGGCTCTACGATACGTTCGGCCCGCGCCGCCTGATGTGGGCAACCGATTGGCCGATTGCCAAGGATCGCGCTACCTACGTCCAACGCCTCACCGTGGTTCGGGACGAGATGAGCTTTCTGAACGCCGACGACAAGCGCTGGATGCTGAGCAAAACCGTCGAGCGGGTTTGGCCGTTTTAGCGTCACCAGATCACCTTAAGGCCTCCATATCGCACGAACTCTCGGTCCCCGCTTATAATCGGCACATTCAGTGCAAGAGCAGTTGCAACCAGCATCCTATCGAATATGTCTGTGCGTTGCGGAAGTCGAAAAAGTCCGAAGGCATGTTCTGGAGCGAACGGAATCACCCTGAGCCGAAGATCGCTGATTGCCATCTGCAACTCAGCCTCGGTAATTTGTAGCTTGCCAAGGCCGCTCTTGATACCGACTTCGACGATCGACACCGAACTGAGAACGCGATCGGCGCTGCCGTCCTCCATGATGCTCCGGGCCCTCTTCGGGAGCATGGCGGGGGACAAGAACGAAAGGATCAAGGTCTGTGTGTCGACCAGGTACGAGCTCACAAAGTTAGTACGAGCCCTTTTCGAGAAGATCGTTCATTTCCCTGCGCGTAAGCGCCTTGGCCCAGTTAGGGTCGATAATCTTAACTGAATTTGGGGCGGTTCCCAATTTCGGCGCCATATCCCGCGTCGCCGTGTACGGAACGAGACTGGCGACCGGTTTGTTGTACCGGGTGATCTGAACGGTTGCGCCATTCTCGACGGCTTTCAGGAGCTCGGGAAGGTTCGCTTTGGCGTATGCCGAACTGACTTGCATATTGCTAGCGTAGCAGAGTTGTACACTTTGTTGTACACCATTCCCGCGCCGCCAGCCCCCAAAGCTCTCAATTCAGCCGAGTTTCTTCCGAAGAAGTTCGTTCACCACGGCGGGATTGGCCTGGCCGCGGCTGGCTTTCATCACCTGGCCAACCAGGAAACCTATCACGGTTGTCTTGCCGCTCTTGTATTGCTCGACCTGTTTTCCGTTCGATTCGAGCACCTGGTCGACGATCGTTTCGAGCGCGCCCGCATCGGAAATCTGCTTGAGCCCCTCCCGCTCCATGATCGTTCGAGGGCCTTCGCCCGTCTCGAACATTTTGGGGAGAATCTCCTTGGCCAGCTTGCCGGTGAGTTCGCCCTTGCTGATCAGTGCGACCAGTTCGCCCAGATTCTTCGCTGAGACAGGCGACGTGGCAATCTCCTTGCCTTGCGCCTTCAGCAGGCCCATCAGATCGCCAATCACCCAATTCGCGGTAGCCGGGCCGTCGCCGCTCGCTCGCGCCGCTTCTTCAAAATAATCGCCGGTGGCGCGGGTCAGCGTCAACACCTGGGCATCGTATTCACGCAGCCCGTATTGATTCACGAACCGGTCGCGGCGCTCCTGCGGCAGCTCCGGCAGCGCGGACTTCACCTGATCGAGCCACAAATGGCTGATGCGCAGCGGAACCAGATCGGGCTCGGGAAAATAACGGTAATCGTGGGCCTGTTCTTTGCTTCGCATGCCTGCGGTTTGACCAGTGTCCACGTTGTACAGGCGGGTTTCCTGAACAACCGTTCCGCCCGATTCAATCACATCCACCTGCCGCCGGATTTCGTATTCGAGCGCCATCTTCAGAAATCGGAACGAGTTCAGGTTCTTCACCTCGGCCTTGGTTCCGAACTTCTCAGCGCCTTTCAGCCGCACCGACACGTTGGCATCGCATCGCAACTGTCCCTTTTCCATATCGCAGTCTGAGACGCCGATGTATTGAAGAACCTGCTTCATCTCCGTCAAATAGGCGTAGGCTTCGTCTGATGAGCGCATATCGGGCTCGCTCACAATCTCGATGAGCGGCGTGCCCGACCGGTTCAGATCGACATAGGTGTACCGCTCGGAATCTTTGAAACCTTCGTGAATGCTTTTGCCCGCATCGTCCTCCATGTGTACGCGCGTAACACCGATTCGCTTCCGCCGGCCGTCGATGAAAACATCCAGATATCCGTGTTCGGCCAGCGGCTGGTCGTATTGCGAAATCTGATATCCCTTGGGCAAATCCGGATAGAAGTAGTTTTTTCGAGCAAAGCGCGAAAACGAATTTACGCGGCAATGAAGAGCCAGCGCCGCGCCGATAGCCAGCTCGACAGCTTGTCTGCTGAGTACGGGAAGAGCGCCTGGCAGGCCGAGGCACACCGGGCAGACGTTGGTGTTCGGCGCGGCTCCAAACTCGACGGGACACCCGCAAAATATCTTCGTCTTCGTGCCGAGCTGAACGTGCACTTCGAGGCCGATAACGGCTTCATACTTGGCCAGGACATCCTCCGCTACTGCAAGGGCCGACATGACTTTGATTGTAACGGCGGGGTAGCGGAGTGAACTTCAGTACCAATCATTTCGAACGAACGGGATATCCTGAGCATGAGTCCACCGGAAATCTTGACTTCCGGCGACCAGTATTTTATTGTGGCCCTTCGACGAGCAGCCGAGGCCCTTACACTTCGACTTTATGCCCGAGCGCGCACGCGACGAAGAGTTCAGGGAGCAGGACCAGTTGGAATCCACGCTAAAGAGCGTAGACAGAGCCGAAGCCATCGTGCTCAAAGAGGCCAAAAGGATGGGCTTCGACGAAGACGATCAGCAGCAGATCGGAATGGCCGTTCGGGAATGCATGGTCAACGCGGTGGTGCATGGAAACCGCTACAGCTCCCACAAAAAGGTTCACCTGGCTATTAGTTCCACCAGCGCCCAAATCGCCATTACGATCGGCGACGAAGGGCTAGGGTTCGACCCCAATTCGCTGCCCGATCCGCTCGCGCCGGAAAATCTGCTCCGGCAGTCGGGACGTGGCATTCTATTAATTCGTGCTTTCATGGATGAATTCGACCTGCATCCTCGCGCGGGCGGAGGCACCGAGGTTCGTCTGGTGAAGCACCTCAACAAGCATTAACAAGAAAGGTCATTACAGAGGGAGGCAATCGTGAGTGTCAAATTGACGACTCGTCAGGTAGGGGATGTAGCGGTGATCGATGCCGCTGGCCGGATCACGCTCGGCGCGGGGGCGAGCGCTTTCCGCGATATGATTCGCGATCTCGCCGCCAAGGGCGACAAAAAACTGCTGTTGAACCTGGCCGAGGTTTCATATATTGACAGCTCGGGCATCGGCGAGCTGGTCTCCGGCTATACGACGGTAACCAATCATGGCGGCAACTTGAAGCTTGTCGGCTTGTCGAAACGGGTGAAGGATCTATTACAGATAACCAAGCTGTACACGGTCTTTGAGGCGTATGATGACGAAGCCGAAGCCGTGAGAAGCTTCAATTAACCGTTAGGGGCGGCGCGCTCGCCGCCCTATGCCCTCGCCGGGCGTACCCGGTCATTTCCAAATAGCCCACCCCATTGACAGGTGCCCCGGCCTCTGTACCCGCGTATCGTACAGCGCCTTCCCAATAGCTTCCCGTGGTTCCGCTCACCAACTCCTGATTGTCAACCGGAGTTGTCAACTGAAGACTCATCTGTTTCGAAGGCAGTTCGATTCTCCATGCGACCGGATAATTGGCTTGTGTTACTGAACTATGCCACGTCTTCAGTGGTTCGAGCGAAAACTGCTTCGAATCCAGAAATTCACTTTTCGCGTTAGCAGCTACGAATGTTCCCGACGAGTATGCGCTGACGCCACCGTCCTTCAAACGCAGCCGGTATAACATAACTTCCTCATTCGTGTTGAGTTGAATGCACATCCAGTCCCATCCGGCGATTTGATCGTCGTGGACCGAGGAAAAAAACTCGCGGTCCATCCAGGCCTGCCCCTCGACTTGAAAATCACGGCCGTCGAGGCTCAATTTTCCCGACGCGTCCAAGCGTGTGAGCGAGTAATAGTGCGATGCCTCGCCCGGTTTCGGTCCTTTCTGGCTTACGCCGTTTTGGCCATGGATGACGAGCGGCTTCCGTGAATTCAATGTCAGGAGCAAGTGGGCATTGGCCGTGACTGCCTCGATCTGTTGTCGAATCGGCTCGTAGGAAAGCCAGCGGGCACTCCAGTTTCCATTCCAAATTTCGCGTTGGTGTGCGTCAGAGGCGGCCAGCCCTGGTCCGCTTCGATTGACCCGTTCCTGCTCATAGAAATGCCCGCGATTGATATCGATCAGCGCGAAATGAGCGATGTAGATCTGGGACGGGAACCAGACCGGGTTTCGCTCGGCGTCGTTCCCACGCGCATCGGGATGAAACCGGAAAAACGTGAGTTCGAACCCGAATTCTTGTCCATCCCTGCTGTTCAGGTTTCCCGTGTAATACCACCATTCGGTTTGATAGTTGGGATGGGAGAAGTGGTCCTCGGGAAAACGATAGCGGTATCCGGGTAGCGCCAGTTCGTTGCCGGTGCTAGGGCTTATAGCAATCGCGGCGATGGCCAAGCAGGCGCCTAGCGCGGTGGTTGACAATAGGACAGTTCGGCGGAGAATGTGAATACCTTCATTTTTGAGGAAAGCTATGTTTAAGATCGGAAGTTTTCTACCAATGATATGCGCAGCGGCGTTGGTCAGCTTCGCCGTTCCAGGTGGGCTCAAGGCGCAAGACAAACCGGAGAGCGCGAAATTGGCGGGAGTCTGGAAAATGAGCTCCTTGACGCCCGACGGCGAAACTGTTGCTTGGCAATTGACCGTTAAGCAAACAGAAGGGAAATGGACGGCATCTCTTTCTGGCGATCAAGGAGAGCTGCCCGTTAAAAATCTAACGGTAACCGGAAGCAAAATGCACTTTACGACACCCTATCAAGGCCAGGACTACGACCAGGACTTGCAGCTCGAGGGCGAAAAGCTGATTGGAACCTGGAGCGGGAACGGCGATAGCGGCAAGACAACGGGTGAGCGCGCCACGGGAAGCTAGCAGCCGCTCTGTGATGGACTCGAACCAACCTCCTCCAGAGTAAACCTTTCTCTCGTTCGGTCGTTTTTTTCTTAGGAACCCAGCCGTCGAAGCGGGGAAAGAGGGGATAAAATGACCGAGCTGCTATTACGTGCTTCGCGACGTTGCATTTTGTCGCTGCTGACATTGGTCTTTTTTTCGGCGCCGATTCAAAGCCGCGCCGGAGTCGCAATTTCAATCACAATCGCTCCACCGATTCTGCCTGTGTACACACAGCCTCCATGTCCGATGGATGGTTATCTGTGGATGCCAGGGTATTGGGCGTGGGGCCCGGCGGGCTACTACTGGGTGCCGGGAACATGGGTACTCGCTCCGCGGCCGGGCTTGTTGTGGACGCCTGGCTACTGGGCATTCGCTGGCGGCATCTATCTATGGCATCCGGGCTATTGGGGTCCGCATATCGGCTTCTATGGCGGCGTCAATTACGGGTTCGGCTATTTCGGAACTGGCTTTCAGGGCGGGTACTGGAGTGGCGGACACTTTCTCTACAACACGGCGGTCATGCGCGTGAATGTGACGAACATACACTACGTCTACACTAGACGAGTGGTTAACAACGTGTACGTGACGCGTGTAAGCTACAATGGCCCCGGCGGAGTTAGGGCTGTGCCTACTCCTGCGGAACGGGCTGTGATGTGCGAGCCGCATATTCCGCCAACCGGCGTGCAATTGGCGCACGAGCGCACCGCCAGTATGAACCGGGCGCAGTTCGCATCGGTGAATCACGGAAGGCCAGCGATGTTTGCCATGGCGAGGCCGATGAATGCAAATTATGCGAACGCAAATCATGCCGGCCCCGCTGGCAATCCTGGAGCAAGACCTGGAGGTCAGGCTGGGCCTCCGCCGCGGCCGCAGCCAGCCAATCGTCCCGCCGCGCAACCCGAATATCGGCGGCAGCACCCCGAGCATCCTCAGAAAGGCGAGGAGCACGAGACTCCTAAATAGCCTGTCAAGGCCGAGTAGGCCGGCCACGACATTGCGTCGTATGCTTAAGGCATGGAACTCCCCCGGTTTCTGCAAGTTGAGCAGCGCTTTCCCGATCGCTCTATCCCCGACATCCCGGCCCACATCCGGCGCGAACTATCTCAAGCCGATTTCCTGAGCGGGCTTCGTCCCGGTTCGCGTCTGGCCATCGGAGTTGGCAGCCGCGGCATCTCGAACCTGACGGTCATCGTCAAGGCGGTGGTCGATTTCTGGAAAGAGCGCGGCGTTCAGCCCTTTTTGTTTCCCGCCATGGGAAGCCACGGCGCCGCTACCGCCGAAGGCCAGGCGGACGTCTTGGCCCATTACGGCATTCACGAAGCCACGATGGGAGTTCCCGTTCTCAGCTCGCTCGACGTCGTGCCGTTAGGAGAAACGCCCGAAGGCATTCCCACGTTCATGGACAAGCATGCCTTCGCAAGCGACGCCGTCTTCCTGGTAGGGCGAGTCAAATGGCACACCGATTTTGCCGGCGGAATTGAAAGCGGGCTCTTCAAGATGATGGCAATCGGACTCGGCAAATTTGCCGGGGCGCAGCGCTACCACACTTTCGGCTACAAACTCGGCCTTGAGAGAGTGGTGCGCAGCGTCGGAACCCAGGTGCTCTCGAGCAGAAAAGTCATTGGCGGTCTTGCGATTCAGGAGGGAGCCCATCACGAAACCGCCGGACTGGCGGTAGTGAGCGCCCTGCGCGGAGCCGCGGCCATGATGAAGCGCGAAGAGGAGATCCTTCGCGAGGTGAAGACCTGGATGGCAAAGCTACCCGCGCCCGAGATCGACATACTCATTGTCGATGAGATCGGTAAGAACATCAGCGGCGCTGGAATGGACACCAAGGTTGTGAATCGGAGCGTCAATGGCGAATATAATCCCTGGCCCGACACTCCCAAAGTCCACCGCATTTATCTTCGGGGGCTGAGCAGCAATACCTATCACAATGGAGTGGGGCTCGGCATGGCAGATGTAGTGCACAATCGCCTGGTGGAAGATGTCGACTGGAATCCCACTCAAATTAACTCGCTGACCGCATCGACGCCCGCCGCTATCCGCACTCCCATCCATTTCGCGACCGATCGCGAATGCCTTTCGAAGATCTCGCCTACCGTCGGCAAACACGACTTGAATGAAGTTACTTATTGCCGTATCACCAATACGCTCGAACTGATTCATTTGTTTGTGAGCGAAAATCTTGTCTCCTCGCTTTATGGGGAGTCTCATGCCGCTTCGAAGCCTTTTCGAGTACCCTTCGATAGCAAGGGGAATTTCGCCGATTGGAATGAGGCCGCGCTGGCAGCCGGAGGCAAAGCGGTCGAGATGAGTTCTCGCGGATGAGATACCGCGTCAGCGAATCCTCTCAGGATGGTTTCGATACGGTCGAACTGGCCGACAGCCAAGCCGGTCTTACGGCCGTGATCGTCCCGCCCCTCGGCAACAATACCATCGCTCTTCAACTGAATGGGCTGAATTTTATCTGGCGGCCGAACCGCACGCTGGGCGATCTGCTCGCGTCGCGATCGCTCTTTGGAATCCCCTTTCTCGCGCCATGGGCCAACCGTTTGAGCGAGAGTTCTTACTGGGTGGACGGTTGCTGCTATAAGCTCAATCCAACCATCGGCAATCTTCGGTTTGACCACCACGGCCAGCCGATTCATGGGCTTCTCCTGTTCGAGCATTGGAAGGTTTGCGATTTGAAGGCCAGCAACAACGGCGCTGAATCGATTTCGAAACTCAACTTCACTTCCTATCCCAAACTGATGGCGCAATTCCCGTTCGCGCATTCTCTTGAAATGCGACACTTGCTTCAGGACGGGCGCCTACGGGTGAGTCTCCGAATCGCGAGCGAATGCGCCGGATACATGCCGGTCTCCATAGGTTTTCACCCGTATTACACGATTCCCAATGCGCACCGAGACTCGTGGCGGCTGACTCTCTCTGCCCGGACGCATTTCGAACTCAATCGGAATCAAATCCCAACTGGCTCTACCACGCCGCTCGAACAATCGAGCGTCGATGTCAAAACCGTGGATCTCGACGACGTGTACTCAGACCTGGAACGGAACGGAGATGGGGAAGCACGCTTTGAGCTCCGGTCACAGGACGCATTGCTCGAATTCGGGTTCGGTCCACAATATAAAGTCGCCGTCGTTTATGCCCCGCAGGCTCGCGATTTCGTGTGTCTGGAACCCATGGCGGCCATTACCGACGCGTTAAACCTGTGGCGCAACGGCGGTGGCGTCGAGCTGCAGATCATCGAGCCCGGCGGAAGCTGGCAAGAGGAGTTCTGGGTTCAGCCGCTGCTCGCCAATTCGTAGGCAACGAGCGATCCGGTCACCGTGCCTCTAGGGTCTTGATCCCGGCCCATTCGAGCGCCTGGCGCCGGTCGGCGAAGGCCCGCATCTGCACAATTTTGCGGTCGCGGAACGTGAAGACGTCAGCCAGACGCGTTTCCTGCCATTGGTCGCTGCCCTTCAGCCGCGCTCGCGCATGAACAAAAACGACGATCTTGTCGCCGGCAACAAGGAAACGCTCCGGTTCGCTGCTGCCTTCAGCCCAATTCGCACGCGATTGCGTCAAGTAGGCTTTTACCGCTTCGCGTCCGTGATAGGTTCCGCCGCCCGGAAACTCGGGCGGCTCGCTCCATTCGACCTGCGGATCGACGGCCTCGACGGCGCCCGGAATGTCATTTCGGTTGAAGGCGGCGTAGGCCTTTCGAAGAGTCTCAATCTCGCCATTGTCAGTGGAGGTGTTGTCCATGTTTCTACCTCTGGTCTTCACGCCACAGCCGGTTTGCATTAACAGGACGACGGAGAAACAGGCCGTAGCCGTGCATACACCCCGCATGTAGCAAGGCTAACAAGTTCGAGCGTTAGGGCCGAAACGTTTGATGCCTCATCCGATCCGCCAAAATGGCTGGCTTGGACCCCGCCAATCTGATATGATCGACAGAGAACTTATGTTCCGCGGCACAACACCAGCACCAAAGGGCGGATCGGGCGCGCCTTTGTACCGGCAGCTTGCCGATTCCATCGCCGACCAGATTGCTTCGGGCGAAAGGAAGACGGGGGAGCGCTTGCCAGCGACGCGCGAGTTAGCTCTTCAGCTGGGAGTGAACCGCACCACCGTGTCGGCGGCCTACTCGCGGCTTGAAGAGCAAGGCCTTATCAAGGGACATGTGGGCCGTGGAAGCTTTGTTTGTGCTAGGTCAGCCAATTCGGAAATGGCTGGTTTGGACTGGGAGGCCATTCTGCCGCGCCTCGAGACCGCCACCACTTTCTCAAAGCCTGTCGAAATTAACTTTTCCGCCTCCCGGCCCGACGTGGATGCATTCCCCATGGCACAGTTCCGGCGACTTGCCAAAGATGTTATCGACTCGCCCGAGGCGCGCGAAATTCTCCAGCTCGGGTCTCCACTCGGATATCCGCCGCTGCGCCGTTATCTGCTCGAACAGGCTCGGAGCAGCGGGCTGGCGAGAGACACGGACGATCTTATCGTGACGAACGGGTGCCAGCAGGCCCTCGACTTGCTTGCCCGCGTGCTCGCTCCCTCTGGCGAAACAGTGGTGCTCGAAGATCCGGTCTACCATGGTCTGCTGAAAGTTTTCGAGCGAGTTGGCGCGAACATCATTCCGGCGCCCGTGGGTGAAGAGGGCGTAAATCCCGACATGATCGAGGCGATCCTATCGCGCCACAATCCGCGAGCCATTGTGCTTACGCCGAGTTTTCAGAATCCCACCGGGACGTCCATTCCAGCTTCGAACCGCCTCCGGATCGTCGAGATTTCGCAGCGCTCGGGAGTCGTCCTGATTGAGAACGATATCTACAGCGAGCTGCGGTACGAGGGAGAGTCGATTTCTACCTTCAAGCGCCTGGACGAAGCCGGAAACGTGATCCTGCTGCGGAGCTATTCAAAAGTATCCTTTCCCGGCCTGCGCGTCGGATGGGTGCTGGCGCCGCGTCCGGTGGTGCAGCGTTTGGCTGAATGCAAGCAGACATGCGATCTTCACTCCGATCACCTTTCCCAAGCCGTCCTGCTGCGGTTTGCCGAATCGGGCGAGCTCGAGCGCCATCTCAACAAAAGCCGGGTTGCGAATGCGCAGCGGCTCTCGGCAGCTCTTGCAGCCTGCGCGCGGTATCTTCCGCGAGCGTCGAAGTTCACGCGGCCCAGCGGCGGGCTGAATTTGTGGATTGAATTGCCGGATCCGCTCGACGCCCGCGATCTTCTTATGCATGTACAGGAACAGGGCGTTAGCTTTCTGCCCGGCCACTATTTTTCGCCGGATCGCGGCCGCAGTTCGCGGCTCAGTGGCTTGCGCCTGAGCTTTGGCGGCCTATCGCCCCGGCAAATCGAGAATGGCATTCGGATCATCGGAACAACCGCCGCCAACCATTTGGCGGCCATGACGCAAAAGGAATTTGAGCCAGCGCCAGCGCTGGTCTGAATACGACATCAGGAAGGAGTAGCGCAGTGAATTTCTTGAGCGAGCCGTTCCGGCTCAAGGTCGGACTGGCGGAAATGCTAAAAGGCGGCGTCATCATGGACGTCGTCAATGCCGAACAGGCGTTAATTGCAGAGAAGGCGGGCGCGAGCGCCGTGATGGCGCTCGAACGCGTGCCGGCCGATATCCGCAAAGAAGGCGGCGTAGCCCGCATGTCGAATATCAAAGTCATCCGCGAGATCATGCAGGCGGTCACCATACCGGTCATGGCGAAAGTGCGAATCGGCCATTTCATGGAAGCCCGCATACTCGAAGTTCTCGGAGTCGACTATATCGATGAAAGCGAAGTCCTTACTCCGGCCGACGAGGAACATCACGTCTCGAAGCACGACTTCAAAGTGCCGTTCGTCTGCGGCGCGCGCAATCTCGGCGAAGCTTTGCGGCGGATCGCCGAAGGCGCGGCCATGATTCGAACCAAGGGCGAGGCCGGCTCCGGCAACATCGTCGAGGCTGTTCGCCACATTCGCACCATCGTCAAGGAGATGAAGCAGCTCACCGTCCTAGGCAAGGAAGAGCTGGTCCACGAAGCCAAAAACCTGCAGGCGCCGCTCGAGCTCGTCGAATACGTCGCAGCTAACGGAAAGCTTCCCGTGCCGAATTTCTCAGCCGGCGGCATCGCGACTCCCGCCGACGCCGCTTTAGTGATGCAGTTGGGCGCGGAAGCGGTTTTCGTCGGTTCGGGAATTTTCAAGTCTTCCGATCCCGACCGGCGCGCGAAGGCGATCGTGAAGGCGGCCACCTACTATCGCGATCCCGAAAAGCTGCTCGAAGCGAGCGAAGAACTGGGTGACGCCATGCCCGGGCTCGACATCTCGAAACTGGGCGAGGCGGAACTCATGCAGACGCGCGGCTGGTAGCGAAAGAGCTGTCAGCTAACAGCGAACAGCGGTCAGCCTTGGCGGTGACTGGGAGATTGTCTCGCTTAAAGCTGAAAGCCTACTGCTAACGCACTTGCGACCGGAATCACCATCCATGGCAACAGCGGAACTAACAATTGGCGTACTCGCCTTGCAGGGCGACTTCGAGGCACACCGGCGGGCTCTCGAACGCGCAGGCGCAAACGCGGTCGAAGTACGCGCCGAGGCCGATCTTGACCGGATTCACGGTCTTATCATCCCGGGCGGCGAAAGCACGACCATGCTGAAGCTGCTTAAGGAAGAGAAACTTTTCGAGCCGCTGCGGCGATTCGGCGAACAGAGACCGATTTTCGGCACGTGCGCCGGAGCCATCCTGCTCGCAAAACACGTCGTCAATCCGGAGCAGGAAGCACTCGGATTGATGGACCTCACTGTCGAACGCAACGCTTATGGCCGACAAATCGACAGCCGCATCATTCAATTGACGCTCGACGGCCATCCGCTCGAAGCCGTGTTTATCCGGGCTCCCATTATCCGCCGCGCTGGAGACGAAACGCGGGTTCTGATCACTTACTTGCATGATCCCGTACTCGTGGAGGAGGGCAAACATATGGCGGCTACATTCCATCCCGAACTGACCATCGATGACCGCATCCACCGGCACTTTCTCAAGAAGGTAGCCGAACAGAACGGCTGGCACGCGACGGGGTACCACCCCGAAACCCAGTACTTAGCGTCTAGACCAGACGCGTCCGATTCGTGTGAAAACTGATTGTAACGATCGCTAAATCGGCTAGAATCAGGAGCATACAGTGAAACACGTTCTCTTCCTCTGCGTCGGCAATTCGTGCCGTAGCCAAATGGCAGAGGCATTCGCGAAGTTCTACGGTGGAGATGTCCTACGGGCTTCGAGCGCCGGCCTATCGCCTGCGCCTATCGTTCAGCCGCTGACGTTTGAGGTGATGCAGGAAAAGAACGTTCCTTTGAATGGCCAGCATGCAAAGGATTTGGGGTCAGTCGCCATGGCGGATCTCGACATTCTCGTGAACATGAGCGGCATCAAACTTCCAAACCGCATTCCCATTGAGGTGAGGGAGTGGAAGGTAGAGGATCCGATCGGACGGCCAGTCGAAATGTATCGCGACGTTCGAGACCAGATCGAGACTCTGGTCATGCGGTTGATTCTCGAATTCCGGCGCGAATCGAGGCCGCGAGCCAAGGCGGCCGGATCTAGAGTGCTTAGCCGTTTGGCCCGCCGGCCCCGATAAGATCCAGAGTAAGTTCTGGTACTCGATAGATTCTCCATCAGGACCTTTCATTATTCCTGCAAGAGGTCTGATATATCCCGAGCAATGGCCAGCGATATAAAATTGATTTGGAAGAGTTTCGCGCAGAGGTGGAAAAAGCATGTATCATACCTCTCTGAATGCGAGTCATTCGATTGTGTCCACAATCCGTTTCAGTACGGAGCACGGCTAGCGTAGTGAAGGAACTAGACAAGGTGATCAGCGCGCTAGAGTCAATCACGGGCGACCCTGAATACCGGATTGGCGATGCGCAGCTTGCTGGCCTCTCTCAGGACTGTATCGAGCTCTCGCGTTTAGAATGCTTTTTCCCAGGCGCGTACGTCGCGGCAACAGCTTTGCTCGAAGGAATTCAAGCGGCACGGCTTCGTTCCCGGTCGCTTGCGCAGCAACGAATGCTGACGGCCGTGAATCTCCTGCGGAGCCTGCCTCTGCGAGAATAGCGGATAGCGCTATCAGGGTTGTTCTAGCAGAGTCCAGTCGCCGAAATTGGCCGGTCCCCCTCACTGGGTCCGGCGGCGGCTCCTGTCCCAAAGGCGCTGGTTGTTGAATTGCAAGGGTGACTGATCCGGACGCAAATCAGGGAGACTGGATAGTAGCTGATGTCATGCCGAGCTCGAAGGTAGTCGGAGGCCGTTACGAGCTGAAGGACCCGCCCATTGGTCAAGGCGGTATGGGCGTCGTCTATAAGGCATACGACAGCGTCACGAAGCGCTTTGTCGCCATTAAGACGATGTGGGGGTCGATCGATCCCGCCGCCGTCGAATTATTCGAAAAAGAATGGACTGTCCTGGCCCGCCTGTGCCACCCAAATATTGTCGACATTCTCGATACCGGAGAGTTTATCGATAACGGTCAGCATAAGCCATATTTCGTAATGCCCTTGCTGCCCGGTGCGACGCTGGACAAACTGATCAAAATCAGCGGCCGGCGCCTCGAGCCGGAGCGTGTCGTCGAAATCATGGGACAGGCGTGCAAGGGATTGCAGGCGGCTCACGACCGCGGCCTCGTGCATCGCGATCTGAAACCCAGCAACATCTTTGTCATGGATGACGACACGGTGAAAGATTATCGATTTCGGCGTCGTCCATCTGGCCGGCGCGCGCACCGTCACCGGCATTAAGGGCACGCTGCACTATATGGCGCCGGAACAGCTCGAAATGAAGCCCGCCACGCCCAGTTCCGACGTATTTTCGCTCGGTGTAGTTTGCTATGAGGCTTTGACTGGAAGCAAGCCGTTTGCGCGCGACACGGAAGCAGACATGGCGGAAGCGCTGCGCAATTACAACCCTCCGCCGGTTTCCGAACTTAATCCGGCGGTCAGCGTTCCAATCAGCCGGACTGTTCACAAAGCGCTGGCGAAGCAACCGATTCACCGCTACTCGACTATACGGGAGTTCGCCGAAACGCTCAGAAAGGCAGTTCGCAATGAGCCGATCGAGCGTTTCAAGCCGAGCAAAATACAGCCGCGAATCGACCGCATGAGAAAGGCCTTCACCGACGGCGATTATCAGTTTGCCCTTGAAATCCTATGCGAACTGGAATCGGAAGGCAACATTGAACCGGAATTGTCGTCAATGCGATCGCAGATTGAGCAAGCGATGCGCACAAAAACGGTTCGCCAGTTTCTGGACGGCGCCCGCGCCCGGATCGACGAGGGCGAGTACGATCTGGCCTTGCCAAAAGTGCTCAGCGTGCTGGAGATCGAGCCTGCCAACGTACACGCCCTGGCGATGAAGTCGCAGATCGAGCGCCAGAAGCATGCTCATCAGATTGACGATTGGTTTCGGCTGGCGGAACAGCACTTCGACAACCAGCTTTTTGCGCAGGCCAGGCAAGCGCTGGACGAAATTCTCAAGATTGACGCCTCAAGCACCCGCGCGCGCGAGTTCGTAAGGCGAATTCACCGGCGCGAACTTGAAATTTCGAAGCTGCGCAAGGAACAGCAACAGTTCTACGAATCGGCGTTGGCGTGTTACAAAAATGGGGAAATCAGCACGGCGCTGAACAAGCTGGAACGCATTATCGAATTGCAGCGCAGCGTTTCACCCAGTTCGCAAATCGACCCTCAGCATCAGAGCCTTTACCAGAAGATCCGGTCCGAGCGCGACAAGCTCGAGAGCATGTATACCGAAGGCCGCACAGCTTTAGCTTCCCGCGATTTCACGAAGGCGCTCCAGCTGTGTAACCAGGTTTTGGCGAAGCGGGCGGGCGAACCCATGTTTCAGGCGCTGAAGCTGGAAGTAGAGGAAGTGCGGCGGCAAGAGAAGTCGGGCGCGATTGGGCGCATTAACGCCCAGGCGGAAGCCGAGGTCGACCTTGATCGCAAGCTCAGCGTCTTGAAGGAGGCGGCCGAGCGTTATCCCGATGAACAGCTTTTCAAGCATTCGCTGAAGCTTGATCAAGAGCGCCGCGATCTTGTGCATTCCATTGTCTCCCGCGCCAGGGCATACGAGGAGAAGAACCAGTATTCCGAGGCGCTCGGTCAGTGGGACATTCTCCGCAATGTATACGGACAATTCCCGGGCCTTGATCTCGAATTGGAGCGGCTTCGCCTCCGACGCGAAGACCAGAACAGGGAGGAAACAAAGGCTCGGCTTGTTGAGGAAATCGATCGTCTGATGGCTTCCGGCGATTACAGCAAAGCGGATCAGGCCGCCGTCGAGGCTCTAGGGCAGTTTCCGGAAGACGGGGAGCTGGCGCGGCTACGAAAACTCGCCCAGAACGCCGAGCAAAGAAGCAGACAGGCGCTGGCGCTGTACGAGGAGGCACAAAGGCTCTCTTCGGAGCGGAACGATCTTGCCGCTATCGTTAAGCTGCGGGATGCCATGCAACTGGACGAAAAGAATTCGGCGATCCGGGCAGCTCTGCAGAGTGGGCTCGTGGAGTACGCGCGGGGAATCGTGGCACAGAATTGGCGCGAGGCCGCAGGCTTTGTCGAGGAGGCTCTTCAGATTGACGATTCCGATCCTGTTGCCAAGAGCCTTCTGGCGATTGTCGAGGATAACAAGCGAAGGCAAATTGTCGATCGCTATCTTACCGAAGCGCGCGATCTGCAAGGCGCCGGCAATCTCGAAGCCGCGCTCGAAAAGGCGCGCCAGGGATGCAAAGAGCATCCTACCGAGATCAGGCTCGCTCAACTTCACTCTCGATTGAGCCAGGCTGTGGAAAGGAAGCGCACCGAGACCAGCAGGCGAGCGTTCGCAGCCGCGGGTGAGAGTTCGCATCGTGGTCCGGCCGCGACTGCGACTGAGTGGACGCCGCCCTCCTGGGGGCGCCACACACCAGGTGACTGGGGCAGTTCTGCCGCGACTGAAGTGGGTGGGTTTGGTCCGCCGAACCACGTTCGACCCTTTACGCCCAATCCAAGCTCTTCGCGTGAATTTGACACTCGCGAACTCGATCGTCGCCGGCGAGCCCAGACCAGTTCCGGCCGCAAACCTCTGCTTTGGTTGTGGTGGGCTGGCGCAACAGTCGCGATTCTAATAGGCGCCGCATTGGCCGTCTGGCATTTTAAGATCAGCACGCCGCTGAGCGGCGTCAATGTAACGCTGTCGGCTGACAATGCCCCTTCCCCCACATTTCAGCTTGATGGGCAACCGATTTCAGGCAATCATGTGCGTGTCCGTGCCGGAGTACACCGCGTGAGTGCCAGCGCCGAGGGCTTTCGCGCCGAAGAGAAGATTCTGGATGTCTCGGCCTTCGCGACCACTCCCGTTTCCATACCCTTTCAGCTCGTTCCATTGCCGCCACAGATCCAAATTCTCAGCGACATTCGGCGCGGCCAGGCCGTGCTCGACGGCAGCGCGACCGATTTACAGGGAGGAAATTTCACTCGAAGCGACATTTCCGCGGGCAGTCACACGCTCAAAATTCTGCAACAAGGAAGGCCAGTTCTCGGATTCGACTTCGAAGTGAGCCCCGACCAGTCCGTCCAGATCTTTGGACCGATAAAAGGTTCGTCGCTGCCGGCCATGGTGGTTAGCTCGCGCGCTAATTCCGCGCATGTGCTGGCAACGCCCGGGCTGCTCGCAAGCCTCGCCGGCCATCCTCCTCGGCCGATCCCACCGGCAGGAGCCAATTTTGTGTTACAGCGTGGCTCAAACGACTTCATCGTCAGCGATGGAAAAGCCGAGCGTCATTGGAATTTGGAGTATTCGGCCGGCGCCGCGCTTTTTGTTCAACTCGGCTTTGCTCGCGAAACAGGCACATTGATGGTGAAAAGCAACGTGCCAGATGCGGAAGTGTCCATTTCTCCTCCTTCCGGCCGGCCGTTTTTGAGCGGCGGCCTGGTGAATGGAGTGCGAATTCTTTCGCTCAGGCCGGGCAAATACGAAGTGAAGGTTTCCAAAGGCGGGTATCGCGAACTTGACCCTCAAATAGCCGAGGTAAGCAAGGACGAGCGCAAAGAGGTTTCGTTCGATCTGACGCCGATACCAGTCCCCGAGCCGACCGTTACCGAAGTGCGTCCTGTTGCTCCGGTCCAGGCCGATCTTTCTATTGACGCGCTCCCCCCCGAAACGGAAATTTACGCTGATAACAGCCGAATAGGTGTCGCCAGCAAAGGAACGTTTCAAGGCGAGCTGAAACCTGGCCAGCACACTTTCGTTTTCCGAAAAGATGGCTACGAAGACTTCAAGATTACACGCAATTTGGAGCAGGGCCCGAATGCGCTTTCAGCCGCCGATATGGCCAAAGGCCAACTGGCGATGCTCGATGTTTTGGTGAAGCCACAGGACGCAACTATCCAATGCCGCCGCAACGGCGAGACTGCCGGCCAGGAATTGAGCAACGGGGCAAGAGTAGCCTTGAAGCCAGGCGCGTACAATCTGACAGTCACCTCGAAAGGCTACAGCGCCCAATCGGAATCGGTGACTCTGTATCAAGGAAAGAGCAGCCACGTCGAGCTGGCGCTGGTCGCCATTAAACCGCCGCCTGTCGTTCCCGATCCGAATTCGTTCGCCGATCCGACAAGTTGGACTTTAACCGATGGCTGGTATCTGCACCAACCTACTACCTACGCGTGGTTCCGCAAAGGCGACGGAGTCACTCATCTATTCGTCTACAAGCCGGTGAAACAGCCGGTCTTAGGCGGCTTGGTGAACCGGCCGGCGCGCATTGACTGGACGCTCGATGACAAGGATAATCAGCGGATCGAGTATTCACTAGAAGAGAATCAGTTGCGCCGAACGGTCATCTCCGGCGGCGTCTCAGGCAAGGAAGTTAAGCTGGAGATTCCCGCGGGGAGTGAACCGTATTTTAAGCTCGATCTATCCGTTAGTGCCGACGAGGTTAGCGTCAAGATCGATGGCCAGACGGTGGACACCGTGAGCCGTCCCGATCCAGGGACCCCGGCCGGCAAGTTGGGTTTCCGCGGACCAGTCTCGCTGATCATCCGCTAGCAGCGCCGGGCAGGCCCGGCCACTACAAACCGGGCATGCCGGGTGAGGCCTGCCTCGCCCATCAACGCCTTTTTGCCGTTGCTATAGAGTAGTGGTCAAAGCCGAGTGATGCCATGAGTCAAACAACACGAAGAACCTTTCTCCAAGCTTCCAGTTTGTCCGCCTTTGCCGCGACGCGCGCCTGGGGCGCGAACGATCGCATTAACGTAGCCATCGTAGGCGTGGGCGGCCGCGGCCGCGACCATATCAAGGTCTATGCCAAAGAGCAGGACGCGCGTATTTATGCGCTCTGCGATGTGGACCAGGCGAACCTCGAAAGGGCAACTGCGCTGGCACAGAACCTGACCGGCGAGAAGCCGAAGACATACGAAAACATGCACGAGGTCTTCGCCGATAAGGAAGTTCAGGCCGTTTCCATGCCGCTTCCCAACCACTGGCACGCTCTGGCGGCGGTGTGGGCCTGCCAGGCAGGAAAAGACGTCTACGTCGAAAAACCAGCCTGCCACGATCCTTACGAAGGCCGGCAGATGGTGGCGGCAGCCCGCAAATACAATCGCATCGTGCAGGTCGGGTCGCAGGGGCGCAGCATTGCCCATAAGATCCGCGCAGCACAGTTGCTGCAGGACGGCGTGATCGGACCGCTCTACCTGTCGCGAGGGTTATGTTTCAAGCGCAGGGCCTCGATCGGCCACACCCCCGTCCAGCCGGTGCCGCCCGGAGTGGACTGGGACAAGTTTCTCGGCCCCGCTCCCATGATCGCCTTCAGCAAAAATCGGTTCCTCTATAACTGGCATTGGTTTTGGGACACAGGCAACGGCGACATTGGAAATCAAGGTGTGCACGAAATGGATATCGCCCGCTGGGGCCTTGGAGTCGAGTTGCCGCGATCGGTGGTCGCTAATGGCGGCAAATACGTCTACGACGACGATCAGCAAACGCCCAACACTCTGCTCGCCCGTTTCGACTACGGCGATAAGGAACTCGTGTTCGAAGTCCGCGGTCTTCCCACCGACCACGAAGCAGACCTTTCGCAAACCGATTCGAACTGCGTTGGCAACCTGTTTTATGGCCGAGACGGCTGGATGGCGCTCGATGCCGAGGGCTATCGGATATACAAAGGCGAACCGGAGGGTAAGCTCGTGCAACAAGCCAAATACGAGGAACCAGCCAAGACCGACACTGCGCCGCATGTCGCGAATTTCCTCGCCGCCGTCCGCAGCCGGCGCTATCAGGATCTGCACGCCGATATCAACGTCGGGCGGGTCTCCGCGGACCTCTGTCACTTGGCGAATATCAGCTACCGCCGGGGCGGCCAGCTCCTGAAATTCGATCCGACAACCGAACGCTTCGAAGATGGCGAAGCAAATGAGCTCGCCCATCCTGGATATCGCGCGCCATATATTATTCCCGAACTGACGGCCTAAAGGCTTTTGGGAAGATCCGCTACGCTGGGCGGTGGATGACCCTCGACGATTACAGACGGTTCTATGCCGACGAAATTCGACTGGCTGCGAACCTGCGCTCTCAATCGCTAGCCGATGCATTCGCGGCAGTTCCCCGGGAAACGTTCTTAGGGCCTCCCCCCTGGCAGATCTGCTCCGCCGATCAGTCCTCTCTTGCGCTGATGGGATTGAGCGGCATGTATATAACTTCGACCGACCCGCGTGATCTCTATCACAACGTCTTAGTTGCGATCGACCCGAGCCGTTATCTCAATAACGGCCATCCGAGTACGCTGGCGCGGTGGATTGACGCCCTCGATCTGCAGCGGGGCAATCGCGTGTACCACGTCGGCTGCGGCGTCGGCTATTACACCGCGATATTGGCAGAAGCTGTAGGTCCGCGCGGAGCGGTAGTCGCGATCGACGTCGATGCGGATCTTGCGACGCGCGCCAAGCAAAACCTGGCCGCTTATTCACAGGTCACGGTAAGTGCGGGCGATGGAGCAGAGTTTGACCCTGGGATCTGCGATGCGATGCTGATCAATGCGGGCGTCACTCATCCGCATGTAGCCTGGATCAAGCGGCTCGCGACAGGCGGGCGCATGGTGTTGCCGCTAACCCATACGATGGCCGCGAACGCGAATTGCGGTAACGGCGTCATGGTCAAGATTGTGCGAACACCCGATGGCTTCGCGGCTGAGGTGATTACACATGCCGCGATCTTTTCCTGTACCACCGTGCGAGATTCGGAGCTCGAGTTGCAATTGCAGATGCGTCTTCAAAACCGGCAGCTACGGAAGTTGAAATCCGTCCGGCTGGAGAGCCACGAGAAGGTAGACACGTGCCTCGTACACGGGCGCGACATTTGCCTGAGCGCCGCCGAACCCATGCCTGTTGTGCCAGGACTCTGAAACGAATCCGCAAGCCTGACGCAGAAACGCTCCCCCACCGCCGCGGTTCATAAACGCACGTTGATTCATAAGGACTCACAGAACCGCGCGTGCTAGCAATCGGCTTGGTGTGGGCGCGCTGCCTAGTTTTCACGATGTCGACTGCCATAGCCCCATTGCTAAGCTTGATTTCGATGGCAATTCAAACGCTGTTCGGTTCCGTTCCTCAGGAACCGAATCTGCTGGACCGGTTGAAAGCAGGCATCCAAAAAACGCGGGCGGGATTGGTGGACCGGCTCGAAGACGTCTTATCCGGCGAAAAGCAAATTGATGCCCAACTGCTCGAAGAGCTCGAATATACGCTGATCACTGCCGATCTCGGCGTCAAGACGGTTGACGATATTTTAGAGCGCATCCGTCAACGGGTGGACCGCAAGCTTACCGGCGACGCGGGCGAAATCAGAAATCTCATCCGCGAGCAGTTGCTCGAAATTTTGCGCGCATCCGAATCGCCGCTGCGCACCGTGAGCCGCCCGCCCGCGGTCGTAATGATAGTCGGAGTGAACGGAGCGGGAAAAACCACGACGATCGGAAAGCTGGCTCACCGCTTTCTCGGCGAGGGGCGCACAGTTTTGCTTTGCGCGGCGGACACGTTCCGCGCGGCCGCCATCGAGCAACTCGAGATTTGGGCGCAGCGGGCGGGTGTCGAGATGATCCGTCAGAAGACCGGAGCCGATCCGAGCGCCGTGGTTTTCGATTCGCTGCAGGCGGCGAAAGCGAGGCAGGTGGACTACGTCATCATCGACACTGCCGGGCGGCTGCACACGAAAGAAAACCTGATGGCGGAGCTTGAAAAGATGCGGCGCACCACGGCGCGCGTCGTGACTGAGGCACCTCATGAGGTTTGGCTGGTTATGGACGCAACCACCGGGCAGAACGGCCTCGAGCAGGCGCGCAAGTTCACTGAATCTGCAGGTGTCACCGGCATCGTGCTCACGAAATTGGACGGAACCGCCAAAGGCGGAGTGGTAGTCGCCATCGCGCGCGAACTGAATCTCCCCATCCGCTACATCGGCGTGGGAGAGAAGATCGACGACCTGCTGCCGTTTGAGCCGGAAAATTTCATCGAGAGCCTTTTCGATTAATGACGAACGTCGATTATATGGGGGAAGCGCTGGAACTAGCGTGGAAAGGTGTGGGCCAAAGCAGCCCGAATCCGGCCGTCGGCGCAGTAATCGTCAAAGAAGGGAAAGTTGTCGGAAGCGGCTTTCACACGTGGGCCGGTCTGAAGCACGCCGAGATTGTTGCGCTCGATGAGGCGCAAGATCAGGCGCGCGGCGCAACCATGTATGTGACCCTCGAACCCTGCTCTCACACGGGCCGTACCGGGCCGTGCGTCGACGCGATTGTCCAGGCCGGAATCGGCAGGGTTGTCTGCGCGATGCGCGATCCAAATCCGCTTGTGTCGGGGAAAGGGGTTCAGAAACTCATCGAAGCGGGAGTCGAAGTAGTTCTCGACGGCGTCCACTCAGGCGAGGCAGAAAAGCTGAACGAGCCATTCATTCACTTCATGAGAACCGGCCTACCGCTGGTCACGGTAAAATCCGCCGTCACCCTCGACGGCAAAATTGCCGCTCCCATGAATAACGAGGGCTGGATCACCAGCGAAACTGCGCGCGCTCATGTGCAGCAGCTTCGCCACGCGTCCGATGCCATACTCACCGGCATCGGCACGGTTTTGAATGACGATTGCTTATTGACGGACCGCTCCGGTCTTGGGCGGAGCCGCCCGCTGCTTCGCATCGTGCTCGATTCACAACTGCGAATCCCTCTCACCTCGAAGATGGTGCGCGGCGCGCAAGACGATCTGCTGGTAGTGGGCACGTCCGCCGCAGCTACCGACCGGCGGCGCATGTTGGAAGAGCGAGGCGTGAAGGTCTTGATCGCCGATGGAACGCGCGGCCGGACCGATCTTCGAGCGGTCGTTCAGTATTTAACCGACGACCGGTACGAGTCTGTCATGGTCGAAGCGGGCAGCAAGGTGAACTGGGCGTTCCTCGATAGCGGCGTGGCCGACAAGATCTTTTTCTACTACGCGCCGAAAATTCTTGGCGGACTCGAAAGCCTTCCGGTGGCCGGTGGAAGCGGACGGCCGCGCCGGGCGGACGCTATTGTGCTCGAACGGCTTTCGCTCCACCAAATCAGCAAGGATGAATTTGCCGTGGAAGCCTACGTTGCAAAATCTTGAACATGTTTACCGGAATCGTGCAGCAATTGGGACATGCTTCCGCGCTCGACCGGCAAGAGACAGGCGCGCGCCTCGTGGTCGAATGCGGCGATCTGCTAGCCGATGCGCGGATTGGCGCGAGCATTGCCGTGAATGGCGCATGCTTGACTGCTGTGGAAATTACTAGTGGCGGCTTTTCCACCGATCTCGCCCCCGAAACGTTGAAGCGCACCAACCTCGGCGCTCTTCGCCCGGCTTCGCTCGTGAACCTCGAGCGGCCGCTTACCGTCAACGCTCGGCTCGACGGGCACTTCGTGCTGGGCCACGTAGACGGAACCGCGGAACTTGTATCGCTAGACGAATTGGGCGACGGCAACTGGTGGCTGAAGCTGCGTATTCCGCCCGATCTCGACCGCTACGTCGTCAGCAAGGGCTCTCTGGCCGTGGATGGAATCAGCCTGACCGTCGCGTCCATCGAACATTCCGTTGCCGCCTTCACCATCATTCCCCACACCTACCAACACACGACCCTTTGCCAATACAAGCCGGGCGCGAGTCTGAATCTCGAAGTCGACATCCTGGCGAAGCATCTAGAAAAGCTTATCGACCGGGCTGGATAATCGTGCATGGAACTTGATCGCTGGAAACTGCCACCGCTTCTTAATTAACTGAACGGATTTTCCACGGTAACCCCGAAATACTCTTGATCAGAGTTCAAGTCCTCTGACCAGATTCGCTTACACCCTGCCTTCTCGGCGGCTGCCACGATCATGCCATCGTAGAAGTGGAGGCCGTAAGTCGCTCGGGCCTCTACCGCTCTTCGAACCACGTCGGCATCAGGAGCGAGGACCTTGATCGGCCCAAGCGCATCGAGCAGAACAATAAGATCGCTCGGGCGTAGCGCTGGTGAGATCTTGTGAAGGAGAGTCGCCGCAAACTCGGCCAGGACCTGAGCAGAAATGACGGAGTGACCAGCTAAGGCTGCACGAACTAAGCGCTGCGCAACGGACTGTTTCGTGGGGCTACCTGAATCGTATGCATAAACGAGAACGTTAGTATCCAGGAACTCAGGAGCGGACATGGAGATCTGCACGGGTCCAAGTTCTCTTGCCAACTTTGAGCTGAAAGCGCTCAAACGTGCGATCTAATGCCTCGCGCTCTCGGCGCTTACGACCGGAAGCGGTGTTCTCAGCGGCTAATTCTTGCAGGTAGGTCCGCACGAGCCCCGTCAAAGTCGTGTCCTGCTCAACGGCGATTTTGCGTACTTGTTTAACCAGGTCGTCCTCGAGCGAGAGTGTGATGTTCATATACCCATAATATGTGAAACCCAGGTTCCGTGCGATGCTCGTGCCAGCTAGTTCTTCAGCTCTTCGCGAATCTCCGCAGCCGCTTTTCGAGCTTCCTGTACGGCTCCTATCGGGAAACTTATGGCGCCAACTTTGGGGTGTCCACCTCCGCCATACCGCTCGCAAATCGTCGCCAGGTTATGTCGCAGCGGATGGCGCACCCACGGATTCGAGCCGACCGACACTTTCGTCCTGAAACTCGATGTGGACACCGAAACCGTGTAGGCGGAGTCCGGAAACAAGTAATAAGGGATGAACTTGTTATAACCCTCGATCCCATCGTCAACAAGATCGAAATAGACAACGCCGTTCCCCGACGAACTCGCTTTCCGGATGATGTCGATATTCCGCAGGTGTTCGGCGTGCAGGCGCCGGTATTCAGCTTGAATATCCGCGTCCGCGACAATGCAAGGCAGCGGCTCGTGCTGCATCTTCCGGATAATTTTTTCGACGATGGCGTGGCCTTTCACTCCTTCGATCACAAGCGTCAGCTTCATCGCCGGCTCATTCATCTCAACAGCCGATTTCGCATTCTCATACAGCGCGCCATCCACAATATCGGCCCATTTCACGAGATCTTCAAGATCATCCGCCGTGTAGCCGAAGCGTGACTCAGCAACGTGAGCTATAAATTTTGTGCACGACCGGAAACTTGGGTCGAACATCTTCCGCCCGCTAGTATCGTGGCGGAAATGCTCAGCGTCGGCAGCGCTCAAGAACGCGCTCTGGTGATGGTCGAACCACCACGTCAGATTTGGATGCGTCGAGTATTTAAAGTCGACGATGACATTGATGTCGCCGTCAAACCAGCTGTCCTCGAAGAGCTGATCGGCGCGATGCGCCAGGCCCGTGTACATAAACTCCGAGCCTGGGTAGAACTTGCTTTCGAGAAAGCGAGTTACATATGCCGCTGATGCTGCTCCATCGAAACAATGGTCATGATGGAAGACCCGGACTCGCATTCGGTTCAGTTTTGGCTCCGAAAACCTTTTAGCTTGCTACAGCCCAACTGGAAAATCAAGAACAATAAGTGAAGGTGGATGTGAGGCCGAAGTTGTATGATTCAGGATTTTCCGGAATGCGGCTAGTAATGCTTGCCCGGTCGTCTTCCGTAAGTTATTGCAAGCACGAAAATTAGAGTGGCTCGCAGATTTGCAAAGCCCACCGCCGAACCCGTGAAAATTGCGTGAATTGCGCCGCTCGGCCGAGAAAAGTTATCGTGGAAGGTTAGCCACGACGAAATCTCATGTTGAAACCTAAGGAAGAACGCCCGGCGGACCTGAACCCACAGGAAACGTCGGAATGGTTGGAAGCACTCGAGCAGGTTGTAGAGGAAGAGGGGCCCGACCGGGCGTCGTATCTTCTGCAAAAGCTTCAGGACCGCGCTGTGCGCCTCGGCGTGGACGCGCTGGGAAAAGTTACAACTCCCTATCTGAACACCATACCGGTTCAGGAGCAGGCGCCGTATCCAGGCGATCGCGCGCTCGAGCGCAAAATCAAGAGCGTGATCCGGTGGAACGCTGCCGCGATGGTAGTGCGCGCTAATAAGCACGACGCGAACATCGGCGGCCACATCTCGACCTTCGCATCGCTTGCCACGCTGGCTGAAGTTGGTTTTAATCATTTCTTCCGTGCCCGCATCGGCGATCAACCGGGCGATCTTTTGTATCTTCAGGGCCACGCCTCACCGGGATTTTATTCGCGGGCTTTCGTCGAGGGCCGGCTCAGCGAAGAGCATCTCAAGAACTTCCGCCACGAGTTGCGCGATCATCCCGGCCTTTCTTCTTACCCGCACCCGTGGTTGATGCCGGATTTCTGGCAGTTCCCCACAGTCTCAATGGGTTTAGGGCCGATCAATTCGATTTATCACGCCAGGTTTGTCCGCTATCTCGAAAATCGCGAAATCATTCCGCGAACAGATAGAAAGGTCTGGGCCTTTGTGGGCGATGGTGAGACCGATGAACCGGAAACGCTGGGTGCTATCACGGTGGCCTCGCGCGAGCGGCTCGACAATCTGATTTTCGTCGTGAACTGCAATTTGCAGCGACTTGATGGGCCAGTGCGGGGCAACGGGAGCATTATCCAGGAACTGGAAGGTTTATTTCGCGGCGCCGGCTGGAACGTCATAAAGCTTCTCTGGGGTTCGGAGTGGGACGAGCTGTTTGAACGCGACACGAGCGGGCTCCTTCTTAAGCGCATGGAAGAATGCGTCGACGGCGAATATCAAAATTTCAAGGCTCGCGGCGGCGCGTATGTTCGCAAGGAATTCTTCGGAAAATATCCCGAGCTGCTGAAGCTGGTAGAGCACAAATCGGACGAGGAACTGGCTCGCATGGCGCGCGGCGGGCACGACCCGGCGAAAGTCTATAACGCCTACAAGCGCGCTGTCGAGCATCGCGGCCAACCAACCGTCATCCTCGCCCATACCGTGAAAGGCTACGGCCTCGGCGAGGCAGGCGAGGGCAAGAACATCACGCATCAGCAGAAAAAGCTGAACGAAGAGGAGCTTGCCTATCTTGCCCGGCGCTTCGATTTGAATCTGCCTTCCGAAGTAGTTCACGACATCCGGTTCGTATCTTTGTCCGAGGACAGTCCCGAGATGAAATATCTGCGGGCTCGCAGGGAAGCGCTCGGCGGCTACATGCCTGCTCGAGTGCCGAAGAAGATCGAGATCAAGTCTCCGCCTCTTGAAACGTTCCACGAATCGCTGCAAGGCTCGCGAGGACGCGAAGCTTCTACCACCGCGGCGTTCGTGGCCATTCTGAAAGCACTATTGAAAACGCCCGAGCTTGGAAAATACGTCGTTCCGATTATTCCCGATGAAGCCCGCACGTTCGGCATGGAGTCGATGTTCCGCGAGCGCGGTATCTACGCCTCGCACGGGCAACTTTATAAGCCGGTCGACGCCGATGTTCTCATGTACTACAAGGAAGCGCAGAACGGTCAAATCCTCGAAGAAGGGATTACTGAGGCGGGTTCAATGGCGTCCTTTACCGCCGCCGGAACGGCCTACGCCAATCTCGGCGTGCCGATGATTCCGTTCTTCATTTACTATTCGATGTTCGGTTTCCAGCGGATTGGCGATCTGATCTGGGCGTTTGCCGATTCCCGGGGCAAAGGTTTCATGCTGGGCGGCACAGCGGGCCGCACGACTCTCCTCGGCGAGGGCCTGCAGCATCAGGATGGCCACAGCCTTGTGCTGGCAAGCACCGTTCCCACGCTAGCGAGCTACGATCCCGCTTATGCCTATGAGATCGCGGTCATCGTTCAGGATGGAATTCGCCGCATGTACGAACTCGGCGAAAGCCGCTTCTACTACTTAACGGTTTGCAATGAGAATTATGTGCATCCGCCAATGCCCGAGGCCGATATTCACGAGGGAATTCTGCGTGGCCTCTATCCTTTCAAACGTTCTGAGAACGGTCCCGCGCAGGTTACCCTCTTCGGCAGCGGTCCGATCTTCAACGAAGCGCTAAAGGCGCAGAAGATTCTCGCCGATCAATACGGCGTTGCCGCGGACGTCTGGAGCGTCACCAGCTACAACGAACTTCGCAGGAACGCTCTCGAGGTGGAACGCTGGAACCGTCTGCATCCCGCCGAGCAGCCGAAAAAACCGTACCTGCTCGAAGCCTTGGGCGCGATTGACATGCCTATTATCGCGGCCACCGATTACATGAAAATGGTGCCCGATCAGATTGCGCCTTGGCTACCCGGACGCCTTACATCGCTAGGCACCGATGGCTTCGGCCGCTCCGAAAATCGCGAACATCTCAGGCGCTTTTTCGAAGTCGACGCGCCGTCGATCGCGGCCGCGGCCCTGGCATCGCTCGCGCGGTGGGGCCGCTTCGATGCCCAGCGCGCGCAACAGGCGATCCAAGAGCTTGGTCTCGACCCCGAGTCGGTGGATCCCTCGAAGCGGTGAGATAGCGAGACGCCACAGTGCGCCGTCTCGCAATCACCGGGAACTTTTTTACCCGCATCTACTTCTAAATCCTCAGGACTGACACGAGCCGGCTAGTTCCTCAGGTCCCTCACCGCTTCGAAACGGAAGGAGCCCATTATGCAAACACGTTTTCCACGCCCGGCCCGGCTTGTCTCTGCCCTTGCCTTGCTTGCGCTGGCTACCTCGATGAACCTCTGTAACGCAGCAGAGTTGCCGGTCAAACGAATTGTCCTCTATAAGCACGGAGTCGGTTTCTTCGAGCGCGAAGGCATCGTACCGGCGGGCGAAGAAGCTCGTCTCAGTTTCCAAACAGCCGACATGAACGATGTCCTGAAGTCTCTTACCGTAACCGATGCGTCGGGGAATCGAATTTCCGCGATTCGTTACGATTCGAACGAGACTCTGGATCAGCGGCTCGCCCGCTATCCATTCAGTCCCGGCCGCGAGCAGCCCTTCAATCGATTTCTCGATGGGCTCAAAGGCGTTCGTGTCGAGCTCAAAATCGGAGACCGTCTAACCAGAGGAGAAATTCTCGGAGCACGAGGCCTTGCGCCGTCGAGCGATGCGGAAAAGCGGCCGGCCCTCGAACAGATTTCCCTCCTTCTCGACTCGGGAGAGTTAGCCACTTACGATCTGGCAGCCGTTACTTCAATCCGGCTTCTCGATCCTACGCTCGAGGATCAACTAAGGCAGTATCTGCAAACATTGGGCCAGAGCAAGGCGCGCGAACAGCGGCGCATCTTCATCGATTTCGCCGGGCCGGGCGCGCACAACCTGCGCATTGCTTATATCAGTCCCACTGCCATATGGAAGTCGTCCTATCGTCTTACACTCGAACAGCCGAACTCAATACTCGAAGGATGGGCCATTGTTGACAACACGACCGATGAAGACTGGAACAATGTGAATCTCTCGGTAGTCTCAGGCCGTCCTATCTCCTTCGTTAGCCTTCTCGATACTCCGCGCTTTGGCCAGCGAGCCATCGCCGAGCTTCCCGCTGACCGCGCAGCCGGTCCAGTCGTATACGCAGGCGGCGTGGACGTGATATCGCGAATACCTTCAGCGGGACTCCCAATGGCCGTGGGCGCTCTCAACGCCATGGGCTTTACCAACGGCGGTGGCGGCGGCACGGGCGGAGGAATCTATCAAAAGCAGAGCGTCAATAATGGCATCATCGGGAGTGTTCTCAGCGGCGTCGGTGCGGTTCCGCCCCCTCCCAGCGAATTTGCAAAACTCGATCCTAGCTCTGTCCAAGGTGCTACTGGAACCACGTTGGGCGAGTTATTCGAATACCATTTCGCATCGCCGGTCACCGTCAAGAAGAATGAATCCGCAATGCTGCCCTTTCTTCAAAATCAGATTTCCGCTCGCAAACTTCTCATCTACACCGATAATGACGGAGAACATCCGGTCAACGCAGCCGAAATTACGAACGACACGGCAAAAACTCTCGACGGAGGCCCAATCACAGTCTATGAAGGCGGAGCCTATGCCGGAGAGGCTTTATTCGAAACTCTGAAAGCCGGCGACAAGCGCCTGATCGGTTACGCGGTTGACTACGGAACCCGCATCACTTCGTCCTTTAACAGCGCATCGCGCAGCGTTCGCGAAGTCCATGTCGCGAACGGATTCCTCTCCATCCGCTATTCCGACCGCAGCATTCGAGCCTATACAATAGCGAACGTCGATGCAAAGCCAAAGACCTTGATTTTGCAGCAGGACGGAGTTAGCCAGTACACCGTCCTCTCGCCCAAGCCTATCGAGCGAACCGCCACCGCTTACCGTTTCGAAGCGGATCTGCGGCCGAACAGTTCACGGGAACTGAAAGTCGAGCTCGAACAAGTCACGCAAACCGCCGAAGCGATCGCGACTTCCACTCCCGATTTCTTAATGACTCTTGTTGCCAACAAAGATTTGAGCCCATCGAACCGGAGCCAGTTGAGCGCGGTTGTCGATCTCGATCGTCAGATCGCAGACACCAGCGCCCAACTTGAGGCCACAAAGTCTCAGATCGCCGGTCTCAGCGAGGACCAAACACGCCTCAGGCAGAACATAGACAGCTTAAATCGCGTAAAAGGGCAAGAAGAACAAGTGCGGGCCTATTCGGACGGACTATCCAAAAATGAAACGCAATTGGCAGGCCTACGCGATCGGGAGCGTAACCTTTCTTTGCGAAAATCGAGCCTCGACACCAGACTTCGAACTGCCATCAGCGAGCTTCAGTTCTGAAATTCGCTCACTTATGCCTCAATTCGCTTTTTTCAAAATCTGCGCCCCGGGCGGCAGCTCGAATGTCTTAGGCGGCAGCTTTACATTCATCTCGACATGCGTGCCGAAGATTTCGAAAATCACTTCGCCATTGCGTTCGCGGTGCGTCACGTAGGGCCATTGGAGACCGCTTACCTCCCGGTACTTCGAATAGTCGGTCACTTCCACGGCTCTCTGCTGGCCGATCGGGTCCCACTCATTGCGCTCCTGTCGAATAGGCAGCTTCGTATTGTAATCGAAGTACACTCGCGTGGTCTGATCCTCCGGAGTAGTGATATCTACAATATTCACTTGCGCGTTCGACACCACATCGGAACGGACAAAATCGTAACTCATTTTCGGGTTGCTGAACCGTTCCCGCAGAAGATAAAAAATATTCGCCGAGGTGGTTGCGACGTACCGCTTCCACCGGTCATCCGCCAGCGGCCGCGCTCCGCGAAACGTAATCTCGAATCCTTGATCCGGCAGCAATAGCACCGAATAATCTTGTTTTTTTCCGAAAGCCTGGCGCTCTTGGACGGCCAGTCCTTTCTCGGGAAGTTTGTCCAGATATTCCGTGTAGATCGTCGCGTTGTCGCGGCCGGTTATCTGCGCCCGGTAAAACGAATAGGCCACACCCGACTCGACGCAGTTTTTTAGCGACGAGAACCTTGGGCCGCCCAGCGCGGCGATAGCATCCAATACAACCTGCTTGCCCTTATCGTCACTCTGCGCGTTAAGGAGCGCCGGCAGCAGTGCTAAGAACAGAACAGAACGAATCACGGCCGTTTGCCGAGCTCCTGCGGATTCAGATTCGTGTTGATCTTGATTTCCGACGCAATCGCAGTCTGAACCGGCTTTCCGTCTTTAACCACTTCCGATTTGAACGGCAGCTTGATTCCGCCGACATCCCGCCAGTCTGAAAAATTCTCAACCACCGCCCCTCCCTCTTCCGCGTAGCTGAGGCTCCTTATCAATCCGCTGGCTGGATCTATTGCGAACGTTACTGGATTGCCGTCCGCGGTTGTAATCTGCACCTTGCCGTCGCCTGCAAGAACGGCGTTGTTTTCATTCGCAAGCTGGGGCAGCAGCGACGTAAGCTGTCTTGAAACCTGGCTCCGGATCTGCTTCTGGGCGTCCGCGGACAGCTCCTGCGTTCCTCTTGGCGTGTTTACCCATCCCGAGTTCCCGTCCACAAACAGTGTGATCGTAACCGGCCCTCTCTGCTGCTCTTCGCGGAACGTGCCAGGTAGAATTCCCTCCGATTTCACCTTCATCGCCATTTCGCCTTGCGGCGTTTGCATCTGCGCGTCTTCCACCGCTGTCACATCACGAATCGACTTAAGCTTCTCGGCGCCGCCCAGGAATTCGACTGCCTTTGAAATAAGCTCCCGTCCGCCGGCCAGTGTCCGGGCGTTGGCCGTGACCGTCGCTTCATGCGGAGCGGGAATGCTCACGTCCAGCGGTTTCACCTGAAGGTTCAGCGCCGTCAGCGGTTCACTGAAGTTCTTCTCGTTCCCCACCGCAATGATCGAAAGCTGCGAAGGTTGAAAATGTTCCTTAGCCACTCGCAGCACGTCCTCTTTCGTCACCTGCGAAATGGCTTTCTCGTATAGCGTCAGGAAATCGGGAGGGTAGTTGAAATAATCGTACGTGACCAGCCGGTTCAGAGTGCTCTGCGGCCGTTCAAAGGCGAAGACCAGGCTATTGAGTACTGTGTCTTTCGCAACTTTCAGCTCATCATCCGTAATCTCCGACGTGCGGATTCCGTTCAAAACTTTCAAAATTGCCTGAAGCGTTTCCGTCGTGCTTTGCGCTTTTGTGCTGACGCTGATGTTGAATACGCCCGGATGGTCGTAGTTGACACCCCAGTCCGCGCCTACCTCGTAGGCATAACCCAAGTGAGTACGTATCTCCCGGAACAGACGGCTCGAAAATCCGCCGCCAAGCACGTCCGCGGCCACTTCAAGCGCGGCGAAATCCTTATCGCGCAGCTCCCCACCCAAATGGCCCATTTGAATGAACGTCTGCGTTACATCGTTCTTTGAAACCAGAAATACGCCGGGGTCAGGCTTGGCGTCCACCTTGGGAAATGGAGGAACTTTCGGTTCTTCCGCCTTCCATGCTCCAAACAGCGTTTCGATCCGCTGCTTCATCGCCGCGCTCTCAAAGTCTCCGTATACCGAAAGAATCAGATTGGCCGGAAAATAGTAGCGCTTATAAAACGCGCCCACGTCGTCGCGTGTAACTGCGTTAATCGTGTCGTACTCTTCCTCGCCGCCATAGGGCGTGTCAGGCCCATAGACGGTCCGGTACAGCTCCCGCTGCGCAATGCCTGATGCGTCATCGTTTCTCCGCGAAATGGCGCTCTTTATCTGCGTCTTCGCCAGGTTCAGTTTGTCTTCGCGAAACGCTGGATCGGTCAGCACATCGTAAAACAGCCCGAGAACAGTGTCCGTATTGTCTTTAAGGCATGAAAAGCTCGCCGTTCCGCTCGATTCCAGAATGCTGCTTTCAATTGATGCCGCCATATTTTCGAGTTTCTCGTCGAGCGCTTCTCCTGTGAGCGCCCGTGTGCCTCCGCTTCGAAGCACCATGCCGGTAATCTCGGCTAGGCCCAGCTTACCCTTCGGATCGAACAGGTTGCCCGTCCGAACCAGCACGCGCCCGTCCACAAGTGGAAGTTCGTGGTCCTCGAGCAGATAAACCTTCAACCCGTTGCTGAGCGTAAAGATCTCAGGCTTCGGGATGTGCACCTTGCCCAGCGGAGGAAATTTAAGATTCTTCCACGACGGAAGCGGACCAACCTCTCTTACGACAACCGGATCCCGGCGCTGGGGCTGTGCCGGCGCTTCCGAAGAGCTCGCGGCCGCTTGCGCCAGGGACACTTCGCTCGAAACCGTAGCCAGCGCTGCGGCCAATACAGCAAAAAACATTGCGCGCGGCATCAGTTCTTCGCTCCTTCCGACTGGGTTTTCGCCGGTCCGCCCGCGTTCGCCGGCGGAACAAGCCGGCCTATCGTGCGGGTCTCCGGCACAAGATATTTTCTGGCGACGCGCTGTACGTCATCCGCGGTTATACGGTCGTACTCGTTCAACTGTGTGAACAGCTTCCGCCAGTCGCCAAACGACGCGTAGAAAAAATTGAGTTGCGCGGCCAAGCCCGCGTTGCTATCCAGTTGCCGGATCAAGCCGGCTCGGAGCTTGGTCCTCACGCGTTTCAGCGTCGCATCGTCAACCTTCTCGCTTTTCAGCCGGCCCACCACCACGTACAGCTCCTTCTCGCATTCCCCGAGCGATTTGTTCATGTTGGGCACGATGTAAAGCATGAATAGATTCGGATACTTGCCAGAAGGATATGACGCTACCGTCCCGGCCGCGAGCGCCAGCTTCTTGTCCTGCACCAGATCCTTGTATATTGTGCCGGTGCGGCCACCCGAGAGAACCTCGTTGATCATGTCGAAAACCCGATCGTCGTCCGACACTTCATCGGGGCGCTTATAACCGACAATTTCAAGCGGCTGCGATTCCGAATTGACGTCCACAGTTCGCTCACCCTGCTGCTGCGGCTCGACAGTTTCGACTAGAGGAGGATTTCCCCCCTTTGGAATGACGCCAAAGTATTTCTCGGCAAACGCCCGCGCCTGTTTCGGGTATACGTCGCCCACAATTGCCATGTCGATATTCGAAGGCACATAGTATTTCTTGTAAAAGTTGACCGCGTCGTCCAGGCGCAGATTTTCGATGTCGCTCGCCCACCCGGCCGGCGGGTGATGATACGGATGAGCTTCAAACGCAGTAGCGAGCAATGATTCCTGCAGCAGGCCCTGCGGTTCCGATTCGATTCTCATCCGCCGCTCTTCTCTCACCACGTCGCGTTCCTTGTAAAACTCGCGAAATACAGGATCGTAAAAGCGCTCCGATTCGAGCAAGAACCATAACTCGATCCGGTTCGATGGAAACTTGTAGAAGTACTGAGTCGCATCGTAACCGGTCTCCGCGTTCAATCCGGTGCCGCCGTTCGTCTCGATAATCTCCGGATATTGATTGGGAATCACGTACTTATCCGCCGCGGCGATATCCGTCTTCACGCGATCCCACAACGCCTTCATTCGGTTCGGATCGGCATGTAGTCCCTTGTTCCTCTCCTGGTCGTAAGCGTCGTAATCTAGCTCGAGCTTCTCCATGGCCTGCTTCTCCGCGGGCCAGTCCTTCGTCCCGATCTGCGCGGTGCCCTTAAACGCCATGTGCTCGAACATGTGTGCCAGACCGGTCTCGCCGCTCGGATCGTCCACCGCGCCCACATTGACGTAGGTGTGAAACGCCACGACCGGCGCCTCGTGCCGTTCCACAATAATGAAATGCATGCCGTTCGCCAAAGTAAATTCAGTCACCTTTTTCTCGAACTGCTCGAGCGACTGGCAGAAAATGGAAACGGCAAAAATCGCCGCCAGGACCGTGGCGCGGGTGAATTGCTGCATAAAATGTTACCGGCTGCGTGCATTTCGATTTTAGCGAAGGACTTTCACCCGCACGATAATGAATCAAGAAGTCTGAATGCATTTCGATCATCCTGAGTTGCCCGCCTGGTTTGATAAAGCACTTTCGGAGGTGGGCGCGGTCGTCGTCACGCCGACCGCCCTTCTTGCCTCGGCCATCCAACGCCAATACGCGGAGCGCCAACTCGCTCGCGGGCAACGAATGTGGTCTCAACCCTCGATTCTGAGCCTGAACGCGTGGCTGCAACATATCTCGCGCGAGGCTCGCGCACGCTGCGGCGAAGACCTGCCGGTTCTTCTCTCTTCCACCCAGGAACAGCTTTTGTGGGAGCAAGCCATTTCGCGCTCCGGCGCCCAAGTTCTCGATATTTCCGCGACTGCCCGTTCCGCCATGAGCGCGGCACGGTTTGTGGCGGAGTGGCGGCTTCCGCTTGAAGATCGGTCCTGGGAGAGCGCGGAAGACACGGCGCAATTTCGCGCCTGGTCGGTCGAGGTGAGCGAACGCTGCCACCGCGCGCAATGGGCGCCTTCAACGACCCTGATTCGACATGCGTTCGAACGGCTAAAGCAGTTTTCGATTCCCGAGCGCTTGATCTTCGCCGGTTTCGATCGATTGCCGCCGAGCCTCGATTCGCTCGTTCACGGCCTCGAATCCACCGGCGTGAAAGTGGGGCGCGCAAATTTCACGCGCGAACCGGTTCCGCTCCTGGCTGTTGCGTGCCCCGACCTTCGCGAGGAACTCGATTCTGCCGCGCGTTGGGCCCGCGCGCGTCTCGAGGAAAATCCGCGTGCGTCCATCGCGATCTTCGTTCAGAATCTCAGAGAGCAATGTCTCTCTGTCGCGAAAATTCTGCGCAACGTGTTGCAGCCCGCCGCGGTGCTTCAGCCGCTGTCTCGCGATCCCGCCCCCAATCATCAGCCCTTTCACATACATTGCGGCGCGCCGCTTCTCAATCATCCGATTATCGGGACAGCGTTCTCTATTCTCGATTTCGCGCGTCCCCTCATTCCTGTTTCTAGTGTCACTGCCGTCCTCAGCTCTCCGTTTCTTCCCGGCGCAAGGCT
The DNA here is from genome assembly GCA_963722585.1 of Bryobacterales bacterium. Lineage (GTDB taxonomy): Bacteria > Acidobacteriota > Terriglobia > Bryobacterales > Bryobacteraceae > KBS-96. The sequence goes on along the minus strand of CAVRNU010000046.1, from coordinate 109,916 downwards.
GGAGCACACGGCGCGTGCGCTTGCCGATGCGGGCCTGCGCCGTATTCGCGAGCTCGAATTGCCCTTACGGGCAGTCGAGAACGCCACCTCGAAGTGCCCGGAACTTCATAAGCGGTGGATTCTCATTCGTGCCGCGGTAAAGCGAAAACCATCCGGTGATGCTGAACCGGCGGAGTGGTCCCGCTTGTGGCGTGCGCTTCTGAAAGCGGCGGGATGGCCCGGTGAGACGCCTCTCTCCCCATCCGAGACCGAAACCGTCGACGGATGGCGCGATCTGCTGTCCTCCTTCGAGTCGCTCGGGTTGACCGGAACACGTTTCTCGTCCGCGCAAGCTCTTGCCCGCCTCCGCGCCCAGGCCGCCTCCGATGGCCCCTCACCCGGCGATCTCCTTTCACCTATTCAGGTGCTTTCCGCTCATGACGCAGTAGGTCTCACATTCGATCATGCGTGGCTAACCGGAGCCTCCGAACTTGAATGGCCTCCAGCCTCATTCGCTCCCGCTTACATCCCGCTTGAACTTCTGCGTAGCGAAGGCATTCCCATCGCGGCCGCCGCCGGCCGCCGCGCCGAAGCGAGCCGGCTTACCAGATGCGTTCAATCCTCCGCAGCATCAGTCATCGCAAGCTATAGTTCCAGCGATGCCACCGGCGCGAAGCTCTCTGCTCTTTTTCAAAACGTCGAGGAAGTTACGCCAGACCGCCTCTTTTTATGGAACGGAAAAACCGTTCTCGGCCAGCTTCAATCGCAGAGGCTCGAGGAAATCGAAGATACCGATGGCCCACCGCTTCAGCCAGGCACAATTGTCACCGGTGGAACAAGTTTGCTGAAGTCGCAATCGGCCTGCCCTTTCCAGGCTTTTGCCCGCTGGCGCTTGAACGCCGATTCGCTCGAGGAAGGCGCCTTCTCTTACGACGCGCGGCAACGCGGCGAGTTCCTTCACCAGGCTCTTGCGGCTGTCTGGCGCGAGATTAAGACGTCGCAACGCCTTCGCGCGTCAAGCCCTTCTGAAATCCAGGCGTTGGTCTCGACCGCTGTCGAACGGGCCGTTTCCTCCGACCGGGCCGAAACCGCGTTTCGTGCCCAGCTTCGTAATGCGGAGAAACAGCGGCTAGCTTCGCTTATCGTGAACTGGCTCGACCTCGAAAAGCAAAGGCCTGGCGACTTTGAGATCCACGACCTTGAAGCCGCTTCCGACTTTCAACTCTCGCGCTTGTTGCTGCATCTTCGCGCCGATCGCATCGACCGGCTCGACAACGGCGGCCTCGTCGTTATCGATTACAAATCCGGCAAGGTGAACCGCGACAATCTTGACACCGATCGTCCGCGCGAACCGCAGCTACTGGTATATGCAGCGATGCTGGGCGACGAAGTAGAAGGGCTTTATTTCGCCTCGCTGCGCCGTGAGGCGCAACAAGCCGCCGGCTACGGGCGCAAACGATACTTTAACGAAAGAAACCAACCGGACAACTGGACAGCACAATTAAGCGATTGGCAGACAACCATTCAAGGTCTGGCCGAAGCGTTCGAGAACGGCCAGGCGGCGCGGGCGCCGCTCGCGAACGCGTGCGATTACTGCGAAATTAAGCCGGTTTGCCGCATTGAAGAGGATCGGCGGCGCCGTTTCGCCGAGGAGGGCAAATGACGACTGTGCGCAAGCCGTCGGACGCCGAAGCTCGCCGCCACGCCCTAGATCCAACTAAATCGTTTCTAGTCGAAGCGCCCGCAGGCTCCGGCAAAACAGAGCTCCTGATTCAGCGCTACCTTCGCTTGCTCTCGCTTGTTGCGCAGCCCGAATCGATTATCGCTCTCACATTCACACGTAAAGCGGCCGCGGAGATGAAGGAACGCGTTCTGTCGGCGCTGCGTGCAGCTATCGAGGGCGAGCCTGTCAAGAACGAGTATGCGCGCCTCACGCGGCAGCTTGCAGAAGACGCTCTCGCGCGCGATGACGACCAGGGCTGGAATATCGTCGAAGATCCCGGCCGGCTGCAGATCTCGACCATCGACTCGTTTTGCTCGCTCTTGATTCGCCAGATGCCGCTGCTCGCAGGTCTTGGCAGCGCTCCCGCTGTTCTCGAGTTTGCCGACGAGCTTTATCATCTCGCCGCTCGCCGCTCCATCATTGCTCTCGCCGAATACAGCGATTTTCAACCGGTTTTTCATGACATCTCGTTCCATTTTGACGGCGATCTCGTGCGCCTTCAAAACCTGATTGCTTCGTTATTAAAGAAACGCGATCAGTGGATTCGAAAGCTCGCGCAATTACGCGGAGACGAGTTGCGGAACGATATCTGTCAACTTCTCGGCGAAGAAATCCTCCGCGGGATAAAAGCCGCACACGATATCTGGCCGGCCTCAGTTCCAGACCTGCCTCCGCTCTCGGTGGATGCGCTCGAAAAATGGAGATCGAAGGCGGAAAGCCTCCTACACGCCGGCAAAAAGACGCCGCGCAAGACGATTCGGCATTACGAGATTCTGGCCGCGAATCCCGAATTCTGCGAAGCCCTTCATCGCTGCCGGCGCCTTGTTCCCGCTTGTCTAAGCGACGACCAGTGGCGCTTCATCTCTAACTTCACGATCGTTCTCGGCATCGCGCTGGAACAACTGGAAGCCGTATTTCGCGAACGCGGGGAAGTGGATTTCACTCGAATCTCGCAGGCTGCTGTCGAGGCGCTGGGCCCTCCCGATCGCCCCACCGAGCTAGCCTACAGACTCGACTTTCGAATCGAACATATCCTCGTTGACGAGTTTCAAGACACATCGCTCGGCCAATACGAGCTGCTCGATCGCCTCACGGGGCAATGGTCGCTCGAGGACGGCCGCACGCTATTCCTGGTCGGCGATCCGATGCAATCCATCTACCGGTTCCGCGACGCCGAGGTTGGCCTGTTTATTCGCGCAGCCGAACAAGGCTTTGGCTCCATTCCGCTGGAAAAACTGCGGCTTCAGAACAACTTTCGTTCAACGCGATCCATCGTGAATTGGATTGTTGGCGAATTCCGGACGATTGCACCTGAGGAGGACGATGCATCCATCGGCGCAGTCAGGCTTCGAGAGACACAACCCGCGCGTAGTCATGCCGGAGTCAGCCCGCGCATTTATCGCTTCATCGACGACGATGGCCCGGCTGAGGCCGCGAAGGTAGCCGAGATCGCCGCCCACTCGATTGCCAAAGGCCGCTCCACAGCAATCCTGGTGCGAACCCGCAAGCATCTTGCGGCGATTCTTCCCGCGCTGCGCGAAGCGGATGTCCCGTATGAAGCCGTCGATCTGGACGCGCTTACCGCCGAGCAGCACATCCTCGATTTGTTATCGCTCACCCGTGCCATCCATCAGGTAGCCGATCGTACCGCGTGGATCGCGTGCCTTCGCGCTCCCTTCTGCGGCCTTACGTTAGCGGATCTGGCCACGCTACTTGAAGGCGAACGCGAACGTACAGTCCTTCAACTCTTGCTCGACGAACAGCATGTTGCCAAACTTTCTCCCGATGCGCGAGCGCGCATTTATCGCTTCCGCGATGTTCTTTCAATTGCCACCGCCAATTTTGGACGATGGCCTTTGCGTCTACTGGTCGAAGCGGCTTGGGTTGCGCTTGGCGGCCCTGCGGCGCTCGAAGGCGATAACCAGCGCGAGGATGCCGTCAGTTTCTTATCTCTGCTCGAATCGAGCGACGAAGGCGGGCGCATTCGCGATTTCGCGCTCTTGAACGAGCGGCTGGATTATCTTTTCGCGCGCCCTTCGAGCAGCTCCGGCAGCCGTGTCCAGGTGATGACGATTCACAAAGCCAAGGGCCTCGAATTCGATACCGTCATCCTTCCTCAACTGCACGGCCAGGGCGGTACTCCCGATCGCGATCTGCTTGTCTGGTCGACCAGATTCGACGCCGATGGGACCGAGCGCTTTTTAGTGGCAGGCCTCCCACTCAGGGGGACAGAAGACTCGCCAGATTCGCGTTACTACAACTTTGTGCTGAAGCAGGCCGAGGAACGCGACAAGGCCGAAGAAGCGCGCCTCTTTTATGTCGCGGCCACGCGAGCTAAAGAAGAGCTGCATTTATTGGGCAATGTGAAACGGACAAAAAATGGGACGTCTGTCTGCACTCCGGGAGGTTTCCTGAAACTCCTTTGGCCGAAAGAGAAGGAACAGTTCGAGGCCGAACTTGAGCGCCGTCTGGCTCGACAGCCGGCGCAGCAAACTCTCACGCTCACTGCGGCGAATGTTACGAAGCTGCGCCGTCTTCCCGCTTCGTGGCGGCTACCTTCTCCGCAGCCGGCGGTCCCGTGGGGGGCCGTTTACGAGGCCGATACGCCGTCGGAGCGCGAACCCACCTATGAATGGGTAAGCGAAACGGGCCGTCACGTTGGCAATATTGTTCACGACCTGCTTCGCCGGATTGCCGAAGAGGGTCTCGAAAGCTGGACCAGCGCAAAAGTGGCTGGACTCGCCGCTTTCGCCGGCCACGAACTCGAACGTGCCGGCGTACCGGCTTCAGAACGAACCGCCGCCGCCGATCGTGTGCTGACGGCCTTACGCAACACGCTCGAAAGCGAGCGCGGCCGCTGGATTCTCTCGCCCCACACCGGCGCACAATGCGAGTGGGCTTTAGGCGGATTGCTCGACCGGCAGCTCATTACCGCGCGCATCGACCGGACGTTTATCGACGCATCGGGCAGGCGCTGGATCATCGATTATAAAACCAGCACTCACGAAGGCGCCGGCCGCGAGCTGTTTCTCAGCGAGCAGAGGCGGCGTTACCAGACTCAGCTTGAACTCTACGCTCGCCTCCTGCGGGAAGCCGGTAACGAGAACGTTGCCGTAGGACTCTATTTTCCGTTGCTTGACGAATGGGTTTCGTGGGAAGCGGAGCTTGTAGGCGCGACGCCTGCTTCGCTCTAAGGCTCTAGCGGCGACACCGTACTACCATTTCTCTATGTGGAACGATCTTCGATTCGCGGCTCGCACGTTGCGTCGCTCACCTGGCTTTGTGATCTTGACCGTTCTCACTCTTGCGCTCGGCATCGGAGCCAATACGGCGGTTTTCTCGCTCCTCTACCAGGTTGTGCTCCGCTCGGTTCCCGTGAAAGATCCGGCATCGCTCGTTGTGCTCGAATCGGACTCGTATCACCGCGGCCTCGAGCGCCGCGACAACAGCCATTCCGTCTTCTCGTACCCGATGTACAATGAGCTGCGCGACCGGAATCAAGTCTTTTCGGGCGTCATTGCGCGCGCTTTATTTCCGGCGACACTTGCCTTTCACGGAAGTGCGGCGAATACCACGGCGGAAGTGGTGACTGGAAATTTCTTTGAAGTATTGGGCGTTCAGCCGGCTCTCGGCCGCTTGCTATTACCGAGTGACGATCAACGTTCAGCTTCATCGAACGCGATCGTGCTCAGTTATTCCTATTGGGCCGGGCATCTGGGCGCGGATACAGCCGTTCTCAACAGCCACATCCTTATGAATAATCATCCGGTTGAAGTGGTGGGCGTTGCCGCACGGAATTTTCGCAGCCTGGTTTCCGGGGACACACCCGATTTCTTCGCGCCGGTCGCGATGCAGGGCATGATCGATGCCGATTGGGACAACGATCAACCCGGCTCAAACTGGCTCAATATCTGTGGCAGGCTGAAACTGGGGGTTACCGAGGCGCAGGCCAACGCCATGCTCCTCCCCTTGTACCGGTCGGTCATGGCCAGCGAACTCCCGCGTTTCCAAGACCTCGACGAGACCGCGCGAAAGAAATTGACGGCTAAGACTGTGGCCGTCCGTTCCGCAGCGCAGGGTCTAAATGAGCTGCGCGATCAGTGGCAGGCTCCGCTGCTGGTTCTGATGTTCATGGTCGGCCTTGTTCTGCTGATCGCCTGCGCTAACGTCGCTAATCTACTGATGGCGCGCGCGGCATCGCGCCAGAAGGAAATCGCTGTGCGGCTTGCGATTGGTGCGTCGCGGGCTCAGATCTTCCGCCAAGTCTTGACCGAGAGCACGGCGCTGTCGATTGCCGGCGGCTGCCTCGGCATCTTTGCCGCCAGGTCCCTCATCGAAGGCCTGTTGGCCGTCCTGCCGGCCGATGCGACGGGCGGCTGGCTTTCGGCAAACCTGGACGGGCGCGTTCTTCTCTTCAGCCTCGGCCTTTCGATTTTGACTGGGATTTTGTTTGGACTGGCTCCCGCCCTTCAGACAACGAAACCCTCGCTCGTCTCGGCGCTGAAGGATCAAAGTATGAGCGTGAGCGGTACCAGCGCTCAGTCGCGAACGCGGCAGGCGCTGGTGGCGGCTCAGATCTGCCTTTCGTTTCTCTTGCTCATCGGCGCGGGACTATTTACGCGGAGTCTTGTGAACTTGCTCTACTACGACCCCGGTTTCAAGCCCCAGCACTTACTCACGTTCTCGATTGATCCGAGGTTGAGCGGCTACTCGCGCGAGCGCGCCGCCGCGCTGTTTCGCGAGCTCGACCAGAAGTTTCAAAACATGTCCGGCGTGGTGTCGGCGGCTGTCGGTGCGTTTAGCCCCTTCGCCGGCGACAACTGGGGGAGCGGAATTAGGAGGCCCGGATCGGAAAGGGGCAGCGAATCGATTCCTGTTCAAGAGAACGCAGCCGGTCCGCGCTATTTCCAAACCTTGGGAATTCCGCTCGTTGCTGGACGCATGTTCGCGGACACCGACACGCGCACCTCGGCAAAGGTCGCAATCCTCAACCAGACGCTCGCGCATTATCTCTTCGAGAACGAGAATCCGATCGGCCGGCATATCAAGATAGGCCCGCAGGACACCGATACCGAAGTGGTCGGCGTCGTGAAAGATTCGAAGTTCAGCGGTCTTCGCGAGCAGCCTACGCGTTTTCTTTACGTTCCAAAAGAGCAGGCTGATGATGAATTCATGGGGCAGGCCGCCTTCTTCATCCGCTCCCGCGGCGATGAATCGTTGCTTATGAATGCCATAAGAATGACCGTGAAGCGGCTCGATGCGAACGTCTCCATTGACCGGCTCACCTCGATGAAAACAATGGTGGACGATTCCATTTACACAGACCGGCTGATTGCGATCCTTGCCGTCAGCTTTGGAGTCCTCGCCATGGTTCTGGCAGGAGTGGGGCTCTACGGAACAATCTCCTATGCCGCGACCCGGCGCACGCGTGAGTTCGGCATTCGTCTTGCGTTGGGCGCCGACCGGCGAACGATCCTGTCGCTCGTGTTCCGAGAGATCGGCATCCTGCTTGGCATAGGCACGGTTGTTGGCCTACCCGCCAGCTATGCCCTCGCTCGCCTGATTGAATCGCAACTATTCGGTATTAAGGCGCACGATCCGCTAGTCTTGCTGGCGGCCATCCTGCTGATCGCAATCGCGGCCTGTATTGCGGGCCTCACCCCCGCTCTTCGCGCGATGCGAATCGAACCCTTGAAGGCGCTGCGGTACGAATGAACTGGAGGGGCTCTTGGGGACTTGCGCGTTCCGATGCCGCTGAATCGATTTAACATTCTGTTCCGGTTCACTGCAATCACGTGCGTGCTGGCGTTGGTCACGTTCGTTTGCTTCCGCCTGGTTAAGGTGAACGCGACGACGGCTGGATTCATCTATCTGCTGGCCGTTTTGTTCACTGGCGCCCGCTGGGGTCTACTCGAGTCCACCTATGCTTCCCTCGTTTCGGTTCTGCTATTCAATTTCTTCTTTCTGCCGCCCATCGGCACGCTCACCGTCGCCGACCCGCAGAACTGGATTGCGCTTTTGGCTTTTCTTGCAACTTCCGTGATTGCGAGCCAGCTTTCGGACACGGTGCGGCGGCAGGCGATTCAAGCTACAGGCCGTCAAAGGGAAATGGAGCAGCTCTATAGCCTGAGCCGCGCTATTTTGCTTCTCGATCCAGCTACGTCTGTGGCACAGCAACTGGCGGCACACATCGCGCGCGTTCTGGAGGCTCCAGCAGTCGTGCTGTACGAGAAGGCGTCTGGCGCTTTTTATCGGGCCGGACCCGAGGAAATTCCGGGCGTGGAAGAACTGCTCAAAGAAGCAGCCACACGCGGCACGCAACTTCGCGAAACAAACCGTCGCACGATTGTGACGGCAATCCGGCTGGGGGCCGAACCAATCGGCAGCCTGGCGCTCGCCATCCCTTCGCTTTCTGACAGCGCGCTGAATGGATTGGTAAACCTGGCGGCAATTGGGATTGAACGTTCGCGGGCGTACGAGCAAGCGAACCGGGCGGAAGCGGCACGCCAGAGCGACGAGCTGAAGTCAACGCTGCTCGATGCCATCGCGCACGAATTCAAAACACCTCTCACTTCGATCAAAGCAGCAAGCACCACTTTATTGTCAGCTCATGCGGTAGCGCCCGAGCACGCGCGAGAACTGACGACCGTTATCGATGAAGAAGCAGACCGGCTCAGTAGTCTCGTCACCGAAGCGATACACATGGCGCGGCTCGAGGCGGGCCGGATACAGCTTCAATCGAATCCCTCGCACGCTCAGGACATCGCGATAGGGGCGGCCGAGCCGGTCCAGAGGGCAAGCGGCGCGCGGCCTTTCGAGTTAAACATCGAACCCAATTTGCCGGTTTTAGAAGTGGATCGCGAGCTGCTTCAAATGGCGCTCCGGCAGCTCGTCGATAACGCTGTGAAATACTCGCCGCCCGGCAGCCCAATCCGTATCGCCGCCCGCCGCAATGGATCGCAGGTATTATTCAGTGTGGAAGATAAAGGAGCGGGCATACCGGAAGGGGAAAGGTTCAAAATCTTCGACCGGTTTTACCGTTCGCCGGCCGGCCGTCAGAACGTCACGGGCGCTGGACTCGGATTGTCAATTGCGAAAGACATTGTGCAGGCACACGGCGGAGAGGTCTGGGCGGAAGCGGCGCCCGAGGGCGGCTCGGTGTTTAGTATGTCGATTCCTCTGAAGAAGAGACCGCAGACATGAGCGCAGGACGCATTCTCGTAGTGGACGACGAGCCGCAAATCCGCCGCGTTTTGCGGACCAGCCTGATTGGCGCCGGTTACGAGATCTTCGACGTAAGAACCGGCGAGGAGGCGATTGAGCGTCTGCGGAGCGAAGCGTGCGACCTCGTCTTGCTTGACATGAATATGCAAGGCATGGGAGGGTTGGCGGCGTGCCGCGAGATCCGCGAATTTTCCGAAGCTCCCATTATCGTGCTCACGGTCCGTAATGACGAGCGCGACAAAGTGGAAGCGCTCGACGCAGGGGCCGACGATTTTGTTAGTAAGCCGTTCAGCATGCCCGAATTGCTGGCTCGCATCCGTGCCGCTCTGCGCCGCTCGCCCCTTGTCTCCGATGCCGCGCCTCAAAGCGTTCACTTCGGCAACGTAGAAATCGACTTCGCTTCCCGATGTCTAACCGTCGATGGCCAGCCAGTTCGCCTCACTCCTAAGGAGTTCGATCTCCTGCGCTATTTCCTCACGCATCCGAATAAAACCATCTCTCACCGTGAGCTTCTGCAAGCCGTCTGGGGGCCTGATTATGGCGAGCAGGTGGAATATCTTCGCGTTTTTGTCAAACAATTACGCAAGAAGTTGGAACCGGTTCCCGAAAAGCCCGACTACATATTGACTGAGCCCTGGGTCGGCTACCGCTTCCGCATGCCGGAATAGTATGCATCCTGAATCCAAAGGACTCCTCGAGTGCCTCACTCTACGTAGATGATGTGGCCGCTTCAGCTCGGTTTTACCAAAAAATCTTCGGATTTCCCGTTATCAGCGATTTCGGAGAGCGCGGCTGTGCCATGCAGGCCGGCAACCGCCAGGTTTTGTTGTTATTTAAGAAGCGCGGTTCACTCCGAATCCAATCGCCGCATGACGGCGACGGCGAGCTTCATATTGCGTTCGCGATTTCGGCTTCGGAACTGGCCAGATGGGAAGTGTGGCTGGAAGAGAACGGAATCGCGGTGGAAGAGAAGCGCACGTGGGAGTTGGGCGGCCAAAGCGTCTACTTTCGCGATCCAGACCGGCACCTGGTAGAACTCGCCACCCCAGGCGTCTGGTCGATCTATTGACAGCCTTCAGCAGTCACTCCTCGCGAAGGGCCACCAATGGATCCACTCTCGCAGCCCGGCGAGAAGGAAAGTATGTGGCGAAGAATGCAACGGCGGTTAGGGCGATGGCGACCATCGCAAAGGTCAGGGGATCGCTCGCCTTCACGCCGTAAAGCAATGTGGCAAGTAAGCGTGTAAGGCCATAGGCAATCGCAAGGCCCACCACGACGCCGATGCATGCGGGTGTCATGCCCTGTTTGAGCATGAGCTTCAGCACCTCCGACTTGCCGGCCCCCAGCGCCATGCGGATGCCGAGCTCTTTTGTCTGCTGCTCGACCGAGTAGGACATCAGACCGTAAATGCCGATTGCGGCTAACACCAAAGCGATGCCCGCGAAAATGCTGAGCAGCAGCATGTTGAAATTCTGGCGTGAAACGTTGTCGGCAATCACCTGCTCCATGGTGCGGACTTTCGAGATCGGCATCTGCCCATCGACGGCCTGAAATTCGCGCTGAATTGCGGTCCGGAGCGAGTTGGGATCGCTCGCCGAGCGAAAGCACCAGGAGAGCGGAATGACGCTATTTGCGAGTTGCGTGAGAGTATCCGGCACCTGGCTCTGAGGGATGTACATGACACCGACATTGGTATCGGCGAGACCTGTTTCGCGAACGTCTCCAACAATGCCCACGATCTGGCGTGGAGCATCGTTGAATTGCGGACCAAGTCCTTTGCCGATGATGATCACTTGGCCCGTGGGATCTTCTTTCGGCCAGTATTTCTTCGCCATTGCCTGGTTGATCACGACGACCTTGGCCGAATTGCTTACGTCTCGTTCGTTAAGCAAGCGGCCGCGCAGGAGCGGAATCTTGAACACCGCGAAATAATGCGGCGACACGAAACGCCACTGTTCATCACCATTGAACTGCTGGCCGCCCTTGGGCGGTTTGCCCGAAATGTTGAACGGAATATCGATTTCGCTATCCGTCGGCAGGACAATGCTGACCGCTGCCGCCTCGACACCGGGAAGGCTTTCTGCCCGGCGAATCACCTGGACGGCAAAGGTGTCCACTTTCTGGGTTGTCGAATAGTTTCCGCCGGCCAGTGAAGTTTGGAGAGTGAGGACACGGTGAGGGTCGATGCCGGGATTGACGGTGCTCAACCCGACAAACGTGCGGATCAACAGGGCGGCAGAAGCAAGTAGGACAACCGCGAGAGCCATTTCACCAGCAACCAGCACTTTTCGGATGCGATTCTGCTTGTGGCCTGTTGCGGAACGCCCGCTAGCTTCCTTGAGCGTGCCCGCGACATCGGGATTTGAGATCTGCAATGCTGGAAACAAGCCAAAGACGATTCCCGTCAGAAACGAAACGCCAATTGTGAACGCTGCGATGCGCCAGTCCAGCACGGAGAAGACGCTTTGCGCCTGGCCCGGATCTGTAAGTCGAGGAATATTGCCCGGAACAAGAAGCAAGAGCGTGCGCACGCCCCATACGCCGAGGACGAATCCGAGCACGCCGCCGAGGCCCGCGAGAATAACGCTTTCGGTGAGTAATTGCCGGACGACTCGCCAGCGGCTGGCTCCCAGAGCGGCTCGAATGGCAAGTTCTTTTTGGCGCGTTGCGGCGCGCGCAAGCAACAGATTCGCCACATTCGCGCAAGCGATCAGTAACACAAATGCAACCGCGCCAAGCAAGACGAATAACGCTGTCTTGACGTCGCCGACCATGGCATCTCGCATGGGCATAACGGCAACGCTTTCCCCTTTATCCATCCAGGTCGGATAAAGGCGGCGGAACTCCTCGCCGCGGAGTTTCATTTCGGCGCGAGCCTGCTCGATGGTCACGGCCGGCTTTAATCGCGCGGCGACCGTCAGATAGTGACCCTGATTGGTGCTGCTCGGATCGGCCTGCAAGGGAATCCAAACGTCCGCTGGAGGATCGGGCGTGAATCGCGCCGGCAAGACACCGACGATCGGATAAGAATCGCCGTTCAGAGAGATGGTGCGCTCGAGGATGTTTCGATCCGCTCCGAAGTGAGATCGCCAAAGTTTGTCGCTAATGAGCGCGGCCTTTGGGCCATTAGGTGAATCTTCCGATGCCGTGAAAGTTCTCCCCATGGCAGGGCCGATCCCGAAGACTTTAAAGTAATCGGCCGAGACGTGGATGCCTTTGATCTGCTCGGGTCGATCGCTGCTGGTGAGGTTCATGCCCGGGCCCGCGAAATCGTAGATGGTCATCGCCGAAAAGACATTGTTGTGGCGCCAGACCATGTACTTGGGGATGGAGTTGGAATAGCCAACGCCTTGAGGATACTTTCGACCGATCTTCATCAGGCGATCAGGCTCCGGATAGGGCAGCGGTTCCAGAAGCACTTTGTCGATGACGCTGAAGATTCCGGTGTTCGCGCCGATGCCAAGGGCAAGCGCGGCAATCGCGATGACAGCGAAAGCCGGGCTTTTCCGCATCATGCGCAGCGATTGCCGGATATCAGCCAGTATCGATTCCATACAGGTTGACTACGGAAGCGAGCGCCGCGAGGTTCCTGAAATGTGGAAGGGTTCAATACATTACCTTTGTATCCTCGGCCACCGGATCACCTCAAATCGATACGATAGACCGCCCTGTTGTATCAATAAGTGACATGGCGAAAAACTTCAAAGACCTCACCGAGCGTGAGATCCTTGCACTCGCAATTACGCTCGAGGAGGAGGATGGCCGCATCTATGGCGATTTCGCGGAAGGCTTACGGGAAAGTTATCCGGCAACAGCGCGGGTGTTCGAGGAGATGCAGGCTCAGGAGTCGGAGCATCGGACTAGTCTCATCGATCTCTACCGCCAGCGTTTCGGCGAGCACATTCCGCTGATACGCCGCCAGGACGTCAAAGGCTTCATTAACCGCCGGCCAGTTTGGCTCGTTCGCCCGCTAGGCATCAATGTCGTCCGCAAGCAGGCCGACATTATGGAGCTCGAAACACGGCGTTTCTATGAACGCTCCATTCAGCAAGTCGGCGATGCCTCGATTCGCAAGCTTCTCGGCGATCTGGCCGAAGTCGAACGCCAGCACAGCGCCGCAGTCGAGTCGCTCGAAAAGAAACTTCTCACAGAAGAAGCTCGCAAGTCAGAGGAAACAGCCGGCCGCCGCCTGTTCGTTCTTCAAATCGTACAGCCCGGCCTGGCGGGTCTGATGGATGGCTCGGTCTCGACTCTTGCGCCGGTATTTGCAGCCGCCTTTGCCACCCGCAACAGCTGGGATGCTTTTCTTGTTGGCTTGGCCGCGTCCATAGGAGCGGGCATTTCCATGGGATTTGCTGAAGCCCTGTCCGATGATGGATCGCTCACCGGACGCGGCCATCCCTGGGTGCGCGGACTTGTTTGTGGAGCGATGACCACGGCTGGCGGGATCGGCCACACGCTTCCCTATCTGATCTCCGATTTCAGAGTTGCCACGTCGGTGGCCGTAATCGTCGTGGCAATCGAATTAGGCGTCATCAGTTACATTCGGCATCGCTACATGGACACGCCCTTCGCCACGGCGGCCATCCAGGTAGTTTTTGGAGGAGTGCTCGTCTTCCTGACCGGAATCCTGATCGGCAGCTCGTGATCTGCTAACCGAAGCTGGTAACTGGACCGCTGCTTGCGCGCGCGGCTCGGTCAGGCATTGAGTCCACACGGTTCCTTTCCGAGCCGCGACCGCGAGGGAGCGGTTATGATGGACTCCTGCTAACCGCCGGCGATGGCCCCGACAACCAGAAACGGCTCTTCACCCGTTGCGACCGGATCGGGTAGCGGGGCTTCCGGCGGCGCGTGGGACAGATCCTGTTCGCAGGCGAAGAACCTCACAAAAGGCCGACGCTTCTGCGTCACGTGGTCGCGAATCGTTCCGCGCAACACCGGATAGGCGGCCTCGAGCGCGTCGAGCACTGAGCTCTGCGTGACCTGGCCCTCGACATCAAGATTCACTTCGCCTTCGACTTGCGCAAGCAACCGCAAATGCGCAGGCAGCACGACTCGGATCATTCGAGCGTCTGGACCTCGACAGAAAGTACGGCCGGGAGATCGCGGACGATCGGGGCCCAGGTGTCTCCGGCGTTCGCCGAGGCGTATACCTGCCCGCCGGTGGTGCCGAAATATACGCCGCATGAATCGAGCGAGTCGACGGCCATGGCGTCGCGCAACACATTGACGTAGCAGTTGCTTTGCGGCAGACCGTTGGTAAGCGCCTCCCACTCGTTCCCACCCGACCGGCTCCGGTACACGCGCAGCTTCGCATCGGGTGGATAGTGCTCGGAATCGCTCTTAATCGGAACCACAAAGATAGTCTCGGGCTCGTGCGCGTGAACATCGATCGGAAATCCGAAATCGGAGGGCAAGTTGCCGCTGACCTCGTGCCAGGAGTCGCCTCCGTCATCGCTGCGCATAACATCCCAATGCTTCTGCATAAACAGAACGCCTGGACGCGAACGGTGCATCGCGATGCGGTGAACGCAGTGGCCAACTTCGGCGTTGGGATCGGGGATCCCTTGGGAACGCAGTCCGCTGTTGATCGGTTGCCATGTCGCACCGTTGTCGCTGCTGCGGAAGGCGCCTGCCGCCGAAATGGCGATGAACATGCGACCAGGCTGGTTCGGATCCAATAGGATCGTATGCAGGCACATGCCGCCGGCGCCTGGCTGCCAGTGGGGCCCTGACCCATGGCCGCGCAAACCAGAGAGCTCCTGCCATGTCTTGGCTCCGTCAGTCGACCGGAACAAGGCGGCGTCTTCCACTCCGGCGTAGACCGTATCCGGATCCGTCAGCGAGGGTTCAAGATGCCAGACGCGCTTGAATTCCCACGGATGCGGCGTGCCGTCGTACCACTGATGGGGCCCGGGAACGCCATCGTATACAAACTTGTTGCCTATCGGCTCCCATGTCTTGCCGCCGTCGTTCGAGCGCTGAATCACTTGCCCGAACCAGCCGCTCGACTGCGACGCATATATTCGGTTCGGATCAGCCGGCGATCCCTTTACGTGGTAGATCTCCCATCCTCCAAAGTGCGGTCCGCCGACCTCCCACCGTTCGCGCTTCCCGTCGGAGGTGAGCACGAACGCCCCCTTCCGCGTACCAACCAATACCCGTACCTTACTCATCCGGTGCTTCCCTTGCTCCTTTCTGATTTACGACCCCCACCATCGCTCCCAAATTTGGGTATCAATGGAATCTCGTCCCGTTCGCGCCACCGCCGCCGGACTTCAGCCAGGACTTCTTCGCGATTCCTTTCCATATTCACGATCAGATTGCAAGGCGCTCCTGTCTCCTCGTGCCGCGCTCCCCAAATGAGCAGCTCATAAAGTACCGGCGCCAAGTCAATCCCCTTCTCGGTCAGCCTATAATTCACACGTCGTGCATCCGTACTTTCTGGCTCTGCAGCGATGATGCCCGCAGCTTGAAGCTTCCGCAGGCGATCCGCCAGAACGTTCGTCGCAATCCCCTCCCCAGCTTCCTGAAATTCTTTGAAACTCCGATATCCCCGAACCATCAGATCGCGAATAATTAGCAGCGACCAGCGATCTCCAAATCTCTCGAGCGAGATACTCACAGGGCAGCCGGATCGTCGTTTTGACTTCGACTTCCCTGGCACTTTCGACACGTTATCAACATCGCTTGCAACATGCAAGTGATGTTGCGCGATTTTTTTCACGGCTTCTTGAGTGACTTTTCGCCACGAGGCGCGAATACCCTACGGAGGCTTCATGAAATACTACTCGCTTGCGTACACACTAACTCTGCTTGTGGGAGCCGCTGCGAGCGGATTCGCCCAGCAAAATAACCACGCGGTCTTCATAATGACGAATTCCGCATTTCACAACGAGATCGTCGCCTATAACCGCTTGGACAACGGGTCTCTTCAGCAAACCGGCCGTTTCTCAACACATGGACGAGGAAGCGGTGGCCAAGTCGATCCCCTCTCATCCCAAGGGTCGCTCGTCCTAAGTCAGGACGCGGCATTTCTCTATGCCGTCAATGCCGGCAGCGGAACGATTTCCGTCTTCCGTGTACAAGGATTCACGGTGGTCCTCGAGGATGTTCAACCGACGTTCGGTGTGGAACCGAATGCAATCGCTCAACACGGCGATTTGGTCTATGTGGCGAATGCTGGCGCCGCTTCGAGTGTCGTAGGGTTCCACATTCAAGAGGACGGCCGGCTTGAATTCATTCCCAACTCGTTGCGCTTTCTGAGTGGGAACGGCGCCGCTCCGGGAGGCATCGCGATCAGCGCGGATGGAGAATTTCTAGCCGTGACGGAGCACGCGAACAATAATATCGACGTCTTCAAGATTCAAAGCGACGGCACGCTCGCACCAATTGTCGTAAACCACGATGCCACACCCGGTACCTTCTCGGTTATATTCGCGCCCGATGGCGCCCTGCTTGTTACGGAGACAGGGCCGTCGAGTGGAACTAACGCGTCTGCCACTTCTTCTTTCTTTATCGAGTCCGATGGAACGCTCGCAGACGTCACCGCCGGTTTGCCAACGCTGGGCGCGGCCACCTGCTGGAATGCAATAACCCCTAATGGCAAATTTGTCTATACTTCCAACTCCGCAAGTTCGACAATCGCGGGATTCTCGGTCGGCAATGGCGGAACGCTGACTCCGCTTCCCGGTACGATCGTGGGGAAAAACGCTGCCGGCAGCACGAACCTCGACATTGCCGTGAGCAATGATGGACGCTTCCTGTACACGTTAAATGCGGGTGCGGGAACTATCAGCATTTTCGCCATCCAGTCCAATGGCAGCTTGTCCCTCCAGAGCCTAGTGACGGGCCTGCCTGCTTCCGACGGTCTGAACGGCATCGCCGCGTATTGATCTGTCGCTTGCACATTTTCCTATTGACACAACGCTGAAACGGGGCCGGAAACGTAAGCGCAATGTCGTTTACTTAAGAGCGCTTTACGGCGTGAGCCGATCAAGGTCGCTCACACTCCCATCTCCGTTTCAAGGTTACTGACGTTGGGAACATAACCTTGAGCCCGACCATCTGGGTAGATTATTGAAGAGCTAACCTCGATATGATGGATTTATAGGGCGATGGGGGAACTAACCCAGGCGACAGCAGCGCAGGCGGCGCCGGCGCAACCGCAGGCACCCATCATCGTTGAACCTTCGCTCATTCCACGAACGCTCTGGCTGATTCGCCGTGCATTCATCGCCGGGTACGAAGATAATTGTTACGGTATTGCTAAAGGCGCGGCGTATTCGGTCTTGCTCTCGTCCTTTCCGGTTTTAACGACGCTGGCGGCGATTCTGGTTCAGGTGCAGGCGCAGTCCATCGCCCGCCTTCTGTCCGATTTCTTAATGAGCGTTGTCCCGCCGGGAACTGAGGATTTGGTTCTGTCGCGGTTTCGGGAACATGGAACACGGCCAGTTCTTCTACTAGTTAGTGCTATTGTTGTTTCCCTGTGGGCCGCATCGGGAGCAATGGCGAGCTTAATGGAAGGATTCCAGGCCGCGTACCGCATCCCAGCCGGAAGGCCCTTCCTGAAACAGCGCGCCATGGCGATCTTCCTAGTGTTAATTGTCGCCCTCCCATCATTGGGCGCTTCGACGCTGATTTTGTTTGGGAACCGGACGGAGGTCTGGCTGATGCATACCCTCGGAATTGGAAAAAACGACGAGGACCTCCGCGCACCCTTTCTTATTTTCGGACACGTGATCCGCTACGGAATCGGTTTTTTAACAACCGTGTTTGTAACCGGTCTGCTCTACTATTTCGGGCCAAATCACCGGCCATTGGAGCTTCGAACTACCACGCGCAAGCCTCCCTCCCGATTCATGATGGTGTGGCCCGGAGCCGTTCTGGCAACGACATTGTGGCTGCTCACCACGCTGCTGTTTGGATGGTATGTGCGCAACCGGCTTGCAAACTACAACTTTTTCTATGGAAGCACGGCCACGGTGATAGCGCTGTTGACGTGGATGTATTTGCTCTCGGTGATCGCGTTGATTGGCTGCGAATACAACGCCGAACGGGAACGCATGTATTCGCTTCTCTCTTTATATTAGATTTGTGTCCTATCAATTAGCCGTCAGCTATCAGCCTCGGGGAGATCAGCCGGCGGCGATCGATCAACTGCGCCGGGGTATTTTCGATGGGGAGCAGCACCAGGTTTTGCTCGGCGTGACGGGTTCGGGCAAAACGTTTACGATGGCCAAAATCATCGAAGCGGCTGGGCGGCCGGCGCTTGTCTTGGCGCATAATAAAACGCTCGCGGCCCAGCTCTACCACGAGTTCAAGTCTTTTTTCCCCAGAAATGCGGTGGAATATTTCGTCAGTTATTACGATTACTATCAACCCGAGGCCTACATTCCATCGGGCGATATCTACATTGAAAAAGAAGCCACGATCAACGACGAGCTCGACAAATTGCGGCTTTCAGCAACGCGATCGCTGTTCGAGCGAAGAGACTGCGTGATTGTGGCGAGCGTTAGCTGCATTTACGGTTTGGGTTCCCCGGAAGCATACTACGGCATGCTGCTCATGCTTGAAAAGGGCCAACGGATTAGCCGCAAAGAGATTGTTCAGAAGCTGGTGGAGATTCTTTATGAGCGCAACGACACTGATTTCCGGCGCGGCACATTTCGCGTTCGCGGCGACGTCATTGAGCTCTATCCGACCTATGACGATTACGCGTACCGCATTGAGCTGTGGGGGGACGAAATAGAATCGCTGAGCCAAGTGGATCCGATTCTTGGACAAATTCGCCAGACGTACGTGCGGCTGCCCATCTATCCGAAGACGCACTATGTGATGGACGCGCCAACACGCGAGCAGGCTATGAAGAGCATCGAGAATGAGCTTGAGTGGTGGCATAAGGAGCTGGAAGAGCAAGGCAAGCTGATTGAAGCGCAACGGCTATGGCAGCGCACGATGTTCGACCTGGAAATGATCAAGCAGATCGGCTACTGCCATGGCATCGAAAACTACTCGAGGCATTTCTCCGGAAGACTTCCGGGGGAAGCGCCGCCGACGCTGCTCGATTATCTTCCGCCCGACGCTCTTCTATTTATCGATGAGAGTCATCAGACGGTTCCGCAGCTTCAGGGCATGTATCACGGAGACCGGTCGCGGAAAAACGTTCTCGTGGAGTACGGATTTCGGCTGCCCAGCGCGCGCGATAACCGCCCCCTTACTTTCGAAGAGTTTGAGAACCGTGTGAACCAGGCCGTCTACGTCTCCGCGACGCCGGGCCCGTACGAACTGACAAAATCGGGCGGGACGGTTGTGGAACAGATTATCCGCCCGACGGGTTTAATCGACCCATCGGTTGAGATACGGCCAGTGAAGGGCCAGGTGGATGACCTGTTGCATGAAATCCGGGTGCGAAGCGAGCGTAACGAGCGGGTACTGGTGACGACGCTAACGAAACGAATGGCGGAAGATCTGGCGGAATACTATGCGGAAGTCGGTGTAAAGTGCGCCTACCTGCACTCGGAGGTGAGCACGCTCGACCGAATCAGAATCTTGCGGGATCTGCGGCGCGGTAACTATGATGTCCTGATTGGAGTCAATTTGCTGAGAGAGGGATTGGATTTGCCAGAGGTTTCGCTCGTTGCAGTGCTCGACGCCGACAAGGAAGGGTTTCTGCGCTCGAGTGGCTCGCTTATTCAGACCATGGGGCGCGCGGCGCGCAACGTGAGCGGGCGGGCCATCCTGTACGCCGATGTGATCACAGACAGCATGAAACGCGCTATTTCGGAGACAGAGCGGCGGCGGCGCATCCAGGAAGCCTATAACGACGAGAACGGCATAACGCCGCAGACGATTATAAAGCCGATTGATATGAGCCTGGTGGCAGTGGCGGAAGCCGATTACGTGACCGTGCCGCTTGAAGAAGAGGAGGATGCGGCTGAGCTGTTGACGCCTGAGCAGCGCCAATCGCTGATAACCGAGCTCGAAACCAAGATGCGAGAATCGGCCAAGGCATTCGAGTTCGAAAAGGCTGCCGGATTTAGAGACCGTATCAAGGCGCTGAAAACAGGCGACGTCCATGAAAGTGCCTCAGAGGCTCGGCTTAATCGTGGAGGGTAATTCGACCAAGTCGATTATCCTTCGGTATCCAGGCTTGGCCGAGAATATCGGACCCATCAAAGCCTCGGCTCCAAGCGTGGCTCACCGAGTTTCGAAGTTTATTCGGGCCGGCTCAGCTATCGATACCTACGAAGAGTTTGAAAATTGCGAGCTGGTTCTGATCCACGTTCCGGATGAGAGTGTGCCGCGGGTGGTTCGGGAATTAGCCGCATCGAAGCTGAACATGACCGGAATGTCATTTCTGCTTTGCGAGAGCTGGCTGCCGAGCGCGATTCTTTCTCCTCTGAAGCAGCGCGGCGCATTGACAGCCACGCTGCTTGCCGTGCCATCTGAATCAGCCCATTGGTTCGCGCTCGAGGGCGGATATGCCGCGGTGAAGCGAACGAAGCGGTTGCTCAATAGCCTGGAAGCGAGTGTGGTTGAGTTGAAATGCGGAACCAAGCACCTGTACTTTGCTGCTAACACATTCGCGGAAACGCTGCCTCGGGCATTGTTCGCCGCGGCTCAGCAGGCCTTGCGGGCCGCGGGTCTATCCGGCAATCACTTGTACGCTGTTCTGGAGGAAATGGCTCAGACCATGTTCCGCGATATTTCAAAAGGGGCGCGGGCGGGTTGGACGGGTCCCTTAATGGATTGCCCACAAGAGATCGCCAGCGAATATCTCGTTCGTCTTCGAGAAGTCAGGCCCGATCTTGCGGCGCTTCTGTCGGACCATTTGAAGCTGGCTGAGCCGTTCATGCTGCAGCGAATACAGCGACGCAGCAAGAGAGGCGGCACGGCGGGAGAGCCAACTCGTTCCAGTCCATAATGCGGGAAGCAGACCCGCGGCCGACTACGCAATTGATCTGAACAACAATGGCCAAACGGTATTTGTGGAAGCTGAAGCATCGAGAACTCGTGCTTGGCGAGCGGACGCTTGTCATGGGAGTACTCAACGTAACGCCGGATTCCTTTTCCGACGGCGGGAAATACGACGACCCGGATCGCGCGTTTGCGCGCGCCGTCGAGCTCGAGGATGAAGGCGCCGACATCATCGACATAGGCGCAGAATCCACCCGGCCCGGTTCGAGCCGGACAAGCGAAGCGGAAGAGTTGCGGCGCTTGGTGCCGGTGCTGAAGCGGCTAAAATGGCAACTCGGGATTCCTATCTCTGTCGACACGTACAAATCGGCGGTAGCGGAGAAGGCCCTGGAACACGGGGCCGAAATAATCAACGATCCCTCGGGCGCGGCATTCGATCCGCAGCTTCCCAAAGTCGTTTCCAAATGGGATGCCGGTCTCGTGCTGAATCACATGCGCGGAACGCCCGAGACCTGGGCCAAGCTCCCTCCATTGAAGGATGTTATGCAAACGATTGGAAGCGACCTCGAAGCAGCGGTCCACCGCGTACAGCGAATTGGAGTTCAAAGGCATCAAATACTGATAGATCCGGGCATCGGATTTGGGAAGCGAAGAGAACAGAACGCCGAAATCATTGCGCGACTCGGCGAACTGCGGCCGCTCGACTTGCCCATTTTGATTGGGCCTTCGCGAAAATCGTTCCTGAAGCAGGATAGCGGCGCGGAAACGGAATTCGCGACGGCTGGCGCTGTGGCTGCCTGCATGCTTCATGGGGCGCACATTGTGAGGGTTCACGATGTGAAGAACATGAAGGCAGTGGTCGAAGTGGTGGACCAAATCCGGCGGAGCGGCGAAGCGGACTGACCGGCATTCACTCTGCCGGACAAAGACCGGCCTGCGACAGTGACAACACGCTATGTTGAGCGCGGAACAGCCAACAGGCTAGAATAGGGAAGATTGTCAGCCGAGTAACGCCATTTTGGATGTGAATTTTTGAGTGCACCCTCGACTTCTGCCCCGGCGACGGCAACCGATCCGGGTTCCGCCCGCAGGTCTTTCCTCCTTGTCTTCTCCTGTACAGTCATTGGCGCCGTCGCGCAAATGCTCATTAAGAAAGGCGCGGGACAGCTTGGGGTGCATCTTTCGCTTTCGCAGATCCTGCACGATCCCATGTTCGTGTTCCGCTTCGGGTTTCGGATCGTTGAGAATGCGGAGCTTTTCGTGGGCTATTCGCTCTATGGCGTAAACACGGTGCTGATGGCGTATGCGCTGAAAGGGCGCGAACTTTCGAGGCTATACCCGATCATCGCTCTTACCTACGTATGGGTGACGGCGCTCTCGGTGATCATGCTGCACGAAAATGTCAACCTTTTCCGCATGTTAGGAATTGCGTTGATTGTGGGCGGAGTCTCGATACTTGGCGGGACGAAGTTGGCAGCGGCGGAGAGCGCCGCATGAGAACGCCTCTAAGCTCGATCATTTTGATTCTGATCTCGTCGTTTATCGGATCGTTCGGCGCGGTGTTTCTCAAATTAGGCGCCGAGTACATGCGGCCAGGAGTAAAAGGCATTGTGTCGAACTACCGGCTTGCGCTGGGCGTTGCCCTTTATTTACTCTCGTCCGTGTTTTTCGTAATGGGCGTGGCGCAAGGCGAACTGACAATTCTGTACCCGATGATCTCGCTCGGCTACATCTGGACGCTGCTGTGGGCTTATTTATTTTTCCAGGAGCCGTTCGGCCGCGCAAAAATATTTGGGCTGACGCTGATCATCGCTGGCGTAGCTTTCATTAACCTGGGTAATGCGGGCGTAAAGTAGCTCCGGGCCATCCAAAATTCGCTGCTCTCCGTGCAAGAGTGATAATGTTAGCGCTGTGAGCAAATATGCATTCAGCCGGCGCGGTTTTATAGCAGCATGCGCCGCGTCGCCCCTGATTCTGAGCGCCAAGACGAGCATCCCGGTCGGGCTCGAGCTTTATTCAGTCCGAAATGAATTGAAAGAGGATTTGCCGGGAACGTTAAAGGCTGTCTCGGGAGACGGATACCAGTGTGTCGAGTTTTTCGCACCGTATCACGATTGGACCGTCGATTATGCGCACGACGTGCGAAAGATGCTTGAGGCGGCAAACCTTCGCTGCTTCTCGACGCACAACGCTCTTGATTATTTTGACGAAGATAAAATCGGCAAGACAATCGAGTTGAATGGCGCGTTGGGCTCTCGTTACACGATTGTCGCGAGCGCGGGCAAGCCGACCACTCTCGATGGCTGGAAGGCGATCGCGGCCAAACTGAACCAAGCTTCGGAACGATTGGCCGATCACCATTTGCGCGTCGGCTATCACAATCACGAGTTGGAGTTCACACCTCTTGACGGTACTCGCCCGATGGAAATTCTGGCGCGTAACACCAATCGCATTGTAGCGCTGCAACTCGATGTAGGCACTTGTGTACAGGCCGGTTCCGATCCGGTTGCATGGATCAAACAGAATCCTGGCCGCATTCGATCGATTCACTGCAAGGATTGGTCTGCTCAACAGGGGTATCGTGTCTTATTGGGTGAGGGATCGGCCCCCTGGAAGGCCATCTTCGCCGCCGCGGAGAGCCTGGGCGGTGTCGAGTATTATCTTGTCGAACAGGAAGGGAGCCGGTATTCGGAATTTGAAACGGCAAAACTATGCCTGGAGTCCTTCAAGAAGCTGCACGGCGAAAGTCAATCGGCTACTTGAGGGCCGCAAGCGCCAGCAGAGGACTGAACAGCGCTGCGTCGGCAAGAACAGGCACCAATTCAGCCGGATTGTGGGCGCTTCGCCACGCAATCGAGCAAAGACTCGCTGAACTCAGCAAGCAGCAGGCATAGAAAGGCTGCATCTGTTCGGGAGCTACAACGAAACAGATAGCCGAGCCAGCGGCGACCAATGCTGTCGCCGGTGTGAGACGGGTTCCGATCCAAAGCGTCAGCCGATCGGGCAAAATGTTTATCTCAGATTGATGACTTCTCCATTCCCGGAACTCAATTGTTATGCAGTTCAATGTGCACAGCAATGCGAATAGTACCACCGAAGGAACTATTTCTGGCCGTGCACCGGCGTTCAGCGTCCAGGCGGGAAGAAAGGTTCCTAAGCTGAAGATCGTTCCCACGAACAGCTCTTTGGGCCATAAGCTACGAACACTTGCTGACCCAAGGTGGACTAGTCCGAAATAACAGATCACTGCGGTCAGCAGGATCACCCCGTTGCGAGGGATAAGCGGGTCGATTCGCCCGCAAAGCCAGCCGACGGCAAAGAGTGCGGCGAGAGCGAGTGCCATTAAAGCGTTCGAGTAACGCCGGCAGAACTCGTGCCTTGGCGCTAGCGCGCCGGAACGCCATCGCGCCGCGTCGAGCAGCCTGTCGCTCAGATAGATGATCCAAACCGACAAGAACAATGCCGCGGAAACCTCGAAGCCGGCATCGATATGTAAACATTTTTGCAACAGTAATTGCCATAGAACGGCGACGATCGGGGCATCCAAACTGCAGACATTTAGGAGGAGCCAGAGGTGCTTCGAGCGTGTATGATTCGCCTCTCTGGCGGGTGGAATTGCCGTAAACGGCTCTCTGACAAGCTGCGGCACCGCTACTTCGAGCGTACCAGCCGTACCTTCAAATCAGGGAGCGAAAGCGGCCCTCGAGTATGGAAGATTTGGCGATTGTCGTCCTCGCAATACACCTGGCTTGGATTCTATGGGTGATCTTTGGAGCGTTCTGGACACGCGGCCGCAGTGTGCTCAGCGCGTTTCATATTTTGTCGCTCGTGTGGGGCATTGCAGTCGAGGTGTCGCCATGGCCTTGCCCTCTGACCCTCGCCGAACAGTTCTTCGATCAGCGAGCGGCCAAGCCTGGCTATCGCGGAGCGTTTTTGATGCACTATTTAGACAGCCTGGTGTATCCGGACATCCCCGAATCGATACTCGTTGTCATGGGCGTGCTGGTGTGCGCGCTGAACCTGGCGGTGTATGTTCGGCGCTATTGGAAAGGCCGCTCCGCGGCGGGATAAGGCAGGTGGGCGCGCGCGGGGAACTCGGCTATTATGGTCCTCATCCAGCATTTCAAGGAGTGCGTTATGCCAAGCGTCGCCCGGTGTGTTTCCGTTTTCCTAGTTTCTTTTTTCTTCTTGTGGGCACAGGAACCCGCGCCCACACCCACCCCTACGCCCACCGAGCCAGCGGCCACAACCGGCTTGGGCGCAGGGATGCGTCTTCCGTTCGGCTCTGCGAATCAGGAGCCGCGGCCCTACGACGAAGTGATCACCAAAGACGCGAAAACAAAATCCGGCATCTTCACTGTTCATGAGGTCAAGGAGAAATACTACTACGAGATTCCAAAGACGGAGCTCAATAAGGAATTCCTGTTCGTAACACAGATTGCGCGCACCACACTGGGCGTCGGCTACGGCGGCCAGTTTGTGTCGGAGCGCGTCGTGCGGTGGGAGCGGAACGAAAATCGGATCAATCTCCGGGAGGTGAATTACGACGTAGTGGCGAACCCGTTGACGCCGATCTCCCGCGCTGTGAAGGCGGCGAACAATGACTCGATCATCATGACGTTTCCCATCGCCGCGTTCGGCAAGGAGAAGAATGGCGAGGCGAAGCCGGCTGCGGAGAAGGAAACAGCCGCCGCAGACAAGGCCGCCAAGGATACGGCCCCGAAGGAGGCGGCGAAGAATGGAGCCGCAAAACCGGCCGGCGCTAAGGAAGCCGCCAATAAAACACCGCGGCCTGCGCGTGAGTACAAGGAAACCGGCCGCGAACCCTCGATTGTTATCGAGGTGACGCGGCTATTCACGAGCGACGTGTTCGAATTGAGCGCGCGGCAACGATTGAATGCGACGATGATGGACCCGAGCCGTTCGTATATCGAACGCATTTCGCCATATGTTGAGAACATTGAAGTGGAGGCCACGCATACGTACGCAAGGATGGCCATGCCCATGGGCCTCCTGACGTCGCCGCAGCCCCAAAATCCGTTTGCCGCGGGAGGTATGAAGCCGGGCAGCGCGTCGGTGGTGCTGCATCACAGCATGGTAAAGCTTCCCGAACATCCCATGATGCCGCGGTTGTTCGACGATCGCGTCGGCTACTTTTCGGTGCGGCAAATGGACTACGGCCGCGATGAACAGCGCGCGCCTAAGCGCACCTACATTACGCGCTGGCGCCTGGAAAAGAAAGATCCCAACGCGCAGCTTTCCGAGCCGGTGAAGCCGCTGGTTTACTATATCGATGCGGCTACGCCCTCGAAGTGGGTGCCCTATATGAAGCTGGGGGTCGAGAGCTGGCAGAAAGCTTTCGAGGCCGCGGGGTTCAAGAATGCCATTGTCGCCAAACTTGCTCCGACGCCGGGACAAGACCCGAATTTCAGCCCGGAGGATGTGCGTTACTCTGTGATCCGCTGGCTGCCATCGACGATTGAGAACGCGATGGGCCCGCACATCTCGGACCCGCGGACGGGCGAGATTCTGAATGCGGACATTCAGTTCTATCACAACGTGATGAACCTGCAGCGCGATTGGTATTTTCTGCAGGTGGGGCCGCTCGATCCGCGCGCGGCCAGGCTGCCGCTTCCCGACGATCTGATGGGCCGGCTTATCGAGTTCGTATGCGCGCACGAAGTTGGCCATACGCTTGGCTTCCAGCACAATATGAAAGCCAGCTCGATGTACCCGCAAGAGAAGGTACGCGATAAGGGGTGGGTGCACACAATGGGGCACACTCCGTCCATCATGGATTACTCGCGCTTCAACTATGTGGCGCAGCCCGAGGATGGCATCGATGTTGCCGATCTGGTACCGACGGTGGGCCCATATGATGTGTGGGCGACGCGTTGGGGATACAAACCGATTCCAGGCGCGAAGACGGCGGACGACGAGAAGAGCACGCTCGATGAATGGGCTCGCGAACAGGACAAGACGCCGTGGTATCGCTTCTCGACCGCGGGCGCAGGCGGCTCCGATCCGGGCGAACTGACCGAAGCCGTGGGCGATGCCGATGCCCTGAAATCGACCGCGCTCGGCGTGAAGAATCTGCAGCGCGTGGCGAAGATGATGCTTACCGCGACGACCACACAGAAGGGCGATCCATTTGACGATTTATCCGAGATGTATGGCCGGATGCTTGGTCAGTGGACGCTCGAGATGAACCATGTTGCGGCGCTGGTGGGCGGAATGGAATCGCAGCAGAAAAATATCGGGCAGGAGGGTGTCATTTTTAAGCCGGTGCCGAAGGAGCGTCAAATGGCCGCGGTTGCGTTCCTCAACCAAAACGCGTTTGTTACGCCGAAATGGGCTATCGACAAGGAAATCGTGCGCCGCATCGAGCCTATCGGCGCTATTGACCGGGTGGGCAATGCGCAGCGCTTCATTCTCGGCAACCTCTTGAGCAGCGCGCGTTTCGCCCGGCTGGTTGAACAGGAAACGCTGGATGGATCGTCCGCTTACGGGACTGCGGAGTTTTTGGTTAGCGTGCGGCGCGGTATCTGGCGGGAACTGGAGAACCCGCAAGCGGGAGTTGACGCCTACCGCCGCCAATTGCAGCGGAGCTATCTTGATTTGGTGAATGCGAAGCTCAACGGTCCGGGCTTTAACATCCCCATCTCGTTGCTTCCGCCTGGCTTTCCGATGGCGATGTTCGCCACCAGCGGAGACGAGAAACCGCTCTACCGTGCCGAGCTGCATGCGCTGAATCAGTCGCTAGCTGTGGCGCTCACGAAAACGAGGGACCCGGAAATCCGAGCGCATTTCGAAGGGGCGCGCGACCAGATCGCGAAGATTCTCGATCCGAGGTTTGCCGCTATGCAAGCCGGAGGAGCGCAGATCCGCGTGTTTGCCAACCAGTGGTTGGATCCGCGGGAGAATCGCTGGTCGGGTGACTGGACCGGCGCTCAAAGTGGCGAAGCGTGGAGCGATCAGTCGGAGGCCGCGCAGGATCTCGGTGCAATGTGGCAGGAAATGCAGAACTGCTGGCCGGACTACGAGATCAAGCCGTAAAACCTGTGCCCTCGGCGCGATTATTTGACGGTTAACGGCGAAGCCACGCAATTAAAGCTGCTAGCACCAGCATAATGAGCGCTAACGTAGGAGGACTGTGCAGGACGGTCAAATGAGCGGTGATAGCGCCAATCATCACGACCATCAGCAGTAATGCCGCCCACCGGCTAAATTTCGGAACCAGGAGACCTAACGCGCCGGTAACTTCGAGAATGCCGGTAAAATATCGGAACCATTGCCCGAGACCGACTTGCTCGAATTCTCGCACCATGACGGGTTTGGTCAGTAGCTTCATGCCACCGACCATCAGAAAAACAAACGCGAGCAGCAGGCAAAGAACCCAACCGAGAATCGCCCGAAACATGGCAGGCTTGCCCGATGAGCTTGCGATTTCACCCGTTCGAGCCATTGTCTTTTGCGCGCTTTCGGAATTTCCACCTACAGAAACCAGAGCTCAAAGTCGGCGTTACAGTCGCTTTCCGTTATAACGGATTCCGACCCTTGTGTCAATGTATTTCAAGTGGCCAGTCCAACAACCACCAACTCGTCCCTCAGGAACGCGCCAGTGGCCGCAGCGAGCGCTCGCCTTTGATCGTATAGTCGAGCAGGATTGCTGCCGGCTCGAGATGCTTGCCTGGTTCCTGGCAATATTTGCGAATCAGCGACGAGAGGCGCTCGATGGGGAGGGGCCTGTCGTGCGGAGGAAGGCCATGAAGAATGAGTGTCCGGCCCGAGTCGATCGGAAGATTGATCTGGCTTGCGGAGAAATCGAGCAGGATATCGACGACTTCGTCGGTGCGGCCCGCAATAAACACGTTTTCGACGCCGAGATCGAGACAGGTCTTGCGGATCAGGTCCAATGCCTCATCTTCATCCGCCTCAGCTAGCCGGTTCTCGAGATGCTGCAGTTTCATTTCATCGTCGATCATGCGAAACATAACGCGTTTGGCGAGCAGCCGGCTCGCTACGCGGAACTCGACATAGCCGAGATGCTGAATTCCGAAACAGACCAGAGAGCCGAACAGCAAAACGACCAGTACGCCAAACAGCCCGTGTGAGGACTGCTGGAGGAGGGACAAGCCCGCGGCGATGGCGCAGGCGGCATAGAGCAGCAACGCCGTTTTGCGCACTGAATTGCCCCGATCGAGCAGGCGATGATGGATGTGGCCCCGATCGGGCGAAAAAATGGGACGGCTGCGCAGCACTCGCCGCGCGATAGCGATCGAAGTGTCAAGCAAGGGAAGCGAAATGGCCATCAATGGAGCCGAGAGGCCGACGAGGGTGGTGATCTTCTGGCTCCACAGCACTCCAAGGCAGCCGAGTAGGAAGCCAATCGTGAGGCTGCCGCAATCGCCGAGAAAAATCGAAGCCGGGTTGAAATTGAAGCACAGGAATGCTAAAAGACTGCCTGCTAAAGGAACCGCGAGCAGTGCCAAACCCATATTGTGAGTGAGAAGGGCAGCGGCAATCACGGTCAGCGTTGCACAGAGCCCCGTCCCGGCTGCCAGTCCGTCTAAGCCGTCAATCAAATTGAAAGCGTTTGTGCAACCAATCAGCCAGGCGATCGTGAGCGGCAAAGTGAGCCACGGACCGAAATGCGTATTCGGGAACAGGTTGATTTCGATTCCGCCATACCATACAAGGACAGCCGCGATAATTTGCCCAAGCAGCTTCTGTTTGGGTCGTAAGTTGAGCAGGTCGTCTAGTAAACCGGTCAGAAAGACAACCGCGACGGCCGAAAAAAGCCACCATTTGCCGGCAAATGCCTGGCCAAAAAGCTCGTTGCCTCTGGCCGGCGTTAACGCCAGAACCGAATAGGCAATTGTATAAGCGAGGAAAATGGCGATTCCACCCACCCGGGGAATATTGCTGCGGTGTAATTTCCGCTCCTGGTCGGGCATGTCCACCACGCCCATACGCAGGAAAACGTCTCTAACGAGCGGCGTCATCACGAGCGCGACCGCAAATGCCAAAACGCCAAGACTGAGGATAAAGAGCATTATTAATCCACCAAAGCAGCCGACTCGCGAAGAGGCAGCCGAGAGAAAGCATCGACCGAAGAACCTAAAAACTTCATCGAAAAACCGTCTTTAAAACACCAATAACGTTGCCAAACCTGGCGATCTCCGCTGAATTAGTCCCTTTGGCCTCCGATTCCAAAGGATTGAGCGGGAATAAATCCATCTTCACGTGGTACGGGGAAGGCAGTCAAGGCGGGGCTGAGGGGGCCTGTAACGCAGGTACTTCGCCGTTTTCGCAAGCCCAACCGGTACGGTATACCCTCCTTAAGACTTTTCCTTAGGCACTGGCCGATGCCTGAATTGAAAGGGAATTTTCCGCGTTTTTGACAACTTTCTCTTCTTTCGAACGAAAATCTTGCTAGTTCGTACCAGAACAAAGGGCTGAAGCAGTGGATGGAGGTAGGGGAGAGTGGCGGGGGATTCAGTACGCAACTGCCGAATTAATGCTGACTTTAGTACCTGGCCACGTTGGGGCTGGGTTCGCTCTTCACTCCTCGCGCAAGGCTGTCAGAGGGTCGATCAGTGCAGCCCGGCGGGCGGGCAGGAAGGCTGGCCGCCAGAGCCGTCAGCAGTAGAACGGCGGCGGCACCGGCGATGGTCGCAGGATCGCTCGCTTTCACCTCGTAGAGCTGGCTTGCAACGAGGTTTCCGCAGGCGAGGGCGGCGGCTAGGCCGGCAGCGAGTCCGAAAACGACCAGCACGAGCGATTCACGCAGCACCCCGCGCAAAATGTTCGCCGGACGTGCGCCTAAGGCCATGCGGATGCCGATTTCGTTTGTCCGGCGGACGACTGAGTAGGCGATGACGCCGTAGAGGCCAATGGAGGCGAGCAGCAAGGCCAGGGCACCGAAGAAACCGGCAAGTTCCGCCAGTAGTTTCTCTTCGTTGAGCGAATCATCTACCGCTTCGGCCAGTGTTGTGGCATGGGATATGACCAGATTTGGATTCTCGGTGCGTATGGTGGAGCGGATCTCGTCTATGAGTGCTTCAGGCTTGCGCTGCGCTCGCACCACGAGTTCTTTGTAGCCGTCCACGCCCGAATCCTGGCCGTTATAAAAATAAAACATTCCCACTGGCGCCTCGCGAATGCTCTCATACTTAGCGTCTTTGACTACACCGACTATTTCCCAGTTATCGTGTTCGGAAAACGCGAATTGGCGGCCGAGCGGGGAAACATTCGGGAACAGCCTGCGCGCGAAGGTTTCATTTACGACAGCAACCGGCGGCGACGTAAGCGTGTCCTGCGGACCAAAGCCACGTCCGGCGATCAGTGGAATGCCCAACACGTCAAAGTATTGCGCTCCCACTCGGTTTCCGCTGAACGACATGGCGTTCGCCTCCGTATACGGCCCTCCCTGCCGCCAGACGGGAGTCATCCAATGCCCCTCGTCGAAGTTGGCGAAAGAAAAGCTTGCCGCTTCGACGCCCGGTAACGTTTGAATGCGCGCTTCAAGCCTGCGATAAAGCGCTCTAAGCGCCGGACCTTTGGCATTGAGCGAATCGCTGTCGAGCCGAACGAGGAGAACGCGGTCCTTATCAAAACCCGCGTTGGTCTGTTCGAGTTTCGCGAGTGTTGTGACAAAGAGTCCCGCGCCGATTACGAGCAAAAACGCTAACGCCACTTGCGCCGCGACCAGCAATTGACCCAAGCGGCTGTTGGATTGTGTTCGAGCTAAGCCTTTACCTTCCTTTAACGAAGGTCCCGCATCCACTTTCGTCATCCGCCAAGCCGGCACGGTACCGAAGATCAACCCGGTCGCGAGCGAGACTCCCAAGGTAAAGAGCAGAACGGGACCGTTCGGTCCCACATCGAGCGGAACCGGATTCGGACCCCTTGAAAACATCGCAAGCAGCAAGTGCCCGCCGCCCACGGACGAGAGCAAGCCGAGAGCTCCGCCGATCAGCGAGAGCAAAAGGCTTTCCGATAGCAATTGGCGCATGAGCCTGAGCCGCTGCGCTCCAATCGCCATCCGAAGGGCAATCTCCCGCCGGCGTGCGGCAGTCCGCGCCAGCAGTAGATTCGCGATATTGGCGCAGGCGATCAGCAATACGAGGGCAACCACAACCATCAGGATCTCGAGCGGACGCGAGAACCGCCGCCGCAGCCGTGAAATGCCGCGCGCCGCATCGGTCAACTTCACGCGGGCGTTCCGCATATCTTCGATGCGGTCTGGCGAAGGAGACGAGCCTGCGAGCGCGTGAAGCCATTGCTGAAATCGCACGTTCGCTCCAATTTGCGCCTGAGCCATTGTGATACCAGGCTTCATACGGCCGATGAGCCATAGCGACTGCTCGAGCGTGTCGAATGGATGGCCAAACCAGGGCTGTACCTGCGCTTGCATCGATAGGGGAATCCAGATGTCGGGAGGCGAGCCAACTTCGGTCCCAAAGAATTCGGGGGCGGCTATTCCGACGATTGTGAAAACAGTGTCGTTGAACGAAAGCGTGCGGCCAATCACGCTTGGATCTTGGGCGAACCGCCGTTTCCAATAGCCGTACCGCATCACCGCGACAGGTCCGCTCCCTCGCACGCGATCGTCTTCAGACGTCAGCACGCGCCCTGCGTAGGCCGGCACGCCCAGCATCGAGAAATAATTGCCCGATACCAGCCGTATTTCAACCGGCTCCAGTTCCGCACCCGCTCCGCTGAATCGTGCATGAACGTCGCCGGACATGCTTTCCTCCGCGGCAATATCCGAGAAAACGTTGTTGTTGCCGCGAATCTCGCGATAAAACGGATGTGAAAACAGGTCTGGCGAGTTGTGCGGGAAATCGTCGTTTATTCCGGTGGCGTGGCCTTCTCCAAACAGCACCAGTTGCTCCGGATGCTGTACCGGCAGCATGCGAAGCATCAGCGCATCCATCACGCTGAAGATCGCTGTGTTCGCACCGATTCCAAGCGCCAAAGACGCGACAGCAACGATCGTGAAACCAGGACTGCGGCGCAGCATGCGCAGAGAGAAGCGGATGTCTTGAACCGTATTTTCAAGCCATCTTGTTCCACGCGCATCGCGGCAATCTTCTTTCACTTTTTCGAGACCGCCGAATTTCAGCCGGGCGGCGCGGCGGGCTTCGTCTGAACTCATCCCTTGACGTATGTTGTCCGTTACCTGCTTATCGAAATGAAACCGAAGTTCAGCTTCGAGTTTCCGTTCGAGTTCATTTCGTTTAACTAGCCTTCGCCACCAATTCATATTGCCCTCACTCACTCGTATCGCAGCGTAATCGCCGGATCGACTCTCATCGCCCGGCGCGCCGGAACTTAGCATGCCGCCAGTGCGATTCCGGCGAGCACCAGCCCGGCGCCAAGAAAAGTAGGAATATCATGGGGCTTGATCTCAACAGCGTTCCCGCCAGCAATCGCGTCATCTCCCACGCGGCCGCCACGCCCACGGCGATGCCCAACAATGCAGGCAACATTCCTTGCCACAAAATCAGTTTCAATACTTGTGCGGGCCGCGCACCGACCGCGAGGCGCACGCCAATTTCGCGTGTCCGCTGAGCGACTGTATACGCGATTACGCCTGAAACTCCGGTCGCCGCAAGCAGCAGCCCAAGAGCGCCAAACGACGCCAGCAGGAAAGTGACAAACTTACGATCGACAAGGCCCGATGCCACTGTGGCGGTTAGCGGAATCACACGGGGAGGCGGCTGTCCTTTGTCGAGTTCCGGAATTGGCAGAGTAACTGCCCGCGCTACGGCGCTCGGTTCAACCGATGTGCGCACGACGATGGTCATGAAATTTACCGGCATTTGCGCCGCGGGAACGTACACCTCCGGCATGTCCGGTTTATCAAGGGAGCTTTGCTTTATGTCGGTCACAACGCCGACGATTTCAACCAGCGGCTGAGCGGCGTAGCGTACCCGGATCTGCTTTCCGATGGCGCTTCCTTGCGGCGATACACGGCGAGCCATGGTTTGATTGACGATCGCAACGGATTTTGTATGGGCATTATCGGAATCGGTGAAGAAACGGCCTTCGACGAGTGGAGTGCCCAGTGTCTGAAAGTAACGGGGCATGATCATGTTGAGAGCGGTCCATGGTTGCTCGGCGCTCGGCGGCGCCGGCCGGCCTTCCAACACGTATGGCGAAGTCCACATGATCCCGCCCAGTGGACCGCACATTGCGGCGCTGGCGGATTTGACGCCTGGCAAACGGCCAATGCGATCGAGCGCTTGTGAGAAGAAGTTCAGCGCCTCCGTATTTGACGGCGTGCTGCGAATGACATCGAACGCAAGTAGGTGGTCCGCGCGGAAACCCGGATCGACATCCGAGGCGGCAAACAGACTGCGCAGCGTCAAGCCCGCGCCGATGGAGAGGACCAGCGCTACGGCGATCTCTGCCGCGATGAGCGTTGAGCGCCCGCGCCGGCGGGCAGGAGTCGCTCCCGATGAACCGCTTTCCTTTAGCACACCATTGGGATTGGCCTGCTGCGCCTTCAATGCCGGCGCAAAGCCGAAGAGAACGCCACTTAAAAGGCATGCTCCCAAGGTGAACAGCAGAACCGTTCCGTCAATATGCGACTCGCGGAGGCCAGCAATCGGATGACCGTACATTCGCACGAGAGGGCCAATGCTTAAGCCGGCCAAAAGAAGCCCCACTGCGGCGCCGGTCGCCGCCAAGAGCATGTTCTCGACGAGCAATTGGCGAGCCAGACGACTGCGGCTTGCGCCCAGCGCGGCTCGAACGGCAAACTCTCGCTGGCGCCCCTGCGCGCGGCCGAGAGCCATGTGCGCCAGGTTCGCGCACGCAAGCAGCAGCACAAAGCCGACCGCGCCCACGAGCATTGTCAACTTTCCACGGATGCCTCCCACGAGTTGTTCGATAAGCGGCGTGAGCACGGCGGTTTCGTTACGATTCGATTGGGGATATTCGCGCCCGAGCCGGTCCATGATGGTGTCCATCTCGGCTCGCGCCATTTTGAGCGAGACGCCGGAGCGCATGGTTGCCAGGACGGTGATCCCCGGATGGTTCTCACGAGCCGTCATGTTTGGGAGGTTCGATTTCTCGCCGATGGGCAGGCAAACATCGAAATTGAGAAAGGGGAATTCGCGGCCCGGAGGAAGAACGCCAACCACCGTGTAGGCTTGTTCGTCGAGCGCGATGGTTCTTCCGATCGCATGCGCGTCAGCCTTCAAAATGTTCCGCCAAAACGAATAGCTCACTGTGGCAAATGAGGCCGCCCCGGGTTTATCGTCGGCGCCGCCAGACGCATGGCCAAGAATAGGCGTAAGCGCCAGTAGCGTGAAATAGGAACTCGATACCCATCCGCCGTGAATCATTCGAGTTTCGCCGGTTCCACTCAGTTTCACGTTCAACGGTCGGATGGCTGCGATGTTCTCAAAAACATCGTTCTGACTCCGCCAATCGAGGTAATCGGGCCAGGAGTCATTCACAGCGCCCCCACGCTTGAGGGATTCATAAATGACGACCATGCGGCTGGCGTTGGGATACGGGAGAGGCCGCCACAGCACGGCATTGACGATGCTGAACATCGCGGCATTTGCACCGATTCCGAGCGCGAGCGAAATCACGGCAACGATCGTGAAGCCAGGACTGCGGCGCAGCATGCGCAGCGCGAACCGCACATCCTGAATAGTGCTTTCGAGCCGTCTCGTGCCGCGAGCGTCCCGGCAATCTTCTTTCACTTGTTCGAGACCGCCGAACTTCAAACGGGCGGTGCGCCGCGCATCGTCCGCGCTCATTCCGCGGCGAATGTCATCGGCTACTTGTCGGTCGAAGTGAAATTGAAGCTCGGCATCGAGTTTCCGCTCGAGTTCCGGTTTTTTGAATAGCCTCTGCCACCAGTTCATATCGTGTTCACTCGTAGCGGAGCGCTGCCATCGGATCAAGGCGCGAGGCACGATGTGCCGGCGCCCAACTTGCCAAGCAAGCAACGATCGACAGGAATGCGCTGGCCGCCAGGAACGTCGCCGGGTCGTTGTAGCGCAAGCCGAACAGGAGTGAACTCGCGTAACGAGCCGCTGCAATGGCCAGGACGACGCCAACCACCGCGCCGAGAAATACTACGTAGCTTGCCCGGCGAACAATCGACCGGGTGACCGCTCGCGGAGTAGCGCCCAGGGCGAGGCGGATGCCAATTTCGTTCGTCCGTGCCGCCACTGCATACGATGTAACGCCGTACAAGCCGATCGCGGCTAACAGCGCTGCCAACACGCCGAAGAATGCGGAAAGTATCGCCATCAAGCGCTCGCTAACTAATCCGTTGCGGACGTCGGTCTTGAAAATGCTAAAGGACGAACGGATGTTGGGCGAGACTTTCGAGAGCTCTTGCTTCACGGCGGAGATAACGCTATCGGGCTTAGCGGAGGTTCGGATGAAGACGGTGCCTCCCGGGCCTGCAGCGCCCGGATTGATTTGGAGCGCAGGCGCGAATGCTTGCGGCGGGATTGGTTCGCGCAAAGAGGCGTATTTTGCGTCTTCGACGACGCCGACGATTTCGTACAGCGTGGCGGGATAATTGGGTTCGGCGCGGGTCAGAATGGTTTTACCGAGGGGATTTGCGCCTTTGAGAATTTCACGGACGAATGTTTGATTGACAATCGCGACGGGTGCGGACGTGGCGGTATCGCGAGCGGTGAAGTCGCGCCCGCCGAGCATCGGAGTGTCCATAGTTCGAAAGTAATCGGGGCTGATCCAGGTGAATTTCGATGAGCTGTTGACGGCTCCGGCACGCACTCCCAGCGTCCAACTGCTGCCGTTTAAAACAGGGTGAGTTGAGCTTGCAGCAGATTCTACTTGCGGAATGGATCGAATCTGTTCCAGCAGGCTTTGAAGAAAAGGCATGTGCCGCTCGAGCGGCATCGAAACGTGTGAATAATCCACGGAGGCGAGAATGATCCCTTCCTCGCGGAAGCCCGGATTTAACGTGATGATATTCCAAAAACTTTGAACGAAGAGCGCTGCGCCAACCAGCAGCACCAGCGAGATCGCAATTTGCGAGACAACCAACGCGTTCTGCAAGGACCCGCGCTGACGGCCGCCTGTCATGCTGCGCGTTCCGGCTTTGAGCGCCTCGCCCGGATCGGCTTGCGAACCGCGGAATGCCGGGACCAGGCCGAAGATCAAGCACGTCAGTACGGCAACCGCGGCGGTAAAGCCGAGAATGCGCCAATCGGGGTTCAAGTCGAGATAGGGCGTGTAGTCCGAGGTTGTGACAAGTAAAAGAATGCCTTTGGCGAACACGTTCGCAGCAGAGAGACCGAGTGCGGCGCCAGCGACCGCAATTAGGAGGCCCTCGGCGAAGAGTTGGCGGATCAGGCGGAAGCGCGAGGCTCCGATAGCAGCGCGAACAGCCATTTCGCGCTCCCGTGTCGTCGCCCGCACGAGCATCAAATTGGCGAGATTGGCGCAGGCGATCAAGAGGACCAGGCCGGTAATAACCAGTAACAGCCATAAGGACGTCTCGTCGCTTTTGCTCATGGTGTTCACGCCGGTAGCGCCCGGGTACGCCGACAGGCGGAAATTCTTGTAGAAAGTATGCGCCGTCGCGTCGTACCCGGTAGGGACAGTGGCTTCGAAAATAGCGGGACTGATGGAGGCGAGCTGCGAAGAGGCTTGTGCGAGGGTCCATCCTGGTTTGAGCCGCCCCATCACTTTGAGGAACGAGAAGTCGCTCCGCTGCAGCCCCTGGGCCGACGGAGAGTAGGACGTCACGGAACAGAGAGGCACCGCGATGTCGAACGTGTCTCCCGCTTCGAGACCGGTGAAGCGAGGAGGCGTAACGCCAATGACCTGAGTAGGGTGGTCTTTAATAACGATCGTGCTGCCGATCGCCGAGTCGCGGCCGCCGAATTCGCTTTGCCAGAAGCCGTAACTAAGCACTGCGCCGGCTATGCCGCAACCCGGTCGATCGTCGGCCAGTGTAAAAAAGTGCCCTCGAACAGGTGCAATACCCAAGGTGGAGAAGATTGGCCCGCTGACCCAGAGACCGTGAGCCTGGCGCTCTGTGGCGCCGCTGCCAATTGCAAACGATTCTGCCTTTGCCTCCGCGAATGCGCTCGAGAACCCCTGCTGATGCCGCCGGATCTGATCCCAAACCGCGTAAGAAAGCTGGTTCTCGTCTCCGCTAATCCCAAAGCCCTTGTTGCCGCCTTTAATATGGATCTGCGCGAGCGCCTGCGGGTCGTGAACCGGTAGCGTGCGCAAGAGGAAGGCGTCGATCAGAGTAAAGATCGCGGTATTTGCGCCGATTCCGAGCGCAAGCGTGCATAGCGCGGTCAGCGTAAAACCAGGGCTCCTGCGCAACCCGCGCAGGGCGAGCCGGAGATCCTGAAGCGTCGATTCCACCCAGAGCGTCCCGCGCGCCTCGCGGCAATCTTCTTTAACCTCTTCGAGACCGCCAAACTTCAGGCGCGCACTGCGCCGCGCTTCCACTTCACTCATTCCATCGCGAATGTTGTCTGCTATTTGCCGCTCGAAGTGAAAACGAAGCTCCGCGTCGAGCTTCCGTTCGAGTTCGCTCTTCCTAAGAAGCCGGTGCCACCAGTTCACATCGCGCCCCCTTCGCCAAGCTGTAGAACCAGACCAACCGCTTCGGCGAGCCGCGACCAGTTCGCCGTTTCACTCTTAAGCTGAGCCCGCCCTTTCGCGGTGAGCCGGTAGAACTTCGCTTCGCGGCCAGTTTCCGATTCTTTCCATTCGGCCGAGAGATACCCTCTGTTCTCGAGGCGATGCAAAGCCGGATAGAGCGATCCCTGCTGGACTTGCAAAACGTCTCTGGATATTTGCTGAAGTCGCTGCGCGATGGCGTAGCCGTGAATCGGGCCGAGAGCCGTCACTTGCAAGATCAGCAGATCGAGAGTGCCTTGTGGAATATCGGACTTGGGCGAAGGGTTCGAAGTGGATGAAAGCCTCATTCTTCTACATATAAGGCAAAAGCTGTAGAAGAGCAAGGCGTTTCGGAGCCAGCAGACACCGGCGGCCAGATGGTTATAATCAGTGCAAGTGTATCTATGTCATTTCCGATTCGTGTTCTCGTCGCCAAGCCTGGCCTCGACGGACACGATCGCGGCGCGAAGGTGATCGCAAGGGCGTTGCGCGATGCCGGTATGGAGGTGATTTATTCCGGCCTGCGGCAGACGCCGGAGATGATCGTGAATGCGGCCTTGCAGGAGGACGTTCAGGTCATCGGATTATCCATCCTCTCCGGCGCTCACAATACTCTTGTGCCGCGAATCATGCAATTACTGCGTGAGAAAGAGATGACGGATACTGTAGTCATTGCCGGTGGAGTGATTCCGGACGAGGACGCAGCCGAGCTGAAGAGGCTGGGAGTGGCTGAGGTCTTCCAGCCTGGCGCCTCACTCACAAAAATCGTCGAATTTATCCGCGCGGCCGTGAAGCAACCAGCCTGAGCAAGGCTCGGGCGAGAGAAATTCGTTCAAACTTTGTTCGTTGAAGGACCAGGTGGAACGAGGAAAAAGGAAATTGATGCAAGACAGACTGAACATCGCAGTCTTCGTCGACTACGACAATATTGAAATCGGCTTGAAGTCGACTTTGCGGCGGGATTTTGACGTCTCGCTGCCGCTGAGCGCGCTGAAAGAGCGAGGCGACATTGTAGCGAAATTTGCGTACGCGAATTGGGGCAGGCAGGAGGGCGCAACCCGCCAGATGGCGGAGAGCGCTGTGCAAATGGTGCAGCGCATTCCCTCGCCGCGCGGCGATAAGAACGGAGCGGACATCAATCTAGCGCTAGACGCGCTCGAGATGGCTTTCACGCACGCGCATGTAAATGCGTTTGCCATTGTCAGCGGCGACAGTGATTTTATTCCCCTGGTCAACAAGTTGAAAGAGTACGGCAAAACCGTATTTGTCGTTGGTGGGAAGGGTTTCACGAGCACGATTCTGCAGCAGAATTGCCACGAATTCATCAGCTACGAGTCGTTGCTTGAAGATGGCACGGCGATTGTTGCCGCCCCGATGCCGGAACGCCGCGATCGCGAGAGGGAGCGGAAAGACCGCCGCGAGCGTGGGCCGCGCCCCGCTCCGCTCGACTTGGCGCAAGCTATGCCGCTCGTCGAGCGTGCCCTTCAGGTTCTCGAACGGCGTGCTGTTCAGCCGCAGCTCGGGCTCCTGAAATCGACCATGCTTCAGCTCGACCCGGCGTTCAGCGAGCGCGCTTACGGAGCGAATAGCTTCTCGGATTTCGTCGAAAAGCTGAAGAAAGCCGAATATGTGAATGTCAGCGGATCGGGCGGAAGATACATTATTGAACGGCGCGGCGGCGGTCCCGATAAAACGGTGCCCAATCCGGATGCCGCGCTGCCGCTGCTGCGCGACGTTCTCGAGACCCATCGCCTCGACATTGAAATGAATAACGGGGTGCTCGCCGAAGATCTTGAAGAATGGATGAAGGCCGAGGAACCCGATTTTACGCCCCAAAAGTATGGGTACCAAGCGTTCTCGGAGTTCCTCAATTACGCCCAGGACAAAACCGTTGTCCGTTTGGTTCCGGATGAGGACCGCGGCCTGATCGTTTACATGGGCGCCGAGTTTTATCCTCCCGCGCTGCCTGCCTCCAGCGGTGGAGAACAGGTCATCGAAGAAGAAGACGACGGTCCGCAGCCGATCGTCGAAGGCCAGCCGACCATTTTCGAGCCAAATCCGCCGCCGCCGAAACCCAAAAAGCAGACTAGGCCCCGCAAAGCGCCTGCTGCCGGCGCACGTAAACCGCGCAAGAGGAAACCCGAATGAACTCTGGGCGGCGACCGGAAGTGTTAGCTTTCTTCCCGAAATAGCTCTTCCTCTACCTGTCAAAATGACCTAAGTCCCTGCCCGCTCGCGTCTACAGACCAGGGTACTTTATGTTTATCAAACCAGTTCTTTTACTCTGGGTCGGCCTTGCCACCGCCGCTCAGACCGACCAGTATTTTACGGTCGGAAACATTGGCGTTCATCTTGGAGATTCAGAGGTATCGGTGCTCGCCAACCTGCGCGCGCAATACCAGGTGAATAGCGTTGGAGAGGAAACCTACGTCGTTGGAAAACAGCAGGGAGCGGTTTTTGAAAAGCTCGGGACGGTTTCATTCGAAAACAACGCTCTGGTTTCGGCCGGAAGTACGTGGGATGAGAGCTTCGATGCCGGCGCGGTGAAATTAGCGAAGCAGATTGTTGCCGTGCTCGAGCACCAGGAGCTCGAACCTGCGCGGCCAGCCATCATTCGCAGAATACATCGTGGAAGCGATCTGGCTCCGGTAGATGGCATCGAGATTGTAATTGGCGACCGGGCCATTCAGATTGTCACCGCAAATGCCCCTGCGGCGAAGCCGAACCAGGAATATGCGGCGGTTACTGAAAACCTGCATCTGCACTCGTATGCGGAAGGGCTCGCGAAACAGGCAGGAATCCCATCACGGTAGCGCCAGGTTCTACTTACGCCCCGGGCCGTTTGCATAGGCCGCCAGTATCTTCATGACATCGCCATGGGAGACGGCCACATCCGGATTGCGTTGCAGGGCATCGAAATAGCCTTTGCCCAGCCCGCGTCCGCCTTCTGTTTCGGTCAGCAATCGCCTCGCTTGACGCAGATAGTCTTCCACAACTTCCTCGGGAGTGGGTTCCTTTGCCGACAGCGTTTCGTCAATCGCGACAACCAGAGTTGTGACCGGGCGAAGCCAGGCGAACCACGAGTCGTTCAGCAAGAGTTGAAGAAAAGCTCCTGGCGAGGGAATGCGGCCGTGGACCCGCTCGTAGGTCCGCCGCTCATCGTCGAGCAAAGTCTTATGAAGTTGCAGGAGACGGTTGCGCAGGTCGATGAGGCTTTGTCTCGCGGGGTCCGAGGTGGAATCAAGAAACGACATCCCTCCCTCAGATTAGCTGAAGCGGGAGGAAACTACTTCTTCATTTGCGCGACAGTTGCCTGTAGTTTTGCGAGTTGCTGCCTCAGCGCCTCGGCATTCGGCGCGTTCGGCTGGAGCTGCAAATACGTTTGGAGGTGCTGCGCCGCTCCCGCATAGTCGCCGCGATTGACGCATAGCTGCGCTAGCAGAGTTTCCACTTGAGCGTACTTATGAGGCCCATCGAGCTTCACCACTTCCTTTGCGCTTTTTTCGGCTAACTCATAGTTCTTCAAGTTATAGTTGGCGAACGCATTGTAGAGCCAGGCGCTCGGGAACTCGACCGGATTCAAATCGACGGCCTGTTTGCTACGGTCCGCGGCTTCTTGCCATTTCGACTGCTCAGCCGCCATACCCGCCAGCGCATCGTAGGGGTTGACATACTTACTGTCGGCCGCGATGGCCGCTTCATACGACTTATGCGCGCTCGCGACGTCATGGCTCGATTGCTGCAGGCGCCCAAGGTCGTACCACGCGACTGCATATTTCGGATACTCCGCGACGGCCGCCTGTAATTGCTTCTGCGCTTCTTCAACCTTGCCCTTGGCTACAAGCTGCTGCGCCTTCTCATATTCTTTCCTGGCTTTTTTCGGCGCCGACTCGCTGGTCATGCTGATGGCCGTGCCTTGAATACCGCCCAAGCGATGAAGAACGATGACACCCAGATCCGGATCGTCGAGCGAACGCCTGTTATACAAGTCGATCACGTCAGAGCGGTAACCCGGGTAATAGGCTTGTATCTGGCAGCGCTGAAGATAGCTCGTTGTCCCACGCGACCCGATTACGCCGTTATTATTAGCCGTATTCGTGGACCGGCCCTGCATCCCCGGCTGTACCGGGCCCGACCCAATCGAGCTCTCGCTTGCATCCATGGCCGGTTCCTGGTTCGAGCCAAACTGGAAACTAAACCGGCCTTTTGAGTCGGTATGAGTCTCAGTGTGCGGGTTCCCGTAGCACACGCGCTGAATCGCAATGTCACTCGATGGTTTGTTCCCGTCATCCAGAACAACGCGGCCCGAAAGAAATACTGGCCTCGACACGCTTGGATTGTTATAGATCGAAGAGTTCGAGTACGGGCCGGTATTGGTATTGGTGCCGACTCCGGTGGTGCCTGGAGTGGAAGTGCCGGTTCCCGACGTGCCGCTCGTGCCGGGAGGGCCGCCGGTTCCGTGCTGCGCCCAAGCGCTTTGTACGGTTACCGCCGCCGTCAAAGCGAAAAACACCGCGATTCGAAGAAATGCTTGGAGCCTAGACATCGCTGCCCCCAGTGTCTGGATTATGGCACAGGTGAGCTCGTCTCGGTGACACTCCATTTGTCCATCGAAACCGGAACCGCCGCTCGCATCCCTTCAAGCAGCTGCACCGGGTCGCTGTCCACTAAAATCATGTCGCGATGAACGGCCTTCAAGAAGCCTTCTTCTACAGCCCGCGAAAACATTTCAAGCAGAGGATCGTAATAACCCGCCACATTCAGAATTCCGCATGGCTTCGCGTGTATGCCGAGCTGCGCCCAAGTCAGAATTTCACAGAATTCGTCGAGCGTGCCGTGGCCTCCCGGCAGGGCAACGAAGGCGTCGGACAGGTCGGCCATGAGCGCTTTCCGTTCGTGCATCGACGTAACGATGCGCATTTCGGTAAGTCCGTTATGACCGATTTCCCGATCGATGAGAGCCTGCGGCATAACCCCTGTCACTTCACCGCCGCCGGCAAGCGCAGTGTCCGCGACGACACCCATCAAGCCAACGTGGCCGCCTCCATAAACCAGCCGTATTCCCCTAATTGCCAACAACCGGCCCAGGTCCGCAGCGGCCGCTTCGTACACAGGCCGGAATCCCGAGCTCGAGCCACAGAACACGCAGACGCTTCGAAACGCTCGATGGGAGGACATCGTCTACGAGCATGCCATAGTTGCCTTTTTTTACTGGCCCGGGATTTACCATGAAACTTTGCCGGTCTCATTAGGTTTTTCAGTGAGCATCAATCTTTCAGCCGCCCCATCCTCATCCGCTTACCTTGAAAGACGGCCCTTCGCGACGCTCTGCTCGGTGACAGTTTTCCTAAGCTCGTTCCTTCTGTTCCTGGTCGAACCGTTGTTTGCGAAGATCATCCTGCCGTGGTTTGGCGGATCCGCAGCCGTCTGGGCCACATGCCTTGTTTTCTTTCAAAGCGCGCTTCTGCTCGGTTACTACTATGCCGACATCACCAGCCGGAAACTTTCGCCCCGGCAACAGGTGTGGGTGCATCTAGCGTTTTTAGCGATCGCCTTGCTCTTTGTTCCCATCGCTCCGGGATCTTACTGGCGCCCCCGTCCAGGCGAAGACCCGTTCTGGCGCATACTTGGCCTGCTCACGTTCGCCCTCGGAGTTCCATATACACTGCTAAGCACAACCAGCCCGCTGATTCAAACGTGGTACGCACGCTGCCGGGCCGGTAAGGATGCGTACCATCTGTTTGCTCTTTCGAACTTCGCCTCGTTTCTCGCTCTTCTCAGCTATCCATTCATCATCGAACCGGGCCTCGCCACCCACATTCAGGCTCTGGCATGGTCGGCGCTCTTCGTTGCTTTCGTAGCACTCTGCGCCATGACAGCTTGGGGAAGCCGTTCCGGAGCCGCGATCGTAGACGTGGCGGCGACGAACGACGAGCCTCCTGGCCTCGTGAGAATGCTTCACTGGCTCGCTCTGGCGGCTTGTGGTTCCATGCTGCTGCTCACCATCACGAACTATCTCACTCAGAACGTGACGCCAGTTCCGCTCCTGTGGGTTATTCCGCTTTCTTTGTATCTGCTGAGCTTCACGCTCGTGTTCAGCCGCCGCAATTTCTACTCTCGCTGGCTGTTTATCCGGCTGCTCGCGGTCTT
This sequence comes from Bryobacterales bacterium, assembly GCA_963722585.1. Taxonomy (GTDB): domain Bacteria; phylum Acidobacteriota; class Terriglobia; order Bryobacterales; family Bryobacteraceae; genus KBS-96. Next base: position 65,272 of record CAVRNU010000046.1, on the reverse strand, counting down.
TCTCGGCGCCATGGGCTACGCCGTTTACGACTGGCGCTCGGTCAACGCGATTCAGCTTAGCGTACCTTTGTTTTGCGCGGGCCTCTTCGTGGCATGCATGTTCTGCCACGGAGAACTCAACCGCTTGCGGCCGAGCGAAGGCCGCCTCACATCCTTTTACCTCATGCTTTCCCTCGGCGGCGCTTTGGGAGCCATTTTCGTGGGCTTGATCGCGCCCCATATTTTTGACAGCCTTTATGAATTTCCGCTGACCCTGATGCTGACGGCTCTACTCGCGCTGGTCACCTTCTGGAGCGGCGGCTGGTCCGCGAGAGTGTTGTGGGCTTGCGTCTCCACGGCCATGGTCATCGTGCTCTTCATTAACGTTCGTGATTTCAAGCGCAATTCGCTGGTCATGGTTCGAAATTTCTATGGAGCGCTGCGGGTCACCCAAACGAGGGATTTCGGCGACCATCAGGCGCGTGTGCTGTATCACGGCACGATTCGCCACGGGGCACAATATCTCCTTCTGCCCTGGCGCAAACAGCCAACTACGTATTACAGCCGCGATTCCGGCATCGGCCTGGCGCTTCGCTATTGTTGCGACGGAGCGAAGCGAGTTGGCGTCGTCGGTCTGGGCGCGGGAACTCTCGCCGCATACGGCAATCCGGGAGACTACTTCCACTTCTACGACATCAACCCCGCGGTCATTAATATCGCGAATGCGGTATTTACGTATCTTCGCGAGAGCCCCGCCCAAAAGGAAATAACGCTCGGCGATGCCCGTCGGTCCTTGGAACAGGAGCCGCCTCAACATTTCGACGTTCTCGCGATCGACGCATTCTCCGGCGACGCAATTCCCGTTCACCTGCTGACCAAAGAATCAATCGCGCTCTACCTACGGCATCTTAAACCGGACGGAATCCTCGCCATTCATACGTCAAATATGTACCTGCGCCTGGATCCGGTGGTGACGCAGCTTGCGGATGATGCCGGCTATCCCGCGAAATCCATCGAGAACGACTCAGACGACGATCAATGCATCGCGTCTGCCGACTGGGTGCTAGTAACGCGAAACACTCGGTTCCTGAACTCCGCTGTCGTCCAGAAGAATGCCGATACGATCGACCCGGTCAAAGGGCTTCGTCTCTGGACGGACGATTACAACAACTTGTTCCAGATCCTGAAGCCGGTAAAGCTGCTGAAGCACCGCTCCGAGTAGTCCGCGTTACTCTTTGAAGAACACGTAGGTCGCCGTGTAAGGTACGCGAAGTTCGCTGCCTGCCTTCGCTGCATCGCAGCCTGAACCCGGCGCTTTCCCGCCTTTAGTGTCGATCCTCTGTATGTGACTTGCCTGCTTGAGAGCGCCCTTTCCGGAATGGCTAACCACGGAAACAAGGAGCCATGGAATCGAACCGGAATACGGCGAATCGTGCATGGCGGCGACCTTACCCGCAACCGAGCTGCCGTCTGCCAACGCCCAAGTAGGGCCCGCAAAATGGCGGCCCACCTGTTTCCCTCCCTCAAACAATTGGGCGTCAGGAGCTTTCAATGCCCACGCGAAGCTCCCGTTTGCATTCCGGCACGTGTAGATCTGGTCGCCCTTGGCCTGCAGCGTGAGGAAGCGCTTCTCGCCGGCTGGAGGGTCGAGTTTTTCCGGAATAGACGATCCGTTGGTTTGCCCGCAGCACGCGCCGGTTGCTAGCGCCGCAAGGACGAATGCACGCATAGCTCCCGATTGTACAAAAATAGCGGAGCGCTGCGCGCCTGACGCGAAACATGATATGAATGACGGAGATCTGGCCTCTAACCTGGTAATGAAATCAACCTCGAGATTGTTGGGTCTCTCCTGGGCGGCGATGATTGCTGCCTCATTCGGTCCCGTTCCCACGGCGCAGGCGCAAGAGGAAACCATCACGATAGATGCCGCGAGTGCCGCTAAGCCTTTTCCCCATTTCTGGGAACAAATGTTCGGTTCCGGACGCGCGGCGCTGACCTTGCGCGAGAGCTACCGCAACGATCTTCGCGCAACCAAGCAAATAACAAATTTTCAATATGTACGTTTTCACGCCATCTTTCACGACGAGTTGGGCGTTTACGACGAGGACAAAGAAGGCCGGCCCGTCTATAACTTCTCCTATGTCGATCAGATCTACGACGGGCTGCTTGCCGCGGGCGTGAAGCCGTTTGTGGAGCTGAGTTTCATGCCACGGAAACTCGCAGCTAACCTTACGCCTCATCCTTTCTGGTACAAGCCGCTTCCTTCCCCTCCGAAAGATCCAGAGAAGTGGGCTGCGCTCGTTTCGGCTTTCCTTAGTCATTTAATTGACCGGTATGGAAAAGACGAAGTAGAGACCTGGTACTTCGAAGTCTGGAACGAGCCGAACATCGACTTCTGGGATGGGGTTCCGAAACAGCAAACGTATTTCGATTTCTACGACGTTACCGCTCCGGCCGTCAAAAAGGTGGATGCCCGTCTTCGCGTTGGCGGCCCGGCGACAGCGCAGTCTGCGTGGATAAGTCCTTTCCTAGCGCACTGCTTAAGCAAACACGTTCCGTTCGATTTTGCTTCAACCCATATCTACGGCAACGAGAAATCGGAAGACGTGTTTGGCAGGCATGTCGATATCAGCCAGAGAGACATGGTGGGCCGCGCGGTCCGCAAAGTGTATGACGAGGTGAAAGCTTCCGGCGCTCCGGAGACGCCGATCATCTGGTCTGAATACAACGCAACCTATATGAACCGGACGGATACGACGGATAGCGCTTTCATGGGTCCGTGGCTTGCTAACAATATTCGCGAGTGCAATGGATTGCAACTCATGATGTCGTACTGGACGTTTTCAGATGTTTTCGAGGAGCAAGGCGTCATCAAGACACCATTTTTCGGGGGGTTTGGACTGATTGCGGAACGTAGCATCCCGAAAGCCGCGTTTCGCGCGTTCGAGCTGCTCCATGCGCTGGGAAGCCAGCGGATGGAAAACCCCTCGGAGAATGCATTGGTGACCAAAACTGACGATGGAACAATTGTTCTAGCGCTCTGGAACTATGCCGATCCGGGCCAGACCGGGCCGCCGAAAACTTTCCGCCTGCAGCTGAAAAACATGACGGGCGGTTCGTACAAGATGCGCATTCTCGATCCGGAACATGGCTCGTCGATCGACAAATGGATTTCGATGGGGAGCCCTAACTATCCGACCATTGCGCAGATTGAAGAACTGAAGAAAGCGTCTGTCCTCCCTGCGGCTACCGAGCACCAGGTGAGCGAACCGATCGAGCTTAAGGCTGATGGGCTGGCCCTAGTCGAACTAACTGTAGCCAAGAGTACTTGAAATTTTCAATGGGGAAGCGCGGGAAATATCCAGCGCAAAACGGCATCAAAGCGATTGGCCCACGCGGCCTCGTTATGGCCGGCTCCGTTGAACTCGCAATAATGTAGATCATCTCTCTCGATCCACTTTCGCCGGATGAGCGCATCGCGCAAGAGACGCGCGTCTTCGACAATCTGATGGGGTGAATCGCCCTCATTCGTTCCCGTGTCAAGCCAGATGCGTGGATGTACGCGCACGCGGTATTCGTCGACCATCCGAACGATGGCGCGATCGTCCCACCAGACTGAAGGCGACAAGGCCACGACATGGCCGAAAACTCTTGGATAGTCGAGAGCGCAAACGAGCGAGACGAGAGCGCCTAACGACGAGCCGCCAACGGCCGTGTCCTTTGCGCCCTTTCGAGTGCGATATTCACGATCGATAAATGGCTTGATCTCGCGAACCAACATTTGCGCATAGCGCTCGGCTTTGCCGCCCTTCCGCAGCTTCCGGTCGCGCGTGGGAGTGTACTCGGAAATCCGGCGAACGCCGGCGTTGTAAATCCCAACGATAATGAGGGGTCGAATGGCGCCCTCCGCAATCAGCCGGTCGGCCGTGACGCCGGCGCGCCAGTCTTGTCCCGCAAACGCGGTCGCGGGATCGAACAGGTTCTGCCCGTCCTGAAGGTACAGAACTGGATAGCGCTCACGCGACGATTCGTATCCTCGGGGAAGATAGACGGCGAGATCACGGCGGCTCGGCAAGTAACGGGAAGCGAAACGGGCATGGATGCGAATGCTTATACTGGATCTACTCAAATCTGTCTATTCGCCCTATGCGCCGGGACTATATTAAGTGGTACAGTCCTTCTCTTCATCGTGACATGGAGCTGCTGGCATACGGCGACAGGGGCTTTCCCGTGGTCGTGTTTCCGACTTCCGGCGGGCGTTTCTGGGAATATGAAGAGCGCGGGATGATCCACACTCTCTATCCGAAGATCGAGCGCGGCGAATTGCAGGTCATCGCGGTAGACACGATCGACCGGGAATCGTTTTATAACCGCGCAATTCATCCCGCCGACAGAATGCACCGGCAGAATGCGTTTGACGCCTACTTTCAGTTGGAGCTCGCGCCGTTTGTCCGCGATCGCACAAGCTGGCCTCGGATGACGACGACGGGTTGCAGCCTGGGCGGCTACCACGCCATCAACTTTGCGCTTCGCCATCCTGACATTGTGACGTACACGGTCAGCATGTCGGGCGGCTTCGACATACCGAAGCGTTTTCTGAATGGCCACTACGATCAGAATGCCTATTTTCACTCGCCGCTCGACTATCTGACGGGCTTGACGGACGCCTGGTATCTCGATCAATTCCGCCGCAACTACTATGTCCTCGCAACCGGACAATTCGACCCGCTGCTGGACCAAAGCGTCAAGCTCTCGGGGATCATGGGATCAAAAGGCATTCCGCACGTTCTGGATATTTGGGATGGTTTCGGCCACGACTGGCCATGGTGGCATGGAATGGCAGCGAAGTTCTTTATGTAACGAGGAGCTTGGGTTATGGCAAAAATCGGCGTTCTCTACGGCATGGAAGAATCGTTCCCTCCAGCCCTGGTCGACCGTATCAACCAAATCGCGCCGCGAGGCGTTGTCGCGGAGCATCTGAAAACGGGCGAGGCGCGCATGGCTCAACCCGCCGGTTACGACTTGATTGTGGACCGTATCTCGCACGACATTCCTTTCTACCGCTCCTATTTAAAGAATGCCTTTCTTAGCGGAACCGAGGTCATCAACAATCCATTCTGGTGGAGCGCCGACGACAAATTCTTTAACTATTCGTTGGCCGCAAAGCTAGGCGTCGCCGTTCCACGAACAGTCCTTTTGCCTCATAAGGAACATCCACCGGGCACGACCGATCGTTCCATGCGCAACCTTCAATTTCCGCTTAATTGGGACGGCATCTTCGAATACGTTGGTTTTCCAGCATTCCTGAAACCCCACGACGGCGGCGGTTGGAAGAACGTATATCACGTCCATTCGCCAGAAGAGTTTTTCAGAGCCTACGATGAGAGCGGCCGCCTGTGCATGACCCTTCAGGCTGCGGTCAAATTCGATCAATATTTCCGCTGCTATGTGATCGGGCAGAAGAGGGTTCATGTGATGAGATACGATCCGGGACAGCCATTCCATTTCCGATACGTAGCGGGAAATCCGCCGCCGGAACGAACGCTCGCGGAACGTATTGTGCGCGATTCGATCACGCTGTGCCGCGCGCTGGGCTATGATCTGAACACAGTCGAATTTGCCGTGGAAGACGGCGTTCCGTATGCCATCGATTTTATGAACCCGGCTCCGGACGCGGGACTCGAGTCGGTCGGCCCCGAAAATTTTCAATGGATCGTGGATGCGGTGGCCGAGCTTTCGATCGATCGCGCAACGCGGCATTCGAGCGCTCCGCAAGCGGACGTTTGGTCGAGTTTCCTCTTTTCCAGACAGGCTGTATCGGAAGCGGCGGGCTCATAGAGCCGAAGGGGGTCCATGGCTACGTTGAGCGGATCTCGACCCAGCCTCGACATCGGAATCGAGGAAGAGTACCAGACGATCGATCCCGATACTCGCGATCTCCGGTCGCACATTCATGCCGAGATTGTGCAGAAGGGCAAAACGTTGCTAGCCGAGCGTGTGAAGCCCGAAATGCACCAATCGGTGATCGAGATCGGCACCGGCGTTTGCAGAAATATCAAAGACGCGAAGCGGGAAATTATCTCCATCCGGCGCGAGATCGTAAAACTGGCGCGTAATCACGGCCTGCGCGTGGCGGCCGGCGGCACTCACCCGTTCGCCAAATGGAGCCAGCAGGAAATCTACCCCGATGAGCGCTACCGCACGATCGTCGAAGACATGAAGATGGTGGCGCGTGCCAATCTGATTTTCGGGCTGCACGTTCATATTGGAGTGGAAGACCGGGAAACGGCCATTCAAATTATGAACGGCGCGCGATATTTTCTGCCACACCTGCTCGCGCTTTCGACAAATTCTCCATTCTGGCAGGGCATGGACACGGGCCTGCGGTCGTATCGCTGCAAAGTGTTCGATAAATTCCCCCGAACAAACATCCCCGACCTGTACAGCAGTTGGGCGGAGTTCGAACAATACGTGAACCTGCTCATCAAGACAAACTGCATCGACGACGCCAAGAAGATCTGGTGGGATATCCGGCCGCATCCGCATTTCCCGACGCTTGAATTTCGAACCTGCGACATCCCGATGCGCGTGGAAGAAACGATAGCCATCGCGGCGTTGTGCCAGGCGATCATCGCAAAGCTGTACCGCCTTCACCGCCAGAATCTGAGCTTCCGTCACTACAACCGGGCGCTCATCATGGAGAACAAATGGCGCGCCGCGCGGTACGGGCTCGATGGCAAGCTGATCGATTTCGGAAAGCAGCGCGAAGTGCCGGTTCGCGATTTGATCCGCGAAATTTTGGAATTTGTCAGTGAAGAAGTTGGCGAACTGGGAAGCGCCGAAGAGTTGAGCTACATCGGCAAGATTCTCGAAGAAGGCTCGGGCGCCGACCGGCAACTGAAGGTTTTCGCGACGACAGGCGATCTCCGCAAAGTAGTGGATTTCATGATCGATGAGACGGAACGCGGTTTGAGCGAAGAGACTCTCGAAGGTGAGCATGGAGGATATGAAGCAAAGGCTTCTGCACAGCCCGGATAGACCGGAGTATCAGCCGGGCGCGCGAAACGCCATAGAAAGCTGTCTGCGAATTCAGCCGGACGAAAAGGTTACGCTGATCACCGATGACGCTTGCTTCGAAATCGGTGCGAGCCTGGCGCACGAATTGGACCGGCGCGGCCTGCGCTATTGCGCCTGGATTCTCGAGCAGCTTTCGCCACGGCCTTTGACAACCATGCCCCAGCCGGTTCTCGACGATCTCGAAAACAGCCAGGTCAGCCTGTTCGCCGTTCGCGCGCAACCGAACGAACTGCCCGCGCGAATGCAGATGACCGATGTCGTAAACCGCCGGAAAATGCGGCACGCGCACATGGTTAACATCAATCGCCGGATCATGCTCGAAGGAATGAGAGCGGATTTCGAGGAAGTCGACCGCATCAGCACTCAGGTGTGGCAAATGGCGAGCGCGGCGAAAGAAATTAGGGCGACAAATCCGGCTGGAACTAACATCACGGGCCGCTTTTCTCCGCATTTGAAATGGTTAAAAACCAGCGGCATTATTAGCCCGTACAAATGGGGAAACCTTCCCGGCGGCGAAACGTTCACAACTCCCGAACGCGTGGATGGAACGTTCGTTGTCGACGGCGTAGTGGGCGATTACCTGTGCGAGAAATATGGCGATCTACGCGAGACGCCGCTAACGATTGAGATCGAGAGCAGCCGGTTGAAGCAGGCGCGTTCCAGCAACAAACAACTCGAAGAAGAGTTCTGGAACTACTGCCACACGGATGAAAACAGCGACCGCGTCGGTGAATTTGCGATTGGTACGAATATCGCCGTGCACGACGTAATCGGCAACATTCTGCAGGACGAAAAGATTCCGGGAATCCATATCGCTTTCGGCAATCCATACGGAGCGCATACGGGAGCCGGCTGGTATTCCTCAACGCACATCGACGTAGTGGGCCGCGATTTCGATATCTGGATCGATGGCCTCCAAATCATGCAACGCGGAGCGTTTCTGCTTGATTCCCTCGTACAGGCAGCGCTTTAACGAGGCGTGGTCGGCGGAGAAATACACGCGCTTTCTCGGCCTGATTGGACAGTGCTGCGGCGAAGCGCCGCCATTTCGCCATAGCGAGACGCCCTGCTTTTTTCCTCAAAGCTTCGTCAATCGCGTTGCTCAATATGGCCGGGAAATGGTAGAGCAACTGCTTCGCAACCCTCGATACCAGGAAGATTCAAAGAAGGCGATCCCACCGGCTTTTCGCGCGCCGTCAGAAGACCCGGTTCCGCTATTCGTTCAGGCAGATTTTGGAATAGATGAAAATCTCGAACCCAAGCTCGTCGAGATTCAGGGATTTCCATCGATGTATGCGTACCAGCCGTTTCTCGCACGGAGCTATCGCCAGGCTTTTCAAATTGGGAGCGAGCTTTCAAATTTCCCTGACGACCTCGACGAAGATCGCTACCACAAGCTGATAAAAGAAGCGATCGTAGCGGGTCACGACCCCGAGACAGTCATTTTGATGGAGATCGATCCCGCCGCCCAGAAAACACGATGCGACTTCCTTTTGACGGAGAAGCTGTACGGCGTCAGAGCCGTCGATATCCGGGAGATTCAGAAGCAGCGGAACCGCCTGTTTTATAAGCGCGACGGAAAACTCGCGCCCATTCATCGCATTTACAACCGAACCATTGCCGATGAGTTGATGCGCCGCGAAATCTCAATCCCTTTCGATTTTCGTGACGAGCTTCAGGTTGAATGGGCAGGACATCCGAATTGGTTTTTCCGCCTCAGCAAGTTTTCTCTGCCCTATATTCGTCATCCGGCCTTACCCGCGACGCTTTTTCTAGACGAAGTGGACGATATGGGAGACCCAGCGCGGTATGTATTGAAGCCCTTATATTCTTTCGCCGGCCTCGGCGTCATCGTGAGCCCTACTAGAGAACAGATCGACGAGATACCGACCGAACGGCGCCGCGAATACATTCTGCAGGAACGGATCGACTTCAAGCCTCTTATCGAAACGCCTCATGGCCCAACGAAGTTTGAATTACGCATTATGTATGTCTGGCAGAACGGGCTCCGGTTTGTGAATACGATTGTTCGCATGGGGCGCGGCGCGCAAATGGGAGTGGACCACAACAAGAATCTCGAGTGGGTGGGAGCATCGGCCGCATTCTTTGCCAGCGAGCGACCGCCATCAATCACATGACCATCCTCTGTTTAGCCAGTTACGAGAAAGGCCACGACTTTCTGCGTGAGTCGAAACGCCAAGGCGCGAACGTTGTGCTGCTGACCTCTTCGGGACTTGAACACAAAGCGCAATGGCCGATCGAAAGCGTTGACGAAATCTTTTATATGCCGGACCAGGATGGGCAATGGAACCGGCAGCATACCCTGAATACGGTCAGCTGTCTTGCGCGTTCACGGATGTTCAGCCATATTGTGGCGCTCGACGATTTTGACGTCGAAATGGCCGCTATGCTCCGAGAACATTTGCGGGTCCCAGGCCTGGGAGAATCCGCTGCGCGCCTTTTCCGGGATAAGCTCGCGATGCGAATGACGGCCCGAGAAGCCAACATTCGCGTGCCTGCCTTCGTCCACGTCCTCAATCACGACGCCCTTCGGGAGTTCATGGAACGCGTACCGCCGCCTTGGGTTTTGAAGCCGAGGTCGATGGCCGGAGCCATGGGAATCAAAAAAATATATGGCGCCGATGAGCTATGGAGGGTCGTGTCGGATCTCGGAGACCAGCAGTCTTACTATTTACTCGAGCGCTTCGTTCAAGGCGACGTATTTCATGCGGACACGATCGTGTGTAACGGACAGGTTATCTTTGCCGCAGCTAGCGGATACGGTCGTCCGCCGATGGAGGTGTCGCACGAGGGCGGTGTCTTCGTCACACGCATCCTGGACCCGCACTCAGAGGTGGCCAGGCGACTGCTCGAGATGAATGCCCGCGTGTTAACCGCGCTGGGAATGACGCAAGGCGTTTCCCATACTGAATTCATTAGAGGACGCGATGATAATGAGGTCTATTTCCTCGAAACGTCGGCTCGCGTGGGAGGCGCGCACATAGCGGAACTGGTCGAGGCCGCCACAGGAGTGAATCTATGGAAGGAGTGGGCCAAACTGGAAATTCACGGCAGCGCTTACCAGGCGCCCGAGAGGCGGCACGACTATGCCGGACTTTTGGTTTCGCTCGCCAAGCAACAGCATCCCGATACGTCCAGCTATAACGACCCGGAGATCGTCTGGCGCATGCACCGCGATTACCACGTGGGACTCATTGTGCAGTCGGCGGACGAGAATCGCGTCAAGCAGTTGATCGCGAGCTACACTTCGCGCATTGCAAGCGATTTCTACGCGTACTTACCGCCCAAGGATAGGCCGACTGCATGACACCGTACGTTGGCTAATCGGCGAATCTCGACAGACCATCCGGAGAAGCGGAAGACGGTTCCGTATCATCTGTCGCAGAAGCGTTGTCCGATGAATCGGGTTCCGCATGCTCTTCGGATTTGCGCCTCAGCCTTCTGGCGATCTTTTCCTGCTGACGTTCTTTCCGCTGCTGTTCTTTTTGACGTTTTTTGAATGTTTGTGGGCCTCGACCCGCCATATTTAGTCCTCGTGGAAGCAAAAAGGCCGCCACCAGGCATGAATGAGTCGGCTCGGCGGCCCAAAGCTACATACTTCTATTATTAGTTTAAAGCGACATTACCAGCGAGAGCCGCCTCGTCCGCGGCCGCCGCCGCCGGAATGAGCGCGGCGTCCGCCATTGCCGGTCTTGCCTGCGGGCTTCGGCCGAGCCTCGTTCACATTCAGAGTCCGGCCATGAAGATCCGTTCCGTTCAATTGAGCGATGGCCGTCATGGCGGCCTGCTGTTCGGTCATTTCGACAAAGGCGAAGCCGCGGGGCTGGCCGGTGTCGCGATCGGTCACCACGTTCACGCGTTCTACGTTGCCGAAGGCCGAAAAAGCCGCCATAAGGTCGTCCTGGGTTGTTTGATAGCTGAGATTTCCAACGAAAATGTTGGTCACAATGTTAGTCCTTTTCGTTCTTGAGGATTATCTTTGTCGGACTGCGCTGGAACCAACTTTGGAAGAAGGAGGAGGAAGCGGCCGGATGGCACTCGAAGATTATCACCGATGCGCGCAAAGACACACTCATCATAGCAGAAATCGACGTACGCTACGACTTTCCTCTCTCCATCCGCTATCATAAAGAGGTACGGCAGTTCGCTGCCTGAGCTTGGATTGTGCCCAGATCATAAGCGCTCCCAGGCAGTGTCTGTTACCCTGAGAAATTAAGGCCATTTATGTACGCTGTAATCGAGACAGGCGGAAAGCAATACCGTGTTGCGCCTGGCCAGACCATTGAAGTAGATACGCTTGCGGGCGATGTTGGAGCCGCGGTCGAGTTCGACCGCGTGCTGGCCGTCTCGAACGACAACGGTTTTTCCGCCGGCGACGCGGTGAAATCGGCGCGCGTGCGCGGCACAATCCGGGCGCACGGCCGGGGCGACAAAGTCCTGGTTTTTAAGTTCAAGCGCAAAAAGCAGTACAAGCGAACAATTGGCCACCGGCAAGCTTATACGCGTGTCCAGGTGGAAGAGATTATCGGCTAGACGCCCCGCGAGGTATCCCCAATGGCACACAAAAAAGGCTTAGGCAGCTCTAAAAACGGGCGCGATTCGAATGCGCAGCGCCTCGGAATCAAAGTGTTCTCCGGTCAGCTTGTGACGGGAGGCTCGATTATCGTTCGCCAACGCGGAACCCGCTACAAGCCCGGCAAGAATGTTGGCATTGGTAAAGACGATACGCTGTTTGCGGAGATTCCGGGAACAGTCGAGTTCCGCGATCGGGGCCGCATGGGCAAATTCGTCAACATCATCGCCCAAGGCTAGAGGCACTGGCTGGTGGGGCAGGCTTTAGCCTGCGGCGGACTTTAGTCCGCCTCCTTTATCTTCAAGAGGCGGATCCGTGTTCATCGACGAAGTACTCATCTCAGTTAAGGCAGGCGATGGCGGCAATGGCTGCCTTGCATTCCGCCGCGAAAAATACGTTCCCCGCGGTGGCCCCAGTGGCGGCGATGGCGGTCGTGGCGGCGACGTTATCCTTGCTTCGAGCCTTCATCACAACACACTGCTTCAATTCCGCTTTAATCCCGAGCACAAGGCGGAGCGAGGCAGGCACGGCGAGGGCAGCAACCGAACCGGACGAGATGGCAATTCCATTCAGTTACCCGTGCCGGTCGGAACTATCGTCTACGACGCGGAGACAGGCGAGCAGCTTTTCGACTTCACTGCGCCGGATGAGACTTTCATAGTCGCCCATGGCGGACGTGGCGGTCGAGGCAACGCGCGATTTGCCACTTCCACTCACCAGGCGCCCACCGAACACGAAGAGGGAAAACTCGGCGAAGAACGGAGACTACGCCTCGAGTTGAAACTTCTGGCCGACGTGGGACTGGTTGGTTTTCCGAATGCCGGAAAATCGACGCTGATCTCCCGTTTTTCCGCGGCCCATCCTAAGATCGCCGATTATCCATTCACCACGCTCGAACCGAATCTCGGGGTCGTCGAGGTAGGTGACCGCAGCTTCGTGCTCGCCGACATTCCCGGCCTCATCGAAGGCGCGCACGAGGGGCACGGCCTGGGACTCCAGTTTCTCCGCCACATCGAACGCACACGCCTGCTGGTTCACCTGGTAGATGTATCTGAATTCAGCGGCCGGGATCCAGCCCACGATTTTGACGTGATTCTCGACGAGTTACACAGCTTTAGCGAACAGCTAACACAGAAACCGATGATTGTGGCGGCCACAAAAATCGACGTCTGCCAGGACCACCGCAGAATAGACGCCGTCCGCGAGAAGGCTCGCGCGCGAGGTCTTCCCTTCTTCGAAATTTCGAGCGTTACTAGCGCGGGCCTGCAACCGCTTCGCTACGCGATCGCCGACCGTCTCTTCGCTTCGCCCGGCGCTCCCTCGGAGCTGTTACAGAATAGTTGTGAATCCGCGCTATAGAAAACTTTTCTTAGCCGGGCTGCGGACCATGAGTATATAGTCTAAAGAAGCCTCATTGCGGTAAACGAACGGGTTTCCGATGGCTAAGACAGACGGAGCCCGTTTTCCTCCACCCTTGCTCAGCGGCCCGAGCAGCTATAGAAGTCGACAAAAACACAGAGCGCAGGCTGCGCTATCTCCCACCGCTGGGAGATCAGCTTGTCTTGGAGGCGATTGCAGACCGGAATGGGAAAAGTGTTTCTGGTTGGGGCCGGACCGGGCGACCCTGGCCTTCTTACCGTCAAAGCTCTCCGCATTCTAGAAGGCGCCGACGTCGTGGTGTACGACCGTCTTGTAAGCGCCGACATTCTCTCCCTCGCCTCGCGGGCATTGCTTATTGATGGTGGCAAGCGGCAAGGCGAACAGGAACGGATCCAGGACGAAATTAATCGGCTGCTTGTCAAGCATGCTCGTGCCGGCCGGAACGTCGTCAGGCTGAAGGCGGGCGACCCGATGATCTTCGCGCGGGGAGCCGAGGAGTGGGAACATCTGCTCAGTCATGGCATCGAAGTGGAAGTCGTTCCCGGAATCTCTTCCGCGTTGGCGGTGCCGCCGCTCGCGGGAATTCCGCTGACCTGCCGCGCGGCATTGCCGCGTCATTTGCCGTCGTTGCCGGGCACCGGGAAAGCTTCATGCGCACCGATTGGACGCAGTATGCGCGGCTCGACACGCTCGTCATCCTGATGGGCGTCGAGAACCGGGAGTATATCGCTGAGAGCCTCATTCGCTGCGGCCGCGGTGTCTCGCAGCCAGTGGCGTTTATCGAGAACGGAACTACCCGTCGCGAGCGTATCGTCGAGGCCACCCTTTCCGAAGTAGCGGCCGGACGCGTGGAAGTGAATCCGCCCGCCGTGTTCGTAATTGGCGAAGTGGTCCGGTTGCGCGGCCGTTTGGCGTGTGCGCACTTGGCGCAGGAGCTCGTGAAATGAGTGGTCCCGTCCGCGCGGCGCATTTCGATGGTCTTCGGGTCCTCTCGTTGGAATCGCGCCGCGCCGTGCTCATGGAGCAATTAATCCGGCGCCATGGCGGCGATCCGTTTGTCGCGCCGTCAGTAAAGGAAATTCCATTCGAGCAGCACGATGAAGCATATCGTTGGGCGGATCGGCTTTTGGCGGGCCACTTCGATCTGGTTGTGCTGATGACCGGAGCCGGTCTTGCCTATCTCCGCGACATTCTGGCGGAACGTTATCCGCTGGAAGTCTTCGCCGGCGCGCTGCGCCAGCTTACGATCGTTTCGCGAGGCCCCAAGCCAGCCGCCGTCCTGCACGAAATGGGCGTATCAGGCAAGATCATGGTTCCTGAGCCCAATACCTGGCGCGAGATCGTGCCGGTGATCGCAGCGCGGCCGGAACGCCGAATCACCATTCAGGAATACGGGCGCGCCAATCCGGAGTTTATTTCCGCTCTCGAAGCGCTCGGCGCTGAAGTCTCCGCGATTTCTATTACCGCTGGACGTTGCCCGACGATCTCAACCCGCTGCGCGAAGCAGTCCGGAGCATAGCGGAGCGCGAGTGCGAGGTGGTGTTGTTCACGACCTCGATCCAACTGACTCACCTGCTCGAGGTGGCCGCCAGAATGGGCCGCGCCGCGGAAGTGCGTCAGGCTCTCGCCGAAGACCTGGTCATCGCTTCCGTCGGACCTATCATGGATGCCGCGCTGGCCGACTACGGGCTCACGCCCGACATCGTTCCCGCTCATCCCAAAATGGCGGTGCTGGTGCGAGCCGCCGCAGAAAGGGCGGCCTCCGTTCTCCTTCAGAAACGGCGGTTTGCGCCAAGCTGCGCCTCTGCGCCGGCCACGTCGCCAGTAAGCGTCTCCGAGGCTGGCGAATAGCGCGGCGATTCGATCTCTTATGGAACGTCTTGTTGTAGTCGGTAACGGAATGGCGGGCGTCGCTTGCGTGGAACAGATTCTGCGCCACTCGCCGCGGTTCCACATCACCATCTTCGGTGAGGAAACGCACGTCAACTACAATCGCATCCAGCTCTCCTCGGTTCTGGCCGGCGAAAAAGATACCGGCGAAATCGTACTGAACGAGCTCGATTGGTACCGCCAAAATTCAATCGACCTGCGCGTGGGCGTCCGCATCACCGGCGTTAACCCCGCAGCCCGCACTGTCACTGGCGATGACGGCAGCCTCACGGCTTATGACAAGCTTTTGCTCGCCACCGGCAGTTCACCTTTGATTCCGCCAATATCCGGCTCGAACAAGGATGGCGTCTTCTGTTTCCGCAACCTGGACGATACGCGCGCGCTGCTCGAGCGAGTACGTCCCGGTATGAAGACCGTGGTGATCGGAGGTGGCCTGCTCGGTCTCGAAGCCGCGCGCGGCCTCCAGTTACAGGGAGCCGATGTCACCGTCGTCCACCTGATGGACACTCTGATGGAGCGCCAGCTTGATTTCACCGGCGGCCAGTATCTCAAGCGAAAGATCGAAGACTTGGGCGTCCGGGTCCTGCTGTCGCGAAATACTAGCGCGATTCTCGGCAACGGCCGCGTGGAATGCGTCGCTTTCCGGGATGGCGAGACTCTCGAGGCCGCGCTTGTAGTAATCGCCGCGGGCATCCGGCCCAATGTGGCGCTGGGAAAGTCCGCCGGTCTCGAGGTGAATCGCGGCATCGTGGTCAACGATCACATGGAGACTTCCGATCCCTCGATTTTCGCCGTGGGCGAGTGCGTCGAGCACGATGCCGTCGTTTACGGACTGCTCGCGCCCCTTTATGAGCAGGGCAAAGTGCTGGCCGCCACCATCACCGGCAACCGCGGGCCGCGCTACCAAGGCTCCGTGCCCGAGGCGCGGCTGAAGATCATGGGCGTCGACGTCTTCTCCGCCGGATTCGTCCAGGACAATGTTCAGGGTCTCGAGTCTGTTCGCTACGAAGATCCATCCTGCGGCGTCTATAAAAAATTAACGCTGAAAGACGGCCGTCTGGCGGGCATCGTCCTCCTAGGCGACCTCGCTGACAGCCGCCGCTACATGGAATGGTTGCGCTCCGGCTTGGACCTCGACGATAAGCGCCGCCGCCTGCTTTCCCCCGAACCGGTCCCCGATACCGGCGTCGCGATGGCGCAAATTCCCGACTCCGATATCATTTGTGGCTGCAACGGAGTCGCCAAGGGCGATATTATTTCCGCTATTCATCGCCAAGGCGTCCGCACGTTGTCGCAATTGAAGCAATGCACTCGCGCCTCAACCGGATGTGGAAGCTGCACTGATCTGTGCGTCGAGCTGCTCAAGGCCGCCGCGCCCGAGTTCGAAGACGACCGGAAAAAAGTGCTGTGCGAATGCATTCCGTTCACGCAGGAGACTCTGCGGGAGATAGTGCGCTCGCAGAAACTGACATCCGTGCAGCAAGTCCTGGACATCTATGGCAACGGTCTGGGCTGCGAGATCTGTAAACCGGCTCTCAGCTACATGCTGGATATGACCTGGTGCGGCGAGCACGAAGAAGACCGGTCCGCGCGCTTCATTAACGATCGCGTTCACGCCAACATCCAGCGCGACGGTACGTTTTCCGTGGTTCCCCGAATTCGCGGCGGCGTCACTTCACCCGCCGAGTTGCGCCGCATCGCCGACGTCGCCGAAAAGTACTCGGTGCGCATGGTGAAGATCACCGGCAGCCAGCGCATCGATCTTCTTGGCGTCTCGAAGGAAGACCTGCCGAAGATCTGGGCCGATCTCGGCATGCCTTCCGGCCAAGCCTACACCAAGGGCGTGCGCATGGTGAAAACCTGCGTTGGAACCGATTTCTGCCGCTTCGGCGTCCAGGACTCCATCAGCGCCGGAATCGAGCTCGAGCGCAGCTTGGAAAACCTCTATACGCCGCACAAAGTCAAAATGGGCGCGGTCGGCTGCCCGCGGAATTGCGCCGAGGCGACCGTGAAGGACATCGGGCTGGTGGGCCAGCAAGGGAGCTGGCAAGTAGTGGTGGGTGGCGCCGCCGGCAAGGGCGTGCGCAAGGCCGATCTCCTCATCACTGTCGAAACTACCGCGCAAGCGTTGGAAGCCGCGCAATTATTCTTCCAGTACTATCGCGAGCAGGCCAATTACCTCGAGCGCACGTACGATTTCGTCGAGCGCCTCGGAATCGAAAAAAATTCGCCGCGAAACAGTCTATGCGCCCCGCCACGTGCAGGAGGCTTTGCTCGGCCGCCTGACCAAGTCCAAAGCCGTCGCCACCGACGCCTGGCTCGAACGTGACGAGCCCAGGCATCCCACGCAATTCGTCCAAATTCAACCGATGGAGGCTGTCAACCTATGAGCTGGATTCGCATCACCCGCGCTGAAAACATTCCTCTTCGCGAAGGACGCGCCGTCAAGCTCGGCGGCCACGAGATTGCAATCTTCAATCTCGGCGAAAGATTCCTCGCCGTCGAGAACCGCTGTCCACACCAGGGTGGTCCCTTGGCCGACGGCATTGTCTCGGGCGATTCGGTGGTGTGTCCGCTGCACGCCTGGAAAGTCTGCCTTGTCACCGGCGAGGTGAAAAGGCCGCGCGAACAGCGCCTCTGCGTCCGCTCGTTCCCGGTGAGAGTTGTGGATGGAATTGTGCTCGCGGAAATTGCAACGGAAGTCGAGATGGCTGTGGAACGGGAGAAGGTGGCCTGATATGGACTACGTTACCCCCAACGATCTGATCGCCGACGCTTTGTCCGCGGCGAAACGCAAGGCCGCCCTAAGTGTAAGCGATATGCTGCTACGCGGCGCTCTGTCCGGAGCCTTCCTCGGCGTTGCCACGTCTCTTGCGTTCATGGTGCAAGCCCAGGGTCTGCCGCCTATCGTGGGAGCCGTGCTTTTCCCCGTCGGATTCGTCATGCTGGTGCTGCTTGGTCTCGAGCTCGCCACGGGCAATTTTGCGCTGCTGCCGGCCGCCGTCGCCTCTGGCGAAGTGACACTCGGACAGCTGCTGCGCAACTGGTTCTGGGTTTATCTCGGAAACCTCGCGGGAAGCGCCGGCTACGCGCTGCTGTTCTACCTCGCGATTACCAATTGCGCTACGAACAATGGCGGCCCGCTCGGCGATTTGCTGCGTGCCGCGGCCCAGAAAAAAACACTAGCGTATATGGCCGCGGGTGGCGCCGGCTGGGGTGCGGCCTTCGTCAAAGCAATGCTCTGCAATTGGCTGGTGACCGTCGGCACAGTGCTGGCGTTGGTCTCCCGATCCACCATCGGCAAGATCGCCGCCATGTGGCTTCCCATCTTGACGTTCTTCGCCCAGGGGTACGAGCACTCGATCGTCAATATGTTCGTCATCCCGGCCGGCATGCTATTGCACGCCCCTGTCTCTTTCGGCAACTGGTGGCTTTGGAATCAGATCCCCGTCACGATCGGTAACATCCTCTCCGGTTCTCTGTTCACCGGTCTCGCTCTGTACTCGACGTTCGGCGCCAAGCCAATACCACGGCCAGCCGCCGCCAAGACTGGACTGGCGGCCGCGGCCACGCGCTAGAGCCAACAAATTTCCGACGCCAAAGGACTTTCAGACATGAAGCTCACTCGAAGTGTATTCGCTCTCCTCCTTGCCGTTTCATTGCGCGCGCAGGCGCCGGCCACCGACACTGCCGACCCGATCGAAATCGGCGGCGTCACGGTGACTGGAAGTCTGCGCTCGCGCCTCTATCTGTGGGACTGGTTTCAACCCACCGCAGGCAACAATAGCTACCAGTACTCCGGCAACATCTTCCGAATCAGCTTCTCCCAAAACCGCGATACCTGGGACTGGAATGCCGAATTCGCCGTGCCATTTCTGCTGGGCCTGCCCTCCGGCGCGACCGGTACGGGAGCGCAGCAAGGAGCCCTTGGCCTGGGCTCGAACTACGTGTCCGCGAATTCAGGAAGCCAGAACGCCGCCATGATTTTCCCCAAGCAACTCTACCTTCGCTTTGACGGCCTCGCCGGCGATAAGGGACACACCCTGCAAATCGGGCGATTCGAGTTCGGCGACGGCAGCGAAGTAGCCCCCAAGAACGCCACGCTGGCCGTGCTGAAGCGCGACCGCATCGCTCAGCGTCTGATCGGCACCTTCGGATTCTCCGATGTGGGCCGAAGCTTCGACGGCGTTCACTATGCCTACGACACGACGAACAACAACTTCACGTTTGTGGGCGCCGTGCCAACGCACGGAGTATTTTCAGGTTGACGGCTGGGGCTCGAATCGCATCGGGTTCGGCTATGCGTCATACACGCATCAGTGGGGAAGTAACCGCCATGCCGCCGACACCCGGCTCTTCTTCATCGAGTACGACGATTTCCGCCACATCCTGAAGACCGACAACCGGCCCTTAGCAGTGCGCCGCGCCGACTTGGACAACATCCGAATCAATACCTTCGGGGGACACTCGGTGCATACCTTCGAAACAGAAGTCGGCACCTTGGATCTGCTGGCTTGGGGAGCCGTGCAAACCGGCCGCTGGGGAGTTCAGGCTCAAAGAGCGAGCGCTTTCGATGTCGAAGGGGGATTCCAGCCGAAAATACTGCCGAAGGTCAAGCCCTGGTTTCGCAGCGGGTACACTTATGGGTCCGGCGATGGCAATCCCAACGACAACACTCACGGAACGTTTTTTCAGATGCTGCCGACGCCGCGGCCCTACGCCCGCTTCCCGTTCTTCAACATGATGAACACCGAAGATCTCTACGGCATTATGCTGCTGCGGCCGCATCCGAAAGTTACGGTCTCAAGCGAGTTCCACTCCTTGCGCCTCACCAATGCGAACGATCTCTGGTACAGTGGCGGCGGCGCGTTCCAACCCTGGACGTTCGGCTACACAGGACGCTCCACGTCGGGACGCCGGTCACTGGCGAATCTTTACGATACACAGCTCGATTACCGGCTCAACCCGAGTCTGACGCTCACCGGCTATATCGGTTACGCCCAAGGCCTAGCGGTAATGGAGGAGATTTACCCGAAGGGTAAGGACGGAAAGTTTGGCTACCTAGAGTTCCTATACCGCTTCTGACGCTAATGCCCGGCTAACCTCGGCCGTACAACGGCATTTTTGTGGCCATGATCGTCATGAAAGGTATGTTCACGTCTAGCGGAAGGCTTGCCATGAAGACCACGGCGCGCGCTACATAGGCAACGTCCATGCGAGCCTCGACAGCTAAAGTTCCACTGGCTTGTAAAACGCCGCTCTCCATCCTGTCTGTCATCTCGGTGACCGCGTTGCCGATGTCGATCTGGCCACAAGCAATATCGAAGGCTCTTCCATCCAGCAGAATCGACTTGGTGAGACCGGTGATGGCGTGTTTGGTCGCTGTATAAAGCGACGCGTTGGGGCGAGGCGCGTAAGCTGAAACCGATCCGTTGTTGATGATCCGCCCGCCACGCGGAACTTGCGTTTTCATCGCTTTCATCGCTTCGCGCGCGCACAAAACCGATCCCGTGAGATTCACATCGACGATGCCACGTAACGCCTCGACAGAGAGCTCGTCCAAAGGCACGGCCGGCACGTTGATACCGGCATTGTTGAAAAGAAGATCGACGCGGCCCAGTTCCGTTTTTGCTTTTTCAAACAGCCTTCGAACGGAAGAGGGATCGGTAATGTCAGTTGGAACAGTAAGTATTTTTCCCGTTCCTGCAGAACCGGCGGCGGTCGCTTCGAGCGCATCGGAGCGTCTCCCGGCGAGAACAAGCTGATAGCCGTCCTGATGTAAGGCTTGGGCGACCGCGCGTCCGATGCCGCTGCCCGCTCCAGTTACAATCGCAACCCGCGAACTCGATGCCACGAAATCCTCCTACCGGCCATGCTTCAGCGCTTTCACTGTGTCAAATTCTTTTTGAGCAAGTATTTCCTGCCCGCTTTTCTGGTACAGCCGCGCCAGATGATAGTGCGCCTTCAGAAGATCAGGCTGGCCCGTTACAGCGAGCTCGTACTGATGAATGGCTTCAGCATCTCTCTTCTCCTCTTCGTAAAGCAAACCAAGCTCGAAGTGGGCGTCGGCGAAATCGGGTTTGAGCTGAATTACCTTAAGCAGGTAGGTCTCGGCTTCTCGCTGTATGGAAGCATTATCCGCGCTCGGGCCGCGCCTGCGCAAACTCAGCGCGTAATAGTAGTTGGCGGCGCTGTTGTCCGGGTAAATGGCGGCAAAGTGTGCCAGGCGTTTGGCTACTTCCTCTGCGTACCGTGGAGAAACGTCGTACATTTTTCCGAGGAAGTCGAGCGCCTTCGTGTCTTTAGGATCAAGATCCACCGCTGCGCACAATGCCTGGACCGCGTCGTCGTACCGCCCTAGGGAATAATATGCGATGCCTAAACCAACGCGTATCCTAGCCGACCGCGGGTAGCGGCCCACGCCGAACTCGAAGACTTTCAATGCCGGAACGAATCCGCTGTGTTTCATAAGATCGCTGCCCAGGTCAAAAACATTCCTCTCCGAAGGATCCATTCGAGCAGCCGTCTCATATTCGCGTGCCGCGTCGTTCACTTGACCTTCTGATTCTTCGACGCCAGCGAGTAGATTGTGTAACTCGGCTCGGTCTCGACGCTTCATGAAAGCCTGGATGATGTCTCGACTTTTTTGCGGCGCTCCAGTTTCAAAGTAAGCAAGCGCCAGGTCGTAGCCATTCGTGTAATTCGCGGGATCGATTTTCCACGCTCTTTCCAAATAAGGAATGGCGCGGGTCAACTCCTTATTAGCAATCAGATATTCGCCGGCGCGATGATTGGCTTCGAAATCATCGGGATGGAGCCGTGCGTTCTCAAGAATGGGATTCTCGGCGCTCTCGTGTGGCACTGCTCCGAGAAACAACCCCAACAGGCTAAGCCAAACAAGCTGTCTCATGAAGCAAGCTGTACATCCCGAGCCGGTATTCCGGTCAGCAGCTATTGCACCACATCAAAAATAGAATTTAAGCGCGAACTGAAGCTCGCGAGGATCGTTCGGAGCATCGCGTGTCGACGTTATGCGGCCGAAGTTGGCTGTGTCCAGATAGTCCAGGTTAGTTGGCTGCGAAAATGCCGGCGTATTAGTTAGGTTGAACGACTCCGCCCGAAACTCAAAGCGCATTCGCTCGTTTACCGGGAATGTTTTGAACACCGAGAAATCGAGGCGGTGCAGCGGCGGTCCGGAGACCTGCGTATTCGCGCCCCCGAGCGGCGCGTAATTACTTTGCCCCACCTGCGTCACGACAGGGGGTGTCTGGAACGCAGCGGGATTGTAGTATTGCGAGACGTTATGAAGTCCACTGTAAGGATCGACACCCGTGTAGAGCGCAAAGCAGCCGGTTCCGGCGCCAGTGGATGTAGCGCAATTAATTACCTGCGGCTGGCCTGTGTCAAGTGTGAGAATCCAATTCGTACTCCAGTTGCCTAAGATGAATTCCGCCACACGGTTCGAGCTGCTCATGTATTTTTGGCCTTTGCCGAACGGCAAATCGTAAGTCCCGGAGAACGAGATGGCGTGCCGGATGTCGAATGCGGCAAGTCCTGTATCTTTCTGGATGCCCCATCCTGGAAGATCCGGGGCGCGGTATCCGCCTACGTCGCCATTACTGAGGAGATCGCCCGCGTCCGTTAGCGTTTTCGAGTACGTGTAGGCGAACAGCATTGTAAGTCCGTTTGAAAGGCGCCGCTGATACTTGGTTTGCAGCGACTGATAGTTTGATACTCCCACCGTATCGGCAAACGACGAGCCGCGCGCGAAGTCCGGGAACGGGACGTAGTTCTGCGGATTGTCGCCCAATGGCAGGAGAACGCTTTGGTTGTTTGTTCCAACGAAAGATTCCAAGTGACGAGTGAGCGATGCTACATATCCGGCTTCGATGGAATCAGCGGAAGTCAATTGGTATTGCAGCGTGAAATTGTAGCTCTGTACATAGGGCGTTTTGTAATTGAGCTGAATGCCGCGCAGGGTGAGCCCCGAGGCATCGACGGAAACGGGGTTCAATGGGACGCTGGATAATCCATTTTCGAGAGTGGCGATTGTGCCGTTTGGATAGACAACGGGCGATTGAGAGTTGTTGCTCGGGAAGCTAAAGCTGTATTGGAATGGGTAGCTGTAACCGAGGCTTGGATAGCCACCGCGATTTTCGAACGAGCCAAAATAGATGCCATAACCGCCGCGGACGACAAACTTGGGAGTGAACTGATACGCAAATCCGAAGCGTGGCGCGAAATTGTCCTTTTGTGTTTTGCTTAGGCCTGAGCCGTATGCGTTCGAGTAGACCAGGTTGATTCCATCCTGCCCCAACAACTGGGTGAAACTGGGCGAAAGTGGCGGATTGCCTTTGCGGCTGGCGGGGATGATGTATTCCGCGGATCCAGGAGCGCCCGGTATAAAGTTTGCCTGAGCGGAATATTTTTCGCCTGTGGGGCTAAACCAATCCCAGCGGACTCCCAGGTTAAGAGTCAGTTTCGGGGTTACCTTCCAGTCGTCCTGAAAGAACGCCCCATAGTAAGAGCGCGTCATGGAAACGTCTCCAAAGTTCGAAGCCTGGACACTGTCCGACCCGCCGATGTTTCCTGGACCACTGGGGAGCAACAGAAACTGAGCGCGGCCCGTGCTGTTATCGGTGACGTTCGGGATGGAGGTGTACTGCCCATTGAAATCGAACGCGCCGCGCGAATACGGCGGAGACAACCAGGGAGCTGAAATGCCCTGTGCCTCGAAGCCGCCTTTAAATGTGTGGCTTCTATAAACCTTCGTGAGGTTTTCAGTGAACTGGATGGTGTTGCTGTAGCGATCGCCAATTAGCCATTCTGTGGAGCCGAGTTGACTGAGATCTCCCAGGCCCAAATAGGGCAAGCCACCGTTTCCAGGCTGTTGCGGAATGCCTTGAATGCCGAACTGAGCGGGGATGTTTGTCGTGGAATTGGCGTAGGCTTGAGAGCGCGTCGTGTGCTCGCGATTGAATCCTACGCGAGCCTCGTTGACAAGAGTGGGCGTGAACGAGTGGGTGTAGCTAAGAGCGGCGCCCATAGTGTTGACACTTTGTTGCCCTTCACTGTATGAGCCGCCGTCCGCATATCCGCTAAATGGCGGCGGGAAGTAGCTTGGACTGTGCGACCAGCTATAGCGGCCGAAGAGCTGATCCTTTTCTGAGAAATTTTCGTCAATACGGACATCGTACTGATTCACGTCGGTGGTGGCGTTTCTATTCACGCTGTAATTGTTGAGCAACCCGGGTCCGGTCGGGGCCGGGTACAGGTTTAACAAATTCACGGCATTCGGATCGAGCCGGTTCGCTGGAATAATATTGCCCGGAAAGGGCGTGCGCACGTACTGCCCATTGCCGATGCTCTGTGTCGTCGCCGGATCGAAGATCGTGCCCAGCGGATACGATTTACCGGTGGCGTCCGTAAGAGAGCCACTCTGTAGCGCGATAAGATCCGAGAAATTGGTATAGCCGCTATCACGCTCGGCCAAAGTGGGAACGGTATAGCCTGTTTCGGGAGTGCCTTGCCGAATGCGCGTGCCTTCATAATCTGCGAAAAAGAATGTTTTGTTCTTGACAATCGGGCCGCCGGTGGTGACCCCGAACTGATTTTGCTTGAACGAGCCTTTAGGCTGGCCCGCAGCATTCAGAAAGAAGTCGGTGGCATCGAGTTTGTCGTTGCGCAGAAATTCCCAGGCGCTGCCGTGGAACTGATTGGTGCCGGATTTAATGGTGGCGTTCAGCACTGCGCCTCCGGCCCGGCCAAACTCGGCGCTGAACGAGCTGGTTTGCAGTTTGAATTCGCCGATCGCGTCAATCGGCGGTTTTACAACATATGCCGCGCCCGCAAGAAAGTCGATGTCGTTCGTATTGTTATCGATTCCGTCGAGCAGATAATTGTTTTGCGCGGGCCGGGTGCCATTCGCCGTGAACCAGCCATTCGCATTCAATCCGCGTCCTTCAGGCTGGCCGACTGTAGCGCCCGGAACCAGCCTCGCAAGAAACGTGTAATTGCGTCCATTCAGCGGAAGGTCGTTAATCACCTGGGAATTGATGACTTGTCCGACTGACCCGCTCTCGGTTTGCAGGATAGGAGCGGCGGTCGTGACCTCAACTTCACTCGAGACGTCGCCGACCGCAAGAGTAAAATCGACAACCAACTGTTGCTGAACATTTAAGTCGAGGCCCGTGCGCAGCTCTTTTTTGAATCCGGCGCTTTCAACTTCAACGCTGTACCGGCCGATCTTCAACGGAGTGACAACGAACGTGCCCGCGTTGCTGGTTGTCGTGGACTGGCTGAAATCGGTGCCTTCGTTGCGAACCGTGACCTTGGCGTTGGGAATGATGGCGCCGCTATTGTCGCGGACGGTTCCTAAGATAGTGCCTGTGTCGACCTGAGCATGCAAAGCAGAGATCATGGCGAGGCAAGCGGAAGCTACGACGATTCGACTGAGATATCGCGCGATAGACATGGTGCACGCAGATCCTTTCACACGAGTGCGGGTCTGGCAAGCTAGGCGAACCTGAGCGCACAGGCGTTTGCTGCCGTTGTGCGCGTGGAAGCTTCAGATTTGGAACCCCGACGCGTTTCTAGAGCGGAACGTTATCACAGGGAAGAGTGGTTGTCAACGTACACGACAAGGAAACCCGATTCGATCCGCGTCCGATGCCTTGCAAATGACGCCACGCCAGCTCGTTTATAGCCTGCGATAGCAACTCGGCCCGCCCACAATGACCGTTATCGTACACTGCTTTCCGCCTGCTCCTCGCTTCCGGGTGAAAGCTGCCTCGCAAACAAATCCAGGTTGCTCACCATCACGATGTGCGGGGCAATCGTAATGTTCGATCGCGGGCATTTGCCCGCGACCAGAAACTGGTAGAGCGCTTGAAGCGCCAGCCGCCCCTGCGTCAACGGCCGCTGGTTGACGGTTGCGAGCACACGTCCCGAGCGAATCATCGGAACAAGTGCCGGGAATAGATCCGTCGTGACGACCGAGATCTTTCCAGTCAATCCCGCGTCTTCAATTGCCTGCAGAACCGGCAAAGAGTTGGCCGTGCTCACGTACATTCCGCAAATGTCGGGGTTCTTTCGCAGCACCGAAGAAGTCTGATCGTATGCCGGCTCAGGCTGGTCGTGCGTCTCGATGACCGCTACAACTTCGCGGCCCGCTCCAAGCGTTTTGACAGTCGACCGGAACCCTCGCAACTTATCAGCGTGGTTTTCGGTCTCGAGGCTTCCCGTCACAACCGCTAGATTGCCGGCCGTTCGTAAGGTCCGGCACAACAACTCGCCAACGATCGCGCCGCTCGTATACGCGTGCGCCGACACCGCGGCAAGCCGCTCCGTCCCCGGCGCATCGGTTGCAACGCAGACAACGGGGACATTCTTACGAGCCGCGCGGCGGATAAGCTGCCGCATGGCAGCGGGGGAACCAGGGGAGATAATAATGCCGCTTGTACCATCTTTCAGCGCATGCTCGAACAACTCCGCGTCACCTTCGCCCAGCCTTGGGTAGACCTGAAATTCGACGTGCATTCCAGGTTCAAATGGCGCCGCGGCTTCGAGAATTCCCTCTCTAACTGCGTCGAAGAAGAAGGCAATCTCTTTAGGAAGATGCGCCGAAATGCGAAGTTGTTTTTTCGACTTTAGATAACGGGCCGCGAGGTTGGGGCGGTAGCCCATCGTCTGCGCCATCTGCAACACTTTCGAACGCGTGATTGGGTTAATGCCGGGACGGGAGTGAAGGGCGCGGTCAACCGTACCGATCGAGATCCCGAGCTCTTGCGCTATCTCTCGGATGCCCACGGAATGGTGCGCAACCTTCGGCTTCGGATTGCTCGAGTCTCGCATCGCGCTGGACCTAAATCGTTAAGATCACAGTTTAGCGCCGGCAAGAAAGGCATCATGTAGTATGGCGCGAGCTGTTGATGCGTCTCGTCCCGATTGTGCATCATAGAGAAGACTGGGTGGGAATGTCGTGTCTCAGCTAATAGAAGACTACGCCTGCATTGGCAACTGCGAAACCATGGCGCTCGTGGGAAAGAACGGGTCCATCGATTGGCTCGGCTTCCCCAACCTTGAATCGGATGCTTGTTTCGCGGCGCTCCTGGGAGACGAGACTAACGGACGATGGTTGATCGGCCCTAAGCACGAACAGGTGCGCGTTCGACGAAGCTACCGCGATCGGACTTTGGTTCTCGAGACGGAGTTTTCGACTCCGGAAGGCACGGTACTTCTGATCGACTGCATGCGGCGGGACAGCGGCGGCTCCGAAGTCCTTCGGCTGGTTCGCGGCACCCGTGGCAAGGTTCCCATGCAGATGGATTTGATCATCCGCTTCAATCACGGTTCGGTCGCTCCCTGGGTCACGCGTCTGCCTGATAAACGCCTGCGCGCCGTCGCGGGTCCCGATCAGTTGCTGGTTGCGGCCGACGTCGAACTCGAGGGCCGGAATCTAACGACCGTAGCCGATTTCTCCGTTGCTGAAGGCGAGGAAGTCGCGTTCTCTCTGCGGTGGGGTCGTTCATATGGCGAAATTCCGAAGTCGCCCGACGTCCGGCATGCAATAGAATCCGTCGCAAGCGAATGGCGCAAGTGGTCCGACCGATACAGGCGTCAGCATAAGTATTCAGATGCTGTCGTTCGGTCCCTTATCACCTTAAAAGCCCTCACGCACCACGCGAGCGGCGGCATCGGCGCTGCGGGCACCACGTCCCTTCCCGAGCTGATTGGCGGTTCACGCAACTGGGACTATCGGTATTGCTGGCTGCGCGATGCCACTTTTACTCTCTACGCCCTCATGGGATCGGGGTTTGTCGACGAAGCCAAAGCCTGGCGCGAATGGCTCTTGCGCGCGGTCGCCGGAAGCCCCGAAAAGATGCAGATCATGTACACGCTGCGCGGCGACCGGCGATTGATCGAATTTGAAATTCCCTGGCTCGCCGGTTACGAGAATTCGAAGCCGGTGCGCGTTGGCAACGCAGCCTCTGAGCAAGTGCAGCTCGATGTCTATGGCGAAGTACTCGACGTGCTCTATCAGTCGAGAACCACGAGGCTCGCTCACCCCGAAGCGAGTTGGGCGCTCGAACGCGCCCTTCTTGAGCATCTCGAGCAAATTTGGAATAAGCCGGATCAAGGCATCTGGGAAATTCGAGGCGTTCCGAGGCATTTCACCCATTCGAAAGCGATGGCGTGGGCGGCGTTCGATCGCGCAGTGCGAACAATCGAAGAATTCCAGCTGGAAGGTCCCGTAGATCGATGGCGCAAACTGCGCGCTCAAATACATGACGAGATTTGCGACCGCGGATTCAACCAGCGGCTGGGATCGTTTGTCCAGTATTTCGGTTCAGACAGACTGGATGCCAGCCTGCTCCTCTTACCGCTTGTCGGGTTTCTTCCACCCGACGATCCGCGCATCACCGGAACAGTGGCCGCTATCGAAAAAGAACTCCTGCACGACGGGTTCGTCGCGCGCTACCAGACCGAATCGCGAGTCGACGGCCTGAAAGGACATGAGGGCGCGTTCCTCGCCTGCAGCTTCTGGCTTGTCGATAACTATGTTTTGCAGCATCGAGACAAGGAGGCAGAGCAGTTGTTCGAAAGGCTCCTCAATCTCCGAAACGACGTAGGATTGCTCTCCGAGCAATACGACCCGGCCAAGCATCGCATGGTTGGCAATTTCCCGCAGGCCTTTTCCCACGTAGCACTCGTAAACAGCGCGCACAACCTGACGAAGGAAGAAAGCCCCGCCCACCACCGATCACAGGCGCGACCGTCCCATCGCGTGAACCCAAGCGACGCCTAGATTCGCAGCATCCCAAATGTGTGGCGCACGCTTCAGCGTGCCGCGGTGAACTTCAGTTCACCGTCTCGAGTTGTGCCAGGCTACTAGAATTCATATGTCGTGGGCGTGATGCCTTTCACGCGCAGGTACATCTCACATTGCGCGCGGTGGTGGGTAGTGTGATCGAGCGACAACATCACAACATCCCAGCCGCTCATCTGCGTATCTTCCATCGAATACTTCTTGTCCAACTGCGCTTCCGACAATTTCTGCAAAGTGTCAATGCAGTAATTGAAAGAGCGCGTCAAATAATCGATCACGTCCGCCTTCGTAGCCGACGTGGGCTTGGCGAATGGCGGCTCCTTTTCTCCCGCCAGCGCCGTGTAGAAATGGAGATTCGCCTGACCAATATGGATGAGCTGCTGGGCGAAACTCATTTGCGGTGGAGTGAGCTTAAATGAGAACTCAGCGTCGGGCATTTGTTCCGCAACCTTTATTGTGAAGTCGCGTGACGTTTGAAGGTGTTTCACGTAGCGCTCAATGCCCGGTCCGGAGGTTGAGCTGGCCGCCGAAGCGACCACCGTGAAAAGGCAAGCAAGCAAAGTTGTCCGTAGCATGTGTTTTATCCCCTTATCTCCCTTAGCGGCCTTGCGGCCCGAAGAAAACTCATATGGCCGATCCTCGTTACATATAAGGACCCCGGCCACGACTATTTTATTCGCATCCGGCCGAGGGAAAGTAACGGAAATAAATGTTGAGCGATATGAAATAATGCCCCCGTTCATGCGTTTTCGCTATCGTGTCCTTTCAGGGCTCTTTCTCCTGTCGGTCATCACCTATCTCGATCGCGTGTGTATTGCGGTCGCGTCAGGACCGATGCAGAAGGAGCTCCATCTGGGGCCTTCCGAGTGGGGATGGGTGCTTGGTGTTTTCACCGTCTCCTACGCGCTTTTTGAAATTCCGACGGGCGCCATGGGAGACCGGGTCGGCGGCCGGCGAGTCCTGACGCGCATCGTGCTGTGGTGGTCGGCCTTCACCGCGCTGACCGGCTCCATCACGCGATTTTGGGCGCTGTTAGTTGTTCGATTTCTTTTCGGAGCAGGCGAAGCCGGCGCGTTCCCCAATATCTCGGCAGTCGTATCGCGATGGTTCCCCGAACGCGAACGCGGGCGCGCGATTGGCGTATCGTGGATGGCGAGCCGCATAGGCGGAGCGCTGTCGCCCTTGATTGTGGTGCCATTAACAATCCGGTTCGGCTGGCGGCTTTCGTTCTTCATCCTGGGCGTGGTTGGCGTCGCATGGACGATCGGATGGTACTCGCTGTATCGCGATCATCCAAGCGACGTCAAGAGCATTTCCGCGCGAGAGCTCAAGGAAATTGGAGAAACGCCTCGCGTCGCGAAAGACCATCGGCTGCCCTGGAGCATCGCGAGCCGCAGCCCGAATTTCTGGGTGATTCTGCTGATGTATCACACCTATTGCTGGGGTTCGTACTTTTTCATTTCCTGGATGCCAACCTATCTCGAGCAGGGCAGAGGATTCGCGCCCGGCCAGATGAAGTATTGGGCCATGCTGCCCTTTCTGATTGCATCGTTCGGGGATCTTGGCGGAGGATGGGTGAGCGACTATCTGTGCGGCAGGATTGGCCTGAAGTGGGGCCGGCGCCTGATCGGCGGCGGCGGTCTGCTGGGCGGCGGCATTTTTCTCACGCTGATGGCTGCCACGCCAAGCGCGGTGCTCGCGGGTGTTTTTCTGGCTGTCAGCTACGGGTTTCAAGACTCGATGCTGCCGGTCTCGTGGGCGGTTTGCATGGATGTGGGCGGCGACCATGCCGGTGGCATTTCGGCTTCGATGAATATGGCCGGGCAAGTTGGGTCGTTTCTCTCGTCGATCGCCTTCGGTTACGCGGTGACATACCTTCGGCATCGCCAGTTCAGTCTGCACGATCAATTCAATCTGCCCATTTATCCGCTGGCCGCGATGCTGATCGTAAGTGGACTTCTGTTCTTACGTATCGATCCGACC
Organism: Bryobacterales bacterium; assembly: GCA_963722585.1. GTDB lineage: Bacteria > Acidobacteriota > Terriglobia > Bryobacterales > Bryobacteraceae > KBS-96. The sequence goes on along the minus strand of CAVRNU010000046.1, from coordinate 34,541 downwards.
GTGTCGGTAGTTGCGCCCCACCGCGAACCCGAACCCGCGCTGAGTCTGAATCGCGCTTAATAGCCCATGACAAGCGGCTTGCGCTTTTGATGGAGGATTTCAATGAACGAACAATCGAGACGCCGCAGTTTCTTAAGATATTTAGGCGCTGTGCCGCTGATTGGAGCAGGCTCCGCCGCGGCGCAGCCTTCCGCGAATTCGACCCCGCCGGCGCTGCCGCCGTACGCCCGGTGGCAAGACTATGAAACCCTGAAGCAATCAAGCTACGACCGTACGGGCGGAAATGCCGACAGCTGGAAAGTCGACGCGGGAGCGACGCGAACCGTGTTCGAGTCCGATGGGCCGGGAATCATCACTCACATCTGGTTCACCATCGCCGCGAAAAGTGGAGATCATTTGAAAGAAATCGTCTTGCGCATGTACTGGGACGGCCACGATAAACCGAGCGTAGAAGTTCCTATAGGCGATTTTTTCGGGCTGAATGTTAACGAGTACTGTCTGTATCAATCCGCCTTCCTGAACTGTTCCTCTGTAAAGGCTTTGAACTGTTATTTCGCGATGCCTTTTAGGAAATCGGCACGAATGACGGTGACCAACGAAGGAAAACTCCCGATTCAGGCGTTCTACTCGAATATCGATTATCAGCGTGTTTCGTCGCTTCCCGCCGAAGCGCTCTACTTTCATGCGCAGTACCGGCAGGCAGTGCCGAACCAGGCTCAGACCTACGCGTCCGAAGAGAAAGAACTCAATCGATCCGGCAAGAACAACTATGTCTTCTTTGAAGCGGAAGGCAAAGGCCACATGATGGGCATCACTCTGGGCGTCGTGCAGAACGCGGAGCTTTGGATGGGCGAAGGCGACGAAATGATTTTCATCGACGATAAAAAGACGCCCAAAATTAACGGCACGGGAACTGAAGACTACATTTGCGGTGCTTGGGATTTTGGCGGACGCGACACGGCCATCCCCTTCGCTTATCTATATAATGGTGCGCCGTTCATCGCCTTGGGCGAGCGAACCGGCGGCAGATACTGTCTCTATCGCTGGCACGCCGACAATCCTGTCGCTTTTAACAGCTACATCAAACACACCATAGAACATGGCCACGCCAACGACCGGCACGATTGCTACTACTCGACCGCTTATTGGTACCAAACCGAGCCGTACACCGATTTTCCCCCGCTGCCCGACCTGGCATCGAGGATACCGGCGCCGGTGTTAAGTTAGCTCCAGCGCTTCTCGATTGATATATACTTTGTAGAAAGTAGCACCTTCCACGAAGAATTCCAGTCGATTCCGTTGAAGGCCGTGTCCGCGCCATCCTGCTCGCGTTCCCGTCAAACGCGGCATTCAAAACGTTCAAAGTTGCATAGGGGGAGGCACGACGAAAACGTCGATGCGACGACTGCAGTTTCTTACGGTTCTGCTCGTAGGGATTAGTCTCTCCGCTTCCGCCGCAAATCCAGTTTTCACTGTTGGCTGGTCTATCTATGTAGGTTGGAATCCGTACTACTACATGGAAAAATCGGGCATTTTGAAGCGGTGGTCCGACAAATATGGCGTCGACATCAAGGTGCAGCGATTCGACTATGCGCCTTCATTGGACGCCTTCGTCGCCAAGAACATCGACGCTTGCACCATGACGAACATGGAGGCGCTCGATATGCCGGCTGCCTCGGGCGTCGATTCGACGGCCATCCTCATGGGAGACTACTCGAACGGCAACGATGCACTTCTTGTGCGAGACGGCGTGACCATGCGCCAATTGCCGGGCAAGCAGGTGATGCTCGTGCAAAAAACCGTCTCGGAGTATCTGTTCGAGCGGGCCATGGTAATGAATGGCGAACAGGATCAGCTTCGCCAGGTACGGCTCTTGAATACGTCGGACTCCGACATTGTGGCGGCATTCATGAACGACAGCTCGAGCCAGGCGGTGGTGACGTGGAAGCCGCTGGTTTCGCAGATTCGCAGGATGCATGGAGTCCAGACACTCTTCGATTCTTCGAAAATTCCTGGCGAGATTTTGGATCTGCTGGTTGTCAGAACCGATATTTTGAAACGCCCCGACGGGTCCGGTGTACGGTTTGCGAAAGCCATCACAGGCGCTTGGTATGAAGTATTGAGCCAGCTTTCGTCGAACAGCCCGGCGTCTGACAAAGCGATGGCCGGCAGCGCCGCGGCCTCGAACGATACGCTCGTCTCGTTCCGCGAACAGTTGTCGACCACGCATCTGTTTTACACTCCGAAATCGGCTGCCGATTTCACCCAATCTCCCGAGCTCAAACAAAAGATGGACCTGGTGCGGCAGTTCTGCTTTCACCATGGCTTACTGGGCGAGCATACGGCTTCGCCAGACGATGTAGCAATCCTCTATCCCGACAAGTCGATTCAAGGGAAGAAGGATCGTGTGCGTCTGCGGTTCGATGCAAGCTATATGCAATTGGCGGCCGAGGGGAAGCTCTGACCATGACGTTCGCGCCTTTTCAGATCGAAGCCAAGCCATCGCGGTTGACGTGGTTTGCTCTCTCGTGGCTGCTGTTCGCGATCGGTATTGGCCTTTATCTTCAGGAATCGGTGAAGAGGCATCGCGAGAATCCCGACGATCGCGTCTTGCCCACGCTGACGCAATTGGCGCGCGGCATCCAGAACGCTGTATTGAATCCTCCCGACGAAGATGACGACGGCACGGTCGCGCAGCAAAGCTGGTGGCGGCGCGTCCCGCACAGCATGCTGTGGAAGGACACTTGGGCGAGCTCGAAACGATTTCTTGTCAGCCTTGCGCTGCTGATCCCAGCGGTCATCGTTGGCCTCCATATCGCTTTGTTCCCCTATATCGGCGTGCTGTTCCTGCGCTTTGTCTTGTTCTTCGACAAGATCATCGCGCTTTCGGTGCTTCCCATTTTGTTCATTGCCTTCGGAATCGGTGAATTGTCGAAAGTGATGTTGATGGTCATCGGAGTTGCGCCCACCATCATTTTGGACACGTACAATCTCGCGAAATCGGTTCCGCGCGAGCAGATCGTAAAGGGGTTTACGCTGGGCGCGAAGAGCGGCGACATCGCCTACCGCATCGTATTGAAGCAGATACTGCCGCGCATCATTCACAGCATCCGGCTGAACTTGAAGCCGCTCATGCTGTTTTTGTTCGCGGGCGAGATGATTGCCTCAACTGACGGTCTCGCCTATCGCATCGCCTTAATGCGCCGCCACATGGGTATGGACATTATCATTCCTTATGTCCTCTGGGTAGCGCTCCTGCTATTCGCCGTCGATTACGCCTTGCGCATTCTGAATCGCACCGCGCATCCGTGGTTTCGGGAGGAATAATGGCCGCTCAGACCGCTCTCGATTTCCAGTTCCCTCACAAAGCGTTCTCCGCTCCTCAAACAGCGGTGGCCCTCGAGCACGTTTCGCTCTCATATTGTCTTCCACGAGGCGAAACGCGCGCCCTTTTCGAAAATTTCACCCTATACGTCGAACCCGGAGAATTTGTCTGCGTGCTGGGCGAAACCGGCTGCGGCAAGAGTACGCTGCTCAAACTCGTGCTGGGTGAAGAAAGCCCCAGCGCGGGGCGGGTATCGATCGCAAACCGGCAAGTCGCGGGAATCAGCCGCTGTTGCGGATATGTGCCACAAAAATATTCGCTGTTTCCCGATAGAACCGTACTCGGCAATCTTACGTTTGGACCAGCCTGCGCGCGATTTCACACCGTGGGCCGGCTTCGGCCGGCGTACTGGAGCTTTCGCCGCGCGATTCGAGAACAGGCGATCGAGCACTTGGAACAAGTGGGATTACTGCGGGAAGATGCGATGAAGTACCCGCATCAGCTTTCGGGCGGCATGCAGCAGCGGGTTGCCATCGCGCAGGCGCTGATGATGAAGCCCGAGATTGTGCTGATGGACGAGGCTTTCAGCGCGCTCGATCCCAATACGCGGTCGGGCATGCAGAACCTGATTCACGATCTGTGGCTCGCGACGAAAACGACCATCCTGTTCGTCACTCATAACACGCTGGAGGCGGCGGCGCTTGCTTCCCGGCTCGTTGTGCTGGCAAGATCCGGCAACGCGGCTGGTGCGGCCTGGATTGTTATGGACGAGAAACTACCTTTTGCTCGCGAGCCGATCGCGGCCCGGCGCAGACGGCCGGAAATTGCGGATCTGGTTCGCGCGGTCGAGTATCATTCCCGCGGAGCTTTTGGTCCGAAACGCGATGAAGACTAATGGCATGTTGAAAAACTGGATCAAGCCGCGGTATCTGTCGCTATTAGGTGGCGGTGTTCTATGGATTTGTATCGCGTGGAGCCAAGCGCCGGAGACAAAGCCCGCCGCGGCGGCGCCAGGTGGAGACCCTCAATTCTACGAGACGCGAGTTAAGCCAATTTTTGTTCAGAACTGCTACCCATGCCATACCAGTGGCCAGTCGGGCGGCTTGCGGGTCGATTCACGCGAAGCACTTCTGAAAGGTGGAGATTCAGGTCCCGCCATCACTCCCGGCAGTCCCGACAAGAGTCTTCTTATCGAAGCAGTTAAACAAACCGGCGAATTGAAGATGCCCAAAGGCGGACATCTAAAGCAGGAGCAGATCGATATTCTGGTCAGTTGGATCGCCATGGGCGCTCCGTGGTCCGCGCCGGCTCCAGCTCCAGCCGCAGCCCCGAACAGTCCGGCTTCCACAGCTCAGAGCACTGCAGGCAACGACTTTTTCGAAAATAAAGTGCGCCCGTTGTTGGCCACCCGCTGCTCGCCCTGCCATACGCAGATGCAGAGCAGCGGTCTCGCCCTGACTTCGCGCCAGGCACTGCTGAAAGGAGGCGAAAGAGGCCCCGCCATCGTTCCGGGCGATCCCGATAAGAGCCTTCTCATCGAGGCCGTTCGCCAGACCGGCGAATTAAAAATGCCGAAAGGCGGACATCTCAAACAGGAAGAAATTGATGCTCTCGTTCAATGGGTGAAAATGGGCGCGCCCTGGCCCGACTCGGGCGCCGTGCAGCCAGCCGCTTCAAGTGGAGTGCGAATCAGCGACGAGCAGCGCCAGTTCTGGTCCTTCCGTCCATTGCAGCGAGCCGGAAATCCCGAAAGTAAAAGACGAGAAGTGGGCGCGAACAAATATCGATCGCTTTGTGCTCGCCAAGCTCGAATCGAAAGGGCTGAAACCCGTGCCGCTCGCGGGCAAGCGCGACTTGATTCGCCGCGCAACATACGATTTGACGGGACTTCCGCCGACTCCCGAAGAAATTACAGCGTTCGAAAAAGACAAATCGTCCGGCGCATTCGCGAAAGTGATTGACCGGTTGCTCGATTCCCCACGTTACGGCGAACGATGGGCGCGTCACTGGCTCGATGTTGCGCGCTACGCCGAAGACGACGTGCGAGGACTCGATCCGAAAGGGCGCGGATATATGCCATTCGAAGGCGCGTACGTCTATCGCGATTGGGTGATCGACGCATTCAATAAAGACATGCCGTTCAACCAGTTCGTGAGGGCGCAGCTTGCCGGAGACCTGGTTGATCCAAAAGACAGAGACAAAACGCTGCCGGGCACTGCGTTTCTGGGACAGGCGCCCTGGGTTTGGGATCAGGCCGAGCCGGTTCAGGGCCGCGCCGACGAGCGCAACGAACGCATTGATGCGGTGAGTCGCGGGCTGCTGGGCCTGACGGTTGCCTGCGCGCGCTGCCACAACCATAAATACGATCCCATCATGCAGACCGACTACTACGCTCTAGCCGGCGTGTTCGCCAGCACCACTTACAAGGAGTATCCGCGCGTCTCGGCCGCCAAGGCGGCGGTGTGGCAAGAAAAGGAACAAAAGATTCTCGACCTCGAGGAGGAGCAGCGGAACTTTGAAAAGACCGAAAGCGATCAACTTGCCCAGATACTCGCGCACCAGACTGCAAAATACATGCTCGCGGCCTGGCAGGTAACCGGCAAACCAAAGCAGACCGTCACCGAAGCCGCAGAAAAGGAGCGCGTCGATGAGGAAATGCTGAATCGTTGGGTCAAGTTCCTGACGCGCCCCCAAAGCTTTTATCCCTACTTAAACGATTGGAAGGCGATGATCAGAGCGGGCGGCACAGAAGATCAAGCGAAATTTCTCGCCGGCAGCTTCCAGAAGCGAGTGCTTCGTATTATGGCCGAGGCTCAGGAAATCAAGGAAGAGAACGATGTCATCAAGGCAAAGGCCGGCGTGAAGAAGCGCTCAATGCGCGATGCGAAGCCAAACGAGTTTGAAACGCAGGATCAATTCTGTCCCGGATGCGACCTCGAATTAAAGGCGCTGCCGACGGACGAGGCTAAGCTATGGCTCGATCTTTTTGTCCGCTCGCTCGATTCGCCCGAGGACGAGCGGGCTGAACCAGGATTGTTTGTCTTTCGCGGCTATGCTCTCGAACATCAGCTCAGCCCGGAGTGGAAGGATCATATGGAAGATCTGCACGCTCAAATCGAGGCGCTGAAAAAGGAACTGCCGCCGGAATACCCATTTGTCCATGGCGTCGCCGACAAGCAGAAGCCGGTTGACATTCCGGTGAACCTCCGCGGTAATCCCCATAACTTGGGCGACCCTGTGCCCCGCCGGTTCATCGCGGTGCTTTCGAAATCTGACCCGCCGCCATTTGAAAAAGGCAGCGGCCGTCTCGATCTGGCAAACGATATTGTCTCGAGCCCTTTGTTTGCCCGCGTATTTGTCAATCGTGTATGGAGGTGGCACTTCGGAACAGGACTGGTGGAAACACCCGACAACTTCGGCAAGATGGGCGAACGGCCGTCCGATTCCGAGTTGCTCGAATATCTGGCCTTCAAATTTGTCGAAGAGGGATTCTCGGTGAAGAAATTGCAGCGGGAAATCATGCTTTCGACTGTGTACCAGCTCAGCACAGAAGATGATCCGAGGAATGACGAAAAAGACGCTAGCAACCGCATGTATTGGCGATTCAACCGCCAAAGGCTCGATGCTGAAGAGATTCGCGATTCGATCCTATTCGTGGCGGGCGATTTGGATTTGAAAAAAGTGGGCGGGCCTTCGAGCGACTTTACTGCCGATAATACGCGCCGCACTGTCTACTGCAAAGTAAGCCGCTACCGGCTAAATAATTACTTACAGGTATTTGACTTTCCGAATCCTAGCATTACCGACGAAGTGCGTTTCACGACCAACGTGCCCCTGCAGCGGCTCTATTTTATGAACAACGCCTTCGTATACGCCCAAGCCGCCAAGTTAGCTGAGCGCGTCTATCCAAAAGGCTCGGACGAAGCCAGAATTTCCGAAGCATACCGGCTCGTATTTGGCCGTGAGCCTACGAGCTCCGAGTTACATTTGGGCTTGCAATTCCTTCAATCCAATCCAGATAAGGCAGTTGAAACTGTTAGCGGCGAGCCCTCAACGGCATGGAAAGAATATACCAGGGTGCTCGTCAGCTCGAATGAGTTCGAATTTGTAAACTAGAAGGAGAACAGAAATGCGACATAAGCCAGCCCCTCAGCCGCTCACACGGCGCGAGGCATTGTGCCGGATGGGTGGCGGTTTCGGAATGCTCAGCTTTGCCAGCCTGGTGAGTGAATCCATCGCGAGGGCGGGCGTGAGTGCGCCGGACAATCCGTGGTTTATCAACGATCCGCATTTTAAGCCTAAGGCGAAACGCGTCATTTTTCTGTTCATGAATGGCGGCCTCTCTCAGGTAGATAGCTTCGATCCGAAGCCGATGCTGGCCAAGTACGATGGAAAGCCGCTGCCAGGCGAAATTCCGTCTCACGAGCGTAAAACCGGCGGACTGATGAAATCGCCGTTCACCTTCGAAAAATATGGGAAGAGCGGTATCGAGGTCAGCGAGATTTTCCCGCACATCGGGAGTGTGATCGACGACATTTGTGTCATCCGCTCCGTCCATACCGAAATTCCCAACCACGAGCCGGCGCTGATCATGATGAACACGGGCGCGAACCAGCCGGGCCGGGCATCCATGGGTTCTTGGATCACATATGGTTTAGGACAGGGGAATCGCAATTTACCAGGTTTCGTGGTGCTCTGCCCCGAAGTACCAACAACAGTTGGTCCGCCACTGTGGAATTCTGCTTTCCTCCCTCCCATGTATCAGGGGACTTACATTTCAGACAATACTCGCGACAAGGAATTCGATCCCGAAAAGCTGATTCCGAACATCAAGAATCCCAAGTTCGATTTGACTCAGCAAAAGAAGGAACTGGACCTGTTAGCGAAGCTCGACCAGCTTAACATTCAGCAGACGAGTGCTCACGATCCTCAGCTCGAGGCCACCCTAAGCTCGATGGAAACCGCGTATCGCATGCAGACCGAGGCGCCCGACGTTTTCGATGTTACAAAAGAAAGCGCCGCTGTGCAGAAGCTATACGGCGAAGGCAGCACGGCTCGAGGCTGCTTGACTGCCGCTCGCCTGGTTGAGCGAGGCGTGAGGATGGTACAGGTGTACTATGCCAAGGGCGATCCATGGGACCATCATTTCGATATTCAGCTTCATCGTAAGACCGCGCACGATTCAGACCAGCCCTTCGCCGCCTTGATCACGGATCTAAAGTCCCGAGGATTGCTGGACGAAACGCTGATTGTTTGTGGTTCGGAGTTTGGCCGCACGCCCGTTGTCGAGTTGGGAAGCGGGTTCATGGGCGGCCAAACCCATAACGGGCGCGATCACAATCCCCACGGATTCACAATGTGGCTGGCGGGAGGCGGTGTTAAACCAGGCATGGTTTACGGCTCGACAGACGACTTCGGTTGGAAGGCCGTTGATAAACCGGTTCATGTTCACGACGTCCACGCCACTATCTTGTACTTGTTAGGGATCGATCACACAAAGTTGACTTATCGGTACAGTGGGCGCGATTTCAGACTCACCGATGTGGCCGGTAACATAATTCACGATATCATCGCTTGACTTTTGCTCAGTTGGAACACTAGCGCGGCCCAATTCGTTGGGCCGCCTTTTTTGGAATGCCGTAAGCAGCCGCCTTCGCCGCCTCCCCTCACTTATAAGCTTTATTAAGAAAACAAGCTTGACTCGCGTTCGTAAGAAGCCGATAATAACCCAAATCGAGGTTGTCGTATCCCCCCTTCTATCGTGCGGTAAACGCAACGCTCGATTTTTGTATTTGCAGCCGCCACTCCTTGTCCGAGTCCTCATAAGGTCTCGTCAGCCTTAGGGCCGCGTCCGGTCGCAGCGCAGCCACAATCATCAGTGTGCGACGACGCCAAGTATCACAAGGAGACCTGTGTTTCAGATGTCCATAAAATTCGGGATTCGGATCACCAGCGCCTTGTTCTTGCTGCTGGCATCGGCTCTGCTGGCAAACGCGCAAGGCACATCGTCGCTAAGAGGAACTATCAGCGATGCGCAGAAGGGCGCTATCGTAAACGCCAAGGTTACCCTCATCGGCAAAGAGAACGGCCTTACGCGAAGCGTCATTACACAGGAGAACGGAGAATACCAGTTCCCCCAAATTCAGCCAGGCCTCTATACGCTAACGGCGGAGACTCCCGGCTTTGCCGCAAGTCGAGTGGAAGACATTCATCTTCTGGTCGACACTCCCGCAACGGTTGACGTGACGCTCCAAGTTGCTAGCAATACGTCGAGTGTGAGCGTTACCGAAGAGACTCCTCAAATCAATACTGTAAACGCAAGCGTGGGCGTGCCGTTCCAGGAGAGACAGATCCAAAGTCTGCCCTTGCAAACTCGAAATATCGTCGAGTTGCTCAGCTTACAGCCCGGCGTTACGCCTACTGGCGAGGTGATGGGAGCGAGGCGCGATCAGAACAACGTCACGCTCGATGGCGTGGATGCAAACGATAACCAAAACGCTTTATCAGGACTCAATGGCACCGCGCCAAACCAGGGCTTCAACTCCGCGCTCCCCATCCCACTCGATTCCGTAATGGAATTCCGAGTGACCGTGGCTGGACCCGAAGCGATTCAGGGCCGCTCCTCCGGCGGCCAGGTGTCCCTCATTACCCGGAGCGGAACCAACTCTTTTCACGGTTCGGCGTATGAGTTCAACCGCAACACGGACTTCACGGCCAACTCTTTCTTTAATAATTTGAACGGCGTTCCTCGCGCGCAATTAGTGCGCAACCAATTTGGTGCGTCTTTGGGCGGCCCCGTAAAGAAAGATCGATTATTTTTCTTCCTCAACTACGAACGGCGCATCGATTCGAGCGAAACGGCCGTGACTCAGGCCGTACCGTCTGAAACATTGAAGCAAGGGATCGTGAAGGTCCAACTGGCCGACGGCAGCGTCCAGACTCTTTCTCCATCCGACGTCGCGGCCATAGATCCTCTTCATGTCGGCGTGGACCCCAAAATGCTAAATTATCTGAACCAGTATCCCGTGGGCAACGACCCTTCTTATGGCGCCGACGGTGGTTTGAATTTTACTGGTCTGCTGTTCAACGCCCCCGATAAATTGGACAGCCGCGTCTACGTGGGTAAATTCGATTGGATCATTGATCCCCAGGCCAAACACACGATTTCATTCCGAGGAACTCTCTCAAACGATAATCAGACCAATGTTCCCGCTCAGATGCCCGGACAGCAAGCTGCATCAAACCTTCTCGCCGACAATCGCGGTTTCAGCGTTCGCTATACCGGTATCCTGACTCCTACGATCGTCAACACCGCGACCGCCGGACTTACACGTGTCGGCCTGTCCACCACCGGCACAACCGGGACCGGCTTCACCCCGGGCGACAGCCTGAGCAGCTTCTACAATTACAATTCAGCGGACAGGCCAACATCCCGCATCAATCCCACGTGGAACTTCGCCGATGACCTGACATGGACGAAGGGCACCCATACCATAACGACCGGAATCAACGTACGCTTGATCAACAATAACCCGATCTCCTATGCAAACTCCTGGCCGGTATATAACTATTCGCAAGGGTTGTTGGTTGGACTCGGAAACGACATTCAAAACGACGTAGCGGCCTATCTGGGAACCATCGCGGCGAACTTGGCGAACACTTCCGCAGTCACGAATGCGATGGGAAATGTGCTGGGCTTAGTCAATGGCGTTGGCGTTACCTATTACTACGGCAAGAACGGACAAACGCTACCCATCGGTCAAGCATTCAACAATACGTTCATCACCAGAACCTATGAGCCATACGTTCAGGATTCGTGGAAGGTAAGCAAGTCCCTTACGTTGACATTCGGGCTGCGATACCAATACGACACTCCGCCATATGAGGCGAACGGTTTGCAGGTTAATTCGACTCCAGGCATTAACCAATACTTCGCCAATCGTGTCTATGCGTCGGAGAACGGCATTCCGGGAAACCAGTTGCCCAATAATGATATGCTGACTTATTCCCTCGCCGGTCCGGTGAACGGAAAGCCAAGCTGGTTCAAGCCGGACACGAATAACTTCGCGCCTCGATTTTCCTTTGCCTGGTCGCCCGACAGCAAGACCGTGATCAGGGGCGGGTACGCGCTAGTGTATGACCAGTACGGGAACGACCTGGTGACCAACTATTCTGCATTGGGCTCGGCCGGTCTAGCGACCAGCCTTGGCTTTGCGGACTCCTATAACTTCACGACATCCCCCCGATATACCGGCTCTTATCCTGCACTCCCTGCAGCGCCGGCGGGGGGTTCCCGTTTACTCCGCCTCTTATCTCAGCAATCGCCGGTACGTTGTACGGTATTTCGCCCGATCTGGTTGATCCGTACTCGCACTTGTTCAATTTTACCGTTTCCCGTGAATTCGCCGGCCATTTTGCGCTCGACCTGAGCTACATTGGACGGCTTTCGCATAAACTTCTGTTGCAGCAAGACATGTTTACTCCGTTAATCTACTTTAAAGATCAAAAGAGCGGAATGACATGGGTGCAGAACGACGACCAGATGCGGCAACTTTTTAATAACGGGCTAACTCCCGCGCAAGTACAGGCGAACCCCTCGCTGGTTCCGAAAAGTCCTTTTGTAGAGGATATGTTTCCGAGCTATGCCAATTATTGGATTCCCGGCAGTGCGTCGGCGAACTACTACTACGCAATTTACAATGTCTTTGGAGGAAGCGACCTCGATAACTTACATTATCTTGATCGCCGTTTCGCTTCAACTGGTAGCTGCTTTACCATTACCGGATGCTATACCTTCTTTGCGCCTCAGGGCAGCGCCGACCCAACATGGACCAATTCGGGGAACGCGGCGTATCACGCCCTCGCGGTCACGTTTCGCAGGGCGCTAAGCAACGGCGTGTCCTTCGACTTCAACTACACCTGGTCGCACTCGATTGACAATGCCTCGACAGCCGCGGACGGAGCAGGGCAGTTCGGCGGAGTCCTTCAGAATGCCTTTATGCCCGGCCAGGATCGCAATTCTTCCGATTTCGATATTCGCCATCTTATCAACGCGAACGTCCTGTATGAGCTGCCGGTGGGAAAAGGGAAACGTTTCTTCAGCTCAGCTCCGCGCTGGGCAGACGCGGTGATCGGCGGTTGGCGCGTTGCGTCCTTGATCCGGATTCAATCCGGCTTGCCCCAGATCATTACCGGAACCGACGCATGGGTGACGAATTACTGGATAAACGCAGTCGCCATACCAAATGGGCCGTCGCCTAAAACAGGTGTTTATACGGATGATAATGGGATTCCGAATCTATTTCAAACCGTAAATGCCGTCAACGACTACCAGAATGCGTTTCCAGGCGGCTCCGGCATGCGAGCGATCGTTCGGATGCCTTGGAATAAAAATGTCGATCTGTCCGTAGCGAAGGACTTCCGCTTGCCCTGGGAAAACCAGACCCTTTCTTTCCGCGCCGAGGCATTCAACGCGTTCAACTTTGTAAACTTTACGTATCAAAACATTCTGAATCCGGCCACGGGTATCTCTAATCTCTCGCTATTGCAAACTACGACCTTTGGTGAATTCAATGCGACTGCGGACCCGCGCGTGCTTCAACTGGCCTTGCGCTATTCCTTCTGATGTTTAGAATCGTATTCTTTACCGTGCTTTTCGCGACGATTTCAACCGCGGCGCCATCCGTTTATGATTTTTCTTTGGTTTCTCTCGATGGTAAAGCGATTTCCTTGAAGAGTTATGAAGGAAAAGTTCTGCTTTTGGTGAATGTGGCGAGTAACTCAAACTATAGCGATCAGATCCCCAAGCTCGAATCACTTTACGAAAAATACCAATCGACAAGGCTTTGAAGTTCTGGCCATACCGAGCAACGATTTCGGGGCGGAAGAGCCCGCGGCGCCCGATCGGTTAAAACATATCTATGTGGAGACGTACCATCTCAAACTGCCTGTGTTTACTACGGTTTCAATTGTTGGAAAAGACGAAATCCCGCTTTATACTTACTTGACCGACGAGAAACTTAATCCGAAAATGGGCGGCGATGTTTCCTGGAATTTTACGAAATTCCTGATCGATAGGAAAGGCAAAGTAAAAGCCCGTTTCGATCCGGATACTTCACCCGATTCGCCGGATATAATGGCCGCAATCGAGGAAGCGCTCGCCGCTAAACCGGACAACGGAGTGAGGAAAGGCGCTAATGTAGCGTCGAAACCAGGCAAGAAGAAGAGGCACGAAGACGCCAAGAAAGACCGGCACGGCTGATCGCCATTTCACGCTTTGGCAGCCAAGTAGTTACGCCAACCCCCGTAGTGAGTGATCTCCCGCGCCGCGCCGAGAGCGAACGGCTCACACACAAATCCTTTCACCGCTGTACCGTCGCTAAGCCTGACGGTCCCAATGCCAAGAGGAGGAGGAACTTGCGCCACAAAGCTGCCGAATTCACGCGTCGGCACACCCCATACTTCAACCTCGATACCAGGCCCAACAAAGCCGGGCTCGTAGAACAAGCCTGGCTTTGGCGGAACAGTTTCAAAAAGTTCGTAAAGCCGGTAAGCGCTATCGGACTTTGCCGTGCGGACAAGCCGGCCGCCCCGCTCGATAAGCTGCATGTTCAACGGCTGGTCTGAGAGATGCGCTCCTACAACTGCCAGCAGTGTGCAGCCGGGCCCCGCGCCGTCCAGGCACATCGCCGGCGTAACGCTTAGGCCCCACTTCGTACCACCCAGTTTGGATCCTAAGCTGCGATGTAGGCGGGCCGCCCAGATCAGTAATCCACGGTCGCTAAAGGCCGGCGCAATGAGCGATACGCCAAACGGTAATCCGTTCGGCCGGAAGCCTGCCGGAAGCGCAACAGCCGCTAGATCGAGTAAGTTAACAAAGTTAGTGTAGTAACCAAGGTTCGTATTAAGCTTTACGGGATCGGCAAGCACCTCCTCGATCGAATAAATAGTTCCCGTTGTCGGCAGCAGAAGAGCATCAACTTGTTGCCAGGTTTCATCGGTTTGCTTCCGAAGCATCTCCAGTTTGTATTCAGCTTCGAAAGCATCCACGGCAGAGTACCTGGCGGCACTCTTGATAATGCCGACGACTACCGGATGCATTTCAGACTCGTGCGTCTCAATGAACGGCCGTATTGCGGCAAGCCGCTCGGCAACCCATGGGCCAGCGTAGAGGAGGTCGGCGACGGCGCGGAAAGGTGCGAAATCTATTTCGATGACCTCAATCCCGAGTTCTCGGGCTGCGTCCACTACCTTCTCAAATAGCGCTTTCGCCTCGTTATCTCCAAAAAATTGAAGCTGGTCCGCGGCTGGAACACCGGCTCGCAGTCCGCCTGCGGCCCAGGGCGCGGCGCAGTCGTCTTCGCGAACCTCACGCGAGTAGGGATCGGTTGGATCGAAAGCCTGCGTGGCATCGAGGACCTCGGCAGCATCTGCGGCAGTGAGCGCGAAAATGGAAACGCAATCGAGAGAGCGGCAAGCGGGCACAACACCGGATGTGCTGATCAGTCCGCGGCTGGGCTTGAGGCCCATCAGATTATTGAACGCAGCGGGAACGCGGCCCGATCCCGCCGTGTCAGTGCCTAAGGCGAAGCTCACAAGACCAAGAGCAACAGCAACCGCCGAACCGGAACTCGATCCGCCGGAAATGTAATGTTCATTGAAGACGGAGGAGCAAGCGCCATAAGGTGAACGCGTGCCAACGAGTCCTGTGGCAAATTGATCCATGTTGGTCTTACCGATGAGAATGGCTCCTGCGCTTTCGAGCCGCTCGACGACGGTCGCCGACTCATTCGGAGTGTAAGCGTAAGCGGGACATCCGGCCGTGGTTGGCAGACCCGCCACGTCGATATTGTCCTTTACGGCAAACGGTAAGCCGAAGAGCGGCATGCTGGTGGGATTGCGACTTGCAATCGCTTCCGCCCGTTCGAGGGTCCATTCGAGAGGCGGTAGAGTGATCCAGATGGGGCGGACGCCAATCGCAGCGATCCGCTCGTGAACCAGCCGCACCACTTCCGCCGGCATGATCTGCTTCGATGCATAGAGCGCACCTAAATTACCGAAATCGAGCGACAGTCCGTCCACTTAGCCGTTGCTCCCGTCGGTTCGCAAGGTGACCAAGTGTTGCCCAGGCGTTACCATAACACCTGGATTGACGCGCAATTGGTGGACGAAGCCGGCCACGTGAGCGGTAACTACGACCTCCATCTTCATAGCCTCGAGTACGACCAGGCGCTGCCCCAGTTCAACGCGCTGTCCGGGCTGTACGGCGATGTTCCACACGCTCGCGGTTAATGGTGAGGAGACAGCTTCAATACCCTCGGGAAGTTCGGCTGTGTCGATTGTGGCTATCGGTTCGTCGCTTATCCCCGCATCAATCGTCTTGCCAGAAGCCGCCCACCTCGCCCGCTCCTCCGCAAACGCCTCCTGCTGAACCGTCTTGAATTCCTTTGATTCGTTTTCGATTGATTGAAGGAAACTTTTGTACTCGGGAAAGCTAAACTCAGACGGCTCGATCTCGATTTCAAATTTTCCGTGCGGAAAAGCATCGCGCATTTCGAGAAGCTCCGATGCTGAAACGGGATAGAAACGGATGCAGTCGAAGAAACGCAGAAGCCACGGCACACCCGGTTCGAAATTCTTCGTCGATTTGAACGTATTCCACACCTGAACCGTCCGGCCGAGAAACTGGTATCCGCCTGGCCCCGCCATACCATAAATACACAGGTAAGCGCCACCGATGCCAACAGCATTTTCCGGAGTCCACGTTCTCGCGGGGTTATATTTTGTCGTAACTAGGCGATGACGTGGATCAATTGGCGCCGCAACCGGCGCCCCAAGATACACATCACCCAGCCCAAGCACCTGGTAACTTGCAGTCGAACACAATCCGCCGCACATCGTCGACCGAATCGAAACCATTGATGCGGCGAATAAATTCGATATTACTCGGGCACCAGGGCGCATCCGGACGAACGGATTGCATATACTTCTCGGCCGCCAACCTGGTTTGCGGATCATCCCAAGATAACGGCATCCGTACAATGCCCGCCGGTATGGTGACGTTCAGGTCGGGCGGTATGCCGCGTTGGGCGGCCTCGAGAGCATCGAGCAGCGCTGCCCGGCTGAGAAGCCGCGTGTCATAGTGAATGTGCAGCGATCGGATACCAGGCGTAATGTCCATGACGCCGCGCAGATCGGTCTCTCGAAGGTACTGCTCGAGTAAGTGAACTCGAAGCCGCAGTTCCAGATCTAAGATATTCGGACCAAATTCGATGAGTAAGTACCGGTCGCCATCCGCGCGATAACATACTTGCGGGCTGGCTCCCATCGCCGGCTTCGTTTTGAGAATTGCAGGCTCGAGAGCCGAACCGGCCGGAGGCAGTCCCGGAAGCGGAGCAGAAAGAGTAGCGATCGACTCTTCCATCTGCCTGTCCATCGCGATCGCCTGCTCATAAGTAAGCGGCTGGAACCGTACACTGTCGCCCGGACGCAATTGGCCCATCTTCCATAGCTCCGCATTCGCAATGACCGCCGGACAAACAAAGCCGCCGAGACTGGGGCCATCCGGACCCAACAGAATGGGCATGTCGCCTGTAAAATCGATGGCTCCCACAGCGTAGGCATTATCGTGAATGTTTGAAGGGTGCAAGCCTGCCTCGCCGCCGTCGAGCCGTGCCCATTTCGGTTTCGGACCGATCAACCGAACACCGGTGCGGTCGGATTGATGATGAACTTTCCAGTCCGTTGAAAAAAACATCTCGATGTCTTCCGGCGTGAAGAAGTCGGGAGCGCCATGCGGCCCGTATAAAACGCCAATGTCCCATCGGTGAGCATAAATAGGAATCAGCGGCTCACCTAGGCCGTCTAGGTTAGGTTGCCCTCGCGCCTCGGAGCCGATATACATGACGTCGCCCGGCCGGAGCATGCGGCCCGCATGACCGCCGAACCGGCCCAACAGAAACGTACTGCGGCTCCCTAGATATTTGGGCGCGTTAAAGCCCCCTCGGACTGCCAGGTACGCACGCAGTCCCGCCGATTTCGCCGATTTGAATTGCAAGGTGGCGCCCGCAGGAACGGTAAATGCCCGCCAGCGTTCGACCGGCACGCCGTCCAGAGCCGCTCCCATCTCGGCGCCGGTTATGGCAACAATGGCATCGCAGCCAAATCGCAGCGCCGGCCCAAGCATTGTGATTTCGAGCGCAGCGCACGACTCTTCATTGCCGACAAGGCGATTCGCAAGCTGAAACGCGAGGGCATCCATGGGACCCGAAGGCGGCACACCGACATTCCAGTATCCAGTCCGTCCTGGAAAATCTTGCAACGTAGTTTGCGTCCCGGATTCAATAACTTCCACTGCCGCGCGGCGGTATCGAAAACGCGACAGGTATGAAGTGGTAATTGCGCCTGACTCGAATTCCGGCGACGCGCATATCTGTTTCAGGTAGTCGAGGTTTGTCTCGATACCTGCAATTGCGGTCTCTTCCAAAGCCAGTTTCAAGCCTTGAACCGCGCCGTCCCGATCCGGGCCGTGAACAATGAGTTTCGCAATCATTGGGTCGTAAAACGGCGTTACCTCCGAGCCCGCCTCGACCCATGTTTCAACTCGCGCATTTGTAGGAAACACGGCTTGAATCAAACGTCCGGAGCTAGGCTGGAAATTGCGGCCAGCATCTTCGGCGTAAATTCGAGCTTCAATCGAGTGGCCATTAGCTTTCGCGGATAATGTCGATAACGCCGGCAACTCGCCCGCTGCCAACCGGATCATCCACTCGACTAAGTCAATCCCATTAACTTCTTCCGTAATGCCGTGCTCGACCTGAAGACGCGTATTCACTTCGAGAAAGAAGAACTCCTCAGTCCTGTTGTCGTAAATAAACTCGACTGTTCCTGCCGATCGATATTTCACAGCCTCGCCCAGCTTCACGGCACAGCGAAACAACTCGAGTCGAACCGGCTCGCGAAGTCCAGGCGCGGGAGTCTCCTCGATCACTTTTTGATTTCGGCGCTGCGCTGAGCAGTCGCGTTCGCCCAGGGCCACTACCGATCCGCAGCCATCGCCAAAAATCTGCACCTCGATATGGCGGGCTTGCTCGACGTAGCGCTCGATAAAGACACCGCTATCTCCGAAGTTGCTGGCACTCAGCCGCCCGACCGCTTCAAAAGCGGCCTCGAGTTCCCCAGTATCGCGGCACAGACGAATGCCGATACCACCGCCGCCAGCGGTGCTTTTTGCCATGACCGGAAATCCAATTTTCACCGCTGACGCAAGCGCCTCGTCCGCCGTTTTCAAAAGGCTTGTCCCGGGCAGCAGAGGAACTCCTAAGCTCGCTGCCATCTGGCGGGCCGCATGTTTCAAACCGAACGCATTCATCTGTTCCGCCGTCGGTCCAATGAAAGCAATGCCGGCCTGCTCGCATCCCGTGGCAAACACCGGATTTTCGCTGAGGAATCCGTAGCCGGGATGAATAGCCTCCGCTTTTGACGCGCACGCGGCGGATAACACGTTCGCTATCGACAAATAACTCTCAGAAGCCGCGGCAGGTCCAATGCAGATCGCTTCGTCGGCCTGTTCTACGTGAAGCGAATGGCGGTCGGGTTCCGAATAAACTGCGATCGATCTTATGCCCAAGCGCCTGAGCGTGCGGATGATCCGACAGGCGATCGCCCCACGATTGGCGATCAGAACTCTAGCGAACATCGCCGCTATCCCAGATTAGAACCTCGACTGGCGTGGGATTGTAGGCGTTACACGGATTGTTCAGTTGCGGGCAGTTACTGATCAGCGCAACAACATCCATTTCCGCCTGGAGCTCGACGTACTTGCCAGGTTTTGAAATTCCGTCCTCGAAGGTCAATTTGCCTTCTGGAGTAACTGGAACATTCATAAAGAAGTTGATGTTATTGGCAATATCGCGCTTCTCAAGACCACAGCCCCACTCGACAACGGCTTTCACAAAGCTTTGGCGGCAAGCATGCATGTGCCTTTTTTCAATGGCATAACGGACCATGTTGCTTTCAGTGGAACAAGCTCCGCCGAGAGTATCGTGGCGCCCGCATGTGTCGGCGACGATAGTTAGCAGGGCATTTCCGTTTGAAGAAATCAGGCGAGTTCCGGTCGTCAGATACAGATTACCCTGCTCGCGAATTGTATCTTGCGCGCTGTACCGGTCTTCATAATCGTGGGCGTTATAAAACAGCGTGTCGGCCGCCTGATTGCCTTCCAAGTCGACAATCCGAAGAATCTGTCCTTTCTGAATGAGTTGAATCCACGGCTCGCCGGCAAGTATCGTATGCCTGTAACTAGCGGATGCTGGATCGAGACGGCTCTCTACAGTATTGCTATTGCTCATGAAATCCGTCTCACGCCCTTACAGGAAATAGCGTTCCGTTAGCGTGAACCCCCGTCCATTTTCCGGCCGCGAAATCCGGCAAGAGTCATCCGCCACTGGGAGTCCAATGCGGCGTAGAGATACCTGAACCGGCTTCGGCTCGTACTTCGGATTCGAGTCTAGTGGATGCTGGCATGTGTTGAGGATCGTAAGCACATTCATTTCCGCGCGCAGTTCCACAAAGCTGCCGGGCTTCGAATGGCCTTCGACGAAACGCAGCGTTCCGTCATCATCCACATTCACACGGCTGAAAAAATTGACATTCGCGTTTAGATCGCGCGCCCCGAGACCGTATTTTGCGAGCTCAATCAGAAAGCTATCGCGCGCATTTTTGTGAAAATCGTTGCAGAACTGTTGGTAGCGCGCCTCTCCATACTTCTGCTGAACCATTTTCGCGTTGGAACAGCCACAAATCGCGTCGTGCCATCCCAAGCTGTCCTTTGTAATCGAGCAGAGAATGCGCCCCATGTCGGAATAGAGCACATAGCCATCGGTGAGCCGCGCGATATGCTGCGCCTTCAGCGTATCGGGCATGTTATACCGTTCGACGGGACACTCGAAATTGTAGAAAATCGCTCCTACATTCGCTCCACCCTCGATGTCGGTCAACCGCAGCGCGGTGCCGCGTTTCAATACATGAGACCAAGTTGCGCCGGGTTGCACGATCTCTTCCCAAAGAATATCTTGAGCCATGTATCTACGTAATTTTAGTCGGTTCCGATTCTCATTCGGTAGAAGGATCGCCACACGAAAATCATCGACGTGAGGAGAAAGGCGCCAGCAAGCACCGCGCTGAGTGCTGGTCCCCGTTCATTCGATAACGACACAGCCAGCTCTACGGCGAGGAGGCCGAACAGCGTCGTGAATTTGATGATTGGATTCAGCGCTACCGATGAGGTATCTTTGAACGGGTCGCCCACCGTGTCGCCGACAACCGTAGCCGCATGCAGATCGGTGCCTTTTTGCTTTAATTCCGTTTCGACGATCTTCTTGGCGTTGTCCCACGCGCCACCCGCGTTGGCCATGAAGATTGCCTGATAGAGGCCGAACAGCGCAATCGAGATGAGATAGCCGATAAAGAAATACGGCTCGACAAACGCGAATCCCAAAGTCGCGAAAAACACGGTCAGGAAAATGTTGTACATGCCGCGCTGTGCGTATTTCGTGCAAATCTCGACAACTTTCTTGCTGTCCGCGACTGACGCCTTGGTCGTGCCTTCCAAATGGATGTTCGCTTTGATGAACTCGACGGCCCGATAAGCTCCAGTCGTAACAGCTTGCGTGGAAGCTCCCGTAAACCAATAGATGATCGCTCCTCCCGTGATGAGCCCGAGCAGGAAGGGCGGATGCAAGATCGAGAGATTGGAAAGCAGCTCCGGTCTCAGACCGTGTGTCAGGGCCACGACGATGGAGAAAATCATGGTCGTCGCGCCTACAACCGCCGTCCCGATGAGAACCGGCTTAGCCGTCGCTTTGAACGTATTTCCCGCGCCGTCGTTTTCTTCTAGGAAATCTTTCGCCTTATTAAATTGAACATCGAACCCATATTCGGATCTGATCTCCTGTTCAACCCCTGGAATTTGTTCAATTGTCGAAAGCTCATACACAGATTGCGCGTTGTCGGTCACCGGACCATAAGAATCAACCGCAATCGTAACCGGCCCCATTCCCAAAAAACCGAAAGCCACGAGACCAAAAGCAAATACAGAGGGTGCCACCATGAGGCTGCCGAGACCGGAAGTGCTCACGCCGTAGGCCGCGGCCATAAGAGACAAAATGGCAATGCCCAGCCAGTAAGCGCCCATGTTGCCGGCGACAAAGCCAGACAGGATGTTGAGAGAGGCTCCGCCTTCCTGCGACGATGCCACAATCTCGCGGACGTGTCGCGATTGCATGGAAGTGAATACCTTCACGAGCTCGGGAATTACAGCGCCGGCGAGCGTGCCGCACGTGATGACGCTCGATAATTTCCACCATAGGGTCGAGTCGCCGCCGAGATCGGGAATCATCGTGTAAGAAACGAGATATGTGAGCGCGATGGACACCAGCGAAGTAAGCCACACCAGGCTCGTCAAGGGAGCTTCAAAATTCATCTTGTCGGCGTTCGCGTACTTGGCTTTTGCATAAGCCGCATTGAGCAAATACGAGGCGCCGGAGGAGATGACCATCATGACTCGCATGGCGAATATCCACACGAGCAGCTGGCTTTGCACGAGAGGACTGCGCACCGCCAGCACGATGAAGGAAATTAACGCGACGCCCGTCACGCCGTATGTTTCAAACCCATCGGCGCTGGGACCAACCGAATCTCCGGCGTTGTCGCCGGTGCAATCGGCAATGACTCCGGGATTGCGCGCGTCATCTTCCTTGATCTTGAAGACAATCTTCATCAAATCGGCGCCGATGTCGGCAATCTTCGTGAAAATGCCGCCCGCAACGCGCAGCGCGGCCGCGCCCAATGATTCGCCGATAGCAAAGCCGATAAAACAAGGCCCGGAATAATCGTGCGGGATGAAGAGCAGAATGAACAGCATCAAAACCAACTCGACGCAGATGAGCAGCATGCCGATGCTGATGCCGGCCTTCAGCGGAATGTCGTAGCAGGGGTACGGTTTACCGCGAAGGCTGGCAAACGCTGC
Organism: Bryobacterales bacterium; assembly: GCA_963722585.1. Classification (GTDB taxonomy): domain Bacteria; phylum Acidobacteriota; class Terriglobia; order Bryobacterales; family Bryobacteraceae; genus KBS-96. The sequence goes on along the minus strand of CAVRNU010000046.1, from coordinate 12,189 downwards.
CCGGGAGTTGGCAAATGTGTTGACGCGAATGCCGAACCAGGCGACGCCGCTGCTCCCGCAGATTCCAATAATGCTGAACAGCAAAATTATCAACACCTTTTCAGCCGCGAAATGCTGAAGCACGCCGAAGTAGAACACGATGATGACGCCGATGAAAGTCTCGAGAATGACAAGAAACTTAACTTGCGTCACGAGATAGGTCTTGCACGTTTCGTAAATCAGCTCCGAGATCTCGAGCATCGATTTGTGAACCGGCAGGTGCTTGAGCTGGCGGTAGATGACGAGACCAAACAGCAGCCCCAGCGCAACAACAATCAGCCCGTAGAGCAGAAGAGAGCGGCCGTTGATAGCGCCCCCAAAGAATGTGGCTTGAGTCAAATCGGGTAAGACCAGGTTGGCCTCGCCCGATGTTTCGCCGGGCGTCGTCTGAGCGCGGCACAGCAGCGGACTCATCAAAAAAACCGGTATGGCGAGCATCAAGCCTGAACAGGTCTGAAATGCTCGACGAAACGCCCGATTCATATCTAGAAGAAGACAGTTCTTCAAAATCCTTGCCCCCTAACGAATTTGCGGATCGGCCCTCTAATGGTCATTTCAGGCCGACAGGTCTCTGCGGATTATATCTACCCGGTCCGGCTCGGCCGGTTAGAATTGACATTTTCTCAGAACGTCGCGCACGTTTAAATCGGTGCGGCGTATTCTTGTAAGCGGATATGCGATTTCCCAAAATTCTCGGTACAGCTCTCCTCGCGGCCCTGTGCGCGATTCCTTTGGCAGCCGGAGAAGATAACTGGAAGCAGCTCTTTAACGGGCGTGATCTCAGCGGCTGGAAGCATGTGGACAAGGGCTACATGACGGTGGAAAACGGCCTCATTCAGACGCATGGCGGCATGGGCCTGCTCTACTGGACTGGCGGCAAAATCGGGAATTGTCAGCTAAGAGTTGTATACAAGATGCGCGATCACAACGACAATTCGGGGGTTTACGTCCGTATACCGATCGAGCCCCGGGAGGCATGGATGCCGGTCAATTACGGCTATGAAGTGCAGATCGATAACGACCCGGAAAAGGGTGGCGAAGACGACTATCATGCCACCGGCTGTCTTTACTCGCTGACCAAGGCTATGGCGCGGCCCGGCAAACCCGGTCCCGAGTGGAACACCATGGAGATTACTCTGGACGGTCCGCACACTATTGTCACCGTTAACGGCATCAAAGTGACCGATTACACTGAAGGGCAGCCTGTGCCGCCAAAAAAATTGTGGTTTGAGCCAGACCGTGGACCCCGGCCCAATGAAGGCTGGTTCGGACTCCAAAACCACAGCGACCACGATATCGCCTTCTTCAAAGAAGTCGCGATTCGCCACTTAGGAAAATAATTGGCTTGTGGGGTCGCCAGTCCTGGCGACGAGCCGGCCTGCTGGCCGGCTTTAAGTGGTCAAATGCCTAAATTGACGCCGACAGCGCCTCGAGAAGCGCATCGGCACGCTCTTCGGTGGCTAGCGGTCCCATAATCCCGATTCGCAGGATTTTGCCGGCGAGCTTTCCAATACCGCCGGCGACATCGATGTTGTAGCGGTCGAAGAGATGTGCTCGGAGTTGCGCCTCTTCGACTCCCTTTGGCGGATAGACGTTGAGAAGATGCCAAATGCGGTTTTCAGGCCGCTGAACCACAGGTTCGAATCCCAGTTTGGTTAAACCGGCAAGCAGGCGGTGATGTGTCCGGTGGTGTCTTTCCCAGCGGTTGCTTAGGCCCTCTTCCTCGATGACGGCGAGGCCCTCCCGCAGAGCGTAATAAAGAGTTGCCGAGGGCGTGTGATGGTAGACGTGGTTCGGTCCAAACCACGCGTCGATCATTTTCAGGTCCAGGGCCCATGTGTCGATCGAGCTTCGGGTCTCAAGCCACTGCCATGCCCGAGGCGACACAGTTACGGGACTTAACCCGGCCGGACAGCTCAGCCCCTTCTGTGAACAGCTATAGGCGATATCGATGCCGTTCGTATCGAGCTCAACTGGCATGGCGCCAAGCGAAGTCACACAATCGGCAATCACGAAAGCGCCAATCTCCCGGGCAGGTTTTGTGATCGCCAGCGGCGGCTGCACAGCGCCCGTGGATGTTTCCGCATGAACAAATGCGACAACTTCAGGCCGGTGCTCGCGGATGAGCTTCTCCGCTTCATCCGCGTCGAACACCTCGCCCCATTCCTTGTCGAACCGGATGACCGCTGCGCCGTGCCTCCGCGCCATTTCAGCTTGGCGGTCGGCAAAGAAGCCATTCGCAAACACTGCGAATTTCGTCCCCGGCTTTACAAAGTTCGCAATGGCTGCTTCCATGCCGGAACTGCCTGTGCCGGTCAGCACAAACGTCTTCTCGTTTGCGGTGCCAAATACGGCGCGCAAGCCTGCCTGCACGTCGGCCATGCACTGAAAAAAGAAAGGATCGCGAATCCCGACCACGGGCTGAATCATCGCTCCATAAACCCGCGGGTCGACATTGGTTGGCCCCGGAGCAAACAAGAAGCGGTGCGGAGCAACATGGGGTGGTCTCTGGGTAGCGGCTTCAGCCATGTCTTCACCTTACACGAATATCTAGAGACTTACCCGGCAACGCGTATGGTGGTTGAGGCGTCGGTGTTTTCCCAAGCCAAATGCAACACTACGCTACCACTCGAAGCCGGCTCGAGCGTAATTGTGAACTGCTCGACCGGAGAGGCGAGATGCTTCACCTGAAGCGGCGTTCGCCCGAGGTCGTCCGCCTGGCTATAGTCAAAAGCGCCGAACTGCTCCGCTTTCTTATTCACAATCAGCGTCCAGTGATCGCGGCCGGCAATTGTAAACAAGGCATAGCTGCCCTTTGGCACCTTGAGATTACCTATCATGAGATCGGCATCGGTCGTCAGCTTGGTAGCCTCATCGGCTCCCAGACGCCAAACCTCATCGTAGGGAACGAGACTGCCGCCGACCGCCTTCCGGCCTTTCAAATAAGGGCGCCCGTACGAGATGGTAATGGTTTTCCCGCCGAGAGTCGTCGAAATCGTCGCGTGCGGGCTTTTCCGCGGCCCGCCTTCCTGCCTTGCGACCGCGAACACGCAAAACACGATAGCGAGTACCGCAGGACCAAATCGCTTCAACATGGTGGTGTACACCTCGTTAGATACTTTATCGTCTCGACTCTGAGAACGCCTTTGGCGTGTTGAACTACCGATTTTACGCCTCGTGGGCTCGTAGCTTAGTTGGTTAGAGCGCCTGCTTGACACGAATGCGAGTTGAGGTATCTCGGATACTCAGCGAGTGTCCAGTTCGCCAGTATTCTCAGCGACTTAGCGGGATACAGCGTAAAGGCGGATACACCCTGATAATGCCTGAATAAGGGCGGGTCAGCGGCTTTCTCTCCTAGAAAGTCTCGTACACTCCCGGACTGTGAAATTCCTAGTATGCTGAAAGAGTGACGAAGTCCCAGTTCCGCCTAGTCTTGACCGAGAACGGGCACCGCGTACCCCGCTCTGACGAACCAACTTTTCGTACCAGGGAGGACGCCGACAGAGAAAAAGTAGTCAGGGATTCTGGCCTCGGCGATATGCGTAGTAAAGGCTACGAGTGGATAGTCGAAGAAGTCCGCAATCAGACGCCTCTGTGGAAGCAAGGACCCAAGCAGCATTCGTTCGCAAAGCAAATCGGTAAAGACCGGCGAGGAACGTTTTCGAACGTACCCCGTGGAACTACTCGAAAGACTCCTCGTTGATTCAGGCCGGCATATCGTGCAATTCGGGCTTTATGAATGCAGTGAACCTCTACGGCATACACAGGCGAATGAACGGAACGGCAACAGAGTGACGCTCCCGAGAATGACAATTGCAGAGTGGACACGGCAGCTTACGGCACGTTCACCCTCAATGGCCTGATTGGAGGACATTTAACTGAGGTGATAGGGAACGAGGAAATGGTCGGACAATACATCCGAAACAAAGTTCCCAGGTCAACCCGTTCCACTCGACTCGTTTCAAAGCTTTTTCATCGAGACACTTCATCGGGCGTCGGATTATATTGATTCTCATCGCTGGGCAAAGGAGCGCATTAACTACGTAGTGGCGTTGGTGTATGTCTCGAATCTCTTTCGTCGAATCCGGGCGTGGGAAGTGCTATACAGCAAGGGCTATCCGCTTGATGGTTACGCTCTGATGCGCGACATAAAAGGATAGAGCGTTCATGCTTGCGGGGGGGGTGCGCACAATTGGATTAAGTTTTCCGATCTGGATCGGCGCTCCGATAACCCCACTACTGAGCGAGAGGAATACAAGAAAAAAGCACGGACAGGCGGAAGAAAACCGAACGTCGTATTTCAGACCGACTTATCGGCGAATCATCTGGCTTGGCGCCGGAAGTCCGGATTTGGAATCGTGGGCCGATTTCTTCCATACGGAGGTTCACGGGGGGGTTCATATCATTTAGCCAAGAAATTACGCCTATTTCCAAGGGGCTGAAGCCACAGCCGGGACCAAGTGTCGATGAGAACGCATTCATAATGTACATGAATCGCTCTGCTGAACTGGGCTGGCTTGTGGCGCGGCGACTGGTCCTCGATGATGCATTCCGCTTTATGGGTCAAGGCCTAGACAAGCGAATAGCCTCATCGTTCGCGACGCAGCCACTGGACCGCAGCACGCAACCGCTGCTCCCGTTACGGCCAGGACAAGTGGAGCGCGGCACGCATGATTACAAACGGCATGGAACGACTTCGCTGTTTGCCTTGCTGGAGTTGAAAACCAGCCGTATCATCGGGCAACTACATCGCCGGCACCGGTCGCGTGAGTTTCGGGGATTCTTGGATGTGATTGAGGCTCAAGTGGCCGCCGATTTGGAGGCTCATATCAGCAGACGTGAGAACGAGCTCCCGGTGCGAGAACAGTGGAGCGGGGTAAAAAGGGAGAACACGGGTGAAGAAACGTGGTCCAGATTCAAAACACAATCAGTCATTCTCACTGAACAGATCCGGGGGTGTCTGAGGACGAGATCGAATTTCACGAGACTTTGCGGCCACGGGAGGGGGCTATCAAGTCCGTATTGCAAACCATTCGGCTTCAGTTTCAGGCCTTGGACTATATCAGTGTGGACATGAGGGCCGACATTCATGCAGGCAAAATGTTTCCAGTCGAGTCAATGTTTTGGAAATTAACCCCGACTGGCATCATCCGCCTTGCTTCACTAATCGGGAGGACTCGTCCAGTTTAAATCGCACGTTCACCTAACCCGCCTGACCCGGATTTTCAAATTTCATTTTTCTATTTTTTCGGCCAGGCCAATTCCCAGACTCGCTTTCAGCGGGGCCGGTGAGAATGAAACCGGGCAAACGCTGTCCAGCATCATGCAGGCGTTGAAGGCCGCATAGACGTTATGAGCCAAGTGTCTGAAGCAGCGGAACTTCTCCCGCCGCCATTGAGGCGTCTGTTGTACTCTTTGGTTGGCGTAGCGGTTGCGGCCCTCATTGTTGCACCTGTAGCAAGTCTAGTTGAGGTCGCCGTTCACCCCGGCGAGTATTTAATGCAAACCATACGCTTCTGTCGGTGCAATTTTTTTTTACAGCCTTCCCGGATGGGCGCTTGCTCTCCCATTAGTTCTGCTGGTCCGCAACCTGCAAAGCTGGCGCTTTTGGGTAGTTCTTTGCACAGGGATAAGATAAGTATCGGCCCTGTGCTTGTTCTCTGTTTACTTGGTTGGCCGTCTTCAAAACTGTTTCATGTTCTTGCGACCGCCGACTCGATGATTACCACTCTCATTTATCTTCTGCTTTTGCATTTTGATTGGGGAGTGAAACGCGTGGCAGCCTGACACCGTGGTCGAATCGTGCGGCGTCTGGTGCGCCGATGGGCCGGCTTCACTCTGGCAACGGTAGCAGTGCGCGTTTCTATGCTGCCCGGCCTTACAATTACCCACCTCACTTGAACCCGCTGAAGAATGCCGTCACCCTGGTCGATGAGAATCATATGAAACTCTTCGCGTTCGTACTATTCGCTTCCGGGGTCATTTCAGCGTTTGCACGAGACACGTGCAGGATACCTCGGTCCAACGGGCCGACTCGTACATACGCTCGTACATCAGTTTCCTTTGGAATCGCCTGACGCATGCTAACCTGTTGATACCACAGTAGTGGGCTCGTAGCTCAGTTGGTTAGAGCGCCTGCTTGACACGCAGGAGGTCGATAGTTCGAATCTATTCGAGCCCACCATTGCTTTCAATGGTTTGCGGACAACACCTGCTCGGCCATGGGGATGATGTACGCAACTATGTACGCAATGGGCCACAGGCCCCCCCTCAATTGACCGCCTGAGACGGTTGATTCTCGGGACCTTGTTCGGTAAGTCTGCGCTTCGCCTCCGTGAGTTGCTCGGCCTTCCGTTGCTCGTACCGCGCCGCGGCTTCCTGCATCGACCGCTGGCTGATGTGCGTGTACACTTCCGTCATGCGCTTCGAGAGATGGCCAGCCTGGGCCTGAACAACCGGAAGCGGAGTTCCCATCTCGGCGTGGTTCGTGATGTAGGTGTGGCGCAGATCGTGGAACCGGAAGCCAGGCACGCCGGCTGCTTTGGTTAGCTTGCGCCACGCCGTACGCCAGCCCTTTGCTGGTTTCGCTGGATCATAGCCAGCGCCCTTCGGGATTCTGTAGGGAAACAGGTAATGCCCGGGCTGTGTCGCATTCAGGTTTGCCGCTCGATCGATCAGCTTCAGCACGGCCTTCAGCGCGTCATTGGTGAGAATTATCGGCCGGCCTACGCCGCAATTGCCCTTGGTGCGGCGTATCTCGATCTTTCGTGCGTCTACGCTGATATTGGCAAGTCTGAGGTGCCTTAGCTCAACGCCACGCATTCCCGTGTCGTTCGCGACGATTGCCGCGTGGTAGGCCACGAACCACTCATCCTTGCTCTCTGCAATCGTGAACAGCCGAAGCGATTCGTCAGGAGTCAGCGCCCTGCCCGGCGTCTCACCGCCTTCCTGCAAGCGTTTGTAGTCCGACGCCAGCCTATCCCACTGTCCTTCGTGCTTCAGGATGCCTCGCAAAAGCTTGGTTTCGAGATTGACGGTACGGTTGCTCACTTGCGCCGCTCGCGCGCCCTGATAGCTGCGAATCGTTCGTGCCGTGATTTCCCGCAGCCGGACGTTGCCGAGTATTCTTTTCAGCGGTCGCAGGCGCTCTTTCTCCAGCCTTACCGTGCCGGCCGCTACGGTTGCTTCGCGATGCTTGATGTACTCGTCGGCAGTGGCCTCGAAGCGTCTGCACCCTGAGTCGCTCGGCATCTTGCCTGCTTGAAGGTCGCGTACAGCCGCGGCGCGCAGCTTCTTGGCTTCGTTGTAGTCTTTCGTGCCAGTGGTAAAGCTCTGCCGCCTGCCGTCGATGATCAGCGCATAATGCCAATAATCCGGGCGCTTGTAGAGCCCGTCTCGATCCTTCTTGCGGCGTTGGGTGGGTTCGATCGCAATCTCAGCAGCCATCAGCGAGCCTCTTTCTTGCCGCTACCCTTCGGCCGGCCGCCCAGCTTGCCGATTTCCCGCATGCGCTTAGTGAATTCCTTCTCGCCCAACGCTTTCTTTCTTGCTTCCACACTGCGCCTGCCCATGAGGCTCGCAGCTTTCGAGGCTTGGTGTTCGGTGCTCATGCGCCAATGATAACCGAACGCATGGTTTATAGCAAGGGCTTTTTACCGAAACTCTTGCTGAAAACATCAGTGTTTTCCGCGTCTCCGGAGACTTACTAAGTCACTTAGTAATTGGCTCCATTACTCCATGACTCCAGGCTCCATGACTATCCTTGACAGCCTAAGGGGAGTCGTCTACTATCAGCCTGCCGCCCGGCATCGCGCGGCATTCTCTCTTTGAAAGGACACTTACACATGCCAAACCTCCCCGAAAAACACATCGCGCGGACTTTCTTGGAAGCTAGAGCGACCTTCGCTTCGTATCTTGAAACCGCGCGAGCGCTCTATCGCAAGTACCCCGATCTTATCCTCGCCGAGCAGTTCCCTAAGCCGTGGGCAGATGCGATCCGGGAATTCTACGGCTGCGAGGCGAATGACCATGATCTAAACATCGGCTTCGTAGATGACGATCTCTGGTTATCACCCAACCTTGAGGAGCCATTTCGGGCGGAGCAAATTCGAGACCTTGCAGAACTTGCAGAACGATGATAACCGGCGACTCGCCGCGGCCTGTTGAGGTGCTCGCTCCACGAGCTTGATCAATGGACATCTTCGAAGCCCATTTCACCGTGAAGCAACTCGCCGAGCAGTGGGGCTTTGCCGAGAATATTGTTTTCGGATGGTTTCGCGACGAGCCCGGCGTCCTGCGCAGCGGCGATCCAGGCATGCGGCGCCGCACGCGGGTTGCTATCCGCATACCTCAGTCGGTTGCTGAGCGGGTGTATCGGCTTGCGAGTGGCCGGTAATTGGCGATTGGCAAATGATCGATCGCCCAGTCAATGACGATGAGGCGCGCAGTCCGGACAGGTGTACTCGCGAGATTCGCTTGGGGAGGGCCGTTCGAAGGATTATACTCTCGTCACGACTCTCGGGGGTTTAAAGGTGAAATTGAGTGGCTGGAAAAGAATAGGCATTGTTGCCTCAGTCGTATGGGTCATCGGCTCTGGAATCTACACCTTTCAAGCCGCAAGCGATGAAGATATGCGCGTTGCTGGCGAGATAACGCAGGTGTGCAGCGATTCGCACCGCGTCCGAGGGGTTGCTGACAATGAATGTTTAAAGCGCGGTGAAGACTACGCAGTTGAGATGCTTCCCTATGAGAAATTGGAGGCGGCGCTTGTTGCGCTTGTTCCAGTTCCGTTTGGCTGGGGATTCGTTTATTTAGTTCTTTTCGTCGTGCGTTGGGTCAAGCGAGGTTTTTCAGAGGGTTAGCAGCAGTAGCGGCGCAACTCCGCTTTGATGAATTCGTACAACACCTGGGCAAGCCAGCCGCGCTTCCCCCAGGGGGTTACATAGTGCAGCGATTGAAGATGCTTCGCCTGTGGCCGGGTACAGCGGCCCAAGAGCTTGCCATCGCCGTCCACAATGAACTGATCGGGTTTTTCAGAGACAGAACGCCGTGCAAAAGGTTCCGTTCGGCTCGAATTGTGAGGCACCGGAGGCACCGGAAACTGGGATCCAGCTATCCGGTCTTGAGCGTAACCGGCATTGCGTTTCGGCGTCAAGCGCCTGCTCTTCCGAGGGTGGCGACTGGTGTGCAAATTCGCCTCAAGTGGCGAACCGAAATCTAGCTGGCGAACTGGCATTGCCGGTTGACTCAAAAACCATTGATCTTATTGTGTTTGCCAGTTCGCCGCCAACCTTTTGGCGTAACTGGCAAACTGGCGCGCCTTGTCCGTTTGCCAGTTCGCCGCTCTCTAAGGGGGTGGCAAACTGGCGAACGCTACCACGGCAACGCCCCGCCACAGCTCTCGACCAGGTAGTAGAACTTTGCATTCTGCGCGCCGCTAGTGACCCGTATCTCTCCCTCTCTCACGCCGTCATCCAGAAAGACTCGAGCGCGATTGCGGCCGAGCTGAAGGCCATGTGCCAGGTTCTCGAACTCCGTCTTCTTCACTCCAGGATTCTTTCTCAGCAGCTCTGCCAACTGCTCCGTCACAGTTCGCACGGCCGAGTTGGGGCGATCGTCCGATACGAAGCGGCCGTTCGAGTAGTTGAGAATTACGTCGCGGTCAAGTGCAAAGCGGTTCTTGAACGCTTTCAACCGCATCTTGCCGAGTTCGCCGTCGCCGAAGTTCCGAATGTGGATGCCCACATCAATCGAACCCTTGAAGTCCGAGGACCCGCGATACTCGTGGCTCGTCTCTGCTTTGCCCGTATGGTGCAGTGCGATGACGGTGGCTCCGAGATTTGCGAGCTGCCGCAACTGGCCCATGAATTGGCGGACTTCACTCGCGTTGTTCTCATCACATTCTAAGAACGCCACGAGAGTATCGACAATCACCACGGGCTTGGGCTCAGTCTTCTGAACCCAGTCAAGTACAACAGTCGAGCCCGGAGCTGGCGCTTCCTGCTCCAGCCATCCGCCCCAAGCAGTCAGGCCCGTCTCGTCCTCGATGCCGAGCCGCTTGAAGCGCTCCTGCATAGCGTCAATACCGTTCTCACGATCGAGAATGAGCACCGGCCGCTGAGAGCATTGCCGACCGGCGAAGTCCCGGCCTTTGGCAATCGCATCGGCCATCGCAAGGGCGAGAGTACTCTTGCCGTGTCCTGACTCTCCGGAAAGCATGTTCACCGAATTACGGGCGATGAGTCCCTCTACAGCGAACCCGATCCCCGCCGAATCGAACGAGCGAATGCTTGGAATCTGGTCGATGTCGATTCTCGATGGCTCTGCCGTCTTCCGATGTTGCGAGTCCGATGCCGCGCCATTCTTCTGGTGCTCTTTCTCAACAATACTTTCGACCATGCGATGAATGTCTTTTTGTTCGCGAGGAGGATCGCAGCTCTTTACGTTTTCCTTTTGAACAGCGTCCTCAATGATCTCGACACTCATACCTTGGTGCGCCATAGCCCCCGCCATCCTCAGCAGGGCTGGATAGCGTTCACCTTGAGGGATTTTGCCTTCTACGCGAATCGGCGCGCCGTGGGGCCTTTCTGCAGCCGCAGGCGCAAGTTTAGCGAGCAACCAGTCTAGAGATTCCTGGCAATTCTCGATGTGAGCCGGCGCGCCTTCCCAGGCTTGTCCGGTAACGGTGAAATACCGCCCTTGGCTGTAAATCTCGACATTGCCGTCTTCATAGGGCACGTCAACCGCGCGCTCGAGCTGGCCCTGAATCCAGATCTTAATGCCTGACCCGGAAGGCGAGATTTCCGCATAGGTTCCGGCGAACCGCGCGAGAATCTCGAGGGCCCATGGTTTCAGCGAGCCGCTGTCCTCGATGCAATCGTCCAGGTCGATGCCCACCCAAGGCGGTGTAAGGACAAAGCCGACGCCGGCGAACGAAGGATTGCGAAGGTACGCCTCGTGAGCTGTCGCGAAGGGTGACCAGGTTTTCGGATCGGTGGATGAGGCGTTGTGGCCGTTAAGCTGTTTTGGGACCTTGGTGGGCTCAGCTTTGCTTGGCTTCAGCTCGTATGCCCAATCCACCCATTGATGAAGGCTGGCGAGAGCGGCCGGTGGCGAAATGCGTGGGCGTTTGGTGCCCATAGTTCGTACTGCGTTAGCTGAATTCATGGGCGCATTCCGAACTGACGAGCGAGCTGCGCGTCCACCAGCTCATCGCTGTCCGGCATCCTCCGGCATCGTTCGCATGCGTAGTAACCGAGGAGGCGCAGCTTGCCGGGCGGCTGGCCCAGTAACTTGCGCTTCTCGGGTCATGCCTCATACAGCATGAAACCTTCAGCTTTTGCGCTACAGCGAAAACAGGTGTGTTTTCCTATTTCCCGCAGTTGTTTTTTGACGAACTCAGATAGACTGCTAAGGTACATAGAAATCTCATTTCCGGCGCCATGGTGGGCATGAATCCCCTGGCGCCTTTTCTTTCTGCTGGACAAGTTAGGCGACTTCCCGAGGAGCGGAATCTCGAGTCTCAACAATGCGCTCATTGAGCCATTCGAGTAGCCAGGCGACTTTGTATCGGCACGAGAATCCGGTCCGCACAAACTTTGGCCCGCGCCCCTCGTGGCGATACCGGCGTAGGCTGGCGGAGGGAACGCCAGTTATCTGGTCAGCGACCGTGTCTTGGACGAAGAGATTTGGATTGCCCACAATCTCCGCGAGTTCTTTGCTTGATAGGCGATGACGTTCAGCGCTTTTTGTAGCTTTGCGTGCGCATTCACTAGCGTTCAGGGTGCTCATAATCGCCCAGCATGCCCCAAATTCGCATGCGAAAGCAAAGATGAATAATTCCGATGGCTCCGTCTATTCCTTAGGTTCCGTACGTTCCGCACCTAAGGCTACCGGCGTGGTACTTTTTGCCAATTTCTAGTACTTGGCGCGAGCAGCGTCCTCCGGGTATTGAAGCAACTTGCGCGGCAGGGAAGGCTTGCGATGTGCGCAACTATGTACGCAATCAGCGGCGCCACTCCAGCCCGTTTAGTCCTCGCGCGCCTTTGTGCGCCCTGTTCGGCAAAAGGACTAAGTCGGGCGTAAGTTGAGCGTTACTAAGTGGGTAAGTCGGACAAGGCGGAACACTCCGAACAGCCCGAGTAAGTTGCA